>NZ_JARAXP010000026.1:0-84079 GCF_033793965.1 Streptomyces sp. ME02-8801-2C | reverse complement strand
CGACACGACAGTCGGGCTACCGGCCTGCCCGCCAGCAGCCGCGGAAGGCGAAACGGTCTACCGACTCCGTCGGCAGACCGTCACGAAAGATCGAGGCTAAGGAGGGTTCTTTCAGATGATTCCAAGCGTCAGTTCGATGTGTTTCCGCTTCCGGCTGTCGTGGTGTCGTCTTGTAAACGACGTTTTTTGTCGTCTGTAAGACGACGTTATTGGATTCGAGCACAGAAACCTCCGGTGAAATGAGGGGCGGGAAAGTCACTCGCTGCCGTCGGCTGCGCTCTCGTGGTTTCGTCGAAGCCGCCTGCGTCGGCGCCAGGCCCCGGCCAGGGTGCTGGCCCCTGCGCCAGTGGCCAAGACCAGGACGCCGGCGATGTACTCGGGCCAGGCCTCAGTCATGAAGTCGTTCAACATGGCAGTTCAGCGCACCTGCGGGTGCGCCCACTCCTTTACTGGGTCACGGGAGAGCATCGTGCTTCCCTAGCGGTCAGGCAGGCTTCACCCCATTTTTATTGTCGGATCCCTGTCAGGGAATTACCCGATTCAGGCGGGGTGGAGCCGGTGTCGCCAAACATTCTTAGGTCACAGGCAAGTGCCTCACGTCTGGTTGCGGGGGAATGAAGGGGTGGCGAACGGTGGCGAATAGTGGGAGCGCATGGAAACGTCGGATAACGCCCGTTGTGGGTTGCGGAATCCAGCAAACGGAATTGACCATTCAATTCCGCCCCGTGTCACGGTCGGCCCGGACTGCGTGCAGCACGATCCCTGCCACTGATCGCACGGGTCACCGGGCACGTCCGCCCGCTACCCGGAATGCGATGACGGCATCGGTGCAGATGGAGAGGATGGCGGAAGTGATCACTGAGGGGGCATCGCTTTGTGCGGTTGACCATCGACACGGAGACGGACTCATCGAGCAGGCGATCGCCGCCGTCCAGGCCGCGTACAAGCTGCGGCCTCGCCTGATCGCTGGCGGCCTTCGTACCCCAGCCGTGCTCCGTTCCGCATGCTGTCACCGCTGAGCGGGCGTATCGTCCTGATATGGGCGTGAGGTGCTGTGCGACGTGAACGGGTGTGGTGAGCCGTCTGAGGCGGTCAATCCGCTGGGCCAAGCGTTGACGGGGGCCGTGCACCGTGCGGGTGCCGTGGCCGGAGCCGTCTATCTGCTGGATCCGACAGGAACGGTACTGGCTCTGGACATGATGTGCGGTGTGCCAGTCGAGGCTTTTGCTCCATGGTGGCGCGTGGCGCTCGCCTCCCATGGCCCGACCCAGGATGCGGTACGTGAGGAGCGGCTGGTCTGGGTGAGCTCGCAGGAGGAGCTGGCCCGCTCATATCCGCGCGTGGCAGCGAACGTCCCCTACCGGCTCGCGTTCGCAGTCGCGCCGCTCAGCGGGGTCCACGACTGCCGTGGCGCCCTGCTGCTGCTGTGGCCTCCCGAACGTCCCGACCGTCTCACTCTCCGTGAGCGCGGGCGCATCGCCGTCGGGGCGCGGCGCATCGCCCGGGTCCTTGATGCAGCCGCTCGCCCTGCGGTCGTGCCGGACCGGCCCCGTTTCATCCCGCTGCACGACGCGGCCGCGAGGCAGGCACAGCCGGCGCTCGCAGCGGCCGACCTGGTCGAGCGTCTTCCCCTCGGTACCGTTGCCCTCGACCTTGAGGGACGTATCACTTTCACCAATGCCGCAGCCGCCGAACTGCTGGGCAGTGCCGCGGCACAACTGCTCGGTACCCAACCTTGGCAGTCACTGCCCTGGCTGGACAACCTCGCCTTCATGGATACATACCGCACCGCTGTGACCAGCCGTGAGCCGCTGTCCCTGACAGTCCTGGGCCCGTCGAACCATTGGCTCGACCTCCGCTTCCACGCGGACGACAGCGGCATCAGCATTCTCATCACTCCTGGCGACCCGGTCGAGCCGCCGTTCAAGCCCCTCGCCACGCAGCCCGCGTTCATCAGCACATCAGGAAGCCGCATCCACCTGCTGGTCTATCTGGCAGCCGCGCTGACCGAGACCGTAGGCGTCCAAGACGTCGTCGACCTGGTCGCCGACCAGATCCTGCCTGCCTTTGGCGCCCACGGAATGATCATGTCCACTGCCGAAGCCGACCGTATGCGGATCGTCGGATACCGCGGCTATGCCCCGGAGGTCATCGAGCAACTCGACGGTCAGCCTGCGGACGCCAGTCTCACCCCCGCCGGCCATGCCCTGGCCGACGGCGCCTCCTCGTACTTCGCAGACCGTACCGAGCTGGCCCGCGCCTTCCCCAAGGCGCCGCAGATCAGCGACAAACAAGCATGGGCATTCTTGCCGCTGATCACCTCCGGACGTCCCGTCGGCTGCTTCGTCCTCGCCTTCAGCCACCCCCACACCTTCACCGCCGCCGAGCGCTCCATCCTCACCCCCCTGGCCGCACTCATCGCCCAAGCCCTGGACCGCGCCCGCCTCTACGACGCCAAACACAGTCTCGCCCACGGCCTCCAGCAAACCCTCCTGCCCCACGCACTGCCCACCGTGACCGGGCTCGACGTCGCCGCCCGCTACCTACCCGCCAGCCGCGGCATGGACATCGGCGGCGACTTCTACGACCTCATCCGCCTCACCGACACCACCGCCGCAGCAGTCATCGGCGACGTCCAGGGCCACGACGTGACGGCCGCTGCCCTCATGGGCCAGGTCCGTATGGCTGTCCACTCCCACGCCACCGCCGGAGCCGCTCCCGACGAGGTCCTCACCCGCACCGACCGAGACCTGGCCGACGTGAACGCGGGCCGTTTCGTCACCTGCCTGTACGCCCACCTCGACCTCGCCCGCAAGCAGGCGGCCCTCGCCAGCGCCGGACACCCACCCCCGCTCCTGCGGCACCCCGATCATCGAGCCCATACCGTCGACATCGACCCCGGTCCTCCCCTCGGCATCGGCATGGGACCCCCCAGCTACCCGATCACCGCACTGCCTCTGGCCGAGGGGGCCATCCTCACCCTCTACACCGACGGCCTCGTGGAAGTGCCGGGTGCCGACATCGCCCGGACCACCGCCGACCTCGCGCACCACCTCGGCAGGTCGAGCGACCTCTCCCTGCAAAACCTCGTCGCCAGCCTCGTCCACCACATCCGCCCTCTCGGCCGGCACACCGACGACATCGCCCTATTGCTGCTCCGGCCCACAGGCGGTTCCTGATCAGATCACGTCCGACAGGGCGAGAGTGCCAGTGGGATTGCCGAGACGTCCGCCCTGACCAGACCCGCCTCGGCGGAGCTCCGTGCCTGCGGAACCGGGTGTGTCTTTAACGGCCCTGTCTCATATTCGGTGGTGACGGAGGGTTGCCAAGGTCGTTGACATTTATGTGCGAGATGTCACCGACCTTGTAGATGTGGTGTTCTCGGGGCTGTTACCGCTGGTCATCGAGGACGTGACCGACGAAGGCGAGCGGATCCTGGTGCGAGCACGGACGCCGGCGGACATGGTGCCGTGCCTGAGTTGCGGGGCGCCGTCCGGGCGAGTGCATGGCTTTCACCTGCGGACGGTGGCCGACGTACCGGTGGACGGGCGGCGTGTGGTGGTCCGTGTGCGGGTGCGGCGGCTGGTGTGTTCCACGCGCGGCTGCTGTCACACCTTCCGTGAGCAGGTGCCCGGGGTTCTGGAGCGGTACCAGCGACGCACCGCCCGTCTGACCGGTCAAGTCGAGGCTGTGGTCAAGGAGTTAGCGGGCCGGGCCGGGGCGCGCTTGCTGGCGATACTCGCGGTGGGCCTGTCGCGTCACACGGCCCTGCGCACCCTGTTGCGGATCCCGTTGCCCGCCGGGCGGGTGCCCCGCGTGATCGGTGTCGACGACTTCGCTCTGCGCCGGCGCCACCGCTACGCGACCGTGGTGATCGACGCCGAGACCCACGAGCGCATCGATGTGCTGCCCGACCGCACAGCCGACACCCTGGAAGCATGGTTACGCGCTCATCCGGGCGTCGAGATCGTGTGCCGGGACGGCTCCGCGACCTATGCCGAGGCCATCCGCCGTGCTCTGCCCGACGCGGTACAGGTTGGTGATCGCTGGCATTTGTGGCACAACCTGTGTGAAGCCGCTTTGAGCGAGGTGAAGGCACACAGCAGTTGCTGGGCCACCGTGCTGGACGCGCCCCTGTACGACGGGCCGCGCGCACAGACCACTCTGGAACGTTGGCACCAGGTCCACAACCTGCTCGAGAAGGGCGTGGGCCTGCTGGAATGCGCCCGCCGCCTGCAACTGGCCCTGAACACCGTCAAACGCTACGCCCGCGCCGACCGGCCTGAACGCATGCTCCGCGTCCCCAAATACCGCGCCGGCCTGGTCGATCCCTACCGCGAGCACCTGCGCAAACGCCGGGCCGAAGACCCCGCCATCCCCATCAAGCACCTCTTCGAAGAGATCGCAGCCCTCGGCTTCACCGGCTGCCTGAACCTCCTGCACAAGTACATCAACCAGGGCCGGGCGGACACCGACCGCAGCCACATCTCACCACGCAGACTCGCCCGCATGATGCTCACCAAACCCGACAACCTCAAGACCGAACATCATGATCTCCTGGCCCAGCTGACCGCCGCTTGCTCCGAGATGACCCAACTGGCCGCCTGCATAAGGAACTTCGCCCCGCTCCTGACACCTCATACAGAAAATGCCGACAGGCTCTCACGCTGGATCGCCCAGGTCCGCGCAGCGGATCTACCCCATCTGCACTCCTTCACCCGGGGCCTGGAGCGAGACCTCGAAGCCGTGACCGCCGGATTCACACTTCCGTACAGCAACGGCCCCACCGAAGGCGTCAACACCAAGACCAAGCGGATCGCCCGCCAGATGCACGGACGAGCAGGCTTCACCCTCCTCCGCCACCGCATCCTCCTCGGATAGCAACACTCTCCGTCACCACCGAATATGAGACAGGGCCGTTGGCTGGACAGACCCCGGACAAGGAAGCCTCACGGGCAGAAAACGCAGGCGCGGCCCGGCTCGCCGACGTCGGATACCGGTCGGCGGTGGAAGAGCTGTGCAAGGTCCAGGGCGCCACGCATCACACCCTGCACGGAAAGATCCAGGAGCTCGCGGCCACAGGCCTGCGCTGGAGCGGCCCGACCTGGACGTCGTCACCGCGGTGAACCGGTCGGCGGTGCTGTTGCGTGAGGGGCGTGGGCCCCTGCTCGCCTCGTCGGCCGTGCGGAGGCCCGCGACGCCGCGGCCGCGTGGAGCGGACGGGTCAACACCGTCACCGCCCGCACGGGCCGGGTGGACGTCGATGCGTTGCTCATCCGGCCCGACGGCCTCGTCGCCTGGGCCTTGCCCACCGGGCAGGACCTCGACGCCACCACGCGCCAACCGGTCTGAGCACCGTATTAACGGTTGTCTCAGGTTCGCTCGTTAGGAAGTAGGTCGTCGGAGAAGCGATGTAACGCGTAGGTAGGAGGCTAGTGATGGTAGTCAACGCAGCGCCGTCCGGAAAAGCGCCGGCCGGTCGGTTGGCAGGCCGGTGGGTGCCGTGGTTAGTGATCGGTTTGTGGTTGGTGCTGGCGGTGTTCATGGTGCCGCTGAGCGGAAAGTTGAGTTCGGTCACCACCGACAGTGCTGCGGACACCTTGCCGGCCAGCGCCGAGTCCACCAAGGTCGCGGTATTGGAGGACAGTCTCCCCGACGGTGATGACAACACGTTCGTCTTCGTGTACCACCGCGCCGGCGGCTTGACCAATACCGATCGCGCGACGGCCGAGCGCCACTACGACACCCTTTCCAAGCGGTACCCGCCGAAGGTGGCGGCCCCGGCCGGCCGCGACGAGGAGGGCCCGCCGACTAGTGCCTCCAGCAACGGCAAGGCGATGATGTTCACCCTCGAGGTGAGCACGGCCTACGGCGCGCCGGAGGACATCGTCGGCCCGTTACGTGACGCCGCGAAGGACCGCCCCGACGGCCTGGAACTCGACGTGACCGGCCCGGCCGCGATCGACGGCGACATGGACGCCGTCTTCGACGGCATCGACATGCAGGTCTTGCTCACCACCATCGTCGTCGTCACGCTCTTGCTCATCCTCACCTACCGCAGCCCGGTGTTGTGGCTCATCCCGCTGGTGGCCGTGGGCGCGGCCGCACTGACCGCGATGGCGACCGTCTACCTGCTCGTCAAGGGCTTCGGTCTCGTGGTCAACGACCAGAACTCGGCGCTGCTGACGATCCTGGTGTTCGGCGTCGGCACGGACTACGCGCTGTTGCTCATCGCTCGATATCGGGAGGCACTGCACCACCACGAGAACGTCCGGGTCGCGATGGTCCACGCGCTGCGCAGCGCGGCGCCGGCCATCGTCGCGTCCGCGGCCACCGTGATCGCCGGCCTGCTCTGCCTGCTCGTCGCCGACCTGAACAGCACCAGCGGGCTGGGCCCGATCGGCGCGGCCGGCATCCTGTGCGCGCTGGTGGCCATGCTGACGCTGTTCCCGGCGGTGCTCGTGGTGCTCGGCAGGCGGATCTTCTGGCCGGCCATCCCGCGGTTCAGCATGGTCGTAGAGGAGAAGCCGGGGCTGTGGGGACGGCTTGGCGCCGCCATCAGCCGCCGCCGGTGGGTGGCGGCGCTCGGCTCGCTCGGGGTACTCGGCGTGCTCGCCCTCGGGCTGGCGGGCAACACCGGCAACCTGCGGGAGCAGGATCAGTTCCTGTCCGCCCCGGAGTCGGTCACCGGCTTCACCGTTCTGCGCCAGCACTTTCCGGAGCTCGGCGGCCAGCCGATGACGATCTTCACGCGGCCGGCGTACCAGGAGCGGGTGCTCGACATCGTCAAGGACACTCGCGGTGTGGCCCTGGCCATCCCGGGTCAGACCAGCGGTGGCTGGGCCGACATCTCCGTGTTCCCGAAGGACGCGCCGGACACCGTCGCAGAGTACGACACGATCAAGCGGGTGCGGAGCGCCGTGCACCCGATCAGCGGGGCGGAGGCGATCGTCGGCGGGCCGAGCGCGGAGAACCTCGACACCGAGGTGACCACCAGCCGCGACGAGAAGCTGGTGATCCCGCTGGTGCTCGCCGTCGTCCTCATCGTCCTCGGGCTGCTGCTCCGCGCGGTTGTGGCCCCGCTGGTCCTGATGGCCACCGTGATCGTCTCATTCGCCGCGGCCTTCGGCGGCAGCGTGTTCGTCTTCGACACGATCCTCGGGTTCAAGGGCGTCGACAATTCGGTGCCGCTGCTGGCATTCCTGTTCCTGGTGGCGCTGGGCGTCGACTACAACATCTTCCTGGCCAGCCGTGCCCGGGAGGAGACCGTACGCCTCGGCACGGGAGAGGGCATGCTCAAAGCTCTCTCCGCCACCGGTGGCGTGATCACCTCGGCAGGCCTGGTCCTGGCGGCCACGTTCGCGGTCCTCGCCACACTTCCGCTGGTGATGCTGATCGAGGTCGGGTTCCTGGTCGCCTTCGGTGTGCTGCTCGACGCCCTGTTGGTGCGGTCGGTCCTGGTGCCCGCCCTCACCCTGCTGATCGGCCGGCGGATCTGGTGGCCGAGCCGGCTGTCCCGGCCGGCGGCGGAACTGCCGGACGGCCAACAGCCGCTCGCCGACGACGAGGAGCCCGCGCTGCAACGGTGAGCGCGGCGGCACGGATGAGATCCGGGACGGGCAGCCAGGCCCGTCCCGGATCTTTTCATGGGCCCGACGGCCGCCGCCCCTCGAATCCTGCGCCACGTGCCGGGGCCAGGGTCGGTGCATCTCGGTGTCCTGCCCCGGCGGTGAGCCGTGGGGCCATGTCCGAGGGCCGTCGTCCGCTGTCCTGCGCCGCGCCACCGGGGCGGGTCAGCGTGCCGCGCTGTCCTCCCCGGCGGTGAGCGGCGCGATCGGGGCGGGCGGGGCCGCGGCCGGAAGGTCGATGCGAAGCAGCGCGCCACCGCGTGCGGAGCGGGCGACGGTGGCCCGGCCACCGTGGGCGTCGACGACCCGCTGCACGATCGACAGCCCCAGACCGGATCCCGGCAACGCCCGGGCGCTGTCTGCACGGTAGAACCGGTCGAACACCCGCGGTACGTCGGCGGCGTCGATGCCCGGCCCCGCGTCGTCGACCTCGAGCACCACCGACGCGCCCTCGGCACGGAGCCGGACCTGGACCGGCTGGTCCGCCGGGGACCACTTGCCGGCGTTGTCGATCAGGTTGAGCACCGCCCGCTGGAGCGCGGCGGGACGCCCGCTCACCCACACGGAGGCCACGTCGAGGGCGACCTCGACGTCGGGCACGCGGGAACGCGCCCGGGTCACGGCGGCCACCACCACGTCGGCGAGGTCGAGCAGCTCGGTGTTCTCGTCGCTGACGTCACCGCGCGCCAGGTCGGTCAGCTCGGCGGCAAGAGTGCTCAACTCGGCCACCTGGGCGCCGAGATCGTTGAGCAGCCGGGTCCGGCTCTCCGCCGGCAGTGCGCTGTCCAGGGTGCCGCGCCGATCGAGCCGGATCAGCAGCTCGACGTTGAGGCGCAGGCTGGTGAGCGGGGTCTTGAGCTCATGGGCGGCGTCCTCGGCGAGCAGCCGCTGGGCCCGCCGGGAGTCCCGGAGCGCGGCGAGCATGTCGTTGATCGACTGGATCAGCCGCCGGATCTCCCCACCGCCCTCATCCGGGATGTCGGCGTCGAGATCCCGGGTGTGCGCGACACGTACCGCGGCGGCGGTCAGCCGGTCGATCGGTGCCAGCCCGGTCCGTGCCACGGTCCGCCCGACAAGGGCGCCGCCGGCCACGCAGAGCAGCCCGATCAGCAGCATGCCGAACCCGAACCGGTTGATCGGGCTGTCGTCGGCGACCTGGGCCACCTGGACCGCGCCGTCGCCCGCCCGCAGCGTGTAGATGAGGTAGCCGTCCTCGTCGCTGTCGTTCGACTCCATCAGGTCGGCCGACGCGCCCCGCGCCACGCGCCCGGCGTCCTCGCTGACGGGGGGCAGCGCGGGTTGGCCGGCCGGCGTCCGGGTCGAGCCGTCGGGCAGGATGACCCGCACCAGCCGACCGGACCCGGGATACGGCGGTAGTTGGACCTGCGCCGGACCGTCGCGCTGCGCGTTCGTCGCCAGGACGCGGGAGTCGGCGCGTAGCTGATTCTTGGCGCTGTCCTGCAGCTCCCAGCCCAGTAGCTCGCTGGCCACCTGGAAGGCCACGAACACGCTGACCGCGATGGCCGTCGCCGCGATCACCGTCAGCCTGCTCCGCAGGGACCGCCGGCGCCACCACCGGGTCAGCCGGCGCGGTTCCCGGCCGACCGGCCTGCTCACGGAGGAGTCTCCCGCAACGTGTATCCCAGGCCGCGCAGCGTGTAGATCAATCGCGGCTCACCCTCGGCCTCCATCTTGCGGCGCAGGTAACTCACGTATACCTGGAGGTTGTTGGCGGTGGCGCTCATGTCGAAGCCCCAGATCGCCTCGAACAGCGCGTCACGGGTCACGACCCGGGTCGCGTTGCTCATGAGGACCTGCAGGAGGGAGAACTCGGTCCGGGTCAGGCGCAGCGGTCGCCGGCCACGCCACGCCTCGAACCTGTCGGGATCGAGCCGGACGTCGGCGAACGACAGGATCTGCGACTCCTCGTCGGTCGGCGTGCGCCGGCGCAGCAGGGCCCGCACCCGGGCCAGCAACTCCTCGGTGGCGAACGGCTTGGGCAGGTAGTCGTCGGCGCCCGCGTCCAGTCCTGTGACCCGGTCGGAGACCTGGTCACGGGCGGTCAGCATCAGCACCGGCAGATCCCGACCCGCGGCCCGCAACCGCCGGCAGGTCTCCAACCCGCCCAGGCGGGGCATCATCACGTCGAGGATCAGCAGATCCAGCGTGTCACCGCCGGCCCCAACGACCCCGTCGAGCACGGCGAACCCGTTGGCGACGGTGCTGGTGTCGTAACCCTCGACCTGGAGCACCCGCTCCAGCGACTCACGGATGGCCGCTTCATCATCCGCGATCATGATCCGCACGCTGGCCCGCCCCCTTCCAGTCGATACTTTTGCCGCTCATTGTCCCCGATCAACCTGAGGCCAGGATTAGAGCGTTGCATGAGCCAGCCGAGGGTGCGTTCGATGACCCAGCGTCGGGGCTGGACGCGAAAGCCGCGGCCGGTGGGATCGCGCCGGACGATTTCGAGGCCGATACCGAGGGCGGCATTGTGACGCCTTGGTGATCGTGGGATGGCCGGCAATCTGGTTGGCGGGCTGTTCGCAGGTGGAGCTGATCCGGGGCTCTGACAGAGCTCAAACAAGCCGTTCCCGCTCGCGTGGAAAAAGCAGTGCCGCACCGCCGACCTGATCGGCAGCAGCGTCAGGAGATTTCTCGTTCCTCCACAGCGCGGCCGATGAGTTTCTGGCTCTCGGCCGGTCCAAGCTCGTGACACCCAGGAAAGGACACCGCCATGTCGGAACTTCTCGTCGACTTCATCACCTCCCTCGACGGCTACGCATCGGGAGAGGGATGGCCCGGCTTCTGGGGCCTCGAGGGCCCGGAGTACCTCGCATGGCTCGGCGAGCAGCCCGAGGCCACCTACCTGATGGGAGCGAACACCTACCGCCTGATGTCGGGCTTCGCCGCAGGCGAGGTCCCGAAGGGCCAAGACGAGTTCCGGCCCGAAGAAGAGGCGTCGGTCGACGAGCTCACGCAAGCGTCCAAGGTGGTGTTCTCCTCCTCACTCGAGGAGCCACTGACGTGGGCCAACTCCACGCTCGTCCGCGACGACGCCGTCGAGGCGGTCCGCGCCATGAAGGCGAGTGGCTCGGGGCTCCTCAGCACGATCGGCAGCCTCAGCCTGTGCCGATCCCTGCTACGTGCTGGACTCGTCGACCGTTTCCGGGTCGTGATGTTCCCGGTGATCACCGGGGCCACGGGCGAAGAGCGCATCTACGACGGCTATCCGGACGTCGCCCTCGAGATGATCGAGCACCGCACCTTCGACGGCCGCATCCAGCTGGTCGAGTACAAGCCCCGCGTGCTCGAACACCCGCCGCTCGGCGTCCCTGCGTGACGTCGCCACGACTCGGTGGCCCTGCCGACGGGGATGCCCCATGACGCGGTCTGCGGGGTCGACGCGGTCCCGTTCCGGAAGGGCCCGCATCGACCCGCGCAGAGTCTGTGCCTGCACCCTGTCCTTGGCCTTGTTCGTGCCGCTCACGCGAGGGCCCGATCCCTCCGTGCCGGGCGTGGCTGATCTGTGTCAGTTCGCGATGCCGACGACCTGCTCGATGGTGTCCGGCTGGTTCACCATGGCCAGCATGTGGTGGGCGACGTCGGCGCGTGAGACGGAGAACCCGCCCCGGACGTTGCGGTTCAACGCGGTCCGGTACCTGCTGGTCAGGGGCTTGTCGGTGAGCTTGGGCGGACGTGACACCGTCCATGCCAGTTCGCTGTCGCGCAGGGTCTGTTCGGTCACGGCGAGGTCGGCGTAGTGCCGGCCGAACATCGCCCGGGTCAACGGGCCGCCCAGGTAACGCATGAAGAAGCCGTCGCCGGGATCGTGCCTGGGTGGTGCCGGCCGGCCAGGCACCGGCACCGGTCCGACGGGTGCGGCGCTGACGACGATGATCCGCCGGACGTGCTCTGCCTGCATCGCCGCCACGATCGCGCGGGTGCCGTGCGAGGTGATGCCCGCGTCCGCGCGCGGGTTTCGCGGGCCGAGCGCGGACAGTACGGCATCGGAGCCGCGAACCGCCCCGGCGAGCATCCGCATGTCGGGCCGGGTCAGGTCGACGGCGACCGCCCGGACGCCCCCCGGCAGCTCACGCGGGCGGCGGGCCACGGCGGTGACCTCATGCCCGGCGGCTACCGCCTGCTCGACCAGGTGCCGTCCGATACCCCCGGTGGCGGCCACGATCGTGAGTTTCATCGGGTTCCTCCTGCGGTGAAGGCGGCACGGTGGTCCTGCGCCCAGGTGGCGTACGTGCGTGCCGGGCGGCCCAGCAGCCGCCGCACGGTGTCGGTGGTGGGCCCGGCGTTGCGGGCGTAGTCGGCCAGCGAGCCGAGCAGCCGGTCGGGTACCTCCTCGGGCAGGCCGGCGGCGAGCATGCCGCGGCGGATCTCCTCCGGTGCGGCCTCGGCGAACGACAGTGTCCGGTCGAGCGCCGCGCCGAGCGCGGCGACCTTCTCCGGCTGGCTCAGCGACTGCTCTCCGGTGAGCAGGTACGCCTGACCGCTGTGCTGCGGGTCCGTCAGGGCGAGGGCGGCCACCGCAGCGATGTCACGCTCGTCGACGGTCGAGGTCCTCGCCTGCGGGTAGGCCCCCCGTACGGTCCCGGTGGCCTGGATCTGCCCGGCCCAGGCCAGAGTGTTGGAGGCGAAATCGGCGCAGCGCAGGATCGTCCAGTCCAGGCCGCCCCCCTTGGCGATCTCCTCGACCGCGTGGAACTGCCGGCGGAAGCGTGCGTGCCCAGCCGGGTACTGCACGGTCACGGCTGACAGCACGACCACCCTTGCCGCGCCCTTCTCGCGGGCGCGGGCCAACAGGTCGGCAACGGCGGATCCGACGGCACGCGGGCTGAGCAGGACGGCCTCCACGCCGTCGACGGCAGGAACCTCCGCCGGGTGGACCAGGTGGGTACCCGCGGGGAATTCGGCGTGGCTGTCGCGGGTGACAGCGGCTACTTTCGCTCCTCCCTCGACCAGGAGGCGGACGGTTTCCCGGCCGACGACGCCAGTGGCTCCGGTGACAAGAATCATGACTGAACCCCTCGTGGGTGTGTCGATGTCCGATCTTGCAAGGCTGGTGATCTCGGTTCGTATGGCGGGAGGACGTCACGGACGAGCCGTGTGCCAGGACCATCTGCATGCGGCCTCGCACCGGGCTGCCGGTGCGTGGTTCAGGCGGACTGATCGGCGGTGGGCGCCGTCTCGCGGTGCTGGGCCCGCAGCAGTCGGCGGCCCTGCTCGCCCCTGGCCCAGGTGTGGGAGCCGGGCTTGCGTGCCTCGTTCACCAACTGCTTGACGGTGAGCCGGCACACGAGTTCCTTCACCTTTGCCCCTGTCCGGCCGCCAATGTGGAGGCGCTTGGCGGTGTCGTCCTTGTGGGCGAACTGGAACATGCCTGCGCGGCGCCCCAGGCTGACGCACTGGCCGGCGAACCCCAGGTCGATCGGTGCGGGCCGCTCGCCCGCGATACGGCTGAGCACCGTGTCGGCGGCGTGCGCGCCCAGCGGGCCCGCGGCCTGGCAGCTCATCCTGAACGGCATGTCCGACGGCGCCGCCGAATCCCCGGCGGCGACGATCCGCTCGTCGTCGACACTCGTCAGGGTCTCGTCGGTCAGCAGGCGGCCCAGGGCGTCGGTGGTGAGCCCGCTGCGGGCGGCCAGGTCCGGCACGCCGAACCCCGCGGTCCAGATGGTGACCGCGCTCGACAGCTCACGGCCGTCGCCCAGGCGCACCTTGTCGCCGGTCACGTCCGCGACCTTCGTGCCGGGGCCCTGCAGCACGGTCACACCGAGGCGGGCCAGCCGCACGGCGAGCGAGCGGCGGCCGTTCGGGTGCAGGTAGGGCCCGAGCAGCCCGCCGCAGACCAGGGTCACGGTGCGGCCCGCCTCCGCCAGTTCGGCGGCGGTCTCGATTCCGGTCGGACCGGCTCCGACCACCGTCACAGGGGCCGTGGCAGGAGCGGCGTCCAGGACCGACCGCAGCCGCTGCGCCTCCTCGAACGTGGCGATCGGGTAGGCGAACTCGGCAGCTCCGGGCACGCCCGGGTCGGCGCTGCCGCTGCCCACCGCGTAGATCAGGTAGTCGTAGCCGAGCCTGTCGCCACTCGCCAGCTCCACCCCGCGCCCCGCCGCGTCAATCCGGGTCACGGTGTCGACCACCAGCCGGACGCGTTCGCCCAGGACCTTGCGGTAGTCGCTGACGGCCGAGTGCGTCCCGCCCGCCAGCTGGTGCAGTCGGATCCGCTCGACGAAGTCCGGGCGGCTGTTGATCAGCGTCACGGTCACGTCGTCGCGCTGCAGCAGCCGGTTGGCCGCGATGACCCCGGCGTAACCGCCGCCGATCACGACGACTTCGGTGTTCTCAGCCATGGTTTCCTTCCTCCGCTTTCAGGGATTCGCACGCAAGATGTCGAGTTGGCACGCCACGACGGAGTACAGGACGGATCAGCCGAGGCGCTCCGGCACCGAGCCTGGGAGCGGGGTCGAGTCCCGGTACCCGACCTCGTAGACGCGTTCGCTGAACTTCCAGCCGTCGGCGGTTCGCTCGTAACGGTCGTGGTACAAGGCGTATTTCAGGTGCGAGCTGCCGTCGCGCATCCGTCCGAACTCCTGGATGTACGCCCGGCCGACCGCGGTGTCGCCGTCCAGCCGGACGACGCCCGGGTGGACGTTCTGCACGAAGAACTCCCAGAGCGACTGGCCCCACTCGATCCCCGCGCGGATCTCCTCGCGGCCGACGAACTTCTTGTCGATGTGCGGCCAGTGCATGGCACCCTCAGGCGTGAACAGCGAGACGTCGCGGTCGAAGTCACGCATCATCACCGCGTCCGTGAACTCGGCTCGCAGCCCCTCTATCTCGACGCGATCGACGATGGCCCGCATGTCGTCCATCGGTTTCCCTCCCCCGTCCATGTGTGGGTCAGACGTGTGCCGCCCGTCCGGCGGTGATGGATCCAGCATCGGTGCGGGCCGGTCGGCGGAACAATGTAAGGTTCCTTGGGCTATTCATAACGTGGCGGTTATGCATGGACTTGACGGGGGGAGCTCAGCGTGGAGCTACGTGACATCGAGATCTTCCTGACCCTGGCCGAGGAGCTGCACTTCGGCCGCACCGCGGAGCGACTCCATGTGTCCCAGGCCCGCGTCAGCCAGGCCATCGCCAAACAGGAACGGCGCCTCGGCGTCGTCCTGTTCGACCGCACCAGTCGGCGCGTCACCCTGACCCCGGTCGGCCGGCGCCTGCGCGAAGACCTCCAGCAGGCCGTCGACCTCATCCGGGAAGGACTCGCACGCGCCGAGGCCGCCGGCACGGGGACGGGGACTCGGCAGACCCTGCGCCTGGGCGTGTTCGGCCACGCCGGCCACGAACTGCGCCCCCTCATCGAGGCCTTCCGCTCCCGCCACCCGGGCAGCGATGTCCAGTTCGGCGAGATCTACGGCAGCAATCCGTTCACCGCGCTGCGCACCGGGGAGCACGACGCGCATGTGCTGTGGCTTCCGGTGGCCGAACCGGACCTCACGGTCGGCCCGACCGTGCTGAGCGGGGGCCGCGTGCTCGCCGTCGCGGCAGACCATCCACTGACCGAGCGCGGTAGCGCGTCACTGGAAGACCTCGGGGACAACCATGTCGTCGACCTCGGCCCCGACGCCCCCGACTACTGGATCGCGGCCATGATCCCCACACGTACACCGCTGGGCCGCCGCATCCCCCGCGGGCCCGCCGCGCGGACCTTCCACGAGGTGCTCTCCCTGGTCGCCTCGGGACAGTGCGTCCACCCGCTGGGCGAGATCGCCGCCCGCTACAACCGTCCCCCCGGCATCGTCTTCCTCCCTCTCCACGACGCCCCCACCATCCACTGGGCCCTCACATGGAGCTCCACCACCGACAGCCCCACCCTCCGCGCCCTGGCCCAGACCGCCGCCGAGGTCGGCCCCGTCTCCCTGTGACAACGAAGACGGGCGATTGATCGGTCAGCGCACGCCCTGCCGCCACCCGGAGTGCCCCCACGTCGATCGGCTACGCCGCGAATCGGGACGCGATCCTGTGGCCAGGCCCCAGGCAGCCGATCGGGCTTCCGGGCTGGGCAGAACGATGAGTCGATCGACAACATATGTCGGTCGCTGATATATATAGGCGGCATGAATGAGCGACCGCTTCAGGAGCCGACGCTGCTCCTGCTCACGGCCCTGGCCGACGAGCCCAGGCACGGTTACGGACTGATTCAGGAGATCGACGCGATCTCCCAGGGCCGTGTGCGGATGCGCACCGGCACTCTCTACGGCGCGCTGGACCGGCTGGCCCAGCAGGGCCTGATCCGGGTCGAGCGCGAGGAGATCGTGGACGGACGGGCGCGCAAGGTCTACGCCCTCGCCGAGGCCGGCCGAGACGTGCTGGCCGCCGAGACGGAGCGGCTGCGCGCTGTCGTCGCCGAGGCGGAGCGTCGACTGGCCGCCCGTCGCGCCCACGCCGTCCGTCCGAAGGGGGCCCTGGCGTGACGCGGCAGCACAGCTCACTCGCGTTGCGCTGGGCGCTGCGCCTCCATCCGGCCGCCTACCGCGCCGAGCACGAAGCCGAGTTGACCGCGATCTATGCCGAGGCGACGCGGGATGCCGGCCCGCTCGGCCGGCTGCGCGAGGCGCTCGATGTCGCCGGCCATGGCCTGCGGCGGCGCACCGGCCTGGGCTCCGACCGGATGGCGGGTCAGGTCCTGGCGCAGGCGGCCCCGCTGGCTGTCGCCGTGGCGACGGGCAGCTTCGTGGCGGGCCTGTTGTGGCTCTTCTCCCCCGGCGTCCGGACCTCGCCCGCGTCCCCGCTCCCGAATGTGCTGAACCTGGCCAACACGGGGCTCACGCCACTGCTCTGGCTGGCCGCGCTCGCGGCTGTCTGGACCGGGCGCTGGACCGTGGCCCGTGCACTGGTCGTGCCGGCGATGCTGCTGAGCCTGGCCGACGTCCTGGCGACCGCGTTCGCCTCCTCCGGCTTGTACGGCGACCCCTCGATCGCGGTGATGCGACTGGCCGTGCCGCTGCTCACCGGCGCCGTCGTCCTCGCCGCACCCAGGGATCTGCTCGGCCCCTCCCTGTCACAACGCCGCACGATCATGGCAATCACCGCCCTGGCGGCCGTCCTGGTTTCGGGCGTCCAACTCGCCGAAACGCACTACCCCTTCACGCTGGGCGTTCTCGGCGTCATCGGCCCCATGTGGGCCGGGCTCCTGTGGGCCGGGGTCCTCACGATCGCCCTGCGCTTCGGCACGCGTGACCGGTTGACCGTCGCGGGCGTCGCGGTGGCCGTGCTGCCCACCACGCTGCAGGTGACGGTCCAGGTCACCCCCGCGGGAGTGGTTGTCCTGCTCCTGGTCCTGCTCAGCAGCGTGGCCCCCTTCCTCCGCCCACGCAGGCGCCCCTACCAGCCAACCCCGCCGAACGAGGCATAACCGGCTCCGGGACCCCGGGCCGCACCCCGGATCGGCCCGGCGCTGCTGCCTGGCAGGAGAGCTTCCCTGAAGGGTTTGGCCTCGTTGAGGACGACTCCTGACCCAGGACCTGTGCAGAGAGCAGGACGCGTTTGCGGAGGAGTTCGAGTCCTGCCCGGCCGAACATCTGGCGCTTGAGCATCTTGATCCCGGTCGACCTGCCCGCCTGCGTCGGCGAGCCGGGCCCACCGCTGTAAGCGGTGGGCCCGGCTGGGCAGTCCCTCGATTCGCTAAAGGCCGAGTGGCCCCGCTTCGGTGATGCTTGCCCAGTCGTTCTCGGGATTCGCCCAGAACGAGATCTTGAGGTAGCGGGCGTCCAGGGCGCCGGAGGTGAAGTGCACCGTCTCCGGCGCCGTGGTCGTCCCGGAACTGCGGCCCTCCCACACCTTGGTGTACGAGACACCGTCCCGTGATGCATGGATGGTGTAGTCGTTCCACCGCAGGTCACCGCGATGCCAGGCCACTGTGGCGCCGCAGAGCTGGCGGGGTGTGCCCGTGTCGAGGATCAGTGCGGCGCCGAATCCCTGGCCGGACCAGCGGGTCGTCAGGTTGCCGTCGACGGCGTTGGAGGGTGGGTTTGTCTGCTCGTAGGTGGTGGCGGACGCGGCGGCGACCACCGGGGCTCGCGTACAGGCTCGTTGGGGCGTGATGTCCTTGTGAACGGCGCGTTCGTCACCCAGACGCAGAGCGTCGTAGTACATCACCCGCTGCGTGGTGCTGGAGGGAGCTCCGGTGTTCCAGTCCCACTTGTAGATACCGAACTTGAAGTAGGGCGACCGGGGTCCCCCGTCGTGGGTGGCGCCGGTCTGGTGCACGACGAGTTCGCCGTTCTTCCACACCTGGAGGAGGCCGGTGCTGTCCGTCCTCCAGGTCACGTGGAAGACCCAGTCCACCCAGGTCCCCGTGGTGTAGGCACCTAGATCGATGGGCTCACCACGGAAGTCGATCTTCCAGCGCCCTTCGTCGGTCAGAAGTGCCAAGGGGGGTGAGGTACCCGGGCAGCCGACGTCGCAATGGTGCCACTGGCTCACGATCTCGGCCGAGGTGTCGTGGGTCCATGTGGTCGCGAGGTTGATGCTGAAGCCGTACCACCGGTCGGCGCCTGCGGGTTGCTCGTCGCGCTGCGAGATCTCCGCCCGCTTGCTGCTGGAGACGACCGGATCGGATTTGCGGAGCTCGAAGCGGGCTGCGTAGGACCCGTCGCGTGTGGGGCTCGTGACGCTGGTGGCTCCGTACGAAGTGGCCCACTGTTTGTTGAAGTTGGTCGGTGCCGCGGCGGGGAGGGTCCGGTCAGCCGACTGCTCCCAGTCCAGGGTGCGTTGCACACCGGCCGGGTCGGCGATGGCTGTCTGCACGGGTGCCAGTGCCACTCCCGCGGCCAGCATCGTCGAGCTCACTGCGACGATCCATGCTCTGATACGTGACCTTTTCATGCTCGAGCTCCTTCGTAGGACGCGAAGCGATGGTTTCGTTCGTGCGGCCCCGAGGGCGGGGCGCCGGCTCTCACTCGCCTCCGGACGGCCCAGGGGTCTCCGGCGCGACGACGGGCGGGTCACGAGACCAGTCCCGTGGCCCAGTTACCTCAGCTGGCCGTGACGGTCAGCCGGCTGTAGGTGATGTTCATGGCGTTGACTGGGAACCCGCCCCACCACCTCTCGATACAACGCGTCTGGCCCGCTGCTGCGTAGACGTACTCAGGAGCCGCAAGGGGCGCGCTGCTCTGCACCCTTGCGGTGCCCGGGGCCGAGTAGCCGGCTGTGACGCACAGCCGCGTCCTCCCGAAGACCCACGTCGGAAAGTTGTAGGCGTCGTGGTAGTAGAGAGGCGGTGATTGCGTTGCTGCCGCACGAACATGAGCCGAGAGGACGTGCTGTGTCGCGGCGGCCGCCGCCGGCCGTGGCGATGCCTGGGCAGGACCGGCCGACCCCAGGCTCAGACCTGACACGACGCTGATGGCCGACAGGGCGACGGCAAGGCGCCGAAGCGACGTTCGAGTCATGCGATGCTCCTTCAAGCTGGTGTCCAGGCGGCCTTGGAGAGGTGGTTCTTCTTTCTGCCGGTTCCCGGCCGCATCGGAGTACTGAGCCGACGCATCCCATGCTCGGCTCCCGGGTGTCCCGGGAGCACTCCCTGATCAGTCCTCGATCATCCCGGTGGCGGGTCAGCCGGCCGGGGAACCGGAACCATGTCCCAAGCCGTGGGCTCGCGCCACTTCCGCGGCCTCATTGCGTCCGGCCACACCGAGCTTGCGAACGACGGACGACAGGTAGTTGTGCACCGTGTGAGGGTCGAGGAAGAGCTCCCGGGCTATCCGGGACGGCTCCTTGCCCTGCGCCAGCAGGGTAAGCACCTGCCGTTCCCGCCCACTGAGGGCGGGAAAAGGAAGAGGACTGACCGCCGGCGTCCGTGCCGCCTCCAGCGCGACGAACAGGTGACCACGCGCAGTGTGGTCGAGTACGGTCAGACCTCGGGCGGCCGCCCCGAGCGCCGCCAGCAGAGCGGGTGCTGAACACGTCTTGAGTACGAATCCAGCGGCACCGGCGCGCAGCGCGTCGCCGACCCGGGGCCCTTCGCCATAGCCGGACACCACGACGACCGGCAGACCCGGCCGTTCGTCGGCCAAGGCTCGGATCGCTGTCAGCCCGTCACCTCCCGCCATCTCCAAGTCCATCACCACGACGTCCGGTTCCGTGTCCAGAACGACGTCCACCGCTTCTGCTCCATTGCTGGCCTCACCCACCACACGCATGCCCGCTACCTCCACGTAGTCACGCAGACCGTTGCGGAAGACTTCGTGATCGTCGACGATGACCATCCGGATCGGTGTCAATTCGGGCTCCCCAGCGGGATGCGCGCCACCAGAGTGAGACCGCGCTCCTGCTTCGTGTCGAGCAACAGCTCGCCACCCAGCTCCTCCGCCCGTTCACGCATGGAGGTCAGGCCCACTCCCGCGCGACGCCGCGCCCTCAGCCCCTTTCCGTTGTCGGCGACACTCAGTTCGAGGATGTCGGACACTTGTACGGTCACGACGCACCGTGTGGCGGCCGCATGCCGGATGACGTTGGTCATGGCCTCTGTGGCGATGAGGTAGGCGGCAGCGTCCACTGCTGCGGGCAGGTCCGCTGCGTCCCCTTCGGACTCGACGGTGATGCGGACGCTGTCGGGTGACGAGAGCCGGTCCGCGTACAGACGCAGGGCCTCGATCAGCCCTTCGTCGTCGAGAGCGGCGGGGCGGAGACCCACCACAGCCTGGGAAACATCGGACGTGATGCCGTCCACCAGAACCTGAAGGGCCTGAAGCCGTTCACGCAGGTGCTCCGCGCTGCCCTCGGCCACGTGCTCGGCTGCTGCAAGCCGCAGGCGGAGCCCGACGAGGGAAGGCCCGACACCGTCGTGCAGGTCCCGGCGCAGACGTCGGCGCTCTTCCTCCCGCGCACGCACCACGCGTTCCCGCGATTCCCTCAGGTCTGCGGTAAGCCTGGCGGTCTCCACGGCCATTGCCGTCAGTCCGGCTGTCTGGTTGAGCAGTTCTCTGTCGGCGGAGGACAGGTCGTCTCCCGGCAGTCGGGGACTGACCAGCAGCCGGCCGATGACAGCGTTCCGGTATTGCAGGGGCAGAGTCAGTACGGTGCCGGTGGGCACACCATGACGCACGCGGGGGCCGGCAGGCGTCTCGATGGCTACGTACGACAGACGCAGTGCGTCTGCCAGCGTGCGGGCCACCATCGGCAGGGCGTCGTCCGGCTCGATCGAGGAGCGCAGACGTGCGGTCAGACGGGCCATGACGGTGTGGGGTTCGTCCCGGTCACCGAAGAAGATCCGGTTCACGGCACGCTGACTGCGCTGGTGCAGCGGCTGAAGGGCCACCGCGACGACGCCGGTCGCCAGCAGGGACGCCGCGAAGGTGGACCTCCGGTGGAGCACACCGTTGACCGACCACATCACACCCGTATACAGGACAACCACGCCCGCGGTGAGGCCCGCATAGGCCAGCGAGCGCCGAATGATCAGGTCAATGGCCCACAGCCGGTAACGCAGTACCGCGACGGCCACGGCGGCGGGGACGCCGGCATCGAGGCAGAAGCCGATCCCATGCAGCACCACAGGCGGGTAGGGCACACGGTCCAGCGCGACCTGCCCGCCTATGGCCAGCGCGACGGCGAAGGCCAGCCACTTCAACTGGTCGCGCTCCAGCCGCGCTCCTGATCGCCACCGTTTCACGAGCGAGACCAGGGCAATCAGGAGACATACCTGCAAGGCGATGAACGTGACCCGGTTCACCGGAAAGAGAGGGCTCTGCCCGATGTCCTCGGGATCCACCACGCCGGCCGTGGGATGGATGGCCCCGACCACTGCGAGGACGGCAGTCGGCAGAACCACCAGAGCTGAGAAGACGAGGCTGGTCAGGCGCCAACGCGGCGAAGGCAGGCGTCCCGTGGGGTACAGCAGAAGAGCCAGAGGGAGCGCGCCGAAGGCCGGCCACCACACCCACGCAGTCATCCAGCCGAGAACTACTGTGCCGGGCATCCGTGCCGCCGATGCCAGCGGCCACACCTGGTGGATCAAGCATCCGAGCGAACCGCTCAGCGCCATCAGGAGCATCAACCAGCCCAGTGGGTGGCGCGGCAGCCGATGAGCCAGCAATCCTCCGACGGCCGCGAAAGAGACCGAGACACCGGCATCACCCCAGTACAGATCCTGGAGTCGGTTTTCGTACGCCGCGATGCACACCGCCGCGGCCACACCACTCAGCGAGACAGCAGCCCCCGGATAAGCCCACCGCCGGTATCCCTCCATGGACCAGCCCCCGTCGCAGAAGACCGCCACCAGAGCGGCTCGCGAGGAGCCTAAAGAACTACCCACTGGTCATGACACTGCGTTACCGAGTCGATACATGGTGTGCGAGTGGGGGTGAACGTTCAGGCGGCGAGCCGGTTTCTCGCCGGGGACGAAGGGCACAGCCGCCACAAGTGTGAGGCCGCCCACGGCCAGCGCTCCGGCCGCCCGGGCGGTCAGCCCTCCCTGCCCCGTGGCCCTCACGGGCCGACGGCATCGGAGGCAGGGGCCGCGCCGCAGGAGAACCGCCGCCCTTCGGCGCGCGCTGACGGCCGAGGTCGCTGCGCGTCGGCTCGGCCTGCCCGGCGTCACCGCCTTCGCGCGCCGTACAGCCCTTGTGACGGGAGCGGATCCTGCGTACGCCTGCAGGTCGATCCGGCGTCGGCGAACCGGGTCCGGTCGTCGCCAGAACCCGGGCCCCGCTGGGCGGGCCGGTCCGGGAGAGCCCGTGTTGTTGGCCGCAGCGTCGGTGCAGATGAGGACCACGCTCCTGCGGCCGGTGGACTACCGCGTCATCCGGGCGATCAGGCGGGCGAGTTCGGTGACGTACGGTGGCTCGAACAGGGTCAGGTGGTCTCCTTCCAGGACGTGGTGGGTCAGCCGGGCGGGGGCGCAGACGCCGGACCAGGAGCGGATCGCGGTGCGCCGGAAGTCCGCATCCTGTTTGTCGGCCTGGACGAGTGCGACCGGGCCGGCGTACCGCGACGGGCGGTAGGCCCGGGCGGCCCGCAGATGGGCGCCGTTGGTGCGCCGTCGGAGGTCTCGTCGTCCTTGGCGAACTCGGGGAGCTGTGCGGAGAGGTAGCTCTCGACGAGGAAGACCATCAGCGCGCTCACCCCGCAGTTCGAGCAGCCGGGCCATTTCGAAGGCCACCAGCCCGCCCATGGACCAGCCCAGCAGCAGATACGGGCCGGTAGGCGCCACCGCGCGTACGGCCGCCAGATAGCGGGCGGCCAGCGCCTCGACGCTCCGGTCCTCGTGGTCGGCACCGCCCGCCGATGTCTGGAGGGCGTACAGCGGGCCGCGAAGCTCGGGGCAGGCGGCGAGATGACGGAAGCCGGTGGCCTCGCCGCCTGCCGGGTGGACGCAGAACAGCGGGGTGCCCTCGCCCCGGGGTCTCAGTGCCACGATGTCGTCCGGAAGGGCGTGCGGGGCGGCGTTGCCCGCCTTGAGCAGCCGGGCCAGGTGCTTCGGCGTGGCCGCCCTTCCGGGCCGCCCCACCTCACGATCCGGCCCCGGCCCCGGCTCCGGTTCTGTGAAGAGCACGGGGACCTGGAGCGCGGCGTGGAACTCCCCGTTGAGCCGTGCGATCAGCCGTACGGCCGGCAGGGAGTGACCGCCCAGTGTGAAGAAGTCCTCGTCCGCGCCGACGGCGGCGACGCCCAGCAGTTCCTCGAAGACCCGGGCCACGGCTGCCTCCACCGGGTCGGCCGGCGTTGTGCCGGCCCCGCCCGCCGAGGAGACCGGGGACCCGGTGGCGCCGGTCTGGACGAGGGATCGCACTGCGGCCTGGTCCACCTTGCCGTTCGATGTGAGGGGTATGGCCTCGGTCCTGGCATACGTGGTCGGCACCAGTTGGGTCGGCAGCCGCTCGGCCAGGTGGGCGCGCAGGGACCGCGTCGTCGTGGTGTGGACGTCGTCGGCGACGACACAGGCGGCCAGTTGGTCGCCGTACTCCTCGTTCGCGATGAGGACGACGGCGGCGTCCCGTACACCAGGGTGCCGCAGCAGCGCGGCCCGGATCTCCTCGGGCTCCGCCCGTACCCGGCTCGATGCGGTAGCCGCGGATCTTCACCTGCTGGTCGGCCCGGCCGAGGAAGTCCAACGTCCCGTCCGGGAGCCTTCGTACCAGGTCTCCGGTGCGGTACATCAGCGCCCCCGGCCGGGAGGCGAACGGATCTGGCAGGAAGCGCTCCGCAGTGTGGCCCGGGCGGCCCAGATAACCCCGGGCGACTCCAAGCCCACCGACGTACAACTCGCCGGTCACCCCGATCGGCACGGTGCCCAGCTCCTGGTCCAGCACGTGCAGCGTGGTGTTGGTGAGGGCGGAGCCGATGGGCACGCCCGGGGCGTCCTCGGGCAGCCGGTCCACCAGGTGGGTCGTGGAGAACGTCGCGTTCTCGCTCGGGCCGTACCCGTTGTGCAGGTGCCCGGGCGGCGCGCCGCCGCGCAATACCGCGCGCGTGCGCCGGGGGTCCATCACCTCTCCGACGACGAACAGGTGACGCAGCCCGCCGAAGGCCCTCGGGTCGATGTCGGCCACCCGGTTGAAGAGGGTGCCGGTGAGGGCGACGATCGTCGGCCGCAGCTCACGCAGAGCGGCCAGCACCTCGTCGGGCCCGAGGGGTTCGTCGCCGGGCAGCACGTCCACGCGGGCGCCGTTGCACAGCGCTCCCCACACCTCGAATGCGGTGATGTCGAAGGCAGGGTCACCAAGGTGCAGGAGGACGTCGCCGGGGCCGATGCACACGTAGTCGGTCACGGTGATCAGCCGCACGACGGCCCGATGGGGTATCCCGACAGCCTTGGGCCGCCCGGTCGACCCGGAGGTGTGCACCACGGCGGCCAGCCCGAGCGGGTGGGAGCGGGACCGCGGAGGCGGGTCGACGGGACAGTGCCCGACGTGCTCCCGGCCGGCTGCCACGGACTTGTCGTGTGCCGGCCCGGCTGCCAAGGACCCCTGCCTCTGTGGGCCGGTCTCGACGGCCCGGACGGGTGCGGGCTCAGGTGCGGCGGGCGTGTCGGGTTCCCGGTCGGCCGGCGCAGGTCCCCGCCGCTGCGGGGCGGACGTATCGGCGCTGTCGTGTTCCGCGTCGTTGAGTCGCAGTACGGGTACGCCCAGGCCGTGCAGCCAGGCGGGGGGGGTCGGCGCGGCTGAGGACGGCCGAGATCTCGGCGTCGTCGGCCATGAACCGCAGGCGTTCCTCGGGGTTGCCGGGGTCGAGGACGAGGGGGGCGCCGCCTGCCAGGAGCGCGCCGAGCATGCCCGTGACCAGGTCGGCGGAGCGTCGCATGTGCAGGGCGACGACGGAGTCCGGGGTGACGCCGGCCGCGATCAAGGTCCGTGCGACACGCTCGGCCCGCCCCAGCAGCCTCGCGTACGTCCAGGTTCCGGTGCGGTCGGTGAGGGCGAGAGCTTGCGGGGTGCGTTGCGCCCACGCGAGGAACAGGCCGTCCACGGTGGCTGGTTCGGGCAGGGGACGGTCCGTGACGTTCCAGGCGTCGACCCGGGCCCGGTCCTCGGGCGACAGCACCGGAATCTCCCCGATCCGCCGGTCGGGGGTCTCAGCGAGGGCGGTGAGCAGTGCGCGGAAGGCGGTCGCCATGCGGTCGGCCGACTCCGGCACCCACAGGTCGGACGCGAGGCGCAACTCAGCTCCGAGGCCGCCCGGGCCGGCGCCATCGTCATCGGTCACCGTGCACTGCAGGTCGTAGGGGACGATCGCGTCGTCCAGGGTGACCTCGGACGTGGTGAGCCCCGCCGCGGTGAAGCCCGTGCGCCGCGCCCCCGTCACTGCGAAGACCGCCTGGCAGAGCGGACTATGGCGCAAGTCCCGCTCCTGGTCGAAGAGTTGGACGAGCCGTCCGAAGGCGACACCGGCGTGCCGCTCCGCCTCGTCCCGGGTACGTGCGACGCGACGCAACGCCTCCCGCAAGGAGGGGCGGCCCGTCAGGTCGACCCGCAACAGGAGCAGATCCTCGTAAGGCCCGAACGCTGTCCTCGTGGACGCCGGCGGACGACGGTCCGTGGGGGTGCCGAACACGACGTCGTGCCGACCCGTCCAGAGTGCCAGCAGCACGGCGAAGGCGACCGCCGGCACTGTCGACGCCGGTACGCCTTCCTCGCGGGCGAGCCGCCGCAGGGCCTCTGCGTGCCGATCGTCGAGGAGCACCCCTCGGCCCGTCGCCCGCTGGGTCGGTTTCCTCGGCCGCGTCCGGTCGAGCGGCAGGTCGAGCGGCGGGAGACCCGCCAACCGCCGCTTCCAGTACGGCAGCCCCTCGTCCCGGGTCTCCCGCTCCAGGACCGCCCGCTCCAGGGTCGGCCGGTCCGCGTGCGAGAGCGGGAGCTGCGCCGATCCCTCGCTCAAAGCCGCGTACCGGCAGGCCAGTTCATGCTCCAGCACAGTGAGCGAAGCCCGGTCGGCGACGATGCGGTGCGCTGTGAGCAGCAGTACGTGCCGCTTCTCGCCGGTGCGCACCAGGGTGGCACGCAGCGCGGGCCCGCTGTCGAGGGCGAAGGGCCGGCCACTCTCCTCGGCGAGTACACCGCGCAGCTACGCCTCAGGCGCGGACCCGCCGCGAGCGTCCGTCCCCGGGGCGGTTTTTCCCACGAGGTCCAGTCGTCGCAGCGGCACCTCGGCCGTCTCACGGACGGTACGGCGCGGCCCGTCCCCGCGATCGTCGAAGGTACTGCGGAGCAGCTCGTGGCGGGCGACACAGTCCCGCAGGGCGGACGCCGGCAGACCGGCGTCCAGCAGGCCCTCGATGAGAGTGGCGGCGGACACGTGGTGGACCGGGGCGGCGACGGCGATCTGCTCCAGGTACCAGAGCCTTTTCTGGCCGTGGGAGAGCGGCAGCCGGGGCACTCCCGCCGAGCGAGGCGTCGGTCGTGTTTCCAGGTCGTCGTGCACGATGGCCTTCCCTGGTTCGCGGTACGGCGGGTGCGGTGACGGACGGGCGTCGGAGTCGGCGCCCTCCGCCACCGGTCCGCCCTATCCGTTCCGTGCGTCCTGTTCGCCCGCCCGCAGGCGACGGCGCAGGCTCAACGGACGCATGTCGGTCCACACGTCCTCGATATGAGCGAGACACTCGGACTTCAGGCCGGTCCTGCCCGCGTCCGACCACCCAGCGGGGTTGTCCCGGTCGGCAGGCCAGACGGAGTACTGCTCCTCGTGGTTGACCACGACCTTGTACAGCCGGTCGTCATCGTCGGGCTTCGGCGTCATCCCCGTGGCTCTCCTCTCATGGTTGCGGCGCCTCAGCGGGCCGCGTCTGCGGGAGCGATACGGCGGTCTGCTCCGGTCGGCGCTGCCGAATGGGAGTGAATGCGGCGGCCACGACCACGGCCAGGAAGACGACGGCCACCGCGGTCAGCGGCCCCCGTGTCCCCAGCCGGCCGACCAGGGCGGTGAGCAGGGCGGCGCCGAGAGGCGCGAGGCTGCCGTGGATCGTCCAGAACGCGGAGGTGACCCGGCCGAGCAGATGGTCCGGCGTGACCTGTTGCCGCAGGGACATCGAGCAGATGCCCGCCAGCGCCATGCCGAACGAGTACAGACAGATCGTCACGGCCGCCATCGACACCTGTCCGGTGCCGCCCAGCACCAGCACCGACACCGAGCACAGACTCATCGCACCGAGCCAGCAGGGGCCGAACCCCCAGGAGCGGCGCAGCCGGGCGGTCACGGCGGCGGCCACACAGGTGCCGAGCCCGGCCAGGGCGAGGACGTAGCCCACCGTGCGTTCGTCCTGCCCAAGACCGTGCCGCAGGTGGTAGATGAAGACATCGGTCATGCCCAGGCTGAGGAAGGTGGTGACGGTCAGCAGCACGGTGAGCGTCCGCAGCACCGGCGTGCGCCACAGGAACGCGGCGCCGACCCGGAAGCCGGAGCGCAGGTCCTGGGCATGGGCCGCCTTGCTCTCGGCCTCGTCGGTCGACGGCCGCTCGATGGGCCTGAGCCTGATGAACGCCAGGCCCACCAGAGAGATCCCGAAGCTGCCCGCGTTGATGGCGACGGCGGCCGTCGACCCGAAGAACCCGGCCACCACACCGGCCAGGGCCGGGCCGGCGACGTACGCGATCGCGTTCGTCGCCTCCAGCCGGCCGTTCGCCGCGACGATCTGCTCCTTGTCGACGAGGTTCGCCACGGCAGTGACATATGTGATCTTGAACAGCATCTCGAAGACCGAGGCCAGCGCCATGACCACGTAGAGCAGCCAGATCTGCGGGCTCAGGGCCCAGCACACCGGGATCGCGCCGTACAGCACCAGCCGGGCGGCGTCGCACAGCATCAGCAGGCGCCGCCGGTCGAAGCGGTCGGCCCAGGCGCCGCCGACCAGACCGGTGAGCAGCGAGGCGGCGCCGGCGACGGCGGTGAGCAACCCCATCTGCGCCGCCGACCCGGTGGTGTGCAGCACCAGCAGCGGAAGCGCCACCAGCGAGAAGGCGTTGCCGACCTCGGACAGCGCCTGGACCGCCCAGAAAACGGAGAAGTCCCGGTTGGACCAGAGTGAACGCGCCGGCATACGAGGGTCTTCCGTCCTGGGGCTAGCGGTGGGGGGTGTACGGCTCCGCCATGGCGACCGCGATCCGGCGGGGTCCCGTGTACGGCTCCCGGCCGTGCGAGACCAGCATGTTGTCGATCACCAGGACATCGTCGGCACGGTAGTCGAAGCGGGTCGCCGCGGCTCGGTAACAGGCCCGGAGATGGTCCATGACGGCGTCCGGGATCGGTTTGCCGTCGCCGTAGTACGTCTGGCTGGGGAGGTTCTCCTCGCCCAGCATCTCCAGCAACCCGAGCCGGACCGACTCCGGCAGCGTGGTGACGTGGAAGACCGTCGCGTGGTTGAACCACACCATCTCGCCGGTCACCGGATGCCGGTGCACGACCTTCCGTACCGCCCGGGTGCGCAGCCCGCCGCCGGGCAGCCACTGTGCCTCGATGTCCCGCTCCCGGCAGTACCGCTCGACCTCCGCGCGGTCCTCGGTGGCGAACGTCTCCCGCCACGGCAGGCCGACCAGGTCACCGTAGTTGCGTACGACCGTCCAGCCGCGCCGGGCGAACTCCCGGCGCACCTCGTCGTCGATGCCGGCCAGCACCCGCCTGGTGTCGGCCAGCGGGGTGGCGCCCTGGTCCTGCGGCGGGCGCACACAGTGGAAGTACAGGGTCAGCGGCCAACTCGCCTGATACGAGTTCTCGTTGTGCAGGAAGATCTCTTCGCCGGGCGGGTAGTCGGTGGACGTGTAGACGTTTCCCTTGATCACGCTCCGGGGAGATGAACGCTCGGTGTACGGCAGCGGCTCGCCGGAGAGCGTGCGGACGATGTCCGCGAAGCCGTCGGCGCCCCCGACGTCGAAGCCGCGCAGCAGCAGCGCACCGCATTCGCGCAGCGCGGTCCGGAGCTCGTCCCGCCGGGCGCGAAGCCGTTCGACGGCCGACTCACCGTGTCCCTCGAGGACCAGCGGGAGCATCGGGGTGGTCTCGGCGGTCATCGCGGGGCTTCCGGCAACAGCGGCAGCAGCCGGGCGCCGACCGTGGCGAGTTCGTCCCGGGCGGGCTCCTCGATCTCGCCCTCTTCTCCGGTCAGCACCAGGCTCATCACCCGGCCGTTCTCGGCGAAGAGGAACCGCAGTTCGGTGAGCGTGCCCAGGCGTTGCCGCAGGTCGTCCGGCCCCTCAGGCCAGTCCCGGGCCAGTTGCTCGGGCTTGGCCGGCGAGGCGAGTCGACGCAGCAGCCGGCCGGTCTCCGCGTCGACCGGGTGAGTCCGGAGAGCGCCGGACCGGGAGTCACGAACGGTGAGCCGGCCATCGTCGTCGGCGACCAGCCGCAGCTCGCGACGGGCTGCTCCGTCGTGCCCGTACCAGGCTGCACGCCACTGGGTGACCAGCCCGCTCAACTCGTCGTGCCACTCGACCGCGTCGAGCATGTACGGAGCCAGGTTCTGGTCGGCGAAGAAGTACGCGAGATCGGCCAGCGCCGACTCGTCGAAGGGATACGTGAGGGAGTAGTAGTCCACCGGCTTCAGGACGAGCCCGTACTCGTCGCTCCGCTTGAAGTAGGGACTGAAGCGGTCGAAACGCACCATGTACACGCCGTGCGGCGGCACCAGGTGGACGAAGTCGCGCAGTTCCTCGGCGTACTTGCGGTACGCCGACGGGTCCTCCCCGGGGAAGCCGATCAGCAGGTTCCACTCGGGCTTGATCCCGAACTCCTCGCAGTTCTTGAGGAACTGCAGGTTCTGGAACGCGTTCGTCCCCTTGCCCATCAGTTTCAGCGTCGAGGAGGACAGCGCCTCGATGCCGGGCTGGACGACGGTGACGCTCGCGTCGGTCATGGCGCGCAGGTCCTGACGGCTCAGTGGGAGCTTGACCTCGTAGAAGATCTCGGCCCCCGGCGGCGGGTCGAGTCGAGGGAAGACCTCACGCGAGTAATTGCGTGGCATGACATTGTCCGTGCAGAAGAGCGAGGTGTAGGCGGGCGCGAAGCCGAATAGCCACTCGAACTGCTGGACTGCCAGGTCCGGGGCCATCGCCCGAAAATCCATGCTTTCGCCGTTCAGCCCGCAGAAGGTGCAGTGTGAACGCTGCCCCCACCAGCAATCGCGGGACGTCTCGAAGAACAGCATGGGCTTGCTGGTACCCGTGCGCCGCAGTTCCGGATGACTCTCCAGCGCCTCGTAGAAACTGTCGTAGTCGGGCAGGAAGAAGTCGTCGATATCGCGTTCCGCGTCGATTGCCTTGCGGAAGCGCGGGTCTCGGCAGTTCCGCTCGGAAAGAATTCCCGGAACGGCGTCGGCGCGCTCCAGATCCTCGTCGAGGACACACCGCAGGAACTCGCCGAAGGTGTTCAGCGCGGGCCCGGAGAAGACTAAATCGACGGCCGGCACCTGCTCGGCGACCACCGAGCACATGGGCGCTTCGCAGTTCGCCCCACCGAGCACGACGAGCGTCTGCGGGCTGCGCTCCTTGATCAGCCGCGCCAGGGCGATACTCGGCACATGCTGGGCGAACATCGAGCTGAACCCCACGATGTCGGCCTCGTCAAGCCGGTAGCGGTCGATCAGTTCCTCGCAGAACTCCCGCAGTCCGTCCCGCGCCGACAGGATCTGCTTGCGGAAGTCGGCCCACCGGGCACCCCGGTAGTAGCGCTGGAAGTACTCGGTGGCGGTGTCGGCCTCGCCGGGAAAGGCGATGTGCCGGAAAAGCCAGTCCTCGATCCCTGTGTCCACATGATCGTGACTCACGGAGAGGGCCTCGTACAGACGTGTTCCGAAGAACTCGGCCATGTCCTGGTTGAGATAGCACACGTGCGCTCGCGCCCGGTCGTCGAACTCCCGGTGAAAGAGAGTCGATAACTGCCCCAGGGTAAATGACGGACGATTCCAGTCGGCGAATGGCATGTTCACTAAAGCGACATGCAACAACTGCGGCCTCCCGTTGATCATTCGTTCCGAGTCTAGTGCGCCATGGCTCGAGTCGGCAGAGATGTTCAGGCCAATGGGTATTCCGACGGGCGCCGGGCGAGGTCCGGATGGACTCGGGTTCCTTTCCTACCGCCGCACAGGTGCGTTCACATTGGTCCACGGGTGTTCGCCGAAGATTTCGCGGGCGTGGCGACCGGTCCTCACACGGGACCACGCGGTCGTGGCGGAGAGGGGTGTTCCGGCCAAGTGCAGCAAACGCTTGCGCCGGCGAACGGGAGTCCCGACCGCTGGACGTACGCCTCGTCATCGAGTCCAGTGGACGATGTCGCGGAAGCGGGCTTCTCGTGAAATACGGGGTGCAGGGCCTCGGCAGTCGACCGTCGGGACGGGGTGCCTCGGGCGGGCCGCGTACCCCGACAAGCGACAGCTTGCCCAGGCCGCCCTGCACCGTCGCCTTGACCTCCGAGACGACGATCGCCGGCTCCGGGTACGGACTTACGCCTCGTTCGGCGCGACGTCGTAGCCCGAACTCCGCCGCGTACGCCACGGTCGGCGTCGCATACCAGGCGGTCCCCTCCGGGCACTCGCCCTTCGGCGTGAACTGGCCGGCCAGCGCACTGGCGTCCACGACCAGGTGCCGCAGGGTGCACCCGCCTGCCGTCGGCGTCGGGCTCGGAGGCGCGGGTCGGCGGGTGGGAGGCGGTCACCAGCTCCAGGGCTGCATCCGGGGTCCACGCGCGCGGCAGGCCGGGGGCCTCCATGCCTCGGTCGTCCTGACAGCCGGCGCACTGTCGCGTCACGCGGCCAGTCGCGCTGATCGCCGCGGCCGGCGCCCTTCGGTGTCGTGGTGGATCGGTGTGTGCGAGCCACTCAGGGGGAGGCCTGTTCCGCCGTGGCGGGTGGCGAGTATCTCGGCGGCGATGGACAGGGCGGTCTCCTCGGGGGTACGGGCGCCGAGGTCAAGGCCGATGGGTGAGTGCAGGCGGGTGAGTTCGGCTTCGGTGAGACCGGTTTCGCGGAGTCTGTGGTCGCGGTCCTGGTGGGTGCGGCGTGAGCCCATCGCGCCGATGTAGGCGGCCGGCAGGCGCAGGGCCGCTTCCAGGAGGGGTACGTCGAACTTGGCGTCGTGGGTGAGGACGCAGATCACCGTGCGGTCGTCGGTCGGGGTGTGTTGCAGGTAGCGGTGGGGCCAGTCGACCACGATGTCGTCGGCCTCGGGGAAGCGGGTCCGGGTGGCGAAGACGGGGCGGGCGTCGCACACGGTGACGTGGTAGCCGAGGAACTTGCCCACGCGTACGAGGGCGGCGGCGAAGTCGATGGCGCCGAAGACGAGCATGCGCGGCGGCGGCACGCTCGACTCGACGAACACGGTCAGATCCGGCTCGCAGTGGGAGCCGTCCCGCGCGATGTCGAAGGTGCCGGTGCGGCCGGCGTCCAGCAGGGAGCAGGCTTCGTCGACGATGGCCCGGTCCAGGTCGGGGTGTTCGCCCAGTTGACCTTCGTACGAGCCGTCCTGGCGGACTGCCAGCGCCCGCCCGAGCAGCTTTGCCGGGCCGCGGGTTACGCGGGCGAGTGCCACCGCCTCGCCCCGGGCGGCGGCCGACAGTGCCGTCTGCAATGTCTTCCTGCCGGGCGCGTCGGCGGGCACCGGGCTGATCAGGATGTCGAGGACGCCGCCGCAGGTCAGGCCGACGGCGAAGGCGTCCTCGTCGCTGTAGCCGAACCGCTCACGCACCGTCTCGCCGTCGGCGAGCGCCTGGGTGCACAGGTCGTACACCGCGCCCTCGACACAGCCGCCGGACACCGAGCCGATGGCCGTGCCGTCGGCGTCGACGGCGAGCGCGGCGCCCGGCCCGCGCGGCGCGCTGCCGCTGACGGCCACGACAGTGGCCACGGCGAACTCCCGTCCCTCATCGAGCCACCGGTTCAGCTCGCCAGCGATGTCCAGCACGTGCATGCCTTTCTTGCCGTAGGACGGATCGAACGGCCGTCGTCTCAGAGCAGCTTGTCCAGCGTGATCGGCAGATCCCGGATCCGCTTGCCGGTCGCGTGGTAGACGGCGTTCGCGATCGCGGCCGCCACGCCGGTCGTGCCGACCTCACCCAGGCCGATGATGCCCAGGGGCATCGTCTTGTCCGGTTCGTCGAGCCAGGCAACGTCGATCGGGGGGATGTCGGCGTGCACGGGAACGTAGTAGGAGTCGAGGCCGGCGCTCATGGTGCGCCCGTTGCGGGGGTCGACCAAGGTCTGCTCCGACAGCGCCATGCCGATGCCCATGACCACCGCCCCGCGGAGCTGGCTGGCCGCGGTCTTGGGGTTGATGATGCGACCGACGTCGAACATGCCGAGCCAGCGTGAGATCCGCAGTTCGCCGGTGGCGGCGTTCACCCGCACCTCGCAGAACTGCGCGCCGCGGGCGGCCTTGGACCAGCGCTGGTCCCTCAGGAAGGTCGACAGGAAACGGCCCTGGCTGCCCAGCGCACCCAGCCGGGTGGCCGACCCGACCGAGGCCTCGATGAACGGGCGCCCCGCCGCGCGCAGGGCGGCCGACGGTTCCTGGCCGGTCGTGCCCGTACGCCGGGCCAGCGCACTCACCTTGCGGGTCAGCTCGGCGCACGCCGCGAGGACGCTGGTGGCCACCGTCGCCGTCTGGTTCGAGTTGCCGGCCATCGGGCCGGACGGCAGAGCCGAATCGCCGTACTCGACGCGAACCTCCTCGTACGCGATGCCGAGCGCGTCCGCAGCGATCTGTGCCTGGACGGTCGCGGCGCCCATGCCCATCTCATGGAAACCGCACTGCACGAGCGCGCTGCCGTCGTCACTCAGCCGCACCCTGACGTCGGCGACCAGACGCAGGACCGGGTGGTAGGCGGTGGCCGTGCCCATGCCGACGAGCCACTCGCCGTCCCGCATGGAGCGGGGTTCTGGGTCGCGGTCCGCCCAGCCGAAGCGTTCGGCGCCTGCCTCGAAGGCTTCACGCTGCATGCGCTGGGAGAACCTCTTGCCGCCCGTCGGATCCGTTGTCGGCTCGTTGCGCAGCCGCAGGGCGATCGGGTCCATGGACAATTCATAGGCGAGTTCGTCCATCGCCGATTCCAGTACGAAGCTGCCGATCGCCTCCCCCGGGGCGCGCAGCCAGGTGTTGGGCACCAGGTCCATCGGGACGAGGTTCTGCCGGGTCAGCATGTTCTGGGCGCCGTAGAGGTGCCGGGCCGGAGAGCTGGTCGCCTCGAGCAGGCCCCCGGCCGAGCCGGTGCGGGTGACGCTGTCCTGGATCAGCGAGGTGAGCCGGCCGTCGCGGGTCGCGCCGAGCGCGATCCGGTTGGTCGAGGCGGTACGCCCACCCGTGGTGCGGCTGACTGCCGTACGGCTCAGCGCCAGGCGCACGGGCCGCCCGACCGCTCTGGCCGCCATCGCCGCGATGACCGTGCCGGGCCAGACGGCGAACTTCCCGCCGAAGCCGCCCCCCACGTACTCGGCGTGGACGCGGACGTGGGACGCCGGCACACCGAACCGCCAGGCCAGGTAATGGCCGGTCTGGTTGATGGACTGCGTGGTGTCGTGCACGGTGAGGTGGTCACCGTCCCAGACGGCGACCGTCGCGTGCGGCTCGATCGCGTTGTGCTGCAGGCCGGGCGTGGTGTAGCGCAGGTCGACCGACGCCTCCGCAGCGGCCAAGGCCGCCTCGGCGTCGCCCTTCTTCTTCAGGCCGGCGAAGGTGAGGTCGCCCTTCGCCGGGGTGGCATTGGTTTGCTCGACGGCGAAGTCCACGCGCGCGGGCAGCAGGTCGTAGGTCACCTCGACGAGCGGGGCGGCCTCGTTCGCCGCGGCCGAGGTCTCCGCGACCACGACGGCGATCGGCTGGCCGTCCCAGAAGACCTGATCGGTGTTGAGATAGTCGAGGCTGGTCCCCGACACGCTCGGCCCCAGGTCCCGCACGATGTTGGCTTTGCGTTCCGGGCGGATCCTCGGCGCGTTGAGATGGGTGAGGACCTCCACGACGCCGGGCACCGCAGCCGCCGCGGTCGTGTCGATGCCGGTGATCGTGCCACGGGCGACGGTGGAATGGACCAGCGTCGCGTAGGTGAGGTTCGGGTAGTGGTGCTCGGCGGAGAACCGCACGGCCCCGGTCACCTTCGCGTGACCGTCCCGGCGGTCCACCGGTCGGCCGACCGCGCCCCCGACGGGTACGGAGGCGTCCGCGCTGGGCTCGGAGCCTGTCCAGGTGTGTGTGGTCACGATGCGCTCCGCTCGGCGTTGAGTGTCCGCAGCACGGCCACGACCGACCGCCGGGCCAGGTCGATCTTGAAGGCGTTGCCGGACTGGGGCAGGGCGGGGGCGAGTTCCGCGGCGGCAGCCCTGGCGAAGTTCTCGTCAGTGGCTTCGGCGCCGACCAGCAGCTCTTCCGCGACGCGCGCCCGCCAGGGTTTGGTGGCGACGCCGCCGAGTGCGAGCCGTACGTCGGTGACCACGCCGTCCTGGACGGCCAGCGCGGCGGCGACGGAGACGAGGGCGAACGCGTAGGAGGCGCGGTCGCGGACCTTGCGGTAGCGCGAGTGCGCCGCGACCGGCACCGTCGGCAGCTCGACGGCCGTGATCAGCTCGTCGGGGGCCAGCACCGACTCGACGTGCGGGGTCTCGCCGGGCAGCGTGTGGAAGTCGGCGACCGGGATCCGCCGTACTCCGCGCACGCTCTCGACCTCCACGACGGCGTCGAGCAGCACCAGCGCGACCGCCATGTCCGAGGGGTGCGTGGCGATGCAGTGCTCGCTCGTGCCCAGGACCGCGCTGCCACGGGAGAACCCGCCGATCGCGTCGCAACCGGTGCCCGGCGCGCGTTTGTTGCACGCGGACGCCTCGTCGTAGAAGTACATGCAGCGGGTACGCTGCAGCAGATTGCCGCCCACCGTCGCCATGTTCCGCAGCTGGGCCGAGGCCCCGAGGAGGATCGCCTTGGCCAGGACCGGGTAGCGGGTGCGGACGAGGGGGTCCGCGGCGAGCCGGCTGTTGGTCACCAGTGCGCCGACGCGGATTCCTCCGTCCGGCAGTTCCTCGATGCCGGTCAGGGGCAGGCGGGTGATGTCGACGACCGTCGCCGGGTGTTCGATGCCCTCCCGCATGAGGTCGACGAGGTTCGTGCCGCCCGCGAGGAACTTCACGCCGTCGCTACCTGCGACCGTACGCAGCGCCGTGCCCACATCTGTTGCACTGGCGTAGGAGAACGACTTCACTTCGCGACCTCCCTGATCGCCGAGACGATGCCGTTGTAGGCGCCGCAACGGCACAGGTTGCCGCTCATCCGCTCCCGGATCTCCGCTTCGTCCAACTCCCCGCCACCGTCGGCGAGATGCTCGGTCGCCGCGCTGGGCGCGCCCTCCTTGTGCTCGGCAAGCATCCCGATCGCCGAACAGATCTGACCCGGCGTGCAGTACCCGCACTGGAATCCGTCGGTGCGGACGAACGCCTCCTGCAGCGGGTGGTCGACCCCTTCGATCGTCGTGATCTCACGGCCCTCGTACTGCACCGCCAGCGCCAGGCACGAGTTGATCCGCCGCCCGTCGGCCAGCACCGTGCACGCACCGCACGCGCCCTGGTCGCAGCCCTTCTTGGTGCCGGTCAGGCCCAGGTACTCGCGCAGCGCGTCGAGCAGACTCACCTGTGGTGAGACGTCCAGTGTTCGGGCGGATCCGTTGATCCGCAGCTCTATCTCCACCGTGTCATTCCTCCGGTTCACCCGAGGGCTCGTTCTCATGGGGCCGTCAGGCACATGGGCCAGGACAGAGGGACTCCACTCCGCGGACTGAGGAACCGCCGAGGGGGAACCGGATCACGCAAATATGTTCATGATCTAAGACAGCAACGTAGCAGTTCATTGATTTAAACGCATCACTCCTGTCGCGATTTTACATTTCCACGCAACAACATTGATGCAAATCGGCACAAATACGCAGGCCAGGCGTATGGTCTTCGATGCATCACGAATCAACAACGGGAGTGGATAGGTCATGGGTCGACCCCTGCGGGCCGATGCCGCGCGCAGTGTGCGCGCGATTCTGGAAGCGGCCGAGCAGGTACTCGCCGAAGACCCCGGGGCCTCCATGGAGCAGATCGCCGAGCGGGCGGGCGTAGCCAGAACGACCGTCCATCGGCGGTTCGCCAACCGCCAAGCACTCATCGAAGCACTCGCCGCCTCGGCGAAGCGGCAACTCATGGAGTCCGTCGAGGACGCCCACATGGACACCGCCCCACCGCTCGTGGCACTGCACCGCGTCACGGCGAACGTTCTGCGCATCAAGAGTGTCTGGCGGTTCACCCTCGGCCACCCCCTCGCCGACACCCCCCTCACCGAGGCGATCTGGTCCGAGGTCAACGTCGGCGCCCTGGATTTCTTCGCCCGAGCCCAGCACGAAGGGTTCCTCGCCCCCGACACGGACCTCATGTGGGCGCGGCGGGTCTATTACGCCCTCATCGACGAGGCCCAGCACGGGGGCGGCGCGGATCTCGCCCCGGACCAGGTCCGGCAGAACGCGGACGCACTGGCCACACTCGTCGTCGACACGCTTCTGCGCGGCGTGGGGCCCCGCGGCTGAACCGCCCGGCCGGCGGCCCCGTCTCGCTTTGCCCTCCGCCGCTTCCGGAACGATCGTGGAGACGACAGCCGGACATGGCCCATACCGTCGAGTCCGTGACCATTGCGGTGACGGACGGGGCCGCACGGGTGGCCCGCCCGGCGCGCCAAGAAGGCCCGCCTCGGAACTGAGCGGGATCAGGCCGGATCGACGAAAATGTCGAGCGCGAGCTCGCCCTCAAGGCCGGCCGGGCTGTAGACCGACAGGTCGGTGACGCCTTCGTCCGACAGGACCTCGTCGTCGATGAACAGGTTGCCGGTGCACTTGTGCGCGTCACGCGTGAGGACGGCGTACGCGGCGTCAGCCATGATCTGGGGACTGCGGGCCTGTGCGGCGCCGCCGACCACGTTGCGTACGGCGGCGGTGTCGATCAGGGTCCGAGGCCACAGCGAGTTGGCGGCGATGCCGTCGGCGGCGAGTTCCTCGGCGAACCCGATGGTGCACAGGCTCATCCCGTACTTCGACAGCGTGTAGCCGAGATGTCTGCCCACCCAGTGCGGCGCCAGGTTCAGCGGCGGCGAGAGGGTGAGGATGTGCGGGTTCTCCGCCCCGCGCAGGTGCGGTATCGCGGCCCTGGTCAGCAGGAACGTGCCACGCGTGTTGATGTCCTGCATCAGGTCGTACCGCTTCATCTCCAGCTGTTCCGACGACGACAGGTCGATCGCGCTGGCGTTGTTCACCACGATGTCGATACCGCCGAAGGCAGAGACCGCGGCATTGACGGCGGTGCGTACGTCGTCCTCGTTGCGGACGTCGCCGACGACGGCCAGCCCCTTGCCGCCCGCGCGTTCGACCTCCTCGACCGCGGTGTGGACCGTGCCTTCGAGCTTCGGGTGCGGTACGGCGGTCTTGGCGAGCATCACGACGTTCGCACCGTCGCGGGCCGCGCACAGGGCGATGGCGAGTCCGATGCCGCGGCTGCCGCCCGACATCAGGACGGTCTTGCCGGCCAGCGTTCGTGTCATGTTCGAACCTCCAAAATCAGTTGGAGAACTAATGATACGCAGTACGAATGATATGGTCCACGCATGACTTCCACTCCCGCACGCCAGAGCGACCGGCTTTACCACGAGCTCCTCGCCCCCGAAGAGACCCGGTCCGTACGCGCCGCCGTGCGCCGGATCGCGGAGAAAGAGGTGGCCCCGCACGCCGCGGCGATCGCGAACGGCGACGAGCGCACGGACGGCTTCCCCCGACAGGTGTTCGACGCGCTCGCCTCGGCGGGGGTCTTCCGGATCCCCTTCCCCGGCGAGGTCGGCGGCGACAATCTGACCCACCCGGCCACCGCCACCGCCGCGGCGATCGAGGAACTGGCCTACTACTCCAGCAGCGTCGCGGCCGTCTTCGATGTGCACTGCATCCTGGCGGGCAACGCCCTGCGGCAGGGCACCGAGGAGCAGCAGCAGCGCTGGCTGCCCAAGGTCGCGCAGGGCTCGGTGGTCGGAGCGTTCGCCACCACCGAGCCGGACGCGTCCAGCGACCTGTCCCCGCAGGCCGTTCGGACCGAGGCCGTACGCACCGAGACCGGCTGGGTGCTGAACGGCCACAAGCGGTGGATCTCCAACTCGCCCGTGGCCGGGTTCGTGGTGGTTCTCGCCCGCACCGGCGAGCGGCTGAGCATGTTCATCGTCGACACAGCGCTACCCGGCGTCCAAGTCGGCCTCGCCGACCGCAAGATGGGAAACCGCGGGCAGCTCACCGCGGACATCCGCTTCACGGACGTACATCTGTCCGACGACGACCTCCTCGGCGGCACCGAGGGGCACGGGCTGCGCCACGCGCTGTCGACACTGACCTACGGCCGGATCGGCATCGCGGCCGCTGGGGTCGGTATGGCCCAGGCGGCCTTCGACCACGCCGTGGCCCACCTGTCGACGCGGCACGCCTTCGGCAAGCCGGTGGCCGCCAACCAGCACTGGCAGTTCCTGCTCGCCGAGCGGGCCACCGAGATCGACAACGCCCGCACCCTCGTCACCAAGGCCGCCCTGCGCCTGGACGCGGGCAACCCGTCTCCGGAGCCCGAGGCCGCGATGGCGAAGTACTACGCCACCAAGCTGTCGGTGGACATGGCGCGCGACGCCGTCCAGGCGTTCGGCGGCCTCGGCTTCGCACGCGAACTGGGTGCCGACGGCAGCGCCGGCCCCGTCGAGGCGATCTACCGGGACAGCAAGATCGGCGAGATCTACGAGGGCACCAACGAGATCCAGAAGTGGGTCATCGCCCGGCAGATCTTCGGCCGGACCATCGTCGGCTGACGGCTCGCTCCGGGCGGTGTCCCGCACTGCGAGCCGCCTGGTCAACCGCTATTCACTGACCGATCTTCGTTAGCCACTCTTCGCTGCGCACCACGGTCGTTGCCCCGGTTCGGCCACCCCAGGCCTTCTCGTACGATGGACCCAGACCATACGTAGGGCTAACCATGGGCGGGATAAACGATGTCCGAGGCTCCGCTGGTACCGGGGACAGTGGCCGAACACACCATCTGTCTGCTGGTCAAGCTCGGGCAGGTGGCGTTCAGGATCGCCGAGGTCGGCATCGGCGGTACGGGCCTGCGCGTGCGCCACTACAGCGTTCTGCAGGCCCTGGCGGACAACGGGGCCATGCCGCAGCTGGCGCTCGGCTCGTTTCTGCGCATCGACCCGGCGACGATGGTGACGAGCTTGGACGACCTCGAGCGGGCCGGATACGCCGCGCGGACACGCGATCCACAGGACCGGCGTCGCTACGCCGTCGACATCACCGACGACGGACGCAAGGTCCTGGCCGATCTCAACCGCACGCTCGTCGGCCTCGACAGTGAAACCCTCGCCGACCTGGGCACCACTGAACAGCACTCGCTGCACGCCCTGCTGTGCAGCCTCGCCGAGAGTCCCGCTCTCACGGCCATGTTCGACGCCGTGCGCGAGCAGAGCGGCGCGAAGAGGGCTTGACAGCGGGATGGACTTCCCGGTCCGGGGCGCTGGGCAGGCGCCCCGGACGAACGCGGATCAGACGGCGGGGACGATGCCGCTCTCTTCGATGACGATCTTCTTGGCGGTCGCGCCGGAGCGGTTGCCGAGCGCCTCGATCGCCTTGACGATGTCCGCGCCTTCGACGACCTCTCCGAAGACGACGTGCTTGCCGTCGAGCCACGGGGTCACCACGGTGGTGATGAAGAACTGCGAGCCGTTGGAGTTCGGACCCGCGTTGGCCATGCTCAGCAGGAACGGCCGGTCGTGCTTGAGCTGGAAGTTCTCGTCGGCGAACTTCGTACCGTAGATGCTCTTGCCACCCGTGCCGTTGCCGTTGGTGAAGTCACCACCCTGCAGCATGAACTCGGGGATGACGCGGTGGAAGGGGGCGCCCTTGTAGCCGAAGCCGTTCTGGCCGGTGGCCAGCTCGCGGAAGTTACGGGCGGTCTTCGGTACGACATCGTCGAAGAGACGGAAGACGATGCGCCCGAGGTCCTCACCGTTGGCGGAAACCTGGAAGTAGACGTTCTCACTCATGGCACTGATTCTCCATGATGCCCGCGGGCGCGTGGAACGCGGCGTCACCTCTCCCGCCCCCGGCGCACCGCCGGCCCCATGGACAGCACGGGGCCACCGGCGGTTTCGCGCGAGGGGGGCGCTCACATCTCCCTCACAACTTCCCGTACAACCTTTGCCAGGTGTGGCGGAGATCACGAAAGATGCGGAGGGGTTGCCGGAGTATGCACGGTTTTCCGCACTCGACCTCGCAAGGACTTCATGTTGGTATGGCAAAGCGGTGACGATCACCGGGACCGGGGACCTCGCGCTTCGAGGGGTAAGAAAGCTCTCCTCCAAGGGAGTTGGGGCACAGCTGGTAGAGCGATGCCGGCATCGCATTCATGTGCACCCGCATCGGAGCCCGGTGATGACATCCCGCGTTCAGCAACCAACTGGGGGATCAATGAAGGAAACAGCAGAACGCAGTCGTCTCCGGTGGCGCGTCGCAGCCGGGTCGGGCTCCTTTTCCAGACGCCCGCGTCTGTCCGTGCTGGCCGCTACCCTGCTCGCGGCCCCCGTCGTACTGAGCACCGTTCCGGCGACGGCCGTGTCCGGCTCCGCGCCCACGGTCATCGGGGCCGACGCGCCGACGCAACTGAACTACGTCGCGAAGATCAACGTCGGGGAGCAGGCCGCCTGTACCGGCACCCTCGTCCATCCGCAGTGGGTCCTGACCGCGGCCACCTGCTTCGCCGCGGACGGCAGACCCCCCGCAGGCAAACCTGCCGTCAACACCACCGTCACCGTCGGACGTACCGACCTGACCCAGACCAGCGGCAGTGTCCTGTCGGCCATCCGGCTCGTCCCGCACGCCGACCGCGACCTCGTTCTGGTCAAACTCGCCGCCAGGGTCACCGATCCGAGCATCGCGCCCGTCCGGTTGGCGACCACGCCCGCCGCAGCGGGAGAGCAGCTGGTGAAGGCCGGGTTCGGGCGTACCAGGACCGAATGGGTGCCCGACAAGCTCCACAGCGGCACGTTCACCGTCGCCTCCACCACGGACACGGCAGTGAACCTCAACGGTTCCGACACCGCGACCGTCTGCAAGGGCGACGCCGGTGGTCCCGCCCTTCGCACCGTCAACGGCATCACGGAACTCGTCTCCGTCAACTCCCGCTCCTGGCAAGGGGGATGTCTCGGCAACGATCCCGCGGAGACCCGTACCGGTGCCGTCGACACCCGGGTCGACGACATCCGCGACTGGGTCGACCACGCCGTCTCCCGCAACCCGGACGACCTCACCGGTGACGGCAAGGCCGACGTCGCGGCCGCCAGGGACGACGGCATCCTGTGGATCTACCCCGGCACCGGAAACGCGAGCGGCAGCACGCTCGGCCCCCGTTTTCAGGCGGGCACCGGTTGGCAGAGCCAGGACGCCGTCACCATCGGGGACGTCAACAACGACGGTTTCGGTGACCTGTTGTCCCGTCAGGCATCGGACGGCACACTCTGGGTCTACCCCGGCACCGGGAAGCCCGGCATGGAAGCCTTCGTCACCCGCTACCAGGTCGGCAGGAGCTGGCTGACCCAGGACATCACCCGCACCGGGGACTTCAACAGTGACGGGCTCACCGACGTACTGACCCGGCAGGCATCCGACGGCACGCTGTGGGTCTACCCCGGCACCGGGAAACCCGGCATGGAGACCCTCGGTACCCGCTACCAGGTCGGCACCGGCTGGAAGAGCCAGGACATCATCACCACCGGGGACCTCAACAACGACGGCCGCCCTGATGTGCTGTCCCGTCAGGCATCCGACGGCACGCTGTGGGTCTACCCCAACACCGGGAAGCCCGGCATCGAGACCCTCGGCACCCGCTACCAGGTCGGCAGGAGCTGGCTGACCCAGAACGCTGTCCGCACAGGGGACTTCAACAGTGACGGGCGCACCGACGTGCTGTCCCGTCAGGCGTCCGACGGCACGCTGTGGGTCTACCCCGGCACCGGGAAACCCGGCATCGAGACCCTCGGCACCCGCTACCAGGCCGGTACCGGCTGGGGCCCCTACCGCATCTTCTGAGCGGCGGCGGGAAGCGTCTCGGATCCGTCCCCGCACCCCCGAGAGAGGGTGCGGGGAAGCTCCCTGAACCATCAGCGGTGACCGGCTCGGATCAGTACCGGCGCCCGAGAGCCACCCCTCGGACCTGGCGACGACTACGCGTTCGCGTGGGGCGGCGACCAGTCCGCCCCACCTACCGTGAGCTGCGGCGGGGCCCGATTCACATGGCCTCCACGAAGGGACACGGAGGTTTTCATGAACCGCGACGACGCCGCACCCCCGGCCACTGCCTCGACTCCTGTGCTGTTCATCCACGGCCTGTGGCTCCACGCCACGTCCTGGACACCATGGATCGAACTCTTCAGCGACCGCGGCTACGACGCCACGGCGCCGGGCTGGCCCGGTGATCCGGACACCGTCGAAGAGGCCCGGGCGCATCCCGAGCGGCTCGCCGACCACGGCATCGAAGACGTCGTCGAGCACTACGCGGCGATCGTCCGCGGCCTCGGCGCCAAGCCGATCCTTATCGGGCATTCGTTCGGCGGCATGATCGCGCAGAAGCTGCTGGGCCAGGATCTGGCCGTCGCCGCGGTGGCGATCGACGCCGCGCAGATCAAGGGCGTACTGCCCTTGCCGCTGTCGACGCTGCGGGCCACCCTGCCGGTGTTCAGGAACGCCGCCAACAGGCACCGGGCGGTCTCGCTGACCAGCGAGCAGTTCCGCTACGCGTTCGGAAACGCCGTGTCCGAAGAGGAGTCCCTGCGACTTTACGAGCGGTGGACCGTCCCGGCGCCCGGCAAGCCCCTCTTCGAGGCCGCCGCCGCCAACTTCAACCCCCATTCGCCGGCGAAGGTGGCCACCGGCAACGCCTCGCGAGGTCCGCTGCTGCTGATCTCGGGCGGTCAGGACCACACCGTGCCGGAAGCCGTCACCCTGGCGACGCTCAAGCAGTACCGCCATTCCGACGCGATCACCGAGATTCTTCGATTCCCGGACCGGGCTCACTCGCTGACCATCGACAGCGGCTGGCGCGATGTCGCCGACAGCGTTCTGGCCTGGCTCGGCAAGCAGTCCCTCTGACCCGGCAGAGGGCAGAGGGCAGACCGGGACGGGAGAGGGTGAACGGCGTCACGCGCCGTACCTCACCGTCGGCGCCGAGACCTCCCTGCTGCCCCTCCTTTTCACACCCCCTTCTCCACGAGGAGTTCCTCCATGTCCGAAGTTCCGGCCTCCGCCATGTCCGAGCCCTCCGCGGTCACGTCCGTGGCCCCGAGCCGGGGGCGTAGGCGCAGAGTTCCCGTAGGCCTGGCGGCTCTTGCCCTGCTGATCGTGACCGGTTCGCAGGCCGCGTCCGCCGCGTCGTCGCCGGCCGCGTCCATTTCACCCACGTCCACGTCGGCCGAGGACCGTCACGGGGCGAAGCCGACCGTGGTTCTGGTGCACGGCGCGTTCGCCGACTCGTCGAGCTGGAACAAGGTCGTCGCCAAACTCCAGCGAGCGGGTTACCCGGTGATCGCCGCGGCGAACCCGTTGCGCGACCTGAGCGGCGACTCCGCCTACGTCTCCAGCATCGTGTCCACGATTCCTGGACCGGTCGTCCTGGTCGGACACTCCTACGGCGGCGAGGTCATCTCGAACGCCGCGATCGGTCACTCCAACGTCCAGGCGATGGTCTTCGTCGCCGGATTCGCTCCAGAGCAGGGCGAGTCGGGCCTCGACCTGACCGGCAGGTACCCGGGCAGTCTGCTGCCCGAGAGTCTGCTCACCCGGGCCTTTCCGCTGGCCGGCGGCGGCACCGGCACGGACGCCTACATCGATGCCCGTAAGTTCCATACAGCCTTCGCCGCCGATCTGCCCGCCCGGGACACCGCGCTGATGGCCGCCACGCAGCGTCCCGCGAGCCTGGCCGCCCTCGGTGAACCCAGTGGCCCGCCCGCCTGGAAGACGCTGCCCTCCTGGTACCTGGTCGCCGGTGCCGACAAGGCCATCCCGGCCGCCGCCCAGCGATTCATGGCCACCCGCGCGAAGTCCCACACCGTCGAGGTCAAGGGCGCCTCGCACGTGGTCATGCTCTCGCACCCGGACGTCACCACCGACCTCATCGTCACCGCGGCCCGCTCCACCAGCCGCTGAGCCCCCCACGTACTCCGACTCCTCGCTCGGAAAGGCGACTTCCATGACACTCGAATCCTCGGACGCGGTCACCCCTGAGCGACGCCTGTTTCTCCAACGGATGGCGCTCGCGGCGGCGTTGCCCACTACCGCCGCCGTCCTCGGTACGGCGTTACCCGGCGTCGCGGCGGCGGCCGAGCCGAGAGGCCTTCCCGACTACGCGGCGATCCCCGCGACCTCGGTCGGCCCCAAGACGAACGCGGACGGCTACTTTGTGGGCCGGATCAAGGGCAACCTGTACTGGGTCACCGACTCCTTCTACCAGGCCATGTTCCTGACCACGCGCGACGGCGTCGTCCTGGTCGACGCGCCGCCCACGATCGGGCACAACCTGCTGCGGGCCATCGAGGAGGTCACCAGGGCGAACGGACTGCCGGCGAAGGTGACCCACCTGGTCTACTCGCACTCCCACGCCGACCACATCGGGGCCTCGTCCATCTTCGGCAGGGACGTGGTGCGCATCGGGCACACCGAGACGCGGCGCCTGCTGCGCATCGCCGCCGACCCCAACCGGCCCGCGCCCTCGGAGACCTTCGACGACCGCTACGTCCTGCGGGTGGGCGGCGAAGTGCTCGAACTCGCCCACCACGGTCCGAACCACTCCCCCGACAACATCTTCGTCCACGCGCCCCGGCAGGCCACTCTCATGGTCGTGGACGTGCTCTACCCCGGCTGGGTCCCGTTCAAGGGACTCGCGGTGTCCCAGGACATTCCCGCGTGGATCAAGGCGCAGGACATCGCCATGGAGTACCCGTGGCGGACTCTCGTCGGCGGACATCTCGGCCGCCTCGGCGTTCGTGCCGACGGTGATCTCCAGAAGCGGTACGTCGCCGATCTCGAAGCCGGCACCCGTGCCGCGATGGCCTCGGTGGACCCGACGCCCTTCTTCGAGAAGTACAGACCCTCGGGAAACTCCTGGGCCGTTTTCAAGACGTATCTCGACGCGGTGGCCGAGCGGGCAGCGGCTCCTGTCATGGCCAAGTACGCCGGTGTGCTCGCCGCCGTGGACGTGTTCACCCCCGACAACGCCTTCGCGATGCTCGAGTCGCTGCGCATCGACGCCGGGGAGCTCGGCCCCTTCAGCACCCACCCGTAGCCCGTAGTCCGTAGCCCATAGCCCGTAGCCGTCAGGCCCGGATTCCACTGTCCGCTGTCCGGCTGACAGTTGTCCCCGCAGATGAGGAGATCCCTTGAGAAGAGCCCTGCTGTCCATGTCGGCCTCCGCGACCGCCGTCGCCGCCGCCACGGCTCTCACCGTGTTCGTCGGCAACCCGGGCCCCGCCGAACCGGTCGTCAACTCGGCGACGGACCACCCCGCACCCACCGGCGAACGCCTTCCTGCCGATTTCACCGAACGCAGACTCAAGGTCGGTGACGTCAACATCAACTTCGTCGAGGGCGGCCGGGGCAAAACCCTCGTCCTGCTGCACGGCTACCCCCAGACCTGGCACGAGTGGCGCGCCCAACTGCCCGAACTGGCCAAGCACTACCGCGTCATCGCGCCGGACCTGCGCGGCGCCGGCCGGAGCGACGCGCCCGCCACCGGCTACGACAAGAAAACCCTCGCGGCCGACATCCACGGTCTGCTGACCCGACTGGGCCGGGACAAGGACGTACGGATCGTCGGCCACGACATCGGCACGATGGTCGCGTACGCGTACGCCGCCGCGCACCCGCGCGACGTCCGGAAGCTCGTCCTGAGCGAGGCCCCCATCCCCGACAAGAGCCTTTACCGCTTCCCTTCCCTGACCTCCCAAGGGCCGGGCTTCTGGAACTTCGGCTTCTTCTCCGTGGAGAACGGCCTGCCGGAACAGGCCGTCGACGGCCGCGAGACCCAGTGGGTCGAGGGCTTCACGGACCTGCTCGAGTACAACAAGGCCGGAATCACCCACGAGGACGCCACCCTCTACGGCAACTACCTCAAGGACGACGCCCATCTGCGCGCCAGCTTCGAGTGGTTCAGAACCCTCGACCAGGACGTGGCCGACAACAGGATCAACGGGCGGACGAAACTCACCATGCCGGTACTCGCCATCGGAGCCAGTCACAGTCTCGGCGAGGCCGTCCCCGACCAGGTGCGCAAGTACGCCACCCACGTCACGGAAAAGGTGATCGAGAACTCCGGCCACTGGATCTACGAGGAACGGCCCACCGAACTCACCGACGTCCTCCTCACCTTCCTCGCCGACTAGACCCGGGGGCCGGGGGCCGGAAGGAGACAACTGCCCTGCCCAGTACGTGTCTCACTCGATACGGTGAGGTGCGGCGCGCTCTGCATCCGGCAGTCCGCGTGATGGGGGAGACATGGTTCGAGTAGGCGACGGGCCCGCGCCTGTGCGGCAGGGCGGCGGCTCGCAGACCCCCGTTGCCCTCTTACCGGCTCAGCAGGTGACGTCCGAGGTGCGGTTCACCGTACTCGGTACGGTACGGGCCTGGCGGGCCGGCACCGAACTGCACACCGGTCCTCCGCGGCAACAGGCCCTGCTCGCCGTGCTGTTGGCGAGCGCGGGCCTGCCCGTGTCGCTGCCGGAGATGGTGAGCCTGTTGTGGGGCGGCAGCGCTCCCCCGACCGCCGCGAACGTCGTCCGGCGCCACATCGGCTCGGTGCGCCGGATGATCGAGCCGGCCCTGCCCCGTATGGCGAGCGGACAGTGGCTCGTGGGAGGCGGGGGCGGATACCGCGTCAACGTCGACGCCCGTTCCCTGGACCTTCTTCGGTTCCGTGAGCTGTACACGCAGGCGCGTGCGGCGCGCGACACGGGTCGTAGGGAGCGGGCTGTCGAAAACTACGCCGAGGCCCTCCAGCTGTGGCGGGGGCCCGCGGCAGCCGGGGTCGGCGCCGAGGTGCGCGGGCACCCCCTGTTCACGCATCTCGACAACGAACGTCTGACGGTCGCCAAGGAGGCGGCGGACCTCGCTCTCCGGCTCGGGGACGTCGAGCCGATCCTCGTAGTTCTGCAGGCGCTGACCGACCAGCATCGGCTGGACGAGCCACTGCACAGCCGGCTGATCCTCGCCCTGTCGAAGGCCGGGCGGCAGGCCGAGGCCCTCGAGGTGTTCCACGGTCTGCGCGACCGGCTCCACGACGAACTGGGAGTCGGGCCTTCGGCCGGTCTGAGCCAGGCGCACCAACAGGTGCTGGCCGGAGCCCTGTTGGCGTCCCCGCCACCCGGCACAGCAGAACAGCCCGGCTTGGGAAGCACACCGTCCCCGTTCCCACGTCCGGCCCAACTTCCCGCCGCGCCCTTCCACTTCGTGGGCCGGGATGCCGAAGTCGACCACCTGCTGTCCCAGTTCGCCTCTGCCGACCGCGCGGCCCCCGCAGCCCGGGCCCTGATCATCAACGCGATCGGCGGGATGGCCGGGGTGGGCAAGACGACTCTCGCCCTCCACCTCGCCCATCAGGTCGCCGACCGGTACCCGGACGGGCAGTTGTACGTCAACCTCCGTGGCTTCGATCTCAACGGATCGGCAATGGCCCCGGCGGAGGCGATCCGCGGTTTCCTGGAGAATCTCGGCATCCCCCCGCGGCGGATACCCGACGAACTGGACGCCCAAGCCGCCCTCTACCGAAGCCTGCTGGCCACCCGACGTGTGCTGGTCCTGCTCGACAACGCCCGCGACGCGGAACAGGTCCGGCCCCTCCTTCCCGGCTCGGCAGGCTCCCTGGTGCTGATCACGAGCCGAAACCAGCTGGGCAGCCTCGTGGCGGCCCACGGCGCGCACCCGTTGAGGCTCGACGTCATGTCAGCCGAGAACGCCCGGGAGACTCTCGTACGGCGGCTCGGGGCCGACCGTGTCGACAGCGAGCCCGAGGCGACGGAAACGATCATCTCCCTGTGCGGCCGGCTCCCGCTGGCCCTGTCGGTGATCGCGGCCCGGGTCCTGATGAACCCTCACCTGCCGCTGAGCGCGATGGCCGCGCAGCTCCAGGAGGCCGACGGGAGCCTGGACGCCTTTCACAGCACGGATCACTTCAGCGACGTGCGGGCGGTGTTCGACTGGTCCTACCGCACACTCTCCGACGCGACGGCCCGGCTGTTCCGGCTGCTGTCGCTGCATCCCGGAGCCACTTTCGACACTCGTTCCGCCGCCGCGCTCGCCGGCCTCACCCTCCGCACGACCCGTACGCTGCTGGACCAACTCGTGCGGGCGCACCTCGTCACCATGGAGGAGCACGACCGGCACCGCCTGCACGATCTGCTGCGTGCCTACGGACGTGAGGCGACCGACACCCACGACACCGGCTCGGACAGAAGCGCGGCCAAGGACAGGCTGTTCCAGCACTACCTGGGGACGGCGCACGCCGCCCTGCGGCAGCTGGACCCGGCCCGCGCCTTTCCGCATCCCTTGCTCGGCGAACCGGTCACGGCCGACACCGCACCCGACTCCCCGGAGGCGGCGGTGCGATGGTTCCGGACGGAACGGCTCACGCTGACCGAGCTGGTGCGTCAGGTCGTGCGGGACGATCGGCCCGGCGACGCCTGGCGGCTGGCACGCCTGCTCGATCCGATGTACGAACGGGTGGGTCATTGGCACGACTGGGCGGACCTCCAGCTCACCGCGCTGGAGGCGGCCCGGCGGTCGGGGGAGGCGACCGGCCTGGCACACGCGCACGCGGGCCTGGGGCGGGCCCACTCGCTGCTGCGCCGGTACGGGTCCGCTGAGGAGCACCTGCAGCAGGCCCTCGTCCTGTTCGAGACTCTCGGTGACGACATGGGGCAGGCGCACTGTCTGCGGATGCTCGGCTGGGTGATGACGCGTACGGAACGCGACCTCGAGGCGATCGACTGCACCCGCCGGGCCCTCGACCTGTACCGGATCGCCGGGCATGTCGGCGCCCAGGCCGACTGCCTCAACGCCATTGCCTGGTTCCACGCCGCACTCGGTGCCCACGACGAAGCTGTCACGAGTGCCGTGCGGTCGTTGCTGCTGCATCGCCGTACGTCCGACACCGGCGGGTCGGACCAGGCGAATGCCTGGGACACCCTGGCCTTCGCCCACCATCACCTCGGCAATCTGGCTCGGGCCCGTCTCTGCTACGAGCGGGCGATCCGCCTGCTGCGGGCGGGCGGGGATCGCTACAACGAAGCGGGCAGTATCAACCGGCTCGGGGACACGCTCGCTCTCGACGGCGACCTCGAGACGGCTCGCGCCCGGTGGAGTGAGGCGGTCGGCATCATCGCCCCGATGGATCCGGACTGGGCGTCCGAGATCCGGGAGAAGGTCACCGCGCGGTCGCGGTGACCCCGTACTCCTGCTTGTCACGGGGACAGACGTCGGCGAACCGTTTCCGCGTCGGGATGCGCGAGGTCGTCCAGGATCAGCAGAGCCTGGCTCCAGGAAGTGCGGGCCTCGGTGCCGGCACCCGCCGATTCCTGGCTGTCGCCGATGTGGACGAGGGTGTCGGCCTCCAGGTATCTGTCGTGGAGGAGTCGATAGAGCGTCAAGGCGTGCCGGTAGCAGCCGACGGCTTTCTCGTACGCGCCGAGATGATGGTGGGCGTAGCCGAGGCTGTCCCACGCAGCGGCTTCGCCGTTGGTGTCGTCCAGGTGGTGGTGGAGGTCGAGTGCCTGCCGGCACTCCACGAGCGCCTGGGTGTGGTCGCCGCGCAGGATGTGGGTCCACCCCACCTCGTTGTGCACCTGGGCCCGGCCGCTGTGCTGCCCCGTGTCCGTGTACAGGGCGTGGGCGACGGAGTAGTGGGCCAGCGCGGCATCGTGCCGGCCCTCCTTGTTCTCGAAGAAGGCCAGGTAGCGATGGGTTCGGGCTTCGCCGCCCCGGTCGGAGGCGGCCGCGAACAGCTCCAGGGCCGTGGTGAGGTGGTCCTTCGCCCGTCCGGTGTCACTGAGACGGCCGTGGCCGAACCCCAGAGCGCGGTGGGCGTGGGCACGGCCGCGAAGATCGTCCGACCGTTGCGCGGCGTCGAGGGCCGCGGTCTGCAGGGTGAGCTGTTCCTGCCAGCGGCCGTGCCGGTCGAGATGGAGTTCCACCGTGCTGGCCAGCTGCCAGCAGCGGGTCGGGGCGTGGAGTCGTGCGGGGCCGTGCGAAACAGCGGCCAGGACGACGGGTATGTGCGTATCCATCCACTGCGCCGCCTCTTGACGGTCGGTGAACTCGACGGGCGCCGACCCGTCGACCGGCGCGGGGAGGGTCAGCCGTTCCCGGTGCGGAGCGAGCATGGCACTCGCACGGTGCGCGCCGTGCAGCAGGTGATCGAGCAACCGGTGCACGGCCTCGGCCTGATCCGCCGGGGAGTCGTGGACGCGGAGCAGCTCACTCGCGTACGACCGCAGGAGGTCGTGGCACACGAAGCGGCCGGGGAAGCGTTCGGTGAGCAGGTGGGCGCCGATCAGCTCGGACAGCGCCCGCGCTACCTGTTCCTGGGGCAGGCCGAGGAGGCTCGAGGCGGTCGCGAGGGTTGTGTCCGCGCCCGGGTGGAGCGACAGAGTGCGGAAGACCCGGGCGGCGAGGGGTGTGAGTACCTGGTAGGACCAGGACAGGATGGTCTCGATGTCGGTGGTCGGGTCCCCCGCCGACAGGGTCGCCAGCCGGTTGTCCTCCTCTCGCAGTTCCGCGGCGAGAACGGCGAGATCGACCTGCGGGTTCATGGCTGTGCGGGCGCTGACGATGGCCAGTGCGAGCGGAAGACCGGCGCAGGAGTCGATGATGTCCTGGACCGCCTGGGGCTGCGCGGCCAACCGCTCGTGACCCAGGCGGCGCGACAGGAACGTATGCGCGTCGGTGTCGTCGAGCACGTCGAGGGCGACCGGGTGCGCGCCCTCGTCCACCAGTTGGGAGAGGAACGTACGGCTGGTCACGATGGCGAGGCAGCCGGCCGTGCCCGGCAGCAGCGGGCGGACCTGTTCGGTGTCCCTGGCGTTGTCCAGGACGACCAGGATCCGCTTTCCGGTCAGGAGGCCGCGGTACAGGGAAGCCTGGGCGTCGACGCTCACCGGCACCTGTTCCGGGGGAACTCCCAGAGCGTCAAGGAACGATCTCAGGATCTGTTCGGGGCCGACCGTCGCCTCGCCCGGGTCGAAGCCGCGCAGGTCGGCGTAGAGCTGTCCGTCGGGGTAGCGGTGGGCGACCTCGTGGGCCCAGTGGATGGACAGGGCGGTCTTGCCGACACCGGCCATACCGCCGATGGCGCTGATGACGACGGACTGGGCGGACGCGCCGTCGGCGGGCAGCAGGCCGTACGCCAAGGCCATCTCCGCCTGCCGACCGGTGAAGACGCCCAGGTCCGGGGGGAGTTGGGCGGGCGGCGCGGTATGCGACAGGGTGGACGGCTTCTCGAGGGTCTTCCCTGTGCCGCGGCTTTCCGACCGGGGGTGGCGGATTTCCTCGGCCGCCTCCTCCAACTCGGGACCGGGGTCGAGCCCGAGTTCCTCGCTCAGCCGTCTCCTGATGTCGTCGTAGCGCTGACGCGCCTGCCGCGTGTCCCCGGTGCGGTGCAGGACGGTGACGAGTCGGGCGTGCAGCGCTTCGTCCAGCGGATGGGCGGCTGCCGCCCTGTGGAGCGGCAGCAGGACGCGCTCCGGGTGGACACCTCCGGCGTCGAGGGCGGCGTCGACTCCGTCCTTCATGGCGTCCGGGTACTCACGGTCGACGCGCGTGAACATGGGGTGGGTGCGCACAGACATCGGCAATCCGCTGACGAGCGGTCCGCGCCACAGCTCGAGTGCGTCCATCAGAGCGCTCACGCACCTGGCGTTGTCGCCGGCGCGTCGGTGTTCATCGGCACCGATACGCAGGGCACGGAACCGAAGGAGGTCGAGCTGGTCGGTGCCGAACTGTAACCGGTAACCGCCCGACGCCCGTACCAGGAGCGGGAGTTGAGGGCTGCCCGGGTGTGTACCGAGTACCTTGCGCAGCGCCCCGACGTGACGGTGCACGAGGTTCGGCGCGCTCTGCGGAGCCGTATCGCCCCAGAGCACGTCGATGATCTCGGACATCAGTACGGGCCGGTCGGGCTGGGTCAGCAGGACGGCCAGCAGAGCGCGCCGCATGGGCGGACCGAGGTCGAGCTCTGTCCCGCCCTTCCAGGCCTTGAGCGGACCGAGCACCGTCGCACGCACGAGATCCAAGGTTGAGAGGTCCTGACGAAGGGAGCCGAACACGACGACGGACGAGAGGGGCAGGGGGCAGAGGGCAGGTAGAGGGCAGCGGGCAGCGGGCCCTCGGACAGTACCTTCCGCCGTCCTGCGGAGCAGCACCTTTTCGTCACATGCGGAGCGATGGGCAGCGCCGGTCATCACCTTTCGGTCACCTGTCCGTCACCACGCCCTGCGTAGCGTGGGCGAGGCCCGGTCGCCCTTACGTCCCCGGAAGGTGATGGAGACACGATGTTATCGATGGTCATCCACGACCCTCGTCTGTTGCACGAACGGTTTCTGAAAGCGTGCCGCAGCACCGCCGACCCCGTCGCCGTGGTCAGCGACGTCACCCTGTTGACCAACAGCCCGGCGGCCGCGCTGGTACGCGCCGACGACCGTCCGTTGTTGTGGGAGTGGGCGCGCCAGGAGGTCGCGTCCAGTGTGCGGGGAGCGCCTGCGCCGCGGGCGGTCGCACTGGCGTCCGGAGCCCGGCCGCAACTCTCGGAGGGCATCTCGATGGGGACGGCTCTGGTCGGAGCGATCGTCCGGTTCACGGACCCTGTTTCCGCACGGCTTCCGCGTTCCGCTTCCCGGGCGGAGGGCCGGCGCGCGAACTGGGCCGATCTGACGGAGTCGCAGCGTCTGGTGGCCGAGCACGTGGCCCACGGTCTGACCAACCGGGAGACGGCCGCACTGCTGTCCGTCTCACGCCACACGGTGGATTACCACTTGCGGCACGTCTTCAGGAAGTTGGAGATCCGTTCCCGGGTCGAACTCGCCCGGCTGGTGGCAGAGGTGACGGCCGACAAGGGGCGTCTGCGGGGGTGAGCGTCCCCCGGCCCGGCGGTCGGCCGACAGCGACCGCCGAGGCTCCGACGGGCGCGTCCGTCGGAGCCTCGGATGCCGTCAGGCCAGGCTGAAACGCTCGGCGTGCACCTGGACGGGGGGAACCTTCAGCCCGTGCAGGGCGCCGAGTACGACCGAGGTCATGGCGGGCGGGCCGCAGACGTACACATCGCGTTCGGCAATGTCGGGAACCAGCGCGCGGAGACTCTCCGGCTCGAACGGCGAGCTGCCCTCCCCCCTGCGGCCGGTGAGCAGGTGCAGCTGCCCGCCGAGGGCCGTGACCAGGGTGCGTACCTCGTCGACCAGCACGGCGTCGTTCTCGCTGCGCACCCGGTAGAGGACGACGACGTCGTCGGCCGGTTCCTCCTCCAGCAGGGCGCGAACCGGTGTGATGCCCACTCCTCCGGCGATCAGCAGTGCGCCGGGCCGCGTGCGATGCAGTGAGGTGAACGCCCCGTAGGGTCCTTCGACGAACGCGCGGGTCCCTACGGGGATGTGGCGCAGGCCGGCGCTGGCACTGCCTGCCGCCTTCGCCGTCAGGCGCAATGTGCGGCCGTCCGGTGCCGCCGACAGCGAGAAGGGATTGGCCAGCCACCAGTGGTTGTGCCCGGGGAACCGCCAGATGCAGAACTGGCCCGCCCTGGCGGGCAGTCGGTCGAGGTGGCGGCCGGTGACGTGGACCGACACGACGTCGTCGGACTCCGCGACCACCTCGACGACCTCGAACCGGTGATAGGCGTTGCGCCACAGCGGCACGACGATCCGTCCCGTGAGCAGGGAACCGAAGGCGAACAGCCACAGCGCCCACCAGTAGATCTTCGCGAGCGCGGAGGAGCTGAAGGTCGTGGTCTCCTGCAACTGGTGGACGAACGCCAGCCCCAACGCCACGTACAGCAGCAGGTGTACGCCGTGCCACGTCTCGTACCGCAGCCGCCGCCTCACCCCTCTGGTGGAGACCGAGGCGACCACGACGACGAGCGCCGCGGCCAGCATGCCGAGCAGGGAGGCCGGTACTCCGGCGAGCGAGAAGAACGTCTTCGTCATCGACGTGTCGGAAAGGTCGGCGTAGCCGAGCACCACCAGCACGGCGTGGGTGAGGAGGGTCCACAGCAGGGTGAAGCCGACCCAGCGGTGCCACACCGTCAACCGGTCCATGCCGATACGACGGTCGAGCCACGGCAGCCGGGCCACCAGCAGCAGTTGGAACAGCATCAGCACGGCGGCGTGCAGGCCGAAGAACTTGGCGACCGTGAGCACCCCGTTCTTGCCGGTCCCGGCGGTGAGGAACAGGACCTCGACGATCACCAGGTTGGCGATGACAAACGTCCACAACGCCCATCGCGCCGCGACGACCGGAGGTATGGCACCCTCTCGCACCCGTGTAGTTGTCGCCTCCACCATTTCCCCTCTTGTTCTGACGTACCTGTGCCCAAGGGTGGTTGCGGCCCCTGGGCGGGCAAGAGTACGGAACATGGCGAGAAGTGGGGCCTATTTGGCCTCGACTGTTCTTGTTCCGGGACCTGCCCGTCGCACTCCCCCGCCGTAGGTGAAGCGCATCGACGATGCCACTTCGCCTGCTCGGCTTGTTCGAAATCGCCAATAACCTGCTGAATCTCAGAGCATCCCTGCGTTCACCCACTTGTTTCGTCGGACATCTATCGTTAATTTCCTTGTCTTAGCGAAGCGCTTCGACAGCCTGAGATCCTCGAAGGAGATCCGATGACGTCAGCCAAGCACGCACTGGTCGTGCGCGGTGGCTGGGAGGGTCACGTCCCCGTGGCCGCCACCGACCGCTACGTCACCGCACTCAAGGCGGACGGCTACGCGGTGACCGTCTCCGACACTCTCGACAGCTACCTCGACGAGGATCTGCTCGCCGCCACCGATCTGGTGGTGCAGTGCTGGACCATGGGAGAGATCACCGGCCCGCAGGCGGAGGGCCTGTGCCGGGCCGTCCTCGCGGGCACCGGTCTGGCCGGATGGCACGGCGGCATCATCGACGCGTTCCGCGCCGAGACCCGCTACCAGTTGATGACCGGTGGTCAATTCGTCTACCACCCGAGGGAGTTCACCACCTATCAGGTGCGCCCGGTGCCGGAGAAGACCGGTCACCCGGTGATGTCCGGCATCGAACCCTTCACCGTCACCACCGAGCAGTACTACCTTCACGTGGACCCGGCGATCGAGGTGCTCGCCGTCACCGAGTACGGCCCCGACGCCGAGCATCCCGAGCTCGCCGGAACGTCGGTGCCGGTCGCCTGGACCCGGCTCTGGGGCGCGGGCCGGGTGTTCGTCACCACGATCGGACACAGCCTCGCCGACCTGGAGGTTCCCCAGGTCGACGCGATGATCAGGAAGGGCATGGCATGGGCGACGCGCTGAAGGACCAGTCACCGTTGCGCATCGGGGTGGTCGGCGCCGGACAGATCAGCGGGGCGTATCTGCGGACCTTCGCCACACTGCCGAACGTGTCCGTCACCGCGGTCGCCGACCTGGACGGGGCCCGCGCCGCCGCCGTCGCGGCCACGGTCCCCGGTGCCCGCGCCACCGTCGCGGAGAAGCTGTACGCGGCCGAGGACGTCGACCTCGTCCTCAATCTGACCATTCCCGCCGCGCACGCCGAGGTCGCCCAGGCCGCGATCGCCGCGGGCAGGCATGTGTACGGCGAGAAGCCGCTGGCCGCGACCACCGAGGAAGCCCGGGCCGTCCTGGCGGCGGCCGACGCCGCGGGCGTACGGGTGGGCTGTGCGCCGGACACGGTCCTCGGCACCGGCGTGCAGTCGGCCCGCGCGGTCCTGGACGCCGACGAGATCGGTACGCCCGTCGCCGCCACCGCCTTCATGGTCGCGCCCGGCCATGAACTCTGGCACCCGGCCCCGGAGTTCTACTACCGGCCGGGCGGCGGCCCGCTGTTCGACATGGGCCCGTACTACCTCACCGCCCTGGTGACGCTGCTCGGTCCGGTGCGCAGAGTGGTCGGTATGGCGTCCACCTCGCGCGACGTACGCACCATCGGCAGCGGTCCTCGAGCCGGCACCGAGTTCCCGGTGGAGGTGGCCACCCATGTCACCGGTGTCCTGGAGCATGAGAGCGGAGTGCTGTCCACCCTGGTGATGTCGTTCGACGTCTGGGCGGGCACCTTGCCGCGTATCGAGGTGTACGGCACCGGGGGCTCGCTGTCCGTCCCTGATCCCAACGGTTTCGACGGCCCGGTGCGTCTCTTCCGGGCCCAGGCCGGGCACTGGGAGGACGTTCCCGTGCGGGGTGGCTACGCGGGGGCCGAGCGCGGCTACGGGGTCGCGGATCTCGCCCGTGGCCTCGCCACCAACTCCCCGCACCGCGCCGATGGCCAACTCGCCTACCACGTACTGGAGACCATGGAGTCGCTGCTCCTCGCGTCCCAGCGGGGCCAGGCCGTCCTGGTCGCCAGTCACTGCGAGCGGCCCGCCGCCGTGCCCGTACACGCCAGGCCCGAAACCGAGTGACCTGACGACGGCAGGGGGGTGCATGCGTGCGCTCCGCCCGTGAGCGCACGGGCGGAGCCATGGCCAAACACCGGCCGGTGCTGGACCATCTCGTAGAGGCCGACCACCGAGCGAAGGGGACACACATGCGGGCTAATGACATGGATATGACATTCGGGGTGTGGGGTCGGCGAAGGCGCACGGGGGTGCTCGTCGCGGTGACCGCCCTGCTGGCGCCGCTCCTGAGCGGGTTGGGAGCCACCGGTACTGCGCGGGCGGCCACGGTGGATACCGGCGCGTCATCCACGCTGGTCGACCGGGGCAGCGGCAAGTTACCGGAGCAGGGGCGACCGGTCCCGGCGAGAGGCGTGCCGGCACAGGTGCACACCGCTGGGCGGGTCAAGGACGCCGGGAAGACCGTGCAGTACAGCTGGCCCGGGGTGTACTTCGAGGGTCGTGTCAGCGGCACCGGTGTGGGCATCGTCCTCAACGACTCGGCCGCCGACTACGACGTCCAGATCGACGGAACCACCGTCGCCACGCTCGTCACGCCCGGTAACACGACGCGCTGGATCAACGGTCTGTCGAAGCGCACGCACACTGTCCGGCTCGTCAAGCGCAACGACACCCCGTGGGACACCAGCGCCTTCGGAGGGTTCGTCGCCGCGCCCGGCGGTGCCGTACTGAGCAAGCCTGCCGCGCGCAAGCGCCAGATCGAGTTCGTCGGTGACTCCCTCACGGTGGGCTACGGCAATCTGTCGACCTCACGCACCTGCACGGGGGACCAGCTCAGGCGGAACACCAACTCCGATGTGAGCTACGGCGCCCTCACCGCCCGGCGACTGAACGCCGACTACCAGATCAACGGCTATTCGGGCCTCGGCATGGTGCGCAACTACAACGGCGGCTCCCCGGACGTCACTTACCGGACCTTCTACGACCGTGCCCTGCTGAACACGCCGGGCGACGTCTGGCAGAACCCGGGCACCTGGCGCCCCCAGGTCGTGGTGGTCAACCTCGGCACCAACGACTTCTCGACTGCCGTCAACCCCGGTGAGCCGTGGACGCCGGAGACCCTCGCGGCTGCCTACCGCAGCGCCTACGGCGACTTCGTCCAGAAGCTGCGCACACGCTACGGGGCGCGTACGACCATCGTGGCGGTGGGCGCCGGACAGTACGCGGGCCATGTCCAGCAGGTGGTCAAGGCGCGCAACGACGCCGGCGACAGCAGGGTCCGCTACTGGTTCCTCGACGACTCGGGGCTGGACTACCTCGGCTGCGACTGGCACTACTCGGCCCACGACGACCGACTCATCGCCGACCGGCTCACCTCGTACCTCGCCGGTCTGCCGACACGCTGGTGACGCCAGCGGCCCCGAAGGAGCGCCCAGGGGCCCCAGCGGGCTCAGGTGGTCGGACGAGCGTGCACGCTGACCGCGTAGCCGCCGCCCTGCTGGTAGGGATCGCCGGACCAGGTCGCGTAGCGGTGTCGCAGGGTCAGTCCTGCCTGGGTGCACCAGTGGTCGAAGTCCGGCAGGGTGACCGGCGGTTCAGGCAGCGGCAGGTGTGCCGCGTCCAGCCCCATGCCTGTGACCAGCAGTCCGCCGGGGCGCAGCGTGGCAGCCAGTTGCCGGACGACGGTCGCCTCGGTGCCGGGGGCGAGCAGGGGGATGACGTTTCCGGCGGCGAGCGCCAGGTCGAAGCCGGGTTCCAGGCCGAGGGCGTCCAGGTGGGTCAGATCGCCGTGGAGCCATTCCTGCGCAGGGGCGTCGCGGCGGGCGACGGCGAGCATGGAGGGGTCGATGTCCACGCCGGTGCAGTGGTGGCCCAGTTCGGCAAGCCGGATCGCGATCCGGCCGGTGCCGCAGCCGGCGTCTAGTACCCGGGCGGGGGCAGTCAGCAGGGCGGCGCAGAAGTTGGCCTCGCCGTGGATGTCCTGGCCCGCTGCGGCGAGCCGCGCGAAACGCTCGGCGTATCCCTCCCCGGCGTCCCCGCCTGTCAGTTCCGTCCAACGGTCGCGTGGCCTGGTCATGTTCTGTGTGTCCTCCGGTCAGTTTCGTCGGCGGTGACGAGAGCGGCGTCATCGCGCTTTCACTGATCGTAGACATCGGCCCCGTGGCGGCGAGGGCTCTCATCGGTGCGCCGCCGCGTGAGCGAGGACCCGGCGGCACGGCCGATGGCCGGTACCGCCGGGTCCCGGGGGTTGTGCGTCTGCCGGGTGCCGTCTCGAGGCGGGCCGGGCCCTGTTCACGAGGGGCGGCCCACGGGCCCACGGACCGACGGCGCTATCCGGTGCTGTCGGCCCGACGGTCCGGCCTCACTTCAGGTGGCGGTCCAAGAACCGGCATCCGTCCTCCAGCTCGAACCACGGGGTGCCGGTATGCCCGCCCAGGTTGGCGTGCAGTGTCTTCTCCTTGCTGCCGAAGGCGTCGAACAGGTCCAGGGCCCGCTGCCGGGGGTTCCCCTCGTCGTCCCACTGCAGCAGGAGCAGCAGCGGAATGGTGACCTGCCGGGCCTCCTCGCGCTGGGCGCGGGGCACGTAACCCCCGGCGAAGAAACCGGCGGCGGCGATGCGCGGCTCGACCACCGCGAACCGGATGCCGAGGGCGGTCCATCCTCCGGAGTACCCGACCGGGCCGCGTGTCTCGGGCAGTTCGAGGAGTGCGTCCAGAGCGGTCTGCCAGTCCGGGACGGCCTTTTCGAGCAGGGGGCCGATGAAGGACTCGAAGATCTCGTCGACCTGCTCGCCGGCCTGCATGGCCCGCCGGAGCTCGGCACGGGCCTGCTCGTCGGCGGCGGAACGGGGCCGGTCGCCGCACCCGGCCGCGTCGATACTGGCCACCGCGTAGCCGCGCGCCGCCGTGTACCGGGCCCGGGCCACGAGCCGGGGGTCCGCCTTGGGCAGGCCGTTGTTGTGGGCCATCAGGACGAGCGGGGCCGGTTCGGATCCAGGTGTCCACAACGTCCCGGGGATGTCCCCGAGGGTGAATTCGCGTTCGAGTACGCCGTCGTCGAGGCGCTGTTCGGAAGTGAAGTGCATGGTCGTGCCTTTCGGGAGTGCGCGTGAACGGCGCTCCCGGACGACCTATCGCCCGACCGTGACCCCGGAGGGGAGCACCCATGTCGTTACTGCGTTCACGGGTACCACCTCCTCGTTCTCTCGCACGGCCTCCGGGAACCTAGCAGTGGCGGCCGTGGTCCGCCAACGGGTTTTCTGCCAAGTCTCCGGGGCCGTGCCGCCTCACCACGGACAGCAAAGGATCAAGCGGCGGCTCCGCTCCGCTGCGCGGCCGTGTGCGGCACCCAGACGACGGCGTGGAAAGGTCCGTTGACGGTGGCCGGGACGGTGGGCGGAAGTGCCGCGCTTCCCGCGACCACGCCGTGGCAGTTGACCTGCGACGCGGAGGAGTTGAGGCCGCCGAGGGAGGGGAGGTAGGTGAAGTCGCCGTTGTCGGCGCGGGCGACGAAGGCGAAGGAGTTGGGGGCGAAGTTGTTGCCGACCATGGCGTTCCCGGCTATCTGTTCGACCTCGGTGACACCACGCCCGGAGCCGATCGTGGCGCTCGTGCGGGTCCTGAGGTCGAACTTGCTGGAGAGCAGGCCGTCGCCGCCGACCACGTTGCTCCCGCTGATCAGTTGCGCGGTCAGGAAGCGGGACCCCAGGTCCGTACGGCTGCCGGTGCGGAGGTCGTAGGCGTATCCGGTGAGGCCGCCCGCCGCCGTCCGGGACTGGCCGACCACGATGGGGCCGCTGATGTCGTTGGCCGTGCTGGAGCTTCCGCCGAGGGTGCCGAGATCGGTCATCGTCCCGGTACGCAGGTTGTACGCGAACCCGTGCGTCCTGTTGGCAGGCGTGTTCGGCAGGGCCGAGGTGCCGACGACGTTCGCACCGCTGACTGCCGCCGCCGTGCTGTTGCCCGAGGGGCCGGCGAGGCTGCCGAGATCGGTCATGGTGCGGGTGCGCAGGCTGTAGGCGAACGCGTGGGTGACGAGGTCGCCGGGCAGCGACGACGTCCCCACCACGGTGTCACCGCTGAGGCCGGTGATGTCGGTGCTGCTGCCGCCGAGCGTGCCGATGTCGACGAGTCGGCCGGTCCTGAGGTTGTAGGTGAATCCATGGGTCGAGCCGTCGGTGGAGAGGGTCGACTCCCCGACGATGTGGTTGCCTTCCACGTCGATCGCCCGGCTGGAGCCCCCGAGCGTGCCCAGGTCGGTCATGGTGTGCCTGCGCAGGTCGTATGCGAAGGCGTGTTCGGCGGCGTCGCCGCTCGTCAGTGAGCTCCCGACCACGGTGTTCCCGTCGATGGCGGTCGCCTTGCTGCGGGTACCGCCCAGGGTGCCGAGATCCTGCACGGCGTACTGCACGGACCCCGCCGCCGGCTCGGCCGACGATGTGTCGGCCCCGTACGCCGGACCGGCGCCCGCGGCGAGCAGGCCCGCGCCCGCCAGAATCCAGGCACGTAAACGTATGCGCATGATCCCCCCTGAGAACGATCGGTCGTGATGAGCACCTCGGCGGACCGCTGCGCCCTCCCCAGGCACGGGTCGACCGGATGCTGCACAGCCCTCACTTGTACACCAGTTCCCATCGGCCAGACAGGGGTCGGTCGGCCACAGACCAGGCTCTGCAGCCGGGCCCGGGCCGGCCGCCCCGCACCGGGCCGTATCTGCGACGACATGCGCCGCGACCTGCCCTCGCGGCCCGCGCCCGAAGCCGTCCACCGTTTCCTCTTGCGTGCTGCGCGATCCGCCCTCATCATCAGGATTCCTGTTTATTTAACGTTGCAGTGATAGGTGGCTGAGCCGTGCTGTTCAATCCCGGGATCAAGGCCAGAGGCGTGCAGCTGCTGCTCGGCCGCGTGATGAGCCGTGTACACAAGGACCTGCGCTTCACCGACATTCCGAAGCGCACCGAAACCCTCCGGGTGGAGACCAGCGTCGGGCCGGTGACCTGCACCGTCTATCGCCCGCCGGTCACCGGCACGGCTGCCGCTCCCCCCGTGTACGTCAACTTCCACGGCGGCGGGTTCGTGATCGCCCGCCCCGAGCAGGACGATCACCTCTGCCGCTACATAGCCGCCACGGCCGGCTGCGTGGTCATCAACGTGGACTACGCCGTCGCCCCGCAGCGCCCCCACCCCGTCCCGGTCACCCAGGCCTACGAGGTCACCGCGTGGACGGCCGAGAACGGCACCGTCCACGGGTGGGACGGCTCCCGACTCGCCGTCGGCGGACACAGTGCGGGAGCCAGCCTGACGGCCGCGGTGTGCCGGACGGCCCGTGAGCGCGGCACGTTCACACCTCGGCTCCAGATCCTCGACTCGGGCCCGTTCGACCAGGTCGCCGACCCGGCCACCAAACAGTCCCCGATAGCCAAGCCGCTGCTCACGCCCCCGCTCATGCGGATCTTCACCGCGGCCTACGTCCCGGATCCCGGGGACCTCGCCGACCCTCTCGTCTCGCCCGGCCTCGCCGACGACCTCGCAGGACTGCCGCCGGCCCTGGTCATCACCGCGGAGCACGACCGCCTGCGCGACGAAGGCGCCGCGTACGCCAAGGCACTGGAATCCGCGAGCGTACCGGTCACCCACCGCGACTTCGAAGGTGTGGACCACTACTTCACCCACACCGGCCCGGTGCCTGCCGGTAAGGAGGCCATCGACCTGATGGCCACCACCCTCCGCGCCGCGCTCGACGCCTGACGGCGCGACGGGCTCCGTACGGCACCGGCGGACCCGGGCGGCACCTGTGTGAGCGCGCCACGATCGCGCCGAGCCTAGTCCCGGATCGGGGCTGGGACACCGCCCGGGGCCCGCGCGGCGATCCTCAACGCGGGCGAGGAACGGCCGAGCGCTCAGCGATCAGTCGGAGAAGACGTCGCGAGTGGGCGCAGGACCATCAGTGAATCTTCCGGGGTCGCCACCATGGCGAAGGCGAACCGGTCGAGTTCGAGGCAGAGGGCGACGTCGTCCGGGTGCACTCCTTGTCGTACCCCTTCGGCCAGTTCGGTTGCGGCGCGCGAATCGGCGGCGCGACGGAGGAATTCCGCGGCGTCGGTCCCCGACTCCCCCGCCCACCTCCGAGCGATGTACTGGGCACACGCCAGGTCTTCGTCGGCCCGGCCGTCTTCGCCGGTGACCACGAACGTGACACTGTCCCCCGCGCGCGTCCGCAGGACCTCTGCCGTGGCCTCCGCGACCACGAAGCCGGCGCACAGCACCAGCGAGGCGTCCTTGACCGCGAGGGCGCCGACCGTCCCTGCCGTGGTCTTCTGCACGACGGTTCGTCCGGCAAGGTCCACGGACCGCAGCAGGCCGGGCGAGTTGACCATGTCGAAGCCCGGCGCGGGCGGACCGTCCTTGAGCGCCGCCCAGTCCGGATGGCGGGACTTGAGCGCCAGGGCCTCGTCCAGCGACTCGGCGAGAACGATCTGCTCCGCGCCCTGGGCGAAGGCCCACGCGGCCACGGTGAAGGCGCGCATGACGTCGATCACGACCGCGACGGACGGGACTTCGACCAGATCGGGGATACCGAGGAAACGGGAGTTCATTCCGCTCATGATCGCGCATGCTCGAGGTGAAGACCCGATGGAGTTGCGAACGGACGGTAGTGTTCGCGCCATGATCACGACATTGATCGGTGTCTGTGGCGCGCTCGCCGGCGGGATCGTCGGCTCGCTGATCACTCAGTTGCTGCAACGACGCAACGCGGCCCTGGACCGGTTGCACGAGGTGCGCATCGACGCGTACCGGAACTACGCCATCGCGATCATGGAGTTCCGCAAGGCCCTGATGGACCGGTGGTTCATCGAGAACGAGGGGCGTCCCCACCTCACGGGTCACGCCGTGTACGAGACGCGCAACGCGGCCTGGTCGGCGTACTTCCAGGTGGCACTGGTCGCAGGGGACCGTGCCATAGTGGCGCGCGCGGAGGAGGCGCGCGATCTGGCCTCCGCGCTGAAGAACGCCGCCGACCGGGCGGAGCTCAACTCACAGGCCGAGGCGTGCCGTTCGGCGGTGGGGCGCTTCGCCGAGCTGGCCCGGCACGAGGTGGCACCGCACTGAACGCGTACTCCGCGGAAGCCCGGCGTGGCCGCACGTGTCGTGCCATCGTAGGCAAGTGACACAGCACTCACAGAGGCCGCACGGCGCGACGCCGGCGACCGTCATCCAGAATCTGACGGACCACGGCGTGCTTCTGCCCGGAGACCTTTCGTCCCGTCTCGATCGTCTGATCGCTCCCTCGAAGGTGACCGACCTCGAAGGGCGCCCGTCCGCAGGCCAGTTGGTGACCGCCTACTGCGCCATCAAGGGGAACCAGAACAGGACCAACGAGCCGGACGCTGTCTGGATCGTCCTGTACTCGCTCTTCCGTGAGCTGTTCGCCCGCCACACGCCCGGCCTGCCCGAGGCGTTGAAGGCCGAGAAGCTGGGACTGATGCGGACCAGGATCGAGATAGGTCTGCGGATCGGCGGACGCTGCTTCCATCTGGGCCGTGAACTCCTGCGCGTCGACGGCGAGTCGGACTCGGGACGGTTTCTGCTCAACGAGTCGGTACGCCAGCTGACCTGGGTGCGCGACACCGAGAACCGGCTCAACGACACCACCCGCCGCAAGTACTACGGCCAGCTCTCCGCGGCCCAGGTGATCCTGTCCCGGCGCGTCACCGTCGCCGCCGACGTCGAACAGCTTCTGCGCGGCGCCGCCCGCCTCTCGCTGGAAGCCCAGGAGCTCGGCGACACCACCGAAGAGCACTACGCCTACCAGGCGGAGATCGGACTGCGCCTGTACGACGTCACCAAGGACGTCGCCCACCTGGAACAGGCTCGCGCCTCCGCCACCGTCCCTGCGGAAACCCACAGGACGAAGAGGCTGCGCGCCGCTGCCGCCGACGCTCTGGCCCACCACGGGTACTTCCTGTTCAGGGCGGGCGAGAACAGCGCCGGTCTGGTCCTGTTGCGTCAGGCCGAGGACGAGTACACCGCCGCCCTGGACCTGGTCGAACCCGCCAGCACCCAGGACGGCTACCTGGCGGCCAAACGCGCACAACTGCGGTACCACCGCTACCGGGTCGACGTGGACCGCAACGGCCGACGTACGACCGAACTGCTCGACCTGGCTCTGGACGACTGGCTGCGCCCCGACGCCGAAGCCCACTCCATGGCGAACACCGTCATCCACGCGCTCCTCGACAGGGCCCGTGTCCGGGCCCGGCGCAACGACCGCGCGGGCGCCGCCGCCGACCACGCCCAGGCACGCGCCCTGCTCGAGCCCGGCGCCCCTTCCATGGTCGAGACGAAACTGCGCGTCACGGAACTCGAGCAGGCGGTGGACGCGGCGCTGAAGGCGGACGACCTGCCGCGTCTGGCTGGGCTGGTCGCCGACATCGCGGACACGCCGGTCGACGCGCCCATCCCCGCAGCCGCCCTCGTACAGGCCACCAAGGTCCTCGCAGGGCACTTGACCGAGGGCGACGAGCGCGGCGACGAGTGGCATGCCCTGCTGTCCCAGGCGCTGGACCGGCTCGAAATCGATCTGGAGCACCCCACCCAAACGCCCGCGTCCCGGCACAGGACCGCCGGGCATGCCGCCCTCATGGCCTGGTTCCTGGCCCGCCGCGCCGGGAGTACGGAAGAGCTGGCCCGTACCATCCAGCTCTACCGGCTGAGCTTCGACGCCGTGGACACCACGCCCAGTGTCGACGCGCAGGCCAACGCGGGCGCGTGCGCACTCAAGTTGGCCAAGATGCTCCTGGCGGGCGACGCGGCCGACGCCGAGGAAGCCCTGGGACTGCTCACCGACGGAATGGCCTGGCTGGGCTCGGCCCTGCGACGGGCACAGGAGAACCCCGCCCTGGCCAGGGGAGACTTCGACCCGACGATCGCGCACAGCAAACTCGGCGAGAGCGCGTTGCGCGCGTACCCGCTCACCGCGGACCCGTCCCTGCTCGAGCTGGCGCTCGTCCATCTCCAGGCCGCACGTGACCTCGGGCAGGACGCGGTCGAGCTCACCGGTCTGCTGGGGGACGCCTACTACCGGCGCGGGACACGCAACCGCGACGTCGAGGATCTCGAACAGGTCCTCGCGTTCAAGGACGAGGCGTTCTCCGGCGTCCCCGAGTTCGCCCAGCGGGAGAACCGCAGCGTCACCGCGGCCACCGTCATGCGTCTCGCCGCGCTCACCGACGAGCCCGGGCTGCTCACCGACGCGGCGCTGCGGGCCCTCCAGGCAACGGTGTGCGACCCCACGTGGCCATGGGCGGTGATGCAGCTGGCCGGTCTGGCGACGTCCCATCAGCACCTGGCCACGGCCACCCTGCTGATTTCGCAACCCGAGGACCTGGCTGCCGCGGTGGCCACCGGACAACGTGGCGAGTTGTTGCGGCGCGCGGCACAACTGGCCGTCGACAACAAGGAGTTCGACGACTCCGTCCTCGGCGGGCAGGCGCGTCCCGGCCTTCGAGGTGTGCGTGTCATCAACGACCCGCACCGACTGATCGAACAGTCGATCGTCCTCAAACGGCTGGGTGGCGAGGAGGCCCGCGAGGAACGCGACGCCACCGTCCGGTTCGGCGAGTGGCTGCGCCAGAGCCCCGCCCCGGACAACTGGACCCTGCCCGAACCGATGGCCGTCATCGACGTCGAGGACGGCGACGCGGTCTACGTCATGCGGCGCTCCCAGGGCCGGGTCCTCGGCGCCTCCGCGCTCGACCGGCTCCGCGCCCGTGACGCCGGCGATCCCGTCCTACGGTTTCGCGAAGCCCTGCGCTACCTCGCCGCCTTCCAGGCCTGGCGGGTCTCCCCCGGCGCGGGCGGCGAAGCCCTCTCCGTCACGTGCGGCGAACCCGAGCGGACGGCGTTCGCGGCCCAACTGGCCAAGGCTGGCCGCAAGTTCATACTCGACGAGCGTCAGCGGGAGCTGCTCCACACCGTGTGCGCGCCTTTCGTGGCCGACGGTTCTCCCGCTGTGGCCAAGAAGGACCCGCATCCCGGCAACTGGCTGTGGACTCCTCGCGGTGACCTGGTGATGATCGACATCGAGGCCACGGTGGCGCTGCCGCTGCTCCAGGAAGCGGTCACCGTCATCGACGACCTTCCGCTGCTCGAGATGACGCCCGAGGGCTGGGAGCGCCGTCATGCCCTGGCGGCTGAATACGTCGAAGCGCTCCGTGACTTCGGGTTTCCGCTCGACGCCGGTCCCCCGCTTGTCGAGCGGTACGAGGCCATGGCGGCGCTGCATGCCGTCAAGGGCCTCGGCCGGCTCCGGCACGCGGACCTCGGGGTGTCGTCCTTCGCGCTGGCGTCGCGTCGCCTCCAGGAGGCGCACTACCGTGCCCTTCTCCACCACCTCAGGGAGTGGGCGACCGGCTCCGACGTACGAGCCCTCGCCGCCACCTTCGATTGACCGCACTGAACGCCGACCAGGGGAAACAGACGCCGGCCTCGGACCGCGCGGCCGGCGCCGCTACCCCGTCAGCCGCGCCAGCCACGGATGGCCGGGGTGCGTACGCTCCAGCCATCCGGTGAGGGTTTCCCTGCGCGTCCTGTCGAGCAGGGGCAGCACGCTGTCGAAGTCCGCCTGGTCCTTGGGCCGTGGCTCCTTCGCTTTGAACAGCAGCACCAACTCCGGTATCAGATAGGGGATCCCGTCCGCCGTCCGCTCGATGATCGCGTCGTACGGCAGCCGAAGTCCCTCGTCGCGTCGGCAGATCCAGGTTTCGCCGTCGTGCGGCTCGCGGAAGATGTCGAACAGGAACTGGCCACGTGCCGGGTCCCGTGACCAGGTCTGGTGGGTGGCCGCCAACGTCTCCGCTCCCGCCTCGGCCCAGACGCGTCCCGAGCCCACGGCGTCGAACGCGCAGTCGGGGAAGCGGTCCCGGATCGACGGGAATCCCGCCGCGGGCACCGCGATCTCCACATCGCCGTGCGGTCGCGACTGCCTGCCGCGGAACAGGTCCAGCGCCCACCCGGCCGCGACGCACCAGGGGACACCGACTCCGTCCAACCGCTCCGCCAGTTGTTCCGGCCGCCATGCGTCCGCCCACCGGGCTTCGAGTTCCTCGGCGTCGAGCACGACGCCGCCGGGCGGCAGGGGTTCGGTCATCGGCCCAACCTACTGGGCCGGAGGGGGCCGAAGCAGGGTCGAACGGGGAAGGTGGGTACGAGAGGTTCGCCGGTTCGAGGTCTGTCGAGGGGAACGCGGATGAGGGTCGTCATCACCGGTGGCTTCGGCTTCCTGGGTCAGCGGGTCGCCGGGGCGCTGCTCGAGCGGCGGGTGTTGTGCGGTGTGCCCGTCGACCGGCTGGTGCTCGCCGACCGGGTCGTCCCCGCCGGGTCGCCGTTGGCGGCCGACCCGCTGGTGGAGGTCGTACACGGCGATCTGCGCGAGCGCCTCGACGAGGTGTTCGCACGGCCGGTGGACGTCCTGATCCATCTGGCCTCGGCGGTCTCGGCCGAGTGCGAGGCCGACTTCGACCTCGGTATGAGAGCCAATCTGGACACCACCCGCGCCTTGCTGGACGCGGCCCGCGCGCAGTCGGCCGCGAGTGGGCCGCCGCCCCGGACGGTGTTCTCCAGCAGCGTCGCCGTCTACGGCTTCGACTCCGCGCTGCCGCTGCCGCCCGTGGTCAGTGAGTCGACGCTGCCGATGCCCCGGTCCAGTTACGGAGCGCAGAAGCGCATCTGCGAGCAGTTGGTCGCCGAATACACCCGTCGGGGCTTCGTCGACGGGCGGGTGGCGCGTCTGATGACCGTTTCGGTGCGCGCGGGCAGGCCGAACGCGGCCGCCTCGGGCTTCCTCTCCGGCATCATCCGCGAACCGCTCGCGGGTCTCCCGGCCGTCTGCCCGGTGAGCCCCGATCTGCGGGTCGCCCTTGCCTCGCCGCGTCGCACCGTCGACGGGATCCTCCGCGTCACCGAGGCCGAGCGCGGACCAGGCGCGCTCGAGGGCGGGCTGCCGGTCAATCTGCCCGCCCTCACGGTCACGGTCGCAGAGATGCTGGACACCCTGCGCCGGGTGGCCGGCGACGCCGTCGCCGACCTGGTCACGGTCGCGCCCGATCCGGCCGTCGAGGCCATCGTCGGCTCGTGGCCCGCCGTCTTCGACAACACGCGTGCCACAGCACTCGGGCTCCGCCCCGACGCCAGTTTCGAGACTGTCGTACGGGCCTATGTCGAGGACCACCCCGAAGCCGTCGCGGAGTCGGCCAGGGAGGGTCTCCGCAGGCGGGTCACCGGCGGTGCCCGGGACGGGCGCCATCCGTGACGAGTGCCGGTGGCCCGTGCGTCACCGGCGTACCGTCACGGCGGTGGTCATGGTCCTGGTGTGATCGACCGTCCGCGGGTTTCCCTCCAGCCGCACCCGCGCGGAGGTGCCCGGGTCGCCTGCCGACTGTGCGACGGTCAGCGTGATGTCGCCGGGCTCGACGCGGCGCCGCAGGTCCCTTCCGGTGAAGCTGGTCATGTCCGTGTGGACCTCGAACTCCACGACGCGGCTCTCGCCGGGAGCGAGGTCGACGCGGGTGAAGCCGATCAGCTGCCGGACGGGGCGGGTGACCGAGGCCACCGGGTCGGTGAGGTAGAGCTGGGGCACCGCTGTGCCCGCTCTGTCGCCCGTGTTGGAGACCCTGGCCCGTACGGTGATCAGCGCGTCGACCCCGACGACCGCGTCCTCGACGTACGCGTCCGCTGTCTCGAAGCTCGTGTACGACAGACCGTGCCCGAACGGGAAGGCGGGGGTGGGGTCGATGTTGCTCACACCGTCGCTCTTCAGGGCGAGCGGAGGCGCCAGGTAGGTGCCCGGCTGGCCGGCCGTGTCACCCGGGATCTGGACCGGCAGGCGGCCGGAGGGGTTGATCCGCCCGGAGAGGACGCCCGCGATCGCCGCCGCGCCCTCCTCGCCGGGGAAGAACGCCTGGATGGTCGCGTCAGCGGCCCTGGCGTGCCGGCCGATCGCGTACGGGCGGCCCGACACGACGACGAGGACGGTCCGTTGCGCTGCGTCGAGGACGGCCGAGACGAGTTCGTCCTGCACTCCGGGGAGCGTCAGGTCGCCGACGTCGCAGCCCTCCCCTGAGGTTCCGTGGCCGAACAGGCCGGAGCGGTCGCCGACGACGAGAACCGTCAGGTCGGCCTTCGTGGCCGCGGCCACCGCCGCTGCGACGCCGCTGTGGTCGTCGCCGCTGACCTGGCAGCCGCGCTCGTGCCGCACCGTGGCCCCGGGGAACTCCTCGCGGACGGCGTCCAGCACGGTGGCTGCCTCGATACCCATGGGGAGGTCGGGGTGGCTCGGCAGGACGTGGTTGGGGAACGAGTAGCAGCCGAACAGACAGTGGGCGTCGTCGGCCGCGGGACCGATCACGGCGACGGAGCGCACGCCGGTGAGCGGCAGCAGACCCGAGGCGTTGTCGAGCAGGACGACGGACTCCTCGGCCAGCGCGCGGGCGATGGACCGGTTGCCGGGGGCGTCGAAGTGCGCGGGGGCCGTGTACCGACGGGGAGTCCAGTCCCGGTCCAGCAGGCCGAGTTCGGCCTTCTGCGTCAGGACGCGCAGCACCGCGCGGTCGAGCAGACCGGCGGGGAGGCTGCCGTCCCGCAGCTGGGCGCGCAGGGCCTCTCCGTAGGCCGTGGTGTGCGGCAGTTCCACGTCGATGCCGGCGTGCAGGGCTGCGCGGGCCGCTTCCGGGATGTCGGCCGCCACATGGTGCAGGGAGGCGAGGAAGGCGATCGCCCAGTAGTCGGAGACCACCGTGCCCTCGAACCCCCAGGTGTCGCGCAGGAGTTGGGTGAGCAGGACCTCGTCCGCGCCGCAGGGCACGCCGTCGATGTCGTTGTACGCGTTCATGACGGAGCCGACGCGGCCCTTGACGACGGCCTTCTCGAAGGGGACGAGGACGACGTCGGCGAGTTCACGCGGCCCCAGGGCGGCCGGGGCGTGGTTGCGGGCGGCGCGGGAGGCGGAGTAGCCGGCGAAGTGCTTCAGGGTGGCGACGACACCGCCCGCCTGGAGGCCCTGGACATAGGCCAGTCCGAGCTCCGAGACGACGTACGGGTCCTCACCGAGCGTCTCCTCCACTCTGCCCCAGCGGTAGTCGCGTACGACGTCCACCACGGGTGACAGGCCCTGGTGGACGCCCACGGCGGCCATGTCGGAGCCGATGGCCGCCGCCATGCGGCGCACGAGGCCGGGGTCGAAGGTGGCCGCCCAAGCGAGCGGGGTGGGGTAGACGGTGGCCTGCCAGGTGGTGAATCCGGTCAGGCACTCCTCGTGGGCGATGGCCGGGATGCCGAATCGATTCGCCGCGACCACCCGCTCCTGCAGGGCGGCCAGCCGCTCGCGGCCCGCTTCGGGGTCCAGCGGTGCCGTGCCGAACACCCGCGTGAGATGCCCGAGGCCGTCCAGGATCGCCTCGTCGAAGCTCTCGGCGCCCTGGAAGGTGTCCTGCATGGGGGCGACGTCGCCGCCCCCCTCGTGGCCCGGCCAGGTGCTGCCGAGCTGTGCGATCTTCTCGCCCTCGGTCATGGCGTCGAGCAGGGCCCGGGCGCGGTCGGCCGTCGGCAGGGCGGGATCGTTCCAGGGCCCGGTCGTCGTCGGGCGCTCGTCGCTGATCGTCAAGGTGTGTCCGTTTCTGTGACGGGTGCCGCGAACGGCGTGCTCGGAAAAAGTTGGAAGGGGGGGGTCGGTCGGGGGCGGATTCGGGCCCGGGCGACGCTCCTGCGGTCCTGGGGAGGCGGACGCGCGGGACAGCGCCGAGCGGAGGTTCTCGTCGGCTCGCGTGGCACGCCCGGGCCCGGGTCGAAGGGCCGTCCCGCCGTGTCGGGCCGGGCGGGACAGCGGCGCGGTCACTTGCCGCCGGCGCCCATCAGGCCCGCGACGAGGGCCCGTCGGGCGAAGAGGTAGACGACCAGGATGGGTACGGCGGACAGCAGCACCGCGGCCATCAGGGCCGGCACGTTGGCGCTGTACTCGGAGACGAAGTTGTACAGGCCCAGCGTCACCAGTTTGGTGTCCTCGGACTGGGTCATGATCAGCGGGAACAGGAAGCCGTTCCACGCCTGCAGGGCCGCGAAGACGGACGCCGTCGCGATGGCGGAGCGCGACATCGGGACGACCAGGGTCAGCAGTGTCCGGGCCGGTCCGGCGCCGTCCAGGGCCATGGCCTCGTACAGCTCGTTGGAGATGTCCCGCATCCCGCCGCTGAGGACCAGCACGCTCACCGGCAGGGCGAAGGCCGCCGTCGGCAGGATGATCCCCCACAGGGTGTCGTAGAAGCCGAGGTCGTTGACGATGAGGAAGAGCGGGATGATGACCGCCTGGGAGGGGATGGCAAGTCCCAGCAGGAACAGGCGGAACACTCCCTTGGAGAGCCATCCCCGGCCCCGGACCACCGCATAGCTGATCGGTACGGCGAGCGCGAGCACGATGGCGACGGTGGCCACCGCGACGACCACGGTGTTCCAGATGTAGTGCGGGAACCCGCTGTCCACCACGGTGGTGAAGTTGTCCCAGGTCACCGTGGAGGGGATCGAGACGGGCCCTTTGTCGGTGTACTTCGTCTGCGGTTGCACCGCCGTGTTCACCAGCGCGTAGAGCGAGACGCCGATGATCACCAGCCAGACGAGGGCGGCGGCGCCGGCGAGGTAGTTCGGGCGCGTCCTCACAGACCCTCCATGGTGCTTGTCATCCTGTCGTAGCCGCTGAGCTTCGTGAGGAGGACCGAGGCCGCGGTGGCGAGCAGCAGCAGGAAGCTCGCGATGGCGCTCGCGTATCCGTAGTCGTAGGTGCGGAAGGCGGTCTGGTACATCGAGAACGGCAGGATCGAGGTGTCGGTGCCCGGGCCGCCGTTGGTCAGGAGCAGCACGATGTCGAAGGCGGTGAGGCCGCCGATGACCATGAACGTGGTGGAGGTGATGACCGTGTTGCGCAGCTGCGGCAGGGTGATGTGCACGAACTGCCGTACCCGTCCCGCGCCGTCGATCGCGGCCGCCTGGTACAGCGTGTGCGGGACGGCCCGGGCGGCGCCTTGGTAGAGCAGGCTGTGGAAGGGGACGAACTGCCAGCTGGTGACCAGGACCAGACAGGCGATCGCGCCCGACTTGGAGCCGAACGGATTGCTGCCGCCGAACAGCCACTCGACCTTCGACGGCAGACCGAAGTTCGGGTCGAGCAGTTGCCGCCACATGATGGCCGTGGCCGCGGTCGACAGCAGCAGGGGCAGGAAGAAGACCGCCGACAGGACGGCGCGGTTGCGCTGGTGACCGGCCGCCCACACCCCCAGCAGGATGCTGATCGGCGCCTGTACGGCGATGTTCCCGACCAGCAGGACGCCCGTGACGAGGGTCGACTGGCGAACCTGGCTGTCGCCGAAGAACCGCGACCAGTTGTCCAGACCCGAGAACTGCGGGCTGTTCAGTCCGTCCCAGTGGGTGAAGGAGAGGTAGAGCACTCCCGCCATCGGCACGATCGCGAAGACGAGGAAGAACAGCAGCCCGGGGACGGCCCAGGCCACGCCGGGCCGCTCCAGGGTGGGCGGAGCGGCCCCGTCGCGTGCCCGGTGCTTGCTCACCGGCCGCGAAGTCGTTGGGGAGACCACGTGGACGCCTTCCTACTTCTTGATCGCCTGGACCGCGCCGACGAACTGCTCCGGCGAGCTCTGTCCGTTGAACAGCTTCTGGATCTCGGTCAGCAGCGGGGTGCCCAGGGTGAGGCCGAGCGCCTGGTCCCAGGACTGGGTGAAGGACGGGGCCTTCGCCACCAGGTCGTACTGGAACTTCGCGTACGCCGGGTCGGGCGCCTTGGCGAGCAGTTGTTCGGCGTTGGTCGTGACCGGCACCTCGCCCTTCTCGATGAGCCCCTGCACATAGCTGTCGCTGTAGGTGGTCTTGAGGAACTCCGCCGCGGTGTCCTCGGGGGCGGCGGCGGTCACCGAGATGTAGTTGGTGGGGTTGCCGACGACGTTCTTCGGGTCGCCCTTGCCGCCCTCGACGCTCGGGAAGGGCACGTACCCGAGGTCGTTCTTGACGAAGTCGGGGGCCTCGCCCTGCTGGACGGCGTACTCCCACGAGCCCATCAGGACCATCGCCGCCTTGCCCTTGTTGAGCAGGGTGGAGGTGCCGCCCGCGCCGTAGTTGACCGAGCCGAAGTTCTTGCCGAAGGCGCCGCTGTCCACCAGCTCCTTGATCATTTCCGCGGCCTTCAGGACGGCCGGGTCGCCCCACTGCGACCAGTCGCCGTTCTGGATCCTGTCGAAGAGGACCGGGCCCGCGAGGCGGTCGACGAGGTACTCGACCCACATCAGCTCCGTCCACGAGGAGCTGGCGTTGCCCGCGAGCGCGAACGGTGTGATCCCCTTGCCCTTGAAGAGCTTCACCAGATTCAGCAGTTCGGCGTAGGTGGCGGGCGGCTCGATGCCGGCATCGGCGAAGACCTTCTTGTTGAAGAAGAGGAACACGGGCTGTGTCCCTCGGCACGGGATGCCGACCAGCTTGTCGTCCACCTTGCCCGCGGCCAGCGCGGAGGGCAGGAACCGGCCCGCCAGCATTCCGTCGAGCTCGACGAGCTTGCCCGCCTTCACGTAGTCGTCGAGGCTGCCGCCGCCCCAGTTGAAGAACAGTCCGGGCATCTTCGAGGAGCCCATCGCGGTGCGCAGCTTGTCCTTGTACCCGTCCGTGGCGATGACGGTCATGCCGACCTTGCCCTTGCCGGTGGAGTTGAAGGCGTCCACGGCGGCCTTCTGCACCGGGTTGGTCGGGTCCTGGAGTGTCCAGAAGTCCGCGTTGCCGGTCGGCGAGGAGGGCGTGGAGCCACCGGACGAACCGCAGCCCACCACGGTGACGCCCAGCGTGGTCGCCGCCGTCGCGGTGAGGAACCACCGTCGGGACACTCTGTTCATCGTTGAACACCTTTCGAGTCGGCAATTCCCTCGGTACGGGTGTACTCACCCGGCAGGCCGTCCCGGCCTGTTCGTACGGAGGGATGTGGGTCGATGGCCATGCCCGTCAGGTGCTTTCGCGCAAGGGTTGCGTCCCGTTGCTCCTGCGGTTGAGCCGGCGTCGGTCACGCTAAGCGGCGCAATTCGCCCGCTGCAACATCGGAAGGGATTCAGTTCCGAAAGACTTTCGCGATGTGGGGGCTTGCGGAAATCGAGGTCAGGCGCTTGTGTCCGGCTCGCTCCAGGGCGGTGCGGTGGACATGCGCACGATCAATTCGGTGGCGAGTTCCCGCCGCGAGATGGCGGGCGGCCTGCCGTCGGCAAGGTGAAGCAGGACGCGGGTGGCCTCCTGACCGAGTTCATGGAACGGCTGCCGTACGGCACTCAGCGGCGGTGCGGCCATGGCGGCCACCAGGGTGTCGTCGAACGACACGACCGACAGTCGGCGCGGCACGGCGAGGCCGAGCTGGCGGGCGGCCTCCATGGCGCCGAGGGCCTGGACGTCACTGGCGGCGAAGAGAGCCGTCGGCCTCTGTGCACGGTCCAGGACAGCGCGGGCCGCTCGCAGGGCCTCGCCGTGGTCGAAGTCCGTCGACCTGACGAGGGCCGGGTCGTACGGGATTCCGGCCTCCGTGAGCGCCGCCCGGTAGCCGTGCAGACGCGCGGCCCCGGCCTGTGAACTCGACCGGCCGGCCAGCATGCCGATCCGGCGGTGTCCGAGGGCGATCAGGTGCTGGACGGCGGTCGTCGCGCCGTGCCAGTTCGTCACCCCGACGCTCGGGATGCCGGCGCTCGGCGCGTTCAGGGGATCGACGAGCACCACCGGAAGCCGCTGGTCCAGGATCCGGCGCTGGTCCAGGTCGGCGAGGGCCGAGATGACGATGACGACCCCCAAGGTGCCCAGCGCGACGGACTCCTCCAGCCACGTCGAGATCGAGCGCCTGCCGGTCGTACCCACGGTCGTGTGGATGCCCGCATCGGCCGCCGATTCCACGATGCCCCGGACGACTTCCAGGGTGTACGGGCCGGCCAGGTCGCGCAGGACGACCAGGATCTGCCGCGCCCGGCGCGTGTCGTCCTCCCAGGCCCGGACGAAGCCGTGTTCGCGCAGCAGCGCCTCGATGCGCCCCCTTGTCGCCGCGGACACGTCGCGTCTGCGATGGACGACCTTCGAGACGGTGGCCGCCGAGACACCGGCCTCTTCCGCTATCGAGGCGAGCAGCCCGTACTGATCGCTCCGACCGTTCCGGCGCGGCCTGGCTGGACCCGTCACTTCGCCTGGACCTCCCCGTCGGTGTCCGATGACCGTGCGCGGAGGGAAAGTACACACCCGAATCACGACCCGGCCGTGAGCGGGTCGCGGAAAAGGCCTCGAACCCCGGGGAAATACAAGGGAGTTACGGCTTACGAAAGTCTTTCGCGAAGAGCGAGGACACCTCTTGTAGGCTCCCCGCAACCTGTTCGAGCCGCTCGGGCACATCATTTCGGGAAGGCCGGTAATGCCGGTGCACAGCATCCACGACACACAGCCCGCCGACCGCTGGGAGGACGCCTTTCTCTCCGGAAACGGTGAATACGGGATCATGGTGTCCGGCCACCCGCACCAGGAACGGATCGTCCACAACCACCACCGTTACGTCCTGCCCAACGATTCCCTCGGGATGCGCCCGCCTGCTGTCGCGAGCCGTCTCGAGCATGTGCGCGACCTGCTCCTCACCGGGGAACCCGAGGAAGCACAGCGGGAGTTCTCCGACGGCCGGGGACTGGCCTGGACGCAGTCCTTCCACCCCGGTCATGTGCTCCATCTGGACTCCGTGGCCGGGGAGGGCACGGTGGAGAGCTATCGGCGGGTGACGGACTTCGCCACCGGCGAGGTTCGGGTCACATGGTCCGACGCGGGACGGGAACGGTCGCGGCGGGCGTTCGTCTCACGCACCGACGCCGTCGCGGTCGTCGAGATCACCGGGCCACGGCTCGATCTGGCCGTACGGCTCTCCGGTGAGCTTCCCGGCCGGCCGGGCGACGTCCACTTCACTACGTCCGCGCGGGCCGACGGCGCCGGTGAGGCGTCCCTCGCCGCGGTGGGGACGTATCCGCCCGGTCCCGGTGCGGCCGGCTTCGTCGGCGTGACCAGGGTTGTCGTCTCGGGCGGTGGGATCGTCGTGGAGGGGGACACGGTCCGGGTCGTGGGGGCCACGAGGGTGACGCTGCTGACCCGTATGGGCCGGGGTGCGCCCGTTCCCGCCGCCGACGGACTGCGTTCGGGACTCGCCGAGGTGCCGGCCGACTACGACATCCTGCTCACCCGGCACGCGGCGGTCCACGGCGAGCTGTACCGGCGCGCGACGCTCGACCTCGGTGCCCCGGAGAGCGCCCGGCGACTGCCCGTACGCGAACTGATCGCCAGGGCCGACACCGAGGAACTCGACGCCGCGCTGGTCGAGGCGCTGTTCCACTGCGGCCGTTATCTGCTGCTCAGCTCCAGCGGGGTGCTGCCGCCCCGGCTGACGGGACTGTGGCTGGGGGCGTGGGGCGCGGCCTGGTCCGGCGACTACACGACCGACGCCAACATCAACCTCCAGATGGCCGGGGCGGTCCTCACCGGGATGCCCGAGCTGATCGCGTCGTACGCCGCGCTGATCGGCGGGCAGTTCGACGACTGGCGCGTCAACGCCCGCACGATCTACGGCACGCGGGGCGTGCTCGCGCCGAGCCGGACCGACGGGGAGCACGGGCTGCTGTTCCACCTCGACGACGAATGGCCCTGGACGATGTGGCTCGGGGGCGCGGACTGGCTGCTGTTCCCGCTCCTCGAGTACTGGCAGGCGACCGGCGACGACGACTTCCTCGCCCGTACCCTCGCTCCCTGGCTCGTCGAGGCGGCGGTGTTCTTCGAGGACTTCCTCACCCGCGAGGACCAGGACGGGCATGTGGTCCTGGTCCCCTCCTACTCCCCCGAGGTCGGTCCGCGCGGTGCGCGGGGCGTCGCCGGGGTGAACGCCACCATGGACCTGGCCGCGGCCCGGCACGCACTGACCACCGCAGCCGACGTCTGCGCGTATCTCGGTGTCGAGCAGGAGGGGGCCGTCCGCTGGCGCGCGCTGGCCGAGCGGCTGCCCCCATATCGCGTCGACGACCGCGGGGCGCTGGCCGAGTGGGCGTGGCCGGGTCTGGAGACCGCCGACGACCATCGGCACATCAGCCACCTCTACCCGGTGTGGCCCCTGCACGACATCACCCCGGACGACACCCCCGAGCTGGCTGCCGCCGCCCGGGAGGCGCTGCTGCGCCGGGGCGACGAGAACCTGTCCGCACATGGCAGCCTGCACCGCGCCCTGGTCGCCGCGCGGCTGAAGGACGGTGACACGGCGAAGGCGAACGTCCTCAAGATCCTCGGCCGGGACATGCTCTTCAGGTCGCTGATGACGTCGCACAATCCGGGTCGGGAGATCTACAACGCGGACGCGGCGCACTGTCTGCCCGCCGTCGTGGTGGAGATGCTGGTGGACTCCCGGCCGGGGATCGTGGAGCTGCTGCCGGCGCTCCCCGCCGAGTGGCGCCGCGGCAGCCTGCGAGGTGTCGCCACCCGCGCCGGGGTGCGCGTGGACGAGCTGACCTGGGACCTGGAAAAGGGTGTCGTCAGGGCGGTGTTCAGCTCCGAGCGCGAGCGTGAGGTCGACGTCGTGTGCCGACGGGGCGCGGACCGGCAGCGCACTGTGCGTCTGTTGCCGGGCGCTCCCGTCTCGGTGAGCGTCCCGCTCGCCCGGCCCCGGCGAGGGTGAGAGTGAGCGCCAGGAGGCCGCTCACGGTGTCCTGACGCCCCGGGGCACGGATGTGGAGGTACGAAGCACGAGTTCCGTGGCCAGCTCGATCCGCGGGGACGCGGGCGGCCGTCCCTCGGCCATGTCCAGCAGTACCCGGGTGGCCTCGCGGCCCAGCTCCTCGAAGGGCTGGCGCACCGCGCTCAGCGGCGGGCAGGCCATGGCCGCCACGAGCGTGTCGTCGAAGGACATGACCGCCAGGTCCTCGGGAACGGCGAGCCCGAGCTGCCGGGCCGCCTCCAGGACGCCGAGCGCCTGTGCGTCGCTGGCCGCGAAGACCGCGGTGGGCGGATCGTCGGCACGCAGGATGCGCAGGCTGGCGCGCAGCCCCTCGTCGAAGTCGAAGTCCGTCGAACGCACGAGCGCCGGGTCGTAGTCGATCTCCGCCTCTTCGAGTGCGGCCCGGTAGCCGTGCAGCCGGGCGGCTCCGGCCGGCGAGTGCGCACGGCCCACTACCATCCCGATCCGGGTGTGCCCGAGTCCGAGCAGATGGTGCACCGCGTCCTTGGCGCCGCTCCAGTTCGTCACCCCGATGCTCGGGATGTCCTGGCCGGGCGCGCTGAGCGGATCGATCAGTACGACGGGCAGCCGCCGCTCGACGATCCGCCGCTGGTCGTCCTCCGCGAGCATGGAGATCACGATGATCAGCCCGGCCGCGCCCAGCGCCTCGCACTCCTCCAGCCACCGGGCGATCGACCGGTGGCCGGTCGTTCCCGTCACCACGTCGATGTCGAGTTCGTCGGCGGCGGCCACGATCCCCCGGACGACCTCCAGTGTGTAGGGACCGGACAGGTCCCGGAACACCGCGACGATCTGGCGCGGCGCCACGGGATTCGGCTCTCCGGGCCGGACGTATCCGTGCCGCGTCAGCAGTTCCTCCACGCGGGCCCGGGTGGCCGCCCCGACGTCACGGCGCCGGTGGACCACCTTGGAGACGGTGCTCAGCGAGACACCGGCCTCACCGGCGATGCTGCTCAGCAGACCGTACTGTGCGTCCCGGTCCGTCTTCATGCCCCGACCTGTCACTCGTGTGCCTCGCTCTGACCTGTCACCCGATGCCCGCCGGGCTCGCCGGTACGGCGTTGATCTGCGCCTATTCCCTCATAAGGGAACTCCGCCGCAAGCTAACGGGAGGCGGCGCCGGCGGGCAAGGGCGGTCCTGGCTAGTTGCGGCTCCACTTCTGCGAGGTGTTGCCGAGGGCGTTCCACAGCTGCACTTTCGATCCGTTGGCGGTTGCCCCGCCGGTGACGTCGACGACCAGGCCGTTGGAGCGGTTGAGGATCGAGCCGTCCAGGCGCAGCCACCACTTCTGGCTGGTCCTGCCGTTGCACGTCCAGAGGATCAGCTTCGTGCCCGCGGTCGTGCCGTCGGCGTTCGCACCGAGGCACTTGCCGGCGATCCGGAGTTCCCCGGCCGCGGTCTGTGTGACGGTCTGGTTCGCGTTCCCGGAGCAGTCCCAGATCTGTGCCTGCACGCCCGTCTGGCCGTTGGGTATGTCAAGGCAGCGGCCGGAGTTGGCGCCCTTCAGGGTGAAGGTCCCGTCCGTCGGCAGGGGGTCCTGGACGAGCTGCCAGTCCTGCGAGCCGTCATCGGCCGAGGCCGCCACGGTGACGGCGCCGCCCGCGCTCGCGCCCGTCATGAACAGGCTGGTGTTTCGCGCCGAGCGGAGCTTGTAGTAGCCGTCGCTGGAGGGCACGAGGGTCCACTGCTTGTCGTTGGCTCCGTCGTCGACCCACTGGGCCAGTTTCTGTCCCGCTGTCGCGCTGCCGGTCCAGATCGCGGCGGCCCGTCCTCCGGCCTTGTTCAGCAGGGTCACGTCGCTGCCCTTGGCCGTCGTGTGCCAGCGCTGTGTGTCGTCGGCCGGGTCTCGGTTCGCGAGGACGAGGTCGGGGACGTCGCCGGTGAGGTTCGCGTCCTGGGTCTTCCCGCCGGCGGGGCTGAGTGCCTGGCCGGTCGAGCGGTTGACGAGGGTGTAGTAGGCGCCCGGGGAGCGGCCCAGGTCGACCTCGGCGTAGCGCACGGGACCGATGCCCCCGCCGCCGAAGCCGGCCTGGAGGACGAGAACGCGTCCCGTGCCCTCGACGTACTGGAGGTTACGGCTGTACCCGGCGGTGATCGGTGTCTGGTACTCCTTCCAGGCGCCGGTGCTCAGGCCTGACTCGTTCACCCAGACACTTCCGCTGCCTGCGGCGTTGTAGACGATGCGGCCGTCCGGCATGGGCATGAGCACCGGGCTGCCGCCTGTCGCCAGGGCGTGCCCGCCCGTGGGTACGGGCAGTGAGGTGATGGCGCCGTCGGTCCCGGAGAAGAACTTCAGCGGGTCGTCCGCGGTCCGGTACCGGACGTTCGCTCCGCCGCCCCAGTACTCGTAGGTGAGAAGCCACTTTCCGTCGGTGGTCGGGGCGATCGTCGTCATGCCGGGGCGTCCACCGCCGATCTCCGTCTTGCCGTTGTTGTTCACGGTCGTGCCCGGAACGTCGACGACGGGCCCGCTCCATGCGGAGGTGCTGCTGCCGTTCCAGGTCCGGTGGGCGAGGATCTGGCCGCCCGAGTCGGTCGCCGTGTCGTTGGCCGGGTCGAGGGTCGGCACCCCGGTGGCGGAGTCGTAGCCGGTGTAGTCGTTCTCGTCGGAGTAGTACGCGACGAGCTGACCGCCGCGCGCCTCCAGGTACGGCTCCCAGACCGGGTCCTTCTGCGCGCTGGTGTTGGCGGTCGAGAGCACCGAGCCGGCCCATCCCCCGGCGGCGATGATGTTCTGGAAATTCCAGGTCGTGCCGTCGTCCACACTGGAATACAGGGCGATCGCCACGTCCTTGCGGTCCCCGTCACCGGTCGGTGTCCAGTTCGGGTCGGCCGCTTTCTTCTGTTCGTAGTAGTAGTCGTCCCCGGAGACGACGCTCGCGAGCAGCAGAGTTCCGGCACTCAGGCTTCCGACATCCTGCGGGAGAACATAGAAATAAGGGTTCGTCCAGTTGCTCGTGTACTTGGCGTACTGGGAATCGCTGGACAGATACGCGGGCGCCTGGACGTCCGACAGTTTCTGCCATGTCGTACCGTCGTCGTCACTCTTGTAGACAGGCATCTTCTGCCCCACCGGAGCACCCTGGCTGTTCTCGAAGGCGGCCACGATACGACCGCCCGGCAGCTGCGCCGACTTGGGATAGAGAACACAGGGCTTCTTGTTGCAGGTGGACGGGCTGTCCGCGACGTACAGGTTCGACGAACTCGGCTGATATGCCGAAGCACCCGCTGCGGAGGCGACGGCGAATGCGACGCCCAAACCTGTGGCTGTCGCCGCGGCGAGAGCTCTCTGTGCCAGTTTTCGCATCATTACCTTTTTTCTCTGTGCGCCGGCCGCGGGCCTTTTCCCAGGAATGAGGTGCGGCTCCAGTGAGGGCTGGTCCGGCTGGAGACAGTATTGGGATGCGATACCGCTATGTCACCGGTGTGTTTCCGAAAGTGTTTCGCATGTTCGCCACCGCCAGGTATTGACGTCCCGGCGATCGGGATGAGTGCGGCCCGCCCGGGATCCCGTCCGCCCGGGGTCGGCCGCTCCCACCAGCGAGTGTGAATGATTGCCGCGTCGGGCGGGTTGACGGGCAATAGATTGCGCAGGAGGCCCTCATCCACGCAATATTCGCAACCACATGTCACGGGATTCACGCGACCATGGGCGCATGCGACAAGACGTGTCCCCCCGGACAACCGCCGCCCCGGCCCGGCCCTCGGCTCCGGTGCCCCGCCGACAGCAGATCGCCGCCGGGATCCGCGACTCCTTCTCGGCCGGCCTCGGGATCTTTCCCCTCGGCATCGCGCTCGGCCTGCTCGTCCTTCAGGCCGGACTGCCCTGGTGGCTGACACCGGCCCTGTCCGTGGCCGCCTTCGCCGGTTCCCTGGAGCTGCTGCTGGTCGGCATGATGGCCACCGTCACCCCGCTCGCCGCGGTGGCCGTGACCGTGTTCGTGGTCAACTTCCGGCACATCTTCTACGCGTTCTCCTTTCCGCTGCACCTGGTCAAGCACCCGGTCGCGAAGGCGTACGCGGTCTACGCGATGATCGACGAGGCGTACGCCGTCAACGCCTCGCTGCCGGAGTCGGAGCGCTCCGCACCTCGCCTGCTCGCCATGCAGATCGCCTGCGAGAGCTACTGGGTCGGCGGCGGACTGGTCGGTGTCGCCCTCGGCGCCGCCCTGCCCGCGCCCGTCAAGGGCCTGGAGTTCGCGCTGTGTTCCCTGTTCACCGTGCTCACTCTGGACGCCTTCCGTTCCCGCCGGGAAATCCCTTCCGTGCTGCTGGCGGGAGCCAGTGCGGCCGTGGCCCTCGTCGTGACCCCGGGTCTGGCGATGTTCACGGCGCTGCTGCTGTTCGTCGGCCTGCTCCTGGTCCGTCACGCCCTGACCGCCCGTCGTTCCACAGGAGAGACCGCCGATGCCTAGTAGTGCTTGGTCAGGTCGGTTGTAGTGGTGCGTGTCCTGCGGGCTGGGTGTGGCGTTGAGGGTGTGTGACTCCGGACGAGATTGCGGTGGTGCG
>NZ_JARAXP010000060.1:0-700 GCF_033793965.1 Streptomyces sp. ME02-8801-2C | reverse complement strand
GCCGCCGCGTCGGCCCTTCTTCTTCCGGTTGGCGGCCTGGTCCTTCTTCTCCGGGATGACCGCCTTGACCCCGCGTTCGCGAAGGTGGGCGCGGTTACCGCGGGAGGAGTACGCCTTGTCTGCGGCGACCGCGTCCGGCCGGGTGCGGGGGCGCCCGACGGGCCCGCGGACGCGCACTTCGGCAAGCACGGGGATGAACTGCGGGCTGTCCGCGGCCTGACCGGCGGTCAGGATCAGAGCCAGAGGCCGGCAGCGACGGTCGGCAACCAGGTGGATCTTGCTGGTCTGTCCGCCTCGCGAGCGCCCGAGCAGAGCGGCTTTCAGGCGGAGCTTGTGCCGTCGCCGGACGCGACGCCGTTCGGCCCTGCCGGGATCGCAGACGTCACCCTGTCCGCCTTGTTCCTCCGCGCCGCCCCCTTTTGCCGGGCCGCTTCCGCCTCGACGGCGGCCTTCTCCAGCGCGTCCAGGACGCCTTCCTCCAGGCGCATCCCGGCCGCGTCGTGGTGGGCCCGGACAGTCGTGGAGTCCACGCTGACCAGCGACAGGTCCACCCGGCCCCGCTCGGCCGCCTCGGCGATCAGCCCCTCCAGCAGAGCCTCGAAGACCCCGGCGTCCCGCCACTGCCGAAACCGGTTGTGCACGGTGGACCAGGCACCGAACCGGTCCGGCATCTCCCGCCACTGCGCTCCCGAGCGGAACT
>NZ_JARAXP010000025.1:0-92961 GCF_033793965.1 Streptomyces sp. ME02-8801-2C | reverse complement strand
CCGCGAGCTACAGACACTCCTCGCCCTCTGGGCCGGCGCCTGCCCCACCTGCCACCGCGACATACCCACACACATACGAACCTGACCAAGCACTACTAGGGAGCGCACTCCCGCGCCCGGGTGAGCAGTAGGTGGCGTTCGCTTTCGTTCTGGGTCAGGGCTGCTGCTCTGAGGAATTCCGTTCTTGCTTCTGGCGTGCGGCCCAGGCGTAGGAGGAGGTCTGCTCTGACGCTGGGGAGCAAGTGGTAGTCCTGTAGGGCCGGTTCGGTTGTCAGGGTGTCGATGATCTCCAGGGCCCGGGCCGGGCCCTCGGACATCGAGATGGCCACCGCTCGGTTCAACTCCACTACCGGGGACGGGGATCGCGTGGCGAGAGCCGTGTACAGGGCGGCGATTCGGGGCCAGTCCGTGGCGTCGTAGGAGTGGGCGTGGGCGTGGCAGGCGGCGATGGCGGCCTGGAGGGCGTACGGGCCCGGGCCTGACGTTGTTGTCGTGGCGCCCGCCGCCTCCGCTCGGGCCAGGGCTGTGAAGCCTCGGGCGATCAGCATGCGGTTCCAGCGGGCGCGGTTCTGGTCCTTCAGCAGCACCGGCTCGCCCGACGGACCTGTGCGGGCCGCCGTACGGGACGCCTGGAGCTCCAACAGGGCTGTCAGCGCGTGCACTTCGGGCTCCTTGGGCATCAGGCCCGACAGCACGCGGGCCAGCCGCAGGGCGTCCTCGCAGAGGGCGGGGCGCAGCAGGTCGTCGCCGGCTGTGGCCGCGTACCCCTCGTTGAAGATCAGGTAGATGACCTCCAGGACCGAGCCGAGGCGGGCCTCGCGCTCGGGACCGTAGGGGACCTCGAAGGCGACGTTCCTCGTCGCGAGTGTGCGTTTGGCCCGGACGATGCGCTGGGCGACCGTCGCCTCGGGTACCAGGAAGGCGCGGGCGATCTCGGGGGTGGTGAGGCCGCCGAGGAGGCGGAGCGTGAGGGCGATTCGGGCCTCGGCGGACAGCACCGGGTGGCAGGCGGTGAAGACCAGGCGGAGCAGGTCGTCGTCGATGTCGTCGGGGGCGGACGGTTCGACGGGCGGGGTGGTCGTCTCCAGGCTGCGGCCGATCTCCGCCAGCTTGCGGGCGTACGTCTCACGGCGACGGACCAGGTCGACGGCGCGGTGCCTGGCGGTCGCCATGAGCCAGGCGCCCGGGTTGTCGGGGACGCCGTCGCGGGGCCACTGTTCGAGGGCGGCGACCAGGGCGTCCTGGGCCAGTTCCTCGGCGATGCCTATGTCCCGGACGGTGCGGGTGACGGCCGCGATGATGCGGGGGGACTCCAGGCGGAAGACCGTTTCGACGGACTGTTCGGTAGCGGTGTCGGAGGTCGCGGTGCCGGAGGTCGCGGTGCCGGAGGTGGGCTGCTGGGTCACAGCCCACCATCAGACACCGTCAGCGGCGATCGGCCAAGGAAGCCCTTCGCTCAGCCGCTCGGCACTTCGCTCGGCCCTTCGCTCAGCCCTCCGCGATCTCGCGCACCTCGCAGGTGACCGTCCAGTGCTCCTCGTGGACCTTCAGGAAGCGCTTGGTCCACTCCAGGGCCTCGGCCTTGTCCTTGCACTGCATGATGGCGTAACCGCCGACGACCTCCTTGGACTCGGTGAAGGGGCCGTCGGTGACCGAGATCTTGCCGTCCTGCCAGTGCACACGGGTGCCCTGCGCGGTGGGGGTGAGGCCGGCGGTGTCGAGCATCACGCCTGCCTTGGTGATCTCCTCGATCAGCTCGCCCATGCGCTGCATCAGCTCGGGGCTCGGGCCCTCGGCGGGGGCGGTCGCTTCGTCGATCTGCACAAGGGAGAGGTAGCGGGGCATGGGGTTCCTCCTTGGGCGGGGCCCGGACCTCTTCCGGGCTCTCACCTGTGCGTCGAACGGGGAGGGCCTGGATCGACACGGCTGCGGAAGTTTCTTCGGGAATTTTTCCCTGGGGTTGTTTCCGCAGCTCAGAGGCGCTGTCTCAGTGCAAGGTCGCCCACAGTTCCGCCGCCTCCGGTTCCTCGGCGACCACCCGGTTGGCGTCCGACGCCGCCGTCACCACCGGCATCGTCACCGTCGTCAGCTCGTCCGCCGACAGGCCCTGCAGGCTCTGGCCCAGGCTCATCAGTTTGCTGAGCGAGTTGAGGCCGGTGTCCGTGGTCAGGCTGGCCGTGGCCACGTCGGCGACCCTGTACAGCTTGGCCGGGCTGGTCAGGAGGTTCGTGGAGGAGATCTGCCGGAGGAGGGCCTTGACCAGTTTCTGCTGGAGGCCTATTCGGCCCAGGTCGCTGCCGTCTCCGATGCCGTGCCGGGTGCGTGCCAGGGCGAGGGCCTTGGTGCCGTCGAGGTGGTGCTCGCCCGCTTTGAGGTCGAGGTGGCTGTCGTCGTCGTGGATGTCCTCGTCCGTGGTGACCGTCACGCCGCCGAGCGCGTCCACCAGGTCCGCGAAGCCGGCGAAGTCGATCTCCAGGTAGTGGTCCATCCGGACGTTCGTCATCGACTCCACCGTCTTGACCGCGCAGACCGGGCCGCCGACCGAGTACGCCGTGTTGAACATGACCCCGGAGACCTCGGCCGTCGAACCCCCGTCCGACAGAGGGCAGGACGGGCGCGTGACCAGTGTGTCGCGCGGGATGCTCACGATCGTCGCCTTGGTGCGGCCCGCGTCGAGGTGGACGACCATCGCCGTGTCGGACCGCGCGCCCTCGCTGCTGCCGCCGCCGAGTGCCTGGTTGCGCTTGCCGCTGCGTGAGTCCGACCCCAGGACCAGGATGTTCAGCGCCTCGCTCGGCAGCGGGGTCGCCGAGGCGGACGGGCCTGCCGTCGGCAACGCCTGTGTCTTCGGCGGGCGGTTGTCGCCGAGCGCGCTGTCGATGTCGACGCTCTTGATGTTGTGGTTCAGATGCCAGTACGCGTATCCGGCGCCCATGGCTGCGAGCACCAGGGTGCCTGCCAGGGTGAAACCGACGGCCTTCAACCAGCGTGACGACCGTCGGCCCACCTTCCGGCCCACTTGTCTTCCCGCGCCCCCGTCGTCATCCGACGTCTGTTCCTCGTCTCCCGTCACACAGAGGAACGTACGTCCGAATTATTACGCGCGGGGGCGCATGAGTGGCATTCTTCGGAAAATCTCACACTTCTCGCCGGGATCAGCCCAGGGTGACCGTCGGTACGGGGTTGCTGCCGCTCCAGGTCCCGTTGAAGCCGAAGCTCACCGAACCGCCGCTCGGGACCGTCCCGTTGTACGAGGCGTTCACGCAGGTCACGGCTGCCCCGGCCTGGGTGCAGTTGGCGTTCCAGGCCTGCGTGACCTGCTGCCCCGCGCCGTACGTCCAGCTCACCTTCCACGACGACAGCGAGCGGCCCGCGGAGCAGGTGATGGTCACCTGCCCGGTGAACCCGGTGTTCCACTGACTCGGAACGCTGTACGACGCCGTGCAGCCCTCCGTCGACGGGGTGCCGCCGAACGCCTGGGCGATCGCGTAGTACGCCGGTTTCGGGGAGAAGTTCTCGGTGTACGGGGTTGCCGCGCCGTATCCGTCGAACACGTCCGGGATCCACGAGTCGGAGTCGGTGAACCCCCAGACCGTCACGCCGACGCACCTGGTCACGGCCACGCAGGCGCCCATGACGGCCTTGTAGTCGGCCGCCTGCTGGGTCAACTTGGCGTCCGTGGCGGGCAGTTGCATACGGATGTCCAGTTCCGTGATCGCCACGTCCACGCCCAGATCGGCGAACCGCTGGATGTTCTGCTGGAGGCTCGACGGGTACTGGCCGAGGATCAGGTGCGCCTGCAGGCCGACTCCGTCGATCGGAATCCCGCGCTCCTTCAGGGACTTGACCAGGTTGTAGAGGGCCGTGCTCTTCGCGTTGACGCCCTCCACGTTGTAGTCGTTGATGTAGAGCTTCGTCGTCGGGTCGGCCGCCCGGGCCCAGGTCAGGGCCTGGGCGATGTAGTCGGTGCCGAGGTTGTTCGACCAGATGGTCGAGCGGTAGGTGCCGTCCTCGTTGAAGGGCTCGTTCACCACGTCCCAGGCGGCCAACTTGCCCTTGTAGCGCGTGACTTCGGTGGTGATGTGGTCCTGGAGGATGCCGGTCAGCTGGGTCGGGGTCCAGGTGCCGTTCGTCAGCCAGCCCGGGTTTTGGCTGTGCCAGACCAGGGTGTGGCCGCGGACCTGTTGGTTGTGGGCCTGGGCGAAGTTGACTATCTGGTCGGCCTCGGTCCAGTTGTAGGTGCCGCGGGTGGGCTCCACGGACTCCCACTTCATGGCGTTGCCGGGGGTGAGGGAGTTGAACTGGGTGCCGGCGAGGTCGCCGTAGGTGCCGGTGAGTTTGTTGCCGGTTACTGCTGTGCCTATGACTTTGCCCTTGGTGGTGGCGAGGTCGCGTAGTGGGGGGTCTGCGGCGGTGGCTGTTCCGGTGCCGGTGAGGAGGAGGGTGGTGGCGGTTGCGGTGGCTGCGAGGAGGAGGGGGAGTAAGCGGTGGGGGGTTCTGGAGGGGGTCATTGGGGGTGCCTCCGAAAGTTTCGGCTGGTTGACCGATTGACTTCGGTGCAGTGTGGGGGGAGTTTTGGGGCTCGTCAATATGGTTGGGCCGGTGGGTTGGTGCGGGTGCGTTGTGGTTGTTCGCGCAGTTCCCCGCGCCCCTGAGGGGGATCGGGACCGTGGGGACGTGCGGGTGCGTTGTGGTTTTCGCGCAGTTCCCCGCGCCCCTATCAGGCCGGTGGGTTGGTGCGGGTGCGTTGTGGTTGTTCGCGCAGTTCCCCGCGCCCCTGAGGGGGGATCGGGACCGTGGGCTCGTGCGGGGGCGTTGGGGGGTTTGCGCAGTTCCCCGCGGCCCTGGAGTTGTGGTTGTTCGCGTAGTTCGGCGCGCCCCTGCTTAGGGGGCCGATGGTGGTGTTGCTGTGCTGTTTCTTACTACCAGGGTTGTGGCCAGTTCTACCCTTGTTGCGCCTGAGGTGCCGTCTTCTCGGCCCAGGTCCAGGACCAGCTTGGCTGCTGTTTCCGCCATTTCCATCAGGGGCTGGCGGATCGTTGTCAGTGGGGGGCCCACCAGGCGGGCGATCGGGAGGTCGTCGAAGCCGACGACGCTCAGGTCCTCCGGGATGCGCAGGCCGAGTTCGCGGGCGGCCTCGTACAGGCCGAGGGCCTGGAGGTCGTTGCCTGCGAAGACCGCGGTCGGGCGGTTCGGGGTGCGAAGGAGTTCGAGGCCGGCCCGGTAGCCCGTCTCGTGGTGGAAGTCGCCGACCTTGAGGAGGGCCGGGTCCACGGGGAGGCCCGCCGTTTCCAGGGCCGCGCGGTAACCGTCCACGCGGGCGCGGCTGCACATCATCCGGGAGGGGCCGCTGATCGACGCGATGCGGGTGTGGCCCAGTTCGACGAGGTGGCGGGTGGCGGCCAGGCCGCCCTGCCAGTTGGTCGCACCCACCGAGGGCACGTCGTCGCCGGGGTCGCCCGCCGGGTCCATCACCACGAACGGGATGGAACGGCTGGTCAGCAGCGCCCGCTGGGACTCGTCGAGGCCGGACAGAACGAGGATCACCCCGTGCGGGCGGCGCGCCGCGACCTGGTCGGCCCAGGTGCGGCCCGGGGTCAGACGGCCCGCGCTCTCGGAGAGGACGACGCTCAGCCCCTCCTCCCGCGCCGCGTTCTCCACACCCCGGATGACCTCCATCGCCCACGCGCTCTCCAGCTCGTGGAAGACCAGGTCGATCAGCGGAGAGCGGGTCGCCTCGGCTCGGCGGCGGCGGTAGCCGTAGGCCCGGAGCAGGTCTTCGACACGAGTGCGGGTCGCGGGTGCGACATCGGCGCGGCCGTTGAGCACCTTCGAAACAGTCGGAGCCGATACGCCTGCCTCGCGGGCGATCTCGGCGAGCGTCGCGGTCTGCGTGGACTGCGGTGTCGTCTGCGTTTCAGCGGGTTTCGGAGGTCTCATGGCGGCGATCGTATCCCTGCGTGACCTCTTGACGAAGACCTCGTCCCCTCATAAATTTCCGGAACATTCGACGTACCACCCGAAAGATTCGCGCAGAGACTCGTTCCGGTTTCGTTCAGAAGATTCGCGAGAGGTGCAGTCATGGAGTCGAACAGAGGCCGGTCCACAGGGTCCACCGGTACGGCGTTCAGCAGGCGCTGGGTGCTCGGCGCCGGTGCCTCCGCCCTGCTCACCACCGGCCTCAGCGCCTGCGGCTCCGGTGAGGGTTCGGGCAGCGGCGGGGACACGATCACCGCGTTCGTGTACGGGGACGACGCCGTGAAGGTGCAGGTCGCAGCCGTCAAGCGGTTCAACGCCTCGTCGGCGTCGAAGACGGCCAAGGGCAAGATCAAGCTGGAGAAGATTCCGGGCTCGGACTACCTGCCCAAGCTGCGTACGGCGATGGGGTCGCCCAGCGCCCCGGACGTCTTCTTCAACTGGGGTGGCGGCTCCATCAAGGCGTATCAGGAGGCGGACAAGATCGTCGACCTGACCGATGTGATCGAGAACGACCCCGTGCTGAAGAACGGCTTCCTGCCCTCTGTACTCGCCGCCGGTGACCTCAAGGGGCGGCACTACGGCATACCGATGCGCGGTATGCAGCCGGTGATCCTCTTCTACAACAAGACCGTCTTCGCCGAGCAGAAGCTCCAACCGCCCACGACCTGGGACCAGTTGCTCGACATCAACACCAAGCTGAAGAAGGCGAACATCACCCCGTTCGCCCTCGGCGGCTCCGACGTCTGGCCCGAACTGATGTGGCTGGAGTACCTGGTGGACCGTATCGGCGGCCCCGAGGTCTTCCGGCGGATCCAGGACGGCGACGCGGAGGGCTGGGGTGACCCTGCGGTCCTGAAGGCCGCCGAGATGGTGAAGGGGCTTGTCGACGACGGCGCCTTCGGCTCCAAGTTCACCTCGGTGTCGTACGTCAACGGCGGTGCCCCCGCGGTGTTCGCCAAGGGCAAGGCGGCGATGCATCTGATGGGCTCGTGGGAGTACTCGACGCAGCTCGGCAAGTTCCCCGACTTCGCCAAGTCGAGTCTGGGCTGGGCGGCCTTCCCGAAGATCGAGGACGGTTCCGGGGACGTCCGCAACGTCGTGGGCAACCCCACCAACTACTGGTCGATCAACCCCCGTACGCAGAACAGGGACGCGGCGATCGCGTTCCTCAAGGACTGCGCGTCCGAGGCCTACGCGAAGGACCTGATCGCCCTCGGCGACGTCCCGACGACCTCGAACGCCGCCGCGCTGCTGTCCTCCGCGCCGAACCCCGAGTACGCCAAGTTCCAGTACGACATGGTCCAGCAGGCGCCGGCGTTCACCCTCTCCTGGGACCAGGCGCTCGGCGACGAGCTGGGCACAAAGATGCACACGGAGATCGGCAAGCTCTTCACCGGCAAGTCGTCGCCCAGTGAGTTCGTGTCGGCCTGCAAGGGGCTGAAGTGAGCGTCGCGGACAAGACGGCCGTGGCGTCCGCCGCACGATCCGCCGGGAGCGGCAAGGTGCGGGCCGGGCGGCCCAGCGCCGTCTGGGCGCTCCCCGCGGTGCTCTTCTTCACCTTCTTCGCGGTCGTCCCGATGGCCCTGGCCTTCTATCTCTCCTTCACCAAGTGGGACGGCCTCGGCGACCCGAAACCGGTGGGCTTCGCCAACTGGCAGAAGCTGCTGGACGATCCCCGGCTGACGCAGTCGTTGGGGATCACTGTCCTGCTGACGGTGGCCAGTTGGATCTTCCAGACGGTGGTGGCGCTGCTGCTCGGGGTGTGGGCGGCAGGCCCGCAGCGCAACCGGGCCGTCCTCTCGGCGATCTTCTTCGTGCCGTTCCTGCTCTCGTCGACCGCCATCTCGGTGCTGTTCTACGCCCTGCTCGACCCGAACTTCGGCATCATCCAGAAGGACACGCTGGGCTCGTCCAGCGGCGCGTTCCTCGCGATCGTGTTCGTCGGCGGCTGGCAGTTCATCCCGTTCCACACGCTGATCTACCAGGGCGGCGCCCGCCAGATCCCCACGGTCCTCTACCAGGCGGCGGCGATCGACGGCGCGGGCCGCTACCGCCAGTTCTTCTCGATCACGCTGCCGCAACTACGGCACACCATCACCACGTCGACCGTGCTGATCGTCGTCGGCTCACTCACCTACTTCGAGACGGTCCTGATCCTGACCAAGGGCGGCCCGGGCACGGACACGGCGATCCTCCCGTACCTGATGTACGAAGCGGGCTTCAAGACGTACGACTTCGGCTATGCGAGCGCCATCGCGTCCGCGCTCGTCCTGGCCGCCACGGGCCTGTCCCTGATCCTCGTACGACTGACCGGTTTCGGCGGCATGCGCAGTACGCGTGAAGGGATGTGACGGAGTGTCGAACGACACGCTTCCCCGCCCCACGACCGCCGAGAAGCGTCCGGAGCAGCCGGGGCGGCGGCCCGACGGACGGCGTCGCAAGCACTGGACGAAGCGCGCCAACCCGCTCGCGGGCCTCGGTTCGATCGTCTGGCTGGTGATCGTCCTCGTCCCGATCTACGCCATGGTCTCCGCCTCGCTCACCGGCCCCGACCAGGCCCTCACCGGCAACCCCCTGAAACCGCCCACCGATCCGACCCTCGACAACTACAACACCGTCCTCCACTCGGGCTTCTGGCATCTGCTGAGCAACACGGTGATCGTCGCCGTCACGGTCGTCGCCATCGTCCTCGGGCTGTGTGTTCCGCTGGCGTACGTGGCCGTGCGCACCCGCACCCGGTGGTCGGGGGCGGCCTTCCGGCTGTTCCTGCTCGGGGTCGCCATCCCCGCACAGGCGGTGGTGGTCCCTCTCTATCTGCTGATCGCCAAACTCGACCTGTACGACAGCCTGTTGGCGGTGATCCTGCCGACGGCGGCGTTCGCGATGCCGGTCTCGGTGCTGGTCCTCACCGGCACCCTGCGGGACATCTCGGAGGACCTGTACGAGGCGATGGCCCTCGACGGCGCCTCCCCGCTGCGCATGCTGTTCCAGCTGACCATCCCCTTGGCCAAGGGCGGCATCAGCACCGTCGTGATCTACGCGTCCCTGCAGGCCTGGAACGGCTTCCTCTTCCCCCTGATCTTCACCCAGTCCGACGAACCCCGCGTCCTCACCCTCGGCCTCTTCAACTTCGTGAGCCAGTTCGGCGTGAACATCCCCGCCCTGCTCGCGTCGGTCGTCCTCTCCGGCGTCCCGATCTTCGCCGTCTATCTGGTGGCCCGGCGCGCACTGGTCGGCGGTCTGATGGGCGTGGGCGGCAAGTGACCCGGCGGCCGGTGAACCCCCCTTCCCTGACAGGAGTTTCATGACCACGGCTCCCTGGCGTGACCGCGCCCTGTCCGCCGACGCCCGCGTCGCCGACCTGCTCTCCCGGATGACCCTGGAGGAGAAGACGGCCCAGTTGTACGGCGTGTGGGTGGGCGCCTCGGCGGACGGACGCGACGTCGCCCCGCACCAGCACGACATGACCGCCGACTACGAGTGGGACGAGCTGATCACCCGAGGTCTGGGCCAGCTCACCCGCCCCTTCGGTACGGCCCCCGTGGACCCGACGCTGGGCGCGCAGGCGCTGGCCCGCGCCCAGCGTCGCATCGCCGACGCGGGCCGCTTCGGCATCCCGGCGCTCGCCCACGAGGAGTGCCTCGCGGGCTTCACCGCCTGGCGCGCGACGGCGTACCCGGTCCCGCTGGCCTGGGGCGCCACCTTCCACCCCGAGCTGGTCGAGGAGATGGCGGCCCGCATCGGCCACGACCTCGCCTCGGTCGGCGTGCACCAGGGCCTCGCCCCGGTCCTGGACGTCGTACGGGATGCGCGCTGGGGCCGGGTGGAGGAGACGATCGGTGAGGACCCGTATCTGGTGGGGACGATCGGGTCGGCGTATGTGCGGGGCCTGGAGTCGGCCGGGATCGTCGCCACGCTGAAGCACTTCGCGGGGTACGCGTCCTCTGCGGGCGCCCGCAATCTGGCGCCGGTGCGGGCGGGCGTACGGGAGTTCGCGGATGTGACCCTTCCCCCGTTCGAGATGGCGTTGCGCGAGGGCGGGGCGCGCTCGGTGATGGCCGCCTACAACGAGACGGACGGTGTACCGGCCTCGGCCGACGCGCGTCTGCTCACACAACTCCTGCGCGAGGACTGGGGGTTCACGGGCACGGTCGTGTCGGACTACTTCGGCATCGGCTTCCTGGAGTCCCTGCACCGGGTGGCCGGTACGCCGGCCGAGGCGGCCCAGGTCGCCCTGGCGGCCGGCATCGATGTCGAGCTGCCGTCGATCCGCAGCTACGGCGACGCGCTGGTGGCGGCGGTACGGGCGGGGGACGTACCGGAGTCGCTGGTGGACCGGGCGGCGCACCGCGTCCTGACGCAGAAGTGTGAGCTGGGCCTCCTGGACGAGGACTGGCGGCCGGAGCCGGACGGTGGGCCGATCGACCTGGACTCGGCCGGGAACAGGGCGCTGGCCCGGCGACTGGCCGAGGAGTCGGTGGTGCTGCTGGACAACCCGGACGGGCTGCTCCCGCTGGCCCCGGACACCCGGATCGCGGTGGTCGGGCCACGGGCGACGGACGCACTGGCGATGCTGGGCTGCTACTCCTTCCCCTCGCATGTCCTGCCCAGCCATCCGGAGATCCCGGCCGGTGTGGAGATCCCCACGCTCCTGGACTCGCTGCGTGCCGAACTCCCGGACGCCAAGGTGACGTTCGCGCAGGGCTGCGACACCTCGGAGCCGGGCACCGAGGGCTTCGAGGAGGCGGTGGCACGGACCGCCGAGGCGGATGTGTGCGTGGCGGTACTGGGCGACCGGGCCGGCCTGTTCGGCGGGGGCACGTCGGGCGAGGGCTGCGATGTGGCGGAGCTGCAACTGCCGGGCGTACAGGCCGAGTTGCTGGACGCGCTGGTGTCGACGGGCGTCCCGGTGGTGCTGGTGCTGCTCACCGGCCGGCCGTACGCGCTGGGCCGCTGGCACGGTCGGCTGGCGGCGGTGGTGCAGGCGTTCTTCCCCGGGGAGGAGGGCGGGCCCGCGGTGGCGGGCGTGCTGTCGGGCCGGGTCACGCCGTCGGGGCGGCTGCCGGTGAGTGTGCCGAGGGAGCGCGGGGGCCAGCCGTGGACGTACCTCCAGCCGCCGCTGGGTCTCGCGGGCGGGGTGAGCAGCCTGGACCCGACACCGCTGTACCCGTTCGGGCACGGGCTGTCGTACACCTCTTTCGCCTGGGAGGACTTCGCGGGCGAGGGGGGCGAGGCGGCGGAGATCGGGACGGACGGGTCGTACGACGTGTCGGTGACCGTTCGCAACACCGGCGAGCGGGCCGGAGCGGAGGTCGTGCAGCTGTATCTGCACGACCCGGTGGCATCGGTGACCCGGCCGGACGTGCGCCTGATCGGTTACCAGCGGCTGGAGTTGGCGCCGGGTACGGCACGTCGGGTGACGTTCCGGTTCCACGCGGAGCTGTCGGCGTTCACGGACCGCGAGGGGCGCAGGATCGTCGAACCCGGGGTGCTGGAGCTGCGGTTGGGTGCGTCCAGCGCTGACGTACGGCATACGGCTCGGGTGCGGATCGTGGGCGAGGTGAGGGAGTTGGGGACGGACCGGCGGCTGCGGTGCGAGACGGAGGTCGGGCCGTAGGGCCTGTCGTCAAATTCCCGTCGTCCGCCCGAAGTGCGGGCCTCGCGGCGGCAGGTGCGTGCTCTCGGCGTGCCGGACGCAGGCCCTCGTACTGGTTGTACGTGGGTCTGTGTCCGGTGCGGCGAGAGGGCGTGCATGGCGTCGCGAGGCAGGCGGGAATTTGACGACAGGCCCTACCGCCTGTCCCCTCTGTTACGGCACGGCGGGGCCGTCCAGGTAGCGGCCCTGCGTGTCGTACGGCCAGGCGTTGGACACACAGCCCTTGAGGCCGTCGATCTGCTGCATCATCGCGGGCGCGGGGAGACCCGGCCCCGGGCAGGTCAGATGCCCTCGGCCCAGATAGTGGCCGACCTCGTGGTTGACGATCAGGGCGCGGTACTCGACCGGCGGCCCGTCGAACTCGGGGGAACCGAGCTGCCAGCGCTTGAGGTTGATCACCACGGACTCGCCTGTGCGGCAGTTGACCTCGCCGATGTGGTCCGCCTGCTGCACGTTGCACAGCCTGTCCGTGGTGGTCGCGGTGGCGATCTTGAACGTCAACTCTGCTTCGGGGCCGGTGACTTGGCGGAAGGTGGCGCCTGCCCGGCCCCAGCCACGCCGGTCACCCAGGATGGCGCCGATCTGCCGGGCCGCGTCCGCCGGGTCGACGCCCGCGCCGTCCTCGACCTGGACGCGGAAAGGGGTTCCCGAGGCGGGACCGGTGACGGTGAGCGGGGCCGTGGCGAAGGTGCCGGGGCCGGAGGCGGGGACGGTGGGCTGCGAGGACCCCTTTCCCGAGCCGCTCCCCGCACCCTTGCCCGACCCGGAAGTACCGCTGGCTGACGGCGACTTGGGCGTCGTGGGGGCCTTGGGGGTCTTGGGCGCCTTCGGGGACGCGGCTGACCCGGAGGGGTCGGTGGAACCGGCGGGCGTGGAATCGTCGGGGAGGGGGCCCGTACCGTCCGTCCCCGCGTCCGGAGAGGGATTGGTCGGCGTCCGGACCGCCTCAGTGGAACGGCCCTGCGACCCCCGCGACACGTTGTCGGGCAGCAGCCGGGGCAGCAGCATCGGCACGACTGCCGTACCGAGCGCGGCGAGGCAGACGGTGGCGCCGATCGCCCCGAGCCGTTTTCGCTGCTTGCGCCGCCGCCGTAACGCGGCCGTGCGGCGCGTCACGTTCGCGGCACGTCGTTGCTCACTCATTGCGAACCGCCTGTCGTGCTGTTGCTGTCGGTGCTGTCCGGGTCGCTCACCGAGGAAGGCTCGACCGCCGCCCTCTGGGCGTCGGACGGCTCGTCGTCGGAGGTCTGGGGGACGGAGGCCTGCGGCGTGGGCTGCGTCGTGGCGGGCGGGGCGAGGGATGCCGCGCTCTCCGGGTTGGTCGGCTGGTGGTCCGCGTCGGCCAACACCTGTTCCTTCATCTCGGTCACCACCTCGGCCAGGACGGCCGAGGAGCCCGCCGCCTCCACCAACTGGTCGGGGGTCACGGGAGGGGAGAGCCCGAGGGAGCGGTCCGGGTCGACGGTCAGCTTCACGGTGCTCTCCGCGTAGCGGTAGCTGACGCTGAGGGACTGGCCGCCCAACAGGGCACCGCCCGCCACGACGACCCGCGCCTCGGTCCGGTCGGGCAGCCACGCCGTATGGCAGGTCATGGCCTTCTCGGACGGGTTCGGGCAATCGGCCAGGGGGGTCGCCCCGAGCACGACCTGCAAGCTCACGGGGAAGGTGTGTCCGTCGATCCGGCCCGCGAAGCGGCCCGCGTCGTCCACGGAGACGGTCCCGATCAGGTCGCCCAGCGCCCGGGTCAGCACCTTGGCCGTGCGTGCCCGCTGGGCGGCCTGCGCTGGTTCTGTGGCCACGGGCACCGGCGCTGTCGTGGCCGCCGGCGAAGGCGTCGTGGAGGGGACGGCGGGCGGTGCGACCGCCGGGATGACCGGCGCGGACGCGTGGTTGCCCAGACCGCCGAGCACGGCCGAGCCGACACCCCCGATCGCGAGGACCCCCAACACCGCGCCGGCGACGGCGGCCCGCGCCCGGACCCGGCGGCGCCCACCGATGCGTACCGCCTCGTCCGTCAGATCGGGCAGCATGGGGAGACCGGCGGCGGCCTGCTCCATCAGATCTCTCAGCTCCCCGACGAGTTCGTCATCGGGTCCGGCGTCCGGCGCGGGCCCGTGCGGGCGGCCGGGTGGCGTGTCGTACACGGAGGTTCCTCTCAGCGCTGGGCGGTTCAGTACTCGGCGGTGTACACATGGGCCTCGCCCAGGACCGCGCGCAGCCGGGTCAGGGAGCGGGAACACTGGCTCTTGACCGTGGACTCGCTGCACCGCAGCTGCTCGGCGACCTCCGCGACGCTCAGGTCCTCCCAGTAGCGCAGGACGACCATCGCCCTTGCGCGGGGCGGGAGTTCGGCGAGCGCTGCCATGAGGGTGACGCGCAGCTCGGGTCTGGACACGGCGGGCGCGGGGTCGGGGCGGGCATGGGCGAGCAGGTCGCGCAGCCGGCGCCGGCGCTCGTGCAGGAACAGCCGGGTCAGGACGGTACGGGCGTAGGCGTCGAGGTGTTCGGCGCGGCTCGCGCGGGCCCAGTGCTGGAAGAGACGGGCCAGCGTGGACTGGACCAGGTCACGGGCGTGCTCGCGGTCGCCGCTGAGCAGATACGCCGTCCGGTACAGGCGTTGCCGCCCCGCCCTCGCGTACTCCTCGAAGTCCCGCTGCCGGACCGTCGCCGACATCCACCCTCCCTCTCCCCGTTGTGCGTATGGCCGTTGCTGCCACGTGTCTCATACGCATCACGCCCCTCACACGCCTCACAGGTCTCTGTCTCACCTGTTCTTGAGCGCGTTCGGGGCGGAAAGGTTGAAGGGATCTGCGAACATTTTTTCGGCCGCCTGCTCAGCCAGTACGTTCGTCCCCCGTCGAGAGGAACCTGCGCACATAGGCGTCCGGTGGGAGCCCGCTCTCCCGCATCAGGGAGAACACCTCGGCGCCCTCTTCCGGGGAGTCGAACATCGCGTACGCCTCGGCGAAGTCCGTGTACTCGACTCCCTCCAGGCCCTCGCAGTACGCGGCTGCCTCCGCCTCGCCACGGGCGATCGCCTCGTCCAGGGAACGGGCCACCCACAGGGTCACCCTCTCCTCGTACACCCCCAGAGGCAGATGGCGGAAAACGCACCGGACCCCGTACCAGGACGGTTCGTTCGTGTCACTCATGGCCGTGAGGTGACGTTTCTTCTCCGCGCCGACCAGCCACATACCGCTGAGCGATGGTCGCGCAGATCAGAGCCACGGGCAGGGAGGCCAGCCGCCAGTCGTCCGGCAGCAGCCAGGCCGAGAGCGCACCGAAGACGACCAGGACCAGCACCAGAACGACTCGGTCACGGCGCGGCGGGGCCGCGCCCTTCTTCGTCCACATGACCCCGGCCGTCCGCCCCGCCATGAGGAGACAGGCCACCAGGGTGAGCGGCCAGATCCAGGCGGGTGCGTCGGGAAAGGCGACAGGGGTGAGTCCCGCCAGGGCCGACAAGGCCGTCCAGAGGGCGAGCCGTGCCCACAGGAGCGTCCAGGGGTTGGTCGGGCGGGCGTGGACGAGGCGCCCGCGCAGGGAGTCCGGATAGGGGGACATCACTCACCCACCACCTCAAACCGCCACCGATGCACCGCCCGCGCCACCAACCCCGCGTCCGGCTCCGGCAGTTCGGGCAGGTCGGCGTCGAACTCCGCGTCCCACCACGTGATGACGAGGACCCGGTCCCCCGGAGCCCGGAGCGTCTCCCGGCGCACCGGTGGCGCCGGCAGTGCCTGCGCCCGTGCCCAGGCGAGGAGTTCGTCGGCGCGTCCCTCGGCGGCCCGGGCCTCCCACATCAACGCGACGGTCACGTGTACAGGTTCCCCTCACTCACCGCATGTGAATGGCCGGGCACGTGCGGGTCGGTCACCGGCAGCGAGGAGTCGGCCGACAGGCCCCAGTCGGAGGCGGGCCTGCCCCGCGCGACCATCTCCGCGCCCAGCGCCGCCACCATCGCGCCGTTGTCCGTGCACAACTTGGGCCGGGGCACCCGGAGTCGGATACCGGCCGCCTCGCAGCGCTCCTGGGCGAGTGCCCGCAGCCGCGAGTTCGCGGCCACGCCCCCGCCGATCATCAGGTGGTCGACGCCCTCGTCCTTGCAGGCCCGCACCGCCTTCCGGGTGAGCACGTCGACGACCGCCTCCTGGAAGGACGCCGAGACATCACGCACCGGCACCTCCTCCCCCGCCGCCCGCTTCGCCTCGATCCAGCGGGCCACGGCCGTCTTGAGCCCGGAGAAGGAGAAGTCGTACGCCGGGTCGCGCGGCCCGGTCAGCCCGCGCGGGAACGCGATGGCCTTCGGGTCGCCCTCGCGCGCGTACCGGTCGATGACCGGACCGCCGGGGAAGCCCAGGTTCAGCACGCGCGCGATCTTGTCGAAGGCCTCGCCCGCCGCGTCGTCGATGGTCGCGCCCATGGGCCGTACGTCGGAGGTGATGTCCGAGGAGAGCAGCAGCGAGGAGTGCCCGCCGGAGACCAGCAGGGCCATCGTCGGCTCGGGCAGCGGCCCGTGCTCCAGCTGGTCGACGCAGATGTGCGAGGCGAGATGGTTCACGCCGTACAGCGGCTTGCCGAGGGCGTAGGCGTACGCCTTCGCCGCCGAGACCCCGACCAGCAGGGCGCCCGCGAGCCCGGGACCTGCGGTGACGGCGATGCCGTCGAGGTCCTTCGCGCTGACGCCGGCCTCCTTCAGCGCCCGCTCGATGGTCGGCACCATGGCCTCGAGGTGCGCGCGCGAGGCGACCTCGGGCACGACACCCCCGAACCGGGCGTGCTCGTCGACGCTGGACGCGATGGCGTCCGCGAGCAGCGTCGTCCCCCGGACGATCCCGACGCCCGTCTCGTCGCAGGAGGTCTCGATGCCGAGGACGAGCGGCACGTCCTTGGAGTCAGCCATTGCTCTCGGTTCCTTGTACGTCGTTGATTTCGTGTGCGTCGTCGGGCTCCGGCACGTCGGTCTCCCGCGCCGGCAGCGACGCCGCCGGGTCGCGCAGCCGCATCACCAGGGCGTCCACGTTCCCCGGCTGGTAGTAGCCGCGCCGGAACCCGATGGGCTCGAAGCCGAACCTCTCGTACAGCTTCTGCGCGCGCACGTTGTCCACCCGGCACTCGAGCATCACCTCGGCGCACTCGAACGCGGTCGCGGCCCGCAGCAGCTCGGTCAGCAGCACGGCACCGAGGCCGGTCCCCCAGTGCTCGCGGGCGACGGCGATCGTCTGTACGTCGGCCACGTCCCCGGCGGCGGCGAGCCCCCCGTACCCGATGATCCGCCTGCCCGCCTCAGCGCTCTCTTCCTCGGCGACGTAGTACCGCCGGGTCGCCTGCGGCCCGCGCGCATGGGCCAGGTCCGACCAGAACATGCCCCGCGACCAGGCGTCCTCGGGGAAGAGGTCCTTCTCCAGCTCCAGCACGGGCTCGATGTCCCACCAGCGCATCTCGCGCAGCACGGCAGTCGTCACTTGGGGGTGACCACCTTGTAGTTCTTGGGGACCTGGGCGTCGGGACGGCGCAGGTAGAGCGGCCGGGGGGCCGGGAGTTCGATTCCCGCCGCCAGCCGTTCGGCGGCCAGGGAGGCGAGGGCCGCCGCGGAGACGTGCTCGGGCGCGTGCGCGCTCGGGAAGGCGTCCGGGTAGAGCAGGGCACCCGCGCCGACGGCCGGCAGGCCCGCGACCTGCTCGGCGATGTCCGCCGGCCGGTCGACGGACGGCTCGCTCACCCTCGTACGGGAGTCGCTGTAGCGCGCCCAGTAGACCTCCTTGCGGCGGGCGTCGGTCGCCACGACGAAGGGGCCCTCCGGGACGTCGGCGGCGTACGCGAGGCCGTCCAGCGTGCAGACGCCGTGTACGGGGACGCCGAGCGCGAGTCCGAAGGTGTCGGCGGTCATCAGGCCGACGCGCAGCCCGGTGTAGGGGCCGGGGCCGATGCCGACGACGACGCCGGTGACGGCGTCGAGGCCCGTGCCCGCCTCGGCGAGGATCCGGTCGACGGCGGGCAGCAGCAGTTCCCCGTGCCGGCGGGCGTCGACCTGGCTCGACGCGGCGACGACGGCCGTCCCGTCGTGCAGGGCGACCGTGACGGCCGGGGTGGCGGTATCCAGAGCGAGCAAGAGCACGCGAACAGCCTACGGCGCCCGCGCCCCCCGTACGGCCGCACAGGTCAGCGGTACGGCTGCTGCTACCGTCGCCACAAAACGGGACGTACGAGACGAAGAGGTGGGGCGCTGGTGACCAGGAGCAGCTCGGGATTCGTGGCCGGGCTCACCGCGGCGGCTCTCGCCGGGATCGGCTACCTCGCCTATCAGGCCTCGGCGAACGTCCCGCAGCGCCCGGGTACCGAGCGCCTGTCCTCCTCGACGCCGGTGACCACCTCGAGGGTCCCCCGGGACATCCGGCACCCGAACGCGCTGCCGGCCGGCTCGGGCGCCGGCAGGCGGGTCGTGTACTCGCTGGAGGACGACCGGGTGTGGCTGGTCGGCGCGGACAACAGGGCGCGCCGCTCGTTCGGCGTCACGCCGGGCACGGTCGATCCGGCGCCGGGCAGCTATCTGGTCACGTCCCGCTCCATCTCGATCACGGGCACGGACGGCATCCCGATCGAGCACGTCGTGCGGTTCACGGGCGTGGAGGGTGTGGCCATCGGCTTCAGCGCGGCGGTGGACGGCTCGGCCCCGCAGGCCGACCCGGAGGTGCGCACCGGCGGCATCCGGGAGACGCGGCCGGACGGGCGGGCGATGTGGGAGTTCGCGATGACCGGCGAGAAGGTCGTCGTGATCCGCTAGGCCCTGACGACAGGCCCTACGCGGCTCTACGCGGCTTTCGGCTGCTCTCTGAGGGGCGCCTCGGGCGGGCGCGGAGGCGTCGAGATCGCGCGGGCGGCGGCGCCCGCGGCCAGCAGATCACGCATGGAGACACCGGGGACCACGTAAGGCCCCGGCTCGGATTTGGTCGTGTTCGCGCTCGTGTACTCCGCAGCCGACATGGCGCCTCCTGAAGTTCGGGGGCGGGCTTGGTTAGGTAAACCTAACCACGAACTGGATACCATGTGACCACGCATGCGACGCCCGACGCAACATCTTGCCGACCGATTGTCGGAACATTCACGCAAACGTTCACACCGCGCCGAGGTCAACCGCCGCCCACCGCTCCCCCACCCCCGTGAGGGTGATGTGCCGTACCTCGTCGGTGGTGTCCCCGACGGCCCGGTGGATGAGGAGATGGAGCCGGTCGTCGGTCAGCTCCTCGACCTTGCCCTCGCCCCACTCCACGACGATGACGGACTCGGGCAGCGAGACGTCGAGGTCGAGGTCCTCCATGTCGTCGAGACCGCCGCCCAGCCGGTACGCGTCGACGTGGACCAGCGGCGGCCCGTCGACCAGGGAGGGGTGGACACGGGCGATCACGAAGGTGGGCGAGGTGACGGCCCCCCGGACACCGAGCCCCTCGCCGAGTCCGCGCGTCAGCGTCGTCTTGCCCGCGCCCAGCTCACCGGTGAGCATGACGAGATCGCCGGCCCGCAGCAGCTTGGCGAGCCGCCGGCCGAGGTCCCGCATCTCGTCGGGAGAGCCGACGACGATCCGGGCCGTGCCCGACCGGCCGCTCGCGGTGTCTGTGTGGCCCGTGGCCGACTCAGCCGGGTTGTGCGCTGCCCCTGGTGCTTCCATAACCGGAAACGGTAGCCCCTGCCGGCACCGCGCCCGCACGGGTGAGCAGGTCGGCGAGCCGGTCGGTGACCGCCTCCGGGTGCTCCAGCATCACCAGGTGCCCGGCGTCCGGCACGAGCACCAGTTCGGCGTCCGGCAGCAGGTCGGCGATGACCTCGCTGTGCTCACTGGGCGTGACGAGGTCACCGACCCCGGCCAGCACCAGCACGGGCAGCTCCTTGAAGTGGCCGAGTGCCTCGGTCTTCTCGTGGTCGGTGAACGCCGGATAGAACTCGGCGACGACGTCGATGGGTGTGCCCTCGATCATCCGCTCCGCGAACCGGGCGACGGCGGGATCGACGTCCCGCGAGGAGAACGAGTACCGCTTGATGATCCCGGCGAAGAGATCGGCGGTGGCCCGCCGCCCCCGCTCGACCCACTCGGCCTGCTGCCCCAGCGCCTTCAGCACGCCCGGCAGCACCCGCCGGACGGCGTTCACGCCCGCGACCGGCAGCCCGAAGTTGACCTCGCCGAGCCGCCCGGACGACGTACCGACGAAAGCGACGCCCACGACCCGCTCCCGCACGACGTCCGGGTACTGGTCGGCGAACGCCATGACCGTCATCCCGCCCATGGAGTGCCCGACGAGCACGATCGGCCCCTCGGGCACGGCGGCGTCGAGGACGGCCTTCAGGTCCTGGCCGAGCTGGTCGATGGAGACGGCCACACCGTCGTCGTGCTGGGCCACTCCGCGCCCGGACCGCCCGTGGCTGCGCTGGTCCCAGTACACGCTGCGTACGACACCGCGCAGGGCGGCCCGCTGGAAGTGCCAGGAGTCCTGGCTGAGGCAGTAGCCGTGGCTGAAGACGACGGTGACGGGCGCCGGGGCCTTGCGACCGAAGAGCCGCCGCCGACGCGGGGTGAGGGCGGGCGCGGCCTCCGGGTCGACGTCGTCGACCTCGTAGTACAGCTCGGTGCCGTCGTCGGCGTACGCCTTGCCCGGGGTGCCGCGCAGGGAGCCGTACGGGCCCGCCGAGTCGAGGGCGAGCCGCGCCTTCTGGCGCATGCCGCGCCCGACGGTGAGCCGCTCGACGGCGACACCCGCGGCGGCACCGGCGGCCACCACGCCTATGGCGACGCCGGCGATACCGGTCGCCCGGCGCCAGCCTCCCGCCGTCACCTCCGCGGCGGAGGCCACGGCCGCCGTGGCGGCGCTCGCGACGACCTCCGCACTGCTCTCGCTCACGTACCGCTCCTCGCTTAAATCACTGCTGTGGAAAGACTTGCCGGGGTTATCGGGGTTACCCGGGTTACCGGAGTTGCCGAAATGTCGGGGTTACTCGTGCCGCTGGTGCCGCTGGGCCCGTTTCTACGAGTTCCCCGTGCGATTACCCCACTTGTTACTCATTCACGTAGACGCGGGGCACCCGGGTTCCGATGCGGGTGACGATTTCATACGCGATCGTCCCGGCCGCCTGCGCCCAGTCCTCGGCGGTGGGCTCTCCTCGGTCGCCGGGCCCGAAGAGCAGGACCTCAGCGCCTTCCGGGGGCTCGTCGCCCCCCAGATCGACGACGAACTGGTCCATGGCGACCCGCCCGGCCACGGTCCGCCACTTGCCGCCGATCAGTACGGGACCGGTGCCGGAGGCATGACGCGGGATGCCGTCCGCGTAGCCGACGGGGACGAGGCCGAGGGTGGTGTCGCCGGGGGTGACGTAGTGGTGCCCGTAACTGACACCGTGCCCGCCGGGTACGTGCTTGACCAGCGCGAGGGAGGCGGCCAGCGTCATCACGGGGCGCAGGCCGAGGTCTGCGGAGGTGCCGATCTCGGGGCTGGGCGAGATGCCGTAGACGGCCACCCCGGTCCGTACGAGGTCGAAGTGCGTGTCCGGGCGGCTGAGCACGGCGGGCGAGTTCGCGAGATGCCGCACCTCGGGCCGCAGTCCGTGCCGCTCGGCGTACGCGATCATCTCGTGGAAGCGGGTGAGCTGGGCGTCGATGGACGGATGCTCGGGCTCGTCGGCGCAGGCGAGGTGGGACCACAGCCCGGTCACCCGGATCAGCCCGTCGTGCTCGGCGCGCAGCGCGGCGGCGACGAGCGCGCACCAGTCGTCCCCCGGCTGGCAGCCGCCGCGCCCGAGCCCGGTGTCGGCCTTGAGCTGGACGCGCGCGGGCCGCCGCGCGGCGGCAGCCGCCTCGACGACCGCCCGCAGGGCCCACATCCCGCCCACCGACACGTCGATGTCGGCCTCGACGGCCTCCTGCCAGGGCCCGCCGGGCGTCCACAGCCAGCACATGACCCGGACATGGCGAGGAATCCCGGAGTCCGGCCGCCGCAGGGCGAGCGCCTCCTCGGGCGTGGCGGTACCGAGCCAGTCGGCACCTGCTTCGACAGCCGCCCGAGCACACCGGAGCGCACCGTGGCCGTACGCGTCGGACTTGACGACGGCCATCAGGGCCGCACCGCGCGCACGGGCATGCAACGCCCGTACGTTGGCCCGCAGGGCGTCCAGATCGATCTCGGCGCGGGCACGCAGGGCGCCGGCGGTCGGGGGTGCAGTCTCACTCATGGCGCCCCCAGTGTCTCAGAGCCACCTCACACCTCCGGCCCGGAACCCGGCGTTCAGCCACCCGTACATCCCGCCAGGCCCTCCCGACCCCCTCCGCCACGTCCTGCGCCCCCACCGGCGCCCCCTCCGCGGCCAACCTCCCCGCCAGCCCGTGCAGATACGCGCCCACACTCCCCGCGTCCAACGCCGACAGCCCCGCCGCCAGCAACGACCCGCTGAGCCCCGACAGCACGTCCCCGCTGCCGGCGGTGGCGAGCCATCCCGTACCGGTCGCGTTCACCCGCACGGCGCCTCCCGCCGGGTCCGCGACCAACGTGGTCGAGCCCTTGAGCAGGACGGTCGCGCCATAGCGGCCGGCGAGTTCCCGTACGGCCGACAGCCGCGCGCCCTCGACCTCCGAGCGGCTGATGCCGAGCAGCGCGGCGGCCTCCCCGGCGTGCGGGGTCATCAGCGTGGGCGCGGTACGTCCCCGGACCGCGTCCCGGTCCGCCAGCCGCAGCCCGTCCGCGTCGATCAGTACGGGTACGTCCGCCTCCAGCACCTCGGCGACCGTGCCGGCGTCGTCCCCGGCCCCGGGCCCCACGACCCACGCCTGCACCCGTCCCGCCTTGTGCGGCCCCTGGTCGGACACGAGCGTCTCGGGAAAGCGGGCGATGACCGCGTCCGCCGCCGGACCCACGTACCGCACGGCTCCGGCGCCGCCCCGCAGCGCCCCGGCGACGGCGAGCACGGCGGCCCCGGGATACCGGGCCGAACCCGCCGCGATCCCGACGACGCCACGCCGGTACTTGTCGCTCTCGACGCCGGGCACCGGCAACAGCCGGGCGACGTCCGCGTGTTGCAGCGCCTCCAGCTCGGGGCGGGCGGGAAGTACCTCCCCGAGTCCGATGTCGACGAGGCGCACGGTCCCGGCGTACTCGCGCGCGGGATCGATGAGAAGCCCCGGCTTGTGGGTCCCGAAGGTGACGGTCAGGTCGGCCCGGATCGCCGCCCCCGACACCTCACCGCTGTCGGCGTCGACCCCGCTGGGCAGATCGACGGCGACCACGGCGGCCCGCGCCCCCCGCACCGCCTCCGCCAACGGCACGGCATCGCCGCGCAGCCCGCCCCGCCCCCCGATCCCGACGATGCCGTCGACGACGAGATCGGCGCGGCTGATCACCCCCTCGGCGCCACCCGCCGCGGAGACGGCCGTCCCGCCCGCCGCCCGCAGCGCCGCCAGCCCCCCGGCGTGCGTGCGCTCCGGCGCGAGCAGCACCGCCGTGACGCCCGCTCCGCGCCGGGCGAGCCGGGCACCGGCGTACAGGGCGTCGCCCCCGTTGTCTCCGCTGCCGACGAGCAGGACGACCCGGCTGCCGTACACCCGCCCCATCAACTGGCCGCAGGCGACGGCAAGTCCGGCCGCCGCGCGCTGCATGAGCGCACCCTCCGGCAACCGCGCCATCAGCTCACGCTCGGCCGCCCGTACCGTCTCCACGCCGTACGCAGTTCGCATACACCGAGTCTCCCGCACACGTGGCCGACGGGCCCGGCGAGCCGCCTCCCCGCCCCGGGGACCTCATCCCTCGGCCACCACCACGGCCGAAGCGACGCCCGCGTCATGGCTGAGCGACAGATGCCATGACCGCACCCCGAGTTCGGCGGCGCGCGCCGCCACCGTCCCCGTCACCCGCAGCCAGGGCCGCCCGCTGTCCTCGACGCAGACCTCCGCGTCAGTCCAGAGCAGACCGGCCGGCGCGCCCAGCGCCTTGGCGAGGGCCTCCTTCGCGGCGAACCGGGCGGCGAGCGAGGCGACACCGCGCCGCTCACCGCTGGGGAGGAGCAACTCGCTCTCCAGAAACAGCCGTTGGACCAGGCCGGGCGTCCGCTCCAGGGACGCCGCGAACCGTTCGATCTCCGCCACGTCGATACCGACCCCGATGATGCTCATACCGAGCACCCTATGGTGAGCGCTGCCCCGGTTCGAGGGGCGGCGAGGGCAGCGCGAAGTGGTCGGCGATGATCCGTACGGTGTGGGCGCCGTCGGCGTTGAAGCCGGGCTCGGAGTCGTACCTGGGCGTGTCCCGGCCTACGATCCCGGCGGCCAGCAACTCCCGTACGAGCAGGTCGGCCAGCCCGCCGGAGCGCCGCGACTCGCGTCGCGCACCGAGGTTGAACAGGGTCCTCTCGAACCCGCCACGGCTGTACACGAACTGGAAGGGGTGCTCGGCGCAGTGCGGGATCATGTAGTTCTGCCCGTGCGGGCAGGCGCACGCGGGCGTGGAGGCGAGGAACACGGTCTCCACGCGCTCCGGATCACCGGCCCGCTGCGCATGATGGTGACGACCCATGACAGCGGTGATGCTGCGGGCCAGATCCCACCCGGTCTGCCCACTCTCCCTCACACCCGGGCCCGGGCCGATATAGGCGTCCTGCACCACCCACACCCAGCCGCCGTCCTCCCCGACGGCGCGGAGAGGACGTCCCGCTTCCTCAAATATGTTGACCACGACGTCCATGGCCATGCCCTTGCAGAAGGTGACGAACGTGTTGGGGGCGAGCCAGGTCACCGTCACTCTCCCACCACCCCGCTCGACGCGGCTGCCAGGGAGGCCACGGACAGGGACGGCAGTTCGAAGTAATCGGAGATGGCCCGCACGAGACGCTCGTGATCGTCCCGCCCCTCGAACCGCGCGCCGGGACCGATGAGGTTCGCGGCGAGAAGTTCCTCGGACAGATAGTCGGGATTGTCGCCGACCCGCTGTCCGATGCTCTCAAAACTGAACCCGAGGACGAACCGGCCGTCCCGGTGGTACGTGAACTCGGGCGCGAACCCCTTCGCACTGCACGGATCGACCACGAACACGACGATCTCCACACCCCGCGGACACAGATCGCCGTAGCGAACGGAGTCGTAGTCCTCGATCTCCCAGTTGTGCATGTCGTGCACCGCCCACACCCACCCGTCCCCTTCGCCGCACGCGAGGGGTTCGCGGTCGAGGGCACCCAACGCCTCGACAAGCACAGCGAGGGGCATACGCCGGGCGAAGACGACATTCACGTCATGGCCCGGAAACGGATCATGTATCCAGTCGGTCATGGGAAGCACCCTAGGCGGGGGCACTGACATCCCGGCCCGACGGTCAGCCGGAGGCCGATTCCTCGGCGAACAGATCCTCCGCACGCTCTACCGTCCGGGACCGTTCCAGCCAGGTGTCGACGCGCTCGAGGTCGGTGCAGGTGGTGAGGCGCTCACGTACGTCTGCCGATACGGGGATGCCGCGCACCTCCAGAACCAACAGGATCCCCTTCACCTCACCCTCGACCTTGCCCCTGGCTTCACCCCTGGCTTCACCCTTGGCCTCGCCCTCGAGATAGGCCGTCTCACGAACAGTCCCCCGGCCGGGGAAGTAGCTGACGAACGACATGATGTCCTTCCATTTCTTTCCTGCGGGCGTCTTACCCAGGGTGACTTCCAGAAAGTCGAAGAAGTACTCGGCGGTGTCGGGCTCGGTCTCCCAGAGTTCCTGAAGGACCTTCCCAATGGCTTCCAGTATGGCGTCGCCGTCGCAACTGCGGGCGTGTGCCAAAGCGGACAGCACGGCCAGGGGGAGATTCTTGGCGACGGTCCTGACATCGGTGATCACCGGCAGGTTGTCCGGCCCGGCGACCAGCGGATACACGCGCAAAGCTGTCCAGCCGCGCGTGCCGCACTCGAAGGGGCCGACTGCCCACTTGGCCGTGGCTTGGTCCTGGCAGACCACAAGCAGCAGCACGGGCAGTCCGTACTTCGCCTGGAGGTAGCTGACGTAATAAGCCCAGCTCCGCGCCTTGCCCGCGACCTTGGCCGACTGTGACTCGATGGCGAGCAGGAAGTCCTCTCCGTCGGAGGGGCCAATACGCAGGACGGTGTCCACACGACGTTCCAGCGGCCGGGCCCCCGTCACATCCGTCGTGACGGCGTCCACGGTCGCCTTTTCCGAGAACGGGACTCCCAGCACCCCGAACACGGGAGCCAGGATCTCGGGCCGCTCCTGAAAGATGCGGTGCAAGCCCTCGTGAGCTGAAGTGACCATGTGCGCAACCATGGTTCAGCGGTAAAGGCGTTCCGAGCCATTCGCAATGCGTTCACTCTTTCGAGTTCTCGGAAAAACGTTCACGCCGTCGCGTTCAGCTCGCACCACACGCCTCAAGTCCCCGACAGGCACCCTCACACCCCGCCCGGATTCCTCTTCCGCCACCGCCACATTCTGAGCGCACCGGCCCGATGGTCGTCCTCGAAACCGGCGCCCAGCGGGCCCACCCGGTCGATTGCCTCGCCAGTGCGTGGGTCGTCGCGCACCGCGAGGCCGTATGCCGCTTCCAGGCGTACGAGTTGGTCGGTGTGGGCGAGCAGGGCCACCAACGCGTCGGACACGGCGGGCGTGCGGATTCGGGAGCCGGCGAGTGTCGTCGCCGCCGCGCTCCGTGCGGCCGGGTCGGGGTCCTCGGCCAGGAGCAGCAGCGCCCGGGTGATCTCCGGGAGGAGATCGTCGTCCCGCATGCCCGCCTCGCAGGCCGCGACCCGTACCCCGACGTCCGGGTCACGGGTGAGGGTGAGCAGCGCGGCCTTGGCCGCAGGGGTAAGCGGGACACCGTACGTCGGGAAGGCGTACGGCACTTCGCGGCGTACCCGGGGGTCGGGGTGGTCGGCGTAGCGAAGCCCGATCGCCTCCTGGTCCCGGTGCGTGTACTCGGTGTAGAGGTCCAGCACCTTCGCGAGGAGCCCGCTGTCCGTTTCCTCCGCCGCCCAGGCAGCCAGGAAGTCGCTCTCGCGCTTCTCGTGGGAGGGGCCGTCGGCATACACGAGCGACCGCAACCTCACGAAGTCCAGCACGAACCGGCGGTGCGGCGGGTCGGAGTCGTGGCGGTGGGCGACCACGGCCGACCAGGTCTCGAAGCTGCGGCGCTGGGTGAGAGTCACGCAGACCGTCGACCAGTTCACATGGTCCTCGTGGGGCGGATCGACGGCGCGGGCGATCAGCTCCTCGACGGGGGTCAGGATGCGGAAGGCCCACTCCAGAGAGGTGAGGACGGCCCCGTGGCCTGCCCGTACGACGAGCCCGCCGAGCGACACCTGTTCGACCCACTCGTACTCGTCGTCCTGCACGCGGACCACGTCCACCGGGCCCGGCGTACCCGCCCTGCGCCGCAACTCCTCGGCCGCGCCCGTCTCGTACCAACCCCGAGCCAGCGTGAGCAGCCGTTCCCGGGCCTCCTCCGGCATCCGTAGCCGGGGTTCCTTGCCCAGCACCGCCGAGAAGACCGCCGGGGAGCCTCCGTCGACGGCACGCCACAGAGGAGTGGTCCCGTCGGGCAGGACGCGGTCGGGGTCCGCCCCGCCCTCCACCAACGCCTCGGCGACCACGGCGTCGTACGCGGCCACAGCCACGCACAGCACCGGCGCGGAATCAGCGTCCGCATCCACCGTGTTCGGGTCGGCGCCCTCCTCCAACAGGGCCCGCACCGTCTCCGCGTCCCCCGCCCGGACCGCAGACCTGAGGCGGCTGTCGAGCGTGTCCTCGCTCATTCCCCGTCCTCCGTTCGGACGAGATGCTCCACCTCGGTGACGAGATGCTCCCCGTACCCGAACCCGGCACCGATCGCCTCGTACCGCTCGTACTGCTCCCGGGTGACCGGCACGGACAGCACCCTCAGGACGGAGAGGAACAGCCGGAATCCGAGGTCGGGATCCACCTGGCCGACGACCTGCTCCAGCGCCGTCATGACCTCGGGCGCCGGCAGAGGCCGCCGATGCGGGCTGACGACCTTGTCCGTCACCACGAGTGCCGCCTCCCGGACCTCCCGCAGCACCGCTTCCGTCAGGCCGGCAGGGCGGTTCGACGGCACAACCAGTGGGACCTCGTACCCGGGTGCAGCCTCTCGCAGGCGCTCCCCGCACACGTCCGCGATCCGGTCCAGCCAGTCCCGGCCCTCGAGCTCGAAGCCAGCCCCGAGACCGCCGTTCGACGCGGCCTGCCACAGCGTGTTGATCGTGTCGGTGGACAGGGAGGACTCCCCCAGCCGGAGTACGTCGTCGAGGAGAGCCGCCGCCTGCGAGCCGGGAGCCAGACCCGCGTCCGCGAGGACCAGCCGCTCGATGGTCTCCCGCACGGTGCCCTCGTACTGCCATGAGCCCGAGAACAGCGAGGCGAGGGCCGGCAGCCCGAAGTCGAACACGAAGTCGCGCCGCCCCGGGTCGAGAGGCGGCCACCGGACGTGAAGCCCTTCGAACACGGCCCTACCGGGGTAGGCCAGACGGTCCCCCAGCGCCAGCAGACGGTCGTACTGTTCCTTCTCCACCGGTACCGCGTACGCCTTCAGCACCCTGAGGAGCAGCCGGAGTCCGAGGTCCGCGTCCGCCTCGGTCACGACGGTCTCCAGAGCCGGGGCGATGTGCGGCACCGTGACGGCACGGGTCAGGATCTCCTTCACCGAACCGATCTCCCGCAACACCGCCCCCCGCAGTTCCTCCTCCGCGATCACCGGCGCAAGGCTTGTCACGACAGGGCTCGGCTCCTTCCTCGTACGGACCGGGCAGGCCTCGGCGAGGCGGCGCAGCCATGTACGCGTGTCCATGCCATGGGCGGCCGGATCGAAGCACCGGCGGGTGGCGGCGAGCCACACCCTGTGCAGAGCCTCCTCCGGCAGGCCGGAGGCGAGCAGTTTCCGCACGTCCCTGCCCAGTTGGTCGTCTTCGTCCTGGCCACAGACCTGCTCGGTGGCCAGGCTCAGCACCGCCGTCGCGTCGGGTGCCCCCGTCCGGGTGTCCAGTCCGGGCAGCTTCCCCGTCAGCCCGCTCAGGCCGAAGTCCTCCTCATGGTCGGCGTAGTACAACTCGCGCGGATGTGACACCGCGATCCTCCTCGTTCACTGCTGCGCCTGTTCACAGACAACAGCACGCGGGCACCCCTCGCGAGGGAGGGATGCCCGCGTGCTGGATACGCGCCCGACTGTCAGCTCTTCGGGAGCGGGTAGGCCGTGTACACGACGTACTTGCTCGGCTTGTGCTTACCGACGTACCTCAGCATGATCTGGACCTTGTTGCTGGCGGCCTCTCCGGCGCGGGGCCCGCCCCTGGTCCACGTGGTGCCGAGCGACACCCGGTCCCTGAGCGTCCACTCGATCGGGAGCAGGTCTCTGTCCGGCACGAAGATGTAGCCCGCCTGCCCCTGCTTCTTGGCCTCACGGATCTTCCAGTTCGCCAGCTTCTTCGCGTTGCTCGGGTTCAGCACCCACGCCTCGAGGGCATCCTCGACAGCTTTCGCGGCGGTCGCCTCATCCGGCCACTTCGTCACGATGCCCTCGGTCTGCGCCTTGTTGTACGCCTCCTCGGCGGTGCCGTCGATGTGCTTCGCCTTGGTGTGCGCGCCCGCGATGCCCTCGTCGCCGAGGACGTTGACGCAGTTGTGGACGAGTACGTCCTGCTCCGCCACGCCCAGGGTGCGCACGAAGAACGTGTGCGTCCCGCCGACCGTGAAGTCGTACACCTCGCTGGGGGCGAGTCCCGCGCGGTCCCGGAGAGCCGTCACGGTCCGGCGCGTCCCGTCCGGGGTGCGCAGCCGGTCGCCGACCCGCAGTGCGGAGACCCTGGTCCAGCCTCGGTCCACGACGAAGAACCGGTGCCCGGTCGTACTGGTCAGCAGACCACCCGCGACCGTGATGTCCACCAGGTGCTCGGTGTCGTGCCGGAACGTGTCCGTCACCGGTGCCGACCGCAGCGCACCGGTGTCCGCGTCGGCGGACACGACCTGGTCGCCCTCGCGCACCTCACGGATCGCCTTGCGCGTACCGTCGGCCATCAGCACCGGGGTGTCACCCGGGAAACTGTCGACCTTGCAGGCCGAGACCACGTCCTCGTACGCGTTGACCGTGGCCTCGATCTTGGCCAGCGCAGCCGGGTCCAGATCCAGCTTCCGCAGCGCTTTGAACGCGTCGGCGACTCCGATCCCGGTCTTCATCGCGGCGTCCAGCGCGAAGAGCGCCTCTCCGAGCTTCCCGAACACCTTGCCCGGGATGAAGTTGGACGCGAACCACGCGCAGCTGGACTTGTCACCGTGGTAGCAGCGGGCGACATCGCCCAGCACGATCTCGTACAGGACCGCGCCGGCGACGTCCCCGAAGAGGTTCTGCCAGCCGATCCGGGTGATCTCACCGAAGCTGAAGTAGTGGGTCCACTCCCTCTTCTGGTCCTTGAGCGTCTTCGTGTCGAGGTATTCCGTGTCCTTCTTCGGGCAGCCGGTCTCGGTGGCGGGAACGTCGGGATTGGTGCAGAGGTAGAAGCTGACCGTGATGTCGACATGCAGCTCGTACGTCACCGTGCAGCCCTGGAGCGGCACGTACTCGCACTTGTTGAGCTGCTTGGCCGGTCCCGCCTCCGTCATCTTGTCGACGACGTAGAAGACACCGGGGGTGCCGGTTCCGGAACCCTCGGCGACCGTCTGGTTGGCCTCCTTGCGCTCCGAGGAATCAGCTGCCGCCTGCGCGGAGTCCGCGTGCTTGTGCGCGTCCTTCGCCGCTTCCTCCGCGAGCGTCGCCTCCGCGTCCGCCCGGTCCGCCGCCGCGCGGGCCTCCTTCGCCGCCTGCTCGGCCGCGGAGGCCGCCTGACGGGCCGCGGCCGCGTCCAGGGCCGCCTGGTCGGCGGACGCGCGGGCGTCCTTGGCGTAGCCCTCGGCGCGCCCGGCGGCACGGTCGGCCGCTGCCGCGTCCTCCGTGGCCTGACGGTCGTACTCGATGGTGCGGGCGAGCGACTTCTGCGCCTCGGCGGCGTACTTCGCCGCCTCCGCCGAGTAACCCATCGCCTCCTTGGCCGACTTGCGGGCCTGCGCCGCGAAGTCGGCGGCCTCGGACGCCAGCACGAGGGCCGCCTTCGCGTCACCCGTCGCCGCGTTCGCGGTGCTCTGGGCCTGCGTCGCGACCTTCGCCGCGTTCGCCGCGTGCGCCTCGGCGACCGCCACCTGCTGCTCGGCGATCGTCTTCGTCGACTGGCCGGTCAGGACCGCGAGACCCGCCGCCGAGTCCGTCGTGACATACGGCGAACCGAGCTGGATCGCGTCGTTCGCCGGAGCCGCCACCTGCTGCGCCGAGTTACGGGCGTCCTCCGCCGCCTGCGCGGTGGTGTACGCGTGACCGACGGCGTCCGCCGCGCCGGCGACCGCCTTGGCCGCCTCGGCCTTGGCCACGTCGGCGTGCGTCTTCGCCTCGGCCGCGTACTTCTCGGCCTGGTCGGCGAGTTCGTCCGCCGTCCGGGCCGCCTGAGCCGCGACCTGCGAGGCCTTGATGGCGTCGGCCGCGGAGGCCGTCGCCGTCCGGACCGCCGCGTCCGCCCGCAGCTTCGCCGCGTTCGCCGCGTCCGACTCCGCACGGGCCCGTCTGGCCGCCGCCTCGGCGCGCGTCGCCGCCGCGTCGGCGTCGGCCGCCGCCCGGGTCGCCGCGTCCGCCTCGCCACGGGCCGACGCCGCGGCCGACTCCGCGTCGCTCGCGTGCCGGTCCGCCTCGTCGGCCGCCGCCCGGGACGCCGCCGCCTGGTCGTCGGCGTCGTGCGCCTGGGCGTACGCCTCCTTCGCGTCCGCCTTCGCCCGCGCCGTGTTCGCCCGGCTCTCGGCGTCCCACGCGTCGTCCCGCTTGGCCTTCGCGTTGTCCCGTGCCGCCTCCGCGTCCTGACGACGCTCACGCGCCGTCTTCTCGGAGGCCTCGGCGCGTCCCTTCGCGGTGTTGGCCTCGGTCGCGTATCCCTCGGCGTTCTGCCGGTGCTGCGCGGCCTCGGCCTGCTTCTGGGCGGCGGTCTCCATCTCCGCCTTCGCCGTCAGCGCCTCCTTCTCGGCGTTCAGCCGGTGGGCGTGCGCGTCGGCGGCGGCGGCCTTCGCGTCACCCTCCGCCTTCTGCGTCTCCTCCAGCTTCTGCTTGGCCAGATCCCGGGCCGCCTTGGCGTTCTGCGCCTGCACGGCGGCGGCGTCGGCAGCCGCCTTCGCCTGTTCCCGCGCCGCGTTCGCCGCGGCCGTACGGAACGCCGCCTTCCACGCGGCGGTCTGCGTGACGGCACGCGCGGCGATGGCCGCACTGTCCCCGGCGGCGGCACGCGTGGCCGCCTCAGCGGTCTCGCCGGCCTTCACCAGCGCGTCCAGCGCCGCCGAGGCGGCCTTGGTGACCTGCGCCTTCTGCAGACCGACCAGCAGCCCGCGGCCCCGGGGGGCACCGGCCTGATCGGCGATCGTGTACGAGGCCTGCTGGGCCGTGTCCGACGCCGTGGCCGCCTTCTTCGCGGCGGCCGCCTGCGCCCTGATCAGGGCAAGCTGGTTGACCGACGCGGCCTTGGTGGCGGCGCCGCTCGCCTTCACCTTGGCGAACTGGGCCGCCGTCGGGTAGTCGAGGCTGTCGGTGCCCTGGTGACCTGACGGCGTGATGTCGAACTTCTGCGGGACGGTGCCCTTGCAGTCCCACATCCGGCCGTCACGGCTGTTGGCGTACGACGCGAGGTCGAGGCAGTTGCCGGTGCCCGTGTTGAACAGCCGCGTGGTGGCGTGGGTGTCGTACTGCCACTTCTGGGCCGCGCTGTTGTTGCACGTCCAGATCTGTACGGGCGTCCCGTTGGCGGTGTCGGCGCTCTTCACGTCCAGGCACTTGCCCGAGTTGACGTTGACGAGCGTGTCATCCTTGATCTGCCACTTCTGCCCGGCGCTGCCGTTGCAGGTGTAGATCTGCACGAGGGAGCCGTTGGTCTTGGCCCCGCCCGCGACCTCGAGGCACTTGTCGGCGGCACCGTTCGCGTGGATGACCATCGGGCTGTCACCGATCCAGCCGGGACCACCGGCGGACCAGTAACTCTCCCAGCGGGTCAGTCGATCGGCGATCCAGGACTGGCCCAGCATCTCGCCGAGCGCCTTGGAACCGGCCGCGAGCGCCTTCACCGCGTCACGGTTGGCGTCGAGGATCTGGTTGCGCGGCCCGGCCTGCGCGGCGATCTCCTGCTGCCACTCCGCCGAGGCGGCGGCCACCTGCTTGCCGAGCACCCTGCTCGGGTCGACCGGCCCGCGCCATCCGCACGCCGCGAACCGTGTCTTCAGGTCCTCGACGGCGAGCCGGTACTCGACGGTGCCCGGTTCGGCAGCCGTACGCGGGAACCCGCCCGACGCCAGGAAGAGCCGCGCGTTGTCCGAACTCGTGGGCTCCTGGCTCCAGTTGACCAGGTTGTCCCACGCCTGGTGCTCGGCGAAGGCCCGGTTCCACTCGGGACCGGGCAGCGACGTGTCCGGGGAACTGCCGTAGAGCGGGGTACCGAGAGCCCTGACGGCCTGCAGCGTGGCCTCGTCGGCCTTCGGCGTCGGGTCCTTGTACAGGTCGCCCTCGGTCTTCCAGAACCGGTCCCAGATCCACTGGGAGATACCGGTCTGCTGGAAGAAGTCCTTCTCTTCGCTGCCGGGCAGTCCCGGCGGGTCCTGGAAGTCCGCGACGCTCTTGAACCCGCCCGGGGTCGGCAGCCCCAGCACCGGCTTCTGCCACACCTGGAGGCGGGCGTCGAGCGCGTCGCCCTCCTTCTTCGCGGCGTCCTTGTCCTGCTGGAACGCCTTCGCCATCGGAGTGGCGTTCCAGTACTCGCGGTTCGCCGCCGTGTGCAGCTTGTCCGGGGTCTGGTTGAGCGCGTCCTGCGCGATGGTGAACATGTCCTGGCCGCCGAGACGCAGCGCGTCGGCCATCAGGCACTGGTCCTGCCGGAGTTGCTGCGCGGCGGCGCTGTCGAACCCCTCGTAGCTGTCGGCGACGTCGGCGACGGGCGCGATGTCGTCGGCGTACCGGCCGGCCAGTTCGGGCCGGGCGGTGACCGCGCTCAGGACGGCTATGGAGAGAACGACCGGAACCACACGCGCGAAGCGTCTTGTCGATCTTCGCAACGACAAAGAGAACATCCCCCTCGTGAACAAGTGCAGGCAGGGGTCACCTGTCCTGCCCGTCCGAAGAGGCAGACCTGGCGGCGGTTCCCCCCGTGCGCAGTCTGATGTGCGCGATGGCGAACGGGTCGGGTCCGCCTGGCGCGCGGGATCACCATAGACATGACACAGATTCCACACAAGTCACGAAAACGCAACAAGGGCCCCGCCGCTCGAAAGCGACAGGGCCCTTGGCACTGCATAACATGGGAATTGTGGAGATGGCGGGAATCGAACCCGCGTCCAACGGTGCGGAATCAGGGCTTCTCCGTGTGCAGTTCGCTGTGCTTTTCTCGGCCCCGGCAATCACGCGAACAAGTCGCCGACGGGCCCAGTCACTGTTAGATTTCCCTTTTCACCCCGCGACCGGGATCAAGGTTTAGTCCCCTAGCTGATGCCAGGATCCGGGTCGGGAACACCCCCGGGCTGACACTCCCTTTAGTAAGGAGCTGGCTCGTCGCTACCTGAGATCAGGCGGCGAGGGAGAACAGCTGCTTGGGAGAATCGCTGTTGGAATTGGCGATTATTTTTTTCGGCCTGTGGTTTACGAGATCATGGCCGCTTCCTCGACACGCTTCACCTGCTTCGACAGCCGCTGTCGAAACCGATCATCCCCATGTTGTTTTTTCAAACCCTCCGAAGAGGAAGTACACCCTCGGTGAGGTGCAGTCACCATCGTACGTGACCAACGCACGCCGATGCCACCGTATTCCGGGAGGGGCTACCCGTGCTGCTGCTTGCGCCGCACCGCCGAGACCGCCCGGTCCGTCTCGCGACGGTCCTGCTTCTCCCGCAGTGTCTGTCGCTTGTCGTACTCCTTCTTGCCTCGCGCCAGCGCGATCTCGATCTTCGCCCTGCCGTCCTTGAAGTACAGGGCGAGGGGCACGATCGCGAGACCCGACTCCCCCGACTTCGACTCCAGCTTCTCGATCTCCGCGCGGTGCAGCAGCAGCTTCCGCTTGCGCCGGGCGCTGTGGTTGGTCCAGGTGCCCTGGCTGTACTCCGGCACGTGCACGTTGTGCAGCCACGCCTCGTGTCCGTCGAGCTGCACGAAGCCGTCGACGAGCGAGGCCCGCCCCTGGCGCAGCGACTTCACCTCGGTGCCGGTGAGGACCAGACCGGCCTCGTAGGTGTCGATGACGGCGTAGTCGTGGCGCGCCTTCTTGTTCTGGGCGATCAGCTTGCGCCCTTTTTCCTTAGCCATAGTGCCGCCATTTTCGCATCAGAGGGGCGCCGGAAGGAAAGCCGATTACCGAGCGACCGCGAGGGCGGCTACGTAGGATCGCCCAGCCCGCTCAGTACGGTCTCCGCCTGCTCCAGTGCGCCCTGGTCGGCGTCGAGGTCAGGAGTGAGGCCCACCCCGTCGACGCCGCGTCCCGAAGGGGTGCGGTAGTGGCCGACGGTCAGTTCGGCGACGGAGCCGTCCGGCAGCCGGCTCGGCATCTGCACCGAGCCCTTGCCGAAGGTCCTGGAGCCCACGACGACCGCCCGGCCGCGGTCCTGGAGGGCACCGGTGAGCAGCTCGGCCGCGCTCATCGTGCCGCCGTCGACGAGCGCGACCAGGGGTCTGGTGGTGTCGCCGCCCGGTTCGGCGTGCAGGGCGCGCTGCTCGCCGTTGACGTCGTACGTGGCGACGAGGCCGCCGTCGAGGAAGGCGGAGGCGGCGGTGACGGCCTCGGTGACCAGCCCGCCGGAGTTGCCGCGCAGGTCGAGAATGATCCCGGCCCCGGCCGGCGCCTTCCGGACTGCGCCGCGCACCACATCGCCGACGCCCTTGGTGAAGGCGGCGACCCGGATGACGGTGACCTTCTTCTCGGCGACCTGCCGGACGGTCGCGGAGTCCGTGGAGAGCTGGGCCCGGCGTACGGTCCGGCTCCACGCGTGCGTGCCGCGTTCCAGACCGAGCCGGACAGCCGTACCGGCGACGGCGTCCTGTGCGTCGCCGCGCAGTAAGGAGACGACCTCGGTGACCGGCCGCCCGTCGACCGGCTTGCCGTCCACACTCCGCAGCCGGTCGCCGCTGCGGATCCCGGCGACGGCCGCGGGCGACCCGGACCGCACCTTGGTGACCTCGATACGGCCGTCCCGCTCACGCCGCGCCCACAGGCCGACGCCCGTGTACCGGCCGTCGAGGGCCTCCTCCAGCTCCTCGTACTCGCCCGAGGAGTACACCGCCCCCCAGCGGTCCCCGCTGCGGCTGACCGCGCGCTCGGCGGCCTCCATGGGGGACTTGCCCACGGCCATGGCCTCGGCAGCGGCGGCGGCGACCTCCTCGTGGTGCCCGGCGGGGGCGGCGGAGGGTGCCGGGTCCGGGAGGGGGGCCTTGCGCTCGGCGGTCTCGGGGAACGAGCCGGTGGCCGCGCCGGCGATCAGGACGCCGGCGAACAGCAACGTCAGAGCCGCCCCGCGGCCTGCGCGGCGGGGCTGTGTGAACAGGTCGCGGCCCGACATGCCGGTGAGTCTAGGACAACGCGAAGGGCCGTACGGTCGGTTGACCGAACGGCCCTCTTGGCATGCGTCACACCTTCAGGTACTTGCGCAACGCGAAGAACGCGGCAAGCGCGGGCATCAGCAGACTCGTCGCGAGGATGAGCGGCAGCTTGGTGAGTACGGCTTCCCAGCCGATGAAGTTGATCAGATTCAGCTTCTCGGACAGGGCCAGCCCGTGATCGATGATGAAGTACCGCGCGACCAGCAGGAAGGCACAGGCGACACCGCCCCCGATCAGCCCGGCGACGGCCGCCTCCATGATGAACGGCGCCTGGATGTAGAACCCGGAGGCGCCGACGAGCCGCATGATCCCGGTCTCACGCCGACGGCTGAACGCGGACACGCGCACGGTGTTGACGATCAGCATCAGCGCGACGACGAGCATCAGCGCCATCACCGCCCGGGCGGCCCAGTTCATGCCGTTGAGCAACCCGAAGAGGTTGTCAAGGATGCCTTTCTGGTCCTGCACGGACTGCACACCGTCACGCCCGTCGAACGCGGTGGCGATGACCTGGTACTTCTCCGGGTCCTTCAGCTTGATCCGGTACGACTCCTGCATCTGGTCCGGGGTGAGCGAACTGGCCAGCGGGGAGTCGCCGAACTGCTCCTTGTAGTGCTTGTAGGCCTCGTCCGCGGACTCGTACGTGACCGTCTGCACGACCGAGTCCATCTTCTCCAGATCGGCGAGGATCTGCTTCTTCTGGTCGCTGGTCACCGCGCCCTTGGCACAGTTCGGGTCGGACTCGGCGTCGCTCTTGTTGCAGAGGAACACCGAGACGTTGACCTTGTCGTACCAGTAGCCCTTCATCGTGCTGACCTGGTCGCTCATCAGGAGCGACCCGCCGAACAGGGCGAGGGAGAGGGCGACGGAGACGACGACGGCGAACGTCATCGTCAGATTGCGACGGAGACCGACACCGATCTCCGACAGTACGAACTGGGCGCGCATGGCGTGCTCAAGCCTTTCCGAGAACTCCGAGGACTCCGAGGACTGTGGGCGTCACTGACCGTCAGTGCTGGTAGCCGTAGACGCCGCGCGCCTGGTCGCGGACGAGACGGCCCTTCTCCAGCTCGATGACGCGCTTGCGCATCTGGTCCACGATGTTCTGGTCGTGCGTCGCCATCACCACGGTCGTGCCCGTCCGGTTGATCCGGTCGAGCAGCTTCATGATGCCGACGGAGGTCTGCGGGTCGAGGTTGCCGGTCGGCTCGTCGGCGATCAGCAGCTTGGGCCGGTTCACGAAGGCCCGCGCGATGGCGACACGCTGCTGCTCACCACCCGACAGCTCGCCGGGCATCCGGTCCTCCTTGCCGCCGAGGCCGACGAGGTCGAGCACCTGGGGCACGGACTTGCGGATCTCGCCCTTCGACTTGCCGATGACCTCCTGGGCGAAGGCGACGTTCTCGGCGACCGTCTTGTTCGGCAGCAGCCGGAAGTCCTGGAAGACCGTCCCCAGCTGGCGCCGCATCTGCGGCACCTTCCAGTTGGAGAGGCGCGCGAGGTCCTTGCCGAGGACGTGCACCTGCCCGTGGCTGGCGCGCTCCTCGCGGAGGATCAGTCGCAGGAAGGTGGACTTTCCGGAGCCGGAGGACCCGACGAGGAAGATGAACTCACCCTTCTCGACCTCCAGGGTGACATCCCGGAGAGCGGGGTGGTTCTGCTTGGGGTAGACCTTGGAGACGCTGTCGAATCGGATCACGGATACACCACGGACCATCGGGGGCAGATGGCGTGACCATACGCGACCCGGGCGTCCGGGCGCAGGCTCCGGTCACGGTTGCGCAAGGGTTGTGGCCTTTTGTACGGGGCCGGTCGCCGGCCCGGTGTCGGCGGCAGAGCCCCCGAGGACACGGGGAATCGCGCAACCTCCACCGGAACCTGTCACAGTGGAGCGTGAAGTCGGGAACGGATGCGGTCCCGAAAGCGTTGGGTACGTGGAAGCGGCGCAAGGAGGGCGAGGCGCATGACGTACGACCGATTGGTGTGCGCGAACTGCGCGGCGCCCGTGAACGAGGGGCGCTGTCACGTCTGCCGGGCGAACCGCGAGCGGTTGCAGCAGGAGAGCCCGTTCGCCGGGCTCAACCCGATGACGCTGATAGCGCTGCTGGCGGTACTGATAGCGGCACTGGCCCTGGTGGCTCACCAGACGGCATAGCCCACGCTTGACAGTGACACGCGAAGGGCCCGGAGCGATGATGCTCCGGGCCCTTTTGCGCTTACGCGCCACCGGCTTCCGCCGGCTACAGGTGCCGCTTAGGCCGCTGCGCCGCCACGGCCGCCCACGAGACGCGGGAGAACGCGGAAGGCGACACCGCCGGCGATCATCGTGGCCGCACCGATGATCAGGAAGGTCGTCTCCATGGCACCGGTCTCGGCGAGCTCGGCACCGGAGCCCTGGGCCGAGGTCTCCGAGCCCGTGTCGGTGAGGGCCGAGGTGCCCTCCTCCTGGGCGGAGGTGTTCGAGCCACCGTCGGGGCTGGTGTTGTCGCCGCCGTCGGTGTCCGTACCGGAACCGTTGCCGTTGCCGTTGCTGCCGGAGCCGGCGTCGTCCGTGGGCTCGTCGTCGGTGGGCTCACTCGGCTCGGCGGAGGGCTCCGACGGTTCCGAGGGCTCCGGGTCGGCCGTGGTGGGCCCCGGGTCGGGCAGCGGCGGCTCCGGGTCCGGCAGCGGCGGCTCCGGGTCGGGCAGCGGCGGCTCGGGGTCCGGCACCGGCGGCTCCGGGTCGGGCAGCGGCGGCTCGGGGTCCGGCACCGGCGGCTCGGGGTCCGGCAGCGGCGGCTCGGGGTCCGGGCTCGGCGTACCGGCGCAGATACCGAGCAGCTCGCAATCGTCGGCCGAGGCAATGCCCGCGGTCGTCAGCGAGGCACCGGCGGCGATCACCACGCCCGCCGCTATCCGCGCGACACGAACCCGCGTCTTCTTCGTCATATAACTGCTACCCCCAGTAGCTGTTCGTCAGGTGGGGCCGCGTCGGGGCGGTGATCGACGGGGCGGCAAGAGAAGCCCCCCGGTTCACATGCGCCCCAGAGATACGCATGCCGCGCTTTACCTTTCCGATTTTCCAAGAGCACGTCAAGGTCGTTGCGCGCGCAATGTCCCCTTGTTCCTTCCTTGCCGCACATCGGACCCTGTGAGTGTGATGTAAAACCCAGACATCTTTCCAACGCAAAGCAACCACCGCCCGGTGGGCGGCGGTTGCTTTGTCGATAAGGAGCTCTGCGGGAGTTCTACTTCTCCTGCTGCTTGCGCCAGCGAATTCCGGCTTCGAGGAAACCGTCGATCTCACCGTTGAACACGGACTCGGGGTTACCGACCTCGAACTCCGTCCGCAGGTCCTTGACCATCTGGTACGGGTGCAGGACGTACGAACGCATCTGGTTGCCCCAGGAGTTGCCGCCGTCGCCCTTGAGGGCGTTCATCTTGGCCTGCTCCTCCTGGCGGCGCCGGTCGAGGAGCTTGGCCTGGAGCACGTTCATCGCGGAGGCCTTGTTCTGGATCTGCGACCGCTCGTTCTGGCAGGAGACGACGATGCCGGTGGGGAGGTGGGTCAACCGCACCGCGGAGTCGGTGGTGTTGACGCCCTGGCCGCCGGGACCGGACGACCGGTAGACGTCCACCCTCAGTTCGGACTCGTCGATCTCGATGTGGTCGGTCGTCTCGACGACCGGCAGGATCTCCACACCGGCGAACGAGGTCTGCCGACGGCCCTGGTTGTCGAAGGGCGAGATGCGTACGAGGCGATGCGTGCCCTGCTCCACGGACAGCGTCCCGTAGGCGTACGGCACCTGGACGGCGAAGGTGGTCGACTTGATGCCGGCCTCCTCGGCGTACGACGTCTCGTAGACCTCGGTCTTGAAGCCCTTCTGCTCGGCCCACCGCAGGTACATCCGCTGCAGCTTCTCGGCGAAGTCGGCGGCGTCCACGCCACCGGCCTCGGCGCGGATGTTGACGAGGGCCTCGCGGGCGTCGTACTCGCCGGAGAGGAGGGTACGGACCTCCATCTCGTCGAGGGCCTTGCGGACGGAGGCGAGCTCGGCCTCGGCCTCAGCGCGGGTGTCCGGGTCGTCCTCCTCCTCGGCCATCTCGAAGAGCACGCCCAGATCGTCGATCCGTCCGCGCAACGCCTCGGCCTTCCTCACCTCCGCCTGGAGGTGGGAGAGCTTGCTGGTGATCTTCTGCGCTTCCTCCGGGTCGTCCCACAGGGACGGCGCTGCCGCCTGCTCCTCGAGCACGGCGACATCTGCCCTCAGCTTGTCGAGGTCCAGGACGGCCTCGATCGACTCCATGGTCGAGGAGAGGGACTTGAGCTCTTCGGATACATCGACGACTGCCACGACACCAGCGTAACGGCTCCGCCGAGCGAGGGGTTTCCCGCCCGCCCACCCGTTTACCGCATGTGGCCCCGGCGCACCTCAGCCCGTCCGGCGTTTGAGGACGAGGCCCCTTCGGGGCCGAAAGCGGGGGTCCGGGGGCGGCAGCCCCCGGGGATGGGACGGGTAGGGGCGGCGGGGGCGAGGAACCCTCACGGCGCCCCCGGCGCCGAGTTCCCCGTGTCCTGCGGCGTAGCCCCCGCATCGTCCCCCGACGTGGCCACCCACGTCCCGACCCCCAGCACCGCCACCAGCACCACTCCCGCCACCCCCAACGTCACCCTCCGCCGCCGCGCCGAAGCCCGATGCCGAGCCGACCCAGGACGCGGCGCCCCCACCGGCCGCGGCACCCGCGCCGTCCCCAGCGCCCCACCCGCCAGCTCATCAGGCCCCGGCACCCGCATCGACGTATGCGTATCCCGGTTGGAGTCCGGCTTGGCCCCCCGCACCAGCGGCACCGCCCCCCGCCGCACCCGCTCCCCCGCCGGCACGGCCACCTCGTCGTAACCCTCGTCCCGCACCGCCCCTGACCCCGGCCCATGCCCAGGCCCCGCCCCCTGCCCGGACTCCTCCCCGTCCTCCGACTCGGGCTCGTCCACGTCCAGCGGCGGCATCCCCACCAGCAACGGCAACTGCTCCCGCAGCCGCACCCCCAGCTCCGACGCCCGCAGCCGCGACGCCGGCGCCTTCGCCAGGCACTGCACGATCAGCTGCCACAGTTCCTCGGGAATCCCGGGGAGCGGGACCACCGTCTCGGTCACGTGCCTGCGCAGCACCGCGCCCGGGTGGCCGCCGCCGAAGGGTGTGAAGCCGGCCAGCAGCTCGTACAGGACGGTCGCCAGGGCGTAGATGTCGACGGCCGCGCGCGGGGGCAGGCCCTCGACGAGCTCCGGCGCCAGATAGTCGGGCGTACCGATGATCTTCGTGGCCCGCGTCCGCCGCGGTGAGTCGATCAGTTTCGCGACGCCGAAGTCCGTCAGAAGGGCGGGGTGCGAGCCGCCGGGGCCCAGGGGGCCCTGCATGTCCAGCAGGACGTTCTCCGGCTTCACGTCACGGTGCACGATCCCGGCGGAGTGCGCGGCGGCCAGCCCGTCCGCGATGTCGGCCACTATCGCCACGGCGGCCTCGGGGGCGAGCCTGCGTTCGCGGTCGAGCCGGGTGCGCAGGTCGGTGCCCCGCACCAGGTCCATGACGAGCGCGAGGTCGTTGCCGTCGACCACCAGGTCCCGTACGGACACGATGTTGGGGTGTTCGAGCCCGAGCAGCGCGGTCCGCTCCTGTACGAAGCGTCCGACGAGCTCCTGGTCCGACGCCAGGTCCTCGCGCAACAGCTTGACGGCGACGGGCCCGTCGGGACCCTCGCCCAGCCACACCGTGCCGGCGCTGCCCCGCCCCAGGATCTGGTTGGCGGTGTACCGGCTGCCGATCTTCCGTGCCAAGACTGCTCCTACAGACGCGTGTTGCCGACGCGGCGCCGATCCGGGGCGTGACACCAGCGGCAGCGCCGCGGGTCCCCGGACCGCCGGCCGACAAGACCTCGACCTCAGCCGATAAAACTACGCGTCCGGAGCCCCAACCTTCACCGCCGGGACGTAAATCACCCGCCAGGTGTCGACAAATCCCCAGAGTCGCACCGGAATCACAGTCGGAACACCGCCCGACTGATCCTCAAATGCACGGCAACCACCTGATTGCCCCGCCGGAGCAGTGGGTCGGTTCGGGTCAGTTCCCCGTCCCTGCGGAACCCCCGGAGCCGCCAGACCCGCCACCGAGATCCCCCACCCACCCGCTGACCGTGTCGATCCAGTCACCGAGCTGCGCGAAGAACCCCTTCGTCGAGCCGATCCACCCCTGCAGTGGGCTCAGTTCCCAGATCAGCCACGCGGCGACGAACAGGATGACGATCGTGAACAGGCATCCCTTGAGGCAGCCGAGCCCGGGGATCTTCATCGGGTTGGCGCTGCGCTGCCGGGGTTCCCTCGGCTCGCGCGCCGGCCGGCCCTCGGGCTGCTGAGGGCGCTGGGGAGCGGGGGCGGGCGCGGGCGGCGCGTACCGCTGCTGCGGTTGCTGTTGCTGGTGCCGGGGCTGCTGCTGATGCTGGGGCGGCGCGTACTGCTGGTGCTGCGGGGGCTGCCCCGGCCCCTGCGGATAGCCGTATCCGGGCTGGGGCTGCGGGCCGCGCTGCTGCTGACGCGACGGCGGCTGCTGCTGGTACGGCGGCTGCTGGGGCTGTTGCTGCGGCGGCCTGCCCGGCTGCCGCTGCGGACGGCGGCGCAGCGGGTCGTCACCGGGGTCCAGGTACTGGACCTGGGTCTGCTCGTTGCGGTCCCGGGCGGCGCGCAGCTGGTTCTGCCAGGGGTGCGGCTCCTCGGGCCCTCCACCCTGGCCCCCGCCCTGGTTTCCGGGCTGGTTCTGCGGCACGGGCGGCATGACCGCCGTGGGATCCGCGGCGCCCAGGCCGCCCACGGCGCCCATCCCCACGGAACCAGGGCCTCCGGTGTGCGGCAGCACGCTGGTGGCGGCGTTCGGGTCGTACGCCCCCGGCATGCCCGCGCTGTGCGGCAGCACCTGGGTCGGGTCGCCCGCCCCGGGCACCGCGGTCGGTGCCGGATCCGGTGCGAGCAGGTGGACGACCCCTTCGGCCGCCGCGATCTGCATCGAGTTGGAGTGGACGCCGATGCCCTCGGCGACGACACGCAACCCGCGCGCGAGGTTCTCGGCGCTGGGCCGTTCGTCGGGGTTCTTGCGCAGGCAGCGCTCGATGACCGTCCACAGGGGTTCGGGCACGGTGGACGGGCGGCGCGGCTCGGAGGCGAGGTGGTGGTGCAGTACTTCGAGCGCCGACTCGCCGCTGAACGGGGGACGGCCGGTGACCAGCTCGTACATGAGGATGCCGGCGCCATAGATGTCGACGGCGGAGGTCTGCGGACGTCCTTCGGCGGACTCGGGTGCGACGTACGCGGGCGTGCCGACGAACTCGTGGGTGCGGGTGAGGCCCGGGGAGTCGGCGAGGCGGGCGATGCCGAAGTCGGTGAGCATCGGGTGCATCCGGCCGTTGTCCTGCATGAGCAGGACGTTGGCGGGCTTCAGGTCCCGGTGCACGACCCCGTCGGCGTGGCTGACGGCGAGCGCGTCGGCGATCTGCGCGGTGAGGAGGGCGGCGGCGACGGGCGTGAAGGGGCCGTTCTCCCGCAGGTACTTGTGCAGGTCGGGCCCGTCGATGAGGTCCATGACCAGCGCCAGCAGATCGCCCTCGACCACCAGGTCCCGTACGCGGACGATGTTCGGGTGGGTCAGCCGCAGCAGCACGGACCGCTCGCGCAGGAAGCGCATCACGATGTCCGCGTCGTTGGCGAGTTCCTCCTTGAGGACCTTGATCGCCACGGTCTCGCCGGGCTGGCCGGGCACGGCCGCCTCGGCTCCCGCGGTCTCCCTCTGGCGGGCGCGCCAGACGGTGCCTGTGGCGCCGCGTCCCAGCGGCTCCTCAAGGAGGTACTTGCTCCCTACCGGCCGCACGTCATGGCTCCCTTACATACGTACATCCCGTACACGGTCCTCCGACCCACTGTAGTGCCGCGCTCCATGGACACCCTGTGGGCGGCGGCCGCCGCCCACAGACGGCTACGTACCGCCTCCTTCTCGCGTTCGACTCGAAGAGGCCGGTAAGTCGTCGAAAAATCGTCGGAAAGTCGATGGGAAAGACGTCTCGACCGTCGTCCCGGTTGCCGAATCCCGAACGTGACCGATCTCAAACCGATTGCCAAACCGATCCGAATCGGACAGCCGCCGGTCACTGGTCAGGCACTTTTGCGGGCAGAGGTGACCATTCAAGATCACTTATGGGTGGGGGGCGGGCGCGTTGTCAGTGACAGGTGCGAGGATGCCTCCAGTACTGGCCTACGTGCTCGTGTGCGGTGGGGGAAGTCCGCGGTGGTGGGACCCGTGGCGTGGCTTCGTCCTCCTTTCCGGGTGTCCGTGCAGAAGGGACCGCTGACGGCGATGCAGATCCGGTTGACCGTCGTAGACCCGCTGGGGCCGCCCTCGGAGCCGTGGGCGCGTGCCGCGAGCTGCGATGTGCTGGTCACCGCTCCCGCCGGCACGGCGCTCGCCTCGGTGGCCTCGGCCCTGGCGTCGGTGGTCGCGGGCGACGGGGGTTCGACCCTGCCCGAGCGCGGCTCGGGCCGCGAGAGCGGCGGCGCGGTGGTGCTGTACGCGGGCGACCAGCGCCTCGACGCCCAGCGTTGCACCCTCGGTGAGCCCCCCTTGGTCGACGGGGCGGTGCTCGCCCTCGGTACGCCCGCCGAGCCCGAGCCGCACCCGGAGGCCGACGAGGTGGCGGCCCAGCTGCACGTGGTCGCGGGACCGGACGCGGGCGGGGTCCATCTTCTGCACGGCGGCCAGATCACCATCGGCCGCTCCGCCGACGCCGACGTCCCGCTGGACGACCCGGACGTCTCCCGGCTGCACTGCGCGGTCACGGTCGAGGAGGACGGCCGGATAGCGGTCGCGGACCTCAACTCCACGAACGGCACGACGCTGTCCGGCACCCGCCTGGGCACCCGCCCGGTCCGTCTCGCGCCGGGCGCGCTGCTGCGCATCGGGGAGTCGGCCCTGCGGCTGACCCCGCCCGGGGACGCGGGCGCCCGCGTGGGCACGACCCCCGACGGCGAGGGCCACGTACGCGTGAGCGTCGCCGAGGGCCACACGGGCGACGCGGGACACCCGGCCGACAAACCGAACGACACCGAGGACACCGAGGACACCCACGGCAGGCGCCTCACGTCGTTCACCTCGTCGCCGCCCTCCGGGGAGACCCATCACGCCTACGGTTCGGCGAGTTGGGGAGCCGCCGGTGGCGCCTCCGAGTCTCGGGGCACCCGGAACCCGGCGGAGGCCGCGCAGCCGCTCGTCCCGGGTCAGGGGCGGGCCCCGCGCATCGAGAGCCGCAAGACCACGGGTACGGCCGGTACGGGCAGGGCCTCGGACAGCGCCGGGGACACCCACGGCGCCGGGTTCTCCGTACCGGGGCCGGTGTCCGGGACCCCCGCCGTACCGCACGCGCGCTCGCACGACGAGGGCGGGCGACAGGCGGAGGCGGAGGCTTCCACGGGCGGCGGCGGCCGGAAGGGAACTCCCCTCAGGGGTACGGATGTTCCGCAGGGTGCGCGCAAGCGCGGCGGTCTCTCCAAGTGGGCGCGGCGACTGACCGGCGGGCGCGCCGAGCCGGAGACGACCGAGGGCGAGGCGTACGACGACGAGGGTGCGGTGTACGAGCAGGCCGCCCGGGAGTTCGCCGACGTCCCCGCGCAGGTCCCGGAGAGCTGGCCCGACCCGGCGACGCTGCTGCTCACGGCCCTGGGTCCGGGCCCCCGGCTGTGGGAGCGCGGCCCGGGTCACCCCGAAGCACTCACGGTCCGGCTGGGTACGGCGGACCGCGCGGCCCCCGACGGCTCGGGGCTGCTGCCCGCCGTACCGGTGACCGCCGGGCTGCGTGAGGTCGGGGCGCTGGGGCTGGCGGGGCCGCGCGCGCGGCTCGTGGGGCTGGCCCGCGCGATAGTGGCCCAGCTGACGGCGCTGCACTCCCCCGAGGCGCTGGAAATCGTCCTGATCAGCACGGACCGCGCGCGTACCGCCGAGGAACGCACCGCCGAGTGGTCGTGGCTCGGCTGGCTCCCCCATCTGCGCCCCGGGCACGGCCAGGACTGCCGACTCCTCCTCGCCTACGACCGCGAGCAGGCCACGGCCCGCACCGACGAACTCCTGCGCCGCCTGGAGGACCACGACACGGAGACGACGGCGAAGAGGGTCGCCTCCGGCGAGGGAGAGCCCGCCCTGGGCGACCGGGAGGTCCCCCAGGGCGCGGCCCGGCGGCCTTCCTGGGCCCGGCCCGACGACCCCGCCGATGACGGGGCGGACCGTTTCGCTGGGCCCTACACCGTGGTCGTCGTGGACGGCGACCCGGGCGGTGCGGCGATCCGGGAGGCCGTCGCACGGCTGGCGCAGGAGGGCCCCCGGGCGGGGATCCATGTCGTGTGCCTCGCGGAAACGGAGGCGGCATCCCCCGCGTCACCGGTGACGGAGACGTACGAGGCGGCGTGCGCGGTCTCACCGCCGTTCCGCGAGTGCGGCGCGGTGGCACTGCTCAGCGGCGACGTGGCCACGGCTGTGCATGTGATGCGGGTGGCCAGGGCGGGGGGCCACGTATCCGGCCACGTATCCGGCCGGGGCTCCGCCGACATGGGGTTCGATGACTTCGGGGGTGGGTCGGGGGGCGGGGCGCGGGGCGGTTCCGTTGGCGGTGGTGATGCGCGGGGTGGATTCCGGGGCGGTTCCGGGGGTGATGCGCGGGGCGGTTCCGGTGGTGATGCGCGGGGCGGCTCCCGGGGCGGTTCCAATAGTGACTCCGGTGGTGACGCCCGGGGCGGATTCCGAGGTGACTCCGGTCGTGATGCCCGGGGCGGATTCCGGGGTGACTCCGGCGGCGGGTCCCGTGCCGGTTCCGGTGATGACTTCCGTGGTGACTCCGGCGGCTTCCGTGATGACTCCGGCGGCTTCCGTGATGACTCCGGCAGTGACGTTCGTGCCGGTTATGGCGGTGACTTGCGTGGCAACTCGGGCGGCGGCTCACGCAGCGACTCCGGCAGCGGCGCGCGCGGCGGTTCCGGCGGCGGTTTCCGCGGCGGCAGCGGCTCCCGTGCCGGTTCCGGTGGCGACTCCGGCTCCGGTGGCGGCTCCCGTGCCGGTTCCGGTGGTGACTTCCGTGGCAACTCCGGCGGAGCGCATGGCGACTCCGGTGGCGATTCCCGTGTCGGTTCCGGCGGCGGTTTCCGCGACGACTCCGGCAGCAGCGCCCGCAGCGGTTCCAGCGGCGCCCATGGCGACTCCGGTGGCGGCTCCCGTGCCGGTTCCGGCAGGGGTGACCGTGGTGAGTTCGGTGGTTCGGCAAGTCGGGGGCCCGGCGGGCTGGTGGGGCAGGGGTCCGTTGCTGCTGTGGATGCCGTGTCTCTTGCCTGGGCCGAGCGGTTCGCGCGGGCGCTGGCTCCGTTGCGCACCGACGGTGCCGCCGGTGGGCGCCCGCAGCGCGTCTCCGCGCCCTTGCCGCAAGCAGCACGCCTGCTCGACGAGTTGGGGCTCGCCAGGGCCACCCCGGCGTCCCTGATGGCCCGTTGGGCCGACGCGGCGGACCACGCGGAGACGCTCGGCGGCCGGGCCTGGGCCGTACTCGGCGCCGGCCCGCGCGGCCCCGTCGGTGTGGACCTCGCGGCCGAGGGACCGCACCTGCTGATCGAGGGGCCGCCCGGCAGCGGGCGTACGGAGTTGCTGCGGGCCGTCGTCGCGTCGCTGGCCGCCGCCGAGCGGCCCGACCGGCTGGGCATCGTGCTGATGGACGGCCGGGACGGCACCGGCGGCAGCGGCGGGGGCGCCCCGCACGGGGAAGGGCTGCGCCTCTGTACCGACCTTCCGCATGTCACCACCCACCTCACCGCCAACGACCCCGTCCGGATGCGCGAGTTCGCCCAGTCGCTCAGCGCCGAACTCAAACGACGGGCCGAGCTTCTCGGGCGGGTCGGTTTCGGCGAATGGCACAACGGGCGCGAGCTGTCCGGCCGGATCGGGCCGCAGCGGTCGAAGTCCGGGTCGGGCACGCACGGTTCGGTGGGCACGGGAGCGAAATCCAGCTCGGGAGAGGGCGCCGGGGATCTCGATTCGCCGCCCAGTTCGACGATGAGGCTGCGGCCGGCGGCGAGCAGGCGGCGTACGGAGACACCGCCCCTGGCCCGTCTCGTCGTGGTCGTCGACGACCTGGACGCGTTGGTGTCGCCGCCGCTGGGGTCCCCGGGGCGGCCGTCGGCGGGGTCCGTGGTGCGGGCGCTGGAGGCGGTGGCCCGGGAGGGTGAGCGGCTCGGGGTGCATCTGGTGGCCGCGGCGGGCGTCGGTGGGCGCACCGCGGAGACGGAACTCGCCCGGGGGGCCGCGCTGCGGGTCGTCCTCGACGCACCGGCGCCGGGGCCGGACGAACCCGCCGCCGGGCGGGGGCGGTTGAGCGGGGCGGACGGGAGGGGGGTCCCGTTCCAAGGGGGGCGGGTGACGGGGCGTATCCCGCGTACGGCGACGTTGCGGCCGACTGTCGCGGCGCTGGACTGGCAGCGGATGGGGGATCCGCCGGCGCGGCGGCCGGTGCGTGAGCTGGGGAACGGGCCGACTGATCTGGCGTTGTTGGCGAGTGCGTTGGAGCGGGCGGCGCGGTCAGTTTCGGCGGCGGAGGTGCCGTCACTGCTGTGAGCCCGGCCGGGTTCTTCGCCCCCGCCGCCCCTACCCGTCCCTCCCCCAGAGGGGGGACCCCAGGGGGGACCCCCACTGGGGGCTGCGCCCCCAGACCCCCGCTTTCGGCCCTGAAGGGGCCTCGTCCTCAAACGCCGGACGGGCTGAGGGTGCCTGGGCCGCGCTGATCACATGCAGTAAACGGGTGGGCGAGTGGGAAAACCAGGCCTGTGTTGCAGCAGCGTTGTGCGTGAAGGAGCAGTTCGAGGGCACGCTGCAAACTGGCCGAGTCGGGCAGGCGCACTTGCCGACCCCCACGACCCGGCGTAGACCAGAGCCCACGGGACAGCGCCGAACGACGAACGGGGCCCACATGCGCAGCACGCTACGTACACGCACCCTGACCGCCCTCTCCGCCACCGCCCTCGCCCTAGCCCTCACCTCCTGCGGCTCCGACGACGACAGCCCGGGCGGCAAAGGCACCGACGCCACCACCGGCAGCGGCGGGGACACCTCCGCCTCCGTCAAGCTCCCCAAGCTGGACGGCCAGACCTTAGAGGTCGCCGCCGTTTGGACGGGCCCGGAGCAGGAAAACTTCACCAAGGTCCTCCGGGAGTTCGAGAAGCGCACCGGCGCGAAGGTCAACTTCGTGCCGACCGGCAACAACACCTCCACGTTCCTCGGTACGAAGATCCAGGGCGGCCAGCCCCCGGACGTCGCCTTCCTCCCCCAGGTGGGCGTACTGCACCAGTTCGCCGAGAAGGGCTGGCTCAAGCCGCTCGGCGCGGATGCCCAGGCGCAGCTCGACAAGAACTTCTCCGCCGGGTGGAAGGACCTCGGGGCCTTCGAGGGCAAGCAGTACGGCATCTACGTAAAGGCCGCCAACAAGTCCCTGGTCTGGTACAATACCGCCGCGTTCGAATCCGCGGGCCTCACCGACACGCCCAAGACCTGGAAGGACTTCATCGCCGCGGCCCAGACCCTCTCCGACGCGGGCTCCCCCGCCGTCTCCGTGGGCGGCGCCGACGGCTGGACCCTCACCGACTGGTTCGAGAACGTCTATCTGTCCCAGGCCGGTCCGGAGAAGTACGACCAGCTGGCCCAGCACAAGATCAAGTGGACCGATCCCTCGGTGAAGGACGCCCTGACCACCCTCGCCGAGCTCTGGGGCAACGACGAGCTCCTGGCAGGCGGGCGTTCCGGCGCGCTGGCGACCGAGTTCCCGAAGTCGGTCATCCAGACCTTCACCGGCGACAACCCGGCGGCGATGGTCTTCGAGGGCGACTTCGTGGCCGCCAACATCAACGCGGACACCAAGGCCAAGATCGGCACGGACGCGAAGGTCTTCCCGTTCCCGGCGGTCGGCAGCCAGGCACCCGTGGTCAGCGGCGGCGACGTCGCCGTGGCGCTGAAGGGCGGCGCGGGCGCCCAGGCCCTCCTGACGTTCCTCGGCTCGACCGACGCGGCGGAGATCTGGGCGGCGCAGGGCGGCTTCCTCTCGCCCAACAAGGCGATGGACCAGTCTGCGTACAAGGACGATGTCACCCGGGACATCGCCAAGGCCCTCATCACGGCCGGCGACGACTTCCGCTTCGACATGTCCGACCAGGCCCCGGCCGCGTTCGGCGGTACCCAGGGCGTCGGCGAGTGGAAGGACCTCCAGGACTTCCTGAAGAACCCGAAGGACGTCGCGGGCACGCAACAGAAACTCGAGGCCGACGCCGCCAAGGCGTACAAGAACGGCTGACGGCGCCGACATGGAGTCGAGGAGAGACAACAACACACCAGGGGACGACACACCAGGGGACAACCCGCCAAGGGACAACACGACACCGGTCGGCTCGACAACCACCATGCCGGTCGGTACGACGCCGGGCAGGCCCAGGAAGGTCACGGGCACCCGCTGGTGGGTGGCAGGCCTGTTCCTGCTGCCCGCCCTGGTTCTGCTGGGCTCGCTCGTCGTCTACCCGATCGGTTACTCCGTCTGGCGCAGCCTCTACGACGCCGACGGTTCGGGTTTCGTCGGCCTGGAGAACTACGGCGACATCTTCACCAACGACGCCACGCTGACCGCCGTACGCAACACGGCGATCTGGGTGGCCGTGGCCCCCGCGCTCGTCACCGCGCTGGGGCTGATCTTCGCGGTGCTGACGGAACGGGTGCGCTGGGGTACGGCGTTCAAGCTGATCGTCTTCATGCCGATGGCGATCTCGATGCTCGCGGCGGGCATCATCTTCCGCCTCGTCTACGAGCAGGACCCGGACCAGGGCGTCGCCAACGCGATCGTGACGTCGGTGCACGACGCCTTCGTGGACTCCTCGGTCTATCCGAAGGCCCGTCCGAACGCGCAGGCCAGTGACCTGAAGCCGTCCGGTGGGGGGTCCTTCACCTCCACCGGGTCCGTCAGCCCGGGCACCCCGGCGCTCCTGCCACTGGTGGGGATCGCCCCGAACAAGCTCCCGGGCACGCCCGAGGACGCGAAGGCCCCCGGCGCCTCGGACGGCTCCGGGATCACCGGCACCGTCTGGCTGGACTTCAAGCTCGGCGGTGGCGGTACGAAGGGGCAGGTCGACCCGGGTGAGAAGGCGCTGGAGGGGGTGAAGGTCGAGGCCGTGAAGGATGGGAAGGTCGTCGCGTCGGCGACGAGCGGCGCCGACGGGACGTTCAGCCTGCCCGCCGATGCCGACGGCGCCCAACTGCGCCTGCCGGGCTCGAACTTCGCCGCCGCCTACAACGGCATCGACTGGCTCGGGCCCACTCTCGTCACCCCGGCCATCATCGGCAGCTACACGTGGATGTGGGCCGGGTTCGCGATGGTGCTCATCGCCGCGGGGCTCGCGGGCGTGGACCGCAACCTGCTGGAGGCGGCGCGCGTGGACGGCGCCAACGAGTGGCAGGTGTTCCGGCGGATCACCGTCCCGCTCCTCGCGCCTGTGCTGGTCGTTGTCCTCGTCACGCTGATGATCAATGTGATGAAGGTGTTCGACCTCGTCTACATCATCGCCCCGCAGCCGAGTCAGGACGACGCGAACGTCCTCGCGCTCCAGTTGTTCCTGTCGTCGTTCGGCGGAGGCGGCAACTACGGCGTCGGCAGTGCGATCGGCGTGCTTCTGCTGCTGCTCGTCATGCCGGTGATGTTCGTCAATCTGCGTCGGCTCAGGAAGGAGCGTCAGCGGTGACGACTGTCGACCCGCCCGTCGAACGGACCATCGACCCGCCCGCACGCGCCAGACGCTCCTTCGCCGCCCGCGTCGCCAGTGGCGCCGCCGGCGGGGTGCTGCGGCTCTTCCTCATCCTCGTCGCGCTGATCTGGATGGTGCCGACGTTCGGGCTGCTCGTGTCGTCGTTCCGCGACCCGACGGACATCTCCACCTCCGGGTGGTGGAAGGTGTTCACGGCTCCCGGGCAGCTGACCGCCAAGAGCTACAAGACTCTGCTGGAGAACGACGCGATCACGAGCTCCCTCGTCAACACGGTGTGGATCACGGTCCCGGCGACGCTCCTGGTCGTCGTGATCGGCGCGATGGCCGGATACGCCTTCGCGTGGATGGACTTCAAGGGGCGCGACTGGTGGTTCCTGGTCGTGGTCGCGCTGCTGGTCGTACCCGTGCAGGTGGCGCTGATCCCGCTCTCGGATCTCTTCGGGAAGATCGGGATCTTCGGCGACATCATCGGGGTGGTGCTGTTCCATGTGGGGTTCGGGCTGCCGTTCGCGATCTTCCTGCTGCGCAACTTCTTCGCGGAGATCCCGCGCGAGCTGCTGGAGGCGGCCCGGCTGGACGGCGCGGGCGAGATCAGGCTGTTCGCAACCGTCGTCCTGCCGCTCGCCGCGCCGGCGATCGCGTCCCTGGGGATCTTCCAGTTCCTGTGGGTGTGGAACGACATGCTGGTCGCGCTGGTGTTCTCCGACTCGCAGTCGCAGCCGCTGACGGTCGCGCTCCAGCAACAGGTACGGCAGTTCGGCAGCAACATCGAGGTGCTGGCCCCGGGCGCGTTCATCTCGATGGTGATCCCGCTGGCCGTGTTCTTCGCGTTCCAGCGGCAGTTCGTGTCGGGGGTGATGGCAGGAGCGGTCAAGTAACCACATAAGAAGCTCAGTTCAACGGTCCCCCACATGCCGCAATCGTCGTAACCAAGTCACTCCATCGGCCGTTCCCGGGCAGTAGGCCCCGCGTCGACCCACCGACCCATGGATGTGCCTTGCCCAGGTTCAGTGTCATCGTCCCCGCGTACAGGGTTCAGGCGTATCTGCAGGACTGCCTGGAATCGGTTCTCGGCCAGTCGTATCCGGATCTCGAAGTGATCGCGGTCGACGACTGCTCGCCCGATGCCTGCGGTGCGCTCGTCGACGAGTTCGCGGCCCGCGACGCCCGGGTGCGCCCCGTCCACCTGCCGGAGAACGGCGGGGTGGGCGCGGCGCGCAACGCGGGGATCGATCAGGCGACCGGGGACTACCTCGTCTTCGTCGACGGCGACGACACCCTCGCCCCGAACGCGCTGCGGGCGGTCGCCGACCGGATCAAGGAGGCGGGCGAGCCGGACGTGCTGGTCTACGACCACGCGCACGCCCTGTGGAACGGCGAGAGCGTCCGCAGCCCGTTCCTCGGGCAGCTCACCGAGCAGGGTCCCGTCCCCTTCACCCTCGACGACCGCCCGTTGTTGCTCAAGCTGCCGCCGGTGGCCTGGAACAAGGCGTACCGGCGGGAGTTCGTCGAGCGGGAAAACCTCACCTTCCCGCCCGGCACCGACGCGGACCTCGCCTGGACGGTGCCCGCGCTGCTGGCCGCCGAGTCGGTCGCGACCCTGGACCGGGTCTGCGTCCACCACCGCCGACCGCGACAGCACGCCAACTCCCCCGTCGGCCTTGGGCACTTCGACATCCACGAGCAGTACGACCGGGTCTTCGCGTTCGTCGAGGCGCGCCCCGAACTCACGCACTGGCGGCCGGTGTTGTTCCGCCGGATGGTCGACCAGCTGATGTCGGCGCTGGCCCTGACCGAGCGGCTGCCGAGCGCTGTCCGCGCCGAGTTCCTGCGCAAGTCGCGGGCCCACTACCGCCGTTACCGCGTCCCGGGCGCCACCGTACCGCTGTACTCCCGCCTGCGGCACCTGCTCGTACGGACGGGCAGCTACCGTACGTACCGGGCGGCGCGGCTCGCGTCCGCTCTGCGCAGGCACCTCACCCGTTTCGTCAAGTCCCTTGCGCGGAGCGTCCGTTCGTCGGCCCTGCGACTGCACTACCGGGTCCAGCGGCGGCTGCCGCTGCGGGCCGACCGGGCCGTCTTCAGCAGTCGCTCGGGGCGCGGGTACGGCTGCAACCCGGGCGCCCTGGAGGCAGCGTTCCGCTCGTTCGTACCGGGCATGCGCACAGCGTGGGTCGCACGCCCCGAGCACCATCACACGCTCCCGACGGCGACCGCCCGGGTACGGCCCGGCACCGCCGCCTACTGGACGGCCCTGGCCCGCGCCAAGTACCTGGTGAGCAACGGGAGTTGGGACGAGCGGTATGTGAAGCGGGCCGGGCAGGTGGTGATCCGGAGCCAGGACGGGACGCCGCTGAAGCGCATGGGCCTCGACCTCCAGGACCGGCCGGCCGCCGCCCGTGAAACCGACTTCGCGGCACTCCTCGCGGACGTCGACACCTGGGACCACTGTCTGTCGGCCAACCGCCACTCCACCCTCGTATGGGAGCGCGTCTTCCCCGGCGGCTACGGCACCATCGAGACCGGGCAGCCCCGCAACGACGTGTTCCAGCAGGCGACTTCGGCGGACGTGGCCCGGCTGCGCGAGTCGCTCGGCATTCCGGAGGGCTCGGTCGCGATCCTGTACGCGCCCACCCACCGCGACTACCGACGCGGCCCCCGCCTCACCCTCGACCTGGAACGCGTCCTGCGCCAACTCGGCCCGCGCTACGTGCTGTTGACCCGCGCACACCAAGTCTACGACGCCCCGCTGACGTATGCCTCCGGCGGCCGGCTCATCGATGTGACCGACCATCCGAGCATCGAGTCGCTGTGCCTGGCCTCGGACGCGCTGGTCACCGACTACTCGTCGCTGATGTTCGACTACGCCAACCTCGACCGGCCGATCGTGATCCACGCGGACGACTGGGAGGCGTACGAGGCGGCCCGTGGCACCTACTTCGACCTGCGCGCGTTCCCGCCGGGCGCGGTGTCGCGCAGCGAGGACGAACTGATCGACATCTTCGCGACCGGCCACTGGCGCGGGTCGCGCTCGACGCAGCTGCGGACCGCGTTCCGCGAGCGGTTCTGCCCGTACGACGACGGGCGCGCCGCCGAACGAGTCGTTCGGCGGCTGGTGCTGGGCGAGACGGCCCGGCAGGTACCGGTCATTCCGCTCGCCGAGCGTCACCCGGTGCCGTCGGCGGCGGCCGCGTTCGCCGGCGCTCCGCTCACCAGCGTGCCGCGTCCGCAGGCCGCCCCCGACGGCGCACTGACTACTCGACCTCGAGGTTGACCTCGATGTTGCCGCGCGTGGCGTTGGAGTACGGGCAGACCTGGTGGGCCTGCTCGACCAGCTTGCGGCCGGTCTCGGCGTCGACGGAGTCGGGCAGCTCGACGCGGAGGGTGACCTTGAGGCCGAAGCCCTCGCCCTGCTTGCCTATGCCGACCTCGGCGGTCACGGCGGCGTCGCTGACGTCGACCTTGGCGCCACGGCCGACCAGGCCCAGCGCGCTGCCGAAGCAGGCGGCGTAGCCGGCTGCGAAGAGCTGCTCGGGGTTGGTTCCGGCGCCGTTGCCGCCCAGCTCCACCGGCATGGCGAGCGCGAGGTCCACCTTGCCGTCGGAGCTGACGGCGCGACCCTCACGGCCGTGTGTGGCGGTGGCGACTGCGGTGTAGATGGCGTCCATGGAACCCGTCCCTCTCGTCAAAGCTTCGTTGGAGCCCCTTGCGGGGTTCCTCGTGGACATCACTTAATCACACAATTCAATTGTGCACAACTAAGTGGTGGGCAAGGAGGTACTCTGGAGTCATGTCAGCAACCTCCGCCGAGGACTACCTCCGTCTCGACCACCAGATCTGCTTCTCCCTGAACGCGGCGTCCCGCGCCTTCAACGGCGTCTACCGCGTGGCGCTCAAGGACCTCGGGCTCACCTACCCGCAATACCTGGTGATGCTCGTCCTGTGGGAGCACGGACAGCTGCCCGTGAAGAAGCTCGGCGAACACCTCCGCCTCGACTCCGGGACGCTGTCACCGCTGCTCAAACGGCTGGAGACGGCCGGCCTCGTCCGGCGCGAGCGCAGCGCGCGGGACGAGCGGTCGGTGGAGGTGCGGCCGACCGACGAGGGCCTCGCACTGCGCGAGCGGGCGCTCCAGGTACCGCCCCGGATCCTCTCGGCGACCAGCTTGAACGTGGACGAGATCCGGGCACTGCGGGCCCGTCTCGACGAGCTCACCGTCGCTCTGGACGCGGCGGCCCTGGAGGGCTGACGCTCCGCTGGAGGCGCGGCGCCCCGCGCTCCTGTCGGGGCGCCGCTCCCGCCCTGCGTTCGTAGAGGCGCAGGGTCACTCCGCTGTCGCTGAACTCGCGCCTCGGCTCGAACTCCTCCTCCACCACCGCTCGCTTGACCCGGTCCGTCGCGCTGCCCGGGGACCATGTCGGGCGCAGGGCGTACGGCTCCGCGACCAGCCACACGTGGTCGAGCCCGGCCAGTTGCCGCCGCAGCGCCGCCGGGCCCACCTCGACGCCGTACAGCGTGCCGGACGTGCGCGCGGACTCGGCGAGCGCGACGTCACGGGTGTCGTGGAACCCCTTCGGGTACGCCAGTGCCGAGCGCCGTCCGATGGCCGGGAGGAACAGCACCGGGTCGCCGGGGCGCAGTTCGCGGGCCGCGATCGCGGAGGCGGCGGCGAGGTTGTCGCCGCCGCGCTGCGCGACGGAACGGTCCTGCCGGAGCAGCGGCAGCTGGTGCGCGCAGACGACGGCCACGGCGAGCAGCCCGGCCACGGTCACGGCCGCCCGGGGCAGGCGCGGCACGGCCCGCGCGAGACGATCGGCGCCGAAGGCGGCGAGGAGGGGGGCGCCGGCGAGTGCGTACAGGACGTACCGGTCGTCGTAGAGCGGCGACCACTGGGAGACGGTCATGAGGACCGCGGGCGGTACGAGGAGCAGCGGGAGGGCGACGGAGGCGAGGGACGGTTCATGGCCGTCGCGGCTGGGCCAGGGGCGCCGCAGGGCCACGTACATGAGGAGGAGGCAGGGCACGAGGACCTCGTCGGTGGAACCGGCGAACCGGTGCACCAGCCGGTTCACACCGCCCTGTCCGGGTGGCCGCAGCCAGCTCACCTGCGCCGACTGGGCGTGCGACACCAGCACCAGCGGGAGAATCACCAGCGCCACGGCGCCGGCCGCGCACAGCCACGCCGCCCACACCCGCCGGGGGACGCGGGCGAGCACGAGGGTCAGGGCGTGCGCGAGGAGCAGCAGTACGGCGAACTCGTGGAGGAGGCAGGTGACGGCGACGACCACCGCGTACGGCGTCCAGGATCGGCCCCCGAGCGCCCGTACGAGCAGCAGGGTCGCGCCCGCCGCACCGGCCGCGACCAGGGCGTACGACCGGCCCTCCTGGGCGTAGTGGCCGACCATCGGGTTGATGGCGTACAGCAGACCGGCCCAGAGGCCGACGCGCGGGCGGGCCAGGCGGGCGCCGAGGAGCGCGACCAGGCCGGCGGTCGCGGCCGCGGCGAGGACCGACGGGAGCCGCAGGAGGACCTCGCCGGGGTGGAGGGCGAGGACGGGCCGCATCAGCAGGTAGTACAGGCCGTGCACGGCGTCGACCTCGTGCAGCAGCCGCCAGATCTGCGGCACCGTGCGTCGCGCGACCTGGAAGGTGGCCGCCTCGTCGCGCCACATGCCACCCCGGTCGAGGCCCCAGCAGCCGATCACCAGCATGGCGACCACAGGGATCACGGGGACCGCGACGGCGGCCGTCTTCTTGTTCTTCCCCTTGTTCATCGGCCTGTTGATCACAGGCCTGATTTTGTGCGATTAGACAACATTTGATGGTTATTGACGGCGTTTGATAACCGATTGACGTGAATATGGCATCCGCTCGGCTTACGATCCGGCGGTGACGAGACCCCCCGCCCTCCTCGCCCTCACTGTCGGCTGGGCCGCCTCCCGCGCCCTGATGCTGTGGCTGCTGATCCACGACGACCTCCCGCCGCTCGGCGGCGGCTCGGTGGCTCGTGAGGTGCAGCGGCTGTACTTCCGCTGGTACGGCGTCCTCACTCAGGGCACGTTCCCCGCGCACGACACGCTGTGGCAGTACCCGCCGGGCGCCGGTCCGGTGCTGCTGTCGCCCGCGCTGCTTCCGACGTTCACCTACTTCGAGGCGTTCGTGGCGCTCACGCTCGCCACCGACGTCCTGGTCCTGCTGGCCCTCACGCGCGCGGGACGCCGCCCCGGCCGCTCCCTGCGCGGCGCCGTGTACTGGACGGCGAGCCTGCCCCTGCTCCTCCATGTCCCGCTCGCCCGCTACGACGTGCAGGTCACGGCGTTCGCCGTCATCTCCCTGTTGACTTTGTCGCGCTCCCCGCGCGCGTGCGGCGCGTTCGCGGCGCTGGGCGCCCTGGTGAAGGTCTGGCCGGCCCTGGTGCTGCTGGGTACGCCGAAGGGTTCAGCGACCCGGTCGGCGTGGACGTCCGCGACGGTCACGGCGACGGCCGCGCTGGCACTCCTGGCGGCCGTTTTCAGCAACCCGTTCGCGTTCCTGCGCCAGCAGGGCGGGCGGGGCGTGCAGATCGAGTCGCTCGGCGGCACCGCGCTCTCCCTCGCCACGCGCGCGGGGTGGGACGGGCGCGTGCGCTACCAGTACGGCGCGATGGAGTTCGTGGGCCCGTACGTCGCCTCGGTGGCGGCGCTGTCCCTCGCGCTGACGGCCGGCGCGTTCGGACTCCTGCTGCTGTGGCGGGTGCGGGCCCGGCACTGGACAGAGGCGACTCCGTTCGACGCGGCCATGAGCGCCGTACTCCTCTTCACGGTCACCAGCAGGGTGATCAGCCCGCAGTACCTGGTCTGGCTGGTGGGGCTGGCCGCCGTGTGCCTGACCTCGCGGCACACCAGCCAGCGCCCGGTGGCATGGTTGCTCCTCGCGGCCGCGGCGGTCAGCGGCCTCGACTATCCGGTCCTGTACGCCGAGGTCATCCACTGCACCTGGACGGGCGTGACGGTGATGGTCGTACGCAACGGTCTGCTGGCCGCGGCGGCGATCCTGTCCTTCGTACGACTGTGGCGCTCGACCCGGCCCACCGCGGCCCGGCTCCCGGTTCCTGCTTCCGTTCGTTCACTCCCCGAGCGGGAACTTAGCGCGCCTTAACGGAAGTTAACTGACAAAGTACGACCGAAACACCCGACCACACGAGGGGACGGCCGCAATGACCTGGCTGATCACCGGCGGCGCAGGCTACATCGGGGCGCACGTCGTGCGCGCGATGACCGAGGCGGGCGAACGCACCGTGGTGTACGACGACCTGTCCACCGGCATCGCCGAGCGCGTGCCGGACGGCGTGGCACTGGTGGTCGGCTCGACCCTGGACGGGGAGCGGGTGGCGCGTGCCCTCAGGGACCACGAGGTGACGGGCGTGGTCCATCTGGCGGCGAAGAAGCAGGTGGGCGAGTCGATGGACCGGCCGCTGCACTACTACCGGGAGAACGTGGAGGGGCTGCGCGTCCTGCTGGAGGCGGTCACGGCGGCCGGGGTGCCGTCGTTCGTGTTCTCGTCCTCGGCGGCCGTGTACGGCATGCCGCCCGCCGCGCGGAAGGGGGCCCTGGTGACGGAGGACACGCCGTGCGTCCCGATGAGCCCCTACGGCCAGACGAAGCTGGCGGGCGAGTGGCTGGTCCGCGCGACGGGCCGGGCCACGGGCCTGTCGACGGCGAGCCTGCGCTACTTCAACGTGGCGGGCGCGGCGAGCCCGGAACTGGCCGACGTGGGTGCCTTCAACATCGTCCCGATGATCTTCGAACGTCTGACGGCACACGAGCCTCCGCGCATCTTCGGCGACGACTACCCGACCCCGGACGGCACCTGCGTACGGGACTACATCCATGTGGTGGACCTGGCGGAGGCCCATGTGGCGGCGGCCCGGGCGCTGGAGGCGACCCCTGGCCGTGAGCTCACCCTCAACATCGGCCGGGGGGAGGGCGTCTCGGTCCGCGACATGATCGACCTGGTGAACGGCGTGACGGGCCATGCCCTGCCCCCGGTCGTGGCCCCGCGCCGCCCGGGCGACCCGGCGAGGGTGGTGGCCTCGGCCGACCGCATCGCCACCGAGCTGGGCTGGAAGGCGAAGCACGACGTCCACGACATGATCACCTCGGCGTGGGCGGGCTGGGTCCGACTGCACCCGGAGGCGGGGAAGGGGGCCGAAAGCTCAGGAAGCTACTGACTGTTCAGCGACATTCTTGCGAGGAACCCCAGGCGTTCACGCCTGGCAGGAATCGCATCGTGTGGTGGCGACGCGGAGCGTCGCGGTGTCCGGGAGTTCGGGCGCGGAGCACCCGTGGGGCTGTCCGGCGGAGCCGGGCAATGCCGAACGTATGGTCGGTGGGTCGCTGGATGGCGGGGCGGATGTGCGGAAGCCGTCCATGCGTGCGGGCGGCTGTGTAGGTTCGGGTGTCATGAAGCTGGTGGTGCGGGTCAAACTCCTGCCGACGCCCGTGCAGGCGGCGGCACTTGAGGCGACCCTGCACGCCTGTAACGAGGCCGCGACCTGGGCCGCGGAGGTCGCCCTCGAGAAGAGGGCGTGCCGTCCGTTGGGGCTGCGCAAGCACACTTACGTCGAGATCCGTCAACGGTGGGGGCTTGGGGCGCAGGCCGCCCAGCACGCGATCAAGAAAACATGTGACGCCTACACGACCCTGAAGGCCGGCCTGCGGGCCGGCCGCTACGGCAAGCCGGGCTCCAAGCGCCACACCCGCGCGGCGGGCAAGCCGGTCGTCTTCCGGCCCGAGGCGGCCCAGCCCTATGACGACCGGATGCTGTCCTGGCAGCACCAGGCCCGCACCGTCTCGGTCTGGACCACCGGCGGACGCCTGAAGAACGTGGCGTTCACCGGGCAGGTCGAGCAACTGGGGGTTCTGGCCCGCCACCGCAAGGGCGAGTCCGACCTGGTGCGCCAGGGCGGGAAGTGGTTCCTGATCGCGACCTGCGAGATTCCCGAGAAGACCCTGAACACCCACCCCGCGGCCTTCCTGGGTGTCGATCTCGGAATCGTGAACATCGCCGCCACGTCCGACGGTACAAAGCACTCCGGGCGCCGCATCAACCGCAAGCGGGAGAACGACCGGACACTGCGCTCCAAGCTGCAGAGGAAGGGCACCAAGTCCGCGAAGCGGCGGGCGAAGAAGCACGCGGGCCGTGAGGCCCGCCGTAACAAGGACATCAACCACAAAATCAGCAAACGGATCGTGGCGGAGGCTGAACGCACCGGTCGCGGAATCGCCCTGGAAGAACTGACGGGCATCCGCGAGCGGGCACGGCTGAGGAAGCCCCAACGAGTCAAGATCCACACCTGGCCCTTCGCGCAACTCGGCTCCTTCATCGCCTACAAGGCGCGGAAGGCCGGGGTGCCGGTGGTGTACGTCGATCCGGCCTACACCAGCCAGGAATGCTCCCAGTGCCACCACACCGAACGCGGAAACCGGCCCACCCAGGCCCGTTTCGCGTGCCGGTCCTGCGGCTTCGTTGAGCACGCGGACCACAACTCGTCCCACAACATCCGCCGACGCGGCTGGATGGCGTGGGTCTGCGGGGCCCCGCCAACGGCCCCTGAACTCACCCTCACCGCGTGAGTCCTGGACGCAGCCGTACCCATCACAGCCAGTGATGACTCGAGCAGCAAGCCCGGTCGCTCACGACCGGGTAGTTGACGTACGCCAGTACCACCGGCACCCGGCGGTGTCCGCTGTCGCTCGGGGGCAGACCCAGCTTCAGGAACACGTTGCAAACGTGTTTGCTGACCGAGCGCTCCGCGACCACCAGGTCTTGGCGATCATCGTGTTGTCGTGGCCCTCCGCATCAGCTCCAGAACCTCGCGCTCGCGCGGTGCGAGGGTGTCGAGAGGGGAGTCCCGGCGCCCGACGAGGAGTTCGGCGGCGACGCGCTCCAGGGCGTCGAGGAACTCGCCGATCCTGCCCACACGGTTCTCCAGGAGATAGCCCACGCCGCTCGCTCCGCCGCGTACGACTCCTCCACGTACTGGGACGGGACCAGAACCGGAAGGCCGGGAATCCGTTCCCGCGCTTCCAAGGCCGCCCGCGGACCCTCGTCGCGGAAGCCGGGAGGCATCCGGACGTCCAGATCAGGGCGTACGGATCGAGGCGTCACAGCGCCTTCAGCGCCGCCGTGGTCGCCCGGGCCAGCGATCCCAGATACCCCTTCGGCAGCTTCGGGCTGCGGATCACCACCGAGCGCCAGTAGAGGGGCCCGGAGATCAGGTCGAGGGCCAGGTCGGGGTCGATGCCGGAGCGGATCTCCCCGCGCTGCTCCGCCGCCGCGACGATTCCGCTCGCGACCCCTTCCTGCCCTTCCCGCAGCGCCTTCTGCATGGCGTCGGCGATCTCGGGGTTGCGGGCGGCCTCCGCCTGGAGGTCGGGGATGATCTGCGAGGCCACCGGGTGGCGCAGCGCACGGGACGTCAGCTCGTACAGCATCCGCAGGTCGCCCTCGAGGGTGCCCGTGTCCGGCGCGGGGAGCCCCTGCACCGCGATCGCCGAGACCAGGTCGAGCACCAGGTGCAGTTTCGAACGCCAGCGCCGGTACACCGCCGTCTTGCCGACGCCCGCCCGGCGTGCGACGCCCTCGATGGACGTCCTGGCGTATCCGACGGCCGCCAGCTCCTCGAACACGGCCGCCCGGATGGCCTCCGTCACGTCCTCCCGCAGTACGGCGGCTCCGGCGGGGGCCCGGCGGCGGGTCCGTGCCGGCGCGGTCCCGGGCTCGTCGGTGTTCGTCGTCATGCGGACCAGCATAGGGGCGTTACGACGAAACGGTTGCGTTCCGACGCCGAATCGGAATACGCTCCCGTTGCGACGATACGGTCCCGTCCCGACGTAAGAGTTTGGAAAGAAACGCGTAAGACCCGGCGTGCACCGCCGGCAGGGGGCGCCGGGAAAAGCGGGACCGGTCGCGCGCCCCCTTTCCACTCCCCCCAAGTGAAAGCAGCGGATGTGAGCCAGGTCCTCCACACACCGCCCCCGTCGCAGGCCACCGCGGCCGACGACGACCTCACGGCGCTCGCCGCCCGGTACGGGCTCTCGGTCAGCGGCGCCCGCCCCAGCCTGCGCACGTACGTCCGCCAGCTGTGGGACCGGCGCCACTTCATCACCGCGTTCGCCACCGCCAAGCTCACCGCCCAGTACAGCCAGGCGAAGCTCGGGCAGATCTGGCAGGTGATGACCCCATTGCTCAACGCGGCGGTCTACTACTTCATCTTCGGCGTCCTGCTGGGCACCAAGCACGGCGTGCCTGACTACATCCCGTTCCTGGTGACGGGCGTGTTCATCTGGACGTTCACCCAGAGCTCGATCATGGCGGGCACCCGCGCCATCGCCGGCAACCTCGGCCTGGTCCGGGCCCTGCACTTCCCGCGCGCGGCCCTTCCGATCTCGTTCTGCATCCAGCAGCTCCAGCAACTGCTGTTCTCGATGGCCGCGCTGATCGTGATCCTGCTCTGCTTCGGCATCCCGGTCAGCGCCTCCTGGCTGCTGGTCATCCCCGCCCTGGCACTCCAGTTCGTGTTCAACACGGGCGTGTCGATGATCATGGCGCGGATGGGCGCGTCGACTCCGGACATCGCCCAGCTGATGCCGTTCGTGCTGCGCACCTGGATGTACGTGTCCGGGGTCATGTGGAGCATCGACAAGCTGACCTCGAAGGACGACCTGCCGCACGTGGTGTCGGTGCTCCTCTCGACCAACCCGGCGGCGATCTACATCGACCTGATGCGCTTCGCCCTGATCGACAGCTACCACTCCAGCCAGCTCCCGGCGCACATCTGGCTGATCGCGACCGGCTGGGCGCTGCTCGCGGGCGTCGGCGGCTTCATCTACTTCTGGAAGGCTGAGGAGACGTACGGCCGTGGCTGAGAACCCGAACGAGCAGATCCCCACCGTCGTCGCCTCACACGTCGACATCGTCTACCGCGTCAACGGCACGGGTGCCGGACGGGGCACCGCGACCGCCGCCCTCAACCGCATGGTGCGGCGCAGGCAGAGCGAGAAGGCGGCCGGTGTGCGCAAGGTGCACGCCGTCAAGAACGTGTCCTTCGTCGCCTACCGCGGCGAGGCCATCGGTCTGATCGGCACCAACGGCTCCGGCAAGTCCACGCTGCTCAAGGCGGTCGCCGGACTGCTCCCGGTGGAGAACGGCCACATCTACACGGACGGCCAGCCCTCCCTCCTCGGCGTCAACGCGGCCCTGATGGGCGACCTGACGGGCGAGCGGAACGTCTATCTCGGCGGTCTCGCCATGGGCATGTCCCGGGAACAGATCAAGGAGCGCTACCAGGACATCGTCGACTTCTCGGGGATCAACGAGAAGGGCGACTTCATCTCCCTGCCCATGCGGACGTACTCCTCGGGCATGGGCGCCCGGCTGCGCTTCTCCATCGCCGCCGCCAAGGACCACGACGTCCTGCTGATCGACGAGGCCCTGGCGACCGGCGACCGCTCCTTCCAGATGCGCTCCGAGGAACGCATCCGCGAGCTGCGCCAGCACGCGGGCACGGTGTTCCTGGTCAGCCACAACAACAAGTCGATCCGCGACACCTGCGACCGTGTCCTGTGGCTGGAACGCGGCGAACTGCGCATGGACGGCCCGACGGACGACGTACTGAAGGAGTACGAGGCATTCACCAACCGCCCGACGAAGCCGACGGCCCAGGCCGCCTGAGCCCAGGCCTAGTGGCGGAATACCCAGGTGCGGTAGACGAGGAAGCGGAACGCCGAGGCGAGCACGATCGAGACGCCCTTCACCTCGTTCGACTCGACCGGCCCGTGCAATCCCAGACCGTGATAACCGATGTAGAACAGGCCGCTTTCCATCGCGATGCCGATCGCGCTGAACACGAAGAACAGCGCGATCTGCTGCCTGGTACGTGAGGCCCTGTCCCGGTACGTGAAATAGCGGAAACCCAGATAGTTCGAGCCCATGGCGATGAGGCTGGACAGCACGGTGGCCGTCATCGCCCGCCAACCCATCCCGTGCAACAGCAAGTTGAAGAACAGGAAGTTCACGAGCACGCCACTGCCGCCGACGGCCCCGAATTTCACCGCTTCGAGAATCAGGCGCCGCACCGACCTGGCCGGAACGGTCAGCCGGTCCTCGGAGACATTCACACTCACGCCCGCGACTTTATCCGAGGCATCCGGTCTAGCAGGAAAGGGTAAATTCCCCGTCTGCTTTTCTCTAACAGTTGTCAAGAAAAACAGGGGCGCCCCGAGCCGTGACGACGGCCCGGGGCGCCCCCGCACGCGTACCGGCTACGAGTGACTCCGCAGCAGCGTGCGCATCGTCCGCATCGCGACCGACAGGTTCGCCAGGTCGAAGGCGTCCGAGCTCTGGATCTCGTCCAGGGTCGTGCGCGCGCGGCCCAGGAGCGCGGTGTTCTTCGCCTCCCACGCCTGGAAGCGCTGCTCGGGCGTCGCCGAGCCGTTGCCGGCCGCGAGGACGTCCGCCGTGAGGGACGCGTGAGCCGCGTACAGGTCCTCGCGGATGGAGGCGCGGGCCATGGACTGCCAGCGGTCGGCGCGCGGCAGCTCGATGATGCGGTCCATGAGCTGGGTGATGTGGAGACGGTCGGCGAGGTCGTAGTAGACCTCGGCGACATCCATCGGGTCGCGGCCCATCCGGTCGGCGACCGAGACGATGTCGAGCGTCGGGAAGGCCGACGAGAAGCCCGCGACCTTGGTGGCGAGCTGGTCGGGGACTCCGGCGCCCGTCAGCTCGTCGTAGATCTTCCGGTACCACTCGAGATCCGCGCCGCTGAGCAGCTTGGCCAGCTGGGACCACACTTGGCCGACCCGCTCGCCGAAGAACTCGACGGTCTCCGTGAGCTGCACCGGCTGCGGCCGGTTGTTGAGCAGCCAGCGCGTGCCGCGCTCGACAAGTCGCCGCGAGTGGAGGCGGATCCGGGTCTGGACTGCGGCCTCGACCGTGTTGTCGAGCGCCTCGACCCCGTCCCACACCGCGCTGGAGTTGAAGATCGCGCGAGCCGCGGTCTGCGCCCGCACCACCTCCTCCAGTGAGGCGCCGGTCTCCTCGCGCAGCCGGTGCAGGAAGCTCGTACCGCCCGTGTTGACCGTGTCGTTGACGAGCATGGTCGTGATGATCTCGCGGCGCAGCGCGTGCCCGTCGATCTGCTCGGGGAACTTCTTGCGCAGCGCGCTCGGGAAGTAGGCGTCCAACAGGCGGCGCAGATACGGGTCTTCGGGCAGCGAGGTCTGCAACAGCTCGTCGGCGACCGTGATCTTGGTGTACGCGAGGAGCACGGCCGTCTCCGGCCCGGTCAGCCCCTGCCCGCCGCTGAGGCGTTCCCGGATCTGCCGGTCGGTCGGCAGGAACTCCAGCGCCCGGTCCAGATGGCCTTCCCGCACCAGGTACCGCATGAAGCGCTGCTGGGCGTGGAGCATGTCCTTGGACTGGGCGAGGGCGTTGGCGATGGCCGTGTTCTGCGCGTAGTTGTTGCGCAGGACCAGCGCGCCGACCTCGTCGGTCATCTGGGCGAGCAGCTTGTTGCGCTGTTTGACGGTCATGTCACCTTCGGTGACAAGGGAGTTGAGCAGGATCTTGATGTTCACCTCGTGGTCGGAGGTGTCCACGCCCGCGCTGTTGTCGATGGCGTCGGTGTTGATCTTCCCGCCGATTTGCGCGAACTCGATCCGCCCGAGCTGGGTGAGCCCGAGGTTGCCGCCCTCGCCGACGACCCTGACGCGCAAGTCGCCGCCGTCGACGCGGATGGCGTCGTTGGCCTTGTCGCCGACGTCGGCGTGCGACTCCGTGCTCGACTTGACGTACGTGCCGATGCCGCCGTTCCACAGCAGGTCGACCGGCGCCTGGAGGATCGCCTTCATCAGGTCGGCCGGCGTCATCTTGCTGACCGCGGCCTCGATGCCGAGCGCCTCGCGGATGTGCGAGTTGACCGGGATGGCCTTGGCGGTGCGGGGGAAGATGCCGCCCCCGGCGGAGATCAGCTGACTGTCGTACTCCGCCCAGCTGGACCTCGGCAGCTCGAACAGGCGTCGCCGCTCGGCGTACGAGGTGGCCGCGTCGGGCTTCGGGTCGATGAAGATGTGCCGGTGGTCGAAGGCGGCGACGAGCCGGATGTGCTCGCTCAGCAGCATGCCGTTGCCGAACACGTCACCGCTCATGTCACCGACGCCCACGACCGTGAAGTCCTCGGTCTGGGTGTCGACGCCCAGCTCACGGAAGTGCCGCTTGACGGACTCCCAGGCGCCGCGCGCGGTGATGCCCATGCCCTTGTGGTCGTACCCGGCCGAGCCACCCGACGCGAAGGCGTCCCCGAGCCAGAAGTTGTACGACTCGGCGACCTCGTTGGCGATGTCGGAGAAGGTCGCCGTGCCCTTGTCGGCGGCGACGACGAGGTAGGTGTCGTCCTCGTCGTGCCGTACGACGTCGGCGGGCGGCACGACCTCGCCCGCCACCAGGTTGTCGGTGATGTCGAGGAGCGCCGAGATGAACGTCCGGTAGCTCCTGACCCCCTCGGCGAGCCACGCGTCCCGGTCCACACTCGGATCGGGCAACTGCTTGGCGACGAACCCGCCCTTGGCGCCGACCGGCACGATGACGGTGTTCTTCACCATCTGCGCCTTGACCAGCCCGAGGATCTCCGTACGGAAGTCCTCCCGCCGGTCCGACCAGCGCAGTCCGCCGCGCGCGACCTTCCCGAACCGCAGATGGACGCCCTCCACCTTCGGCGAGTACACCCAGATCTCGTACGCCGGACGCGGCGCCGGCAGGTCCGGGATGGCCTGCGGGTCGAACTTCATGGAGACGTAGTCGTGCGGCTTGCCGCCCGCGCTCTCCTGGTAGAAGTTCGTCCGCAGGGTCGCCTTGATGACGGTGAGGAAGGACCGCAGGATGCGGTCCTCGTCGAGGGAGGCCACCTGGTCGAGGGCCGCGTCCAGCTCCTCCATGAGCGCGTCGGTCAGCTCGACGCCCGCCCGCTGCCGCTCCGGCGACATCCGCGCCTCGAACAGGGACACGAGCAGCCGGGTGGTGTGGACATTGTTACGGAGGGTGTCCTCCATGTAGTCCTGGCTGAACGTGGAACCGGCCTGCCGCAGGTACTTCGCGTACGCCCGCAGCACCAGCGCCTGCCGCCAGTCGAGGCCCGCGCTCAGCACCAGCGCGTTGAAACCGTCGTTCTCGGCCTGCCCGGTCCAGGTGGCCGAGAAAGCCTCCTGGAAACGCTCGCGGCCGTCGTCCCCGAGATAATCCCCGCCGCCGCTCAGCGACTTGGGCAGCCTGAGCCCGAAGTCGTAGATCCAGGCGGTGGTCCGGTCCGAGCAGCGCAGCTCGTACGGCCGCTCGTCGATCACCTCGACGCCGAGCCGGTTGAGGACGGGAAGCACGGAGGACAGCGAGACGGACTCGCCGGTGCGGTAGATCTTGAACCGGCGTTCACCGGGCGCGGCGCTCACCGGCTCGTAGAGGCTCAGCGAGAAGTTGGTGCCGACGCCCAGCTTCTCGAGGTGGACGAGGTCGGCGACGGCGGCGCGCGGGGTGTGGTCGGCCTTGTAGCCCTCGGGGATGGCGTTGCCGTACCGGCGCAGCAGTTCGGCGGCGCGCTCCTCGCCGCACTCGGCGTTGAGCGCCTCGGCGAAGGCGTCGGCCCAGGACCGGGCGGCCTCGACGAGCCGCGCCTCGATGCGCTCCTTGTCCTGGTCGGACAGCTGCGGCAGCTCGGTGCCCTGCGGAACGCGGACGACGAAGTGCAGCCGCGACAGGATGGACTCGGTGTTCCAGGCCGTGAAGTCGACGCTGATGCCGCCGAGTTCCTCCTTCAGGATGTCGATGATCCGCAGCCGTACGCCGGTGGTGTACCGGTCCCGGGGCAGATAGACGAGGGCGGAGTAGTAGCGCCCGTACTCGTCCTGGCGCAGGTAGAGGCGCAGCCGGCGCCGCTCCTGGAGGTACAGCACCGAGGTGACGATGGCCCGGAGTTCGTCGGGCGGCGTCTGGAAGATCTCGTCGCGCGGGTAGGTCTCCATGATCTGGAGCAGGTCGCGCCCGTCGTGGCTGTCGGGCGAGAACCCGGCGGCCCGCAGCACCTCGTCGACCTTGCGCCGCACGACGGGCACCCGGCGCACGGACTCGGTGTACGCGGCCGAGGAGAACAGCCCCAGGAACCGCCGCTCGCCGACGACCTCACCCTTCTCGTCGAACTTCTTCACCCCGACGTAGTCGAGATACGACGGCCGGTGGACGGTGGCGCGGCTGTTGGCCTTGGTCAGGACGAGCAGCTTGTGCTCGCGGGCCTTGGCCCGGGCGTCGGCGGGCAGCCGCTCGAAGGACGGGCTGACCGGATGGCCCTCGTCCTCGGAGTGGTGGGGATCGGCGCGCAGAATGCCGAGCCCGGTCCCCGGCACGGCACCCAGCGAGTCGTCCTCGCGCAGCTCGTACTCGCGGTAGCCGAGGAAGGTGAAGTGGTCCTGCGCGAGCCAGCGCAGCAGTTCGCGCGCCTCCTCGACGTCCTGGTCGACCAGGTCGTCTGCGGTCGGCTCCTTGGGCAGCTCGTCGGCGATGCGCAGCGCCGCGTCGCGCATCTTGTCCCAGTCCTCGACGGCCTCACGGGTGTCGGACAGCACACGCAGCAGGTCGCTGGTGATCTGCTTCAGGTCGGCGCGGTCGGTCTCGCGGTCGATCTCGACATGGATCCACGACTCGACGTGCGCATCGTGCGGCAGGTCGGCGTCCCCGACGGCCGCGCTCCCGGTGGCCCGGTCGGGCAGCACCTCGATGAGCCGGCCGGTCAGGTCCCGTCGTACGACGAACTGCGGATGGACGACGAGATGGATGCCGCGCCCCTGGCGGGACAGTTCGTTGGTGACCGAGTCGACGAGGAAGGGCATGTCGTCCGTGACGACCTCGACCACGGAGTGGCTGCACGTCCAGCCGTTCTCCTCGACGGTCGGGGTGTGCACCCGCACGCTCGCCGTGCCCTGCGGACGGGTCTCGCCCAGCCGGTAGTGCGAGAAGGCCGCGCCGAAGACGTCCTCCGGGTCGCGGTCGGTGAGGTCCTCCGGGGCGGTGTGCAGGTAGTAGCGCTGGAGGAACGCGAGCACGGTGTCGTGGTCCGGGGTGCCGGGGTCCCGGCCGGACTCGGTTGCACGTGTCGTCCCAGTCGGTAGGTGCCCCCCGACCGGGCTGTTCTCAGCTACCCGCGCGGCCCTTTCGAGCAGCTCGGCCTTGGCTTCGTCCAGCTTGGTCTGCATTGTCCTCTGACTCCTGTCGCGCGCCGTTGCGTGACGTAGAAGGAAGTACGGCTCCTCCTGCGGTACAACGCCTCGACGCGGGGTCTCCGGTCTGTTCCGACGCTATGCCGCAGGGTGGGAAGAGCGGGGGGTTATCGGCCATTCTCGGCACCCCGGCGGAGTGTGACGCTGCTCTCGGCAACGCCGGTCCACGGGATGCGTACGGCGTCCTGGGAACCCTCGGGGTTCCGTCCCGCCCGCGCCGACCAGCGATCACCGCCCGGGCACGGATGTGGTCCGTGCACTCCGGGCGCAAAGCAGGGACGAGGGCGCCCCCGCGACGTATCGCGCTGATCACGCCACAAGGCTATCGCTCATGACGGGGGCCACGTCATGCGCCATTTGTGTACAAAAGATGGCTGACAAGTTTGCCGTTATGCACAGCGGGAGAAGAGGAGATGCCCGAATCGCCCGGAACGGAGGCCTGCCGAGCGCGCGCTGTGGCTACGCGGCCGGCCGCGAGGCCTCCGCGACGGCCTCCTCCAGGCTGTCCACCACGGGCACGCCCACCTCTTCGAGGCTGGCCCGGCCATGGGAACCCCCGGTGTAGAGCACGGCCCGGGCACCGACGTGCAGGGCCGCGAGCGCGTCGTCGGCGGCGTCCCCGATGACCACCGTGCGCGCGGCCTCGACGCCGGTGCCGGTCAGCGCTTCGAGATGGCGCACCATGTGCTCGGCCTTGCTGCCGCCGGAGGGACCAGTCCGCCCGTCGACCCGTACGAAGTGCGGCTCGATCCCGAATCCCCTGACCAGCGGGACGAGTTCGGCGTGCCCGTACATGCTCAGAATGGACTGGCTGTGGCCCGCCGACTGCCACCCGGCCAGCAGATCCCGCGCACCGGCCGCCAGCTCGCACGTCACCCGGTGCTCCGCGTAGTACCGGTGGAAGATGTCGTCCATGGCGGCCCACTCGGCCTCCGTGGGCAGCCGCCCGAGCAGTCGCTCGTAGAACCGCGGCACCGGGACGCAGTACAGCGCCCTGTACTGCTCGAGGGTGATCGGTGCCAGCCCCAGCTCGGCGAATGCGGCGTTCGTCGCGCCGATGACGGCCTCGGTGTCGTGGAACAGCGTTCCGTTCCAGTCCCACACGATGTGCGTCACTCCGTACTTCCCCATACCAAGAAAGTACAGCCAGCCCGGCCCGTCGCTCAGTCCGGCAACCCGACCAGGTTCGGAATCTCCTGGGTGGCATACCAGAGCAGCTCGTGGTCCTCGGCCCCGTCCACCGTGAACTGCGCGTCGTCGTCGCCCTGGTCGGCCGCTCCCAGCGCCGCCGCGGCCGCCGCCACGTCCTTCTCGGCGTCCCCGGCGTCGACGTGCACAGCAGCTGCCTTGCCGAGCGACACGGCCCCGCCCACCCGGACCTCGCCCAGCGCGACCGGGTCGAGGCCCCGGTCGGGGTCGGCCACCGCGACCCCGTCGGCGACATCGACGGCGACGACCACTCGGCGCCGCGCCACCCCCGGGTCCATGGCGAGCAGGCGCAGGGAGGCCAGCGCGGCCCGGTTCAGCGCCGCGTACTCCAGCTCCTCGACGTCGTCGGACAGGTACCACTCACGCAACGCGGGCGTGACGGCGTACGCGACGAACGGTCCCGCCCCCAACTCGCCCGTCTTGTACGCCTCGGCAAGGCCCTGGAGGGTCAGGGGGACGTAGACGCGCATGACTGACCGCTTTCGTAGAGGCGTTTCAGACGACCCGGGAAGACCTTCAGGATACGTCGCGGAGTCCCCTTTCGGGTCCCCGCTCACGCCCCTCGGAGCGTCCACCGGGCGCCTCGGAATTCACCCAGGCCACAGCTCCCACCAGGCCTTTGCCCCTCGCGAATCACCCTGATAAGTGAACCTGCGCCTTCGCCGACCCGCACCCCATCTCTCCTTGCACCAGGTCGATTACTCCCCGTACAAGATCCCCAACGGAAAGTTACTGCCCGGTATCCATCCGGGCCTCGAGAACGGGGACATTCCATGAACAAGGTGATGACGAGGACGGTCCGCCACACCCCGTCCCGCCCGCCGGTACGCCGGGACACCCGCCGCCCCGGCAGCACCCCGCACCGCACCTCCCCGGGCGGAGGCACGCCCCGCACACCCCTCACCGAAGCCACCGCGCCCACCAGGACCCACCCGGAACCCCGAGTCCCCGCCCAAGGGCAGCCCCGCGCCCTCCCGCAGCCCCGCCCCACCGACCTCTTCGCGGACCGCCTCCTGGCCGTCCTGAGCGGGGAACGCCCCGTCCACAGCATGCTCCGCCACACCGTGGGCCGCGCCTACGACGAGCTGGCCTGGCTCGCGGCGCGCGGCCCCCTCCGCACGCGCGGCACCCGCCCCGTCGTCCGCGACGTCGGCTACTACGAGCCCAGCCGAGGCGCCCTGGAGGCCTTCGCCCGCATCGGCGCCGGCGATCAGCTCAGGGCGATGGCCTTCCGCCTGGAACTCGGCCGGGACTTCCGCTGGCGCTGCACGGCAGTGGAACTGGGCGGCCCCCGCAGGCCGCACACGGCGGACGACTAGACACCGGGCACGCGAAAGGGCCGGCCACCCCGCAGGATGCCCGGCCCTTCCCACCAGAGGTCACACAGCGACCACCAGCTACTGCCTACTCATTCACCAGGTACTGCCGACTCGTCACTTCTTGCGTCGGATCCCACGGCGCTGCTGCTTGCGCCGCTCCGCGCGCGTGAGCCCGTCCGCCTCGGACCGCACCTCGTCGTCGTCGCCGACGAGGTCGCCCTCGACGATGCCGCCCTCGCCGTCCACGGTCGGGGCGGAGAAGTGCAGCCGGTCCCGACGCTGCGGAGCGTCGAGCCCCTTGGCGCGGATCTCGGGCCGGGAACCGGCACTCGCCTGCGCCGGCACCGAGTCCTCGAGGCCCTTGTCGAGCGACGGCTTGGTGTCCGCGACCGGGACCTCCTCGACCTGCTGCTCGACCTGGACCTCCAGGTTGAACAGGTAGCCGACGGACTCCTCCTTGATGCCCTCCATCATGGCGGTGAACATGTCGAAGCCCTCGCGCTGGTACTCGACCAGCGGGTCCTTCTGCGCCATGGCGCGCAGACCGATGCCCTCCTGGAGGTAGTCCATCTCGTAGAGGTGCTCGCGCCACTTGCGGTCCAGGACCGACAGCACGACCCGGCGCTCCAGCTCACGCATGATCTCGGAGCCGAGCTGCTCCTCACGCGACGCGTACTGCTCGTGGATGTCGTCCTTGATGGACTCGGAGATGAACTCGGCGGTCAGCCCGGCGCGGTCGCCGGCCGCCTCCTCCAGCTCGTCGACGGTGACCTTCACCGGGTAGAGCTGCTTGAAGGCGCCCCACAGCCGGTCCAGGTCCCACTCCTCGGCGAAGCCCTCCGCCGTCTCCGCGCTGATGTACGCGTCGATGGTGTCGTCCATGAAGTGCTGGACCTGCTCGTGCAGGTCCTCGCCCTCCAGGACGCGGCGCCGCTCGCCGTAGATGACCTCGCGCTGCCGGTTGAGGACCTCGTCGTACTTGAGGACGTTCTTGCGGGTCTCGAAGTTCTGCGTCTCGACCTGCGACTGGGCGGAGGCGATGGCACGGGTGACCATCTTGTTCTCGATCGGTACGTCGTCCGGGACGTTCGCCATCGACATGACGCGCTCGACCATCTGGGCCTTGAACAGCCGCATGAGGTCGTCGCCGAGGGAGAGGTAGAACCGGGACTCGCCGGGGTCGCCCTGACGTCCGGAACGACCGCGCAGCTGGTTGTCGATCCGCCGGGACTCGTGCCGCTCGGTACCGAGGACGTACAGCCCGCCGAGGTCCTTGACCTCCTCGAACTCGGCCTTCACGGCCTTCTCGGCCCGCTCCAGGGCGGCCGGCAGGGCCGCGGCCCACTCCTCGATGTGCTCCTCGGGGTCGAGGCCGCGCTGCCGCAGCTCCGCCTCGGCGAGGTCGTCGGGGTTGCCACCGAGCTTGATGTCCGTACCACGACCGGCCATGTTGGTCGCGACCGTGACGGCGCCCTTGCGGCCGGCCTGGGCGACGATGGTCGCCTCCCGGTCGTGCTGCTTGGCGTTCAGCACCTCGTGCTGGATGCCTCGCTTGGAGAGCTGCTGCGAGAGGTACTCGGACTTCTCGACCGAGGTCGTGCCGACGAGGATCGGCTGACCCTTCTCGTGCTTCTCGGCGATGTCGTCGACGACCGCCTCGAACTTCGCGACCTCGGTGCGGTAGATCAGGTCGGACTGGTCCTTGCGGACCATGTCACGGTTGGTCGGGATCGGGACGACACCGAGCTTGTAGATCTGATGGAACTCGGCGGCCTCGGTCATGGCCGTACCGGTCATACCGGAGAGCTTGCTGTAGAGGCGGAAGAAGTTCTGGAGGGTGATGGTCGCCAGGGTCTGGTTCTCGTCCTTGATGTCCACCCCTTCCTTCGCCTCGATGGCCTGGTGCATGCCCTCGTTGTAGCGGCGGCCGGCGAGGATACGGCCGGTGTGCTCGTCGACGATCATGACTTCGCCGTCGATGACGACGTAGTCCTTGTCGTTCTTGAAGAGCTCCTTGGCCTTGATGGCGTTGTTCAGGTAGCCCACCAGCGGCGTGTTCACCGACTCGTACAGGTTGTCGATGCCCAGCCAGTCCTCGACCTTGGCGACACCCGACTCGTGGATGGCGACGGTGCGCTTCTTCTCGTCGACGTCGTAGTCGCCGGTCTCCTCGATGCCCTTGAGGGGGTTGCCGGACTCGCCGCGCTTGAGGCGGGTGACCAGCTTCGCGAAGTCGCCGTACCACTTGGTGGCCTGGTCGGCCGGGCCGGAGATGATCAGCGGCGTACGGGCCTCGTCGATGAGGATCGAGTCGACCTCGTCGACCACGGCGAAGTTGTGGCCGCGCTGGACGAGCTCGTCCTGGGACCACGCCATGTTGTCGCGCAGGTAGTCGAACCCGAACTCGTTGTTCGTGCCGTACGTGATGTCGCAGGCGTACTGCTCGCGCCGCTGGGCCGGCGTCATGTTGGCGAGGATGCAGCCGACGCTCAGCCCCAGGAACTTGTGGACGCGGCCCATCATCTCGGAGTCGCGCTCGGCCAGGTAGTCGTTGACCGTGATGAGGTGAACGCCGTCTCCGGACAGCGCGTTCAGATACGTCGGCAGGGTGCCGACCAGGGTCTTGCCCTCGCCGGTCTTCATCTCGGCGACATAGCCGAGGTGGAGGGCTGCGCCGCCCATGATCTGCACGTCGTAGTGGCGCTGGCCGAGGGCGCGCTTGGCGGCCTCCCGCACGGTGGCGAAGGCCTCGGGCAGCAGGTCGTCCAGGCTCTCACCGTCGGCGTACCGCTGCTTGTACTCATCGGTGAGGGCCCGCAGCTCGGCGTCGGAGAGGTCGACGAAGTCCTCTTCGATGGAGTTGACCTGGTCCGCGATGCGGTGCAGCTTGCGCAGGATTTTGCCTTCGCCTGCACGCATGATCTTTGAGAGGACGGACACGGGGGTTGGTCTCCTTGCCGGTCGGGCCTGGGACGGTCGGTTTCCATTGTCTTAACTGAGCAACGGCCATCGTATGCGAGCCCCCGCCAAGCCGGGAGGTCTGCCGGTGGGACAGCCATAAGGAGAACGGCCGGGAGTCACGGATGGTGCCGGATGCCACCCACGAATTGCACGAATTGTGATCACGAACTCACGCACAGCAAAAGGGATGGCGCCCTCATCGTGCCCCGAGCAGAATCGGCCGATGGACCCCGTCACGCTCACCACGGCCCGCCTCCTCCTGCGCACGGTCGGCCCGCACGACTCCGACGCCGTGTACGCCGCGGCGCAGGACCCCGACATCCAGCGCTGGACGACGATCCCCTCGCCATACCGCCCCGAGCACGCCCGCGGCTTCACCTACCAGCTGGTGCCCGACGGCTGGGCGGACGGCTCGATGTTCACGTTCGGTGTCTTCCTCCCCGAAGGGGAGGAACTGGTGGGCATGCTCGCCCTGACCATGCGTTCCCTGGGCGTGACCGAGGTCGGCTTCTGGGCCGCGAAGGCCCACCGGGGCAACGGCTACATCGCGGAGGCCACGATCGCCGCCTCCCGCTGGGCCTTCACCCATCTGTCGGTGGACCGCGTGGAGTGGAGGGCGGAGGTAGGCAACACGGCATCCCGAACAACAGCGGAACGAGCCGGCTTCATCATGGAAGGCACCCTGCGCTCGGCAATCAACAACAAGGGAGTACGCCGAGACTGCTGGGTAGCCTCCCTTCTCCCCTCAGACCTGAACCTCCCATCCACGGCCCCGTACATCCCCGGAGACTCCGGCGCTTGAGAACGCGGCCCGCACCTCCAGCCCGTCCGGCGTTTGAGGACAAGGCCCGTTCAGGGCCGTAGCGGGGGTCTGGGGGCGCAGCCCTCAGTGATGGGACGGGTAGGGGCGGCGGGGGCGAGAACAACACCCGAAACCCCAGCTCACCCCCACTGTCAGTCCCACCCCCTATCGTGCGGAAGCATGACGAGCAACCCGCCCCCCACCCACCTCTCCGCCCCCGAAGCCCGCCGAATCGCCCTACACGCCCAGGGCTTCGTCGGCACCCCCAACCGCAAGGCAGGCGTCCGAGGCATCCTCCGCCACCTGGGCGCGGTCCAGCTCGACACCATCTCCGTACTCGCCCGCTCCCACGAACTCATCCCCTACGCCCGCCTCGGCGCCATACCCCGCAAAAAAATCGAAGACGCGTACTGGAACCCAGCACCGACAACCCCCCATGCCCGCCCCCACCCCCACGCCTTCGAATACTGGTCCCACGCGGCCTGCATCCTCCCCGTCGAGGAGTGGCCCCACTTCGCCTTCCGCCGCCGCGCCTACCGCTCCCGCCCCCACTGGAACCACGACCTCCCGTCCGGCGTCTACGAGCAGGTCATCAAGCAGCTCCGCGCACAGGGCCCGCTCACCGCAACGGAGTTGGGCGGCGCGAAACGCACCAGCGAGTGGTGGGACTGGTCCGGCACCAAGGTCGCCGTCGAACGCGCCCTGATGTACGGCGAGGTGGTGTGCGTGGAGCGCCGCGGCTGGAAGCGGGTGTACGACCTCGCCGAGCGCGCCATCCCGGACACGCTGCTGCACGACGACCTCGACGACACGGAATGCCTGCGCCGCCTGGTCCGCCTCGCCGCCCAGTCGCTGGGCGTCGGAACCCGCGCGGACATCGCCGACTACCACCGCCTCAAGGCCGAGCAGTTCGACGCCGTGATCGCGGACTCGGGCCTGGTCCCCGTCACGGTCGAAGGCTGGGGCAAACCGGCCTGGGCCGACCCGGCAGCTCTGGAGACACCCCCGCGCGGCCGACACCGCACGACCCTGCTCTCCCCCTTCGACTCCCTGATCTGGGAGAGGGCCCGCACAGAACGGATCTTCGGTTTCACCCACCGCCTGGAGGCCTACGTCCCCAAGCCGAAGCGCGTGTACGGCTACTTCGCGATGCCGGTCCTCGCCGGCGGCCACCTCGTCGGAAGAGTGGACCCCGCCCGGGAGGGCAACACCCTGGTGGCCAAGCAGGTCTCCCTGAACGGCCCCAAGGCGGTCCCGGCGGTGGCCCAGGCCCTGCTGGAGGCGGCAAGCTGGGTCAACTGCACGAACGTACGAGTGGAACGGGTAGATGCCCCGGACCTGCGCACTCCCCTGACAAGGGAACTGGCCCAGGCGCTCGGATAGCCCCCCGCCCCCCGCCCGTCCTTCCGAAGCCCTACCGGATCTCGAGGATCTTCTCCCGCATCGCGTAAACCACCGCTTCCATCCTGGAGTGCAGCTGCAGCTTCTCCAGGATGTTGCGCACATGGTTCTTCACGGTGTTCTCGGAGATGAACAGCTCTTTCGCGATATCGCGGTTGTTCATCCCGGTCGCGACCAGCTTGAGCACTTCCAGCTCGCGATCCGTGAGCCGCGGCGCGGGCACCAGCCGCCGCTCGTCCGTCCGCTGGATCATCGACTTGAATTCGGTGAGCAGTTTCGACGCCATGGAGGGACTGATCTGCGACTGCCCGTCGGCCACGGCGCGAATGGCCGTGGCCACCTCGTCGGTGGAGATCTCCTTGAGGAGATAACCGGTCGCACCCGCCTTGATCGCCTCGTAGAGATCCGCTTCCTCATCACTGATCGTCAGCATGATGATCTTGGCGCTGGGCGCGACCTCCTTGATGGAGGTGCACGCCTCGATCCCCCCGCGCTTCGGCATCCGTACGTCCATCAGGACGATGTCGGGCAGCAGGTCGGCGGCCTTGTCGACGGCCTCGGCACCGTCCCCGGCCTCGCCGACAACCTGGATGTCCTCCTCGGCCGCGAGCACGATCTCCAGTCCACGGCGGAAGAGCGCGTGGTCGTCCACGACAAGGACTCTGATCGGCTCCTTGCGCGAGGTGTCCGCGTCCGGGCCCGTCTCGGTCACGCCGCCGTGGGCATGCCCGACCTGCATCGGTCCGAAGCTGTCCGCCATCGTTCCTCCCCCTGAAGGCTGTGGCCTGTGGTCCTGTGCCATCGCCAACCCAAGGCAACGGCCCACCGGTTGAGCCGTTGCGGCCATGATTCCATGCCCGGGCCACGCTGCGGTGACAGTGCGGACCGCTGAGGGGTCGCACACGGGTGCCCCTGGGGGCGCACGCGCGCTCCAGGGGCACCCGCTCGGCTGTCACCGGGGGCGGTCAGCCTCCCAGCGTGCCACCCGCCGCGGGGGAGTGCGCCTGGTTGGCGACCATCGGGTCCGTGTTGAGGTGGATCACGCCGTAGTCGTAGGCGTGCCGTCGGTAGACGACACTCGGTTCCTTGGTCTCGGAGTCGACGAACAGGTAGAAGTCGTGCCCGACCAGTTCCATCTCGTAGAGGGCCTGGTCAAGCGTCATCGGGGAGGCGACGTGGGTCTTCTCGCGGACGATGAGGGGGCCTTCGCCCTTCACTTCCAGCGAGCCGATCCTCTTGACTGGCACGCCGTCCGCGTCTTCCTCGTGGACGGGGTGTCCATTGCCGTTCAGCGTTGCCGCGTCCGGGACGTGGTCGGCGACCTCGGCGGCTGTCAGCCGGCCGGCGCCTCGGCGGGTGTAACGCTTGTCGTGCTGCTTGCGCAGCCGGGCCTCGAGCTTGTCGGCCGCGAGGTCGAGTGCCGCGTACGGGTCGCTTGCCGCTGCTTCCGCCCGGATCACCGGACCGCGGGAGTGAAGCGTGATCTCCACTCGGTCTGAGCGGTCGGCCTGCCGGGGGTTGGGCTCCTTGGACACCTCGACGTCGAGGCTGATCACTTTGCCGTCGAGCTTCTGGATTCTGTCCAGCTTCAGCTTCTCGGCCACGTGCTTCCGGAACCGCTCGGGCACCTCGGTCTTGCGTCCCTTGACGACGATGTCCACGCAGAACTCCGTTCCCGGATCGCCCCGCTTCAGTGGCGGAGCGTCTCCCTTTTGCACCAGGCTCCGGCGTACCCCGGAACCTCGGACTCGGTGACTTCCACCTCCTCCTCCCCCATGGGCAAGATCCCCACTCCGTCGGCCGGGGTGATTAACGAAAACCCGCAGCACGGCATTCGGTTTTGCGAGGTGTGGCCTGCGGCTTTCCCTCACAACCGAACATATCTCGCCCGGACGTATGTCGTCACCCTCTACTGCCGCGTACCTCCGTTCCAGTGAATTGGCCCTCTCACTACCTGCAACGATGCAAGTTAAGTGTCAGTTCCAGTTTGTTTCGAAGGAATCAGGCGTCGCCGCGACCACAGCAGCGCAGATCATGCCTCCGAAGGCACCGGTCGCCACCATTCCGGCCACTCCAGGCCTCCGCTCCACATCCGCAGCCACACCCGCGCCCACGGCTCCCGTACGTCGCTGCCCTCTGACTTCCCGCCCCGCGTCCGCGTACACAGCGTTTCCCACTCTTCTCACGTCTCCCACCTCTCCCGCCCATTCCCTCCCTCCCGCCGCCGCCTCCCCGCCCCCGACCGCCTCCCGTACGGCACGCGCGGCCTCGGCCAGCGAGGCTCCGGTCGTCATCAGATCGTCGACCAGGACGACCGCGCCGGCCCCGGCCAGCAGCCGTCCGCCCCCGGGCGCAACGCTCAGCGCGCCCGCGAGATTGTCCAGCCGCTGCCGGGAGTTGAGGCCCGCCTGGTCGGCCACGCCACGCCGCTGCCGCAGCACCGCCAGCACCCGCGCCGGCGTACCGGACGCGCGCAGGTCGCCCGCCGCGGCGAGCGCGATCCGCCGGGCCGGATCATGCCCTCGGGCCCGTACGGCCCGCCGTGCGGACGGCACAGGGACGAGCAGCACGCCCCGGCGACCGGGCGGCGTCTCGTCGACCCCTGCCCGCACAGCTCCCGCCAGGGCCGTCCCGAGCGGCCCCGCGAGTGCCAGCGCACCCCTTTCCTTGTGCGCGAGGAGCACCGCGCGCACCTCGTCCGCGTACCGGGTCGCCGCGTGCACCACCGGCAGCCCGAGCGGCTCGGGCACCGGACGCACCCGGCTCGGTACGGCCCCGTTGAGGGCGGCACGGCACTCCGGGCAGAGCACCGTGCGAGGCGTCCCGCAGCCTCCGCACTCGGCCGGCAGCACCAGGTCACCGAGGTCCTGCCACCACCCCCGCATGCGCACCACTGTGCCAACACCGCCGCGACTCGGCCACCCCTGTGGACAACGCCCTGTGGACAACGTCCCCGCGCAACTCCACGCCCCGCGAGCACCCCCGGACACGCCGACGGCCCGCCGGACTTCCGACGGGCCGCCAACACAAACCGGGGCAGGTCACCGCCCGGCGGGGCCTCTCACCCCGGATAGACCGGAGCCGACCCTCCCTCGACCAGCTTCTGCCACTTGGCACCGGACAGCAGCCGCACGATGCCGTCCTCCTCCGAGTACGCCACCAGCGGCATCCTCTCGTCCTCGGACGCGGCGATGCCCTTCACGCCGGTCAGCGCGGCAGGCGCCGACCCCACCGGCGTCGAGCCGTCGACCTGCACATAGCCCATCTGCTGCACGCCACCCTGCTCACGCCCCACCACCACGAGGCGGCTGTCCCCGGCCCACGACATGGCGGTGACCTCCTCCAACTGCGGTGTCACGGAATCCAGTTCGAGGACCGACACGACCGACCGCTCGTCGGCCTTCTGCCCCGCCGCCCGACCCGGTTCCGCCGGCAACTTCCCCTTGGGCGCCCCGTCCGACGCCGTCGCCGCCCGCTCGTCCCGCTCGATCCGCCCGATGTACAGCGACCGCTGGCCGCCCTTCTCCACGATGAGCGCGATCCGGACCCCGTCGGCGGCCACCCGTACCGCTTCGATGCGCCCGTCGAGCCCCGGCGTCCTGACCTCCAGGGGCTCGCCGGCGCCCTTGGCCAGGAGCAGCAGCCGGGGCTTCCTGGGATCGCGGTCGGCCACCCACAGGTCGCCGTCGCCGTCCCAGCTGGGCGTGGTCAGCCGGTCGGCCTTGGTGGCGCCCTGGCTGGTCAGCACGGGCTCCCCGAGCGATCCGCCCGACACCAGCGACCCGACGTACAGCATGCTCCCGTCGAGCGAGACCCCGGCCGCGGTCTCCTCGTCACGCGAGACCGCCGCCGACCGCAGCTGCTTGACGCCCTCGCCGAGCGCGCCCGGCACCGGGGTGACGTCGGCGGCGGGACTGTCATTGCCGGACACGCGTACGAGACGGTGCTTGGCGTCGATGAAGTACTGGAACTCGGGCCGTTGCACCACACCGCGCGCGGCGACGGTCTCGGCGCCGTTCTTGTCGAGGACGCAGAGCTGGGAGCCGTTGGCGCGCTGCAGGGCGACCTCGTCGACACCCGTGGGCGTCAGGTCCTGCAGGGTGTAGAGGAGTTGGGCGGCCATCTCGGTGCACTTGGCCGACCCGACCCGGTTCGCCTTGTCGTTGAGGGGCACCGTCAACCGGTTCTGGTCGTCGGGGGCCAGCGAGGTGACCCCCTTCTTCAGCGCCGTACCGGTCGGGAAACTCGACCTGACGACCGGCCCCAGCCAGCGCGAGGGGCCCTCGATCAGCGAACTCACCGTCTGCGTCATCGGGTCGACCTTCTTGCGGACGTAGACCGGATCGGCGACCGACACCAGTTGCGCGTCCGCCTGCGACGGCGTGTTCGAAGCAAAGTAGTACTTGTTGACGGACGTGTAGTTGCGCAGGAAGTCCGACTTTCCCATGACGACGCCCTGCGGCAGATCGTCGATCCGCCACTGTCCGCTCTTCTTCTCACGCGTCAGGTGCAGCGTCGCCCGGTACTGCCCGTCGGCCGGTTCGTACGACTGCTGGGAGTCCAGCGTGGCGAACCTGCCGCCGGTCAGCGTGGACGCGTAGTCGTCGGTGTCGTCCCGGCCGCCCGCGTGGACGGCGTCGGCGGTCGGCCCGCCGTCCAGCACCGTGGTCGACGCGTCGGGGCGCCAGCTCTTCGCGGCCTGCGCCGTCAGGTACTTGCGTGCCGTCTCGTAGTGCGGATCGTCGCTGGTCAGCGCCTCCAGGAAGCCCTGGACGATCTGCCCGGGCGGGGCGTTCTCGTGGGGCGGCAGGGCGAAGACCCGTACCTGGGCGTCCTGCCGGGGCGTGGACTCGACTCCGCGCAGATCCCCGCTGTCGGGCATCGAGGCGCATCCGGCCAGCAGAACGGCGCCACAGGTGGCGTACACCACCGCGCGAACCGTTTCCCGCCGCCGACCGTCCCGCTCGCGGTCAGGGCCCACGAAATGCCTCCCCTTACTCATCCACACGCTCGGTCCCGGCGTCCGTGGACGCTCTGTCCGAGGACTGCGACTCCGTACCGGGCACACCGTCCCGGCGTGCCCCGCCGCCCGCGCGCGGCACCACACGGGCACCGCTGCCGGGCAGCGCCGTCGGGTCGGCGGACGGGGCCACGGCGGCGAGCCGCGGCGCTATCGGCCCCTGTTCGACGGCCGCCGTCCCCACCGGCACCGTGGCGAGCTTGTCACCGCCGCCGTAGGGCAGACCGGCGTCGCCGAGCTCCCGGTGACGCCGTGAGTCCTTGGGCTCCAGCGGTATCGGCGAACCCCGCAGGGGCTCGTCGGCGGTGCGCGGCAGCGTCAGCCGGAACTGTGAACCACCGCCCGGCTCACCCCAGGCCTGCAGCCAGCCGCCGTGCAGCCGGGCGTCCTCCAGCGCGATGGACAGGCCGAGGCCCGTACCGCCGGTGGTACGCGCGCGTGCCGGGTCGGCCCGCCAGAAGCGGCTGAAGACTCGGGTCGCCTCACCGGGCTTCAGCCCGACCCCGTAGTCCCGCACGGCCACCGCGACCGCACCGCCCGCGGCGGCCAGCTTGACGACGACGTCCTTGCCCTCGCCGTGCTCCACCGCGTTGACGACGAGGTTGCGCAGCACCCGCTCCACCCGGCGCGCGTCGGCCTCCGCCACGACGGGCTGCTGGTCGCCCACCACCCGTACGGTCGTCCCCTTGCGCTCGGCCAGCGGCTCGGCACCGCTCACGACGCGCCGTACGACCTGCCTGAGGTCTATCGGCTCGGCCTCCAGCGCCGCCGCGCCCGCGTCGAACCGGCTGATCTCCAGCAGGTCCGCGAGCAGCGTCTCGAACCGGTCCAGCTGATCGGCGAGCAGTTCGGCCGACCGCGCAGTCACCGGATCGAAGTCCACGCGCGCGTCATGGATGACATCGGCGGCCATCCGTACGGTCGTCAGCGGCGTCCGCAGTTCGTGCGACACGTCGGACACGAACCGGCGCTGCATCCGCGACAGCTCCTCCAGCTGCTGGATCTTCAGCTGCAGATTCTGCGCCATCTTGTTGAAGGCCTCACCGAGCCGCGCGATGTCGTCCTCACCGGTGACCTTCATCCGTTCCTGCAACCGGCCGGCGGACAGCCGTTCGGCGATACCCGCCGCCATCCGCACGGGCGTGACGACCTGCCGCACCACGAGCCAGGCGATGGCCCCCAGCAGGACGACGACGAACAGCCCGGCCGTCGCCAGTGTCCCCTTGACCAGGCTCAGCGACTTCTCCTCCTGCGTCAGCGGGAAGAGGTAGTACAGCTGGTACGGGTCGCCGTTCGGGTCGTCGACCTGTTTGCCGATGATCAGCGCGGGCTGCGACTCGCTGCCGTTGGTGTAGGTGATCCGGGTGTAGCTCTGGGCCATCAGCGGGCTGCTGTCGGCCCGCGCGCGCAGTGCCTCGGGCACGCTCGCTGTCGGGTCCACCCCGCCGGAGGCACGCGGCCCGCGACCGCTGCCGCTGTCGTCGCCCGCCGGCCCGACCGGGAGCGTCACGACGTCGAAGGCCCCCTGGCCGCCGCTGGAGAGGGACTCCACCAGGTCGCTCATCCACTGGATGGGGCTCTGCGCGGGGCGGCCTCCCGTACCGGAACCGTCGTCCCCGCCGGCGCTGGCCGCCGCGTCCGCCCGCAGCTTGGCCGCCGTGAACCCACCCGCGGCCTGGCTCTGCGAGGCCTTCACCTTGGCGTCCAGAAGCCCGTTTCGCACCTGCCCGATGACCACGAAGCCGAGCAGCAGCACGACCCCGAGCGACATCAGCAGCGTCGTGACGACGACCTTGAGCTGGATGTTGCGCCGCCACAACCGCATGACGGGCAGCAGCGGCCGCCGCACCCAGCGCATGAACAGCCGAAGGACCGGGCTGCCCTGGACACCGCCCTGAAGCAGCCCGCCCTCGAAGAACTGCCGCCAGCCGGAGCCGACCCTGCTCACCTTCTGCCGCCCGACAGGCCGCCCCGCACGACCCCCGGAACGCCCGGGGGGCGAAGCGGCACTGTCCCCGGACATGTCAGCTCGGTCCTGCCTTGTACCCGACGCCACGGACGGTCACCACGATCTCCGGCCGCTCCGGGTCCTTCTCGACCTTGGAACGCAGCCGCTGCACATGGACGTTGACCAGCCGGGTGTCCGCCGCGTGGCGGTAGCCCCAGACCTGCTCGAGAAGCACCTCACGCGTGAACACCTGCCACGGCTTGCGCGCGAGCGCCACCAGCAGATCGAACTCCAGAGGCGTCAGCGCGATCGACTGCCCGTCCCGCTTCACGGAGTGACCGGCGACATCGATCAGCAGGTCGCCTATGGCCAGCTGCTCGGGCGCCGGCTCCTCCGACCGCCGCAGCCGCGCCCGGATCCGGGCGACCAGCTCCTTCGGCTTGAACGGCTTCACGATGTAGTCATCGGCACCCGACTCCAGGCCCACCACGACATCGACGGTGTCGCTCTTGGCCGTGAGCATCACGATCGGCACCCCGGACTCCGCCCTGATCAGGCGGCACACCTCGATACCGTCCCGGCCGGGAAGCATCAGGTCCAGGAGCACCAGATCGGGCTTGGACTCACGGAAAGCGGCCAGCGCCTTGTCGCCGTCAGCTACGAAAGACGGCTCAAAACCTTCACCACGCAACACAATGCCGAGCATCTCGGCCAGTGCGGTGTCGTCATCGACGACAAGGACTCGTCCCTTCATAAACGACATCATCCCATTAACTAAATCGTTACCTGTCGTGACCTGTCACACAGCTCTGCCAGCGCCTCAGCCGTCACGGGCGAAACAACACCCGCTTCGGTGACGATCGCCGTCACCAACTCGGGAGGCGTCACATCGAACGCCGGGTTGTACGCCTGGGTCCCCAGGGGTGCCACCGGTATCCCGCCTCCCGCTTCCGCTCCCGCCACCGGCACCTGAGGCGCCGCGATCTCCGTCACCTCGTGCCCGGCACGCTGCTCCACCTCGATGGACGCCCCGTCGGGGGTGTCCGGATCCACCGTCGTCACCGGCGCCACCACGATGAACGGCACGTGGTGGTACCGGGCCAGCACGGCGAGCGGATAGCTCCCCACCTTGTTCGCCACCGAACCGTCGGCCGCGATCCGATCGGCCCCGATCAGCACCGCGTCCACCTGACCAGCGGCGAACAAGGAACCCGCGGCGTTGTCCGTGAGCAAGGTGTACGCCATTCCGCTGCGCGCCGCCTCATATGCCGTCAGGCGAGCACCTTGCAGCAACGGACGCGTTTCGTCCACCCAGAGCCTGCGCAGCCGCCCCGCCCGGTGCGCCGACAGCGCCACCGCGAACGCCGTCCCCTCACCACCCGACACCAGCGAACCGGTGTTGCAGTGCGTGAGCAGCCGGTGCCCGCCGCCGGACAGCAACTCGTCCAGCAGCGCCAGCCCGTGCACCGCCATCCGCGCACTGGCCTCGGCGTCCTCCCGGTGCAGCGCCCGCGCGGCGTCCAGCGCGGCCCCGGCCGCCTGCTCCAGGTCACCGCCCCCGGCAAGCACCGCCCGATACGCGCCCAGAGCCCTGCGGACCCCGACCGCGAGGTTCACCGCGGTGGGCCTGGCCTGCGCCAACGCCTCGGCCGCCTCATCCACGTCGAAGCCGCGCACGGCGGCGAGCGCGACCCCGTACGCCCCCGCGATACCGAGCAGCGGCGCCCCGCGCACGGCCAGCGAACGGATCGCCGCCACCAGCGCGGGCGCGTCCGTACAGACCAGCTCGACCTCCTCGGCCGGCAGTCTCGTCTGGTCGAGAAGCACCAGCACGGGACCCTCGGGGGGTTCCTCCCAGCGGATCGCCGGTATCTCGGTGGGCCGGTTGTCCTCGCGGATTTGCGCGTACTGATCAGCCATCCACCCAGTCTGCCCCCTCGGCGTCGCACTATTGAAGGAGTCCAGCCCCTACGGGGGCCGATCCCCCGCAACTCTCCCCATGGCACGATGGCTGCCAACCTGCCGCGAACGCGGACGGGCACCGTGAAGGAGCGACGATGAACGACACTCCGGGCTGGGCCTCGCCCGGATCTGCCCCCTCCGAAGGGCAGCAGCCCGACGCGTCCGCCCCCGCCGACCGCCCTGACCCCACGAAGCCCGCGGACCAGCCACGCCCCGACGCCCCCGCCTCCGGCCCGAACTGGTCCAATGAGCAGCCGCCGCCCGCCCAGTGGTCCGCCCCCACCGGCCCCCAGGGCCCCGGCCCCGGTCAGGCTCCACCACCGCCCCCGGGCCCCGGCTGGGGCGGCACGCCCCCCGGCGCCCCCGGAGGGTACGGCGGCCCCGCAGGCCCGGGAGGCTACGGCGGATACGGCCCGCCCGGCGGCCACCCCGGCTGGGGAGGCAACTGGGGCGGCCCCCCGCCCGCGGCCAAGCCCGGTGTGATCCCGCTGCGCCCCCTCGGCGTCGGCGAGATCCTCGACGGCGCCGTCTCCACCATGCGAGCCCACTGGCGCACCGTGCTGGGCATCTCCCTCACCGTCGCGGTCGTCACGGAGATCGTCGCCGTCCTCCTCCAGGGCTTCTTCCTGGACGACACCACGAGCGTCGACTCCCTCAACGACCCGAGCGCGAGCCTCGACGAACTGAGCCGCGCCATGGGCGACGCCCTGCTCAGCTCCGGCGCCCTCTTCGTGATCTCCGTGATCGGCACCGTCATCGCGACCGCACTCCTCACGACCGTGACCAGCCGCGCCGTACTCGGCAAACCCGTCACCCTCGGCGAGGCCTGGCGGGACGCCCGCCCGCAGATCCCGAAGCTCTTCGGCCTCATCTTCCTGCTGATGCTCACCGTCGTGGCGGTCATCGCCGTAGGCACCGGCCCCGGCCTCCTCGTGGCCTTCTCGGGCTCGGAGGGCGGCGGCGCCGCACTCGCCATCCTGGGCGGCTTCGGCGCATCCCTCGTCGCGCTGTGGCTGATGATCCGCTTCTCCCTCGCCTCGCCGGCGCTGATGCTGGAGAAGCAGAGCATCACCAAGTCGATCGGCCGATCCGCGAAACTCGTCCGCGGCTCTTGGTGGCGGGTCCTCGGCATCCAACTGCTCGCCGGGATCATCGCGATGATCGTCTCGTCCCTCGTCGTCCTCCCGTTCACGTTCATCGCCGCGGCCCTCACCGGGGACGGCGTCAGCGACTTCCTCAACGGCACGGGCGGCTACGGCTGGACATTCCTGATCGTCAGCGGCGTCGGCTCGGTGATCGGCTCCACGCTCACCCTCCCCATCACCGCGGGCGTGACCGTGCTCCTCTACATCGACCAGCGCATCCGCCGCGAGGCCCTCGACCTCGACCTGGCTCGCGCCGCAGGCGTCCAGGACACCGGCTCCGGCGCGCCGGGCGCCACCCCGGGGAGCTGATGCGGTGAGCCCGACGGGGGGATCCTTCACCACGCTGCCGGCCCTGCCGCACACCGCCGAAGCAGCCGTACGAGCCCTGCTGCGGGCCGGCGACAGCGCCGTACTGTCACTGTCGGCCGACGACCCGCCGCTGACGATCCCGCGTGATCCCGCGCGGGAGGCGGCCCGGCGCGAGCTGTCCAGGCGCATGTACCACGAGAACGACCCCGGCCTGCTCCAACGGGCCATGGACGCCTTCTGGGACTGGCTCGGCCGGCTCTTCAACGCGACCTCCACCGCGACCCCCGGAGGAACCGTCGGGCTGGTGGTGATCCTCCTCGCCGTCGCCGCCGTGATCGGCGCCCTGTGGTGGCGCCTGGGCAGCCCGCGCCCCGGCCCCACCTCCTCCGCCGTGCTCTTCGACGACCGCCCCCGCAGCGCCGCCGAACACCGCGCCGCCGCCGAGGCACACGCCGCCCAGGGCCACTGGAACCAGGCCGTCCAGGAACGCATGCGCGCCGTCGTCCGCGCCCTGGAGGAACGCGCCCTGCTCGACATCCGGCCGGGCCGCACCGCCGACGAGGCAGCGGCGGAAGCCGGCCGCACCCTCCCGGCCCACACCGACCGCCTGCGCACCGCCGCCCGCGACTTCGACGACGTGACATACGGCGGACGCAGCGCGTCCCCCCAGACGTACCGCCGGCTCACAGAACTCGACAGCGACCTCGAACGAGCGAAACCGGCCCTCGCGACCAGCAACAGCGCCCCCAGCAAGGCCCCCAACGCCCACCAGGGAGCCCCCGAATGAGCACCGAGGCCACGCTGCTCCCCGCCTCCACCTCGGCCTCGCCCACTGCCCGCCAGGTGTGGACCCGCGCGCGAGGCGTCATCCTCGCCGTCGTCCTTCTCCTGGTGGCCGCCGTCACCATCGCGGTGATCAACTCCGGCGCCGAGCGTGGCGGCCTCGACCCCCGTTCCGCCGACCCCCACGGCAGCCGCGCCGTCGCCACCCTGCTCGCCGACCGGGGCGTGTCCACACGCGTGGTCACCACCCTCGCCCAGGCGACCACCGCAGCCGACGCCGACACCACCCTCCTGATCGCGGTCCCCGACCTGCTGACCGACCCCCAACAGCGGCAACTGCACACTGCGACGGCCAGCTCCGGCGGACGCACCGTCCTGATCGCCCCCGACAGCCCCTCCGTCGGAACACTCGCCCCCGGCGTAACCGCCGATCTTGCGATCAGCCTCGACTCGAAGCTCTCCCCCGACTGCGCCCTGCCCGCCGCCCGCCGCGCGGGCACCGCGGACACCGGCGGCTTCCGCTACGACACCACCGCCCCCGGCGCCGACACCTGCTACCCGAGCAACGGCCTGCCCACCCTCGTACGCCTCCCCGCGGCCGTCGGAAACGGCGACACCGTCGTGCTCGGCGCCCCCGACATCCTCTACAACGACCGTCTCGACGAACACGGCAACGCCTCGCTCGCCCTGCAACTGCTCGGTTCCCGCCCCCACCTGGTCTGGTACCTCCCCTCGCTCTCCGACGACTCGCTCACTGACTCGGGCCAACGCGACTTCCTCGACCTGCTCCCCTCGGGCTGGCTCTGGGGCACCCTGCAACTCTTCTTCGCCGCAGCCCTCGCCGCCCTCTGGCGGGCACGCCGACTCGGCCCCCTCGTACCCGAACGTCTCCCCGTGGCGATCCGCGCCTCCGAAACCGTCGAAGGCCGCGCCCGCCTCTACCGCAAGACCAACGCCCGCGACCGCGCGGCAGCCGCTCTTCGCTCCACCACCCGCACCCGCCTCGCCCCCCTCGTAGGCATCCCCGCGACCCAGGCGCACTCGCCCGAGTCCCTGCTCCCCGCCCTGTCCGTCCAGCTCCAGAACCCCAGCGACGGACAGGCCCTGCACACCCTCCTCTTCGGCCCGCCGCCCAGCGACGACGCCGCCCTCATCTCCCTCGCCGACCAACTCGACGCCCTCGAAAGAGAGGTACGCCGTCCATGATGGACCCGACCACTGACAACGCCGGGATCACCGGGGATCCGGGCGCCGCCCGGGCCTCCCTGGAAGCCCTGCGCGCCGAGATCGCGAAAGCCGTGGTCGGCCAGGACCCCGCCGTGACCGGCCTCGTCGTCGCCCTCCTCTGCCGCGGACACGTCCTCCTCGAAGGAGTCCCCGGAGTAGCCAAGACGCTGCTCGTACGGGCACTCGCATCCGCTCTCGAACTCGACACCAAGCGCGTCCAGTTCACCCCGGACCTGATGCCCAGCGACATCACCGGCTCCCTCGTCTACGACACGCGCACGGCGGAGTTCTCCTTCCAGCCCGGCCCGGTCTTCACCAACCTCCTCCTCGCGGACGAGATCAACCGCACTCCCCCGAAGACCCAGTCGTCCCTCCTGGAAGCCATGGAGGAACGCCAGGTCACAGTCGACGGCACCCCGCGCCCCCTCCCCGACCCCTTCCTGGTCGCGGCGACCCAGAACCCGGTCGAGTACGAGGGCACATACCCCCTCCCCGAAGCCCAGCTGGACCGTTTCCTCCTCAAGCTCACGATCCCCCTACCCTCCCGCCAGGACGAGATCGACGTCCTGACCCGCCACGCCGAGGGCTTCAACCCGCGCGACCTGCGCGCCGCCGGCATACGCCCCGTGGCAGGCCCGGCAGACCTGGAAGCGGCCCGCGCCGCCGTCGCCAAGACAGCGATCTCCCCCGAGATCACCGCCTACGTGGTGGACATCTGCCGCGCGACCCGCGAATCCCCGTCCTTCACCCTGGGCGTCTCCCCCCGAGGCGCCACAGCCCTCCTGGCGACGTCCCGCGCCTGGGCCTGGCTGACAGGCCGCGACTACGTCATCCCCGACGACGTCAAGGCACTCGCCCTGCCCACCCTCCGCCACCGGGTGCAACTCCGCCCGGAGGCCGAGATGGAGGGCGTGACGGCCGACTCGGTCATCAACGCCATCCTCGCCCACGTCCCCGTCCCCCGCTGATGCCACTCACCGGCCGCGCCGCCCTCGTGGCGGCCCTGGGCTCGCTCCCCATCGGCCTCCTCGATCCCAGCTGGACGGGTCTCCTCGCCGTCAACGGCCCCCTGGCGATCGCCTGCGCCTGCGACTACGCCCTGGCAGCCCCCGTACGCCGCCTCAGCCTCACCCGCTCCGGCGACACCTCCGCACGCCTGGGCGAATCAGCGGACGTCACGCTCACAGTCACCAACCCGTCCCGCCGCCTACTCCGCGCCCGCCTCCGCGACGCCTGGCCCCCCAGCAGCTGGGAGTCCGGCACCGAGGTGGAGGCCTCCCGCCACCGTCTGACGGTCCCCGCCGGCGAACGCCGCCGCGCCACCACCCGTCTACGCCCCACCCGCCGAGGCGACCGCCAGGCCGACCGCGTAACAGTCCGCTCGTACGGCCCCCTGGGCCTCTTCGCCCGCCAGGGCAGCCACCACGTCCCCTGGACGGTACGCGTCCTGCCCCCGTTCACCAGCCGCAAGCACCTTCCCTCGAAACTCGCCCGCCTGCGCGAACTCGACGGCCGCACCAGCGTCCTGACCCGCGGCGAAGGCACGGAGTTCGACAGCCTGCGCGAGTACGTCCCCGGCGACGACACCCGTTCCATCGACTGGCGTGCCACAGCCCGCCAGTCCACGGTCGCGGTACGCACCTGGCGTCCCGAACGCGACCGCCACATCCTCCTGGTCCTCGACACCGGCCGTACTTCGGCGGGCCGCGTGGGCGACGTCCCCCGCCTGGACGCCTCCATGGACGCGGCCCTCCTCCTGGCAGCCCTTGCCTCCCGAGCCGGCGACCGCGTGGACCTCCTCGCGTACGACCGCCGAGTACGAGCCCTGGTCCAGGGTCGCGCCGCAGCCGACGTCCTCCCTTCCCTGGTCAACGCGATGGCCACCCTGGAACCCGAACTCATCGAAACGGACGCCCGCAGCCTCGCGGCCACTACTCTCCGCACGGCCCCCCGACGCTCCCTGATCGTCCTCCTGACGAGCCTCGACACGGCCCCCATCGAAGAGGGCCTCCTCCCGGTCCTCCCGCAACTGACCCAACGCCACACAGTCCTTGTCGCCTCGGTGGCCGACCCGCACATCGCAAAAATGGCAGCGTCCCGAGGAAACACAGAAGCGGTGTACGAGGCTGCAGCTGCCGCCCAGGCACAGACGGAACGCCAGCGAACCGCCGAACAACTCCGCCGCCATGGCGTCACGATTGTCGACGCAACCCCGAATGACCTGGCGCCGGCACTGGCAGACGCATATCTGGCCCTGAAGGCAGCAGGCCGCCTCTGAATGGTGCCTCTCTCAGAGGAGGCACCATTTCTCAAACAACCCTGAAAAACAGAAAACCCCCGTACCGGTAACCCGGTACGGGGGTTTTCCCAATATTTGTTCGGCGGTGTCCTACTCTCCCACAGGGTCCCCCCTGCAGTACCATCGGCGCTGTGAGGCTTAGCTTCCGGGTTCGGA
>NZ_JARAXP010000024.1:0-96729 GCF_033793965.1 Streptomyces sp. ME02-8801-2C | reverse complement strand
CACGATCTGGACCCTCGACAAGTCCTATCGTTCCAGGTCAGGAGCACTTCTCGCGTTTCTGATCAAGCCTCGGACAGCTCACCTCATGAAAGCCCGAGGCTAGCGTTTAGGTTATGGGACGTCACCTTGCTGGTTGATTCGAAATTCCGAACGAGGGGGTTGCGTCATGCGCAAAAATTCGGCGAGGGCGGCGCTGGTTTCGGCTGCCGCGATGGCTTTGACCATGATTCCACTTGCGGGCACCTCGTATGCTGCGAGCTGCAGTGGGGCTGGTTGTGACAACAAAGGGCCAGCCACCTACAACTGCGATGCCAATGCCAGTACGATGAGGACGCTCAATAGTAATAGTCGGGTCGCGGAACTCCGCTGGTCGCACGACTGTATTGCGGCCTGGGTGCGGATCAAGAATAATGCCGACCCGTCCGTCTACACTTCGTACGCGACGATCGAGAAATATGACGGCGCAGGTAAATTCATCAAATCTCTTTCGGTTACCACGCCTGGCTACGGTGGTTCCGACTGGTCGAATATGCTTGGTGGATCGACCTACTACTATCGCGTCTGTGTCCGCTTCGACGATGATCTGTATCCGTTGCAGTGCAGCACCAAGTGGTAGGCGTCACGTTGCCCAGTAGGGGCCACTTTCCAGTGCATGGGATCCTCCCGGTTCTCCGAATGTAGCGGGAGGATCGTCGGCTCTGGCGTGAATTCGCGCAGCGTGAGTGGAGGGGTTGTTTCGCTAGGTGGCGAAGGCCGAAGGCGTTACGGCCCCTCCAGCTTGATGAACCTGTTGCGCTTTCGGAGGCGGCGTTGGTGATCCCGGTGGCCAGGTAAATCTCTATGCCTTTCCACTACTGCTGCTCGATGGTCTCGGCCAGTACGAGGAGTCTGGGCAGGTGGGCATGGTCGGCGAGATGGTATCGCGGTGCCGAGGGTGGAGCACAGATTGATGGCTACGTAGCGGGCATGTGCGTCAGCCAGTCGGCGTCGGATGTTGCGTCGCGGCCTTCGACCTGCCCGAACTGGGCGTATCCACCCATGGCGTCGACGAAGCCCCTGTGCGAATAGTTCCCACTCGTCTGTGTTCGCGCTGCGTTTCCTACTCAGACTTGCCTTCTGCAGCCCAGGGCGCCCGCATGGCAAGCCCACCACCGACGGTTCCTAACCGTTAAGCCGTCGTCGCTGCACACCCGCGAGCCTCGAAGACTCTCTTTGCCTGCCACCAATTAATTCATCCGTGGCGTCGAGGCACGCACACCACTGAAAGGAAGAATGGTTGAGAACGGACGGAGACAATAGATATCGGTACCGCAGGTACCAGCGGCTGAGGGCTCCGATGTCCTTAGTCGCGGCCGGCGGGATGTTGACGGGACTGCTGCAGGTGACTGCATGGGCGGACGAGCCCGCTTCCCCGGCCGCGTCGTCGTCGGCCAATCCCACGCCTGACTCGGTCCCGGCTGATGACCGTGTCGACATACTGGGGCAGGACTACAAAAAGTCGGCGGACGTGGCCTGGACCACTACCGGTGATGCGCAGGGCTTCCATTTGCTGACCGCGACGGAGAGGAGTGGTTACGCGTGGAAGACCCTTGCCTCGTTGGCCGAGCCCGGCTTCGACGCCGACCAGTGGATCGGTAACGCGTGCGTCACCGGCTCCGGCGAGCGCGCCGTCGTCGTCTATGCGCCGCGCACCTTCACCAACGACCCGCGGTTGATGGCTCGGGGCGGGTTCACCGCCGTGGTGGATTTGGTCACAGGCGCGGTGACGAAGCTGGATGTCAACGCGTCGCTGTCGTACTACAACCCGGGTTGCGGCACGGGCGAGGAGGCGGTGCTGACGCAGTCGCCTGGTGAGGACAAGGCGCAGACGCGGCTGATCCGCGTCGACGCCGGGACGGGCAGGGTGAGCGACGCCGTCGCCGTCAGCGGTCAGGTCACCTCCTCGGTCCCGGCCGGCGGCGGGAAGATCGCGGGTGCCGTCGGGCGGACGCTTGTTGAGATCGACGGCAAGGGCGAGAAGAAGAAGCTTGCGACGACGGGCACTGTGCCCTACCGCATCAGCAAGGACAGCGATGGCGGTTACGTTTTCCTGGAGCGCGTGCAGCGTGACAGCCTCAAACAGGGCGAGACCGCCCTGGTGCGCCGCTGGGCGGACAATAGGCTGACCGGGCTGGGCTCGGGACCGCTGGCCGATACCGGCCTGATCCGGCGGGCCGGCCAGGTGTACCTGACCGGCGATGTGAAGGCGGCGAAGAGTCTGCCGAGGACGGTCACGCGGCTGGCCGGTGCGGGCAAGGACGCCACGCTGTCCACCAAGGGCGAGGCGATCGTCCAGCACACGGTGTGGGCGGACGGCAAGGGCTCGCCAAAGTATCTGCATCAGGACTCGGCCCTCGACGCGCGTCCGGTCAACATCACCGCCACGGTCCGCGACAGCGGTGAGAAGGCCGACTTCACCGTGAAGCCGCTCGACAAGGTCTCCTCCGGCTGGGAGACGTCCCGCACCCCGTCGCCGCTGCTGGCCACCACGGGCAAGAAGACGACCAAGAGTGCGGCCAAAACGAGCGCCGACGGCGGGATACGCGCCAACTCCGTCAGCGCGAACGCCGTGAGCGCTGCGGCTGTGGTAAGCGGCACGCGTACCGAGATCGTGGAGTCGGAGCGCACCTGCTCCGTACCGCGCAACGACCCGCGCAACCAGGCCATGCAGCCCAAGCCGCGCCAGGTCGAGTGGGCGGTGAACAAGGCGATCACCGGGAATCTGAACATCGGTGCCACCCGGGCGGCGAACTGGAAGAACCTGGGGATGCCTGCCTACGCGCCGCAGACCCTGTTCTCGAACCCGAAGCTCGAGGGCGGTGGCCGTGTGCCGGCGCAGGTGATGCTCGGCATCACCGCGCAGGAGTCGAACATGTGGCAGGCGGCCCGCTCTGCGGTGCCTGGTGTGACGGGCAGCCCGCTGATCGGCAACTACTACGGCATCGACTACTACGACGGCAACAGCGACAACGACTGGGACATCGACTGGTCCGAGGCTGACTGCGGCTACGGCATCACCCAGGTCACCGATCACATGCGCATGGCCGGGAGGGAGAACGGAAAGGGCGGTGCCGCCTGGGACTACCAGAAACAGCGCGCCGTGGCCCTGGACTACACGGCCAACGTCGCCGCCGGCCTGCAGATCCTGGTCGACAAGTGGAACATGACCCGCAAGGCGGGGCTCATGGTCCATGACGGCAATCCGAACCGGCTGGAGAACTGGTTCTTCGCGCTGTGGTCCTACAACAGCGGCTTCTACGAGAACGTCAACGGCAACGAACCGTGGGGCGTGGGCTGGGCCAACAACCCGGCCAACCCCGAGTGGGACGCAGGCCGTACGCCGTTCATGGAGGACCGGCTCGGCAACGAGGACGCCTCCGCCGCCGCCCGCCCGCAGAACTGGCCCTACCCGGAGAAGGTGCTCGGTTTCGGCGCGCACCCGCCGGCGTTCCTGGAGTCGCCGGGCACGATGGTGGCCGCCTTCCGCGCCGCCTGGTGGAACGGCACCAGCGAGGACGCCACGATCAAGGGCTCGGCCAAGTACAACCGCGCACGCGTGAAGCCGCCGGAGGACCTCTTCTGCGGCCCGTACAACTGGTGCGAGCCATCGAAGATCGGTGACGGTGCCAGCAACGACGCCGGCTCGGGCCCATGTACCCGCGCCGACTTCCACTGCTGGTGGAACCAGTCGGTGCGGTGGAAGACAGACTGCAGCTATGAGTGCGGCAACGAGTTCTTCCGCTTCACCTCCCCGGACTACGACGCCGAACAGCCGGATGGCACCGCCTACCCGCCGAACTGTTCGCGCTCTGGCCTCCCTGCTGGCTCTATGATCATCGACGATCTGCCGCAGGGGGTCGCATCAGTCCGGCCGGGCTGCCCCAACAGCGACTGGTCGAACGAGGGCAGCTTCACCCTCGACTTCGGTGCCGGCGAGGCAGGCCTGAACTACGACGGAAGCGCCATCATCACCACCTGGCCGTCCAAGGTCGACCTGCACCAGCTCGGCGCCGGCTTCGGCGGCCACTTCTACTTCGGCCACACGCGTGCCCCCGGCGCCAAGGGCGAGCGGCTCAAGGCAACGGGTTCGTGGACGCTGAACAAGGACGTCAAGGGGCCCGCGAAGATCTGGGTGCACCTGCCCGACCACGGCGCGCAGGCGAAGTACGCCAAATATCAGATCACCACCGCCAGAGGCGTCAAGAGCCGGGTCCTGAACCAGAACGGCAGCACCAACAGGTGGGTCGCGATCGGCGCGTTCATGTTCGACGGCAAGCCCAAGGTGACACTTTCGACCATCACGCCCGATGGCACCGGAGACAAGGACATCGCCTACGATGCGATCGCCGTGCAGCCGATCGATGGCGACTACGTCGAGCGGCGCCTGACGGCGGCGGCGATCTTCGACCGGAACCAGAACCTAAATGGGAACATACCGGAGGAGTTCTACACGCCGCTGCGCACCATGAAGACCCTGTATGACTGGGGTGTGGGTCTGGCGTATCAAGGGCCGCGGTGGGACAACCCTGGGGCTGACGCGTACGGCATCACCAGTGCCGCTCGCTGCCCCACCGTCGTCCCGGTCGGCGAGTGCAGTGGGCAGAACACCTATGACGCCGCCAACAAGTGGTACGAGGACATCAAGGCGGGCGGCTACACGCCACGCGCGGACGGCTCGGCGCCCTCCATGTCCATTCCCGTCTGGATGGCGATGGCCAACCAGCGGCCTGACCCGCTGAAGCCAGCCAGCATTGCTCTGCAAGACGCCAACAGCTACAAGATCAAGAGTGATGTCGACTTGTCCTTCACAAAGGACAAGTCGACTGGGAAGATCATCACCGGGAGCGAGTCGGCGGAGTATGCCGTCAAAATTGGCAATGCCCACCTCCCACACTTCGTGACCGACATAATGGACGCGATTGAGCGGGACTACGGGATCTCGAAGCCGTACATCGACTACACGACCCAGGACGCCCTCGAGTGGGGTCGCGATCAGGACGTGCATCCCTACACGGAGGGTGACACTCCGGGGCAGGTGTACTTCCCGCACTTCCGGGGAGCCCGCCTGAACTCGGACAGCACCTGCGTGGACTTCCGTGCCGTGGGTGGAGGCGTCCACGGGTACCGGGCGATGGTCGCTCACAAGTACATCAACGACAACGTCAAAGCATGGGTTGACGCGGTCAAGGCGCATCCCGAGACCAACATCATGATCCAGAACTTCGCCGGTGACATCTACTCGATGTTCTTCAAGAACAGTGGGGACAACAACATCTTCGGCAGTACCATCGGCAACGCACCTCCGATCTGGCAGGATATCGCGGCCGCGTTCTGTGCGGACGGTAGTGTCAAGCCGACGCACACAGTGGAGAACGGCGACGCGGTTCCGTCGAACGGTATCGTCTGGCAGAGCTACATGCCCGACCTGTATCTCTACATCGACGATCAGATGACCGACAACCTCGGTCGCCCGTCGAACCAGCGGATCAAGCTGGGTGACTGGACGAACTTCTCAAATATCCCTTTCGTAAACAGCATTGGCGGGAACGCCTACGGAATTTGCAACGCGACCGGTCGCGGCAGCGGCGGTAACCCGTGGGGGATCAAAGCTCCTGTCCCGGTGGTCGGTTCTGGACCTGGCGCGCGTCCGGCCGATGTCTTGCACTGTGACGAGGGGGTCACCAAGTTCCTGGATAACATCACCCCATAGGGTGTAGGACCGAACGTGCCCGGGACCGCCCTCTCGGCGGCCCCGGGCATTCTGATGCGAGGAGCTAATCATGGGTGCGGGCATTCTCATCGTGCCGCTGGCCGTCTACCTCTTTTTCATGACGGTTCTGTGCTTCATGGCCGGCACCAAGACCTCATGGAAGGTGGGCTGGCTGCTGGCCGCGGCCAGCGTGTTCCTGCCCCTCGGCGTCGTAATTGCCGCCATCATCCCTTGAGGTCGACCCGACCGGGCGCATAAGGAAACAGCGGATCTGAACTACCTCTCCGGCACGGCGATGGCGATCCGTCCGCTCCCCTACCTCCGTAGGGCTGCCCGCTAACAGCCGCCAATCCGACCAAGATCGGATTGACGCGCACGACTCCGACGAGTCTTGGCCGGATGCCGCGGCCTGAGACGGTCACGTCCGGTTCAGTTCGAACCAGACCACCTTCCCCGTGCTCAGCCGGGTCGCACCCCAGCGTCGGGCCAGCCGGTTGACGAGATACAGCCCGCGCCCGCCCTCGTCCGTGGCCCGCGCCTGCCGCAGCCTCGGCAGCTGCGGCACGTCGTCGCCGACCTCGCAGCGCAGTACGTCGGTCCGCAGCAGCCGCAGTGTGATCGGCTTCGACGCGTAGCGCACCGCGTTGGTCACGACCTCGCTGACCAGCAGCTCCACCGAGTCCGTCAGGTCCTCGAGACCCCAGCGGGACAGGGCGCGCCGGGCGAGCCTGCGGGCCCGGCCGGGCGCCGCGTCCTCCGGGTCCAGGTACCAGTACGCGACGTCGCTCGGCGCGATGCCGTCGAAGCGGGCGGCGAGCAGCGCGATGTCGTCGTCCCGGTCGCCCGGGCCGAGCATGTCGAGGACCTCGTCGCACAGCGCTTCGAGGGGCGGCGGATGGTCCGGCCCGGTCAGCTGGGCGGTCGCGGCGAGCTTCTCGCGCAGCTGCTCTATGCCGGTCCAGACGTCCCGCAGCCGGGACTCCACGAGCCCGTCCGTGTAGAGGAAGAGGGTGGCGCCGGCGGGCGCGTCCAGCTCCACGGCCTCGAAGTCGACACCGCCGACGCCGATGGGCGCGCCGGAGGGCACCTTCAGGACCTCGGCCCGGCCGCCCAGGTGCAGCAGGACGGGCGGCGGATGGCCGGCGTTGGCGATGGTGATCCGGTGCGACACCGGGTCGTACACCGCGTACAGGCAGGTCGCCATGCGGTCCGTGCCGAGGCGCTGGGCCTGTTCGTCGAGGTGGTGCAGGACCTCCTGCGGGGGCAGGTCGAGCCCGGCGAGGGTCTGCGCGGTCGTCCGCAGCTGGCCCATGATGGCCGCGCTGGTCATGGAGTGCCCCATGACGTCGCCGACGACGAGCGCGACCCGGCTGCCGGGCAGCGGGATGGCGTCGTACCAGTCACCGCCGACGCGGGCGGTCTCGGCGGCCGGGAGATAGCGCGAGGCGAGCCGCACACCCGTCGGGCGCGGCAGGGTCTCCGGCAGCATCGTGCGCTGCAACTCGTCGGCGATGTAGGCCTCGCGGCCGTACAGCATCGCCTTGTCGATGCCGAGGGCGCTGTGGGTGGCGAGCTGGGCGGCGACCAGCAGATCGTCCGTCTCGAATGGGATGCGCTCCGGCCGGCGCAGGAACAGCGCGGCCCCGATGACCCGCCGCCGGCCGCGCAGCGGGGCGAGGATCGCGCGCTGTCCGTCCGGTACTTCCAAGTCGTGGCTCTCGCCGAGCAGTTCCGGCAGGGCGGCGCGGGCGGCGGGCGCGTCCGCGAAGACCGGCCGGACGCCGCGCAGCACCTCGGCGAGCGCGCCGCCGGGACGCACCTCGCACAGTTCCGCGCTCACCGGGGACGGTTCGGGCGGCGGCTGCGGAACGGCGGACGTGGCCAGGAAACCGCTCTCGGTGTCCCGCTCCTGCGGCAGCCGGTCGGTGCGGCGCAGCCGCAGCACCAGCGGGCCGGTGGGCCGCTCGTCGCCCACGGGCAGCGGGTCGCGCAGATAGACGAGGATCGTGTCGGAAAACGTTGGCACGGTGGCCCGGCACAGCCCCATCACGATCTCGTCGAGGTCGATGCCCCGGGCGATCCGCCGGGTCGCGGCCCCGACGAACCGCAGCCGGTCGCCGTCCCGCCGCATCGGCAGGGGAGCACCGGCCGGGCTGCCCTGCCCGGAACGCCGCTCCTTGCCCGTGAGAGCGTCCGCGGCCGGTTCGGCGCCGTCCAGGGGCACGTGCGCGTCGGCGGAGCCGCTCACGCCCGCGTGGAGGTCCGCGGCGTGGTTCTCGGCCGCGTGGTTCTCCGCGCCCGAGCGGGCCGTCTCACCGTCCGGCTGGACCGGGATGCCGTCCGGCGCCGGACGCGGTCGGTGCGCGTCGGGCTCGGTCGAGGACGGCTGGTCGGGCTGCGAGTGCTCGGGGCCCGGGGTGGCCGGCGGACCGGCGGAGTCGGGGCCGGTGGAGCCGGACGTACCGGTACCGGTTCCAGTACCCGAGCTGGATGCCATCGCGCCTGTTCCCGCCTCTGTTCCCGCGTCGTGCGCGGCCCTGGTGGCGCCGCCGACGGTCTCGGGGCTCTCCGAGCCTGTCACAGGGCAGGCGGCGGCCTCCAGTCCACCGGCCGTCCCTGCCTGCCCTGTTGTCTGCTTCGGCAGAGGCAGGGCCGCCGCCTCCGGGGAACGCAGAAGCGCCCCGCGGGTGTCTGCGGGGATGTCCGGCCGGCCGTTGTCCGGCCGACGGTGCTCGTGCGAGGTGGGTTGCTCCGTCACGCGTGTCGAATCCATCCGTCCGGGGCTGCGCGTTGTGCACGCAGTTGGTCCCGCCGACTTCCCGATACCCGGAATACGTGCCCCAGGAACGGAAAACCGGCGTGGTCAGAGGTTGTTCCTGACGCACCGGCGAGCCCTGGTCGGCCCGGCCCGGTGTTGCCCTCGTACCCCTCGCTCACGTCCTGCCGCCCCTCGGTGACGTATGGTCAGGCTCAGCGCATGTTCCGGGAGTTACGGTTGTGCGCCCTTGCGGAGGACGATCCTACGGTTGCGCACCGGGGGCGCATCAAGGGTCTCATGACGACATGTGCGCGGGCGTACGGTCCCAGTCCTCCGGCAGTGACGGTACAGCCCAGGACGGATCCGGGCGCCAGTGCTGCCAGCCATCTGAGAACGGAGCCCCCCAGGCGTCGATGACCGCGACCGCCGAACGCCCCGCTTTCCTTACCCGCTCGGCGAGTTGCGGGTCCATCAGCCCGGCCTGCTGGGCCTGCGCGAACTCGTCCTCGTCGCGCCACTCCCAAGTCCGGTCGGGATTCACGGTGATGTCCAGGAAGTGGTCCTCGGAGTCGACACCGCCGGCCCAACGGGCAAGCGGCTCCTCCAGGTTCACGTACCAGTTCTTGAACTGCCAGCCCGGCTCCCAGAAGAGCCACACCGACCAGGGCTCACCCGGCCGCGCCAGCTTGAGCACCCCGGTACCGAACCAGCGGTCGCGCTGCACGGTCCGGGGCTTGGTGTACCGCGACTCCAGCGGCTCCACGTGCACGGGCGTGCCGTCCGCCAGTACGGGCTTGACGCACTCGGTGCCCGGAGCCATCCACACCGCGAGCAACTCGGCGTCGTCCCGTACGACGGTGACGGGACGCACGATGTGGAAGCGGTCCCCGGAGTTCTCCCGGTACCGCCACAGGATCTGACTCCCGGGGGACCAGTACGCCGCTGATCCGCCCGCTTCCACTCGTCTCAACGCTCCGTCGTCTGTCATGGAGAGATATTAGGTGCCCCCGGCATACGACGGTGCGGTGCGTGTCACGGTTCACGCCAGTGGCCGGATGACGTTACGGGCGCGTCATCCGCAGGACATCAAGCGCGCTGTCCAGCTGCTCGACGGTGAGGTCACCCCGCTCCACGTACCCACATTCCAGGACGACTTGGCGGATCGTCTTCTGCTCGGCGAGCGCCTTCTTGGCGACCTTGGCGGCCTCCTCGTACCCGATGTACTTGTTGAGCGGAGTGACGACGGAGGGCGAGGACTCGGCGTACTCACGCGCGCGCTCGCGATGGGCGACGATCCCGTCCACGGTCCGATCGGCGAGCAGCCGCGAGACGTTGGCGAGCAGCCGCACGGACTCCAGCACGTTCTTGGCGATCACCGGCAGCATGACATTGAGCTCGAAGTTCCCGGCGGCACCGGCGGTGGTGACGGTGAGGTCGTTGCCGATGACCTGTGCGGAGACCATCAACACGGCCTCCGGGATCACGGGGTTGACCTTGCCGGGCATGATGGACGACCCCGGCTGAAGATCGGGCAGGCTGATCTCGGCGAGCCCGGTGCGCGGCCCGGAGGCCATCCACCGCAGATCGTTGGAGATCTTGGTGAGCGAGACGGCGACAGTCCGCAACTGCCCACTGACCTCGACGATCCCGTCCCGCGCCCCCTGGGCCTCGAAATGATCACGGGCCTCGGTGAGAGGCAGCCCGGTGACCCGGCCGACCTCCTCGATCACGGCGGCGGAGAACCCGGGAGGCGTGTTGATCCCGGTCCCGACGGCGGTACCGCCCAGCGGCAGTTCGGCAAGCCGGGGCAGCGAGGCCCGCAGCCGCTCCACGCCGTACCGCACCTGCGCGGCGTACCCCCCGAACTCCTGCCCGAGCGTCACGGGCGTGGCGTCCATGAGATGCGTACGCCCCGACTTCACGACGTCGGCGAACTCCTCCGACTTACGGGTGAGCGCGTCGGCCAGGTGATCGAGGGCGGGGATCAGGTCACGGGTGACGGCGGCGGTGGCGGCGATGTGAATGGACGACGGAAACACGTCGTTGGACGACTGCGAGGCGTTCACATGATCATTGGGGTGTACGTCCCTGCCGAGCCGCTCACTCGCCAGCGTCGCGATGACCTCGTTGGCGTTCATGTTGGACGAGGTACCGGACCCGGTCTGGAACACGTCAACCGGAAAGTGCTCGTCCCACTGCCCGCCGGCAACCTCGTCGGCGGCCTCCTGAATGGCACCGGCGATGTCCTTGTCGACCACCCCGAGCTCGGCGTTGACCTTGGCGGCGGCCCCCTTGATCCGGGCGAGCGCCTCGATATGGGCCCGCTCGATCCGCTGCCCGGAAACAGGAAAGTTCCCAACGGCCCGCTGAGTCTGGGCCCGCCATTTGGCGTGAACAGGGACGCGGATCTCGCCCATGGAGTCGTGTTCGGTGCGGTACTGCTCGGGCGTAGTCATGGTCGTACCTCCGGGGGTGACAGCGTGGGTCCGGAGAAACGTATTCCCATGTTCAGCCCGTCCGGCGTATGTCTTTCAGCCCGTCTGGGGGTCCCCCCTCTGGGGGAGTTTGAGGACGAGGCCGTTAGGCCGAAGGGGGGCCAGGGGGCACAGCCCCCTGGCGGGGTCGAAGGGGCGGAGCCCCTGGGGGATGGGACGGGTAGGGGCGGCGGGGGCGAAATCAATCCGCCCGCCGCCCGCAGGGGCTACGCCAGCCCAGGCCCCCGCACCGGAATCGACGTGAATGTGGGCGCCGGCGCCGGATCCTTGAAGAAGTCGTTGCCCTTGTCGTCAACGACGATGAACGCCGGGAAGTCCTCGACCTCGATCTTCCACACCGCCTCCATCCCCAGCTCCTCGTACTCGACGACCTCGACCTTCTTGATGCAGTCCTGCGCCAGCCGCGCCGCGGGCCCCCCGATCGACCCGAGATAGAACCCCCCGTGCGTGTCACACGCGTTGGTGACCTGAGCCGACCGGTTCCCCTTCGCCAGCATCACCTTGGACCCGCCCGCCGCCTGGAACTGCTCGACGTACGAGTCCATGCGCCCGGCCGTGGTCGGGCCGAACGAACCGGACGCGTACCCCTCGGGCGTCTTCGCCGGCCCGGCGTAGTACACCGGGTGGTCCTTCAGGTACTGCGGCATCTCCTCGCCCGCGTCAAGACGTTCCTTGATCTTGGCGTGCGCGATGTCCCGCGCCACGACCAGCGGTCCGGACAGCGACAACCGCGTCTTCACCGGGTACTTGGTCAGCTCGGCGAGGATGTCGTCCATCGGCTGGTTGAGGTCGATCCGGACCACGTCACTCTCACCGGACTCGTCCAGGTGCTCGTCCGTCGTCTCCGGCAGGAACCGCGCCGGGTCGGTCTCCAGCTGCTCCAGGAAGACGCCCTCCGCCGTGATCTTCGCGACGGCCTGCCGGTCGGCGGAGCAGGACACGGCGATGGCGACGGGGCAGGAGGCGCCGTGCCGGGGCAGCCGTACCACCCGTACGTCGTGGCAGAAGTACTTGCCGCCGAACTGGGCGCCGATCCCGATCTTCTGGGTCAGCTCGAAGACCTTCTCCTCGAGCTCCTTGTCCCGGAAGCCGTGCCCGAGTTCGGAGCCCTCGGCCGGGATCTCGTCGAGGTAGTGCGCGGAGGCGTACTTGGCGGTCTTCAGCGCGTACTCGGCGCTCGTGCCGCCCACCACGATCGCCAGGTGGTACGGCGGACAGGCGGCCGTGCCCAGCGAACGGATCTTCTCCTCCAGGAACTTCATCATGGAGGCCTCGTTCAGGACGGCCTTCGTCTCCTGGTAGAGGAACGACTTGTTGGCCGAGCCGCCGCCCTTGGCCATGAAGAGGAACTTGTAGGCGCCGCCGTCGGTGGCGTACAGCTCGATCTGGGCCGGGAGGTTGGACCCGGTGTTCTTCTCCTCCCACATGGTGAGCGGAGCCATCTGCGAGTAACGCAGGTTCAGGTTCAGGTAGGCGTCGTAGATGCCCTGGGACAGGGCCGCCTCGTCCGCGCCCGACGTCAGGACGTTCTGCCCGCGCTTGCCCATGACGATCGCCGTGCCGGTGTCCTGGCACATCGGAAGCACGCCCGCCGCCGCGATGTTGGCGTTCTTCAGCAGGTCGAGCGCCACGAACTTGTCGTTGCCGGACGCCTCGGGGTCGTCGATGATCCGGCGCAGCTGTGCCAGGTGGGCCGGGCGCAGATAGTGCTGGATGTCGTGGATGGCCTCGGTGGCGAGCTTGCGCAGCGCCTCCGGCTCGACCTTGAGGAACGTGCGCCCGTCGGCCTCGAAGGTGGAGACACCCTCGGAGGTCACCAGCCGGTACGGGGTGGTGTCCTCTCCCATGGGGAGCAGATCGGTGTACGCGAACTCAGGCATCTCGCCCATTCCTCACTCGACGAAGACAGCGGCCTGCCGTCATGGCGGGCGCCCACCAGCGTATGACCTGGCGGGAGGGAACAGCTTGTTAGGTATGACTCAGTTGAGAGGAGGGCGGCTCGAACGAGGTCGCCCGGCCTTCCGCTAGCTCCGTCCTCCCATTCGGCTCCGCCACTCCGCCACTCCGCCATTCGCCCGTCCACACCCCTAGTCGCGATCTATCGCGTTTGGGTACGCTGTTTCCGTGGACCTTCAGAAGCACACCGAACCGCGTGTCGACGAACCCCGTCCCTCGGAACTGCGCGCCTCGGACGCCGACCGCGACCGCGTCGCCGACGTCCTGCGCGAGGCGCTGGCCGAGGGGCGCCTCACGCCCGACGAGCACGCCGAGCGTGTCGAGGGGGTGCTGAGCGCCAAGACGGTCGGTGAACTGGAGGTCTTCGTACGCGACTTGCCCGCCGGTCGGCAGCCCTATGCGTCCTATCCGTCCTATTCGCCCTACCGTCCGCACGCGTCCGGGGCCGCGGGATGGGGGCATGCTCCCGCGCCCAACCGCCCCACCCCGGGCGCGATCCCGCTCGACCCCGACGAGAACGTGGTGGCGGTCTTCAGCTCCGCCGTCCGCAGGGGCCGCTGGCGCGCGGGTCGCCGGGTGCACGCGTACGCGATCTTCGGCAGTGTGGAGATCGACCTCAGTGAGGCGGTGTTCGAGTACCAGCAGGTCGTGATCAAGGCGATCTCGGTGTTCGGCACCGTCGACATCCGCGTCCCGGAGAACGTGTCGCTGCGCGGCACCGGCGGCGGTGTACTCGGCACCTTCGAGGTACGCACACTGGATTCGGGCGAACCCGACGCACCCGTGGTCTATGTGGACGGACTGGCGATACTCGGAACCGTCGACGCGAAACCCAAGCGGGGCAAGCTGGTCGAGGACATCCTCGACCGGGTCTCCCGCAAGGTCGACCGGAGTTTGCGCAAGCACCTCGATCGTTGACGGTTGTGAATTTCGGTCGCACCCGAAGGGATTCGGTCAGGTCGCGACGGATCGGCGATGCCCTGGAGCCCAGCGGTCAGGAACTCAGTGCATAGGCGCGCGCACAGCGGGTAGGGCTTGCTGCATCGTCTCTTGGAGGGTGCCGTGGGCTTCACGCGGAACCCGGTACGCCCGGCATGCGCGCACCTTGCGATCGCACGTCCCGGACGCCCCGGACCCGTCGCCCCGGTCCACGTGGGCCCCACGGCTCCCTCCAGCTCGCGAAGAAGCCGTCGTCAGGAGTAGACCGTGCTGCAACCGCCGCATTCGTCCCTGCAGGTCGCTGCCGTTCCGCCCCAGCGGGTGCCAGTGCGAGAGAGGGACCAGGACGCCCCGTGGCACACCGAGGCGGTGTGCCGGCGCGACGAGGCGGGTCTCTTCTTCGCCCCTTCCAAGGAACCGACCGCGGCCCGGCTCTCCCGGGAGGAGGCGGCCAAGCGTGTGTGCGGTGGCTGTCCGGTCATGGTCGAGTGCCGCGAACACGCCCTGCTGCAACCCGAGCCGTACGGCGTCTGGGGTGGCCTGACCGCAGCCGAGCGCCGCGTGGTCCTGGCCAGGCGGCGCCGCCGCGAAATGGAGCTCAAGAAAACGGCCCACGGCACGATAGCCGCGGCCGGCTGACCGTACAGGGCCACATACGCATACACATACATGGTCATGGGAAGGGGGCACCCTCTCCGCACAGAGGGCGCCCCCTTCCCATGGCCGGGCCCTGGCTCGGCGGGGATGCAGGCGCGAGGATGCGCCCGATAGGGGCGCGGGGAACTGCGCGACAAGCCACGACGAACCCGCACCCACCCGCAAACCTGAAGTCCCCCCGCACCAGGGTTACTTGGCGCGCCAGGATTACTTGGCGCGATCGAAGTCAATCGCGCTGTAAGCCCGCAGCTTGCTGAGCCGATGCTCGGACGAGATCTGCCGCACCGTCCCCGACTTCGACCGCATCACGATCGACTCCGTCGTCGCCGTCTCCGACCGGTAGCGAACCCCGCGCAGCAACTCACCGTCGGTGATCCCGGTCGCGACGAAGAACACGTTCTCCCCGGAGACCAGGTCGTCGGTCGTCAGCACGCGGTCGAGGTCGTGCCCCGCGTCCACCGCCCGCTGCCGCTCGGCGTCGTCCTTGGGCCACAGCTTGCCCTGGATGGTGCCGCCGAGGCACTTCACGGCGCAGGCCGAGATGATGCCCTCCGGCGTACCGCCGATGCCCAGCAGCAGATCGACGCCGGTGCCCTCGCGCAGGGCGAGGATCGAACCGGCCACGTCGCCGTCGGAGATCAGCTTCATGCGGGCGCCGGTGTCCCGGATCTCCTTGATGATGCCGACGTGGCGCGGCCGGTCGAGGATGACGACGGTGACGTCCTCGGGGGTGACGCGCTTGGCCTTGGCGACCCGGCGGATGTTCACGGCGACGGGCGCGTTGATGTCGACGAAGTCGGCGGCGTCCGGGCCGGTGACCAGCTTGTCCATGTAGAAGACGGCGGACGGGTCGAACATCGACCCGCGGTCCGCCGCCGCGAGGACCGCGATGGCGTTCGTCATGCCGTTGGCGGTCAGGGTCGTACCGTCGATCGGGTCGACGGCGATGTCGCACTCGGGCCCCGTCCCGTCGCCGACCTGCTCCCCGTTGAAGAGCATGGGCGCTTCGTCCTTCTCGCCCTCACCGATGACGACGACGCCGTTCATCGAGACGGTCGAGACGAGGGTGCGCATGGCGCGCACCGCGGCACCGTCGGCGCCGTTCTTGTCGCCGCGGCCGACCCAACGGCCCGCGGCCATCGCGGCGGCCTCGGTCACCCGGACGAGTTCCAGGGCGAGGTTGCGGTCGGGAGCCTCGGAGGGGACTTCGAGTTCGGGCGGCAGATCGTGATGCTCGGTCATCGAGACGCACCTTTCTGATACGGCGACGGCCGGATGAGGGTGTTGGCCCCGACTCTATCGTTAGGCGGACAAAATGAGCAGGGGGCCCCACGGATGAGCGGCCGGTGCACCTGCGACGATAGGGGGCGTGGCAGGTTCGAACGGCAAGAACGGCAAGCAGAAGACGGCCAGGGACATGATTCTCTCCCTGGGCGTCATCAGTCTCGCGGCGGGAGTCATCTATCTCTTCCTCCCGCACGACGACTCCGCTCCCGACCTCAAACGGGTCGACTACCGCGTCGAGTTGCTGACGGCTCGCCGCGCCGCGAGCTATCCGGTGGCCGCGCCCCAGGGCCTGTCGGCCGACTGGAAGGCGACCTCGGTGCGCTTCTCGGGGGCGAACTTCGACGCGTGGCACCTCGGTTTCCACGACGCCGAGGGCGACTACGTGGCGGTGGAGCAGTCCGCGCAGAAGCCGTCCGTCTTCATCGGCGAGGCGACGCAGGGCGCCCGCGAGACGAAGGTCACCCAGCGGATCGGGGACGCGACGTGGACGCGGTACGAGGGCGGGCAGTACGACGCGCTCGTGCTGCGCGAGAAGGGCTCCACGACGGTGGTGACGGGCACGGCGTCGTTCGACCGCCTGACGAAGATGGCCCAGGCGCTGCGGACGACGTAAGAACCAGGACGTAAGACCAGGCGGACGCGACTGAGGCCCCCGGCAGGAGCCGGGGGCCTCAGTCGCACTCACAGCGTGCCGTGTCTCAGACGGTGGTGATGACGTCGTCGTAGGCAAGACGCGGGGAGCGCGGGTACCAGGCGTCGGCGCCAGGCTTGCCGATGTTGACGATCATCAGGGGAGTGTGGTCGTCGTCCAGGAACTCCTTCTGGATGCCCGCGAGGTCGGCACCGGTCATCGGACCGGCGGCGAGACCGGCGGCGCGCACACCGATGATGAAGTAGGCGGCCTGCAGGGCGGCGTTCAGCCCAGCGGCGCTCTCACGGGCGGAACGCTCGCTGAAGAAGAGGTCCTTGGCCTGGGGGAAGGCCGGGAGAAGGGTCGGCAGTTCCTCGTGGAACTCGTTGTCGGCGGAGAGGATCGCGACCACGGGCGCGGTCGCGGTCTTCGCCTGGTTGCCCTCGGCCATGTGCTGCACGAGGCGCTCGCGGGCCTCGGCGGAGCGGACCAGCGTGATGCGCAGGGGGGTCTGGTTGAAGGCGGTGGGGCCGTACTTGACCAGGTCGTAGATCGCCTGGATCTGCTCGTCCGACACCGGCTCGTCGGTGAAGGTGTTCGCGGTACGGGCCTCGCGGAACAGCAGGTCCTGGGCGGCGGGGTCAAGAACGAGGGACATGGCAACCTTCTGTAGACGTACGTCGGATCCGGCGGGATCGGCTGACGTCGTCGACAGTACAAAGATGAAGTTCAAAGTTCAACAAATGTCAGGGGATGGTGACCCGCTTCACAAACACAGAAGAAGGGGCTACCCCTCCTCGCGATCCCCCGCCTCCTCCGCCTCCTCCCCGGCGAGCGCCGCGTCGAGCCTCTTGCGTGCCCCCTCCAGCCACTGGCGGCACACCTTGGCGAGCTCCTCGCCGCGCTCCCAGAGGGCGAGGGACTCCTCCAGCGTCGTACCGCCGACCTCCAGTCGCCGTACGACCTCGATCAGCTCGTCCCGCGCCTGCTCGTAGCCGAGCGCCTCACTCACGTTGCTGGTCATGCGCCCACCCTAGACATCGGCTCGGACAGTGAACTCACCCTCGGCGACCCGCGCCCGCAACGCCTCACCGGCCGCCACCTCACCCGGATCCCGGACCACGTGCCCGTCGGCCTGTTGCAGCACCGCGTACCCCCGCCGCAGGGTCGCGGCGGGGGAGAGGCCCACCACGCGCGCGTGGGTGTGGGACAGCTCGGAGTCGGCGCGGTCGAGGAGATGGCCCAGGGTGCGCCGCGCCCGGTCGGCGAGAGAGGCGACCTGATCGGCCCGCTCGTCGATCATCCGGTGCGGGTCCTCCATGACGGGCCGCGCGAGGGCGTGCGCGAGCCCGCGCTCCTCCCGCTCGACGAAGGCGTGGGCGCACCGCCGGGCCCGATCGAGCAGCAGCCGCACGCGCTCGTACTCCTCACCCACGTCCGGTACGACCTTCTTGGCGGCGTCGGTGGGTGTGGAGGCCCGCAGATCCGCCACGAAGTCGAGCAGCGGCTGGTCGGGCTCGTGCCCGATGGCGGAGACGACGGGCGTACGGCAGGCGGCGACCGCGCGGACGAGCTGCTCGTCGGAGAAGGGCAGCAGATCCTCCACGCTCCCGCCGCCACGAGCCACGACGATCACATCCACCTCGTCGAGATCGTCCAGCTCCTTCACCGCCTGGACGACCTGCGACACCGCGTGCACGCCCTGCACGGCGACGTTGCGCACCTCGAAACGGACGGCCGGCCAGCGACGGCGGGCGTTCTCCAGGACGTCCCGCTCGGCGGCGGACGCCCGCCCGCACACGAGCCCGATGAGGTGGGGCAGAAAGGGCAGCGCCTTCTTCCGGTCGGCGGCGAACAGGCCCTCGCCGGCGAGGGCCTTCTTCAACTGCTCCAGCCGGACGAGCAGTTCCCCGATCCCCACCGGCCGTATCTCGGTGGCCCGCAGCGACAACTGCCCCCGGGGCGCGTACCACTCGGGCTTCGCGAGAACGACAACGCGGGCCCCCTCGCTCACCACGTCGGCGACCGCGTCGAACACCTGGCGATAGCAGGTGACGGCGACGGAGATGTCGTGCGAGGGGTCACGCAGCGTCAGAAACACCACGCCGGCGCCCGGCCGACGCGACAACTGGGTGATCTGCCCCTCCACCCACACGGCACCGAGCCGCTCGATCCACCCCCCGATGAGCCGCGACACCTCACCGACAGGCAGCGGAGCATCAGCGGACGTATTGAGACCCATACCGCGAGACTAACGGCCACCACTGACAACAACCGGCCCGCATCTCCAGCCCGTCCGGCGTTTGAGGACAAGGCCCGTTCAGGGCCGTAGGGGGGTCTGGGGGCGCAGCCCCCAGGTTCAGGATGGGACGGGTAGGGGCGGCGGGGGCGAAATCCACCCAACCATCGCCACCCCGACCCCGGCCTTACGATGGTTCACATGACCGCTTCGCCTCGCCGCCGTGTCCTGCTCGCCGCCCCCCGAGGCTACTGCGCGGGCGTGGACCGCGCCGTGATCGCCGTCGAGAAGGCCCTGGAACAGTACGGGGCCCCCATCTACGTCCGCCACGAGATCGTCCACAACAAATACGTCGTACAGACCCTCGAGAAGAAGGGCGCGATCTTCGTCGAGCGGACCGCGGAGGTCCCCGAGGGGTCCATCGTCATGTTCTCCGCGCACGGCGTCGCCCCCGTCGTCCACGACGAGGCCGCCGCCGGCAAACTCGCCACCATCGACGCCACCTGCCCCCTCGTCACCAAGGTCCACAAGGAAGCCGTCCGCTTCGCGAACGAGGACTACGACATCCTGCTGATCGGCCACGAGGGCCACGAAGAGGTCATCGGCACGTCCGGCGAGGCCCCGGACCACATCACGCTGGTCGACGGACCGAAGGACGTCGCCAAGGTCGAGGTCCGCGACGAGTCGAAGGTCGTCTGGCTGTCCCAGACCACCCTCTCCGTGGACGAGACGATGGAGACCGTCGACGCCCTCAAGGAGAAGTTCCCGCAGCTGATCTCCCCGCCCAGCGACGACATCTGCTACGCCACCCAGAACCGCCAGCTCGCGGTGAAGCAGATGGGCGAGGAGGCGGAGCTGGTGATCGTCGTCGGCTCGAAGAACTCCTCCAACTCGGTCCGGCTGGTCGAGGTCGCGAAGCTCGCCGGCTCCCGCGCGGCGTACCTCGTGGACTTCGCCGACGAGATCGACGAGGCGTGGCTGGAGGGCGTGTCGACGGTCGGCGTCACCTCGGGCGCGTCGGTCCCCGAGATCCTGGTCGAGCAGGTCCTGGAGTGGCTGTCGCAGCGCGGCTTCGAGGATGTGGAGATCGTCAAGGCGGCGGAGGAGTCCATCACGTTCTCGCTGCCGAAGGAGCTGCGCCGCGATCTGCGCGCGGAGGCGGCGGAGCTGGTGGCCAGCCGCACGGGTATCGCCGTCAAGACGGCTACGCCCCCCTCGGGTGAGTGACTGTCAGTCGTACGCCGTAACGTAGAGCCATGCACATCTTCGGCGTGGACATCGGCGGGTCAGGGATCAAGGGCGCCCCTGTGGATCTGGACAGGGGCGACCTCGCGGAGGAGCGCTTCAAGGTGCTCACCCCGCACCCGGCCACGCCCGACGCGGTGGCGGACGGCGTCAAGGAGGTCGTCGGCCACTTCGGCTGGACGGGCCCGGTCGGGATCACCTTCCCGGGCGTGGTCACGGACGGCTCGACGATCCGTACGGCGGCGAACGTCGACAAGAACTGGATCGACACGGACGCGCGCGCCTTGCTGAGCGACCGGCTGGGCGGCCTCCCGGTGACGGTACTGAACGACGCGGACGCGGCGGGCGTCGCCGAGATGCAGTTCGGCGCGGGCCGCGACCGCACAGGCACGGTCCTCCTCCTCACCTTCGGTACGGGCATCGGCAGCGCACTCTTCAGCGAGGGCGTCCTGGTCCCGAACACGGAGCTGGGTCACCTGGAGCTGCACGGCCACGACGCGGAGACCAAGGCGTCCACCAAGGCCAAGGAGGACCACGACCTGACGTGGGAGCACTGGGCCCAGCGTGTCCAGAAGTACCTGGCCCATGTGGAGATGCTGTTCTCCCCCGACCTGTTCATCATCGGCGGGGGCGTCAGCCGCAAGTCGCAGAAGTTCCTGCCGCTGATCGAGGGGATCAGGGCGGAGATCGTCCCGGCGCAGCTGCAGAACAACGCGGGGATCGTGGGCGCGGCGATGCGCGCGGCGAACAAGGCGTAACAGGGGGAGCAGGGGTAGCGGGGGCAACAGGGCAACCTGGGCGGTAGGACCCGGCGCCTCACACGGGCGTACGGGTCCGTCCCGGCCGGCGGTTCATCAGGCGGATCTTCCGCACGGCCGCGATGACGCCCGCGACGAGCGTCCCCCCGTACAGCCAGCCGGCCTCGGTGGCGAGCGCGGTGACGAGGCCCATCAGACGGGACAGGATCCCGTCGCCGTCCGCCAGGGGCAGCACGCCCACGGTGAAGGCGATGGGTACGACCACGGGCGCGGTCGCCAGATCGGCGCCGCGCACCCAGGCCGCGGTCAGCACACACACCGGCAGGAACAGCACTCCGTACGCCGTCAGGGACGCCCCGAACAGCAACTGGTCGAGACAGCCGAGCGCGAACATCACGGCGGCGCAGAACAGGCCGGCGCCGAGACCGGTGAGCCGGGGGTTCGGCAGCCGCCGCAGCGTCTGCACGACCGGTGGGACGGGCCGTCCGCCGGTGGCCGCGGGGCGCCGGGATCCGGCCTGCGCCTTCCCTGTGGGACGGCCGCGACGCGGGGCCGGCGGGGCACCGCGGCTGGGCCGGGCCGGGCCGGATTGCTGAGGACGATGTCGGATCCTGTGTTGCTCCACTGGACCAACCTAGGTGGGCCTCCGCACCCGACAGCCCCTCAGACACGCCGAACACATCCCGAACCCCGCGCCCGGCGAGCGCCTGCCCAACGCCCGGGACACGCCGACGTACAGACCTTGGCCATGTGTTCGATACGGCGCCGGGCGGGGTCCGCGGCAGCCCGTAGACTGAGGGATCGTCTCCACCCTCTCACCCTCCTCTCGTACGGGAAGTCGCAACGTGTCGCTCACGATCGGAATCGTCGGTCTGCCGAATGTCGGCAAGTCGACCATGTTCAACGCCCTGACCAAGAACGACGTGCTGGCGGCCAACTACCCGTTCGCCACGATCGAGCCGAACGTCGGCGTGGTCGGCGTCCCGGACGCGCGCCTCGCGAAGCTGGCCGAGATCTTCGGCTCGCAGAAGATCCTTCCGGCGACCGTCGACTTCGTCGACATCGCGGGCATCGTGAAGGGCGCCTCGGAGGGGGAGGGCCTGGGCAACAAGTTCCTCGCGAACATCCGCGAGTCCGACGCGATCTGCCAGGTCATCCGCGCCTTCCAGGACGAGAACGTCGTACACGTCGACGGCAAGGTCTCGCCTAAGGACGACATCGAGACGATCAACACCGAGCTGATCCTCGCCGACCTCCAGACGATCGAGAAGGTCCTGCCGCGTCTCCAGCGGGAGTCGCGCATCAAGAAGGACATCGGTCCGAAGGTCGCGGCGGTCGAGGCGGCGAAGGAGATCCTGGAGAAGGGCGACACCCTGTTCTCCGCGGGCATCGTCCAGGGCTCCGGCAACGAGGAACTCCTCCACGACCTGCACCTCCTCACCACCAAGCCCTTCCTCTACGTCTTCAACGTCGACGAGGACGAGCTGACCGACGAGGACTTCAAGAACGAGCAACGCGCCCTGGTCGCCCCCGCCGAGGCGATCTTCCTCAACGCCAAGCTGGAGGCGGACCTCGCCGAGCTCGACGAGGAGGAGGCGATGGAGCTCCTGGAGTCGGTCGGCGTGGAGGAGCCCGGCATGGCGACGCTGGCCCGTGTCGGCTTCGACACCCTGGGCCTGCAGACCTACCTGACGGCAGGCCCGAAGGAATCCCGAGCCTGGACCATCAAGAAGGGCGCCACCGCCCCCGAGGCCGCCGGAGTCATCCACACCGACTTCCAGAAGGGCTTCATCAAGGCGGAGGTCATCTCCTTCGACGACCTGGTGGAAACGGGCTCGGTCGCGGAGGCCCGCGCCAAGGGGAAGGCGCGTATGGAGGGCAAGGAGTATGTGATGCAGGACGGGGACGTGGTGGAGTTCCGCTTCAACGTGTAGACGGTGACCTGGTACCAGTTCGCCGATCTGGCAAACAAGCAGGTCAAAAAGGGGTCCGACTCTTCGGGGTCGGGCCCTTGGTTTTTCCCGTTCTGGGACAGTTGGGTGACGCCGAGGGACTCGGCGAGCTTCTCGACCCGCTTCTCGGCCCGACGTTCGTCGCTGACCTGCCCGCATTCCGCGTTGCTGAGGGCATCGGCCTCCGCGGACATGAGCGCGCGCTTCGACCTCTCGAAGATCAGTCGGTGGTCGTTTCATCTATGCGGGCACCATCCCGATGCCGGAGCAAACCCCCGGATCAGGTCGAACCCGTACACCACTTCCCTGGACGCAACCCAGACACCTGCGCAGGCCATTTTGAATCCCTCATAAGGCGGAATCGACCAATCCCAGGTCGAGTGCCGTCACCGCCGCTGCCGTTCGATTGGAGGCCCCCAACTTCAACAAAACGCTGCTGATCAGGCGTTTGACGCCGTTATCGGATATGCCCAGTTTTCGTGCGATCTGCTTGTTGCTCAGGCCGTCGACGACGTGCACCAAGGCCTGATGCTCACGCACGGTGAGAGGTGCCACCGACAACTGACGCTTTGCGGAATCCCCCGTGGCCGAGGCGAGAAGCTTTCTGCCGAGACGGCTCGGCATGGGCATCTCGTTGTTGATCAATTGCGTCAGAGCCCGGTCCAGGACGTCCGCCGTGAGGCCCTCTTCGAGTACGTATCCGTCGGCCTGCAAGGTCTCTCTGCGCATTCCATGGCTGAACTGCGACTCCGTGAGAAGTGCCAGGACCAGCGGCGGATGGGCCGCGTGCCGCACCAGCGGTGCGCACAGCGCTGCCGAGTGTTCTCCGGAGACGACCACGACGTCGACCGCATGGACCGATAGTGCGTCGGAAAGGTTGGCCAACGACCCGCACACCTGGTCGAGCGCGACCGATTCCAAGCCGTGGAGCAGTGCTTGCAGACCCGCTCTCATCAACTCGCTCTCGGCGAAGAGGACGACCTGGACGTGGGTCTGCCGAGGCTCGCGGTTCAATACCTCGGTCGACATCAGCTCTCCTTCCCTCATGGAGCTACACGCGTGGCACCGTAGAAACACCCTGCACCGCACCCTTGCGGTCCCTGGCGAAGAGGCGGTCGACGAAGGACTCCCGCCACTTGCCGACACTGCCGTCGACGGCCCCGTACTCGTCGAGAAAGCCGCAGTCCGCGGGACGGAGCGCGGCGAGTGCGTCAGGCGGAACGGCCTCGGGGTACAGGAGCGCAGCGTGGTGCATCCCGAAGTAGACGGTATCCGCCACTCCGCCGGCCACCACCCGTTCCCGGACGGCGGGCCACGCTTCCGCCGCCGTGATGAATTCGCAACTCAGCGCTACATCAAGGAACTTGAGTATCTGCAGGTCGACACCGGACTCGATGTAGTAGCGGGCGGTGGCCTCCTTGCGGAAATGCAGGCAGAGATCGATGAAGCGGTCCGGCAGGTCCAGTGCGAACGACTGCTCGCCGCACAGTCGGACGGGCGTTCGCCGGTCGAGCACGTCCGCCACTGTGAGTCGTCCGTCGGCGTTCTTCTGGAAGAGGTCGAGGCACACGTCGACGACGAACACGTCGGCCGCCGGATCCTCCGAAATCCTCACGTACGGCAACTCGTTGCTTACGTGCATTCGCCAGAACACGCGTGTGCCGCGGGTGAACGGTTCGACAGTGGTGCCGTCCGCGGACACCCGGCCCCGGGCGTAGCCGCGCTGCTCCAGGATGCGCGCGATATCGGCGAGATGCTCCTTGGAGACGAGCACGTCGAGGTCGTACATGCGCCGCAGCCCCGGATCGCCGTAGAGCGTCTCCGCGAGGACAGGACCCTTGCGGACCGCGTAGGGGATTCCCGTCCCGTTGAGTTCGGAGAAAAATTCGCCGAATTCGACCGACAAAGCTTCGTTGCGTTTCGTGTTGGCGTAGTGGACGGATTCGAAGAGCCATCGGTAAGGGATGAGTGGAACGCCCTCGGGGTTGTAGTGGAGGCGATTCCTCGAGATGTTCCTGCCGATCAGTGGGAGCACTCTGTGGCGACTTGCCTGATCGATGAAGAAGCCCCAGTCGAAGACTTCCTGGTAGTTTCTCAGGATCGTCCTGCAATGCTCCACCTGAGTTGTGGAAAGACTCAACCGAGAAAGTGTCAGCAGGAGGTTGATTTCGGGCCTCATGGTCCGTCCTTCGAACTCCATCGACATCACTTGGCCCCTTCGTTACATCATGAGTGACGTAATGTCCCGTGTCACGGGGGGAGGCTTCGAAGCTACCCGGCGGAAAATTGTCGAAAACGGTTTCTCGTCAGGTTGGCCGACTGTGGCCATGTTTGCGATCGCGGATTGACCGGCTTGCCACGTGTCTGCTTGCATCCTTGGAAAACCTGGCAAAATTTCCTCGAAGCGTGGAGGAGAGGGAGCTGTGAAATCTCAGTATGCTGCCTCGGTAATGCGCCCCACAACCGTCCACACAGTCCCTTTCTCCGGCTCGGGTGAAGGCAACTTTCCGCTCACGTGGGCCCAGAAATGGTTGTGGCGGGTCATCGACCTGAACGCCCCCCATATAGAGCGCATGAACATGAGGACAGCGGTCGATGTCCCGCAGGGACTCAGCCTTGAAACGACCGTGGAAGCGATCGGCGAGTTGATCGGTCGGCACCGAACGCTCAGAACCCGGTTCTACGTCGATGAGAGCGGAACCCCGCGCCAGGCAGTGGCCCGGGACGGCGTACTGCGTGTGGAAGTCCACGAAACCGATGGGCGAGACCTCACGGACCTCGCGCGCCAAGTCTCCGATTCTCTGTCAGGGACGCCTTTCACGCCGCCGGAGATTTCTCTTCGAGCTGCTGTCGTGACCGACGGGGGAGTGCCGTGTCGGGCCATTCTGTCCATCTTTCACATGGCTGTCGACTCCTGGGGGCTCAAGCGGCTGAGCAAGGATCTGGGGCTGGTGCTTGGCGCACTGCTCGACGGAGAGCCGGCGCCGTCGGCAGATTCTCTCGCGCACCCTTCGGAACGGGTCGAGTTCGAGCGCAGCACCGCCGGAGAACAACGGTCTCTTGAGTCGGTCCACTACTGGACGGAGCAGCTGTCCCTCTTCGGTCCGGTGTCCTGCCCGAAACCGCGAAATTCCCCCGAGTATCCCCAATTCAGAGAAGTATGGATGAAGTCGAAGGCGGTTTCCGTCGCAGCCTACTGCGTGGCGCGCCGACTCGACGTGAGCGTCAGCGCGGTGTTCACCGGACTCACCGCTGTACTTCTCTGTGGGCGCACCGGGCACCCAGGAGCCGGTTTCCTGGTGTTCAACCACAACAGATATGGGCGCAAGTGGGCCGCGATGTACGGCACTCTGACACAGAACTTCCCCCTGTACGTGGCCGTCGAGGACAGTTCGCTCCCCGGCACCATCCGGAAAGTCGACCCACTGATCTCCAAGGGGATCTTCTACGGTCAGTACGACCCCGATCATCTGGCTCCCGCACTGGCAGAAAAGGCGGCACAACGGGGTTTCGTTCCCGATGTCTCCTGCGCGGTGAACGTCATGGCGGAGCGGAATTCGGCAGCCATCGACGAGCCGGATGAGGAGGCGGCCCGGGCGCGCGTCCTTCTACCTGAGACCAGGATCACCAAAGGCGCCGGACTGGATCAGGAGGACATGAACTTCTATCTCTCCGTCTCGTCCGATCCGCAGGAGACGACTGCGTATTTGAGAGCCAACACCAGGATGTTCTCCAGCCGCGACATGGAGGAGTTTCTGAGGGGCATGGAAAAGGATCTGGTCCATCTGCTGGCACAGGTCGAGGGGGGCAGCTGTGCATGAGTACTCGGTAGCACTTCAGTCACCGGTTCCTCTTCATCTGGCCGATGAGATGTCCAAGCGGATGTTCTTCGTCACCGAGGACATCGAGACGTTCAGCCTGGTGGCCGACGAATCGGGCGTGACGGCGGTGGACGTGGCCACCGCGCGTCCGGTGGACCCTGGTGAGCTGACGCGGAAGATCGGCGAGATGGTGGCCGGCGACGTGCTCCCGCAACGCGCGATCAAGGCGCGTGAACTGTGGAGATCTCCCCACCGGGAAAACCCGGCCGACGACGGTCTCTTCGACCGCATGCTGGCCGGCGGACTGGTCACGGAGAGCGGAGTCGGCCAGTTCGGATTCGGTGACACGCTCATCCGCCTCCTCTCGTACCTGGACAGGACCTTCACGGACATCGCCGTCCGGCTCCTCGGCGCGGAGCTGCGCAGCTACCCGTCCCTGATACCGACGGATGTTCTGTGCCGTAGCGGGTACGTCTCGTCGTTCCCGCAGTTCCTGCTGGGCGCCAGCCGCCTGCACGGCGACACGGACCACTACCGGGACTTCATCGACGAGATCCAGGCGGCATCCCACACCGAGGACCCAGGTGCGGCGGCGGCCGAGGCGCTGGAGCGGCACGGCACCCATGCCGGACACGTCCTGTCACCGGCGGTCTGTTACCACGTCTACCAGCAGTACTCGGGCACCCGTATGCCGGAATCGGGTAAGGCCGTGACGGCGGTGGGGAAGTGCTTCAGGCATGAGTCGCGTTATCACCGCTCGTTGGAACGCCTCTGGGAGTTCACCATGCGCGAGGTGGTGTTCATGGGCGACCAGGAGTATGTGACCCAGGCGCGCAAGGACATCATGCGGGCCGTCTGGGACACCGCTCAGCGGCTGGGGCTGCCTGGCCGTTGTGAGACGGCGAGCGATCCGTTCTTCCTCAGCGTCCAGGCGGCCCAGAAGGTCTGGTCGCAGCGAGCGCTCGAGTTGAAGTACGAGCTGCTGCTGCCGGTGGGCGGCGGTCGCAGCGTCGCCGCCGCCTCGTTCAATCTGCACGGCCAGAAGCTGGGTGAGGCGTTCGACTTGTCCAGTTCGGTCGGTGACGCTGCTTTCACGGGGTGTGCGGCATTTGGCTTGGAGCGCATCGCCTATGCGTTCCTGCATCATTTCGGCATGGATGTCCGGAACTGGCCCGACGAGGTCCGCGAGTGCATTTAAAAGCACTTGCAAAGCAATATGAAATTTTAAGAAAACCGCATCTCCGGTAGGTTTCCGGATTGCTGTGGTGATCCTGGGGAGAAGCCTCGAAAACTTTCGATGAAGTGTCCGTACCTGGGAATTCGGGGACTTCGTATTACCCATAGGCGAAGGTCTTGACGAACCAAAGTCGTCCCGTCATATTTGGTTCACGTTGGCAAGCTTCGAACTGTGGAGGTCGCCGCGTGATGCCCGCCTTGCCTCACGGGAGGGAGATTGAAAGTGTTGGCTGCATATGCCGTGAACGCTCACAGGAAGTCTCCGAGGAGAACCATCAACTGCTCTACCTGCTGGCGCAGGGCCTCCCGGCGGAGACGATTGCTCGAATCCTGTGCACATCAGGTCGAACGCTGCGACGGCGCATACGGTCCCTCTGCGACGGGATCGGAGTCGCAACTCCCATAGAAGCGGTTGTGTGGGCAGCGCGCCGCGGTTTGATCTGACGCGATCCAGAAAGGTGACCTGCGACGGTGGAACGAGAATGGGACGATAAATTCGATAACCTGATCAGGGGAGTGCTGAAAGGTGTTCCCGTTGACGCCGGTATCGCACCGCATCTCGATCTGGCGGCGCAGGGAGTGGACTCCATGGCCATCGTGGAACTCATCGTCCGCATCGAGGAGACCTACGAAGTGGTGTTCCCCGACGAGGCCATTGGTCCGCAGTCCTTCGCCACACCCGCCGCCTTGTGGAAGACCATCGGCCACCTCACGTCTCCTGGTGTTCGGGGAGAGAGTCGATGAGCGGGTTCTCCGTACCGCCCGAGACGCTGGACATCCTGTCCGAGAACGCCGACCGCACCGACCGCGAAGCGGGTTTCCCGGTTGCCGGTCTTCAGGCGTTGCGTGACTGCGGCCTCATGGGCATCAATGTGCCACCGGAGTACGGAGGGCGCGGCGCGTCTCTCGAAGAGATCACGAAGGTCGCCCGCACTCTTGCTCCCGCATGTCTGTCCACCGCGATGATCTGGGCCATGCACGTCTCGCAGGCGGACGCGCTGGTTCGGCACGCGAGCGCCGACCTCCGCTCGGAGGTGCTGCCGCGTATCGCCGCGGGCAAGGAGTACCTCGCCTCGGTGACCACGGAGGCCGGCCGCGGCTCTGATCTGTTCACCGCGCACACCCCCCTCCGTGTCGAGAACGGCCGCGCGGCCTTCACCGGCCGCCGCGCTCCGGTGGTCACGGGAGGGATGCAGGCAGACGGGTTCCTGGTGACCTTGCGGGCCCATCAGGAGGCCCAGCCGCACGAGGTCTCCCTGCTGTACGCGAGGCGGGAGCAGCTCACGCTGGTCGGCAGCGGCGACTGGGACCCGATGGGCATGCGTGGGACGGAGAGCCTCGGCTGGGAGATCTCGGGCGAAGTGCCCGCCGGGAATGTCGTGGGCGAGGCGGGAAAGTTCCAGGAAGTCGCACGGGAGAGCATGGTCCCGACCGCGCACATCGGCTGGTCGGCCTGCTGGCTGGGTGCCGCCGAGGGAGCATATCGGCGGCTGATCCGCTGGCTGCGCGCACCGCGCAGACAGGGCGGGCCGCAGGTGCGCTCCGAGTTGCTGCGGGAGCGGCTGGGACGCATCCGGGTGGACCTCGACCTGGTCAGCGCGTATCTCCACCGCGTCTGTGCCTCGGTGGAGGCGGCTCGGGCCGAGGGATCCGGGTTGTCCGCACCGGTGACTCAACTGCGCCTGAATTCGCTGAAACTGGCGGCGTCGGAACTGACGTTCCGCGCGGTCGACGCGATGCTCCAGACGGCCGGTATGGGGCCTGGGTACATGCGCTCCGCACCACTCGGCCTCGAACGGGCCTTCCGGGACCTGCGGTCGGCTCGGCTGAACCATTCCAACGACAGGATGTGGCCCGCGACCGGAGCCTTGGCCCTCCTGGACACCAAGGTCGATCTTCTCTGATGCTTCCAGACGCGTCCAGGACGCGCTGCCATCCGGTCTACACAGGCATGCCGTGTTCCAGAGCGGAGGAGGTCCACAAGAAGTGCGCCCTCAACTCAGTGTTGTCGTTCCTTTCCACAATGTGGAGAGCTATGTCGGGGAGTGTCTCGATTCGATCGCGCGTCAGACATTCGACGATTTCGAGGTCATCATGGTCGACGACGCCTCGACAGACTCCAGCTGTGAGGCAGCCGCGGCCTTCGCGCGAGGGGACACGCGGTTCCGTCTCGTGCATCAGCGCAAGTCCGGCGTCGGCGCCGCGCGCAACACGGGTCTCCGGCAGGCCGCGGGACGCTATCTGGCCTTCGTGGACGCCGACGACATCGTCGTACCGACCGCCTACGAGAACCTGGTCGCATCGCTGAGGAGAACGGGTTCCGACATCGCGTGCGGCGGCGTACGCCGATTCGACGGTCAGGGCAGCTGGCCTTCGTCCCTCCACGCCGGGATATTCGACGAGGAGGCCCTGAGAACGCATATCACCAAGAAGACCGACCTCCTGGGAGATCGGACAGTCTGGAACAAGGTGTACTGCCGCTCCTTCTGGGACCGCAACGATTTCCGCTTCCCCGAGCATCTGCATGAGGACGCGCCCGTCGCCGTGGCGGCCCATGTTCTGTCGCAAAGCGTCGACGTCCTCGACTCCACCGTCTATCTCTGGCGCGTGCGAGAGGGCGGGCCGCCGTCCATCACGCAACGGCTCTTCGAGGCGGCCGCACTCGACGGCCGGATGGAGCAGGTGCGTACCGTCTCCGCCTTTCTCGCCGGTCACAGCCCGGATCTGAAGAGGGCTTATGACCTGATCGCCCTGGAACACGATGTGCTGATCCTGATGCTCGCCCTCCCACGAGCCGGGACGACGCGACGCGACGCGATCCTGCAATTCGCGGAGTCATTCCTGAAGGGCGCCGACGAGGACACGGTGCAGAGGATCAGTGCGGAGACGGCCTGCTACTACCGGCTGTTGGCCGAACGCAGAATTCCGGAGCTGGTCCGCCTGGCGGAGCGGCAACCGTACAGCACGTACCTCTGACGAGAGCGAGACACTTCTTTCATGGTTCTCCTGACGGACAGCCGTCCCGGCAGCGGTCGAGAACACGAGGCAGGAATCACGGCACGGAACCTGCGCAAGGTCTTTCGCACCGCGATACGACGCCCGGGCTTCGCCGGCGCCGTGCGCTCCCTGGTCAACCCGGAGCGGACGGTGAAAGCCGCCGTGTCGGACGTGACCTTCAGCGTCGGCCCCGGTGAACTGCTCGCTCTGCTGGGCCCGAACGGCGCGGGCAAGTCCACCACCATCAAGATGCTCACGGGGATCCTGGTACCGACTTCCGGCGTCGCACGTGTGGCCGGACTGGTGCCGCATCGCGATCGCAGACGCAACGCCCGCACCATCGGCGCGGTCTTCGGACAGCGCACTCAACTGTGGTGGGACCTGCCCGCTCGTGAGTCGCTCCGCATCCTGCGCGACATCTACGGTGTCCCCGAGGCGGAACATCGCGCCCGCATAAGGGAGTTCGACGAAATCCTGGAGCTTCGGAGCTTCTGGGACACGAGAGTGCGGCACCTTTCCCTCGGACAGCGGGTGCGGTGCGACCTCGCCGCGGCCTTCCTGCACGGCCCGCAGGTCGTGTTCCTGGACGAACCCACCATCGGCATGGATGTGATCGCCAAGGAACAGGTCCGCGAGTTCCTGCGCCGAGAGGTGGACAAGCGCGGCCGGACCGTACTGCTCACCACCCACGACATGACGGAAGTAGCCAGACTGGCCGAGCGCGTGGTGCTGATCAACCACGGCCGCACCGTCCTGGACGGCCACTTGGACGAGATACGCCGCCGCTTCGGTGGCTGGCAGATCCACGCGACGCTCGGGGACCTCGGCGCCGACCCGGCAGCGGAGCAGCCGACTCCGCCGCCAGGTGTCCGCATCCTGCATCGGCAGGGCTCCCAGGTCGTCTTCGGTCCGGACGACACGAACCCGACCATGCAGGAGGCGCTGCGTCGAGTGATCGGGTGTTACGAAGTCGTCGATCTGAAGCTGGAGCAGAACGACTTGGAAGACGTGATGCGAGCCGCCTATCTCCGCGAGGACGAGCGGACGCACGGTGACGGCGGTTCCGCCACCGAGTCGGTCGTACGAGGAGCGTGACCATGGCCTCTTCCGGTGCCATGGCCAAGACGTCGCCCGGCTTTTGGCCGGTCGTGCTGTCACGCGCCTGGGGTATCGCCGCGATCAGCGCTCTGGGCGAGCTGTTGGTGCCGCCCCGGCTGACCGCCGTAGCGCTGAGACTGGCCGTCCAGCTCTTCCTCGTGGTCTGCCTGTGGCGAGGGCTGTACGCCCACACAGGGGTGACCGCGGGAATCGACCGTGAGCAGGCGGTCGGGTACGCGGTCCTGGCCACCCTGGCCATTCGCATGCGCAGCATCGACCGGTCGACCGGGCGGGACACCGTGTTGCAGCACATGAACTTCGGCACCATCGTGTACTGGTTCCTGCGCCCCTTGACGCCGCGTCACTACTACGCTCTGCGCGCCGTCGGCGACCAACTGTACGGATTCGTCTGGGCGTTGGCCGGCTACCTGGTCTGTTGGGCAGTGGGCGCGGTCGAGCTACCGGGATCGGGGCGCGTGCTGACCGTCTTCCTGCTCAGTCTGCTGCTCGGTCAATGGGTGCTGTACCACGTCATGCTGATGATCGATCTGATGTGCTTCTGGACACTGCGCAACAACGCGGCCCTGTTGATTCTGCAGTTCACGCAGAATCTGCTGTCCGGGGTCTACGCCCCGTTGTGGTTCTTTCCCGCGTGGTTCGTCACCGTGAGCAGTTTCCTGCCGTTTCAGTACAGCCTCAATGTGCCGCTTTCGATCTACATCGGGAGGATCCCTCTCGGTGCGGCTCCCCGGTACCTCATGTACCAGGTCCTCTGGGGCGCCGGGCTGGCGCTCTGTACCAGATGGCTGTGGCACCGATCCGCTCGTCGTGTCATCTCTCAGGGAGGGTGAACCGTGGCCGTCCATCCTTCTGTCCGGCCTCCTGGTCGACTGGTGCGGTTCGCTGCCGACTGGAAGGTCGCCTGGCGCCTGACCAAAATGAACTTCAGAGCGCTCATGGAGTACCGAACCAATTTCCTGTTGAGTATCGCCATCGGAGCGGTCTGGCAGGTCTCTGTCATCGTCTTCGCCGGCGTGCTGCTGGTGCGGTTCTCGGGAGTCGGTGGCTGGGCCAGTTCCGACGTCCTGTTGATCGCGGGTCTCAGAATGCTCGCCCACGGCCTCTACGTGCTGTTCTTCGGCCGCGTCTTCAACCTGAAGTTCCTGGTTCAGGAGGGCCTGGTCGAGGCGTATCTCGTCAGGCCGATGCCCGTCTACCGACAGGTACAGCTCGCCTTCTTCCCGGCGAACGCCCTCGGTGACCTGATCGTCGCGATCAGCCTGTTCGCAGCGGCGATCAGCAGAAGCCAACACGAGTGGACGGTTGCCCGAATCCTCTTTCTCGCGGGTGCGGTCGTCGGCGGAATGTTCATGGAATCCGCGATATTCACCGCCATCTCGAGCGCTGCCCTGCACTTTCCGGCCACGTCCTACTGGAGCACCTGGTTCGAGGAGTTGATGGGTACGTTCGGCAACTACCCGCTGAGCATTCTTCCCAAGATCGCGCAGGTCGTGTTCACCTGCGCGGTGCCCCTCGCCTTCGTCGCGTACTTCCCCGCCGCCATCCTCACCGGCCACGGCGGCACGCTGGGCGTACCTGTGTGGCTTGCGGTGGCGTCGCCGCTCCTCGGCTTGCTCGCCTTCATCGCCTCACGTCTGCTGTGGAACCGAAGTCTGAGCCACTTCACCGGCACCAACCACTGAGTGGGGAGCAGGTCCACGACCGTCCAGGGGTGCGCCGGACAAGACCGGCGTCACGCTCTGCTAGGGTCCCATCCATGTCTACATCGGTGCGTTGCTATTGGCGCTTTGCGTTGGCTCCGGGCGGAGCCGGTCGTCGCATGCGCTGACTGAGCAACCACCCGGAGCCAACAGGGCAGAGGCGTTTCGCCTCTGCCCTTTCGTCGTTGAGGCGGACGGCACCGGGCGATGCGGTAGACGCGTACGACTTGGTGGGCTCCGCCTCGTGAACCGAAACGGAACCCCACTGTGGTCGTATCCACCATCGGTGATGCGCAGACGAACGATCTGCGGATCACCGACTTCCAGCCCCTCGTCCCGCCGGCCGTCCTGCGCGCTGAACTCCCCTTGGGTGCGGCTCGCGCGGCCGTTGTCCAGGACGGCCGACGTCAGGTCAAGGATGTACTCACCGGCGACGACGACCGTCTGCTGCTGATCGTCGGCCCGTGTTCCGTCCACGACCCGGCCGCGGCGCGAGAGTACGCGGAGCGGTTGGCCGCGGCGAGCGCGGCGCTGAGCGACGACCTCTGCGTCGTGATGCGGGTGTACTTCGAGAAGCCGCGGACGACGCTCGGCTGGAAGGGACTCATCAACGACCCGCACCTGGACGGCACACACGACGTCCACAACGGCCTGCGCCTGGCCCGCCAGGTTCTGCTCGACGTCCTCGACACAGGGCTGCCCGTCGGATGCGAGTTCCTGGAGCCGACCAGTCCTCAGTACATCGCGGACGCGGTGACCTGGGGAGCGATCGGTGCACGTACCCCTGAGAGCCAGGTGCACCGCCAGCTCGCCTCGGGACTGTCCATGCCCGTCGGCTTCAAGAACGCGACGGACGGCCACCTGCAGCCGGCCGTGGACGGCTGCAGGTCGGCCGCCGGCCGCCACGTCTTCTTCGGCATCGACGAGCACGGCACCGCCTCGGTCGTCTCGACGAGCGGCAACCCCGACTGCCACATCATTCTGCGCGGGGGGCGCGGAGGACCCAACCACGGTCCCGAACACGTCAGGGACGCGCTCGCGCTGCTGGCGGCGTCCGGGATGCCGGAGAACCTGGTCATCGACGCGAGTCACGCCAACAGCGGCAAGGACCACATGCGCCAGGCCGAGGTGGTCCGGGAGATCGCGGACCGGATCGCCGACGGAGAGCGAGGGATGACCGGACTGATGATCGAGAGCTTCCTGCGCGCGGGGCGGCAGGAGCCGGGCCCGTTGCACACGCTCGTCTACGGGCAGAGTGTGACCGACGCCTGCGTGGGATGGGATCAGACGGAGGTGCTGCTGGGCGAGTTGGCGGCGGCGGTCCGTCGGCGGCGGACGTCGCGCCGCTGAGGGGACAGTGCTTCGACCCGCGATGACGTGCCGTCACCCTCGTGCCCGAATGGGTATGCCCGTTGGTGCGATCACTGGCGTCTGACGCCTTCCTGCGGGTTGCGGCAGTGTGTGACGAGGCCGTTGTGTCCGGGCGAACACCAGCACGGTGGCCGGCGATGCGGACCCTGTCCGTGTCGCCGAGGGCCTGTGCCTGTACGAACGCCCTCTGAGGCTCCGCGTGCTGCTCTGAGCCATGCGGTCTCGCACACCAGTGGAAGGGGTTCCCATGTCCCAGCGGATGGCACTGCGTCACATGCTCGCCTCCGGCACCTTCGTCCGGACGGTCGGCGTGCATGACGGCCTCACTGCGATCCTGGCCGAAAGAGCGGGGTTCGAGGCCGTCTGGGCAGGTGGCCTCGGCATCTCCGCGGCCCATGGAGTGCCTGACGCCGGCCTGCTGACCATGACGGAGTTCCACGCCGACGCGGTCCGGATCCGCCGGGTGACGGCGCTGCCGGTGATCGCCGACGTGGACGCGGGCTTCGGGGACGTCAACGTGGTGCGTCGCATGGTGCGGCTGTACGAGGAGTCCGGCATCGACGCGGTCTGCATCGAGGACAAGCAGGGACCGAAGCGCAACAGCTTCCGGGACGGCAACACACTGGAAGACCCGGAAGCCTTCGCCATGAAGATCTCCGCTGCCAAGTCGGCCCAGCGGCAGGGAGACTTCGTGGTGATCGCCAGGCTGGAGTCCTTGATCGCCGGGGCCGGTTCGGAGGACGCGCTGCGGCGGGCCGAACTGTACTGCTCGGCCGGGGCAGACGCGGTGCTGATCCACAGCCGTGCTCAGGACGCCGGGCAGATTGCCGAGTTCTGCGCCGAGTTCCGGGCGAGGGGGAGCTCGGTGCCGATCTTCGCCGTACCGACGACGTACTACACCACGGACTTCCACCAGTTGCGGGACCTGGGACTCGCGGGCGCCATTTACGCCAATCAGATGCTGCGGGCGATGATCCGCTCCGGCGAGGACCTCCTGGCGAGTCTGGCACGCACCGGGTCCACCGCGGAGATGGAGCCGTCCATCGCCGCTGTGAGCGAAGTCTTCGACCTGGTCGAGACGGACAAGCTGATCGGCGATCTGCCCTGGCGAGAGCTCACCCGGATCATGACTGGCGACAACACCGATGCGATGAAGGCCTCTTGACGGGACGTCCTGCTGCTGAAGGAGACCGCACATGACGCTCTGGGCGATCACCAGCTATTTCAATCCGGCGGGTTACCGGACCCGTTTCGCCAACTACCAGCTCTTCCGGCAGCGACTGAACGTTCCGCTGATCACCGTGGAGCACTCTCCCGATGGCCGCTTCGAACTCGGCCCCGCGGACGCCGACATCCTTGTCCAACTGTCCGGCGGCAGCACGCTCTGGCAGAAGGAGCGACTGCTCAACGTCGCACTGGACCGGTTGCCGGAGAACTGCACGGCAGTCGCCTGGATCGACTGCGACGTCGTGCTGGAGGACGACGACTGGGCCCGACTCGCCCTGCGCAAGCTCGAAACGGCCGTCCTTCTCCAACCCTTCTCCAGGGCCCGTGAGGTGCGCGCGGACCAGATCGACGACCCGCCGCCGTCGGCCGTGGTCCGGCCGAGCTTCGCGCTCCAGTACGTGGAGGGAGCCCTCGTCGAGGAACGGCTGCGCACCTGGCGCATCGGCACGGACCCCGTCCCGCTGCACTGCGGCTACGCCTGGGTGGCCAGGGCGGAGGTGATCCTGCGGCACGGGCTCTATGACGCGTCGATCGTCGGCGGCGGCACCCGGGAGCTGGCCAGCACGGCCATCGACCGCATCGACCACCTTCTGGCCTGCCGCCCCCGCAACGAGTACCAGCGTGAACATCTCCTGGAGTGGGCCAAGCCGTTCGCCGAGGCGGTCGACGGGCGGGTCGACTACCTGGACGGCGACCTGGTCCATCTGTGGCACGGCGACGTGTCGCACCGCGGTTACGGCACCCGGTACCAGATGGTTGCGGATCTCGGTTTCGATCCGACGCATGACATCGCCGTGGCCGGCGGCTGCTGGGAGTGGAGTTCGGACAAACCCGAACTGCACCGACGGGTTCATGAATACTTCGCGCAGCGGCGCGAGGACGGCTGACCGAGGCGAGAGCGGTTATGACCTCACGTGTGATGTATGTGGTGCGCCGGTATCCACAGCTTTCGGAGACGTATCTGGAAACGGAGATACGTGCCGTGGCCGCGCGCCATACGACAAGTATCGTGTCGTTCGGCGCAGCGGATCTTCCGGCGTCCGAACATCATCCCTTCGTATCAGTGAACGGTGAGGACATCGACGCGCAGGTTCGGCACGTCGAGGAGTTCCAGGCCGATGTGCTGCACGGCCACTACGCTCATCACGCGCCGGCCCTGCGGCGCCTGGCCCGGCGTACCGGCGTGCCGTTCACGGTCCGTGCCCATTCCTACGATCTGTTGGCCAAGCCGGCGGTTCGGGACGAGGCGGTTGCCTCTTTCAACGACGATCTGTGCCTCGGTGTGCTCACGTTTCCCTTCACCGTGGATCTCCTGTTGTCCTGGGGTGTCTCGGACAAGAAGGTCGTCCCGTGCCGTCCTGTGGTGGACGTCGGCCGTTTCGCGGACACCTCCGTCAACGGGGACATGATCATGAACGTCGGCGCCTGCCTGCCGAAGAAGAACCACGAGTTGTTCATCGACCTCGCACGCAGCGTCCCCGAACGGACGTTCAACCTGTATGCCATGGGCTACGAATCACGGCGCATCGCGGAGTACAACCGGGCGAGCGGCAACCCGGTGGTCATGCACCCGCTCGTCGAGCACCGACTCATGCCGACCGAGTACAAGAAGCACCGGTGGCTGGTCTACACGGCTTCTGCGGAGCTGCGGACGGTCGGCTGGCCGATGGCGGTCGCCGAGGCTCAGGCTGCCGGAGTCGGCGTATGCATGCAGAACATCAGGCCGGACCTCAAGGAGTACGTGGGGTCGGCGGGCTTTCTTTTCGACTCGCTGGACGAAGTGGCCGACATCATCGCGCAGCCCTTCCCCGACGACAGAAGAGAACTCGGCTTCCGGCAGGCCGGACTGTCCGACATCAATCACCACCTCCCGCTGCTGGAATCGCTTTGGACACGGACATGAACGCTGCCGACCGGCTTTCTCAGCTGGAGACGAACGACGTCGAGAGCCGGACGTGGACGCTGCGCCTCTACGACCATCACGAGCTCTCGATCGCGGGTCCGGAAAAGTTCCTGGAGGCGGTGGCCGACTACTTCTGGCCCCAGGCGCGCTCCGTGGCTCCTCACCCCGGTCAGTTGCGGGTCGAACTTGTCGTGGGCCGGGTACGGCCCGGGGTGACGGCCGCCGCCGAACCGTGTCCGGTGACGCTCTATGCCTCTCCCGACGGGTACGTCCCCGACTTCAACGAGGGTGTGGTCTACACGGGCCTCCCCGGCGTGGACCGACTGGTCGTCAACCCCCATACCGGGAGCGGTTTTCTGGTGACGCGGGACCGAGTCCGTATCGTGAACCCCGATCCCTCCCTCGGCACGCGCGACGCCCTTCGGGTGGTCAAGCAGATGGTGAGCACGGGTTTTGAAGCGGCGGGTGTGCTCACCGTGCACGCGTCCGGATTCGCCATGGGTGGCGACGCCTTCGCCGTGACCGGGCCCAAGGGAGCAGGGAAGACGACGACGGTGCTGGCCGCCGTCGCGGCCGGAGCGCGGCTGGTGTCCAACGACCGGCTGTACGCCCGCGCCGACACGGCAGGCACGGATGTTCTCGGCTGGACGGACCCCATTCGGCTGATCGACGCCCCCGACCGTCCCAAGCGAGTTGTGTCCCTCGCCTCGTACTTCTCCGGAGACACCGGCCGCGTGGCAGTCGGCCCACTGCCGCTGCGCGCGATCGTGGTGCCCGAGGTCAGTACCGAGTCGGCGCCGATCCGGTGCGAGGAACTCGACAGCGCCACCGGTGCCGCGCTCGTTCGGGAGGAAGTACTGCCCGCCAGGGCCCGGTGGCTGGGCATCGAGCCGGCGCCGTTGACGGATGCCCGGCCACCCTCCGCGGAGCGCTGCCTGCGGCTCTCCTACGGCTACAAGGATGCGGCCCAGGCGGCGGACCTGTTGCTGAAGACCCTGGCCCGGCATACCTGACGCACTGGGCGGGGTTCGTGGAGTTGCGTCCGGCACGGCGCCGCGCCGCTTCGCCCAGGGACGGGCACGACAGTTGTCACAAGCCATCGGAAGGAGCGTTCATGCCGGGTCGGCTGGTGGTCGTATCGGGCGGTGGGACAGGAATCGGGAAGGCGATCGCGGCTACCTTCGCGGCAAGCGGGGACCGCGTGGTCATCATCGGACGGCGGCGGGAGGTGCTGGAGAAGGCCCGGTCCGACATCGGGGAGGACCGGATCCACGTGATGGCGGCCGACCTGCGGGACCCGGGCCAGGTGGAGCGGGCAGGAGACCGCATCGCCGCGCTCGGGGAGGTCGGCGTCCTGGTGAACAACGCGGGAGCCAACGCCACCCCGCCGACCGACGACAGCCTCCATGCCCTGTCGGCTGCCTGGCGCCACGATCTGGACACCAACCTTCTCACCGCGGTTCTGCTGACCAGTGCCCTGCGCGACCGACTGGCGCGGCCGGGGGGCCGGGTGGTCGTCATCAGTTCCACCGCGGCACAGCGCGGCGGAACCGGGGCACACTCATACGGCTCGTACGCAGCCGCGAAGGCCGGACTCCACGGTTGGAGCCTGGGGCTCGCCAAGGAACTCGGGCCCGCCGGGATCACCGTCAACGTGCTCGCACCCGGATACATCGCCGGCACGGAGATTTTCGGGGACACGGCCGATGGGGCGTTCCGGTCCAGGAAACGAGACGACACGCTGGTCGGCCGGGTTGGCACCCCGCGTGACGTGGCGGCCGCGGTCGACTACCTCGCCTCTCCCGACGCCGGCTACCTCACCGGCCAGGTCATCGGTCTCAACGGCGGGGCAGTGCTCGGACGTTGAGACCCCTCAGGCATCCCGTACGGGCGCGACGCGCAGCACCTTCTGGAGCGTATCCATGATCAGTTCAGATCAATTCTGCGACGTACTCGAGGACCAGGACGTCGGCTTCGTCAGCGGGGTTCCGTGTTCCTACTTCTCGGGCCCTATCGAGCGGCTCAGCGCCCAGGGGGTCTACGTGCCCGCTGCGAGCGAAGGGGCAGCGCTCACGATGGCCGCCGGTGCCGCCCTCCGAGGCGTCCGGACGGCCGTCATCGCCCAGAACTCCGGCCTGGGAAACATGATCAATCCGCTGACCTCTCTCCTCTTGACCTATCGGATCCCGACGCTGGTCTTCATGAGCCTGCGGGGCTGGCCCGACCCCGCGGACGACGAGCCCCAGCACGCCGTGATGGGCTCTGCGACGCATGCCCTGCTGGACGCCCTGGGAGTGGCGCACTGGACGCTGTACCAGGACAGTACGGACCTGGGTGGCATCCTTGCCGAGGCCGAGAAGGAACTGGCCCAGGGAAGACCGGCGTTCGTACTGGTCCAGAAGGGCGCTGTCGGCAAGCGTTCCGCGCCACCGCAGCAAGGAGGGGCCGGCCGTCTGACGCGGGCGGAGGCGCTGCCGCTGCTGCTGTCGAAGTTCTCCGGCCTGCCCGTCGTCTCGACCACCGGATATACCTCGCGCGAGTTGTTCGCGGCCGGCGACGCGGACTCCCACTTCTACATGCAGGGATCGATGGGACACGCGTCCGCGCTCGGCCTGGGCGTGGCCCTGGGCGCGGCTCATCAGGACGGCGGGGCCGGGCCGGTGGTCGTGCTCGACGGCGACGGCGCCGCACTCATGCACTTGGGCACGATGTCGACGATCGGGTCGCGGGCACCGATCGGTCTCGTGCACGTGCTGTTCGACAACGGTACGTACGAATCGACTGGAGCCCAGCCCACCACCTCCGGCACGGTGGACTTCGCGGCAGTGGCACGCGGGCTCGGCTATGCGTCGGCTCGCGTGTGCCGCACGCGTGAGGAGATCGAGGAGGGCGCGGAGATGATGCTGCGCACAACCGGCCCCCACTTCATGGTCGTCCCCGTCGGCCCGATCGACGGCGCCGTACCCAACCGCGCGACCTCGTCGATCTCCGCGCCGGCGTTGCACGCCCGGTTCGCATCCTTCATGAGCGCGGGCGCGACGGCAGAGGAGGACATGTGCCGATGAACGCCGACGCGTTGCACTCGAAAGCCGACCAACTGCGCCTGGACACGATGCGGATGATCGCGGCTGCCGGAGCGGGGCACCCCGGCAGTTCGCTCTCGACGATCGAGATCCTCACCACCTTGCACTACGGGGTGATGAGCCCGGGGCGAGGCCTCGTAGCGGACCGGAGACAGGGCGATCCGCTCGTGACGGACCTCGACCGTGACCGTTTCGTCCTGTCCAAGGGACACGCGGCGCCTGCTCTGTACGCGGTCCTGCTCGACCTCGGTGTCCTGCCGGAGGGGACCTGCGGCACCCTGCGCAGCCTGGGGTCCCCTCTGCAGGGACATCCGGACAGTCGGCTGACACCTGGCGTCGAGGTGAGTTCCGGGTCACTCGGCCAGGCGTTCTCGGTGGCGGTGGGCATTGCCCTCGGGCTACGGCATCGAGCGGCGCGCGCCAGGGTCTTCGCCCTGCTGGGCGACGGCGAATGCCAGGAGGGCCAGGTGTGGGAGGCCGCCATGGCGGCGGGGCAGTTGGGCCTGGACGGTCTCACCGCGATCGTCGATGTCAACGGGATCCAGCACGACGGTCCCACCGACGCGATCATGGGCGCCGCGCCGCTGGCCCGGAAGTGGGAGTCCTTCGGCTGGGAGACGGTGACGGTGGACGGACACGACTGCGCCGCGCTCGTCGAGGCCCTGCGGCCGCGCTCCCGGCCGACGGCTGTGATGGCACGCACGGTCAAGGGGCGTGGTGTGTCCTTCATGGAGGGGGCCGTGGAATGGCATTCGGTCTGTGATCAGTCCCGACTGGCAGCTGCCGTGGAGGAGTTGAGCCATGCGTGAGGCATTCGGCGACGTTCTGATGACGGCTCGGGAGCAGGACAGCCGGGTGTACGTCCTGGACGGCGACTGCGCCAGGTCGACCCGGTCCGCCCGGTTCCAGCAACGCTTTCCCGAGTCGTTTCTCAACGCGGGGATCGCAGAACAGAACATGATCGGTATGGCTGCGGGGCTGGCCTTGACAGGGTTCCGGCCGGTGGTCTCCGGCTTCTCATCGATCGTGGTCGGCCGCGGCGCGGAGCAGATCCTGCTCTCTCTCGCCCTGCCGGGGCTGCCGGTCACCATCGCCGGTCACTACGCGGGCCTCTCGGCAGGCCTTGAGGGGGCACCCCATCACGGAATCACCGATCTGGCCTTTCTCCGTGCGGTTCCGGGAATGAGCATCTGGGTACCGGCGGACAACTCCGACGTGGCTCATGCAGGGGGCGCCGCGTTGGCCGCAGAAGGTCCCGCGTACGTACGACTGAGCCGCGATCCCGTGCCTCCGGTCGCGGGCGGTCCGCTGGTGGAGGACTCGCTGCGGCTTTGGGCGGTGCCTCGGCCCAGAGTGACCCTGGTGGGCTGCGGCGTCGCCGTCGGTGTGTGCGTACGGGCAGCGGATGAACTGAACGCGCAGGGGGTTCCCACAGCGGTGGTCGGCGTGTTGCGTCTGAAGCCGTTCGCACAGGAACGGTTTCTTGACCTCGTGGGACAGTCAGAGCTGGTTGTCACGGTCGAGGAGCACACGACCATCGGGGGCCTGGGCGGATGCGTCGCGGAAGTCATCGCGGCGGAGCGCGGACCCCGGACCCTGACTCTGGGCATCGCGGACCGTTTCACTGAAACCGGCCCGCACGCTCAGCTGCTCGAACGATATGGGATCTCCTGCGAGGCGATCACAACCACCGTGCGTGACGCGCTGGGCCCGGGTGACCCTCGTGAGACAGAGGGCGGGTGGCTGTCTGTGCCGCTTTCCGGAGGAGCGCGCCGTAAATGATCACCAGGACTGTGCGGGTGCACGCGGGGACTCCACCGCATCCATCGGCCGAGGGTCGTGTTGCGGCGAGCGGGACACGGCACGGCGCGGTGAACGCGGTCGCTCCTGCGCCGATGACCATGACTGATACCTGGAACAGGGTGGGTACCGCCTTCGATGCTCTCGCCCGTTGCCCGGGCTCGGCCCTCGCGGTCCGGCCGGTGTCGGCACCATGACGCGGGGTGTCGACCAGAGGACGTTCCGCGACGCCATGGCCGCCGTCGCCTCCCCGGTCGCCGTGGTCACGGCGATGGACGGAGAGCGCCCACACGGCAGCACAGTCAGTGCGTTCGCGTCCCTGTCGCTGACGCCTCCCATGGTGCTGGTGTCCCTGGACAAACGCTCGCAACTGCTTGCGATCGTCCGGCGGATCGGCCTCTTCGGCCTCAACGTCCTGGGCGCGCACCAGGTCAATCTCGCTACTGCTTTCGCTCGGACAAGTACCGAGAAGTTCCGGGGCGTCCACTGGTTCCCCAGCGAGGGGCTGCCTCGCCTGCCCGGCTCGGCAGCATGGATCGCCTGCAGGCTGGCCGACACCGTCGATGCCGGGGACCACATCGTCCTTCTGGCTCACGCCGTCGTCAGCGAGGCGGGCAGCGTGCAACCTCTCACCTACCACCGACGTTCCTTCGGCACGCACAGACCGTTCCTCTGATCGATGTGCGGGACCGCGGTAGCCGAGGCTGCTGTGCGGTCGGTGCAAGTTGTGCCATCCCTCGACCTCGACAAAGTCGAAGACTGCGGTGCGGGCCGCGGCCCGGCTGGGCCAGGTTCTCGTGTCGAGCAACAGGCGGATGCCGAACTCCGTTGTCAGGGTGGCGAATTGCTGACTGGTGTCTGACACAGCCACGATCCGAGTGAAGGATTACCGGCCGGGTGCGAACTGCCGCAGGACGAGGCCGGGACGGGAGGCGGCGCGAGGGTCGGGGACGGTGGTCAGGTGCCGTCGTCCGCGGTGGCGGCCCTCCAGGCCCGCCGCCCGCATCAGCCCGGCGACGCGGCGCCGTCCGCAATGGGCACCCCCACGCCAGTCAGACCGTAACCATCACCAGCCCGCGCCAGTGGAACGGCCTGGCGGATCCCTACCTCTACAACGCCGGCGTCGAGATCCACGACATCACCGCGGGCGCGGACAGGATCGCGGATGTGGTGACCGAACGCCTGGGCCTTCGGTCCGTCGCGGTCGACGCCAACACCGGCTTCCAGCTCAATGGCAGCTACCTCGGCCTGCACGGCGTCAACAGGTGGGGGACCGACATGGGGGAGGGGGAGGCACGGTCTCGTGTGACCGGGAATCCCGCGGGGGTCGACGCGACGTCCATCGCGCGGCCGGGGCCAAGGCATCCCCACGGCAGGGCATCCCCACCCGCCGGGGGCGGTGGGGATGCCGATGACGTCGTGCGCGACCGGAGGCCCCCAGGGCGGTCCGTACGGACTCCGTGGGGCGTCAGGCGCCCGGGTGCAGGCCGGGCCAGCCGGGTGTCGGGTCGCCCTTGACCTCGCCGAAGTAGAGGGCGAAGGTCTGCTTCAGCTGCTCGACCTGGGCCCGGTCCTCCATGAAGCGGGGGAACCCGTCCAGGTTGGCGTTCGGGTACTCCCAGATCGGCTTCAGGCCGGCGGGCGGCGCGATGTCCGTGCGCACCGACCAGTTGTTGGAGGTCTGACGCTCGGTGGACAGCTGCCAGTTGAGGTAGAGCTTGGCCGCCGTGGGGTTGGCGGCCTGCTTCAGGATGGCGAGCCGCTGTCCCCACGCCATGAACGGGTGCCCGTCGGTCATCATCCAGCGGTTCGGGCTGGTGGCGAGCGGGTTGCCACCCGTGCCGACGCCGATGATCTTCTCCTTGTTGGTGACCGCGGTGCCGGGGGAGAAGGAGCCGCGGGCGAACTGCGGCTGCTGGGCGGCGAAGCCGGCCACCCAGTCCCAGCCGTAGGTCTTGGCGTAGAGGGCGAAGAGATAGAGCACCGCGTCGTCGTCGTGCGGGTAGGAGGAGGCGATGGCGCCCTTCCAGCGGGGGTCGGCCAGGTCCAGCGGCGTCCGCGGCGCGTTCGCTCCGGCCGCGGCAACGTCGTACAGGTAGCTGAAGGCGATGACCATGCCGGCCACCCAGGCGCCGTCCGGGTCCTTGAACTTCTTGTGGAGTTTGCTGAAGCCGGCGGGCTTGTAGCGGAGCAGCCGCCCCTGGCGCTTCCAGCGGGTGAAGTCGTGCAGCGTCTGCAACTGCACCAGGTCGGGGACCAGGGTGTCGGTCGCGAACTGGTTGTCCACGCGGACGTCGTGGTACTTGCTGTAGTCCACGATGAGGTTGAGGTCGATCTGCGGGAACCGCTGGCGGAAGGCGGTTCGGGCGCCGGCGCCGCTGCCCGAGTTGGCGAGGTCGCCGCCCGCGTAGATCACGAGCTTGCCGCCTTCGGCGATGGCTGCCTGGTACAGCTCGTCGAGGGTCCTGGTCTCCTCGGTGCCGGCGCCCTTCGCGGCGGGGGCGGCCGCGGCGGGGGACGCGGTGGCGCCGAGTGCGCCGAGACCGAGCGCGGCGCCTGCGCCGGTGGCGAGGAGGCGTCGTCGGCTGGGAAGGCTGTTCATTTGGTTAACCCATTCTGCGTGGGGGCAGGGGTGTTCCCGGCGTACGGGCGGTTGACCGCCTCGGCCGGGACGGTGGGAGTGGAAACGGCCAAACCGGTGTACTGCTGCGGATTGCCCGGCAGGTCCATATCAACCCCATGTCATCTCGCCCTGGCGGACGCGATCTAGTTGTCTGACAAGACTGTATCTGACGAGTCAGGATCTCTCGCGGGGGGTGCACGCGGTGTGATGTGAGTCGCATGGGATCGGTGGGGACATGTGGGAGCCGGATTCGCGGCGGGCGGGGCGGCGTAGGAGGGTGCCGGATCCCCAGCAAAGTTGTGCATTATCTTGACGGCCGCAAGAAATAAGCCCTACATTCCTGCACGTCTTCGTTCAGTGCACTGAGCATCTGTCCGGTCCCGCTCCGTAAACCGCCCCCCATTCAGGAGCCGCTCCATGCCCGCAGACACCCGTCCCCCCACCGGTCCCACCGGCCCCACCCGCCGTACCCGTCGCACCCGCTCGCGTGTCGCCCTCGCCGTCCTGGCCGCGCTGACCTCCGCGGCCCTCACCACGCTTCCCTCCTCCGCCGCCCAGCCGGAGGCCGCCGTCACCGGGCATCTCACCGGCACCCTTTCCGACGGCGCCACCTGGATCGCCGATGTGCCCGACAACTGGAACGGCACCCTTCTGGTGTTCAGCCACGGCTTCGGCACCCTGGTCGCGAGGAACGCCCCCAGCGACGCCGTACGCACCGCGCTGCTCGCCAAGGGCTATGCGATGGCCGGGTCGTCGTACGATCCGAACGGTTCGATGTGGGCCCTGAACAGCGCCGCGCGAGACCAGTTCGCCACCATCGACGCCGTCGCCGCGAAGATCGGCAAGCCGACGCGCACGCTGGCCATCGGCAGTTCGATGGGCGGCCTCGTCAACGCGCAGCTGGCCCGGGACGGCGGCGGGCGCATCGACGGCGCGCTCGGCCAGTGCGGGCTGGTCGCGGGAGCGAACGACCTCGAGAACTACCAGCTGGACGCCGAGTACACGATCGCCCGTCTGCTGCTGCCCGAGCAGGACGTCAAGCTCGTACGGTTCGGCACGACCGCCGAAGCCGCCGCCACCGCCGATCTGCTCACCAAGGCGGTCACCGCCGCCCAGGCCACCCCCCAGGGCCGGGCCCGCGTCGCGCTGGCCGCCGCCTTCCTCAACCTGCCCGCCTGGGCGCCGGGCAAGGACCGGCCGGCCCCGACCGACTGGGCGGGTCAGCAGGAGCAGCAGTACGCGTGGTTCGCGCAGGGCATCCTGTCGTTCGTCGAGGGCGGACGGTACGCCATCGAGCAGTCCGTCGGCGGCAACAACTCCTGGAACAAGGGGGTGGACTACGCCCGTCTGCTCGCCGATTCGCAGCACGCGCCGCAGGTCCGCGCCCTCTACCGGGCCGCCGGCCTCGATCTGCGCGCCGACCTGCGCACACTGACCTCGGGTGCCACCATCACCGCCGATCCCGCCGCCGTCCGCACAGCGCAACGGACCTCCTCCGCGGGCCAGGGGCTCGAGGTGCCCCTGCTCGACATCCACACCACCGCCGACAACCTGGTCCCGGTGGAGCAGGAGAACCGCTTCGCCGCCCGCGTGCGCGCCTCGGGGGACGGCGCGTTGCTGCGGCAGGCCTACGTCGAGCGGCAGGGCCACTGCGTGTTCACCACCGCCGAGACGGTGGCCGCCCTGCACGCCCTCGAACACCGTGTCGAAACCGGCCGGTGGGACGACGTGGCGACCCCGGCCGCGCTCCAGAAGTCCGCCACCGCGCTCGGCCTGGACGGGGCGGCCTATGTCCCGTACCGCCCGGCGAACCTGTCGGTCGGCCGCGACGCCTCGGCGTACAAGGCGCACGACTCGCACGCCTCGTACAAACCGTAGGTTTCAGGCGCGTGCCCCCTGGGGCGAGGTCGAGGTCTCGCCCCAGGGCTGGAACGTCTCGGTGACCTGCCGTGTGCGCAGCTGTTCCAGCGTCTCCAGTTGCCGCTCGGCGCGTTGGAGCAGGCCGTCGAGTCGTCCGGGGTCCAGGCGGTCGTCGGCGTCGGCCAGTCGGCGCAGCGTCCGCCAGGCGGCGGCCTTGCCCTCCACGCCCAGCCGCAGCAGCTCCAGCTCCAGCATGGGGGCGAGCGGAGAGCGCCGTACGACCCGGCCGTTGGGCTTGAGCCGGCCCATCCGCTCGGCCAGCCGGCCCGCGACGAGCTTGTAGCGGCGGACGGGGACGTCGAGCGACCGCATGACCCGCAGCAGGGCGGTACGGTCCTCGGCGATCTCGTCCGCGATCGGCCCCACGGCGTCGGAGAGCGCCGGGTCCCGCTCGGCCTCGGCCTCGGCGAGCGACCGGGCCCGGTCCGTACCGAGGGTGGCTCCGGCGAGATGGTCGTTGAGGTAGATGCCGAGCAGGTCCGTGTCGGTCGGGGTCGGACGGTCGTACATGGGACCACTCCCTTTCCCTTGGGATCGACGGAGTCGGTGGCCGAGTACCCCCGGCGACGCGGTCACACCGTCCCGAATCCGGTCGCCCCCGGCTGAGCCGATCCGGCGCTCGCGGGTACCCGGTGCGCCACGGAGGCGGACACAGGACGTCCGGCTCGGCAGCCGAGGAGGTACGGAATGGGACTGCGCAACCAGGTCGTGGTGGTGACCGGCGCGTCCGGCGGCATCGGACGCGCCACGGCCGAGGCCTTCGCACGCAAGGGATGCGCCGTCGTGCTCGCCGCGCGCCGCGAGGAGGCGCTGGAGGCGACCGCTCAGGAGTGCACGCGGCATCGCGGGGCCCGGGCGCTGGTCGTACCGACCGACATGACGGACGCCAAGGCGGTCGACGACCTGGCGCGGCGGGCGGTCGAGGAGTTCGGCCGGATCGACGTCTGGGTCAACAACGCCGCCGTCAATGCCTTCGGCCGCTTCGAGGACGTACCGCTGGAGGACTTCCGCAGGGTCCTCGACGTCAACGTCATGGGCTATGTGCACGGCGCCCGGGCGGCTCTGCGCGCCATGCGGGAGAACGGCCCCGGCGGGCGGAACGGCACCGGGACGCTGATCAACATCTCGTCCATCGTGGGCGCCGTCTCCCAGCCCTACAGCCATCCGTACAGCATGTCGAAGCACGCCGTACAGGGGCTCGGGCAGAGTCTGCGGCAGCAGTTGCGGGTGGAGGGCACGAAGGGCATCCACGTGTGCACGGTGATGCCCGCGACCATCGACACCCCGCACTTCGAGCACGCGGCGAACTACACCGGCCGCAAGGTGGTCGCGATGCCCCCGGTGTACAGCCCGGAGCGGGTCGCCAAGGCGGTCGTGGACCTGGCCCGCCATCCCCGCCGCGAGGTGGTGGTCGGCCCGGCGGGCCGCGCGCTGGTACGTCAGTCACGTATGGCGCCGGGACTCGCCGAACGGGCCATGGCACGGCAGACGGACAAGGGCCACCTCGACCACGACGAGGAGGCCCCGGCCACGCACGGCGCACTGCACGTCCCCGCCCCCGGCGAGGGAGCCGTGCACGGCGGCTGGCACGGCCGCCGACGTACGGCGATGCGCAGGACGGCCACCGTCGCGGCCCTGGCGGGAGCGGCTGTGACGGCCGGCCGCCGGATGAGCCGGGGCGCGACGGCCGCCTGAGCGGCCTGAACGGCGGTCCGCTGTACGACCACCCCCCGCGCTCGCCAGGCACCACGCGCCGCTGCCGTCAGCTCGCGACCGGCACCGGTACCCGGACGCCCTCGATGACGAATCCGCTGCGTACCCGGGACGGCATGCGGTTCAGCGGGATCCTCAGGTCCTGTGCGGGCACCGCGTACTCCAGGCCGGCCAGGCGCGGCCCGAGGGCGCGCAGCAGGGCGATCGTGATGTCCTCCCCGGGGCAGCGGTGACCGTCGGCGCGCTCGCCGCCGCCCTGGGGGATCAGCTCGTCGCGGGCCGGCGGGTGATCCAGGAAGCGGCGCGGGTCGAAGGTGTACGGGTCCGGGAAGACGTCCGGGTCGTGGTTCTGGCCGTACAGGTCGAGCAGGACCAGCGCGCCGGACGGGATTGCCTCTCCCTGCCACCGCAGGTCGGTGACGGCCCGGCCGCCGAGGAAGGGGGCGAACGGGTAGAAGCGCCGCACCTCGTGGGCGAAGGCCACGGCGTACGCGGTGTCGTCCTCGCGCAGCCGCTCCCGGATGTCGGGGGCGCGGTGCAGCGCGTGAGCGGCGTAGGTGACGAACCAGCACACCGCGACGGTCGGCCGGATGACGTTGAGCAGTTCGACCGCGGCCGTGTGCGGGTCGAGGTGCCGGCCGTCGGCGTCCCGGTGCAGGACCACCACGTCGAGCGCCGAGCCGGTCGGCGCGGTGGCGGTGCCCCGCCGTACGTCCTCGACCAGGGCCGCGAGCCATGCCTCGGCGCGGGAGCGGGCGCGCCGGGCCCGCCAATGGCGTGGGCCCGGCGTGGCGAAACCGTCGACCATGGCGACCAGGTCCCCGGCCACCTCGTCGGCGTCGGCGAGGGGCAGACCGGCCCACCGGCAGACACCCCTGGTGAGGATGCGGCTCGCCTCGTCGAAGACGACGACCGAGGGGCGGCCGGGCCACGACGCCACGGACTCGTCCCACTCCCCGGTGACCTCCTCCACGACCCCGGTGACCGCCCGCGCCCCGGTGAGCAGGGAGAGGAACATGCCCTTGCGGACGCGATGGGCGTGTCCGTCCAGGGTGTGCACGGCTCCCTGGCCGAACAGGGTGCTCAGTACGGGCCCGGGGAGCGCCGTCGCCCGCTCCACGTGCTGTTCGTCGTAGAAGAACCGGACGGCGTCCGGCCCGTACAGGGCGACCGTGTGCTGCCCCATCAGCCGGGTGCGCACGACGGGGCCCGAGGCGTGGCGCCGGCGGTCGGGCAGCCAGGCGTACCCCTTGGTGAGCAGGGCGAGCGAGCTGTCGGCGAGCGGGGAGCGGGGACTGTGATCCATGGCTGGCCGAGTGCCCCTCGGGCCTGGCCGGAAACGCGGCATCCGGGTGAGTCCCGGCCGTTTCCGCCCAAAGGCCACGGGTGCCTGGCCGTGGCCCTGCACGGGTGATGGCCCACGCCCGCGCCGAGGAACGCTACGAGTTCATCCACATCCGCCGCACCGCGGACCCCGCCCGCCTCACCTCCCTGGCCGGCGCCGTCAAGGCGGCCGAGGTGATGGCCCCCACCTGCCCCCATCCGGGCACCGAGTCCGCGGCCAAGAACATGACACTCGGCCCGGTGGCCGCGCTGATCGACCGTACGAGGGACGCGGTCCGCTCGGCCATGGACAAGGACGGCTGAGCCGCAGCACTCCGAGGGGCCGTGCCGGCCACCGTGCGCCATGGCCGGAACGGGCCCGCACCCCCTCTGCGTATCGCGTCGGTCAGGAGGGGGTGGCGGGTGCTTTCGACTCCGTGCGGTGTGGCCGTGTCGTGACGAGGGGTGTCGTCAGGTCGTCCAGGAGGCGTTGGGTGTCCGCGGTCAGTCCGCCGAGTTCGGGAGTGGTCTCGGCGTGGCCGCGTGCGAGGACGCGCGTCAGTCGGCCGTGCGCTGCCGCCGCCGTCTCCGCCGCCTCGGTCCTGTCGCCCTCCTCGGCGGCGAGCACGTCGCCGGCGGCCCGCAGCAGGGTCGCGAGGATGCCGGGCACGCCGTCCGGCAGCACGGTGACCTCCGTCAGGGTGCGCGTCGTCGCCCTGATGTCCTCGGCGATCCGGTCCCAGACGAGGTCCCACTCGGCCTGGGGAGGCGGGGACAGGGACCTGCGCATCCGGTGTCCGGGGTTGAGCCGGTAACTCTCGTCCGACCAGCGCCGCGCCGACCGCAGCTCCGTCACCACGTCGGTGATCCACACCGCCCTGTCGTACCAGCGAAGGGCCTGCTCCCGGTCGTACGGTCCGTCGAGGCCGTCGGCGGCTGTGTGCAGCAGGTCGGCGCACTCCTCGGGCAGCCGCCCCCTCAGTCGGCGGACGTTGCGCGAGTGCACCGGCGGCAGGACGAAGGCGTTCACGCAGATGCCGATGACCGCGCCCAGCAGGGTCTCCAGCAGCCGGTGCAGGATGTCGAACCCGGTGTACGAGCCGTAGCCGAGCACGAAGAGGGCGGCCGTCGGGGCGTACAGGCCCTCCGCGCCGAAGCGGGCGTAGTTGCCGAGCAGCACGGTGAGCGGTAACGCCAGGGCCATCGCCGCCATGGTGTTCCGGGTCAGCGCGCCCGCGCCCGCGGCGAGCAGCGTGCCCGTCACCACCACGGCGAACTGCTGCAACCCCGACACGAGCGACCGGTAGACGGTGCGCTGGACGAGGAACAGCGCGGTCCACGGCGCCAGCAGGGCCATGGGCGCGTTCCACCACCAGCCCGCCAACGCCCAGGCCAGCAGCGCGGCGCCCGCCGCCTTGAGGGACTGTACGGCCGTGTCGCGCTCGGGCCCGGCCTCGGTGACGCACCTGCGTGCCGAGCGCCGTACGGAGGCGGCTTCCTGGCGGATCGAGCGCCAGACGATCCGACCGGTGTACCCCTTCCCCTTCCCCTTCCCCTCCGTCACGGGAGCGGGGTGCCGCCCGTGGCGTTCAGGATCTCCGCGGTGACGAAACTCGCGTGGTTCGAGGCGAGGAAGACGAACGCCGGTGCGATCTCGGCCGGTTGGGCGGGCCTGCCGAGCGGTGACTGCTTGCCGAACTCCGCCGTGTCCGGGAGCGTCGCCGGGATCAACGGAGTCCACACCGGTCCCGGCGCCACGGCGTTGACGCGGACCCCGTCGGAGGCCACCATCTGCGCGAGCCCCTGCGTGAAGGTCACGATGGCGCCCTTCGTCATCGCGTAGTCGAGCAGATGCGGACTCGGCTTGTACGCCTGCACGGACGTGGTGTTGATGATGGAACCCCCTGCGGGGATGTGCGGCAGCGCCAGCTTGCAGAGCCAGAACATGCCGTACAGGTTGGTGCGCACCACCCGGTCGAACTGTTCCGTGGAGATCGCTTCGATGCCGTCCGGCTGGGACATCTGGTAGGCGGCGTTGTTGACGAGGACGTCGATACGGCCGAACTCGTCGACGGCACGCTCCACCAGCTTGCGGCACTGCTCCTCCTCGCGGATGTCGCAGACCACGGCGACGGCCGTGCGGCCCGCCTCCTCGACGAGGCGCACCGTCTCGGCGGCCTCCTTCTCCTCCTCCGGCAGGTGGGTGAACAGCACGTCGGCGCCCTCGCGGGCGTAGGCGAGGGCCACCGCGCGCCCGATACCGGAGTCCCCGCCGGTCACCACCGCCTTGCGGTCGCGGAGGAGCCCGCTGCCTTCGTAGGAGTCCTCGCCGTGGTCGGGCGGCGGGTCCATGGGGCCGGTCCAGCCGGGGTGCGGCTGATCCTGCTGCGGAAAGTCGGGGCGTGGGTGCTTGTCGGTGGGGTTCTCGGGCACGGGAACTGCTCCTCGGTCGGGGGGTCGTCTGAGGGGGTGAGCCACTCCTCGGAGTGCCCCCGCCGACGTGATCCACACGGACCGAGACCCGGTTCACGCCGGGACTCGTACACATGTGCGTGGTGACAGCATCCGGTTCCGTGAGGGGCCCGTTTGAGTCCGGGGAAGCGGGGCACCTGGTCCGCAGGTGCTTGGGATCACAGGCCCGCCGCGGGAGGCCGACCACTGGCCGACGTCGGGTGCGTGCCACCCGGAGCTCTCCCGCCGCAACCCCCCATTTCTCAAGGGAGAGCTCTCATGCTGATGGCCCACCCCACCGTCCTCGCCGACCTGCTCGAGAGGTACGAGATCCTGCGCGCCCGCCACGACCAGGAGAACAGCGCCCAGTCACTCCAGCGCCTGAACGACGTCTCCTACACCCTGTGCGTCGCCACCGGCACCCGTGACATCGCCGCCGCGCTGAAAGCCGCCCGCCACCGTGTCCTGGGCGCCCGTTCGAAGAGCGACAGGGACAGGGTGGACCACACCATCAAGGCCGACCTCTGACGGGGTCGTTGGGAGGCACGCGTGGACGCCGTTTCCGTGGACCGGATCGCACGCCCCTGGGGCAGCCGAACGCCGTACGGAAGGCACGAGCCGTGGCCCGCGCGCGTGGACACCCATCTGGCGGCGGGTGTCGAACCGGCGCAGGTGCAGCGGTGGGTGCAGTCCGCCTCCCTCCTCCACTCCGACGGCGACGCGATGGACATCGCGGTCGTCGACGGCCGGATGGTCGGGGTGCGGGGCCGCGCGCGGGACCGGGTCAACCGCGGCCGGCTCGGACCCAAGGACCTCTTCGCCTGGCAGGCCAACGCCGCCCCGGACCGGCTGACCAAACCCCTGGTCCGCCAGGACGGGCGGCTGGTGGAATGCGACTGGGACACCGCGATGGAGCGGATCGTCACCCGCTCCAAGGACCTGCTGCGGGAACGCGGCCCGGGATCCGTCGGCTTCTACACCAGCGGGCAGCTGTTCCTGGAGGAGTACTACACGCTCGCGGTGCTGGCCCGGGCCGGGATCGGCACCAACCACCTGGACGGCAACACCCGGCTGTGCACGTCCACCGCCGCCGAGGCGCTGAAGGAGTCCTTCGGCTGCGACGGACAGCCGGGCAGCTACGACGACATCGACGACGCCGACGTGATCGCGCTGTTCGGGCACAACATCGCCGAGACCCAGCCCGTGCAGTGGATGCGGATCCTGGACAGGCTGGAGGGCGCCGACCCGCCCCGGCTGCTGTGCGTCGACCCGCGCCCCACGCGCGTGGCCCGCCGGGCGGCCGTACACCTCGCGCCGCGCGGCGGCACGAACGTGGCCCTGCTCAACGCACTCCTCCACGAGATCATCCGTACGGACCTAGTCGACCACGACTACATCGAGGCGCACACCGTCGGCTTCGAGGAACTGGCCTCCCAGGTCGAGGAGTGCACCCCGCGGTGGGCCGCCGGGATCTGCGACCTGCCCGCCGCCCGGATCACCGAGGCCGCCGAGCTCCTCGGTACGGCCGACCGGCTCCTGTCGACCGTGCTCCAGGGCGTCTACCAGTCGCACCAGGCCACCTCCGCGGCCGTACAGATCAACAACCTGCACCTGATCCGCGGCATGCTCGGCAGGCCGGGCGCCGGCGTGCTGCAGATGAACGGTCAGCCCACCGCCCAGAACACCCGCGAGTGCGGTGCCAACGGCGACCTGCCCGGCTTCCGGAACTGGCAGAACGACGAGCACATCGCCGACCTGGCCCGGGTGTGGAACGTCGACCCGAAGACGATCCCGCACTACGCCCCGCCCACCCACGCGATGCAGATGTTCCGCTACGCCGAGCAGGGCTCGATCGGCATGCTCTGGATCAGCGGGACCAACCCGGCGGTCTCCCTGCCGGAACTGTCCCGCATCCGGTCGATCCTCGAACAGGAGCGGCTCTTCGTCGTCGTCCAGGACCTGTTCCTGACCGAGACCGCCCAGCTCGCCGACGTGGTCCTGCCCGGAGCCACCTGGGGCGAGAAGACCGGGACGTTCACCAACGCCGACCGCACGGTCCATCTGTCCGACAAGGCGGTCGAACCACCCGGCGAAGCCAGGCCCGACCTGGACATCTTCCTCGACTACGCGACGCGGATGGACTTCCGCGACAAGGACGACGGCCCACTGATCGACTGGCACGACCCCGAGTCCGCCTTCGAGGCGTGGAAACGCTGCAGCGCCGGCCGCCCCTGCGACTACACCGGCCTCACCTACGACAAACTGCGCGCCGGAAGCGGCATCCAGTGGCCCTGCGACGAACAGGCCCCGGACGGCACGCCCCGCCTCTACACCGACGGCGTCGACTGGGCCCGCCCCGACCTCTGCGAGTCCTACGGCAAGGACCTGGTGACCGGCGCCGCGAACGAGGCCACCGTCTACCGCGCCCTCAACCCGGACGGCAGGGCCGTCATCAAGGCCGCCGCCTACCTGCCACCGCACGAGAAGCCGGACGACGCATACCCGTTCCAACTGCTCACGGGCCGCACCCTCTACCACTTCCACACCCGTACGAAGACCGGTCGCACGCCCCAGCTCAACGCCGCCGCTCCCGAGGTCTGGGTCGAGGCGTCCGTGTCCGACGCGATCCGGCTCGGACTCCACGAGGGCGACCTGGTCGACGTCACCACCCCTCGCGGTGCCGTACGGGCGCGGCTGCGCGTCACCGACATCCGCGCCGGACTGCTGTTCGTCCCCTTCCACTACGGCTACTGGGACACCAAGGCCGGACACGCCCCGAACGGCGACACACCCGGGCGGGCCGCGAACGAGACGACCGTCACCGACTGGGACCCGGTCTCCAAGCAGCCCCTGTTCAAGACGGCGGCCGCCGCCCTCCACCTCGCACAACGCGGAGACGGCCAAGCCGCCCCCGCACCGACGACCACGGCCTCGGCCCCGGCACACGCGGACTCCGTACCGGCCACCACGGGCGGCCGGGACGCCCTCGTCACGGAGGCGACCGAATGAACGGCGTCACCCACACCCTGAACGCCCTCCACCACGGCGAGAAGCGGCTCGCCGACCGCCTGACGACGACGGCCGAACGCCACAGTGCGGAGCACGAGGTCCACCATGTGGCCACGGATCTCGCCCGCTGGTCCCGCGAACACGCTCAACGCCTGGCGCAGGCCGCCCAGGACCGGGACACCGAGCTGATGCCCGACCCCGACCCGGACACCGACGACCTGCCGGCCTGGACGACGGACGGCCACCCCGAGCCGGGACTGCTGCTCCTGCACGAACTGCGGGAACTGCACCTGGCCGCCACGGAGAACTCCCTCCTCTGGGAGATGCTCGCCCAGGTGGCGCAGGCCACCAGCGACGACGAACTGCTCACCCTGGCGTCGTCGTGCCATCCACAGACCCTGCGTCAGATGCGCTGGACCAACACCATGATCAAGACCCTCTCCCCGCAGATCCTGTCGAGTCTTTGACGGTCCCGTTTCAGCCCTCTGGAAGCGTGTGCCACCTGCGGAAGCCGTTGCCCGTCTAGGCTGCTGACCGCGCATCTGAGCAGGTTGGCGCAGTGAACGGGCGGATTGCGGTCTACGGGAGGGCTGACCTCATGAGCAGGGTCTGGTTCATCACCGGTGCGAGCAGTGGTTTCGGACGTGCCGTCGCCGAGGCGGCGGTCGCCGCGGGTGACGTGGTCGTCGGTGCCGCACGGCGTACGGGCGCGTTGGACGGCTTCGTGGCCGCCCACCCCAAACAGGTCCAGGCCCTGCGCCTGGACGTCACGGACCTGGCCGCGGTGGAGGTCGCCATCCAGGACGTCCTCGCCTGGCACGGACGGATCGACGTCCTGGTCAACAACGCGGGACGTACGCACGTCGGTGCCGTCGAGGAGACCACGGACGCCGAACTCCGTGACCTGTTCGACCTGCATGTGTTCGGTCCCGCCGCGCTCGTACGGGCCGTCCTGCCGCACATGCGGCAGCGGGGGTCGGGCGCGATCGTGCAGATGAGCAGCGTGGGCGGACAGCTCTCCGCGCCGGGTTTCGGGGCGTACAGCGCGACCAAGTTCGCGTTGGAGGGCATGTCGGAGGCGCTCGCGGCGGAGGTCCGGCAGTTCGGGATCAAGGTGCTGATCGTCGAACCGGGGGCTTTCCGGACCGAGTTGTTCGACAGCGGACGCGCGGGTGCCAGCCGGGACCTCGGCGTCTACACCCGTACGGTGGGCGAGACGCGCCGAATGGTCGCGGACGGGGACGGCACCCAGCCCGGTGACCCCGCCAAGGCGGCGGCCCTGATCCTGGCCGCCCTGGACGCCGACGCCGGCCACACCCCGCTGCGCCTGCCGCTCGGCGATGACGCGGTGACCGCCGTGCTCGGCCATCTCGACCAGGTACGGGGTGACGTGGCCGGCTGGGAGAAGCGCGCGAGGGCGACGGGCTTCGACGACGCCTGACGCTCCGGCGGAGCGGGCATCAGGCCGGCGACGTCGGCACCGTTGCTGACGCCAGGCCGGTCTTGAGCCCCGCTCCGCACAGCGGCACCACCGCCGTCCTCGCCCCGAGCACCGCTCCCTCCCGTACGGCGGCCCAGCAGGCCACCCCGGTCGACTCCACGTACAGCCCCTGGGACGCCAAGTCGCTCTGCGCGTGCCGGATCTGGTCCTCCGTCACGGTCAGGAACGTCCCTCCCGAGTCGCGTACCGCGCGCAGGATCTGGCGGGCCCGGGGCGGGTCGGGGATCGCGATGCCCTCCGCGAGGGTGGGCGAGGCCGGGGGCGGGGCACTGCCGGTGAGGTCGGTGGCGCCCTCCGCCCAGGCGTGCGCCAGCGGGGCGACGGCCGCGGCCTGTACGGCGTACAGCGCGGGGCGCCGGTCGATGAGGCCCGCCGAGTGCAGTTCGGCGACGGCGAGGGCGGCGCCGAGCAGCAGGGTGCCGTTGCCGACGGGGACGACGATGACATCGGGCAGACGCCCGCCCATGTCCTCCCACAGCTCGTGGACGTACGTCTTGGTGCCGTGCAGGAAGTACGGGTTGTAGACGTGGGAGGCGTAGAACGTCCCCGGTACGTCCGCCGCCTCACGCGCCGCCGCAGCGGTGGCCGCCCGGTCCCCGCCGACGACGTTCACGCGAGCCCCGTGGGCCTGGATCTGCTCCAGCTTCTTCGCGGAGGTGCCCTCGGGGACGTACACCGTGCAGGGCAGGCGGGCGCGGGCACAGTACGCGGCGATCGCCGTCCCCGCGTTGCCGCTGCTGTCGGCGATGACCTGCCTCGGCTCCAGACGAAGGGCGAGCTCGGCCAGGAGCACGGCGCCCCGGTCCTTGAAGGAGAGGGTCGGCATCAGGAAGTCGAGCTTGGCCGAGATGCCGTCACGGAGTTCTACGAGGGGGGTGCGGCCCTCGCCGAGGGTGGTCGTGGGAGAGGCGAGGGGGAGCGTCTCCGCGTACCGCCAGAGGGAGTTGACCCTGCCGCCCAGGGACTTGAGGGGCGCCGGGGTCGGGACGAAGTCGAGGTCCAGGGGCCCCCGACAGAGAGGACAGCACCAGACGAGGGTCCCGGCGGGGACACGGGTGCCGTCCGAGGGGCAGTAGGAGTCCGGCAGTGGGGTCATGTACGCAGAGTAGTTGCCACCCACCCGCCCGTTCACCTTCGTGTCCAGCTCAGGCACTCCAGCCCGTCCGGCGTTCGAGGACGAGGCCCCTTCAGGGCCGAAAGCGGGGGTCTGGGGGCGCAGCCCCCAGTGGGCCCCTCTGGGGGAGGGACGGGTAGGGGCGGCGGGGGCGAAACTCCCTTACCATGCGCCAAGTCGCACGCCAGTTCACACCACCCCGACGAGGAGCCCGGCACTCGTGGCCATACCCCCGCCCCCCGGACCCGACCAGCCGCCGTACCCCTCGTACCCGGGCCACCCCCAAAACGCCCCGCAGAGCCACCCCAGCCCCTACGCCAACCCCTACCCCACCCCCCAAAGCCCCTACGCCCCCTGGCCCCAGGGCTACTCCCCGTACAACAATCCCACCCCCGTCAACGGCGTCGCCATCGCCTCCCTCGTACTCGGCATCCTCTGCTTCCTCCCCGCCCTCGGCCTCATCCTCGGCATCATCGCCCTCGCCCAGATCCGCAAGAAGGGCGAGCGCGGAAAGGGCATGGCCGTCACGGGCGCCGTGCTGTCGACCGTCGGACTCGCCCTGTGGGCCCTGCTGCTCGGCACCGGCGGCCTGACCGCGGCCTGGGACGGCTTCAAGGACGCCGCCGACGACAGCAACAGCACCTTCTCCCTCGTCAAGGGCGACTGCTTCGACGCCCCCGACGGCTCCCTCGAAGGCATCGCCTACGACGTCGACACCGTCCCCTGCTCAGGTACGCACGACGGTGAGGTCTTCGCCTCCTTCAAGCTGCCGGCCGGCTCCTACCCCGGCGACGACCGCGTCACCGACATCGCCGACGACCGGTGCTACGCCCTCGAGGACAGCTACGCGATGGACGCCTGGGCCGTGCCCGACGACGTCGACGTCTACTACCTCACCCCGACCCGCCAGAGCTGGCGGGCCGGCGACCACGAGGTCACCTGCGTCTTCGGCAGCGTCGACGCTAACGGCAGCCTCACCGGTTCGCTGCGCAAGGACGAGACGACGCTCGACCCCGACCAGTTGGCGTACCTGAAGGCGGCCCATGTGCTCAACGCGGCGATGGACACGGCGCCCGACGAGGAGTACGTCGAGGACGACCTCCCCGGGCACAGGAAATGGGCACAGCGGGTGACGGCCGCGCTCGACGAGCAGGCGCGCCTGCTCACCGAACACCGGTTCGCCGCGGCCCACGCGCCGAGCGTCGCCGTCTTGGTGAGGGATCTGCGCAACGCGCGCGTGGAGTGGGCGAAGGCGGCCCAGGCGGCCGACGCGGACACCTTCTACGACCACTACGACGCCGGTGACAAGCTGCTCGACGTCAACCGCACGATCACCGCCCGTAAGGCTCTGGGACTGGCGACGAGCCCGCCCTCCTACGAGCAGGGCGGCAGCGGCGACGAAGGCAACGACGGAAGCGGTGGCGGAAACGGGGGCGGTGACGGTGACGGGGACACCGGAATCGAGGTGTAGGGAGAAATCGCTGCGCGGCTGCCCTCGTCATGCCTTCTGAAGGCGCAAGTCATCACATCGAGTGATTCTCTGGCCCCTGCTTGCGTGTCACAACCCATGGTTGCCACGCTGTTGCTGTCTGTACAACCTGATGGGAGCGGCCCGTGACATTCGGTGAGCAGCCGGCCTACCTGCGTGTCGCGGGTGATCTACGAAACAAGATCGTCGACGGTTCGCTCCCACCTCACACCCGCCTCCCGTCCCAGGCCAGGATCAGGGAGGAGTACGGCGTCTCGGACACGGTCGCGCTGGAAGCGCGCAAGGTGCTCATGGCCGAGGGCCTCGTCGAGGGCCGCTCCGGGTCGGGCACGTATGTGCGTGAGCGGCCCGTGCCGCGCCGTATCGCCCGCTCCGGCTTCCGTCCGGAGGGCGGCGCGACACCGTTCCGCCAGGAGCAGTCCGACGCGGAGGCGCGCGGCACCTGGGAGTCCAGCAGCGCGCAGACCGGGGCGAGCGCCGCCGTCGCCGAGCGGCTGCGGCTGCGGCCCGCCGACCGCGTGATGTGCACGAAGTACGTCTTCCGGGATGCGGGTGAGGTGATGATGCTGTCCACCTCCTGGGAACCCCTGGTCCTGACGGGCCGTACGCCGGTGATGCTGCCCGAGGAGGGTCCGCTCGGCGGGATGGGGGTCGTCGAGCGGATGGCGGCGATCGACGTGATCGTGGACAACGTCACGGAGGAGGTCGGCGCCCGCCCCGGCCTGGCCGAGGAACTCCAGGCCCTCGGGGGGGTCCCCGGTCATGTGGTGCTCGTAGTGCAGCGCACGTACTACGCCTCGGGGCGCCCGGTAGAAACAGCAGACGTCGTAATCCCGGCGGACCGCTACCAGGTGGCGTACCACCTACCGGTGAAGTAACCCCAGCAGACCGCTCGCCGGGCCTTCGGCCGCCCGCCCCCCCGGGGGTGCGTCCGACTGCCGCCGGGCCTGCGTCCGACTGGCCCCGCGCCTGCGCCGACTGACCCCAGGCCTGCCGCCGTCTGGTCCCAGGCCTGCCGCCGTCTGGTCCCAGGCCTGCGGCCGATTGCTCCTGGGCCTGCGGCCCACTGCCCTGGGCCTGCCGCCTACCGCCCCGGGGCCTGCTGCCAACCGGCGCCGGGCGTGTGGCCCACTGCCCACGCGCCTGCGGTCGGCCGACCCCCGGGCGTACGGCCGACTACCCCTGGGCGTGCGGTCGGCCAAATCAACGGGCCTGCGGGCCACGGTCCCCGGGCCTGCGGGCCACGGTCCCCGGGCCTGCGGGCCACGGTCCCCGGTCCCCGGGCCTGCGGGCCACGGTCCCCGGGCCTGCGGGCCACGGTCCCCGGGCCTGCCGCCCACTGCCCACGCGTCTGCCGCCGACAACCCCGGGGCCTGCTGCCAACCGGCGCCGGGCGTGCGGCCCACTGCCCACGCGCCTACGGTCGGCCGACCCCCGGGCGTACGGCCGACTACCCCTGGGCGTGCGGTCGGCCGATCCCGGGTGTGCGGCCCACTGCCCCGGGCCTGCTGTCGACCGACCGCCGGGCGTGCGGCCGACTACCCCCTGGGCGTGCGGTCGGCCGACTCCCGGGCCTGCGGCCGCTGTTGCGAGGCGTGCGGTCTGCCGATCCCCGGGCCTGCGGCCCACTGCCCCCGCGCCTGCTGTCGACCGACCCCCGGGCGTACGGCCGACTACCCCCCCGGGCGTACGGCCGACTACCCCCTGGGCGGTCGGCCGACTCCGGTCGGCCGATCCCGGGGCCTGCTGTCGACCGACCCTCGGGCCTGCCGCCCGCTGCCCCCCGGCCCACCGCTCCCAGGCCTGCGGCCTATGACCCCTGGGCCCCGGCCCGTCGTCCCGCGCCCGCCAGTCGACCGCCCTCCCCTCGCCCGCAACCGTTCCCCAATCGACCGCCCTCCCCTCGCCCGCAACCGCCCCCGCAGTCGATCTCGGTCGGATCCGGCCGAATCCTGCTCGACTCGGAGCGATCCAGTGTGAGCGGGACTGGGCCGGGTCGGCCCGGGGAAGTGGCCCGTACCCCCCGGGGCGGTTGGGCTTCCGGGCGCTCCCCCCTTCACCCCTGTCCCGGCAATCGCCGTCGTCCGTCCCGGTGTTGGATTCTGGCCGTTCTCGCAGGTCGTCCCGAGGGGTGTCGTATGCCGCTGACCGGACACACCGTGCCCTTTCGACGGCGCGTTCGATGTCGTGCGCCCCCTTCCCTCTGGCCGGTTGGCGTGCCTCTTTGTGAAAAGCCGTATTCGCTGCGTAAAGGTTAGGCGTAGGGTCGGGCATATGCGGATTGCGGTTTCCTTAGCGGGCGGGGCGCGGCGCAAGCCGGGGGCGGGAAGTGGAGGGGCTCCATGAGCGACGGGACGATCACTCTTCCCTGGCTCGTCATACGGCAGGACGACAACGGCAATCGCTACCGAGTGGGCCGGTACGCGACCCGCGCGGAGGCTCAGAAGATCGCCGACAGTCTCGAAGACCGTGGCCACAAACAGCTCTACTGGGTCGAGCGGATCGGGCAGAACGGAACCCGGTGATCCGACTCCCGTAGGCTCCGGCCCATGACGGAACGGACGGACCCGGCGGCGGCAGCCGCAGGACCGGCGCGCGCGGCCGAGAAGCGGACCGTGGTCGTGGGCGGCGCCCTGCTGCACGGCGGACGCCTGCTCGCCGCCCGCCGTAGCGCGCCCCCCGAGCTGGCCGGCCGCTGGGAGCTGCCCGGCGGCAAGGTCGAGCCGGGCGAGCTGCCCGAGGACGCCCTCGTGCGTGAACTCCGCGAGGAGTTGGGTGTTGACGCGGAGCCCGTCGAGCGCGTCCCGGGGGAGTGGCCGCTCAGGGCGCCGTACGTCCTGTGGGTCTGGATCGCGCGGCTCCCGGACGGCTCCGCCGAGCCGAAGCCCCTTCAGGACCACGACGAGCTGCGCTGGCTGACTCCCGCCGAGATCTGGGACGTGGAGTGGCTGGATCAGGACGTACCGGCGGTACGGGAAGTGGCAGCCCGGCTGGGGTGAGCTGCCCGGCCGGGGGTGCGGGCTCACCAGGCCCGACAGGCGTGCTTGGGGGTGCCCGGCGCGTGCGACCCGTACGCCGTTCGTGCCACAGTGCGCCCTCGTGGGCGGTAATGAGCGCCGAATACCGGGTATGTGCCCATTAACCCCATGAAACCGGACATGGGTGGGTTGCCGGCCTGGGAAGTGATCGGCGTGATCGACACCGAAGGCGACTGTGCCGAGTGGAGCTTTCCGGCGGAGCCCGGCGCCGTCCGTGGGGCTCGCACGGTGGTGCGCGGGCAGCTGCGGAGTTGGGGCCTCGATGCGGTGGGTGACATCGCGGAGTTGCTGGTCAGCGAGCTGGTGACCAACTCGCTGAGGCATGCGGCGGGGCCCATCGGCGTCCGGCTCGTGCGGCCTTCCGACGGTGCCGCCACACTCCTGGTCGAGGTCTCCGACCCGCTGCCCGACCTGCCCCATGAGCGCGCCGCCCGCCTCGACGAGGAGGGCGGCCGAGGGCTCCAGCTGGTCGCGCGCTCCTCCAGCCGCTGGGGCACCCGCCCCGCCGACGCGGGCAAAACGGTGTGGTTCGAACTGTCCGTACCGGGATGAGTCGCCGGGTGAGCGACTCCGATGTGCGGTGCGTTCTCTCGGCGGGCGGTTGTGACGGACAGTCGCGAACCCTCTACCGGTATGAACAGCGGCTGTACGTCCGCCCCCACCCTGTCGACCACCTGGTTCAGGCCACTGGCAGTTGTCGACAAAGGGGATTCGACCCGTGGTCCCCTGGTTAGAAGACTGGGAGTGTTGTCGCGGGCCGGTCCGAAAAGCATCGGGATGGTCCTGTGATCGTGAACACCGTGTTGTGGGGCGCCGTAGTGCTGGATACTGCGGGCAGCCGCCCCCGGTGACCGGTGCCGGACGCGGTGAGCTGGAGGGGACGGTTCGCGTGAGCGAGATACCAGCGAAGGCCACGGAGTCCAAGGACCCGTCGGGCGGCGCGAGTGCGAGGGCCGCGGGTGATGCCGCGGCCGGCGCGCCACGCCGTGTGGCGCACGCCGGGGGCTTCGCCGACGGTGACGCGGTACGCGATGCGACACGTGAAACCGCCCGTGACACCATGGGCGATTCGGTGCGCGATACGACACGTGACACCGCGCAGGACCACACGCGTGACGTGACAGGTGACCCCATGTGGCAGAGCAGCCCGCCCGGCTCGATCTACGACTACATCAAGGTGGCGTCGTTCTCCATCGGCCCCGACGGCCTGGTGGACCAGTGGAGTCTGCGCGCCGAGAAGATCTTCGGCATCCCCGCCGCGCGGGCCGTGGGCATGGACCCCATCCAGGCGTTCATCGACCCCGACCTGCGCGAGCGCGGTCAGCGCAAGATGGCGGAGATCCTCGACGGCCGGGAGTGGACCGGCGTGGTCCCGTTCCGTATCCGCGAGCCCGACCTCGGTGAGGACGGCCTGCGCGAGGGTCTCGCCGAGGTCTATGTGATGCCGACGCGCACGGAGGAGGGTGAGAAGGCCGCCGTCTGCATCGTCGTCGATGTCCGAACGTTGCGGCAGATCGAGACCGACCTCGCCGCTTCGCAGGCGATTTTCGGCCAATCCCCGTTCGGTTTCATCCTGATCGACACCGACCTCCGGGTCCGGCGCGCCAACCAGCGCTTCGCCAACATCTACGGCGGCACGGTCGACGACCACCGGGGCCGCGGTGTGTACGACTACCTGCGCTCTCCCGAGGCCGAGCGGGTCTCGGCGACGCTCCGTCGGGTCCTGGAGACCGGCGACTCGATAACGGACATGCACATCACCGGCCTCGTGCCCGGCTCCGACGAGCGCCGGCACTGGTCGATCAACCTGTACCGCGTGCACAGCGGCACCGGCCGCCCCATCGGTATCGCCTGGCTCGGCCTCGACATCACCGCCCGCCGCGCCGCCGCCCGCGAGGCCGCCGCGGCACGGCGCAATCTCGCCCTTCTGAACGAGGCCGGCTCCCGCATCGGGAACTCCCTGGACCTGGAAACGACCGCGCGCGAACTCCTCGACGTCGTCGTCCCCGGCTTCTGCGACCTCGCCACCGTCGACCTGTACCAGGGGCTGCTGGTCGGCGAAGAGACCCCGCCCGGCCTCGCCGACGGCAGCGCCGAACTGCGCCGCGTCGCCTTCGCCAGCGCCGTCTCCGACGCGCCCCTCGCCGGCGGTCAGGCACCCGTGTCCCTCGGCGCCGTGCACCACTTCCCGTTCAACTCGCCCTGCGCGGACGCCCTGCGCACCGCCCGCCCCCAGTTCGTCCCCGCCGAGGACAACGGCGCCATCCAGTCCACGCTGGCCGTCCCGATGGTCGCCCACGACACCGTCGTAGGGCTCGCGCAGTTCTCCCGTACGAAGGGCAGCGAGCCGTTCGGGGAGCGGGACCGGGCGCTGGCCTGGGAGTTGGCCGCGCGGACCGCCGTCTGTATCGACAACGCCCGGCTGTACCGGCGGGAGCACGAGCGGGCGCTGATACTCCAGCGCTCCCTGCTGCCCCCGGGCGACCCGGAGGCCTCCGGCCTCGACATCGCCTGCCGCTATCTGCCGGGCAACGCGGCCACCGAGGTCGGTGGCGACTGGTTCGACGTCATCGAACTCCCCGGCAACCGCACCGCGTTGGTGGTCGGCGACGTGATGGGACGCGGGTTGCGCGCGGCCGTCGCCATGGGTGAACTCCGTACCGCCGTCCGCACCCTGGCGCTTCTCGACCTCGAACCGGCGGAGGTCCTCTCCGCGTTGGACGAGATCGCGCGCGGCCTCGGCACCCCCGGTGGCGTCCAGCAGGCCACCCGCGCCGCCCGTCAGCCCCGCGACGCCGACCTCTCCGAGGTGTACCTCGCCACCTGCATCTACGCGGTCTACGACTCGGTGACCCGCAGGTGCACCTTCGCCAACGCCGGCCATCTGCCGCCCGTGCTCGTCGAACCGGGCGAGGACGCGCTGATGCTCGACGTGCCGCCGGGCATGCCGCTCGGTGTCGGCGGCGAGCCGTTCGAGGAGGTGGAGGTCGAACTACCCGAAGGTTCGCTGTTGGCGCTCTACACGGATGGACTGGTCGAATCCCGCGATCATCCCCTCGACGAGGGCCTGCAGGCGTTCGTCGGCGCCCTGCGCGATCCCTCCCAGCAGTTGGAGGACGTCTGCGACCACGTCCTCAGCACCCTCGACACCCACCACGGCGAGGACGACATCGCCCTGCTGATGGCACGTGTCCAGGGGCTGCCCGCCGATTCCGTCGGCGACTGGACCCTGCCGCGCGAACCGCGCAGCGTGGGCCGTGCCCGCGAGTACACCCGCACGCAGCTCACCGCCTGGGGCCTCGAAGCCCTCATCGACACCACGGAGTTGCTGGTCAGCGAGCTGGTCACCAACGCCCTGCGCTACGGCGAGGGCGAGATCAGGCTCCGTCTCCTCCTCGACCGCATGCTGGTGTGCGAGGTGTGGGACGCCGGCCTGGTCCAGCCGCGCCGCCGCCGCGCCCGCGACACCGACGAGGGCGGACGCGGCCTCCAGCTGGTCGGCCTGCTCAGCGCGGCGTGGGGCTCCCGCCGGACCCCGCGCGGCAAGACGGTCTGGTTCGAGCTTCCGCTGCCGGAGGCGGGAACGGTCCTCGCGGACCCGGCGGAGGCACTGCTGAGCCTGTTCTGACGCCCTGTTCCGACGACCTGTGCGGGCGACCTGTGCGGGCGATCCGGGAGCTCTTGCACAATTCCCGGCGAGTTCTTACGAATCGATCCCCCGCCGCGCCCGCGTGGCGGGCCCGCCGAACGAGCCCGGGGCGCCGCCGGTCAGCGTCTCGGCCGGCGCGTCCGGCGGGTCGCCGAGCAGGATCCCGCCGAGGACCGCCCCGGCGACCCCGTTCGTGTGCTCGGGCCGCCCGCCGTACGGATTGCCGTGTGCGCGCACATCGCGCTCGGCCAGCTCGCGGGCCTGCCGGGCGAGGCCGTCGGCCTCCGCCGGGTCCCGGTCCAGGAGCCGGCGTGCCTCGGCCAGCCGGGTCCGGGCCTCGGCGCCCACCGCGCCCCGGTGCGTGCCGATGAAACCGTCCGCCGCGTCGGTGGCCCCGCGCGCGACGAGCCGTACGGCACCGGGGACCGCCCCGAGGGGCGCGGACACCACCGCGACCCGGCGCAGGGCCTCCAGGGGGTCGTAGGGCCCGGCGGCGGCCTCCTCCCGTACGGCGGCCAGCGTGGCCACGGCGCGGCTGACATGCCCCTCCAGCGCGCCGTCCGGTGCCCTCGACGCCGTACCCTCGGTCGGCCGCTCCCGTGCCTCCACCACCGCCGCCTCCGCCTCGTCCAGCGCCTCCGGCACCGCCTGTGCGGCGGCGGCCAGCGCGGACGCCAGCCGGTCGACGCCGTCCACGAACATCTCCGCCTGGGTGATCGCGCCCTCGGCGGCGCGCAGTTGCAGCACAGCGCGGTCCCGGTCGCCCAGGTCGGCGGACTGGCGGGCCCGGTTGAGCCCGGCCGTGGCGAACACCAGCCTGTCCTTCGCCTGTTCGACCTGGCCGGAGACGAGGAGCGACGCGCTCGGCCCGTACCGCTCCCGCAGGTCGGCGAGGGTGGCCTCCGCCGCGCTCGTACGGCCGGTCAGCTCACGGAAACGCACCTCGGCGTGGCTCAGGGCGCTGCTCATGTCCTGTTCCAGGGCGCGTAGTTGGTCGAAGCCGGCGGCCTCGGCGTCCAGTCGTCTGCCCGCGTCCACACAGCGGGCGACGATCTCGTCGAGGGTGTCCCGGGAGGCCGCCGCCGGGTTGTCGTCGTACGCCTGGCGGAGTTGGAAGGCGGCCGCGAGCTCGGCCTCGGCGTACCGCACGGCCTCCGCGAACGGTGCGACCGACTCGGCCCCGAACAGCCCCTCCACGAAGCCGAGTTCCTCCCGGCTGGTGCGCAGGCAGTCGTCGGCGGAGACCAGTGACCTGCGGGCCTGCCGGTCGAGTTCGGGGGTCGTGGCCCGTGCCGGGGGAACCAGGCCGGCGGGAGCCGTCTGGGCCCTGGTACGGCGTCTGCGGCGGGCGTAGCCGTACGCGGCCACGGCCGTCGCGGCTCCCGCCGCCACCAGGGGCAGGACCAGATCGCCGGTGGAGGTCTCGTCCTCGGCGGCGGCGGCGACGGCCGGGGCGGCGGGGGCGGCGGACACGGAGACCTCGTGTCTCTCCTGGTCCGCCGTCACTCCGGGCAGCACCAGCCACAGCACGCCGATGACCCCGCCCAGAGCGGTGTGCGCCACGCGCACGGGTATGTGGGAGGCGGCTCGCCGAGGCCGGCCCCGGGTAAGGGAGGGCGTCACATTTGTGAGCGTATGGGGGTGATCGCGGTCCCGCGACCGGGACGGGGCCGAGGGGGCGGGAGGGGCGGACTGGGTAGGGTCCCCGCAGAGGTGTTCGAAGGGGGCGGGGATGCACTGGTTGCTGTTGGGGACTGCCGCGCTGTTGCTGAGCGGGCAGGTCGTGGCCGGTGCGGTGGCGGCCCGAACCGGTTGGCTGCCGCTCCCATCGCTGCGGAGCCGGAACGTGCGGCCCAGGCTGTGGGGCTACGGAACGATGCTGTTCGGCACGGGCCTGCTGCTGATGATGTCGTTCGGCGCGCTCCACGTGCTCGTCGGACACCCGGTCCTCGTCGACGTCGGGTCCGGCGCCGCGGTACTGATGATCGTGGCGGGCGCCTGTCTCCAGGTGCTTTCCTCACGACGGCGCCTCGAGGCATGACCGCCACGCCCCGCAGGGAGCTCACCGCCCCCGACCTCGCCCCCCTGGCCCGCGCCGCCCTCGGCCGCGACCGTTCGTTGACCGGTGTCACCCGGGTGCGCGGCGGCAGCAAGAAGGGTGTCTACCGGCTGGCCCTCGACGACGGCGCGACGGCGGTCGCGTACGTCTGGTCGCCGGACGAGGACCTCTGGGACGCCGGGCCCGTCGACCACCGCGACCCACTCGCCCACGCCACCGGCCTCGACCTGTTCACGGCGTCCCACGACCGCCTCACGGCCGTCGGCGTCCGCACCCCGGGCCTCCTGTACGCCGACCCGACGCACACCCACCTCCCGGCGGACGCGGCGGTCGTCGAGGACGTACGGGGACACCCGGGCGGCGGCAACCTGGAGGTGCTCCTCGAACGTGACCCGGAGACCGGCGCCCGGGTGCTGGACCGCCTGGGGGGCCTGCTCGGCGTGCTGCACAGCGCCACCGGGCCCCGCCTCGGCAAGGTCGGCCTCGTCGACAGGGGCGGGACGTCCCAGGGGAGTTCCTGCGAGCGGATCATCACGGACCGAGCCCTGCACGACCTGGACGACCTCGTCGTGCGGCAGCCGCGAGCCGCCGCACTGCACGCCGAACTGGCCGCGCTGGTACGGCACCTGGTGGCCGAGGTCCGCCCCAGGACGGGCCCGCTGCCCCTCATCCACGGCGAACTCGGCCCGGACCACGTCCTGGTGACCCCGGACGGCGAACCTGCGCTCATCGACATCGAAGGCCTGCTGTACTTCGACGCCGAGTGGGAGCACGTGTTCCTGCGTCAGCGGTTCGGGACGCTGTACGAGAGCCTGGCCGCCTCCGCCTCCGCCTCCGCTCCCGCCCTCGACCCGGACCGGCTGCGCCTCTACCGGCTCGCCATGCACCTCTCCCTGGCCACCGGCCCGCTGCGGCTGCTCGAGGTCGGCGCGTTCCCGGACCCCGCCTTCATGCGCGGGATCGCCGAACACAGCCTCGATCAGCTCATCGGCATCCTCATGAGCCCGCGGAACTCATGAACTCTCCGACCGCCTCCTGATCTTCGAGCCCAGCCACACCAGCGGGTCGTACTTGCGGTCGACCGCCCGCTCCTTCAAGGGGATCAGCGCGTTGTCCGTGATGTGGATGCCCTCCGGGCACACCTCCGAGCAGCACTTGGTGATGTTGCAGTAGCCGAGGCCGTGTTCGTCCTGGGCGGTGCGCTTGCGGTCCAGGCCGGACTCCGCCGCCGCGTCCAGCGGATGCATGTCGAGTTCCGCGACCCGCATCAGGAAGCGCGGGCCGGCGAACGCGGGCTTGTTCTCCTCGTGGTCGCGGACCACATGGCAGGTGTCCTGGCACAGGAAGCACTCGATGCACTTGCGGAACTCCTGCGACCGGTCCACGTCCTCCTGCATCATCCGGTACTCACCGGGGGCCACCCCGTCCGGCGGTACGAAGGACGGCACCTCGCGCGCCTTGGTGTAGTTGAAGCCGACGTCGGTGACGAGATCCCGGACCACGGGGAAGGCCCGCAGCGGAGTGACGGTGATCGTCTCCTCGCGGGTGAACACCGACATCCGGGTCATGCACAGCAGCCGGGGACGTCCGTTGATCTCCGCCGAGCACGAACCGCACTTGCCCGCCTTGCAGTTCCAGCGGACGGCGAGGTCGGGTGCCTGGGTCGCCTGGAGCCGGTGGATGATGTCGAGCACCACCTCGCCGTCGTTCACCTCGACCGCGAAGTCCTTGAGCCCGCCGCCCTTCACATCACCGCGCCACACCCGGAAACGGGCCTCGTAGCTGCTGCTCCCGCCGCTGCTCACACTGCTGCTCACTCGTAAAGCTCCTCATCGGTGAGGTACTTGACCAGCTCCTCTTTCTCGAAGAGGGCGAGCAGGTCGGGGCGGACGGGGTCGGTGGTCTCTCGGGTGAGGGCGATCAGGCCGTGCGCCGGGTCGGTCGCCGCCAACCCACTGGCGGGATCGGACAGTTGGCACAGCAGGTTCACATTGCGCCACGCGCGGTCCATCGTCGGATGGTCCTCACGGGTGTGGCCGCCGCGCGACTCGGTGCGCTCCAGCGCCGCCAGGGCCACACATTCGCTGACCAGCAGCATGTTCCGCAGGTCCAGGGCGAGATGCCAGCCCGGGTTGAACTGGCGGTGCCCCTCGACGCCGGCGCGCTGGGCCCGTGCCCGCAGCTCGGCCAGTTTCTCCAGCGCCTGTGCCATCTCGCCCTCGCGGCGGATGATGCCGACCAGGTCGTTCATGGTCTGCTGGAGTTCCTGGTGGAGGGTGTACGGGTTCTCCGCCGGGCGGCTGTTGTCCCCGCCCGGGGTGGGTTCCTCCGCCGAGAAGGGGCGCAGGGCCTCCGCGGCGGCCGTGTCGATCTGGTCGTCGTCAACGGGGGAGCGGGCGGCGGCCGAGTTCGCGTACTCGGCGGCGTGCAGACCCGCGCGGCGGCCGAACACCAGCAGGTCGGAGAGGGAGTTGCCGCCGAGCCGGTTGGAGCCGTGCATCCCGCCCGCGACCTCGCCCGCCGCGAACAGACCGGGAACCCCCCGGGCTGCGGCGGTGTCGGAGTCGACCGCGATGCCGCCCATCACGTAGTGGCAGGTGGGCCCGACCTCCATCGCCTCGGCGGTGATGTCGACGTCCGCCAGCTCCTTGAACTGGTGGTACATGGACGGCAGCCGGCGCCGGATCACCTCCGCGGGCATACGGGTGGACACGTCCAGGAACACTCCGCCGTGCGGGGAGCCGCGGCCCGCCTTGACCTCGGAGTTGATGGCGCGGGCCACCTCGTCCCGGGGGAGCAGTTCGGGGGGTCGGCGGTTGTTGTCCGGGTCCTCGTACCAGCGGTCGCCCTCGTCCTCGGACTGGGCGTACTTCTCCTTGAAGACGTCCGGGATGTAGTCGAACATGAAGCGTTTTCCGTCGGAGTTGCGCAGTACCCCGCCGTCGCCGCGCACCGACTCCGTGACGAGGATGCCCTTCACCGACGGCGGCCAGACCATGCCCGTGGGGTGGAACTGCACGAACTCCATGTTGAGCAGCGGCGCCCCGGCGAGCAGCGCCAGCGCGTGGCCGTCGCCGGTGTACTCCCACGAGTTCGACGTCACCTTGAAGGACTTGCCGATACCGCCGGTCGCGATGACCACGGACGGCGCCTCGAGGACGAAGAAACGGCCCGACTCACGCTCGTACGCGAAGACACCGGAGACCTTCTCGCCGCTCTTGAGGACGCGGGTGACCGTGCACTCCTGGAAGACCTTCAGCCGGGACTCGTAGTCGCCGGTCTCCTTCTTGTCCTCCTGCTGGAGGGAGACGATCTTCTGCTGGAGCGTGCGGATGAGCTCGAGGCCGGTGCGGTCGCCGACGTGCGCGAGGCGCGGGTACTCGTGACCGCCGAAGTTGCGCTGGGAGATCCGGCCGTCGCGGGTGCGGTCGAAGAGAGCGCCCCAGGTCTCCAGCTCCCAGACCCGGTCGGGTGCCTCCTGGGCGTGCAGCTCCGCCATGCGCCACTGGTTGAGGAACTTGCCGCCGCGCATGGTGTCGCGGAAGTGGACCTGCCAGCTGTCGTGGCTGTTGACGTTGCCCATGGCGGCGGCGATCCCGCCCTCGGCCATCACCGTGTGCGCCTTGCCGAACAGCGACTTGCAGATCACCGCCGTACGGGCGCCACGCTCGCGTGCCTCGATGGCGGCGCGCAGTCCGGCGCCACCGGCGCCCACCACGACAACGTCCCACTCCTGGCGGTCGACCACGGACATCAGAAGCTGTTCCCTTTCTTCTAGAAGATGGTCGGATCGTCAAAGGCACCGGACGCGACCAGGTACACGTAGAAGTCGGCGAGCGCCACGCTCACCAGCGACGCCCAGGCGAGCAGCATGTGACGGGCGTTCAGCTTCCCGACCCACTGCCAGGCGCGATAGCGCACGGGATGCTTGGAGAAGTGCTTGAGCTTGCCGCCGACGATGTGCCGGCAGGAGTGGCAGGAGAGCGTGTACGCCCAGATCAGCGTGATGTTGAGCAGGAAGACGAGGGTGCCGAGGCCCATGTGGCCCCACTCGTAGTGCTCGTCGCGGAAGGCGAGGGCCGTGTCGTAGGTCAGGATGCAGGCGACCAGCAGTGCCGCGTAGAAGAAGTACCGGTGGATGTTCTGCAGGATCAGCGGGAAGCGGGTCTCGCCCGTGTACTTCTTGTGCGGCTCGGCCACCGCGCAGGCGGGCGGGGACGCCCAGAAGCCGCGGTAGTAGGCCTTGCGATAGTAGTAGCAGGTCAGCCGGAAGCCCAGCGGGAAGATCAGGATGATGATCGCGGGGGAGATGCCCCACCAGCCGCCGAACAGGTCGGCGTTGGGGCCGTGCCGCATCGGGGCGCAGTTGTCCGCCAGACAGGGCGAGTAGAACGGCGAGACGTAGGGGGCCGCGTAGTAGTCGGCGTTGGCGAACGCCCGCCAGGTCGAGTACACGATGAAGGCCAGCAGACCGGCTGCGGTGGCGGCGGGCGCCAGCCACCAGCGGTCGGTCCGCAGATGCGGGGCGTCGATGGCGGCGCGCGTACGGTCCCGTACGCCGCCGCCCTTCGGATGAGGTTCCGTGTCAGTGGCCAATGAGGACTCCGGTCAGGGGGCGTGCCGGTCGCGGGCGCCGAGACCCTCGTCGTCCGAATCCGTCCACAGTGCGTTGTCGTACGGGGTGTCGGAGATGTGCACGAGGTCGGGGCGCCGGGGCTGGGTGAGTGCGGGGGCGGCCTCGCGGAGCAGCGCGAGGCTTTCGCGCAGATGGTTGGCGTCGGTGCGCAGGCGCCGCAGTTCCAGGCCGCCCTTGCCGATCTGCTGCTCCAGGCGGCCCATCGACCGGAACAGGTCGTCGAGGGAGCGCTGGATGGATGTCAGTTCGTCGTTCACGGACATGACGTGACCTCACTTCCGTAGGCCGGGGCCTTGGGCGGCGACGTTCATGCGCCTGCGAGTGTTGCGCGTCACACCTGCCGGTGGGAAGGGATGTGCACCGATTGGCCGAGGCGTACCGGTGCATCCCAGGGTGCGCTGCGCCGCACGGGTGGGCTTGACGGACGTCGTCGCCGTGTCGCCGTCCGTTGCCGAACCCTTTCCTCTTCAGTGGCGGAATACATGCGATCAGCTCCATATACCACCAAAAGCGATCATAACGTCCGCGGCTCCCGGAGGTAAGCAGAGATGTCCCACCACGGCGTCGGACTGCGCGCGGTCACGCGCTCGGTCGCCTTCCTCACCGCCGGCGTACTCGCCGTGCCCCTGCTCACCGCGTGCGGCGGTGACCAGGACGAAGAGAGCAAACCGCTCGCCGGGCAGGACATCGCCCCCGCCGACCGCGCCCGGCTCGCCGACGGCGGCACCCTGCGCTGGGCCGTGGACGCCCTGCCGGAGACGCTCAACACCTTCCAGGCGGACGCCGACGCGACCACCACCCGGGTCGCGCAGGCCGTGCTGCCGTCGATGTACCGCCTCGACGCGAACGGGCGGGCCAAGCGCAACGCGGACTTCCTGGAGTCCGCGAAGGTCGTCGAGAGAGAGCCCAAGCAGGTCGTCCTCTACAAGCTGCACCAGCAGGCCGTCTGGAGCGACGGCCGGGAGATCGGCGCCGCCGACTTCGCCGCCCAGTGGCGTGCCCTGTCCGGCAGGGACTCCGCGTACTGGACCGCCCGCAACGCCGGGTACGACCGGATCGAGAAGGTGCAGCGCGGCGCGAACGACCTCGAGGTCAAGGTCACCTTCAGCCGCCCGTACGCCGACTGGAAGTCGCTGTTCTCGCCCCTGTACCCCAAGGAGGTCATGGGCACCCCGGACTCCTTCAACGACGGGGCGCGGCGCAGGCTCAAGCTCACCGCGGGGGCGTTCACCCTCAAGAAGGTCGCCAAGGCGGACGGCGACGTCGTCCTGGTGCGCAACCCGCGCTGGTGGGGGCAGACACCCCGGCTCGACAAGCTCGTGCTGCGCGCCGTACCGCGCGACAAGCGTGCCGAGGCGCTCGCCGCCGGCAAGGTGGACGTCGCCGAGGTCGACCCCGCCCAGGCCGAGCGCATCGTTCTCGCCTCGCGCGGCAAGTCCAAGCCACTCCAGGGTCCCGGCGCCCGGCGCGAGCAGCGCGAGGCGACCGCCGGGTACGCCGAACAGCAGCAGTCGCTCAGCGCGTTCGAGGTGCGCAAGTCCCTCGAGCCCGCCTACACCCAGCTCGCCCTGAACGGCGCCGACGGCCCCCTCGCCGACGAGCGGGTGCGCCGGGCCGTCGCCCGTGCGCTGGACCGCAAGGAGATCGCCGGCCTCGTACTCAAGCCCCTGGGGCTGCCCGCCGTACCCGTCGGCAGTCATCTCGCGCTCTCCGGACAGGCCGCCTACGCCGACAACAGCGGCGCGCTCGGCGGCGAGGACACCGACGAGGCCGAGGCGCTCCTCGCCGACGCGGGCTGGGTGCACGGCGGCCCGATCAAGAAGCCGAAGGAGAAGGACGGCGAGAAGGTCGCCGGGGGAGAGGGCAGGAAGGCCGTCGGCAAGTCCCCCACGCCCAAGGCCTCCGCGAAGCCCGGCAAGGCCGGCGACGACAGCAAGGTGGGCGCCGACGACGACGGGACCTATGTCGTCGGCGACGACGACAAGCCGTACGGCGAGCCCGTCCGCGAGGACCACCAGGCCCCCCGCGATTCCCAGCGCGGCCGGGGGAAGACGAGTCTCGCCCAGGAGGGCGAGCAGCCCGAGCAGGGCGGTGCGCCCGCTGGTGCCTACGCGCCCAAGGGCACCCCCGCTCCCGCCGGGGCCGCCGGGGCGCTCGCCAAGGACGGCAAGCCGCTGACCCTGCGGTTCGTGCTGCCCTCGGGGCCGGGCTCGGCCACGCTCCGGGCCGTGGGCGAGCGGATCGCGCGGATGCTGGACCGGGTCGGTATCCGTACCGCCGTCACCAAGGTGTCCGACGACAGCTACTTCAAGGACCACATCGCCAACGGGCAGTACGACCTCGCCCTGTACTCGTGGCCCGCGTCCGCCTTCCCCGCCACCGACGCCCGGCCCATCTACGCCAAGCCGGTGCCCGCCGCCGACGGTTCGCTCAACGTCGAGCAGAACTACACCCGCGTCGGCACCGACCAGGTCGACCAGCTGTTCGACCAGGCCATCGCGACCCTCGACGAGGGCAAATCGGCCAAGCTGGTGAGGAAGGCCGACGCCCGGATCTGGGCGGCCGGCGGGTCCATCCCCCTCTTCCAGCGCCCCCAGCTCACGGCCGTGCGCAAGAACGTCGCCAACGTGGGCGCCTTCGGGTTCCAGACGCCCCATTACGAGGACATGGGGTTCCTGAAGAAAGGCGTGACGCCGGGCAGCAAGGCCTCCCACCGACCGTGACGGTCGCCTCACCCGTACGGCCCGGCGAGCCTCTGCCGCGCCGGGCCCGTACGATGGGGTAAGGCCGTGGCATGTTCAGCCCGGCAGGGTCCGCGTAGCACTGACGTACGCGCAGGCCATCCACTCAAGCCGGGAGTACGCCGCAATATGGCCACGCGCCACGACATCCGCAACGTCGCCATCGTCGCCCACGTCGACCACGGGAAGACGACACTCGTCGACGCCATGCTGAAGCAGGCCGGTGCCTTCGCCGCGCACGCCGCCGAGTCGCTCGACGACCGCATGATGGACTCGAACGACCTGGAGCGTGAGAAGGGCATCACGATCCTCGCCAAGAACACGGCGGTGAAGTACCACCCGAAGGACGGGGGGGACGTCATCACCATCAACATCATCGACACCCCGGGCCACGCCGACTTCGGTGGCGAGGTCGAACGCGGTCTGTCGATGGTGGACGCCGTGGTCCTGCTCGTCGACGCCTCCGAGGGGCCGTTGCCGCAGACCCGGTTCGTGCTGCGCAAGGCGCTCCAGCAGCGTCTGCCGGTCATCCTGTGCATCAACAAGACGGACCGCCCGGACTCCCGGATCGACGAGGTCGTCAACGAGACCTACGACCTCTTCCTGGACCTGGACGCGGACGAGGAGCAGATCGAGTTCCCCATCGTCTACGCGTGTGCGCGTGACGGTGTCGCCTCGCTGACCAAGCCGGAGGACGGCACCGTCCCGGCCGACAGCAACAGCCTGGAGCCGTTCTTCTCCACGATCCTGTCGCACGTCCCGGCCCCCTCGTACGACGAGGAGGCCCCGCTCCAGGCGCACGTCACCAACCTGGACGCCGACAACTTCCTCGGCCGTATCGCGCTGCTCCGCGTCGAGCAGGGCGAGCTGCGCAAGGGCCAGACCGTCACCTGGATCAAGCGTGACGGCACGATGTCCAACGTCCGCATCACCGAGCTGCTGATGACCGAGGCGCTCACCCGCAAGCCCGCCGAGATGGCCGGCCCGGGCGACATCTGCGCCGTCGCCGGTATCCCGGACATCATGATCGGTGAGACCCTCGCCGACACCGAGAACCCGATCGCGCTGCCGCTCATCACGGTCGACGAGCCGGCGATCTCCATGACCATCGGTACGAACACCTCGCCGATGGTCGGCCGCGGTGCCACCGGCAAGGGCGCGGACAACAAGGCCGCCGTCAAGGACCGCAAGGTCACCGCCCGTCAGGTCAAGGACCGTCTGGACCGCGAGCTGATCGGTAACGTCTCGCTGCGCGTCCTCGACACCGAGCGTCCCGACGCCTGGGAGGTCCAGGGCCGTGGTGAGCTGGCGCTCGCCATCCTGGTCGAGCAGATGCGCCGCGAGGGCTTCGAGCTGACCATCGGCAAGCCGCAGGTGGTCACCCAGGAGATCGACGGCAAGGTCCACGAGCCCGTCGAGCGCATGACGATCGACGTGCCCGAGGAGCACATGGGCGCGGTCACGCAGCTCATGGGCGTCCGCAAGGGCCGGATGGACAACATGTCCAACCACGGCTCCGGTTGGGTCCGCATGGAGTTCGTCGTGCCCTCCCGCGGGCTCATCGGCTTCCGTACGGAGTTCCTGACGGGCACGCGCGGCACCGGTATCGCGCACTCCATCCACGAGGGCCACGAGCCCTGGTTCGGCGTGCTGGCGACCCGTAACAACGGTTCGCTGGTGGCCGACCGGTCCGGCGCCGTCACCGCGTTCGCGATGACGAACCTCCAGGAGCGCGGTGTGCTGTTCACCGACCCCGGCACCGAGGTGTACGAGGGCATGATCGTCGGCGAGAACTCGCGCTCCGACGACATGGACGTGAACATCACCAAGGAGAAGAAGCTCACGAACATGCGGTCGTCCTCGGCCGACTCGTTCGAGGCGATCGTCCCGCCGCGCAAGCTCTCCCTGGAGCAGTCCCTGGAGTTCTGCCGCGACGACGAGTGCGTGGAGGTCACCCCGGAGGCGGTTCGCATCCGCAAGGTGGTCCTGGACGCCCGCGATCGCGCCCGTACCGCCAGCCGCGCCAAGCACGGCTGATCGGCCGCTGACCGTCCGCTGAGCGGTCGCTGATGTGACGTCAGGAGAACCCGGCCCCCACCTTGTGGGGCGCCGGGCCTTCGGCATGTCCGCGTTGCCCGGACGGAAACGGGTTCGTCCCCCGGTCGCCGTCCTGTCGGCGTCCCTGTCCGTGCGCTGTGCAAGGCTGTTCGGATACCGGTGAACCAACGATCAAGTTTCGGACATGTAAACAGAAACCGAACCCTATATGTCCGTTTAGTCGATATGCTTTCCAACGTGTCAAGCGCGCGCAGGTGTCAGTCTTTGCAATTTTTGCTCAAAATATGGACGGTAGGGAGATCCCTATGCCTTCCGGCCTTGACGCGCGTTGACTTACTTGGCGAAAGTTCCCCCAAACCACAGAACCCGCCGGTATCTGTGCTGCGCTCAACTCTCCAACCCCCCGGGGGAAGAACACACATGACCAGTCCAGCCAAGGCTGAAGGCTCCGGGCCCTCGATCGCCTTGGACCCCGAGCTCGATACGAACACCGAGCCCGCCAAGGGCCCGAAGAAGCTCGAGGGTCGTTCCCCGGGGCAGTTGATGTGGCAGCGCTTCAAGCGCGACCGTACCGGTGTGATCTGCGCTTGCGTAGTGATTTTCTACTTCGTGATCGCGCTCGCGGCACCCCTGCTCACGAAGCTGAGCGGGACCAACCCGTACACGCTGTACGGCCAGGACCCCACGTACGCGGACACTCCGGTCCTTGACGAGTTCGGGTTGCCGCTGGGCTACTTCGGCGGTGTCTCGGGGACCCACTGGTTCGGTGTGGAGCCGCAGTACGGGCGTGACTTGTTCGCCATGGTCGTGTACGGCATGCGGACCTCGCTGTTCATGGCACTGGGCGTGACCATTCTGCTCATGGTCAGCGGCATCGTCATCGGTCTCGTCGGCGGCTACTTCGGCGGTCGTACCGACTACTGGATCGGCCGGGTCACGGACTTCTTCCTGTCCTTCCCCTCACAGCTTTTCTTCATCGCGTTCATGCCGGTGGTCACCGCGTTCTTCGTCGACCCGCAGGAAGAGACCCCCACCTACTTCCGCGCGCTGGCGATCCTTCTCGTGCTGTGGCTGCTGGGCTGGATGGGCATGTCACGACTGGTGCGGTCCACGGTGCTGTCCCTGCGCGAACGGGAGTTCGTGGAGGCGGCCAAGGTCTCCGGGGCCTCGCCCTGGCGGATCATCCGCAAGGAGATCCTGCCGAACGTCGTCTCGCCGATCCTGGTGCAGTTCACGTACCAGTTGCCCAGCACCATTCTCACCATCGCGTTCCTTTCCTTCGCCGGTGTCGGGTTCGTCGAACCGACCCCGGACTGGGGGCGGCTGTTCGCCGCCGCCTCCGACTATGCCAAGCAGGACCCGGCATTCATGTTCTTCCCGGGCACAGCACTGGTGATCTTCGTCCTGTGCTTCAACCTCCTCGGAGACTCCGTCCGGGATGCCTTCGACCCCAAGTCCGGGCGCTGATCGTCCATTGGTGGGGGGTGACTGCCGCCCCCGCGTCGGCCTACCGGCCGCGTCAGGCAGTACTCATGGATAACAACCGACAGGTAGGTGCTTTAGCCACATGAAGTCGTTCACCTCGCGCAGAGCGCGAGCCATCATGGTCGTCATCGCGACCGGCTCACTCGTGCTCACCGGCTGCTCCGAGAACAAGGGCGGTAGCACCAACAAGGACTCCAAGAAGGACCAGGCCGAGGCCTCCGTCCAGTCGAAGCCCGTCGTCTACGGCGACGCGGCCGCGTCGACCGGCCCTGCCAAGGAAGTGCCCGGCGCCAAGTCCGGCGGCACCATCGAGGTCTACCAGGAGCAGGGCCTCACCCACCTGGACCCGGGCCAGATCTACGTCTCGGACGCCGGCCAGATGGCCAACCTGCTCTTCCGCGGTCTGACCAACTTCCAGGAAGACGGCAAGGGCAACACCTCCGTCGTCGGTGACCTCGCGACCGACTCCGGCAAGTCCTCGGACGGCGGCAAGACCTGGACGTACACGCTGAAGGACGGCGTGAAGGACCAGAACGGCAACGTGATCACGTCCGCCGACATCCGTCACACGGTCGAGCGCCAGTACGCGGAGTTCATCTTCGACGGCCCGACCTATCTCCAGACCTGGCTGAGCGGCCCGAAGTACCGCAAGGCGCTGCCGGACGGCGGCTTCGGTTCCAAGCACCTGCCGGCCTCGGTCCTGGACACCCCGGACCCGAAGACCGTCATCTTCCACTTCGCGGCGCCGCAGCCGGACCTTCCGCAGACGCTGGCCATGCCGGGTTACACCGTCGTCCCGGAGAAGACCGACACGAAGGCGAAGTACGACACGGCTCCGGTCTCGTCCGGTCCGTACAAGATCGCCGAGTACAAGGCCGGCAAGTCCATGAAGCTCGTCAAGAACGAGAACTGGGACCCGAAGACCGACTCGGTGCGTCACCAGTACGTGGACGGCTTCAACTTCGACTTCGGTGTCACCGAGTCGACGCAGACGAGCCGTCTGATCGCCGACCAGGGCGCCTCGAAGAACGCCATCCAGCTCACCGGCTCCGTCGAGTCCACCCAGATCCAGGACGTCGTCGGCAACGCCGCTGTCAACAAGCGCACGATCAAGGGCTACCAGCCCTACGTCATGGTGCTGAACTTCAACCTGGACCGGGTCAAGAACAAGGCGGTCCGCGAGGCGGTCGCCTACGGCGTGAACTCCAAGTCGCTCATCGCCGGTGAGGGCGGTGCGTACGGTGGTGACGTCGCCCCGAACCTGTTCGCCCCGACGCTGCCGGGCTACGAGCCCGACTACGACCCGTACGGCCGTCTGAAGGCGCCCCAGGGCAACATCACGAAGGCCAAGGAACTCCTCAAGGACGTTCCGGCCGCGGAGAAGAAGCTCGTCTTCGCGTACGCCAACAGCGAGGCCGGCCAGAAGCGCAAGGTCGCCATCGTGGACGCGCTGACCAAGATCGGCATCGACGTCGTGGCCAAGGAGGTCGACGCCGCGAGCTACAGCGAGCAGGTCGCCAAGCTCAAGAACCCGTACGACATCTACATCAACGGCTGGGGCCAGGACTGGCCGTCGCCGGCCACGGTCGTCACGCCGGTCTACGACGGTGACCAGGTCGCCGACGGGTCGCCGAACTACTCGCACATCAACGACCCCGAGGTCCAGAAGCTCATCAAGAAGGCCCTGACCCAGCAGCCGACCGAGGCCGCTGTGACATGGCGGGAAGCTCACCACTACATCATGGAGAAGGTCGTCCCGAGCGCCCCGCTCTGGTACACCAAGCAGCTCCAGCTCTTCGGTTCGAACATCGGCGGCGCCCGCTACAGCGCCGAGTCGAGCTACATCGACGTCACCCAGCTGTTCCTGAAGTCGTAACTCTGTACGGCTGATCGCGGGGGTGCGCACCAGGCGGAGCGCACCCCCGCGGTTCCGTGAACCTGCCCCACACCGTTTTCACCGTCTCCGCAGAGAGCAGCCCTCCCGCCATGTTTCAGTTCATCATCCGGCGCACGGTCGGTGCCGTCGTCACCCTGTTCCTGATCGGTGCGGCCACGTTCTTCCTGTTCGTCGCCGCGCCCTCCGACTACGCTTCACTGGCCTGTGGCAAGGACTGCTCGCCCACGAGACTCGACGAGATCCGTACGGCACTCGGACTCAATCTGCCGATCCACCAGCAGTTCTGGGACTTCATGTCCGGCATCGTGATGGGCCGTGACTTCCCCACCGGTCACTGCTCCGCCCCGTGCCTCGGGCAGTCGTTCTACTCGGGCGAGTTCGTGTGGAACACGATCATGGACCGCTTCCCGCTGACCCTGTCGCTGACGCTCGGCGCGCTGGTCGTCTTCCTGTTCGTGGGCATCGGCGCGGGCATGCTCGCCGCCTACAAGCGCGGCTCCATGGTCGACAAGGTCGCCACCGGTTCGTCCATGGTGCTCAGCTCGTTCCAGATCTACTTCCTCGGCCCGATCGCGCTGACGGTCCTCGTCTACCAGACCGGCTGGATGGAAGACCCCAAGTACGTGCCGTTCACCGAGGACCCGGTCGGCTGGCTCGTCGGACTGTCCATCCCGATGGTCGTCATGGCCACCATCTTCACCGCGCAGTACACGCGTATGGCGCGCGCCTCGATGATCGAGCAGCTCGCCGAGGAACACGTCCGCACCGCCCGCGCCAAGGGCATGTCACAGAAGTACGTCTTCTTCCGCTACGCCTGGCGCGGTTCGCTGATCCCGATCGTCACCGTGCTCGGCATCGACATCAGCGGCCTGCTCGGCGGCGGTGTCGTCACCGAACTGACCTTCTCCCTCCAGGGAATCGGCCGCCTCGCCGTGAACGGCGCGGTCACCAAGGACCTCCCGCTGACGATGGGCGTCATGCTGTTCGGGGCCTTCTTCATCCTGATCCTGAACATTCTTACCGACATCGTGTACGCCTATATCGACCCGCGCGTCCGGCTCTCCTAGGAAGAACGAACCACCGTGACCACACTGACCAAGCCCGAGGGCGCACCGGCCCCGACCGGTCCGGACAGCTTCCTCTCGGTCCGCGATCTCAAGGTGCAGTTCTCCACCGAGGACGGCATCGTCAAGGCGGTCGACGGGCTCTCCTTCGACGTCGAGCGCGGCAAGACCCTGGGCATCGTGGGCGAGTCCGGATCGGGCAAGTCCGTCACGAACCTGACGATCCTCGGTCTGCACAACCCGATGAGCACGACCGTCGACGGCGAGATCGTCCTCGACGGCAAGGAGCTCGTCACCGCCACGGAGAAGGAGCTCGAGCAGCTCCGCGGCAACAAGATGGCGATGATCTTCCAGGACCCGCTGACCGCGCTCTCCCCGTACTACACGGTGGGCCGCCAGCTGTCCGAGCCGTTCATGAAGCACACCGGCGCCTCCAAGAAGGAGGCCAAGGACCGGGCCGTGCAGATGCTGGAGAAGGTCGGCATCCCACAGCCCAAGACGCGCTTCGACGACTACCCCCACCAGTTCTCCGGCGGTATGCGCCAGCGCGCGATGATCGCCATGGCGCTGATGTGCGACCCCGACCTGCTGATCGCCGACGAGCCCACCACCGCGCTGGATGTGACGGTGCAGGCCCAGATCCTGGACCTGCTCAAGGACCTCCAGCAGGAGTTCGGCTCCGCGATCATCTTCATCACGCACGACCTCGGCGTCATCTCCAACATGGCCGACGACCTGCTGGTGATGTACGCCGGCCGGGCCGTGGAGCGCGGCACCGTGAAGGAAGTCCTCCGCTCGCCGCAGCACCCGTACGCCTGGGGTCTCCTCAGCTCCATGCCGCGCCTGGACGGTGACATCAACGAGGCGCTGATGCCGATCCCCGGCTCGCCGCCCTCGCTGCTCAACCCGCCCTCGGGCTGCCCCTTCCACCCGCGCTGCGCCTTCACCGGCGAGGTGTCGGGCAGCCTCTGCACCGACGTACGGCCCTCGCTGGGGGACGGGCGCGCCGCCGCGTGCCACCTGTCGGCGGAGCAGAAGCAGACCATCTTCATCGACAAGATCCAGCCCCGGCTGCGCTAGGGAGCACCGAGACATGAGCGACAACCTCACCCTCCCCACCCAGCAGGGTTCCACCGGTACGTCGACCGAGGAACTGCTCAAGATCGAGGGCCTCACCAAGCACTTCCCGATCTACGGCGGCTTCCCGATCAAGCGGAGGGTCGGCGCCGTGCAGGCGGTCGACGGCATCGATCTGAGCATCGGTGTCGCCGAGAGCGTCGGCATGGTGGGCGAGTCCGGCTGCGGCAAGTCGACCGCGGGCCGGCTCATCACCCGGCTCCTGGAGCCGACCGGCGGCAAGATCACGTACGCCGGCCAGGACATCACGCACGCCTCGCGCAGGCAGCTCGCGCCGGTCCGCTCCGAGATCCAGATGATCTTCCAGGACCCGTACAGCTCCCTGAACCCGCGCCAGACCGTCGGCACGATCATCAAGTCGCCGATGGAGGTCAACGGGATCGAGCCGGCGGGCGGCCGGGAGAAGAAGGTCCGGGAGCTGCTTGAGCTGGTCGGGCTCAACCCCGAGCACTACAACCGCTTCCCGCACGAGTTCTCCGGCGGCCAGCGCCAGCGCATCGGCGTGGCCCGCGCGCTCGCCCTGCAGCCGAAGCTGATCGTGGCGGACGAGCCGGTCTCCGCGCTGGACGTCTCCATCCAGGCCCAGGTGGTGAACCTCCTCAAGAAGGTCCAGGAGGAGATGGGCATCGCGTTCCTGTTCATCGCCCACGACCTGGCGATCGTGCGGCACTTCTCGCAGCGCGTCGCGGTGATGTACCTCGGCAAGATCGTCGAGGTGGGCGACCGGGACTCGATCTACAACCGCCCGCGTCACCCGTACACCCACGCCCTGCTGTCCGCCGTCCCCGAGGTGGCGATGGACGACGAGACGGACGCCCGCGAGCGCATCCGCCTCGCCGGTGACGTCCCCTCGCCGATACACCCGCCGTCGGGCTGTCGCTTCCGTACGCGCTGCTGGAAGGCGCAGGACAAGTGCGCGAGCGAGGAGCCCCCGCTGGTCCAGATCTCCGGCAACCGTGAGGGCCACCTGACGGCCTGCCACTTCCCGGAGGACCCGACGACGGAGGCCCGCGACGCGGACGTCGTCCTGGACCCGGCGCTCAAGGCGCTGGAGGCGGACGCCACGGAGGACTGAGGTCCCGAGCACGCGTGACACCGGCCGGGGGTGAGGAGCCGCAGCTCCTCACCCCCGGCTTTATTCGTTCGACATACGGGCACGGAAGAGAAACCCTCACACGCGGTATCCCTCACACGGCCCGGAGGCCAGGTTGTCCTTCTCCACGATCCACAGCATCACCTTCGACACCACCGGTGACCCCTACGACCTCGGCCTGTTCTGGAGCGCGGTGTTCGGCCGCCCCCTGGCCGACGACGACAAGCCCGGCGACCCGGAGGCGCTGATCGACGACCCGGACGGCGGTCCGAGGATCCTGTTCATCCGGGTACCGGAGGGCAAGTCGGTGAAGAACCGCCTCCATCTCGACCTGCGACCGCACGGCCGCACCCGGGACGAGGAGGTGGAGCGGGTGGTCTCCCTCGGCGCCCGCGTGGTCGCGGACCACCGTCGCCCCGACGGCAGCGGCTGGGTCCTGATGGCAGACCCGGAGGACAACGAGTTCTGCGTGGAGCGCGGCGACCTGGGCTGACCGTCGGTGGCGTTCAGTTCGGGTCGTTCCCGGCCTTCCCGTAGCGGCGGAACGCGTGGGTTTCCACCTTCCAGGGGCCGACCGGTACCGAGTCGCCGAAAATGTAGGGGTCCTTCTGCTGGTAGCGGCTCTTGCACGGGTCGGAGTGCACCTGGATGGTGCCCGTGCGGGGATCGACGATCAGGTAGTGGGCGATGCCCATGGCGGGATACTCGGCGAGCTTCTCGCCGTGATCGTTGTGCGCATTGGACGGCGAGACGATCTCGATGACCGCCAGCACCTGGGTCGCGTCGACGGCGAGTCCCTCTTCGTCGAGCACGTCCTCGGGGATGACGACGGCATCCGGGCGGCGCATGCGGCCTGTCGCCGGGTGCTCGATCTCGGGGCCGTTGGCGCAGACGTAGCCAGGGTGTGTGTCCGGCAGCTGGGCATCGAGTTGTTCGCGGATGCGCCGGACCGTGCCCTGGTGACGCTTCGACGGGCTGACCATGGCCAGGAAGGGGCCCGAAGAGCCGATCTCGACCTTCCAGGTTCCGTCGAGCGACTCGGCGTAGGCCGTCAGCTTCTCGGCGAGCGCGGCATCTTCGCGTAGTCCATGTCCGGAGAGTAGCGATCAGGCTCTTCGTGTCACCTCGCGTCCGCGCCCACGTAGTCCATGTAGAACTCCCCGCGCTGCGCCCGTGTCAGATGGCAGGCCGCGCCGTGGGCCGGGGTGCGGGGGAGATGGGGGCGGCGGGTCGCGCAGTGGCCCTCCGGGACCTGTTCCGTGAAGGCGCAGCGGGGTTCGAAGCGGCAGCCCGGGAGGGGGTCCAGGAGGGACGGGGGTGTGCCCGGGATCGGGGAGAGGGGAATGTCCACCGGGGCGGTGAGGGTCGGCATGGAGCCCAACAGGCCCCAGGTGTACGGGTGTTCAGGCGTCCTCAGTACCTCGGCGCGGGTGCCGTGTTCCACCGCCCGGCCCGCGTACATCACCAGGATGTCGTCCGCCATACGGGAGATGACGCCGAGGTCGTGCGTGATGAAGACGATCGACGTGCCGAACTCCTGCTGGAGGTCCTTCAGCAGGTCCATGATCTGGGCCTGGACCGTGACGTCCAGGGAGGTGGTCGGCTCGTCGGCGATGAGGAGCTGCGGGTCGCAGACCAACGCCATGGCGATCATCGCCCGCTGGCGCATGCCGCCGGAGAACTGGTGGGGATAGTCGTCGGCGCGGAGCTGCGGCTGCGGTATGCCCACCCGCCGCAGCAACTCCACCGCCCGCGCCCTGGACTCCCTCCGGGACGCGCCCGTGTGCCTGGCGTACGTCTCCGCGATCTGCCGGCCCACCGTGTGGTACGGCGACAGGGACGCCAGCGCGTCCTGGAAGATCATCGCCATCCTGCTGCCGCGCAGCCTCTCCAGCTCCCGTTCCCGAGCCGTCAGCAACTCCTTGCCGTCCAGGACGATTTCCCCGGCCAGCGTCGTGCGCGTGCGGTCGTGCAGGCCCAGGATCGCCAGGTTCGTCACCGACTTGCCCGAGCCGGACTCGCCGACGATGCCCAGGGTCCGGCCGCGTCCCACGTCGAAGGACAGGCCGTCGACCGCCCTCACCACGCCGTCGTCGGTGGGGAAGTGCACCTTCAGGTCCCGTACTGACAGGAAAGGGGCAGGGGCAGGGGCGGGGGCGGGGGCAGGGGTGTTGGCGGCGGTGGCGGTCGGCTCAGCCTCTGAGGTCACCGGGCGTGTTCCTACGCCAGCCTGATCCGCGGATCGATCAGCGCGTACACCGCGTCCACCACGATGTTCGCCACGACGATCGCCGCCGCGGCCACCAGGACCACCCCCAGCAGCAGCGGCAGGTCGTTGTCCCGTACCGCCTTGATGGACAGGGCGCCGATCCCGTGCAGGCCGAAGGTCTCCTCGGTGATGATCGCGCCGCCGAGCAGATACCCGATGTCGAGGCCCAGGATCGTGACGATCGGGCCCATCGCGCCCCGCCAGGCGAACCGGAAGAACACCGTGCGCCGCGACAGACCCTTGGCACGGGCCGTACGGACGTAGTCCTCGGCGAGGGTCTCCACGAGCTGGGAGCGGGTCATCCGGGTGTAGTTGGCGGTGAAGATGATCGCGAGGACGAACCAGGGCAGCAGCAGGCCCTTGAACCAGGCCACCGGGTCCTGGCTGAAGCCGACGCTGTCCTGGGGGCGGGGGAGGATGCCCCACTCGTCGGAGAGGTAGTACATGGCGACCACGCCGACGATGTAGATCTGCAGTGACGAGCCGATCAGCGAGACCGACGACGCGATCTTGTCCAGGGCCCGGCCCTGCTTCACGGCGGCCAGCATGCCCGTACCCACACCGAGGACCACGAAGATCACCGTGCTGCCCAGGGTGAGGGACAGGGTGGTGGGGAAGCGGTTGGTGATCAGGCCGAGGACCGGCTCGTGGTTGGTGAAGGAGTAGCCCAGGCAGGGCGCCGCGCAGTGGCCGAGGCCGGCGTAGTCACGGCCCACGAACACGCCCGCCAGCCAGTGCCAGTACTGCACCGGCAGCGGGTCGTCGATGCCCAGGTTGCGCCGGACGAGCGCGAGCGTCTCCGGGGTGCAGAGCTTGCCGCAGGCGCTGCGGGCCGGGTCGCGCGGGGCGACGTAGAAGAGGACGAAGGTGATCGCGCTGATGACGAGGAGGATCATCAGCGCGCCGGCTGTCCGGCGGAGGATGAAGCGGAACATGGCGATCGATTCCCTGGCGGAACCCCGACACCGGTCCCTGGTGGGCGGGACCGGTGCCGGGGTGGTGTCGGGTTGTGCGGGGATTGGGGGCCGACAGGCCCCCTCTAGGGGCGCGGGGAACTGCGCGACCAGCCCCCACGGCCCGCAGCTAAAAAACCGCCTATGCCTTCGCGTACAGCTTGTAAAGAACGAACGACGAGTTGAGGGGGTCGTACTCCGTACCCCCCACCTTGCTCCCGTACAGATAGAACCGCCGCTGATACGTCTCGGGAATGATCGGCGCCTCCTTCTCCATGATGTCCTTGTCCAGCGCCGCCCACGCCGCGTTCGCCTGCGTCGGGCTCGTGAGCGCGGCGGCCTTGTCGATCGCCGCGTCGACCCAACTCGCCTTCAACTGCGAGACGTTGTTCGCACCGTTGGCGATCACCCGGCCGTCGAAGAGCGGCTGGATCATGGTGTAGCCGGTGGGCCAGTCCGGGGACCAGCCGAACCACATCACGTCGAAGGAGTTGTCGATCTGCTGGACCTGGTCGTAGTAGCTCGTCGACTCCACCGGCTTGACCACCGGGTCGAAGCCCGCCTCCTTCAGGGCATTGGCGATGACGACCTTCGTCTTCTCGTAGGCGTCGTTGCCGCCCTGCGGGTACGTGTAGACGATCTTCTGGCCGAGCTTGCCGGCCTCCTTCAGCAGCGCCTTGGCCTTCGCGGTGTCGCCCTGCGGCTTCGTCAGCTTGCCGTAGATGTCGAACTTGACCCGGCCCGCCATGTCCGGCCCGAGGATCGTGGTCGCGTAGTCACCGGCCGACGGGCCGCCGTAGATGGTCCGGATCTGCTGCAACGGCCAGGCGTAGTTCAGCGCCTGACGGACCTTCAGATCGGTGATCCGCTTGCAGTTGATGGCGTAGTAGTACAGGCCCGTCAGCAGCCCGTCGACGGTACGGCTCTTCAGCGCGGGCGTCGTCAGCACCTTCTGGATGCGCTCGGCCGGCACCCCGCTGTACGCCATGACCGCGTACTGGTCGGTCCCGGAGTCCGCGATCAGCCGGTCGGTGCTCTGGAGCGCCTCGGGTCCGAACTCGAAGGCGAACGAGTCCGGGTAGGCGTTGCGGATCGGGTCGGTCGCCGGGTCCCAGTGGGTGTTGCGGACCATCGTCAGCGACTTGTCGACGGAGTGCGCCTTGAGCCGGTACGGGCCGCAGGAGAAGGGGTCCTTGTCGTACTTCTCCTTGGTGTCGTGCTTGGCCGACACCGCTCCGTACGACTGCATCGCCAGCGTCCAGTTGAGGTCCGGGCGGGCCGTCTTGAGGTGGAAGGTGATCGTCTTCTTCGCGGTGTCCGTGACGACCGAGTCGAGGTGCTTGCCGCTGTACGGGCCCTTGTAGACCGAGCGGAAGTCGTTGGTGCCGGTCAGCGCGGCCTGGAGGTAGGTGGCGCCCTCGGTGGTGAAGCTGGCGAAGCCGCGCTCGATGCCGTGCCGTACGTCCTCGACGGTCAGCTCGCTGCCGTCTTCCCACTTCAGCCCGTCCTTCAGGGTGAAGGTCCAGGTCTTGCCGCCGTCTGACATGGTGCCGGTGTCGGTGGCGAGGTCGCCGACCAGCTTCATCGCGCCGCCGTCGATGCGGTAGCCGGTGAGGCAGCGGATGTAGAGGTTGCCGACCTCGGAGTTCCAGGAGTAGTAGATGCGCTGCGGGTCGAGGTGCGAGAAGTCCTGCGGGCCGATCGGCCGGATCGTGCCGCCCTTCTTCGCCCCGGGGATCTCCGGCGCGGGCCCCGTGGAGTCCTCCTTGGTGCCGATGCTGACCGCCGCGAACTTGGCGGTACCGGCCGCGTCACCGCCGCCCGAGGTGCCGCCGCCGCCTCCCCCACCGCTGCTGCACGCGGACAGGACCATGGAGCCGCCGGCGGCTACCGAGGTGGCGATGATGAAGTTTCTGCGCGAGAGAGACATGGGTTGTCCTGCCTGAATCAGGGAGAAGGGGTGTTTCCCGGTGTTTCCGGATGCATCCGGTTTTTTCCTGGGCGGGGCCGGTGCGGGGCCGGAGGGTGTGGCGTCGGGGTGCGGTGCCGTGGGGGGTGCTGTGCGGAGGGGTGAGGGGGTCTCGTGCGGTGAGGTGCGATGACGGCGGCGCTGCTGTCAACGCCTCGTCTTCGGGTCCAGTGCGTCGCGCACGGAGTCGCCGAGGAGGTTGAAGGCGATGACGAAGATGACCATCGAGAGGCCGGGGAAGAGCATGTACGTGATGTCGTTCTGGTAGACCTGCGCCCCGCGCTGGATCATCACGCCCCAGTCGGGCGTGGGGTCGCTGAGCCCGACCCCGAGGAAGGCGAGCGCCGCCTCGGTGGTGACGTACATGGGCAGCGCGAGAGTCGCCTGGATGAGGACCGGGGTCCACAGGTTGGGCAGCAGTTCCTTGAAGATGATCCGGGCCGGGGAGGCGCCGGTGACCTTGGCGGACTCCACGAACTCCCGCTCGCGCAGGGCGAGTACCTCACCGCGCAGCAGCCGGGCGATGGGCGCCCAGCCGAACGCGGTCATCACGGAGATGAGGCTGACGACGGTCAGCCAGGTCGGGGTGTTCTCCTCCGGCGACACGAAGACCGAGATCATCACAGGCCAGAAGGCGATGAAGAACAGGGTGGAGGGGAACGCCAGCAGGATGTCGATGACCCGGCCCACGAACCCGTCGATCCGCCCGCCCAGATAGCCGGCGGTGAGCCCGACGGCGATGCCGAGCAGGGTGACCAGCCCGGTCGTCACCGTGGCGATGAGGAGCGAGTTGCGGATGCCGTAGAGCAGCAGGGTGAAGACGTCCCGGCCGAGCTGGGGCTCGACCCCGAACCAGAAGTCGCCGCTGATCCCGCCGTTGGGCCGGATCGGGAAACCGAACTCGTTGAGCAGTCCGGTGCCGTTCTGGCCGTACGTCGTGTACGGGTCCTTGCCGTAGAGCTTGGCGATCAGGGGGGCGGCGATACCCGCCCCGAAGAACAGCACGACCACGACGGCCGAGACGACGCCGGTCCGGTCGCGTCTGAAGCGCAGCCAGGCGATCCGGCCCGGCGAGCGGCCGGTGCCGCCGCGGGCCGGCGCGGTGGGCGCCGGCGGTTCGGCACCGGAATCGGCCGCCACCTGGGGTGCGGTGGCGGAAGGTATGGACGAGGTCACATTGGGGACTTTTCAGCGCCGCTTCGGTCGCCGTCAATGTTTTGTTGACGCCTTTGATCTGGACTTTTGCCCTTTGACTCAGGTGTGGTGTGCCACTTGGTTCAGCTTTTGACGGCCATGACCAAAGCGGGAGAGAAGCGGGGAGAGGGCTCGGCGGGGGCTCGGAGGGTAGCCCGGCAGGCCGAGGTGGCCTCGAAATCCGGGACGATCTTGTCGACGGATGCAGATAACCGTACAAAGGCACACGAACCGCGTTTACACGCAGGCAACTTGGCCGACCCGATCTCGATATATGGACGGGCCACTCTGAGGAACGTACGGCCGTGCGGGTGCCGTAAACGGGCCGGGGCTCGCCATGTAGCCCCGGCCCGTTGCCGTACCCGCGCCCACGGCCTACGCGAGCCCCAACGCCCGCTTCAGGAAGTCCACTTGAAGCAGCAGCAGGTTCTCCGCGACCTGTTCCTGCGGGGTCATGTGCGTGACACCGGACAGCGGGAGCACCTCGTGCGGGCGGCCCGCGGCCAGCAGGGCCGAGGACAGCCGCAGGGCGTGCGCGAAGACGACGTTGTCGTCCGCGGTGCCGTGTACGACCATCAGCGGCCGGTGCGGCTCGGCGGGTGACGACAGCCCGGCGTCCGTCAGCAGTGAGCTGTTCGCGTACGCCTCGGGTGCCGTGGCCGGGTCGCCCAGGTACCGCTCCGTGTAGTGCGTGTCGTACAGCCGCCAGTCCGTCACCGGGGCCCCCGCGATACCCGCGTGGAAGACGTCAGGGCGCCGCAGGACCGCCAACCCCGCGAGCCAGCCGCCGTAGGACCAGCCCCGGATCGCCACCCGGGAGAGATCGAGCGGGTGGCGCTCGGCGAGGTCCAGCAGGGCGTCGACCTGATCGTCCAGCGAGAGGGTGAGGTCCCCGTCGATCGCCTTTTCCCAGGCCGGCGAGCGCCCCGGGGTTCCCCGGCCGTCCGCGACGATCACCGCGAATCCCTGGTCGGCGAACCACTGCGAGGTCAGATGCGCGTTGTGCGCGGCGACCACGCGGGGGCCGTGCGGACCGCCGTAGGGGTCCATGAGGACGGGGAGGGGAGTGACGCCGTCGTAGTCGGTCGGCATAAGCAGGGCGCATGGAATTCTGCGTGCGCCCCCCTCTGTGAGTGTCATGCGCGGGGACAAACCGGGGTCTTCGGCGTACGAGGCGACGGTCGCCACGGGCTTTCCGTCGCGCAGCACCTGCACCTGGGCCCCCGGCCGGTCCGGCACCGCCGACACGAGCACGGTCACGCCCCCGGCGCGAACCGCCGAGTGCACGCCGGGCTCTTGCGAGACGCGCTCCAACCCGAGCTCGTTCACTCGATAGACGTGCACTTCGCCGATCTTGTTGCCGCTCGCCCCCATGCCTGCGGACGCGGAGACGAGCACGTCGTCGGCCGAGACGTCCAGAACCGCCCGGACATGCAACTGGGCGCCGGTCAGGGGCCGTTCACCCACCGCCAACACCCGGGCGCCACCCTCGTCGGAGATGCGCACGAGCTGTCCGGAGGGGCTCCAGCAGGGCACGCCAGGGAAAAGATCCAGCCAATGTGGATCTTCTTCCGCGTGCACCATCCGGGTCGCCCCCGTGTCCGGGTCGACGGCCAGGAAAAGCTGCCCGCGCTGATCCCGCGACTGCACCAGGATCAGCGGCGCACCCGCCCCTGACCAGTGCACACGCGCCAGATACGGGTACCGCGCCCGGTCCCAGACCACCTCGGTGCGCACACCCTCAAGGGTCAGTACGAAGAGCCGCACCTCCGCGTTCAGGGAGCCCGCCACCGGATACGCGACCCGCTGCGGCTCCCGTTCCGGATGCGCGGGATCGGCGATCCACCAGCGGTCCACGGGCGCGTCGTCGGCCCGCGCGACCAGCAGCCGGTCGGACTCGGGGGACCACCAGAACCCCCGCGACCGGGCCATCTCCTCGGCCGCGATGAACTCGGCCAGCCCGTACGTCACCGTCTCCGACTCGGGCTCGGCGAGTGCGCGGGCCCACTCGCCGGTGAGGTCGGTGAGATACAGGGCGCCGTCCGCGACGTACGCGACGAGCCGGCCGTCGGGGGAGGGGCGGGGGTCGATGACGGGCCCCGGGGTGGCGATCTCGTTCACCGTCCCGGCTCGCAGCTCGGCCACGAAAAGCCGCCCGGACAAGGCGAAGGCGGCCAGTTCGACGGCCGAGTCGGTGGCATAGCCGACGATCCCGGCACTGCCCTCACGACTGCGTTCCCGGCGCGCCCGCTCCTCGGGGGACAGCGTCTCGTCGGCCCCACCGAGGAGCGCGAACGGATCGGCGGCGACCCTCCCCCAGCCTTCGGCCGGGGGGACCCCCATCTCGCTTCGCTCGCCGCCGTCCGAAAGGTCCAGCACCCACAGCTTGTTCGCCCGGTCGGTACCCGAGGAGGACCGCAGATAGGCGACCCGCGAACCGTCGGGCGCCACGGTGAACGCGCGGGGTGCGCCGAGCGTGAATCGCTGGGTGCGGGCGTGCCGGCGGGGGAAGGAGACAGGCTCGGTCGTCATGCCCCGACCATATTGGCCATGCGCCCCCTTGTGCGGCAGTGCGCCGACCGATGCGCGCGGGCGAATAGTTATGATCACTGACGGCGAGTGGGTATGAACCTGCTGGCCACTGTATGGATTTACTGCCCCCATAGTCCGACCCCCCGCGTCCCTGGGCCCCTTGGAGGTGAGCCGCCGTGGCACTTTCGATTTCGGCGGTCGTGCTGCTGGCGATCATCGTCTTCTTGCTGATCAAGAAGTCGGGGCTCAAGGGAGGGCATGCGGTGGTGTGCATGCTCCTGGGGTTCTATATGGCCTCATCAACCTTCGCCCCGACGATCAGCGACCTGACGACAAGCATCGCGGGCATGATCGGCGACCTGAAGTTCTGACCGCGCGCGCTGAACGGCGCCGGTGGCGGTGGACGGGCTGCTGGTAGGGCCCGGAGGGCTCTGGTGGGCTCCGGTGAGTGCATGACCGGAGCCGGGCCTCGCCGGACGCCCGTCCGGTGCGGCGGCGCCCGCTTCTCGAGTCGCGGCTATCGCGCCATACGTGTCTTGCCTTTGCCCCTCTTGCGCAGCTTTCGCATGCGCTCACGCTCACGTGCCTGGCGCTCCTCGGCCCGAGCGTTCTGGAGGCGATACCCGCCCCATCCCAGAAGCGCTGAGGTGGCCAGGCAGGCGATGAGGGCACTTCCCGTCCCGGGGATGTACTCGCAACCGTCCCTGTATGACGGGCAGTTCTTGCCGGGCAGCGAGGCGAGGAGGTACATCAGTACGGCGAATGCCGCTCCCGCGCAGACCGCCGTGCCGAGCTCGTGCCCTGCCCGTTGCAGCCGCGACCCGCTGAAGGCCGGTCCGGAGAACCACCGGGCGCCGAGAAAGCCGAGGGCCACGATCACCCCGGCGGCGACCCCGAACGCCCATGACCCGCCGGGCCAGTCGAGCACCACGGGCGCTGTCGCCCGGACGAACCACTTCCACAGGCCCAGCGCCATGACAGCACCGGCCCCGAGGGCGATCACCACCCCGGCGAGTGCGAAGCCTTCCCAGGTCCTGAACGCCCTGCTGCGCTCGCCCATCACCTGGACGCGTAGGGGATGAAGCCGGCCCAGGCGGAGGGGGTGAGGCGCAGACGGGGGCCGGTTTCTATGTGCTTGGAGTCTCGGACGTGGATGGTGCCGGGGGTGGTTGCGACCTCGACGCAGGACTCGCCGTCGTTTCCGTCGCTGTAGCTGCTCTTGAACCACGCCAGTTCGGAGGTGTCCCTGGCGGAGGCCTTGAGGATCATGTTTCTCCCAGCAGTTGTTCGATGAGGGCCATCGACTCCCCCGGTGGAAGGGCCTGAGCCCGGATGGTCCCGTACCGCAGCTCAAGAATACGGAGCTGCCTCGGATCGGAGACGGGGCGGCCGTTGAACGCGCCATCAGAACGCGCCACCGCCGTACCGTCCGCGAACTTCAGCACCTCGATCTTGCCGTCCAGACCGGAATGAATCTCGCAGTCCATCGACATCACCTGAAGTGTGACGTTGCGCAGCCCGCCTACTTCCGCCAGGCGTTCGAGCTGCTGTCGCCACATCATTGTGCCTCCGAGTCGTCGCCGGAGCAGAGCCTCCTCCAGCACAAACCCGAGCGCGGGCGCCGGGTCCCGCTCGAAGATGGACTGTCGAGCGAGGCGCGCGGCCACCATGCGCTCCACTTCACCTTCCGAGTACGGAGGTTGTGCCGCCTCGATTGCAGCCCTGGCGTGCCCCGGCGTCTGCAGCAGTCCGCTGATGCTGTTGCACAGGTACAGCCCGATCTCCACCGCCTTCGCTTCCAACTTCGCGATGGCCCGCACCTTCTTCGGGTACCGGACCTTCTCCAAGTCCTCGTTCATGGCGGAGATCAAGCCGTCCGCCTCCAGGATCTCGTCCGCCTTCACCAGATACTCGGGCCTGGCGATCCGCTTCCCGCCCTCGATCTTGTAGACCATGTCCTCGCCGTACCCGAGCGCCCTGCCGAAGTCGGCTGCCCGCATCCCCACCGTCTCCCTGCGGAGCTTCAACTGCCGCCCCACGGTCTCCACGACCGCCACCCCCCACTCGTCGTCCGGGTCGACCTCCCAACCCGGCTCGTCCGCCTCGCTCTTGAGCTGCCCCGCGTCGCTGTCCACGCTCATGCCGTGCCTCTCCGTCGTACCGCGCCGTACTGCCCCCGCCCTACCCGCGCACCCCGTCCCGACAGCCCGGACACCACCGGACAAGCTCCGGACAGTCACCGTACGCAACGGCGAAGTCACACATCACGGTAGGCATCCGCAGCCACTCTGAGTGACGTGAACCAAGAAACCGCCACCCCCGAGGCCCGACTCGAGGACTTCTTCCGCAACTTCAGCGTCCGGCTGTCGCCCACGCCCCGAGGCGCCCGCCTGGCCCGGCTGCTCGCCGCCGAGCAACTCCGCTCCTGGGGACTGCCGGTGGATCCCGCGCGTCAGGTCGTGGCTGAACTGGCGGCCAACGCCGTCACCCACGGACGCGTCCCGGGCCGCGACTTCCGGCTCACGATGTACGTCATCGCCGACACCCTGCGCGTCGAGGTGACCGACACCTGCGGGGACCTTCCACCTCACCTCCAACTTCCGTCCGACGACGCGGAGTCCGGGCGGGGCCTGGCGCTGGTGGAGGCACTTGCCGATCGCTGGGGGTGGGGGCCGGGGCTACGGCCGCGGAAAACGGTGTGGGCCGAGATGGCCCTGGAGCAGGGGCCCCGGGACTCTTCCGTTCCGGGACTCAGGGACCCGAGTTCCGGTGCCACCAGCGGTCCTTTAACCTCGGGCTTTCATGAGGTGAGCTGTCCGAGGCTTGATCAGAAACGCGAGAAGTGCTCCTGACCTGGAACGATAGGACTTGTCGAGGGTCCAGATCGTG
>NZ_JARAXP010000059.1:0-723 GCF_033793965.1 Streptomyces sp. ME02-8801-2C | reverse complement strand
CATCTCGCCGACCCACTCACCCATCGCCACATGACGAGTCTGGCCCTGCCGCTGACGCGGCAGGACCAGAACCCCAAGATCTTCATGAGTCTTCTAGGCGGTGTCGAAGTGGGCCGGCCTCGTCAGCTGCCTGTGCGACGAGGCCGGCCGTGTCCTTCTCACTGGTGGCGTGGGCGGGGCAGCAGGGCGAACGCGCTCTCCGCGATCGAGGTCAGGCGGTCGGGGCTGTGGCCGTACGCGCCGACGACATCGCTCCCGCGAATGACGGTCAGCACAAGAAACGCGAGGTCGTCGGCATCCGCGTCGGGGTCGATGTCACCATGGCGCTGCGCCGCTCGCACACAGTCGGCCACCGCCGTGGCGACCACGGAGAAGCAGTCGTTGGCCAGGCGTCTCACCTCGGGGTCGGAGGCGCCGACCTCCAGGGCCATCTTCGCGGCGAAGCAGGTCGCCGCCGTCCGGTCGGAGGCGGGGGGCACGTCGGCGGCGAGTGACACCCCGTGGACGGCGCGCAGCAAGTAGGCGTGCAGTCGTTCCAGGGCGCCCTCGTCCGGTCCGGCGAGCATCTTCGGCGGGCCCTGCCCCAGCCGGGCGAAATAGCCGCCCATCGCTTCCAGCAGCACACCGTGCTTGCCGTCGAACGCGGCATAGAGACTGCCTCGGCCCAGGCCGGTGGCGGCACTGATGTCATCGACGCTCGTGCCGTTGTAGCCCGAGGCGCGG
>NZ_JARAXP010000023.1:0-104306 GCF_033793965.1 Streptomyces sp. ME02-8801-2C | reverse complement strand
ACCACGCCCAGGCCGACCGCAACGTACGACGTGTATGACAGCCGGGGCCGGCCGCGAACAGGGGACCCCCTGCGGGGGCCGGGGCTGCCAGTGCGGGTTCTGCTGCGGGTGGCCCTGCGGCGGGTACGGCTGCTGCGGTTGCGGCGGCGGCCTTGTTGAGGGACACGGCGGGGTCGGCCAGGAGGGCGGAAGGTGCCTCGGCGCCGGCGAGGGCCGCCTTGGCGGCAGCGGCGGCGGCGCTACGGGCCTTGGCGGCGGCGTTACGGGCGGCCACCGCGGCGTCCTTGGCGCCCTGCGCCTTGCCGGCGTCCTTGGACGCGGCGATCGCGGCGTTGTAGGCGCGGGCGGCGGCGTTGCCGGCCTTCGCGGCGGCCTGGGCGGCGCCTACGGCGGCCCAGGACGCGCGGCGGGAAGCCTGCACGGCGGCGTTGGAGGCGTTGACGGCGTTGCGGGAGGCGTCGGCCGCGCCCTTCGCCGCACTCGCGGCCTTGCGGGCCGCGGCCCCTGACTTCTGTACGTCGCTCTGGGCGGCGGCGGCCTCGGCGGCGGCCTTCTCGGCGGCCTCCTTGGCCTTGACGGCGGCGGTCTCGGCGCGGGCCCCGGCCTCGACGGCCAGGTTCGTCTCGCGCTCGGCGCGCTTGCCCTCGCGCTCGACGACGGCCACCAGCTCCTCGATGGTCGCCGACTCCTGGTCGCGGGCGCGCGCGATGTGCTGGCCGGTCTCCATGAACCACTCGAGGTCGTTCGCGGTGCCGCTGAGCGCGCGGTCCGCGTACTTCTTCACCTCCGGACCACCGGTCAACAGCATGGCGTTGACCTGGAGCCGGGTGTCCTCCACCCGGGCGTCGTACTGGCCGTCGGCGAGGAAGTCGATGAGGGCCTGCTCGGTACCGACGTTCAGGGCGGCGTTGGCCTTGCGGACCACGGCCTTGTCGCCGGTGGACGCGACGATGCTGGTGGCGACCTGGAGGTCCTCGCGAATGGCGGCGGCGAAGCCCTGCGAGAGGAATCCGGCCACCGCTCCGTCACCGTTGTCCAGTGCGGCGACGGCCTCGCGGCGCAGGCCCTTGCCCGCGCGGTCCAGACTGCGGACGATCGCGACCCGGTTGTCCTGCACGATCTGCTGCGGCAGCGTCTGCGCGAGGAAGGTCTGTATCTCCGTGTCGGTCCCGTAGAGAGCCTTGGTCGCGGCGGCTTTGACACCCTTGCCGCCGGTCAGCCACGCACGGACGGCCTTGGCGCGCTCGGTGTCCGGCAGCGGCACCGGGTCGGCGCCCGCGGTCTCGGCGGCCACGGCGATGGCCGGCCGCAGGATCGAGGGGGCGGCGGCGACAGCGGTCGTCGCCGCGATCGCTCCGAGAACACGACGTCTGCTCCAGAAAGCTGTCTGCATACGGAACTTGCCCTTCTACGAGTAATGCGGTGACGTGTCGGATTTCGCGTCGCAAATGGACGACAGATCCGTTGATCGACGTTCGCACAAGTCGTGAACAGTATCAACGTAGTAAAAAACTCGGAGCAGTTGGGCCAATTGAGGCTTGAACTGTGCAGTCGCATATGACCATTTGACGGACCGACACATTTCCTTCGCAAATGCAGTTCGCGATTCGGGTACGTGCCGGCCCGTTGTCAGACCCATCCGTCAGAATCCGGCCATGCTGACAGCGACAAGCGCGAACGGGCACGTGGTGAAGCGTCCCTCGGAGCCGGACATCGGGACGATGCTCGCCAATCTGGGACGCGGCAACGAGCACATGCTGCTCGACCGGCAGGAGGAGGACCTCGAAGGGGACTGGTACATCCAGGTCCTGCTCCACGACAACAACACGTACCAACTGGAGTACCGGGACGGCGTCCCCGCTGAGCACTATCAGACGCAGACCGTCTCGCAGGAGAAGGTGCTGGCGGCGCTGACCGGTTGGGCGACCGGCAGGGCGGGCCGGCGCGACGGGTTCATGTGGAACAACATCGGCGACATGTTCACGTCGGCACCGTCACCCGGGGGATAGCCCCCTGCTGAGGACGCCGGGTCACCGCAATGTGCGGGTGCCTGCGCGCAGGGGACTGTGTGGGCATGTCACGGATGAGTTCCCCCATGATGCTGCGCTACGCCCTGAAGACCGTCCGCGCGCGCAAGGCAGGCTTTCTCGGTGCCTTTCTCGCCCTGATGTGTGCGAGTGCCCTGATCACCGCGTGCGGCACGCTCCTCGAGACGGGGTTGCGCGGCACCGTCCGGACCGAGCGTTACGGCGCGGCCCCGGTCGTGGTCTCCGCCGATCAGAACGTCCATCAGACCACCGTCAAGCAGAAGAAAGGCAAGACCAAGGTCAAGCACAAGGCCAAACCCATCGCCGAGCGCGCCTGGTTACCGGACAGCGTCAGGCGCACTTTGGCCGGCACACCCGGTGTCGCCCGCGTCGTTCCCGAACTCACCTTCATGGCCGAGCCGTTGACCCCGAACGGCACCGGCGGCCGGCCCGCCTTCGGGCATGCCTGGGAGTCGGCCGTGCTGACGCCCTACCGGCTCGTCGCGGGTACCGCCCCCGCGGCCGTCACCGATGTCGTCGTCGACCGCCACCTCGCCGAGCGCGCCCGCCTCGAACCCGGTGACCGTCTCGCCGTGCAGTCGACGCAGGCCCCACGCTCCTACCGTGTCTCCGGTATCGCCGCCCCCACCACGGCCGTTCGCCACCAGACGTCCCTGTTCTTCTCCGACGCCGAGGCCCGGCGTCTCGCCGACCGGCCCGGGCAGGTCACCGCGTTCGGTGTGATCCCGGACGCGGGCACCGATCCGGGCCGACTGCGCAGCGCCGTCGCCACAGCGCTGAGTGGCACCGGCGCCCAGGTCAGCGCCGGAGACGCCCGTGGTCCGGTGGAGTTCCTGGACGCCGCTGCCGCGCGTACCAAGCTGGTCAGCATGGGCGGCGCCATGGGGGGCACCTCACTGCTCGTGGCGGTCCTCGTGGTCGTCGGAACCTTCGCGCTCTCCGTCCAGCAACGCCATCGCGAACTCGCCCTGCTCCGGGCCATCGCCGCCACCTCCGGGCAGATCCGCAGGCTCCTCGGGCGGGAGGCCCTGATCGTCGGAGCGGCTGCGGGCACGGCCGGAGCACTGGTGGGGCTTCCCCTGGGCAGTTGGCTGCACGGCAGGTTCGTCGCCCTGGGCGCCGTACCCGCCACCTTGGAGCACACCGTCGGCGTCTTCCCGCCGCTCGCCGCCCTCGCCGCGACCCTGTTCGGTGCGTGGGCCGCCGCCCGGATCGCCTCGCGCCGGGTCGCCCGGATCCGCCCGGCCGAGGCGCTCGCCGAGGCCCGGACCGAGCGCGCCCGCCCCGCCTGGGGTCGTCTCCTCGCCGGTCTGCTGCTGCTCGCCGGTGGCGCCGTCCTCGTAGCCCTGCTCAGCGTCCTGCGCAGCGAGCCCGCGTCCACGCCGGTGACGTTCCTCGCCGTCGTCGTCCTGTCCGGTTCCGTCGCCCTGCTCGGGCCGGTTCTCGTCAAGGCAGCCGCCCTTCTGCTCGCCGGTCCACTGCGCCTGACCGGCCCCGGTGGGGGGCTCGCCACCGCCAACCTTCGCGGCAACGCCGTCCGCATGGCCTCCGTCGTCACTCCCCTCACCCTGCTGATCGGTATGACCTGCACGGTCCTGTTCGTGCAGCCCACCCTCGGCGACGCGGCCCGCGCCCAGACCCGTGACGGCGTCCACGCCGACTGGGTGGTCACCTCCCAAGGTCCGGGCGTCCCGTCCGAAGCGGCACGGCAGCTGCGTACGCACCACGCCGTCGTCACCGAAGTGGTCCGTACGACCGTCCGCGTCGGGCTCGACAAGTACGCGGCGCAGGGCGTCAGCCCGGCCGGCCTCGCCCGCACCTGGGATCCGGACGTCACCGCCGGGTCCCTCCGAGGGCTCACCGAGCGCACAGTCGCCGTCAGCGAGCTTGCCGCCGACCAGCTCCACCTGGAACCCGGAAGCACCCTGAAGCTCACGCTCGGCGACGGCACGCCCGCCACGCTCACCGTCGCCGCCGTCTACACCCGGGGGCTCGGCTTCGGGGACCTCACCTTCGCGCACGACCTGCTCGTACACCACGTCGACAACCCGCTCTCCACCTCCCTCCTCGTCAGCACGGACCGTACACAGACACAACTCTCGACTACTCTGCGTGAGTTCCCGAAGCTCGATGTTCTCTCGCCGGCCACCGCCGACTCGCTCCAGGCGCGGCGCCTGCAGGCCAACGCCGAGGTCAATTTCCTCGCCATGGGGCTCGTGCTGGCCTTCACGGCCATCGCCGTGGTCAACACGCTCGCCATGTCGGTCTCCGAGCGCGTCCGGGAGTTCGCGCTGCTGCGTCTCGCGGGGGCGACCCGCCGGCAGGTGCTGCGCATGCTGCGTACCGAGGCCCTGGCGGTCCTCCTCCTCGCCGGTGCCCTCGGCAGTGCCGTCGCCCTGGCCGTCCTGACCTCGTTCAGCATCGGTATGACAGGAGAGGCGGCGCCGGCCGTCGTACCGCTCGTGTACGTCACGGTGGTCGCCGTGGCCGGGCTCCTCGCGCTCGTCGGGACCGCCCTGCCCGGCCGCGTGGCGTTGCGGGTCCGGGCGGTGACGGTGGCGACGGCCAGGGAATGAGGTACCGCCGAGCAGGGCATTGGGTCGGGTCGGGAACAGTCGGTCCCGCCCGAGCGGTTGCATCTCCGGGGGATCGGCCTGGTACGGGCGGGGAACACGGAGACCGTAAGGTCGTCCGCCTCGCCACGTCCGGGTCCCCGGGCCGGCGGCACGTTCGCCGCCGCTCACTCGGAGTCAGACGTTTTCATCCGCTGGAGGACTGTTCCATGACTGACCGGCCCTTGACGCTCATGGCCGTGCACGCGCACCCCGACGACGAGGCCACCGGGACCGGAGGGGTCCTCGCCCGGTATGCCGCGGAGGGCATCCGCACGGTCCTCGTGACCTGTACCGACGGGGGATGCGGTGACGGGCCGGGAGGCACGAAGCCGGGTGATCCCGGGCACGATCCGGCGGCGGTCGCCCAGATGCGTCGGCAGGAACTCGAGGCCAGTTGCGAGGTCCTGAAGATCAGCGATCTGGAGATGCTCGACTATGCCGACTCCGGAATGATGGGCTGGGCCGGCAACGACGCCCCCGGTTCCTTCTGGCGGACACCCGTTGAGGAGGGCGCGGCCCGGCTCGCGGAACTCATGCGGCACTACCGTCCCGACGTGGTCGTCACCTACGACGAGAACGGCTTCTACGGCCATCCCGACCACATCCAGGCCCACCGCATCACGATGGCGGCGCTCGAGATGACCGAGCTGACACCGAAGGTCTACTGGACCACGATGCCCCGCTCGAAAATGCAGCGGTTCGGCGAGATCATCCGTGAGTTCGGGGAGGACATGCCGGAGCCGGATCCCGCCGAGGCCGCCGCGCTGGCCGAGATCGGTCTGCCCGACGACGAGATCACCACCTGGGTGGACACCACCGCGTTCAGTGATCAGAAGTTCGACGCGCTGGCCGCGCACGCCAGCCAGGGCGAGAACATCTTCTTCCTCAAGATGGGCAGGGAGAGGTTCGGCGAGTTCATGGGCCTGGAGACCTTCCTGAGGGTCCAGGACACCACGGGTGCGGCCATACCCGAGGACGACCTCTTCGCCGGCCTGCGCTGATCCGATCGTCCCGACCGGCTGACCGCCCGGAGTCCCGGCCACGCCGGTTCCGCGACGGGCGGCCCGCGTCAGAACCTCGCGCCCGGGTGCCATGACTTCTCCCTCGCCCTTCACAAGGTCGTCCGCGTCCGTCAACTGCTAGGATTCGACAGCTTGTTCGGGGGGACGGGGCCCTCCGCGGGGGAGGGAAACCAAGTGGCTTTTCATACGTTCGTGCGTGGCTCGCTTGCCGCCGTCACCGGGTTGGCGCTGTATGTGTCCGCCGTCCCGCCGACAGCGTCGGCGCACGCGGAAACCACGGCGGAGACAGAGGTCGTCGTCCCGGCCACCATGCGTACGACTCCGCGCACGGCGCGTCCGCAGAGTGCCGGGGCCTCCGGCTTCCTCGAGTACCGTTCCACCGCCGCGGGCCGCGGCCTCTGGTGGACCACGTACGACGGCCGCCGGAAGCCCGTGGAGGGCGGCGATCGGCTCGAGCCGCGCACTCTGGGTTACTACGGGACCGGGTCGGACGTCGTCGCCCTTCCCAGCCTGTCGCAGAACGGAACCGGCGGGCAGGTCCTGCTCCGTGACATGGGGACCGGGACGACGGAGACCGTGGCGATTCCGGCAGGGCAGAGCTATCTGAGGACGTACGGGCGCATCGTCCTGACCGGGATTTCCACGGGTGGGGAACGGACTGGACTGTTCCTGCTGCACAACGAGAACGGCAGCACGGTGCAGCAGCCCCTCACCGGCTTCCCGGACGGGGCGGTCCTCGATTCTCTTCCCCGGGGCACCGCCTCCGGGCTTCTCGTCACGTACGCCGACGCGGACAACCTCTCCCAGCAGGCCTGGGTGGATCCTCAGACCGGTGCCGTCACCCTCCTGCCCCCGGGGGTGTCGAACTGGGCCGCCGTGGCGGGTCCCGACTACGTGGTCAGCAGGTCGTCCACGTCGACGGTGCGGGTGTACGCCGCGGGTGCCTTCGACTCGCCCACACACGAGATTCCGTTCGCCGCCAACGCCGCGCACAAGATCCTCGGGGTCGTCGGTGACGCGCTCGTCGTCGCGCGGCGCGACGAGTCCTCCGTCTGGAGTGTGTTCGCGGTGCCCTTCGACGGCTCCGGGGAACTTCCCCTGGCCAAGCGGGCGGATCCCGAGGCCGCCCTCGTCACGCCCGACGGTGGCCTGCTGCTCGCCGGCGGGGAGTCCTCCGTGGACTACGGCATCGCCAAGATCGAGGCGGGCGCCGACGGTCTGCCCGCGATGCACCGGATCGTGGACCTGCCGGCCGTGCCCATGGGCATCGAGTCGCTCGATCTGAGCGGCGGTCAGCTGATGACCTACGAGTCCGGCGACCAGGCGACGCGCCTGTACAGCCGCTCGTTGCTCGCGAATGGAACCCTGACCGCGGGCACCCGCACCGACCGGGGGGGCACCGGGAGATGCGGGATCATGGCCGGGGACTACGGATCCTGTCCCCAGCTCATGGGTACGGGTGACGGGCGGGCGGTCTACCGGACCGGGGACGGCGTGCTGCGCGTCCTGGACCGGGGTGAGTCGCTCCCCGGGACCGTGTTCGCCTCCGGCCTCGACGAGACCCAGTGGCTCGGGGACGCCGCCGGCCGGTACGCGAGCTGGAAGGGGCCGACGCCCGCGGGAGACGGCCTGACGGTGACGGATCTGGACACGCGCCAAGCCGTACTCACCCGCGCTGGTTCAGCCGGCAGGGTCCCCACCGCCCTGTGGGGGGAGGCCCTGTGGACGTGGTCCGCCGACGGCACCGCGACGGCCACCGAGGTGCGTTCGGGCGACACGGTCGCGTCGTTCCGGGTGGGCGGTGGTTGCGGTGCCGGGGACTTCCAGGCGGTGGGGCGCTGGGTGTACTGGTCCGGTTGGTGCGACGGTCCCCAGGGGCAGGTGGCGAAGGCCTTCGTGTACGACGCCCGCAGCAGGAAGCTCATCGCCGCTCCGACCGGACGGGAGAGCCGCCTGGGCGACGGTTTCCTGGTCACGCGTGACTCCACGTCCGGGGCACTGAACGTCACGGACGTCACCGGCGGCTCCGCGGTGAGCCGGCCCCTGGCCGCCGCGGCCGGGAAGTGGGACGTCGATCCGTACACCGGCCTGGTCGCTTACGTGGACCCCGCCTCCCAGGACATCCACGTCGTGCAAAGCGGCCCGACCGCCACGGACATCGCGGTCATCGGGCAGAAGGCGGCACCCTCGCTCCATGTGGTGGGCCCGTCGTCCACATGGAGCGGCACATGGTGGGCGTCGAAGCCGGCCGAGTCGTGGACGTTGGTATTCAGGAACAAAGCGACCGGCGTCATCGCGGTGATCATGGGCGAGAACCGCCCCCGGGACTTGCTCCGAGTGGCTTGGCAAGGCAGAACACCCTACGGGAACCTGGTACCCAACGGCACCTACACCTGGACGCTGACGGTGATGCCGGGCGACCGGCGGGGCGCGCCGACCACGGTGTCCGGCTCGCTGAAGCTGGTCGGTGGTGCTGCCGTGAGGCACGACCATGTCGGGTCCGACGGCTTCGGTGACCTGCTCACGCTCACTCCTTCGGGCGCGCTCACCTTCCACCAGGGCGACGGCGCCGGAAGGTTCCCGACGAAGACGACGGCCACGGGCTGGCCGTCCTCGATCACCGCGGTGCCGTTCGGAGACCTGAGCGGTGACCGCTGCGACGACGTGCTGGTGCGGCTCAACAGCGGCACGCTGCGGGCATACCGGCCGGTGTGCGGCAAGGCCCTGACCACGGCCACGCCGTACACCACGCTGGGCACAGGCTTCAACCAGTACAACGTGCTGACCTCCCCCGGCGACGTCAACGGTGACGGCCGGACGGACCTGATCGCCCGCCAGACGTCGACCAATGACGTCTACCTGTACACGTCCACGCGCGGTGGAACCCTCTCGCCGCGGGTGAAGATCGCCAAGTGGTCCGGCTACAAGAAGATCATCGGCGCCGGTGACCTCAACGGCGACGGGCACGGCGACCTACTGGCGCAGGACACGTCGAACAGACTGTGGCGATACGCGGGCACGGGGACCGGCGGCTTCGGGGCGCGGGTCAAGGTGGCCGACAACTGGGGCGCCTCCTACAACGTGGTGGTGGGCGTCGGCGACGTCACCGGGGACGGAAAGGCCGACCTCGTCGCCCGTGACACCTCCGGCAAGCTGTGGCGCCACAACGGCAACGGCAAGGGCTCCTTCGGCCCCCGCACTGCGATTGCCACGGGCTGGCAGGACTACAAGGCCCTGTACTGACCCGACCCACGCAACCCACGGCGGGTGGGCTACGGAGCTGTCCCGCAGTCGTTCACAAGCCGGCGAGGCCAGCCTGGCACGACGGCGAAGGGCCCCACCGCTCGCGGTGGGGCCCTTCGCGTCATCGTCTGCCCGCGCCTGCTGCCGGGTGGTTCATTCAGTACAGGCCCGTGTAGCCGTTCCAGCCGGTGGCGATGCGGGTCTTGGTGCCCAAGGTGGCCGATGGTGTGCCGTTCCAGCGCCACAGGGCGCCCGAGCGGTCGCGGCCGACGAGGTCCGGGCGTCCGTCGCCGTTCAGGTCGCCGGGTACCGTCAGGGCGTTGACGGTGATGCCGGTGGCGATGCGGGTCCGGCTGCCGAAGGCGCCCTTGCCGTTGCCGAGCCAGCGCCAGAGCACGTTCGCACGGTCCAGGCCGACCATGTCGCCGATGCCGTCGCCGTTCATGTCGCCGGCGCCGATCAGCCGGGTGTAGCCGCCCTGGCCCCCGACCACCTTGACCCGCGCGGTCAGGCCGCCCCTGCCGTCGGCGGCGTAGCGCCACAGCACCCCCGCCCTGTCGCGGGCGATCAGGTCGGGGTGGCCGTCACCGGTCAGGTCGCCGGGGGAGGTCAGCACGTTGTACCCGCCGAAACCGGTGCCGAGCAGGCGGTGCGGGCTCCTCGGCGTGAACGCCCTCCCGCACGTGCCCTCGTACCGGGTCAGCCGCCCGGCGGAGTCCCGGACCAGGAGGTCGTTGCACATGTCGCCGGTCACTTCACCGAACGGCACGAAGGCCGACGAGGTGGGCCAACCGCTGCCCAGGACCTTGTGGGCGGTGTCGATGGTGCCGCGCCCGGTGCCGGGCTGGATCGCCAGGCGGCCCGCGCTGTCGAAGGTGAGCAGGTCGCCGATGCCGTCCCGGCCGAAGTCATGGCGTTCCACCGAACGTATCGGCACCTGCTTGTCGAGGAGCACCACGTTCGTGGGCGTGCCGTTCGCGGACTGGGCGGTCATGCGTATCCGGTAGGTACCGGTGCGGACCAGTGCGCCCTTCTCGTTGCGCCCGTCCCAGACCGCGGTGAGGGTCCCGCGCGTGACGCCACCGGTGACGGTCCGCACGGGGGCGCCGGTGGAGGTGGCGATGGTCAGCTTCCAGCTCGTGGCCGGCCTGTTCAACTGCCAGACGCCCTGGAAGCCGCTGTTCTCCCGCAGGTTGACGGAGGTGGGGACGTCGACGTGGATCGCCCCGAACGGGGAGTTGGTCACCTGCGGCCACTTCACCGTGATGTCGCCGGACGCCGTCTGGTAGGCGACCGGACCGCCGTACGGGTCCACGTTCCAGAACCGGCCCCGGCGGTCGGCGGGGGCGTACGCCGGGGACGGCAGCGGGCCGAGTTCCTGGGTGCCGACCCGGTCGGCGGGGACCGCGCCCGGCAGATAGGTGATCAGCAGCTTGCCGAGATCGGCGTCCTGGGTGACCAGGTAGCCGTCGCCCAGCCGCGCGTAGCCCTGCGGTACGTCGTGCTCCGTCCCGGTGACCTGGTCGAGGACGCGCGCGTCCGCGTCCGGGCCGCAGGACCAGTAGACGTACCGGCCCACCACCTGCAGATCGGAGGGGAGGCAGGTGCCGGACGGTGTCAGGCTGCCCAGCCGACGCATCGACGGCAGGGCGGACCGCTCGAACACGGTGTCGCCCCTCGCGTCGGTCCCGGCCGTCCACAGGGTGTTCCCCCACAGGGCGGCGGCCGGCCAGGAGCCGGTGGTCAGCACTTTGGAGCCGTCCCGTACCTCCACTTTGCCCCGGCCGGTGCGGAGAACCCGGTACGAGGCGGACGCCGCCACCACGGCCGACACCTCTTGCGCCGGGCGGTCGATCTCGCTCTCGCCGGTGCCGGTGAGCCGCAGGCACTCCTCGTAGCAGTCGACGTGGTAGCTGTAATCGGGGTTGGACTCCTCGTACCCGAGGTCGCCCAGGGTCTCGGGCGGGGCGGCGGTCAGCGTCCCGTCGGCCGCGAGGGAGAGCGCGGTGGCGGAGAGATGGGTGCCGTCGTACGCGCTGGTCGCGTCCGCGCGCTCGGTGCCGAGCAGGACCCGTCCCTGGTCGACCGCGATGCCGCCGGCCTCGTACACCGAGACGGCGGGCAGCGGCGCCACCGCTTCGAAGACGGGGATGCCGTCCGTGCCCAGGGTGACGCGCTGGACCGCCCAGTGCTCCGCGTCCGTGCCACCCTCGATGGAGAAGCTGCCGTCGTCGCCGTCGACGAACTTGCCGGTCGAGGCGGCCAGCAGCGTCCGCGCGGGGCCGCCGGTCACCGGCACGGCGAGGATCGTGTTCTTGGCGGTGTCGGGATAGACCACCCAGTCGCCGATCGCCCGGGCCTTGAGGCGGGCGTCTTCCGGAATGTCGATGAGGTGTCCGGGAGCCGCCGGACGCGCGCGGTCGATGACGTACAACCGCGAGTTCGAGAACCTCTTGTCGAGCGCGTAGAAGATCACGGTGTCGCCGGCCAGGTGCGGGTATTCCAGGAGGCCGAAGTCGTCACTCGGTACGTAGGTCAGCGCGGCGGTGTCGAAGTCCAGCAGCGCGGTGCGCCAGGGTTCGCCGCCGTCGGCCTGCTTGTACCAGAACGCGGCTCCCCGCGTGTCCGAGGTCTCTTCGAGCATCCACCCGGCGAAGTCGTCCGCCACGCCGGTCACCGGCCGGTCGACCGGCGTGCCGCCGCCCGCCGGCATCTCCAGCAGGTGGAGCGTCCACTTCCCCTCGACCTGGCGGGAGACCAGCAGGCGGTTCTCAGCGAAGACCCTGGTGACCCGGTCGCCGGCCGGCACGTAGAACCGCGTCACCTTGCCGGTGGGGTAGTGCCGGATCTGGTGGACGTTCGTCGTCTGCGGGACTTTTTCCAGCCCGAGGACGCCGTTGTAGGCGGTCGTGTACGGGCGGTTCGGGATGTCCCTGATCGTGCCGTCGCGGCCGATCCACCTCGCCGGGGAGCCGCCCGGGTACGCACTCGGTACGGACAGGTACCCGGAGCTGTCGGCGGCGGCCAGGAACGCCTGTCGCGGCGCGGCCCGGTGAGCGCCGGTCAGCGTGACGGACGGCATGTCGCCGTCGTCCGCCGCGACGGCCGGCCCCGCCGCGAACTGCAGCAGCCCGGCCACCACGGCCAGGGCCGCCGCGACGGAGACCGCCCCAGTGGCCGTCCGCTTTCTGTACTGCTTGCCGAACTGCTTGCTGGACTGCTTTTGGTACCTGTTCGGCTTTTCGTTCCGCATCGCACGCAGAGTCATGCGTCTCACGCGTCCACCCCCGTTTTGTCCGCCCGTGTACATGCGTGACCCGCATGTACCGCCCAGTCAGACTCACGCCGCGGTGAATGCGTTGTACGAGACCTCACTGTCGTTCGGGTGTCTCCGCGAGGGTCCGCCAGATCTCCGCGGCCAGGTCGATGTTCGACGTCTGCTGGGCCCGTTCGGCGAGTTCGCGCAATTGGGTGCTGCCCTGCTGGGTGCGGCCCTCCTGGATCAGCAGTCGGCTGTGGAGCATGTCGAGCCGGATACGGTCCCGGTAGGTGAGCCTCAGTTCGTCGAGCACGAGTTCGTCGTGGGCCGCGCGCGCGTCCTCGTACCGGCCCTCCTCGAAGGCGAGGTGCACCCGGAGCGTCAGCATCTCCTGGCGCAGTACCGGGGTTCCGACGAGGGCGAGCGCGGGTTCCGCCTCGTCCAGGCGCCGCCCGCACTCGTCGAGCTGCCGGGGTGAGACCTGGAGGTAGAGGGAGGCGGCGGCCAGCCGCAGTCGCATCCACAGGACCAGGTCGAGGCGGCTGTCGAACTCCTCTATGGCCTGCTCCAGCCGTTGCCGGGCGGTGGCGGAGTCGCCCTGACGGAAGCTCACCGTGGCCGCCGCCCACAGGGCCTCCGCACGCAGGGTGTCCGTACGCAGGGTGTCCGTACGTTCCGCCACCAGGGCGAGCAGGTCGTCGGCGTGCGCCCTGGCGTCGTAGAGCCGGCCCGCCTCCGCCTCCACCGAGACCAGCGTCAGCAGGGCCGCGCCGGCGTCCTGGACCGACAGTTTGTGGTCGTGGGCAAGGCGGCTCGCCTCCTGCGCGGCCTCCAGTGCCCGGGGAATCTCGCCGAGGGAGCGCAGACAGCGGGCGAGCTGGGCGCGGGCCCTGCACTGCAGTTCGGGGATCATCAGTTCCTCGGCGGTGCGCACCAGTTCCTCGCGCAGCCTGGCCTCCTCCACGCGCTCCCCGTGTCCGGCCGCGGCGCCGGCGAGGAGCCACAGCACCTGCCAGCGCAGCGTCGGATCGACGGCGGGCGACTGTTCCAGGGCCGCGGACAGTTTCCGCAGCGCCTCGTCGCCGCCGTCGGACGAGGTGGCCAGCGCGAGGGCCTCGGCGACCGAGCCGACGCTCGGTTCGTCGAACTCGGACGGGTCCACCTGGAGCCGTTCGGCCAGGTAGGCGACCGCGCGCGCGGTCGGCTGGCGCGCCCCCGACTCCAGCCGGGACAGATAGCCGGTCGACATGTTGTCGCCGGCGACGGCCGCCTGCGACAGCCCCCGTTCCCTGCGCATTTCCCTGAGGCGGCGTCCGAAGGCAGGTTGCTCCACCATGTGGGTCTCCCCCAGTTGCTCGTGAGGGTGGCGGGGCCTCGTCCGGCAGGGCCTGAGCCACCTCGTGAGATGAGATGCCTGATGTGTCCCCCGACGCCGTGACCACGCTAGTCGCGCACGGGGAGACTGGCAAGGATTTGCCAAGTTCGACACGGGCGATGCGCGTGCCATTTCTGGCAAGCATATGCCCCAAGCGATTCACCGAGCCCTTCGACCGGTAGATCCCCGGCCGTTTCACCTGCCCTCACACTGCCCATCTGAGCAGCAAAAAGGGGAACATCCGCACGTCACGTCCCGATTACTCACCGCTTTGGCAAGTGCTTGCCAAGCTCTGGCAAGCGCTGTTACGTTCGTTTGGCAACACCGGAGCACGTGCCCTGTCCCTGCGGACCCACAAGGTGGTGGTCAGCAATGCACGTCCTGATCGACTGGCCGTAGGCCCTCACTCGAACCAGCACGGAGACAACGCAACCCAGCAGCGACGCGAGAGGAAGCCACTCATGCCCGAGCTCATCGGAATCGAGCAGTGCGAACAGCTCAGCGCAAAGCAGGTACAGGCTCTCTACCGGGACTACGTGAGCCGCAGCCACGTGTCCCTCACCACCACGTTCGGCTTCGGCAAGCAGCTGATCGAGAAGGCCGAGGGGGTCTGGCTGCACACCCGGGACGGCGGGAAGATCCTCGACTTCACCGGCGCCGTCGGGGTCCTGAACCACGGGCACAACCACCCGCGCATCCTCGAGGCCCGCAGGCGCTTCGCGGAACGCACCCGGATGGAGGTCCACAAGGCGTTCCTGTCGCCCTATGTGGCCGCGCTCAGCCACAACGTCGGCCGGCTCCTCCCCGGCGACCTCGACATCTCGTACTTCCCCAACTCGGGCGCCGAGGCGAACGAGGGCGCCATCAAGCTGGCGTACAAGTACCACGAGGGCAAGCGGCAGACGATCCTGCGGTCGGACATCAGCTTCCACGGCAAGCTGATCGCCACGGGCAGCCTCACCGGCTCCCTGGAGAACAGCTTCCGCTTCCCCGGCATCCCCAACGTGACGTATCCGTACGGCGACATCGACGCCATCCGTGAACTGGTGGCCGCCCACCGCACCGCCGACGGGTCCTGCGACGTCTACGCGATCATGGTGGAACCTTTCAGCGCCTCCACCATGAACAGCTGGACCGAGGCCGCGCTGCGGGAACTGCGGGAGCTGTGCACCCGGGAGGACATCGTCCTGATCTTCGACGAGGTCTACACCGGGTGGGGCAAGTCGGGCAGCCTCTTCTACTTCATGCGCTACGACGGGCTGATACCGGACATCCTCACCTACTCCAAGTCCTTCGGCGGCGGCAAGGCGTCCATCGCCGGGTACACCACGCGGGAGCCGGTGTTCCGCAAGGCCTACGACCGGCTGAGCGAGGTGATCCTGCACTCCACGACCTACTACGGCTTCGGCGAGGAGACGGCCACCGCGATCGAGGCCGTCAACATCATCGTGGAGGACGACTACCCGGGCCGGGCCCGCAAGATCGAGGAGATGCTCACCCACGGGCTGGCCGAGATCCAGCGCAAGCACCCCGAGACGGTGACCGCCACCGAAGGCGTCGGCGCCATCCACGGCGTCTTCCTCGGCGGCGGCACGAAACTGCTCGACCTGGCGGGCAAACTGGCGCCCTCGGGGCTGGCGGCCGACCCGAAGTTCCGTACGAAGCTGATCACCAGTGCGGTGATCGCCGAGCTCTACCGCGAGCACGGCATCCTCACCTACTTCAGCCCCAACGGGGACAACCCGCTGGTGGTGGCGCCCTCGCTGGTCGTCGAACCTGCCGAGGTGAACTACTTCCTGGAGAGCCTGGACGCGACCCTCGCCAAGGGGCTGCCGGGCCTGCTCACCAAGTTCGCCCGCGACCGGGTCCTGGCCCGATGGTGAGCCGCGTCGTCGTCACGGGCAGCAGCGGCATGCTGGGCCGCAACCTCGTCGCCCGCTTCGCCGCCGACGGCTGGTCCGTCACCGGCCTCGACATCGCACCCAGCGGTCAACAGCCTTCCGGCGTACGGGAGATCACCGGAGACATCCGCGACCCGCAGGCGGTGGGACGCGCCCTCGAGGGTGCCGATCTGCTGGTGCACTGCGCGGCGGCCCTGCCGAGCTACCCCGCCGAGGAGATCCGCTCGATCGTCGTCGGCGGCACCCGCACCCTCCTCACCGCCGCCCGCAGGCTGGACGTACCCCGCGTCGTCCACATCTCCTCGACCGCCGTCTACGGCCTCCCGGAGATCGTCCCCACCCCCGAGACCCACCCCTACGCGCCCGTCGACCACTACAGCCGGGCCAAGGCCGAGGCCGAGGCGCTCGCGCTGGGGTTCAGGGACGAGGGCATGGTGCTGCCGGTGCTGCGCCCCAAGACCTTTGTGGGGCCGGGTCGCATGGGTTTGTTCTCGATGCTCTTCGAATGGGCCGAGGAGGGCCGCAACTTCCCCGTGCTCGGCCGGGGTGACGTACGCATCCAGATGCTCGCCATCGACGACCTGGTGGACGCCGTCCTCCTGGCCGCCACCGCGCCCGCCTCCACCGCGAACGGCACCTTCAACGTCGCCGCCGCCGAGTTCGGCACCCTGCGCGAGGACTTCCAGGCCGTCCTGGACGAGGCCGGACACGGCAAACGCATCGTCTCCGTCCCGGCCGGGCCCGCGCTCGCCACGCTCCAACTGCTCCAGAAGGCCCATCTGTCCCCGGTCTACGGACGGCTCCTGCAGAAGCTGCGCGCCGATTCGTACGTCAGCACCGACCACATCCGGGACACGCTCGGCTTCGTCCCCCGCAGCTCCAACCGGGACGCCATCCTCGCCACGTACCGCTGGTGGCGCGAGCAGCCTCGCGGGGCGCGGGCCGCCCGGGCCGGCCGGACCAGCCGCGATCCCTGGCGCCAGGGCGCCCTCGGACTGGCCAAGGTGCTCTTCTGACCCGTACGGCGGATCCGTACGGCTGATCCGCTGATCGGTACGGCTGATCGGTACGGCTGACCCGTACGTCGCCGTTCCCCCCACCCAACTCCCCTCGCTCTCCCTCGACTTCTGGCACGAGGAGATCACCCATGTCCACCGTCACCACGCCCGGTACGCGTCCGTCCCCGGACGCGACCGCGCTCGCCGCTCCCCCGACTTCGCCGACTCCCCCACAACGCGCCCGTCGGCGCGGTCCGTTCGCCGAGCTGCTGACCCTGTCGCGCCCCTACCAGTGGGCCAAGAACCCGCTGGCCGTGGCGCTCGCCCTGATCACGATGCCGGTCTGGGGGACCGACACCGTGCTGGGCATCGCCTGGTCGACCGGGCTGTTCGTGCTCGCCTCCGTCGCCGTGTACGTCCTCAACGACGTCCTCGACCGGCACCGGGACGGCCTGCACCCCGTCAAACGGCACCGCCCGCTGGCCTCCGGCCGGCTGCGGGTCCCGACCGCCCTCGCGTTCCTGGCCGTCGTGTGCGCGCTCTTCGCGGGCGGGGTCGTCCTCGCCTCTCCGGCCCGCTGCTGGCCCGTACTCGTCTACCTCGGGCTGAACCTCGCCTACAGCCTGCGGCTCAAGCACATCCCGCTCATCGACGCCTTCTGTGTGGCTCTCGGGTTCGTGCTGCGCACGCTCCAGGGGTACACGGCCGTCGACGTGCCCGCCTCCGGCTGGCTGCTGCTCACCGTGTTCGCGGTCTGCCTGCTGCTCGTCTTCGGCAAACGGCGGCACGAACTGGCCCAGGGCAACGCCTCCCACCGGCCCGCGCTGCGCGGCTACACCGTCCCCTACCTGGACCATCTGACCGTGATCAGCGCCACCCTGGCCACCGTCGGCTATCTCCTCTGCGTCCGCTCGGACATGGCCCTCCAGGACGGCACGGCGACCCTGGTCCTGCTCACCGCGCCCTGCGCGTTCTTCGCCGTCTTCCGCTATCTGCAACTGCTGCTCGTCGGACACGGCGGCGCCGACCCGGTGCGCACCCTCTCCGGCGACCGGCTGCTGGTCGGCAGCGGTCTGCTGTGGGCCGCGCTGACGGCCGTATGCCTCGCGGCACTTCACTGACTTCGCCGGCACCGACCTCGCCGACCCCACCGCCCCCGCCGAAGGAACGATTTGCCATGGACTCGCTCCCCCTGGTCTCCGTCATCGTCCCCAACTACAACTACGGCCGCACGATCGGCCTGTGCCTCGACTCGGTACGCCGGCAGACGTACCCGCACCTCGAAGTGATCGTCGTGGACGACTGCTCCACCGACGACTCCGCGCACATCGCCCGCGAGGCCGGCGTCACCGTGCTCAGCACCGGTACCAACAGCGGGGTCGCCGCCACCCGCAACGTCGGCGTCCGGCATGCCGGCGGCGAGGTGCTCCTCTTCCTCGACTCCGATGTGGCGCTCGCCCCGGACGCCGTGGAAAAGGCCGTGACCCGGCTGCTCGCGGAGCCCAACGCCGGTGCCGTGTGCGGTATTTACGAGCCCGTACCGCTGATCCGGGACAGCATGGTCGAGGAGTGCCGCTCGCTCCAGGCCTACTACTGGCGGGAGACGGCGGAGGGCACCGTCACCTTCCTCTTCCCGTCCATCTGCGCCATGTGGCGCCGGGTGTACGACGACGTCGGGCCCTTCGACGCCCGGCTGCGGCAGACCGAGGAGGTGGACTACGGGCTGCGCCTCTCCGCCCGCTACGACCTCATCCTCACCTCCGCCGTCAGAGGCACCCACGACGACGACCACGAACTCCTGCCGCTGGCCCGCAAGATCTTCACCCGGGCACGGCTGCGCGTGCCGCTGTACGCCCGCAGGCGGAAGTTCGCCAAGGGCTTCGAGACCGCGTCCCGCGCGTGGGGAAGCCTCGCCGCGCTCATGGCCCTGCCCGCTCTGCTGCTGCCGCTGCTCGTGGGGCCGGTCGGCTGGCTGCTGCCCGCCGCGCTGCTGGCCCTCTCCCTCGGCTGCGACCTCGGCATGTACCGCTATGTGCGCGCCGCGCGCGGCACCGGCTTCCTGCTGTTCTTCGTCGCCGTCCAGTTCGTCTTCAACCTGGCGGTCGCCTCCGGGGTGGTGACGGGAGTCCTCCACTGGCTGCTCTCCGGCCGCTTCCGCGCCCTGTACGACCGCGAGGACGCCCCCGTCGCCGTCCTGCCCGCCCACTGAGGACGGGGAGAACCATGGCCACGGACAGCACGCACACCACACACACCACAAACAGCACGCACAGCACGCACAGCACGCACAGCACGCACGGTACGGATATCGCCGACAGCCCGGATGACCTGACCCGGGAGCCCTCCTCCGACTCCGCCGCCGGCTCCGACGCCATACCCCCGGATGATGCCGCCGCCCCCGCGACCCCGCCCCGCTGGTGCCTCTACACCCGGCTGCTGGTCGCGGCCGGCGCCGGATGGCTGGTCCTGCTCCTCCTCCAGTACGCGCTCAGTGGCCGTTGGTGGGCCATGATGGCGCTCAACCTCGAACCGCCCCTCGCCTTCCTCGCCGTACCCCTGCTCCTGCTGGCCGGTGTCCCCGCCGCCAGGCTGGCGCGGCGCAAGGTGCCCCGGCGGCCCGCGCTGGCCGTCACCGGTCTCGCCCTGGCCGGGCTGGTCCTCGGCTACCCGTGGGCGGGCCTGAACCCGGCAGCCCTGTGGAACGGCGACGCCGAGGCACCTCCCGGCGCGCTGCGCGTCGTCTCCTTCAACACCCTGGCCTGGGGAAAGAGCACCACCCCGGACCGCTTCTACCAGGCGCTCAAGGCACGGAACGCCGACGTCTACCTGCTCCAGGAGTACGTCTGGAGCGACCAGGACGACGCCAACGAGCGGCGGATCGACGACATGGCCCGGATCAGAAAGCAGTTCCCCCAGTACCACGTGGCCGTACAGGGCGAACTCGTCACGCTCTCCCGGTACCCGATCGTCGCCCGCCCGCTGGTCGGCCCGTACCGGGCGACCGCCCGCACCGCCTCGCCCGACTGGTACGACGTCTACCGGACCGGGAAGGTGCTGCGGACCGACATCCGCGTCCGGGGGGAGGTCGTCTCCCTCTACAACGTGCACATCCCCGTCCAGGTGGACATGCGCGAGAGCTTTCTGACGCCCACCTTCTACCGGGTGATCCACGACCGGGAGGCGGCCCGCCGCGCCCAGTACCGGGGGCTGCTCGACGACATCGGCGCCAACCGCAACCCGCTCCTGGTCGCCGGGGACTTCAACACCACCGCCGCGATGGGCGATCTGCGGCCACTGCGCTCGGCACTGGACGACGCGGCCGACCACGGCGACTCGGTCCTGCCCCTCTCCTGGAACGAGCAGGGCAGGCTGCGGCTGTGGCGGCTCGACTGGACGTTCACGGCCGGCCTGAAGACCTACCGGTACGCGCTCACCGCGCTGCCGGAGATCTCCGACCACCGTCTCCAGGAGACCGTCGTCTCCGTGCGGGCGTCCCGATGAGCCGGAGCAGACGCCTCCTCAGAACGGCTCTGGCGGCGACGTTCCTCGCCGCGGCCACCGCCGGCATGGGCGCGGTGCTCTGGGGACACGGCGACGATGTCCTCGCGATGTTCTCCGGGCCCCGGGCCACCGCACTGCTCGGCTGCGCCCTGCTGCTCAAGGCCCTTGGCCAGCTTGCCGGTTGGGCCTCCTGGCGGGCCGGACTGACCGGGCTCGGCGCACCGCTGCCCGCCCGGCAGAGCGCGCGCATCTACTTCCTCGCCCTGCTGGGCAAGTACATCCCGGGGCCGGTGTGGGGCGTGCTGGCCTACGTCCGGCTCGGCGGTGCGGTCGGTGTGGGCGCGGGCCGGATGGTGACGGCCTATCTGCTCAACACGGTCGTGGTGCTGCTCACCGCCGCAGTCGTGGGCCTGCTGTGCGCCCCGGGGCTCGGCGCCGGAGGCCTGTGGCTGCTGGCGGCGGCCCCGCTCGCCCTCGCCGTGCTGTGGCGCCCGCGGATGCTGCTGCGTGTGGTGTCGGGGGCGGCCCGCTTGCTGCGACGCGAGCCGCCCTCGGCGGATTTCTCCGACCGGAGTGTGCGTGCGGCGATCGGGCTGGAGACGCTGTGCTGGGCGGTGTCGGGGCTGCACCTGTGGCTGATCGCCGTCCTCCTCGGCGCCTCGCCGGGACAGGCGCTGCCGGTCTGCCTGGGCGCGTTCGCCCTGGCCACGGTCGTCGGGGCGCTCACCCTGGTGGTGCCCGACGGCGCCGGCACCCGGGAGCTCGTCCTGCTCGCCGCGCTGTCGGCCGTACTGCCCTGGGCCCAGGCGGGCGCGGCGGCCCTGGCCAGCCGGGTGGTGTGCACGGCGGCCGAACTGCTCGGCGCGGGCGGGGTGTTGCTGCTGACCAGCCGGAAGAAGATCGACAGACTGCCCGAGATACCGGTGAAGGTACCGGTAACAGAAACCAGAGCATGAAACACAAGGGAGTGACATGAACGACCAGCGACGACGAACCCTTGTCGCCGACGGACCCGAGGTATCGGCCCTCGGGCTGGGCACCTGGGCACTCGGCGGCCCCTCCGCCGCCGGTGACCAACCCCTCGGCTGGGGCGCCCGGTTCGACCGCGCCGAGGCGGCGGACGTCTTCCGGGCCGCGTACGACAGCGGCATCACGCTCTACGACACGGCCGACGCCTACGGCACGGGCACCGCCGAGCGCCTCATCGGCGAGACCCTGTCGGGCAAGCCGGACACACGGGACCGGATCACCCTGGTCTCCAAGTGGGGCAACACCATCGACGAGGAGGCCCGCCAGCTCACCGGCCAGAACGCCACCCCCGGATACGTCCGCCAGGCCCTGGAGGCCTCCCTGGGCAGGCTCCGCACCGACTACCTCGACCTCTACCTGCTCCACCTGTCCGGCCTGCCCGTCGCCGAGGCCGACGAACTGCTGGGCACCCTCCAGGAACTGGTGGCGGAGGGCGCGATCCGCGCGTACGGCTGGTCCACGGACGACCCGGAACTCGCCGCCGCCTGGATCGGCCAACCCGGCTTCGGGGGCCTGGAGTTCGAGATCAACGTGGTGCACGACGCGCCCGCCCTCGTAGAACTCTGCGAGACCCACAACATCCCCGGCCTGGCCCGTGGCCCCCTGGGCACCGGCCTGCTGACCGGCGCGCACCCGCTGGGTTCCCTGATCACGGACGAGCAGGACTTCCGGCGCCGCTCCCCGGACTGGCTCAACTACTTCAAGGACGGCGCACCGGTGAAGGAACTCGCCGAGGCGCTGGAGGCCGTACGGCACATCCTGACCTCCGGCGGCCGCACGCTCGCCCAGGGCGCGCTGGCCTGGCTGTGGGCACGCTCACCCGCGCTGCTGCCGGTGCCGGGGGCGCGGACGGTCGCCCAGGTACGGGAGAACGCCGCCGCGATGGAGCACGGCCCGCTCACGGCGGACCAGCTGCGGGAGATCGACGGGCTGCTCGCGGCGAGGTGAGACGCCGAGCCGCCAAGACGGCGAGATGACATACGGCCGCGCCCCGCTGGTGGCATCCAGCGGGGCGCGGCCGTATGTCGTCATGTCGTGTCTGTCATCGGGCTCGCGGCCAGTCGATCTCCCGGCCCCGCAGCCACCGGGACACGGGCCGGCGCGACCGGGAGTCGTCCGGTACGACGGGCGCGTCCGGCAGTGCCGACATGGCGCCGGCCTTGGCGTGCCAGTCGGCGAACACGCCGAGGAACAGCGGGTGGGCCTGGGTCTGCGTCGATCGCCTCATAGTTGCCACGACTTGCTCCCATGTCTGTTGCGTACGGCTGCTTCTCGCTTGGTTGTCGCTCTCGTACACATTCGAAGTTAGAGGGAAATGGCCCGCTGCTACCGTCCAATGGCATGCGGGTATCACAGACCAATTCCCATACCAATCTGGCGGGAGATCTCCTGCTCCACCTCGGCGGAGCCGGCGACGGGCCGCTGCACGAGCGGGTGAAGCGAGGGCTGCGCGCGGCCATCAGGGAAGGGCGTATCGAGGTCGGCACCGCGCTGCCGCCCAGCCGCCAACTGGCCGCCGACCTGGGCTGTTCGCGGTGGGCGGTGACCGAGGCGTACGGGCAGCTCGTGGCCGAGGGCTATCTCGAGGCCCGGACGGGCTCCGCGACGAGGGTGTGCTGGTCGAACACCCCCGACGTCGGCGCACCCGACCGCGCCGCCCCGCAGGCTCCGGCAGCCCGCTTCGACCTCGCGCCCGGTCTGCCCGACCTGCGCGCGTTCCCGCGCCGCCGGTGGGCGGACGCCGTCCGCGCCCAGGTGACGGAGGCCGAGTTCACCGAGTTCGGGTATCCGCAGTCCGGCGGTCATCCCCGGCTGCGGCGGCTGCTCGCCGAGTACCTGGCCCGCTCCCGGGGTGTCGTCGCCGACGCGCGGGACGTGACGGTGTGCACGAGCGTGACCGACGGCGTACGACGCGTCTGCCACACCCTGCGGGCCCAGGGCATCACCGCGGTCGGCTGCGAGGAGCCCGGCTGGACCCGGCTGCGTGAGGTGATCCGCGCGGCGGGCCTCGACCCGGTGCCCGTCCCGACCGACGGGGATGGCGTGCGCACCGAGGACCTCACCGCTCACCCGGGCCTGAGGGCGGTGCTGACGACCCCGGCGCACCAGTTCCCGCTGGGGAGCGTGCTCGTACCCGAGCGGCGGGCGGCCCTGCTGCACTGGGCCCGCCGGGTGGACGGCGTCGTACTGGAGGACGACTACGACGCCGAGTTCCGCTACGACCGCCGTCCGGTGGCCGCCCTCCAGGGCATGGACCCGTCCAGGGTGATCCTGTTCAAGTCGCTCAGCAAGATCATCTCCCCGGCGCTGGGCATCGGCTGGATCGTGGCGCCGCCCCGCTGGACGGCCCGCCTCCATGAGGCCGACCAGGCGGCGACCCAGCCCCCGACGGTCGACCAGCTGGCCTTCGCGGCCCTGCTGGAGTCGGGCGCGTACGACCGCCACCTACGCGCCTGCCGCCAGCGCTACCGCAACCGCCGAGACGCCCTGGTCCGCACCCTCGCCACCCACCTCCCGGATGCCCCGATCTCCGGGGTCGCAGCGGGCCTCCACCTGATCCTCGGGCTGCCGGCGGACGTGGACACGGCAGCGGTCGTCAAGACGGCGGCCCGCCGCTCCCTACTCGTCGCCGACCTGGCGGCGTACCACGCGACGGAGGCGCGAGCTGAGCATGGGTTGGTGTTGGGGTACGGGAATCTTGCGGACAGCGCGGTGGGGGAGGCGGTTCGGCGGCTGCGGGGGGCGATTGAGGTGAGTGCGCGGGGGTGAACGGGGGTGGGAGGCGGGGTCAGTTCGCGCGTCCGTCCGCCGGTTGGGCGGTTCGCCGCCACGGCGAACACTGGCACCAGTAACCCTCGACCCCGCGCGCAGGGCAGTTCACGCCAGCCCCTCCCGCCACATCACCCGGGCGCTCGATCACCTCCGCGTAGCCGGTGTGTTCGGGGTGCTCGCGCAGGTGGTTGAACGCCCAGGTCTGCGGTTCGGTCGGGTCGGTGCTCGGCAGTGACCTCGCTCCACACCCGGTGTCGTCGTCCTCGATGGCGAGACACCGGAGGGCGTACGTGGTCGGCGGGGCGTCGTCTTCACGGTCGGGGCGCAACGTCCACCGGACGAGCCGGAACACGCGACCGACCTCGCTGCTCACAGCAACTCACCCCGACTTCGCGCATTCGCGCGAGCGGTCTCGGCCCGCAGACGCTGGTCGGGGCTCGCAGGGGCCACGTCCCGGGGATTCACGGCCCACTCCGTTCCGCCGGTGACGGGCCGGAGCGACCAGAAGCCACACCACTCACCGCGAAACTCGCCGACCCGATCGTGTATGTCCACGAAGAGAGTTCCGAGGGGAGGGAGGGTGGGGGGTCCCTGTCTCTCCGGCGCCTCGTGCGCAGAGCCGTTCTCGCCGGACATGGGTCACTCCTCTCCGTAGTCATTCCACTACCAAGCGAGTTCAGCGTGACTTATAGTCGAGAGGTCTTCAACCTGCGTTATTCGCTCGGAGAGTTGGGCTCTCACATGGTCAACCGGAAGGCACTGGACCCCGAATCATCGCCAGGAGCGGCGTTCGGGCAACGCTTACGCAGGCTGCGAGAGGAACGCGGCTGGACGCAGGACGAGCTGGGCGTACGCATGGGGTGCACCGGCACGCACATTTCCGCCGTGGAAACTGGTCGACGCCCTCCAACTGGTCGTTTCTCAGCAAGTGCTGACAGAGCGCTGGGCACCGGGGAGGAATTGCAGGGCCAGTGCAATGCGATACGGCACACGGCACTACTGGAAGGCTTCCCGGAGTACGTCCGTCAGGAGGCCCGAGCTGCCGAGATCAGGCTCTTCGAGCTGGGGATCGTCCCGGGGCTGCTCCAGACTCCGGAGTACGCGGCGGCCATCACCATGGGTGCCGTGCGGCGGGGCGCGATCACGGAACAACAGGCGGAGGAACGGCTGACGTTGCTCGCAAAGCGGCAGGCGTCCCTGGAGCGGACGCCTGCGCCGCTGGTTTACGCGGTGCTGGACGAGAGTTGCATCTGCCGTCCAGTTGGCGGGAACGGAGTGACGGCGGCTCAGCTGGAACGGCTCATCGCGTTCGCCGAGTTGCCCTCAACGGTCCTCCAAGTGGCCCCGTTCTCCCTCGGCGAGCGGAGATCGTTCGATCTGCCCGTGACGCTTCTGACGCTCCCGGACCGGTCTCCCATCGCATACTCCGAGTCCGCACAACAAGGGCGGTTGGAGCGCGATATGAGGTTCGTACAGCCTTTGTTGACGGCCTACCATCAGTTGCAGGCCGAATCCGCTTCGCAGGCGGCGTCAGTGGCCACGATCGAACGGCTACGAAAGGGCACACCGTGACGACGACCGAAACCCCGCGTTGGTTCACGTCCTCGTACAGCAGCAACGGCGGCCAGTGCATCCAGGTCGCCGCGAACCTCGTCACCTCACGCGGCATCGTCCCCGTCCGCGACTCCAAGAACCCGGCCGGCCCGGTTCTGAACGTCCCCGCCGACTCGTTCGCGTCCTTCGTGACGGGCGTCAAGGCAGGGCGGTTCGACACCGTCTGACGGCAACGACGATCAGAGCCCTGCCGTATCTCCTCCAGTTCGGAAGGTATGGCGGGGCTCTGGTCGTTCTGATGGGGCGCGGAGGCGGCGCCGACGAGCCGTGGCGCGGACTGTCCGGCAGCGTTCAGACGCTGCCGGACATCGGTGGATGAGACCCGGAACTGAGACCACGAGGTGACGGGCGGGAGGCCCGCGTCGTTGGACCGAGGGCTGCACCCCGATCAATTTCCTACTTGTTTGAAATCTCGATCCCATGAGTGAGATTCCGTACAACGTCGGTGAAGGGCCGGCCACCAGGGTCAGCCTCTCCCTCCCCGAGGGGACGGCGGAGGCGATCCGCCGACGGGTCGGCAAGCGTGAGTTTTCGGCGTTCATCACCGAAGCGGTCGAGTGCGAGCTGCGCGGTCAAATCCTGGACGAGTATCTGGCGGACTACGAACGCCGGCAGGGGCCGATCTCCGAGCACGAGCAGGAGCATGCCCGCCGGGTCTTCGACGAGGTGTTCGCCGAGGTGTTCGCCGAGGAGGGGCAGTGGCCCGCCGCAGACTGAGCCACAAAGGCACCCTCGTTCTCGACTGCGAGGGCCTGTCGAAGTTGGTCAGTGATCACGAGCCCGTACGCGCTCACCATCATCGAAGCGGTGAATCGCCGGACCGACAAGACGCGGCTCGCCTGGGTCCTGTCCGGCGGGCGGATCGTGCACATCGGCGACGAGGAGGCCAAGGCCGCCTCAGCCATGCTGATCAACGCCGGGCTGCATGGTCACAAGTACGCCATCGACGCCGCCGTGGCAGAGGCAGCGCTGTGCCAACGCCGCCCGGTCGTCATGCTCACCTCGGACATCGACGACATGACGAAGCTCTGCGGCGACAGGGTGCGTCTCGTCGCCGTGTAGTCGACGCCCGGGGCGTGGACGCCGGGGACGGAGGTCGGCTCCTACACACATGCCCGCGCCGCGCTGATGCACAAAGTCAGGCGAGCTGATAACCCTCGAAGTGCATCGGGCGTGCTCGTGCAGAGGACCGTTTGCGAGAGACCAGCTGCGCCTCCCCGTGCTCCGGAATTGCAAGATCGAGTGAGACGGTACAGATCGTTTACGACATGGTCGACTGCTCGTCGGATGCCGCCAGCCGATCGGGGCGGGACTGCGCCGGGTGCCGCGGTCGCTGCTTCTGGGTTTCGACCCCTCGGGTTTCCCCACGATGTCGCCAACCTCCTATCGACTATCGGGCTCTTGGTACCGTCCCGCCGATCCGCGGTGTGCCAGACGCTGAATGGGCCTTGGTGTAGCGCTAGGGCAATCTGCCCCCCACGTCCACGCAGGCACGGCACGGTCAGGCAGCAGCCTTCTGTGGCTCGCCGGGTTCGTAGCTGTACAGCCACGCGGTGGCCTTCTCGTAGATGAGCGGCACGCACACGCGCATCAGCAGCGCCTGCAACCGCCGTTTGACGGGGCCGGCCTTCTTCACGCCGCGGTTGTCCTCGGCGGCGCCGAGGAGTTTGACGATGCGTGGGCGGCGTTGGGTGTCGTACGCCGTCAACGCGGCCGGGATCGTGGGCTCTGCTCGCAGCACGGTGGCGAGTGTGAGGGCGTCCTCGATGGCCATCGAGGCGCCCTGTCCGGCGCCGACCGGGTGTGCGGCGTCGCCGATCAGGACGACGCGGTCGGCGTGCCAGGTCGGTACCGGGCCGACCGCATGGAAGATCACCGTTGGCTGCAGGTGTGTGGTGGCGGCGACGACCGCCGAGGGCACTGCCTCTTTCGCGTAGAGGTCCGCGGTGCGCCGCAGCCAGTGCTTGTCGCTGACGTCGTTCCGGTCCGGTTCGACCGGGTCGGCGATCTGCGCCGACCACCACACCTCGTCGTCGCCTGTGGCGAGGTGGATGAAGGCGCCGTTGCGGGCGAAGGTCATGTTGAACACGCCTGGCTCGACACCGTCCATCCGGGACACGCCAGAGACGGCGTAGAGCCCGGCGTATTCTGGGTGCGGCGCGTCCTGGTCGAGCAGTCCGCGTACGGTCGACCAGATGCCGTCCGCGGCCACCAGCAGATCGGCGGTGTCGCGCTTTCCGCTGGCGAACTCGGCGACCACGCCGTCCGGTGTCTCGGTCACGGCGGCGAGCCGTTCTCCGGTCACGATCTCCGCCCCGGCTGCGCTGGCGGCGTCGCGTAATACCGCCACGAGTCGGCCACGCATCAGCGTGACGCTGTGCAGGGTGTCGCTGCGACGCCGGCCCCGTGGCACGTCGCCCAGGAGGTGCCCGCCAGCGGACCACATTCGTTGTCTGGGGATATCGACGCCGGCCGCCTGGATTTGTGGCAGGCAGCCGAGCGCGTCCAGGCCACGCAACCCGTTGGTGGCCAGGCTGACGAACGAGCCGACCTGCCCGGCCGGGTCCTCGTGGGCCTCGTAGACGGTCACCTCGACATTGGTCTGGCACAACGCCCGCGCCGTGGCAGCCCCGGCGACACCGCCGCCGATCACTATCGCACGCATTCCAGCTCTCCGTTCAGTCAAGGGGGTCGGTGAGCGTCAGGACGCCCATTCGACGAATTGCAGCACGATGCCGTTGGGGTCGGTGACCTGGAACAGCCGTTCACCCCAGGGTTCTTCGCGCAACGGCACAGTGATGTTGGCGCCCCCGGCGCGCAGGCGCTCGTGTTCGGCGGCGATGCCGGTCACGGTGAAGGCCAGGATCAGTCCGGCCACTTGCTGGTCACGCTGGTCCTCGGGCAGGACCTCGATGCCGCGCCGCAGCAGCACGATGTCGGCTGCCGCGTTGGGTGTCGTGTCGGGTCGGGTCAGGGAGACGAAGCCGTCGGCGGCGTTTACTTGCTTGTAGCCGAAGTGGGTGATGAGAAAGTCCCGGGACGCGGCCACGTCCTCGACGGTGAGCGAGATGGTCGTGGCGGTGATGTTCATCGTTGTCCCCCGGCTGTTTCCGTGGCGGTGTAGGTGAGGATGGCGACCCCGCTGTCGAGGACCACGTTGTCGCGCAAGGCGAAGCGGCGTGGGCCGGCGTCGGTCCTGCCAGCGAACAGAGGGATGCCGGCCAGGGCGGCTACCGGGTTGACCTTGAGGATGAGTTCGTCGATCTCGTAGTAGAGCGCGCCGGCGAGTTCGGCACCGCCGGCGAGCCAGATGCCCCTGGTGGTCTCCGTGGTCTCGGCCTTGAGTTCCCTGACTGTCGCCACCGGGTCGGTCGCGACCACCTCCACACCCGGGTCGGGGTTGTGGTCGAGGGTGCGGGAGAAGACAAGGTGCCGCAGATGCGGGTAGGCGTTGGTGACGCCCGCGTCGAGACCGATCTGGTATGAGCGGCGGCCTTCGAGCACGGCGTCGAAGCGGGTGCCCGGGTCAGTGACGCCGAGCGCCTCCCGGGCGCCTGCCGGCAGGGTCTCCGGGTAGTGCTCGACGATGTGGGCCAGGTAGTCCTGGCCGACGGTGAACAGGCTGCCCGTGGGGTCGGCGCGGTCGGCTTCGGCGATGTACCCGTCGAGTGTGGTCGCGACGTAGTAGGTCAGTGTGCGCAAAGGATTCCTTCCGGGGGAGGATCAGCGGGCGCCATGGGCGCGCGGAATGCCACGGTGTGCCTTGGGCGCTGGCTGCGAGTAACGCATGGCGCGGACCTGCGCCTGACGCCACGCGCCGCGGCGGCGGCGAAGTGGGAACTCCTCGAGCGTCGGGTCGGACTGGGACTTGCCGAGGTCGGACTTTCGCATCCAACTTCCCTTCAGATTAACTTTGCGACAGTGGTAAGTTTGCCTGAAGGCACTCTGTGGTGTCAACATAAATTTACTACGAGAGTAAGATTCTTTCTGTGGAGACCAAGATGGATGCCCCACTGGGCTTGCGGGAGACCAAGAAGCAGGAGACTCGACAGCTGATCTCCGACCACGCCACCCGGCTGTTCATCGAGCAGGGCTTCGAGAACACGACCATCGCCGAGATCGCCGCGGCCGCCCGGGTCGCGAAGAAGACGGTGACCAACTACTTCGCGCGCAAGGAGGACCTGGCCCTCGACCACCAGGACGAGTTCGCCGCCACGCTGGCGCATGCCGTGGCCTCCCGCCGTTCCGGGGAGTCCGCGCTCGCGGCGCTGCGCCGCGCGTTCGAGGCCGCGATCACGGCACGGGACCCGGTCGCGGGGTTCTCCGGTCCGGCGTTCTCCCGCATGGTTACCGAGAGCCCGACCCTGTCGGCGTGCCTGCGTGGCCTGCATGACCAGCGCGAACACGTGCTCGCCGACGCGTTGGCCGAGGCTGTCGGTGTTCGAACGGACGACATGACCGTCCGGACGGCCGCCGGGCTGCTCGGCGCCGTGCACCGTGTCCTGTTCGGGCGCCTCCAGGACCTCACCCTGGCCGGGCACACCAACGACGAGATCGCCGAGATCGTCACCGGGGAGGCGGCCCGCGCGTTCGACCTTCTCGAACCAGCCCTCGGTGACTACGCGGTTGCCTGAGTGGTCGCTTCGGTCTCGTAGTAGTGCAGGTTTTCGTCGGAGCGGGTGCGGTGCAGGCCGGCCTTCTCCAGCACCCGCTGGGAGGCGAGGTTGTCGTGGGCGGTGTCGGCGCGCACGCGACGCACGCGCCCGGTGGTCAAGGCGTAGTGGAGCAGGGTGCGTTGATGGAACCGACCTTGACGGCCTGGCGGACCGAACGGCAGAAGACCTCGCTCAACCTCGGCGGCAAGGTCACTGACCTACGCGAAGTGATGAACGCGATTCTCTTCCTAAACCGAACCGGCGTCCCCTGGCGCTACCTGCCGCACGACTTCCCGCCGCACACCACCGTGTTCAGCTACTTCAGCGCCTGGACCGCCGACGGCACCATCGAGAAGCTCGGCGTCCGCCTGCACCGGATCGTCCGTGAGCAGGTAGGACGCGCCGCCGAGCCCACCGCCCTGCGTCCTCGACGCACTGAGCGTCAAGACCGCCCCCAGCGTGCCCAACGATACCCAGGGAACCGACGCCGGCAAGAAGATCGTGGGACGCAAACGCAGCATCGTCGTCGACACCCTCGGCCTGTTACTGCTGGTCATCGTGACTGCCGCCAGCGTCCCTGACAACCGCTGGCAAGCAACTCCTCTCCCGGATCGCTGCCGACCACCCCACGATCACCAAGGCATGGGGCGAAACCGGCTACAAGACCCAAGCCATCGAGCACACGGCGCCACCCCCGGCATAGATGTCGACGTCGTCCGCAGGAACCCGCAGGTCAAATGGTTCTCGGTTACCCCTGGGCGCTGAGTAGTAGAGCGAACTTTCGGTTGGATCATGATGCACCGCCGCCTCGCCCGGAACTACGAGACCAAACCCGCCCACTCGGAGAGCATGATCCGCCTCGCCATGATCTCCAACCTCGCAAAACGAGCAACCGGTGAAACACTCATAACTTGCCATAATCCATGAACTGTCGCGTCTTCAACCGGAACATCCTCTCAGAGGCCTCGTTGTCCGGTCCCGGGTGATGCTTGACAGTTCGGTCCCAGCTGATGGTTGACAGTGGCCGTGATCGGCTTTTCTGTGCACGTCGTTGCGCCGTGTGCTGGCGGACGGGATCAGCGTCCGTTTCCGTGCCCGGTGAGAGACGGACTGCCTCGCGCAACCTCGACGCGCTGACCGGCACCGGCCCGCGCGACCGTGCCCACACCTGGACCACGAGCAGCTACCCCCCTCCTCGCCGGACGCCCCCGAGTTGCCGGACCGCGAATCAGCCGGCCACCTGAGGCGCCGCCCCCGGCCGAACCACCGACCGCCTGCGCCGCCGGTCCCGTACCGGCCAGAACAACACGTACGCCGTCGAGACCGCCACGAAGCCCAGGCGGACCGAGCCGCGGGCCGCGTCGTCGGGGACGACGAAGACGCTGCCGTACAGGGTGATCAGGGCTATCCAGCTCCACCACGGCACCAGGCGGCGCTGGCCGATCACGTCCCACAGCAGGGTGCCCAGTAGGACCGAGGCCGTGTAGTAGGTGTAGACGCTGGGGTCCAGGGCGATGCGGACGTTGGCGCCGATCAGGACGACGGCCGGCCAGCGTCCGCGCCACACCGCCACGCAGCCCAGGGCCACTCCCGCGACGGCCTGGGCCGGTCGTACCCAGGGCGGGGTCACCGGGTCGCCCACCCCGAGGCGGCGCAGGGCGGACGCCGGCTGGTTGGGGATGACGAACTCGGCGGCTGCCAACGAGTGCGGGGCGCCTAGGAAGAAGGGAAGCCAGACGATCGCGATCAGGCCCACGCACCACAGGCCCGCGCGCAGCCACTGGCGTTTCGGTAGGGCGAGCAGGAGCGGGAGGAAGGCGACAGCTGTCGGTTTCGAGTCGACGGCGAGGGCGAGGAGGATGCCGGTCGCCGCCGCGTCGCCGCGGGTGAGGGAACGTACCGCCAGAGCCGTGAAGAAGAGGGCCAGGACGTCGTCGAGGTGGCCGAAGCGGACCGCGACCTCGATCCACATCGGGATGAAGGCGAGGCCCGCGATCAGTACGCGTTGGCGCAGCCGCTGGTGGTTGGTGCCGGTGCCCAGGAAGTACTGGGCGGCGCTGCGGCCTGCCACCACCAGGATCACCAGGCCGAGGAGAGACATCGCTGCGGCTGCCAGGAACTGGCTGACGTGCTCGGGGAAAGGATTCAGCAGGCCCGCCGCGAGGAAGCTGACGGGGCCCATCTGGAGTTCGGGGTGGTGGGCGTAGAGGTTCAGTCCGCCGTCGGGGCTGCCGGGGCGCTCGTAGATCAACTCCCCGCCGGTGCGCAGATAGTGCCAGGAGAAACCGCCGTGCGGCTCGACCAGGGCGAACCACAGAACCGTCCAGACGGTGAGCAGCACGAGGTGCGTCCGCTGGCCCATGCGCGGCACGTCTCTTCCTGGTCCCTTCCGCTCGTTCCTCCTCCCCCTTCTACAGAGGGTCGAACGGGGGTGCGGGTTCTCTGTGGAACCCGTGATTCAGCGCGATTCCCCGTTATTCGGCTCGATTCACCGTGATTCTTGATCATTACGGTGTGATTGGCCGTGATTGGTCGTGAATCGGATTTTCGGTACAACCCAAGACCCTGGTCCGCTGTCTAACGGGTAATCAGAACCCACGGCACCACTCCCGCGAAGGGGCTGCTCGGCATGCGTACACACAGAAGGATCGCCACCGCCACAACCACCGCTCTCGCCCTCACCTGCGCCCTCGGCGCGGCCGCGCTCACCGCCCCTACCGCCCAGGCGGCCACGCCGAGCGCGGGTACGCTCGTCGACGCGGCCAACGACCTCCGGTACGTGGGCAACCCCGGCCAGGTGAGCCGGCTGTCGGTCACGAGCGTGTACGAGGACCGCGACGGCGAGAACGACGTCTACTACATCCTCACCTTCCGCGACCGCGCCCCCATCACCATCGCCCCCAGCGCGGCGGAGGACTACGAGTGCGTGTATCCCTCGCCGGCGGACCGCACGGTCGCCCGCTGCGCCGTCCACATCCCGGTGGGAACCGACTTCACCGACATGTACTACATCGATCTGGGCGACGGAAACGACACCGTGACGATCCCCGCCGCCAACGACGTCTCCGTCACGATCTTCGGCGGCAAGGGCAACGACACTCTGAACGGCAACAGTGCGTCGACGCTCTACGGGCAGGACGGGAACGATCGCACGGTTGGTGGAGGCGGGCCCTACGACAACGGGGCGCGCGGTGGTGCCGGGAACGATGTCATGACCGGGTGCGCGTCTGCGTGCTGGGGTGAGGCCGGGAACGACAAGATCATCGGCGTGGACAACAGGGTTCCCGGGGATTACGACCTTCTCGACGGTGGGGACGGCAACGACGTGGTGTACGGGAAGGGGGGCAACGACCTTCTGCGTGGTGGCAGGGGGAACGACCGGCTGTACGGGGAGAAGGGCAACGACACGATCTACGGGAACAGTGGGAACGACACCCTTTATGGGGGCCCGGGGCGAGACCGCCTCTCGGGTGGGCCCGGAACGGACAGGGTTTACCAGAACTAGGCCGTTTCGTCGTTTCGTTCAGATCATCTGATCGTTGGTCCGGATGTGCCGTTGACTGCCGCGCAGTGGGCGCGGAGCGAGCCGTCACTTCCGGACCGAACGCCGAGGCCGGGGGGGTCGGTGACGTGACCACCGCGAGGTGATCGACGCGATCGCCTTCAAGTTCCTGCGCACACGCGGAATCCGTGCGGTCAGCCCCGTCCCCGCCGACCAGCAGACACACCGCCTTCCCACGCGGCAGCCGGAGCGGCAGGCCGCCCGCCTCGCAGGCCGCCCGCCTCGGGCGTGAGACCTCCAAGCACCGCAACACCGTCGAGCAGTGCATCAACTGCCTCAAGCAGTGGCGCGGTCCGTGGAGGAACAGGGCGGCTCTGACCGAGGCCGCGGTGGGTCACTCGATCAGTCCGTTACGCCAGGAGCCGAGCTGCTGTCGGAGACGGCTTGTACGCTGCACTCATTCGACGATCGGACGATCGGACGACCGCGCACACGGGCATGCGTGCCCGGGGCGGGCGTCCAGGGGCGGGAGCGCGGGGGCTTCGATGATTGACGCATATCCGATACGACGCCGCAGACCGGGCCTCTCGGCCGGTGCGTGGATCATCGCCGGGATCTTCCTCGCCGCGATCGGGGTCGTCGGCGCCTGGCTCCAGCACGACGCTCCCGGCCGGAGTGCGGAGCCGCGTACGGAGTTCACCGCGAACAACCCGCCCGCCGGTCTGCCCACCGCGCTCACCACCGGCCAGCGCCTCCACTGGTCCCGCTGCACCTCGCCGCCCACCGCGCGCACGGGCTACGACTGCGCCACCATGAAGACCCCCCTCGACTACCGGAAACCAGATGGCAGGACGATCGAAGTCGCCCTGATCCGCCGCAAGGCCACCGGCCCGAACGCCCGGCGCATCGGCTCACTCGTCTTCAACTTCGGTGGCCCCGGCGCATCCGGCGTGAGCGGATTACCTGAATACCTCAACCAGTACAAGCCGCTCCTCGACCGCTACGACCTGGTCTCCTTCGACCCGCGCGGCGTCGGCGCGACCATCCCCGTGCGCTGCGGCAAGACCGCGGACGACACCAGCTACGACGGGGCCGACGCCTGCGCCGAGCACTCCGGGGCGCTCCTCCCGTACATCGGCACGTCACACACCGCGCGTGACCTCGACCTGATGCGCTACCTCCTCGGCGACGAGCGACTGCACTACTTCGGCGTCTCGTACGGAACGGCGCTCGGCGCGGTCTACGCCCACCTGTACCCGTCGCACGTCGGACGGCTCGTCCTCGAAGCGTCCGTCGATCCCACCGAGGACCTCAACGAGGAGCAGGTGTCGCAGGTCAAGGCGGTCCAGGCGGCGTTCGACCGGTTCGCTGTGCACTGCGCGGCCCGTATCCGCCACTGCCCGACCGGCGACGGGCCCGAGGAAGCCGCGCGGCGCATGGCGCGCCTGGCCGACCGCCTGGAGAAAAAGCCCGCCCCGGCCGGCGGCGGACGGAGCCTCGATGCCGACGACCTCGCGCACATTGTCAGCGACCATCTCGACCTCGGCACAGATGGCTGGTCGCCGCTCGCCAAGGCCCTCACCGCGCTGATCGACCGCAACGACGGCGGTCCGCTGAGCAAGGGCGCGGACGACGGCGGCTCCGCCGACCGCGCGCCGACCCCGCGCGACAACAGCCGCGCCGCCCGAACCGCAATCACCTGCGCGGACTCCAGCCTGCGCCCCGGCTTCGAACGTCTCGCCAGGGACGAGGCCCGTGTCAAAGCCGCCTCACCTGTCTTCGGCGCGGCTTGGTCCACCGGCGTCTACCTTTGTTACGACTGGCCGTTCGACGGCGAGCGCGCCACGCCCCAGGTGAACGCCGACGGCGCGGCCCCCGTCCTGGTGGTCGGCGGCACCGGCGACCCGACTACCCCATATTCCGGCGCCCGCAACATGGCCCGCGCTCTGGGCGACGGTGTCGGCGTGCTCCTGACGGCCGAGGAGGAGGGGCACGGCACGTACCCGCAGAACCGCTGCGTCATGGAGGCGGTCGACACATATCTCCATACGGGCCGAACCCCGGCCGTGGGGACTGTGTGCCGGGGCAGCATGTCCTGAGGCCTGTATGGACGCCGGGCGGGCGGGTGGCCGGGGGGCCGGGTGGCCGGGTGGCCGTCAGCACACCGGTTTGCTCGCAGGGGCCCTGGGCGTGCACCGTCCTTTTAGTGCGGGCCGGAGGGGGTGGGTGCGCAGTTCCCCGCGCCCCTTCGATGACAGTGCCGGCCCGTGGGGGCCGGGCGCGCCGTTCCCCGCGCCCCTTTAGTGCCAGTGCCGGCCGGTTCGGGTTGCTCGCGCAGTTCCCCGCGCCCCTTCGATGACAGTGCCGGCCGGTGGGGGTTGCTCGCGCAGTTCCCCGCGCCCCTCAGGGCTGCGCCCTCAGGGGCGCCCGCCCCCTGGATCCTGCCCCCTTGGATCTGCGCCCCTGGATCCGCGCACCCTAGGATCCACACCCCTTGGGATCCGCGCACCCTAGGATCCACACCCCTTGGGATCCGCGCCGCGAGGCCGTCCCTCAGCCCAGATCCCCCAGCCCCCTCAACTCCGCAATGTCCTCGAACTCCCCCGGCCCAAGAAACATCAACTCCAACGCGTCCTCCGCCACACCGTCCCCACCCCGCCCGCCCTCCGGAGGAGCATGCAGTGCCTGTTCCGTCCAGATGCACTTCCCCGTCGGGGTGTACCGCGTCCCCCAGCGCTGTGACAGCGCGGTGATCAGCTGCAGGCCCCGGCCGCCCTCGTCCGTCTCCGTCGCTCGGCGGATGCGGGGCATCGTCAGGCTGCCGTCGAAGACCTCGCAGATCAGCTCCGCCCCGTGCAGGAGGCGGAGTTGGACGGGGCCCTTGGCGTGTCGTACGACGTTGCCGACCAGTTCGCTGGCCAGGAGTTCTGTTGTCGCCGTCAGGTCGTCCAGGCCCCACGCCGAGAGTTGTTCGCGGACGTGGCGGCGGGCCTGGCCTGCCGCTCTCGGGTCCTCGGGCAGGGGCCAGGAGGCGACCCGGTCTCCGGTGAGGGCGTGGAGGCGGGCGACCAGGAGGGCCGCGTCGTCCGCGCTCGGCTGCTCGGCGGGGAGGAGTCCTGAGGTGAGCGTGTCGCAGAGGGCCTCGAGGTCGCCTTCCGTGCCGGCTTCGTACGCGCCCCGAAGGAGACGGGCCAGTTGTCCCATGCCCTCGTCGATCTCCCGTTTCGACGACTCGACCAGGCCGTCCGTGTAGAGGACCAGCAGGCTGCCTTCCGGGACTCTCAACTCGACCGTCTCGAAGGGGGGTTCGGCCGCGCCGAGTGGTGGGTCCGCGGTCAGCGCCGGGAAGTACACGGTGCCGTCGGGGTGGACGACCGCCGGCGGGGGATGGCCGGCCCGGGTGATGGAACAGGTCTGGGTGATGGAGTCGTAGAGGGCGTACAGGCAGGTGGCGTACGACTCCTCGCCCATGTTGCCGACGATGTCGTTGAGGTGGCTCATGATCTCGTCGGGGGGCAGCTCGAGGTCGGCGAGCGTGTGGACGGCGGTACGCAGCCGGCCCATGGTCGCCGCCTGGGGCAGGCCATGGCCCATGACATCGCCGACGACGAGGGCGACCTGGCCGCCGGAGAGCGGGATGATGTCGTACCAGTCGCCGCCGACGCCCATGCCCTGGGCGGCGGGAAGGTAGCGGGCGGCGGCCGAGCAGGCGGGCAGGTCGGGCAACTCGCGTGGCAGCAGCCCGCGTTGGAGTTCGCGGGAGCGGCTGTACTCGGCGTCGTAGAGGCGGGCCCGGTCCAAAGCCTGGGCTACGAGGGCGCTGATCGTGGTGAGGAGGGTGCGCTCCTCCTCGGTGAGGCCGCGCGGGCGGTCGAAGCTGACCGAGCAGACGCCGAAGGTACGGCCGGACACGGTCAGCGGCAGGAACGCCCACGCCTGTTTGCCGCTGAGCTCGGGCAGGCCGGCCAGGTCGGGATAGTGGGCGGCGAACTCCTCGGGGGACGAGTAGAACGCGGGGGTTTCGGTGCTGATCACGTCGAAGCTCGGCCAGCCTTGCATCAGTTGGCTGTTGTCGATCCTGGCGAGGAACTCTTCCGTGTAGCCGATGGCTCCGACGGTGTAGAGGTGGTCGTCCTCGATGGTCTGGACGATCAGGCCGGCGGCGTTGAACGGCGGCATCACGCGCCGGCCGACCGCGTCGACGACGTCCCGGGAGGTCGTCGCCTTGGCGAGGGCGGCGGTCAACTCCGCTATGCGGGCGGCGCGTTCGGAAGCGGCGCGTTCGGTGGCCCGCCGTTCCTCCTCGTGCCGCCGCTTCTCGGTGACGTCCTGGAGGTAGAGGGTGCGGCCGTCGGGGCCCGGCACCAGCCGCAGGTGGTAGCGGCGTCCGGTGCCGGGCACGCGTATGTCGAAGCCGGCCGGTCTGTCCTCGGCGGCGGCCTTCCGGCAGCGTCTCTCAAGACCGGGCAGCTGCCGTACGGTCGGCAGGTCCCACAGGACGCGCCCGAACAGTTCCGCCTCGGAGAGATCGAGGGTGCGTTCGGCCTCGAGGTTGGCGAAGGTGATCCGCCAGTCGTCGTCGACCGCGAGGAATCCGTCGCTCATGTGCCGCAGGGCGCGGCCGAGCGCGTCCCGGGCGGTCCGTGACTCGTTGCTGTCCCAGCCCATGCCGATCATCCGGTGGGGCTCGCCGTTCTCGTGGTACGTCGCCCGGCCGCGCGCCTGGTGCCAGCCGTACGTGCCGTCCAGGCCCCGTACGCGGTACTCGGCCTCGAACACCGAGCGGCCGCGGATCGCCCGGTCGACGAGGGCGAGGGTGGGGCCCAGGTCGTCGGGGTGGACGCAGCGCATCCAGTTCTCGACGCGGGCGGTGTACTCCTCGGGGCGGGTGCCGTACAGCTCCATCGCGGCTTCGTCCCAGATCAGTTCACCGTTGGCTATGTGCCAGTCCCAGGAGCCGACCCGGACCTCCTTCAGCGCCTGGCGCAGCCGGTCGCCGCTCATCTCCGAGTGCACGGGACCGGCGGGCAGGGGCGCCTGTTCCATGCGCTCCTCGGTCCAGGCGACGACCTCCCGCAGGAACTCCCAGTGGGCGGACGTCGGTTCACCGTGGTCGCCGGTGATGACGGTGAGGGCGCCGATGCTGCGTTCGTCGCGGATGACGGGCACGGCGGCGAGTCCGCTGCCGGGGATGGGAGCGGTGGAGGGGCAGATGGGCACGGCGGGTTCGACGCTGTCGTCCGCCGCCCCGGGTATCCACACGCCCCGGCCTGCGTGGTTGCCCTCGTACAGGGCGCGGGCGGGGGCCAGCGGGCCCTCCTGGTCGATGATCTCCCAGGGGCCGGTGAGCGCGGTGGGTAATCCGGTGGCCGACACCAGGCGCAGGGCCGACATCGGGCCCCGGAGGTGAATCGTTCCCCCGAGCGCGCCCAGCTCGGCCACCGAGTGCTGGAGAGCCAGGCGGAAGACCTCGCTCTCAGCGACCCCGGGATCAACCGAGCCGAGCAGTGCCAGCCGTGCGTTCATACTTGAAGTTTTACCGTTCGAATGGCACTTCAAGCGACACTTTGCAGGAAACTCACGATCACCTCTGGCCACCTTCACCCGTCTGCGGGGGCGGGCGGCAGGCGGTCAACCTGCGCGTGTTCAGGGCGGGTTGTGTGACATATCGCCGTCATGGCCGCCATGTACCGTGCGTTGAAGGACAGTTGAGCTTTGAACGTAACTGACTGTCGAGGACTTCACATCTGAGGTTCCGTCCAGAGGATCTCTCCGAGGAGTGGCATGGACATCGGCGTTTTCATCCCCATCGGCAACAACGGCTGGCTGATCTCGAAGAGTTCACCCCAGTACATGCCGAGCTTCGAGCTCAACAAGGCGATCGTGCAGAAGGCGGAGGCCCATGACCTGGACTTCGCGCTCTCCATGATCAAGCTGAAGGGGTTCGGCGGCGAGACGGAGTTCTGGGACCACAACCTGGAGTCCTTCACGCTGATGGCGGGCCTGGCGGCGGTCACGGACCGCATCAAGCTCTACGCCTCCACCCCCATCCTGGCCCTGCCCCCGGCGATCGTCGCCCGGATGGCGGTCACGGTCGACTCGATCGCCCCCGGCCGCTTCGGCATCAACATCGTGACCGGCTGGGCCCCCGGCGAGTACGCCCAGATGGGCCTGTGGCCCGGCGACGACCACTTCGGCAACCGCTACGCGCGCGCCGTCGAGTACGTCACCGTGATGAAGGACCTTTGGCGCGACGGCGTCAGCAACTTCAAGGGCGAGTTCTACGAGATGGACGACTGCGTCCTCTCCCCGCGCCCGGCGAACGGGCACATCGACATCGTCGCGGCCGGCCAGAGCGGCACCGGCATGAAGTTCGCCGCGGAGCACGCCGAGTACAACTTCATCCTGGGCAGCGGGGTCAACACCCCGACCGCCCTGTCCGGCAGCACGGCGACGCTGGCGGAGGAGGCGGAACGGACCGGAAGAGACGTGGGAGCCCTCTCCCTGTTCATGATCATTGCGGCCGAGACGGACGAAAAAGCCCAGGCCAAGTGGCAGGACTACCACGACAACGCCGACCGCGCGGCGCTCGCCTACATGGCCGGCGAGACGGACGCGGACACGACGTCCACGGGCACCTCGACGGCCCGCACGATCGCGCTGCCGGAGGGCGCGGTCAACTTCAACATGGGCACGCTGGTCGGCTCGTACGAGAGCGTGGCGCGGATGCTCGACGAGGTCGCCGGAGTGGCCGGCACCAAGGGCATCATGCTGGTCTTCGACGACTTCCTGGAAGGCCTGGAGGACTTCGGGACCCGTATCCAGCCGCTGATGAAGTCCCGGGCGGGGAGGGGGAGTTCGGAGTGAGCCCAACGGGCAGTGGTCCCGAGGAGAATCGGGTCGAGGACGCTCGTGCCGAGGAGGATCGGGCCGAGGCGGACTACGAACGCGCCGGTCTGGGCGGGCAGTTGACCCCCGGCACCGCCCCCGCCCTCCTGCTCGTGGACCCGGCCCGGGCGTACGTCGATCCCGCCTGCCCCCTCTACGCGGGGGCGGGCGCGGAGGGCGCCGCCGAGGCGATGCGGGGGCTGCTCGCCCTCGCCCGCCGGGCCGGGATCCCGGTGATCGTGACGCGCGTGGTGCTGCGCCCCGACGGCCGCGACGGAGGCGTCTTCTACCGCAAGGTGCCAAGCCTGCGGGTGTTCGCCGAGGGCAGCCCGTACGCGGAGTTCATCGAGGGCCTGGCCCCGACCGCCGACGAACTGACGGTGACGAAGCAGTACCCGAGCGCCTTCTTCGGCACCGCCCTGTCCACGTACCTCACCTCCCACGGCATCGACACCCTCCTCATCGCCGGCCTGACGACCAGCGGCTGCGTACGGGCCACGGCGCTGGACGCCATGCAGCACGGGTTCGTCCCGGTGGTCGTCGAGGAGGCGGTCGGCGACCGGGACGCGGGCGTCCACGCGGCAAACCTGTTCGACATCCGGCACAAGATCGGTGAGGTTTGGGGGGTGGGGCGGGTGACGGAGTACCTGTCCCCGGGCGCGATGTAGCAGGGGTTGGCAGGAGAGGGAGACGCGGTGAACGGGGACGGACGGGCACCGTTGTTCCTGACCTCGGGGCAGCGGACGAGTACGACGGTGCTGCTCGCGGAGGCGGCGGCCGGCCGGGGGATGGAGGCGCGGTCGCTCACCGAAGCAGGCGCCCTGAGTCGTTCGGCCGCCGAGGCGGTGCACTGGTACGGGGGACCGCTCGCGTACGACCAGCGCGTCGCCGGTGTGCTCGACCTCGCCCTGCTGGAACCCTCCGACGACTGGCTCGCGGTGCTGCCGGAGGAGTTCACGGGCCGGCGCGTACGACTGACGACGCTCGCGGAGGCGTGGCGGATCGGGCACCCGGTGTTCGCCAAGCCGCCCAGCGCCAAGTCGTTCCCGGCGGCGGTGTACGCCGACGGTTCGCGGCTTCCCCGTACGGGCGACGACGTGGGCCCGGACACGCCGGTGCTGGTGTCGGAGATCGTCACGTTCGCCGTCGAGTACCGCCTGTTCGTACTCGACGGACGGGTGACGGCGGGCAGCCGGTACGCGGTGTACGGGCGGCTCGATCCCGCGCCCCTCGACGAGGACGTGCACGAACCGGAGGTACTCCGCTTCGCGGACCGGCTCCTCACCGAGCAGGGGCACAGCCTGCCGAGCGCGGTCACCGTCGACATCGGCCTCGTCCAGGATCCCGACCGGGGAGGGCACGAGCAGTGGGCCGTGGTGGAGGCCAACATGCCCTGGTTCTCGCACAGTTACGCGGCCCGGGTCGAGGGGGTCCTCGACGTCGTACTGCGGGCGGCGGGGCCTCGGGGGCGGGTCGGCCGGGAGGACGAACGGTTCGTGCGGGGCGCGGCGCCGGTTCACGCGACGTTGAAGTCCGCCGCCTTCGTGAGCAGCTTCGAGTCGCCGTCCTTCGACGTGGCCAGGACCGCGACGTGCCACGCTCCACGCGGGGACGACCCCGCGTCGGCGCCGGTGACGGGGACCGTGTAGACGCAGCGCACGGTGTCGCCGCCGGACGGCTTGCACTTGGCCGACTCCACGGACGCCATGTCCTTGGCCGTGATCGCCTTCTTGGCGAAGGGCGAGTTCGCCGGCCAGGCCAGGACCTTGACCTCCTTGACGCCGGAGGACGCCGTGACGTCGGTGGTGAAGGTCAACGAGCCGTCGCGGTCGCCGGCGGGAGCCGTGTAGCGGGCGGCGCTGTGCGCCACGGAGGGAGGCTGCTCACCGGCGTACGCGAGGGCGAAGGCGCCGGCACCACCGAGAACGACGACACCGGAAGCAACGGCCAGAACGACGCGACGCGACATGAGAATTTCCCCCAGAGATTGAGCTGGTCGGTCCGGCGCTGTTGGCTGCGCCGTTGCGCCAATCCTGGCCGCTCGGCGGGCCGTGGGTATGAGCGCACGTACTCAACTCCGCCCTGAGTAGAGGCTGTTCAGCACTCAGACAGACACTCCGTAGGCATTCAGGTGGGCACTCAGGCGGCGGAGCTCAGGACCCTCGCGGTGAGGTTCGCCAGTTGTGCGCGCATCCTCTCCCGGGGCATGCCCTCCCGTCCGGCCAGGTGCTCGACGAGATCGGCGCGGACGGCCGCGAGCAGGGTGTGGGCGGTGAAGTCGTTGTCGGTCAGACCCGGGATCTCGTCCAGTACGTCTCGGAGCAGGCCGTGCCAGCGGCCATAGTGCTCCGCCTGGTACGGGCTGCCGCTGCCGCTCTCCTCCAGGGCCAGCGTGAGCCGGCGGTTGTCGAGCTTGAAGCACAGGAGGGCGTCGAGCAGGGCTGGCACGCGCTGCCGTGGTGGAGTGGTGGGCCCGAGGGGTGGCGGTCCGGCTTCGACGGCCTCCCTGATCGGTTCGAGCCGCGCTTCGTACAGGGCGCGGAGCAGCCCGGCGCGGTCGCCGAAGGCGCGAAAGAGGGTTCCCTTGCCGACCCCGGCGGCGGCCGCGACCTCGGCCATGGTGACGTCCTCGACCCCCTCCGAACGCGCGAAGAGAGCATCGGCGGCCGCCAGAACGGCCTCCCGGTTACGGACGGCGTCCTCACGGGGCTTGCGCTCGGGCATACGTCTCCTCCGGTTGCCCCGGTTGATAAACGGACCCAGGGTCCGTATCGTCGCCGAAGCGGACCCCGGGTCCGCATTCTATGAGACGTACGAGACCACGACGTACGAGATGGAGGCACCCATGTCCGCACCGGCTTCTCCGGCGGATCTCTACCGCCACAGCCTGCGACTGCTGCTCGACAAGGACATCCCCGCGTGGGTCGCCCTGTGGGACGAGAACGGGGTCATGGAGTTCCCCTTCGCGCCCGACGGTTGGCCCAAGCGCCTGGACGGCAGGGAGGCCGTCGCCGACTACATGCGCTCCTATCCCGACCACATCGAACTGCACGACTTCCCCGACCTGACGATCCACGAGACCATCGATCCGCAGGTCATCGTGGTCGAGATGCGAGGCGTGGGGCGCCTGGTGGGGACCGGCGGCCCGTTCGACATGACGTACATCGCCGTCGTGACCTTCCGGGACGGGCTCATCACCTCCTACCGCGACTACTGGAACCCGCTCGCGGTCCTCGACCCCGCCACCGGCTTCACCGGGACCGGCCGATGACCGTCACCGGCACCACCCTCGTCATCGGCGCCACGGGCACCACCGGCAGTCGCACCGCGGCGCAGCTGACGGCCGGCGGCCACCGTGTCAGGGCCGCCAGCAGAGAAGCGGGCGTACGCGGTTCGGCGCGGGTCTCGTTCGACTGGTACGACCCCGCCACCCATACCGCCGCCCTCGACGGAGTCGACCGCGTCTACCTCGTCCCGCCCGTGGGCGACCCCGATCCGGCGGCGGTCATGCTGCCGTTTCTCCGGCGGGCCCGCGCCGCCGGAGTGCGGCGCGCGGTGCTCCTGAGCTCCTCGGCCATCCCCGAGGGCGGCCCGGCGGTGGGAAAGGTTCACCAGGCCCTGCCCGGCCTGTTCGACCAGTGGGCGGTCCTGCGGCCCTCGTGGTTCATGCAGAACTTCACCGGCGCGCACGCGCACGCCGTCGGCATCCGTGAGCACGGCACCCTCTGGAGCGCGACCGCCGACGGCCGGGTCGGTTTCGTCGACGCCGACGACATCGCGGCCGTCGCCGTCCGCGCCCTGACCGACGAACACGCCCCCGACACCGATCTCGTCATCACCGGCCCGGAGACACTCGGCTACGACGACATCGCCGCGATCACCACAGAGGTCACCGGCCGGCCCGTGACGCACCACCGCCTGTCGTACGAGGAGATGCGCGACCACCTCACCCGCACCGCCCGGATATCGCCGGAGTTCGCCGCCATGCTGGCCGGCATGGACCGAGCCATCGCGGAGGGTTCGGAGGACCGCGTCACCGACACCGTCCAGCGCCTCACCGGCCGGCCGCCGCGCACATTCCGCGCCCTCCTCCTCAGCCAGTCACCGACAGGACCAGCAACGTGACGAGCAGGGCGACGACGACCGCCGCCGAGGCGATGCCCACCAGCCGGAGCACGCGCTGCTTCGCGGGCCGCCGGACGACATTGAGGGGGGCGGCGCTCTCCGACCGCCCGGGGAACGCGAAGTACACCCAGTCCGGATCCGCGTCGACCGTGACGCGGGCGACAGGCAGATAGCGGAGGGTCGCCAGGCGCGCCACTTCCCTTTCGGCGAGCGCCAGTTGGGGTTCGACCTGGCCGCGGAGCGTTTCCGGCAGGTCGGCCGGGAGCTTGTCGGTGACCCTGTGCAGGCGCTTCTCGCGCCAGCCCGCACGCCATTGGGTGCGCCATCGGAGGTGGGCAGGCGCCGCGACCCGTTCCTGTTCCGACTCCACGGGGTGGGTGATCCGCGCCTCGATGAACGTGGTGAAGAAGCCGGTGCCCTCGCACGGCTTGTGCCGTACGCGTTTCGCGCCGTTGCAGGCCTCGCACTTGCGGCGTCGTTTCCCGTCGCAGACCGGGCAGGTCATCGTCTGGAAGCCGACACACTTGGGGCAGGCCGCCTTCGGGGCGGCGCAGCGCCTGCACCAGTCGGTTCGCGGCGACGCGTTCGGGGGCGGCTTGCGGCTGCCCGGCCTGCGGTTTCCGCCGCACGACCAGCACGAGTCGCTGCCACCGCCGCAGCCGTCGCACGCCACGAGTTCCGGGCAGTCCTGCGTGCCGCTTCCGCCGCAGGTGTCGCAGTCCCGTTTCCCGGCCGCGCAGTCCGGGCACGGCCCCTCGGCGACCGAGCCCGCGAGCACGAGTCTCACCGGGAGTGTGGGTTGGAAGCCGGCGGGCACCGGAACCTGATGGGTGGCGAGGTCGGTGTACGAAGGCCGCTTGGCGATCTGCTTCAGCTTCTTTCCTGGCACCCGCTCCGGAACGCCCGGATGCCGCTCCTCGAACCGCCGGTCGATACGGAACTCCAGCAACGGCTGCCGGGACAGCTCAGCCGTACCGGGAGCCACCAGCCGTACGGGGTTGCCCCGCCCGGAGAGGTAGCGCTCGACGGACTGGAGCACCTCTTCGTCGGACGGGTTCTCCGGCGACTTGGACGGCTCGGACGACCTGGCAGGCTCGGAGAACTCGGTGGACCCCGACGGCTCGGACTGCTGGGCGGACTCGTACGGCTCGGAAGATGGCGTGGCCAACCCTGCTCCCCTGGTCGACGATCCAGGGGAGCAGAGTACGAGTCACCTGATACCTCATCAAGAGGGCGTACGAGGACGCCTGTTGACGTTTCCTGTCAGAGACGCGGCTCCCGTACGACCGCCACCCCGCCCGGCGGAACCCGTACCGCGCCCCCGTCCACCCGTTCCCCGGTGAGGAGTTCGGTCGCCCCCGCCGCCACCTCGACCTCGGCCCCGCCGCCCGCGTGGTCGATCAGGAACAGGAAGTCGGCGTCGGCGCCCCGGCGCAGCACCGCCTCCACGCCCTCCGGAGTCGCCCGCACCCTCTCGACACCCGCCTCCGCGCACATACGCCCGAGCAGCGCACCCAGCGTCGACGGGTCCGGCCGGGTCGCCACATACCAACCGGCGCCCGCACCCACCGAGTTGCGCGTCACCGCCGGGACCCCGGCCAACGGACCGTCGGTGTACGACAGCACCGCTTCCGCTCCTTCATCCTTCAGCCGAAGCCGCTCCGACCAGAGGGATCCCGTCCCGGTATCGCCATCCCTGCCGTCGCCGAGCCCGACCGACTCTCCCGGCAGCAAGGGGAACAGCTCGTCCGCTCGCACCCCGAGGGCCTCGCGGAACGCGCCCGGGTAACCCCCCAGCCGTACATGGCAGTTGGTGTCGACGGCCCCGCTGTGGAAGCCGACGGCCAGCGTGCCGCCGCCCTCCGCGAAGCCCACGAGGTTCGACGCGCCCTCGTCGTCGACCAGGTACAGGCTGGGCACGAGTACCAGCCGGTACCCCTCCAGCTCGGCCCCGGGCCGTACGAAGTCCACGGCGACTCCCGCCCGCCACAGCGGCTCGTACCAGTCCCGTACGAGGTCCTGGAAGCGCAGTTCGCTGTTCGGCTGGGAGGGGAGTTCCAGGGCCCAACGGGCGTCCCAGTCCCAGACGATGGCCACGGAAGCGGTGCCCGTGCTGCCGCGCACCTCGGCCAACGCCCGTAGATCCGCGCCCAGTTGGACGACGTCCTGCCAGATCTGGCTGTCGGTGCCGGCGTGCGGAAGCATCGCCGAGTGCCACTGCTCGGCGCCCGCCTTCGCGGCCCGCCACTGGAAGTAGGCGATGCCGTCCGCGCCGTGGGCGACATGGGCGAGGGCGTTGCGGCGCAACTCCCCCGCCGTCTTGGCCCTGTTGACCGGCTGCCAGTTCACCGCGCCCGTGGAGTGCTCCATCAGGAACCAGGGGCCGCCCGCGAGCGACCGCATCAGGTCGCCGCTGAGCGCGATGTCGATGTGCGACTCGGGGTCGGTCGAGCGGAGGTAGTGGTCGTTGGCGACGACGTCCAGCTCCGGGGCCCAGCGCCAGTAGTCGAGGGCGTCGAAGTTGTACATGACCATGAAGTTGGTGGTGGCCGGGGTGCCGGGCGCCGCCGCCCTCAGCACGTCCCTCTCCGCCTTGTACAGCGCGAGCAGTTCGTCGGAGCAGAAGCGGCGCCAGTCCAGCTGGTGGGTGGGGTTGGGGACGGCGCCGGTCGCGCGGGGCGGGATGATCTCGGCCCAGTCGTAGTACCACTGGCTCCAGAAGGTGGTGCCCCAGGCGTGGTTCAGGGCGGCCAGGTCGTCCGCGTAGCGTGCCCGCAGCCAGCGACGGAACGATTCGGCGCTCTCGTCGCAGTAGCAGGCGGGGTTGTGGCAGCCGTACTCGTTGTGGACGTGCCACATCGCGACGGCCGGGTGGTCGGCGTACCGCTCGGCCAGCGCGCCCGCGATCCGCAGGGCGGCCTCGCGGTAGGCGGGGCTGGAGGGGCAGAACGTCTGGCGGCTGCCGTACGAGAGGGTGCGGCCGTCCTTGTCGACGGGGAGTGCCTCGGGGTGGGCGCGGAAGAACCAGGCGGGCGGGGCGGCCGTCGGGGTCGCGAGGTCGGCGGCGATGCCGTTCTCGTGCAGGAGGTCGAGGAGGCGGTCCATGCGGGCGAAGTCGTAGACGCCCTCGGCCGGTTCGAGCAGGGCCCAGGAGAAGATGCCGACGCTGACCATGGTGACCCCGGCCTCGCGCATCAGGCGCATGTCCTCGGCCCACACCTCCTCGGGCCACTGCTCGGGGTTGTAGTCGCCCCCGTACGCGAGACCGGGAACGGCGAGTTCGCGCTTCATCGACACAACTCCACTTCGGATTCACTCAGTTGGACGCGGGCGTCAGCCCTTGTTGGCGCCCAGGGTCAGACCGCTGACGAACTGCCGCTGCAGCGCGAAGTACACGATCAGGGTGGGGATCGCGGTCAGCAGCGCACCCGCGGCGACCAGGTTGGGGTCGGTGAAGTACTGGCCCGAGAGGTTGTTCAGTGCCGAGGTGATCGGCATGTTCTCGCCCGTGGAGATCAGCACGATCGCCCAGAAGAAGTCGTTGTAGATCCAGATGGACAGCAGGGTGGCCAGAGCCGCCATCGCCGGACGGCACAGCGGCAGCACGATCTGCCAGTACATCCGCCACACCGACGCGCCGTCGACGAGCGCGGCCTCGGTCAGCTCGTGCGGAAGCATCCGCATGTAGTTGGCGAGGACGAAGGCGCAGAAGCCGGACTGGAACGCGATGTGGATGAGGACCAGGCCGAGCGCCGAGTCGTACAGCTTGCCGGACGCGGTGATCCCCGGCAGGTCCACGAGCAGGTACATGCGGTACAGCGGGGTGATGATGACCTGCTGCGGGAGCAGGTTGCCGGCCGTGAAGACCAGCAGCAGGGCCAGGTTGACCCGGAAGTCGAAGCGGCTGACGTAGAAGGCGACCATCGACGACAGGAACAGCGTCAGCAGCACCGCCGGGACCGCGATGATCAGCGTGTTCCCGAAGTAGTGCAGCATGTCCGACTGCGTGAACGCGTTCGTGAAGTTGGCGAAGCTCAGCTTGTCGGGCCAGGAGACATAGCCCTTGTCGCTGGTCTCGGCGTACGGGCGCAGGGCCGCGAACATGGCCCACAGCAGGGGCGCGAGCCAGGCCAGCGACATGACGACGAGGAACGTGTGCAGCAGGATCCGGGCGGGGCGGACGGGGGCGCGTCCCTTCAGGGACGCGTGCGCGGGCCCGTTCGAGGATCGCCGATTGGCCAGGGTGGGAGCGCTCATGCCCGCCGCTCCTTCCGGAAGGTGCTGATCAGATAGGGGATGATCACGACGAGCGAGATCACCAGCAGGACGACGGCGATGGCGGACCCGTAACCGATACGGCTGGACTCACCGATGATGTTGTTGGTCACGAGGATCGACAGCAGTTCCGTGCCCTGGGCGCCGCCGTTGAAGACGTACACGAGGTCGAAGGCGCGCAGGGCCTCGATGATCGTGACGACCAGGACGATGGTGTTGGTGGGGCGCAGGGTCGGGAAGATGACGTTCTTGAACGTCTGCCACTCGTTGGCGCCGTCGAGCGAGGAGGCCTCGCGCAGCGACGGGTCGACGCCCTTGAGGCCGGCCAGGTAGAGGATCATCATGTAGCCGGTGTGCCGCCAGCACGCGGCGACCAGAACGGCCCACAGATTGAGATCCGGGTCGCCGATCCAGTCGATGTAGTGGCCGGGCTTGTTGGCCCCGATGAGGCTGTTGATCAGGCCGGTGTCCGGGTTGTAGACCAGCTGCCAGACGAAGCCGGTGACCGCCAGCGACACCACGACCGGCAGGAAGAACGCCGTCTGGTAGACCCGGGTGAACCGGATGTTCTTGTCCAGTTGCACGGCCAGGAACAGGCCCAGCGGGGTCGGGATCGCGATGAGTACGACGAACCAGATGATGTTGTGCTGGACGGCGGGCCAGAACTGCGGGTTGTTGGTGAACAGTTCGCGGAAGTTCTGCAGCCCGACCCACTCGATGGAGTCGAAGCCGATGCCGTCCCAGGTGGTGAAGGCCAGCGCGATGGAGGCGAAGGCCGTCACCCACACGAGGAGGACGTGCAGGAAGGTCGGCAGACCGGCCATGAAGCCCAGGGCGACCCTGTCGCGGCGGGTCAGCAGTCGGCGGTGGCCCTGCGGTGGCTTGCGGCTCTGCGGGGACGACGGGGTGCGGGTACCGCCCGGAGGCGGCACGTCGGCCGCCCCCGGGATCACGGGAATCGAATCGGAGTTGCTCATGAGGAGGCGAAGATCGTCTTCTTCTGGCGCTCGATGGACGCGAGCAGGCTGTCGATGTCCTTGGGGTCACGGATGAACTTCTGCAGCGCCGGCTGCATCACCGTGGAGGTGAAGTCCGGACGGCTGTCACGGTCCATGAACTGCGTGAGGTTCTTCGCGCCGGTGATCATCGCGTACGCCTTCTTCTGCAGCGGGCTGTACGAGGAGGTGTCGGCGGTGGTGGAGGCGGCGACGACGTTCGGGTCGGACTTGAGGTAGATCTCCTCGGCCTCCGGAGTACCCAGGAACTCGAGCAGCTGAGTCGAACCGGACTTGTTCTTCGGGGACTTGGAGAGCATGAAGCCGTCGGTGGGCGCCTCGACCGTGTCCTGCCCGAAGGAGGGGTCGATCTCCGGGAAGGCGAAGAAGTCGAGGTCGTCACGATCGGTCGCGTTCGTGAACTGCTGGCCCACGAAGGTGCCCAGCAGATACATGCCGGCCTTCTTCGAGACGAGCGTCTGCGCCGCGTCCTGCCAGGTGCGACCGGTCGATCCCTCCTGGCTGTAGGGGAGGATTTCAGCCCAGTTGTCGAAGGCGGCGCGAACCTTCGCGTCGGTCCAGGATGCCTTTCCGGCCATCAGCTCGACATGGAAGTCGTAGCCGTTGGTACGGAAGTTGATCTGGTCGAAGGTGCCGAGCGCGGGCCAGGCGTCCTTGTCGCCGAAGGCGATCGGGACGAGGCCGTCCTTCTGCATCTGCTTGCACAGCGCGATGAACTGCGCCCAGGTGGTGGGCACCTCGTAGCCGTGCTCCTTGAAGACGCTCTTCCGGTAGAACATCGCCCACGGGTACGTGTACAGCGGAACGAAGTAGTACTTGCCGTCCGCACCCTTGCTGAGCTGCTTCATCGCGTCGGGGAAGTTGCTCCCGATCTTCTGCCACACGTCGTCGATCGGGCTGGCCAGGCCCTTGCCCGCGAAGAACTGCATGCGGTAGCCGGCGAACCAGGTGAACACGTCGTCCGGCGTGCCCTGCAGGTAGGAGTTGATCTGCTCCTGGAACGTGTTGTGGTCCTTCGTGTTCACGTCGACCTTGATGCCGGTCTTCTTAGTGAACGCCGCGTAGATCTCGGCGAAGGCCTTCTTCGGGACCGCGTCCGACGCGTTCGAGCCAAGGGTGACGGTCTTCGCGTCGGAACCCGAGTCGCTGTCGCCGCAGGCGCTCAGCAGCGGCGCGGCAGCGCCGAGCGCCGCCGCGCCGCCGATCCCACGCAGGAGGGTGCGGCGACTCGGCCCGGGGACGGCGAGTCCGGAGGGGGTGTAGTGCATGGTGGCTCCTGTGGGACAGACCCCCCTAAACGGGGAGCAAGGTCACGACTACGCTGGGTCCATGCTGATCTAAAACGACCAGAAATCAACTTGACCGAACATCGTGGCGGCAATAAGAGCTGCTTGTCCGGTCCTGCGTCAAGGGCTGACGTCCGCCGTGCCTGAAACGTGATGGACACCGGGATGTGAAGGTTTGCTAATAGACAGAGAGCAAAGATCACGGGCCCGGGCAGGCCGGAGCGGTCCTGGGCCTGCGGCCCGGGGGCGCAGTTCTCGCCCCCGCCGCCCATACCCGTCCCATCCCTGGGGGCTGCGCCCCCAGACCCCCGCTGGGTATTTCAGCCCCTCCGGCGTTTGAGGAGCGGGGGGTCGGGGGCAGCGCCCCCGAGAAGGATGGGACGGGTAGGGGCGGCGGGGGCGAGGAAACCCTCCGCCGCCCGGTTCGGCTGTTCGGTGTACCCGGGCGTCCCCCGGGGACCGGTCAGCGGCCGATCTTCACCTTGCGCGACACACTCACCTGATCGACATCCGACGTCCGAACCGTCACCTTCATGGTCCACGTCCCGGCGATCGGCAGGTTGAGGGAGTTCGTGCCCCAGTAACCGCCCTGGTCGGTGAGCTCGGCGTTGAGCTGGCCGATCTCCTTGCTGGGCAGGGAGAAGGAGAGCCGCAGCTCGGGGACGATCGCGAAGCCGTCGTCGGGACCGAACACCACGGCCTGCACGGTGTTCACGCCGACCCGGCCGGGCTCGAGGGTGACCTGCACCTTGCCGTGACCCCCCGGCGTACCGACGTCGAAGGGGATCGTCGTCGAGGACGCGCTGATCACCCCGGGCACCGGCGCGTCCTTGGCGGCCTCGGCCGCCTCCGCGGCGGCCCGCCCCGGCAACGTCGTCGTCAGGATGGTCGTGATCACCAACACCGCGATCCCGACGGCCACTTCGGCCAGCACGGAACGACGCAGCCGACGACGGTAGACGTCGGCGGAAGAGGAGGACGGGGTGCTTTCGTCACGGACGTCACCCTCGCTCTCGCTGTCGCTCTTGCCGGCCGGTGTCTGCGGACCGCCCACCGTCTCCGGCACCCGATCGACCACCTTGGCCTCCGCCACCTCCGCCACCTCCGGCATCAGCAACCGGCCCGTCCAACGGCGCGAGAACCCGGCGGCGACCAGCAGCAGCGTCACCGCGCACAGCTTGGCGATCAGGATGCGGCCGTACGACGTGCCGGTGAGCGCGTCCCAGGAGCCGAGGCCGCGCCAGGACTGGTAGACGCCGGTGACGGTCAGGACGGCCACCGATACGAAGGCCAGCCGGGAGAACCGGGCCACCGTGGACCCCGAAAGCGGCTCCGCCGCCTGGAGGAGGGTGAGCAGGGCCGCGAGGCCGCCCAGCCAGACGGCCATGGCGAGCAGATGCAGCACCGAGGACGCCATCGCCACCGGCACCTGGATACCGGCCGACGCGTGCTCGGCGGCGGCCCACGTCAGTGTGAGACCGAGGGCGAGCGCACCCCCGGCGGCAAGGAAGACCGGCTTGCCCGCGCCGATGCCACCGCCACCGCCACTCCCGCCGTCGCTGTCGGTGACGCGCTGCTTCCGGCGGCCGACCACCGTCAGGAGTACGGCCGCAGCGGCCAGGAGCGCGACCCGGGCGAGGAGTGCCACACCGGGCCTGCTGGTCACGGTCCGTTCCAGCGTCGCCGGGTCGAAGGCGCCGGAAGGCCCGGTGCCGGCCTCGTACGGGCCGCGCAGCACAAGCAGAGCCACGGTGGACACGAGGAGGACCCACCAGCCCGTCAGGACCAGCCTGCGCAGCGGGTCCGTGCTCGACGGGCGACAGAGCAGCACGAAGACGACGGTGCCGATGAGCAGGGCCAGGGCCGCGTACGCCAGATAGCGGACGATGTCGTAGAGGGCGCTGGTGGCAGCGTTCTCGGTGGGGCCGGTGTCGATGGCGGCCGGGGTCGCGGAGGGCTCGCCGATGGAGAAGGTGAAGGCGCCCGAGATGGGGTGACTGTCCGCCGAGACGACCCGCCAGGCCACGGTGAACGTGCCTTCGCCGAGACCCTTGGGCAGGCTCACGCGTACCGCGTCCGAACGCCCGTCGACATGCTCGGCCTCGCCGGTGCTCACCCGCCGGCCGTCCGGGTCGAAGGCGCGGAAGGAGTCGTCGAGCAGACCGACGGACTCGGTGAAGGTGAGGGTGACCTGTCGGGGCGCGGAGTCGAGGACGCTGCCGTCGCGGGGGTCGGTGCTGCGGAGAGCGGCGTGCGCGGACGCGGTGCCCGCCCCGCCGACGAAGAGGAACAGGACCAGGGCGGTGCCCAGCAGCAGCGCCCGCTGAACTCCCCTGGATCCCCTTCTCTTCGTCCGTCCGCCGGTCACCGTGCGCTGCCCTCCTACAGCTCGTCGGTGGTCGCGCCCTTCGTTCCGCAGTCGGCCCACGTACCTTCTCCGTCTTCGGGACTTTTCGGCTCTCGTATACGTACGGACGATCCTGGCGCCCCGCTCACCCCGCCGGAACCGGATTCACCGTGGTCTTCACCACGTGGGCCGGGCGGAGACCCCGCCGTCCACGACCAGGTCGTGCCCGCTGACCCAGGACGCCAGCGGTGAGGCGAGGAAGACACACGCGTCGCCGATGTCCTCGGGCCGCCCCAACCTCCCTACCGGCGCCGCCTGTTGCCACCGCCGCACACCCTCCGGCCAGTCGTCCGCGAGCCCTTCCCGGTCGATGAGCCCGGGCGAGACGGTGTTGACGCGGATGCCGTACGCCCCGTACTCGAGGGCGGCCGACCGCGCGTGCATCACGACCGCCGCTTTCGAGGCGGAGTAGTGGGCATGGCCGGGTGCCGGACGCGCGGCCTCGATGGACGCGACGTGCGTGACACTGCCCCCACGCCCCCCGCCGCCCCCGTGGTCGCCCCCCTCTCCCCCTTCACCCACCTGCTCCCGCATGACCTCCACCGCGGCCTGCGTACAGGCGAAGACGCTCAGGAGGTTCGCGTCGACGACGGCCCGCCAGTCCGCGGCGGTCATCCCGGCCAGCTCCTGGACCGGTTGCACGCCCGCGTTGTTGACCAGCGCGTCGAGCCGACCGCCGCCCCACTCGGCGGCCTCCCGCACCACCCGCCGGCACTCGTCCTCGACGGTGAGATCGCCCCGCAGTACGACGGCCCGCCCGCCCGACTCCTCGATCCGCGCGACCACTTCGCGCGCACCCTCGTCCGAGGTCCGGCAGTGCACGGCGACGGCGGCCCCCTCCGCCGCGAACCGCGCCGCGATCCCACGCCCGATCCCGCCACCTGCCCCGGTGACAAGGGCGACCTGACCGCCGAGCAGACGCGTGGAACTGCTGGTCGAACTGCTGGTGGAATTCCTGGGTGGCCTCATGGCCGACACAGTGCCTCGATACGGGCCGCCTCGGCCGGATAACGCGCGGCCAGCTCGACGGCGTCGCCGTGCTCGTACCCCTCGAAGGTGAACCCGGGCGCCATCGTGCACCCGAAGAACGTGAACGTGCCGCCCTCGACGACCCGCGCGCCCATCCAGGTGCCGGCGGGAACGGTGAGCTGGGGTTCCTGGCCGTGCCGCAGCCCCGGCCCGAGCACGGCTGTCCGCGAGGTGCCGTCGGGCCCGAGGAGCAGCATCTCCAGCGGATCGCCGAGGTAGAAGTGCCAGACCTCGTCGGAGGGAAGCCGGTGCAGCGCGGAGAAGTCGCCGGGCTCGGCGGTCAGCAGCGCGACGATCGCCGAGCCCTCCGGCCGCCCGTCGGCCCGCTCGGGCCCCGCCCACGTACGCCGAAACAGCCCGCCCTCACGCGGGATCGGCTCCAGCCCGTAGTGGGCGATCAGTTCGTCGGGCGTCACAGGGCCAGGGCCAGGTCCAGGTCCATCGGGGTTCGGGTTCACGCCGGAAAAGCTACCTCCCGGGGCAGGAAAGCCAGTTGGGCGCGCTTCTGCGGCAGATACACGTCCGGCAGGTCGATCTCGGGCAGGACGACGACGGGACCGGGCAGGAATCCCTGCCGCAGAAAACGGGCGACGGCCTTCTCGTTGTCCACATCGGGATCGACCACGACCCGCTTCCGCCCCAGCCCGACCAGCACATACCGTGCCAGTACGGCCATCAGTGCGGCCGACCACCCGGGTTGCCCGCCCTCCGGCCCGGCGGGCGCGAGCAGCAGATGGATGCCGATGTCGCCGGGCTCGACGGGGTAGCACTCGCCCACCCGGTCGGCCTCGGGCTCGTACGTCTGGAGCAGCGCGACCGCCGTACCGTCCTTCACCACCAGATAGGCGTGATGGGTGTCGAGGGTGTCCAAGTGGCCGTAGATCTCGGTCACTTGCTCCTCACCGAGCCCGTTCATCCCCCAGAACTCGGCCCGCCTCGCACTCACCCACCCGTGCACCACCGGGGCGTCGGCGACGGGGTCGAGCCGCAGCACGCGCACGGTGCCGAACCCGTCGACCACCTGCTCGTGCACGGCGGCACGGTCCGCGTAGGAGGGGGCGGCCGGCGGATCCTCCCGGGTCAGCCGCTCCCAGTCGGTGACGACGGGCACCAGCTCTCCCCTTGTCCACAGGGGGAGTTGATCGCGGTGGTGGGCGGAGCCCGGCACCCCGGAGGCCCCGAAGGGCACCACCCAGAGGCTGTCCTCACGCCGGGCCAGATCCCAGACATACCTGGCGGCGGGCCCGCGCGCCACGAGGTCGGTGAGCCCGGGAACGGAGGAGGTGCTCAGCACGCAGTCGTGATCACCGGCGAGCCCGGGTTCGTCGTACGGGTCGGCGGTGGCGACGAGGGCCCGCCAGGGGAGCAGCCGGTGCCGCTCGCCCCAGGTCCCGGACCCGGACGGCGACCCCGCAGCCACTTCCGCGAGGGCTTCCCGTACGAGGGCGGCGCGCTCGATCCCGTACAGCTCCCGTGCCGTCAGGAGCCCTTCGAGTGCGAAGGCGATCCGGGGCAGCAGGGCGAGCCAGGGGAGGAAGACCTCCGGGTACGCGGGCGGGACGGCCAGTGCGGCGAAGGCGGGGTGGGCGGCGAGGCGGCGTACGACGGCGGAGCGCAGGTCCGCGTAGGAGGCCGCCTCGGTGCTGTCGGCCGACATCCGGCGGTCCCAGCGCAGGAGTCGGTCGCGCAGGGCGGCCTCCTCGGGGGCGAGTCCGTCGAGGGCGGCGAGGAGGTCGAGGAGCGGGGCGGCGGAGGCGAGGTGGGTGTCCATGTGGAGGGCGGGCAGGTCGGCCGCCGACCACTGGTCCCGCTCCTCGAGGAGCGCGCGGATACGGGCCGCCCGGTGCGGCGGCGCGAACTCGACCCCGAGCGGTGTGGCGAGCCCCCGGTGGTTGGCCATGACGGCGAGCCCGTCGTCGACGGTGCCGTACGGCGTCTCGTGCCGCCCGTCCCATTCGTGACCGGGTTCCCAGGCCCGCACCAGCCGGGTCCGGTTCGCCTCGGCGCGGACGGGGACGTGGCCCGCGACCCGGTGCAGCAGCCCGTTCTCGGTGTCGGCGGCCTGGACGACGTTGACGGGCTCGGCCCACAGGTCGAGGGCACGGTCGACGTCGACGACGCGACGGGCGCGGAGGAGGGGGAGGAGGGCGGAGAACCCGAGGTCACCGGTGACGCGGGGCGGGTAGCGCAGACTGACCGCCGCTCCCGCGTACTCGTCCCCACCCGTACCGAGACCCGCCTCGGGACCGATCACGACCACCCCCCGCCCGGTCTCGATCACCTCCACCTCGATCGGCTCCCCGCCCGCGACCTCGACCACCTCCACACGGACATCGGCCGACCGCCACTCCCCGTCGGCCCCCAGCGCCTCAACTCCCTCCCTTGTACGGCGAATCCGCTCCTCGTAAAGGTCCTGGTAGTCGGCCATGGCGTTGGTGATGGCCCAGGCGACCGTGCCCGTGTGACCGAAGTGGGCGATCCCGGGAACGCCCGGGACGGCCAGCCCGACGACGTCGAACTCCGGGCAGGCCAGCCGGACTTGCTGGTACACGCCGGGAGCCTCGATGAACCGGTGCGGGTCACCCGCGATCAACGGGAGCCCGGTGACCGACCGTTCGCCGCTGACGAGCCAGCCGTTGCTGCCGGAGGTGCCGGGTCCGTCGGTGGCGAACAGGGCGACGGCCTCGGCGCCGAGATGGGCCGCGACCTGTTCGCGCCAGAGCTTGGCCGGGAATCCGGCGAACAGGATGTGCGTGGCGAGCCAGACGCCGAGCGGGGTCCACGGCTCCCAGCGGCCGGGGGCGAGGCCGGTCGTGGCGAACTCGGGCGCGTGGCCGGCCCCTTCCACCAGTCCCTCGTTGACGCCGTCGACGTACGCCCGTACCCAGGCGGCGGTTTCGGGGTCCCGTCTCTCCAGGGTGGCGTAGCAGTGTCTCGCGGTGTCGTCGAGGCGGGCGCGTCTCGCGAACACGTCCCAGCCGGCCGCGTCGGCGCCGAGGAAGGCGGCCGAGGTGCCCTGTGCGCGGTGGCGTTCGACCTCCAGCTGCCAGGCACGGTCGAGGGCGGTGACGCGGCCCTGGCCACGGGCGAGTTCGTACGCGTCGTCCGCGCGCAGATGCGGGATGCCCCAGTCGTCGCGGTAGAGCTCGGTGGCCATATCTGCATCCTCACTGGTCCGGAACTGTGACTTAGGTTAGCCTCACCTAAATTATTTGCGAGGGAATCGTACGTGAGGGGTGAAGGCGCCATGGCGCAGGAACAGGGGAAGGGGAAGGGGCACGGCTGGGAGGGCGCGGTCCTCAAGCTCTTCCGGGGCAAGGACTTCGTGTTCACCGTGACGGCCGCCGAGGACGTCACCCCGCGCTACCGGCGCCTCCACCTCACCGACGGGGGCATGCTGTCGGCCACCGGCGTCCACCCCACGATGTGGGTCCGGCTGTGGTTCGACAACGCGGGCAAACCGCACCAGCGGGCGTACACGCTGGTCGACCCGGACCCCGAGGCCGGCACGTTCGGCCTCGAGTTCGCGCTCCACGAAGGATCCGCCAGTGACTGGGCGCGGGCGGCGAAGCCCGGCGACACCATCGAGGCGACGGTCCAGGGAACCGGCTTCACGCGGCCCCGGCCGGAACCCTCGCACGTCTTCGCGATCGGCGACCCGGCCTCGCTGCCCGCGCTCAACTCCCTCCTGGACACGCTGGGTTCGGCCCCGGCGACGATCTGGTTCGAGTCGGACCACGGCACCGACGGCTACCCCCTCCGCACGACGCCCGACGTTCACGACGTCCGCCCGGTGCCCCGCCGGGACGCGGGCGCCCATCTCGTCGCCGAGGTCCGCTCCGCCTTCCCCGCCCTTCTCGAGCGCGGCGCCGACCCGTACGTCTGGATCGCCTGCGACACGGCAACGACCCGCACCCTGACGTCCTACTTCCGCAAGGAGGCGGGCCTGCCGAAGCAGCGGGTGCACGGCCTCGGCTACTGGCGGCCGTAGGGCACCCCGGCCGCCTTCGGGGCATGATCGACCCATGGACGTCACCCTCCACCTCGCCCAGGACCCCGAGGCCGACGCGCTGCTCGGCCGCAGCCCGCTCGCCGCGCTGACCGGAATGCTGCTGGACCAGCAGGTTCCCATGGAGTGGGCGTTCAAGGGCCCGGCGACGATCGCCCAGCGCCTGGGCGCCGACGACCTCGACGCGCACGAGATCGCGGCGTACGACCCCGACGCCTTCGCCGCCCTCCTCTCCGACAAGCCGGCCGTGCACCGGTACCCGGGCTCGATGGCCAAGCGCATCCAGCAGCTCTGCCAGTACCTCGTCGAGCACTACGACGGAGACGCCGAGGGCGTCTGGCGGGACGCGGCGACCGGCCAGGACCTCCTGAAGCGCCTCACCGACCTGCCGGGCTTCGGCAGGCAGAAGGCCCAGATCTTCCTGGCCCTCCTCGGCAAGCAGCTCGGCGTGACACCCAAGGGCTGGCGCGAGGCGGCCGGCGCCTACGGCGAACCGAAGTCCTTCCGCTCCGTGGCCGACATCACCGGCCCCGAGTCCCTGGTCAAGGTCCGGGCACACAAACAGGAGATGAAGGCGGCGGCAAAGGCCGCGAAGGCCTCCGGCAAGTAGACACGCCGACGGCACGGTCGCGCCCTTCCCGACGGCGCACCCGCGCGACCCCGCACGCATCGATGACCGACGCCGGCGCCCGTCCCGGCCCACGATCCAGACCCCGAACCACGGCCACGCTCCCCAAGCGCCGATCACTCGACGCGCCCGCACGACCCCGCGCACTCCGACGGCCGACGCCCGCACCAACGACCGAACTCCTCCCGGCCCACGATCCAGACCCCGAACCACGGCCACGCTTCTCGAGCGCCCGGTCGCTCCGCGCCGTTTCGCTGCCCCCCTCCCCAGGGTGTGCCCGGCGGCGCCGGGCCGCCGGTAGGCCGAGCGGGCGTATCTCGGCCCGGGATGGTCGGCCCTGTGCGTGTCGCGGGGAGATGACTCCTCATGAGCCCCGCCGCCCGCACCCCGTACACCTCGTACGCCGTGCGCCGGGCTGCCAGGCTCCGGGTGCTGGCCCTGCTGCTGGCCCTGTTCCTGCCGGGAACGGTGGCGCACTGCGCGGCCGCCGAGTCGGTCGTCTCCGGCGCCGCGGCCGCCGAGCACGACGTCCACGACACCGCCCTGCGCCTGCCGGGCCACTCCGGCCACCGTCCCGTCGTACCCCTGCGGCCCGTGCCCCGACCGCCGCTGTCCGCACGGCACCCTGCGGCGACGACGGCCCACCCGCTCCCCGTACCGTCGCGGCCCGAGCCGCACATCCTTCGCTCGGTGGTCCTGCGCTGCTGACGGGACCGGCCTGCCCGGTCCATCAGTCCGTACGCCCAGTACGCCACACGAAACAGGGAACCCCGACATGGCGATCGACCCCTACGCGGTCCTGCGCGCCCTGCTGCGCGCCGAGGCCGCACGCAACGCACCGAAACCGCAAGTACCGCAGGCGAAGGAAACCGAGCAGCAACGGCCCCCGCAGCAGCCGGGCCGCTGACCGACGGCGGAGGCGGGGCTCCCGGGTGGCTGTGGAGCTATCGCCTCCGCCGTGCGTACCGAAGACCGAAGACCGAAGACCGAAGAGAGAACGGGTGATGTGGGTCGGGCGGCGCGTTTGCCGGTGGCAAGCCGGTCTCGGGGTCGCCCATGTCGGGCACCTCTTCCTGTTTGCCCCGCTTTGGTGCATCTTTTCCGGCGCCGCACTCCGTCTCCATGGCTGCGCCCGGAACGTATGGACCGGTAGGCTTTCCGTGTGATCTTCAAGCGCATCGGAAACGGCCGGCCGTACCCCGACCACGGCCGGGAAAGCACCCGGCAGTGGGCGGACGTCGCGCCACGCCCGGTCCGCCTCGATCAGCTCGTGACGACCAAGGGCCAGCTCGACCTGGAAACCCTGCTCGCCGAGGACTCGACGTTCTACGGCGACCTCTTCGCGCATGTCGTGAAGTGGCAGGGCGACCTGTACCTGGAGGACGGTCTGCACCGCGCTGTCCGGGCGGCCCTCCAGCAACGGCAGGTACTGCACGCCCGCGTCCTCGAGATGGACTGACGGCCGTCCTCGCCGTCCCACGACGCTTATTGGCCCTTTCGGGTAGTACTGCGGCCGGGGCAATGATCATTTAGTAGGCATCACCGCCCGGGCGCACTACGCTGCGCCCATGAGCATGCTGACTCCCCCCGGAATGGGCGGCCAGTACCGCATCACGGGGGACAAGTACCCGCGGATGCGTCGACCCCGGGGGCGCCGCAGGTTCGCGCTCGGACTCGTGGCCTCCGTCGCCGCCCTCGGCCTGATCGGCTGGGGCACCCTGCAGCTCATCGACGTCTTCACCGGCGGTGGCAGCAAGGCCACGGCCGCGGGACCCAAGGCGGACTGCGCGACCAAGGTGAGCCCTTCGCCCACGGCGACGAAGGCGTCCGGAGCGCTGCCCAAGCCGGGCCAGATCACCGTCAACGTCCTGAACGCCACACCGCGCAGCGGCCTCGCCAAGCAGGCCGCCGACGAGCTGCGGAAGCGCGGCTTCCGCATCGGCGACGTCGGCAACGCGCCCAAGGACTACGACAAGAAGATCCCCGGAACCGGTGTGGTGCTCGGCGCGAAGTCGGCCGCCGAGGCCGCCCTGCCCGTGCTCGGCACCCAGCTCGCCGGCGCCCAGGTGAAGACCGACACGCGCCGCTCGGCCACCGAGGTCGACCTGCTCATCGGCACCACGTACACGGCCCTCACCAACAAGAAGGACGCCGACCAGGCCCTGGCCGCACTGGCCGGTCCCGCGCCGGCGCCCTCCAGCAGCCCGAAGAGCTGCTGAGCCCCTTACTCCCGTACACCCGCCCTTGACTTGGGGCGGGTGCTACTCGGCCGCGCCGTACAGCCGGTCGCCCGCGTCGCCGAGGCCCGGGACGATGTAGCCGTGCTCGTTCAGGCGCTCGTCGACCGAGGCCGTCACGACCGTCACCGGGGTGCCCGCCAGCTCGCGTTCCATGATCTCGACGCCCTCCGGGGCGGCGAGCAGGACCACGGCCGTCACGTCGTCGGCGCCGCGCTTGATCAGCTCCTGGATCGCCGCGACCAGGGTGCCGCCGGTGGCGAGCATCGGGTCGAGGACGTACACCTGGCGCCCGGAGAGGTCCTCCGGCATCCGGGTCGCGTACGTCGACGCCTGGAGCGTCTCCTCGTCGCGCACCATGCCCATGAAGCCCACCTCGGCGGTCGGCAGCAGCCGGACCATGCCGTCCAGCATGCCGAGACCGGCCCGCAGGATCGGCACCACCAGCGGACGCGGGTGGGACAGCTTGACGCCCGTGGTCGCGGCGACCGGCGTCGTGATGTCGACCTGTTCGGTACGCACGTCGCGCGTGGCCTCATAGGCGAGCAGGGTGACCAGTTCGTCGGCCAGCCGGCGGAAGGTCGCGGAGTCGGTGCGCTGGTCGCGCAGGGTAGTGAGCTTGTGGGCGACCAGAGGGTGGTCGACGACGTGGAGACGCATGGTCCTAACAGTAGCCGTGGTCCCGTACAACGGCTTCGCTCCCACCTCACCCTTCCGGTGGCATCAAACCGCCCGGCGGAGGGAAGGTGGGAGGGACGCACCGACTGGGGGTGTCGCATGTCCGACCGTGAACGCGCCCGGGAACGCGCCCGTGAAGCCGAACGGGAACGGGACCGGGAACAGGACCAGAAGACGTCGGAGACCGAGGCCGAGCGGCGTCGGCGCCGGGCCGTCTTCCTGCGCGAGCTGACCGAGGCCCGCGAGTTGCGCGACCGTGTCCAGCCCCGCCGCGCCAAGACCGCCCGCCTCCGCCACGCCATGCGCATGCGTACGTTCCGCTGGTAGTGCGCGCGTTGAGGGGGTGGCCGTGCGAGGGCGGCACGGAAGGCGGTTACGATCCGCTGGTGGCGGCAACGAGAGCGCTGCTGAAGGGCTCGACCGACAACCGATCAAAAGAGCCGGACACAGGGGGCCGAAGACGTCCCCTGAACGCTCCGTTTCTGCCACGATTCCGAGTGGATGGGGCCGGCGCACAGCATGCCCCGCCCACAACCTCCGCCGGGGGGACCCCCAACCGGCACGCCTAGGACCAGTGGGAGAGTCACGGTGTACTTCGCCGCACTGCTCGCGCGCACCGAAGACGGGTGGGAAGCGAGCGACACAGAGCTCGACGATGTGGAGACCCTGTCGGACCTGGCCGAACTGGCCCGTGAAGCCTCCCCCGAGGACGACACGGTGCTGGTGCTCATCGAACAGGAGGACGCCTGGTTCGGCGTCGTCCGGATCGACGGCGAGGACGATCCCCGGATCTACGTCTCGGACGCCGCCGCCGCTGCCCGTAGTTCGTACGGTGAGATCCTGCTCACGGCCGAGCTGCTCGGCCGAGATCCGGACGCCGACGAGCCAGATCTCGACGCCCTCGACCTCGACGGCACCGAGGACGGTGAGTCGGACTCCGATACGGACGCCGACTCCGACGACGAGGAGGAGACCGGCGCCCCCGCCGAAGCGGTGCCGCACGGCCCCGTGGGGGACGTGGAGATCCTCGACGACCTCGGCGTCGGCAAGAAGGAACTGAGCGCCCTGGACGCCGACGACGCGCTGGGCGCGATCGCCGAGGCCCTGGGAGCGTCGGAGGTCCTGGAGACGGTGCGCTGAGCCAGGAGGGCCCCGTCGACGAGGGGCTGACCGACGAGGGGTCGCCCGACCCCGTACGGGATCCGTGGCGGGCCGCGATGCGGCTCGCCCTGGCCGAGGCCGGGCGGGCCCTGCCGGGCGGTGACGTCCCCGTCGGTGCCGTCGTGCTGGCCGCCGACGGGACGACGGTGCTCGCGACCGGGCACAACGAGCGCGAGGCGACGGGCGATCCCACCGCGCACGCGGAGGTCCTCGCGCTCCGGCGGGCCGCCGCTGAGCTCGGTGAGTGGCGGCTGTCCGGCTGCACGCTCGTCGTGACGCTGGAGCCCTGCACGATGTGCGCGGGCGCCCTCGTGCAGTCCCGGGTCGAGCGGGTCGTCTACGGCGCCCGCGACGACAAGGCGGGCGCGGCCGGCTCCCTCTGGGACCTCGTACGCGACCGCCGCCTCAACCACCGCCCCGAGGTGATCGGCGGCGTCCTCGCGGACGACTGCGCCGGCCTCCTCACCACCTTCTTCCGCGACGGCCGCTGACGGATACCGATTCCCGAATACTGATTTCGGAGCATGCCGCACCTTGCTGTAAGGTCTCCCTCGGTAGCGTGTCCGAGCGGCCGAAGGAGCTCGCCTCGAAAGCGAGTGTGGCGCAAGTCACCGAGGGTTCAAATCCCTCCGCTACCGCTGTAGAAAGGCCTCGCCGGACGGCGGGGCCTTTCGTGCGACATCAGTGGAGTCCGATCGGGTCTGGAACGGGTCTGAGGGGGAGGCCGCCGTGGCGGTGAACGCGAAGAAGATAGCCGTCTACGCCCTCGTGGTGTTCGTGCTGTACGTGATCATCACGGACCCACGAAAGGCCGCCGACTATGTCCAGATCGCGTTCGAAGGAATCTCGAACGCGGCCAGTGCCATAGGGGACTTCATGACGTGGGTCGCCGACGGCGCCAAGTAGCAGCCGCCCAAGCCACAGCCAGGGAGTACGTGTGATCCGCCATCTGGTCCTCTTCAAGCTCAACGAGGGCGTCCAGCGCGACGAACCGCGGGTCGTGGCGGGCGTCGAGGGCTTCCGTGCCCTGCCCGGCCAGATCGACGAACTCCGCTTCTGGGAGTGCGCCTGGAACATCACCGACCGCCCCATCGCCTACGACTTCGCGATCAACTCGGCGGTCGACGACACGGACGCCCTGAAGCGGTACCTGGAGCACCCGGCCCACCAGGCCGCCGCGGCACCGTGGCGCGAGTTCGCCACGTGGGTGATCGCCGACTACGAATTCTGAGCCGAACGGCCGCGCACGCAGGGTCCCGCACCGACAGGGTGCGGGACCTTTTCGCGTCCCGGACGTCAACTCGCCCTCAACACGGTGTTATGGGGTGCTTGCACACAGTGCACATGTCTTGTGATGCTATGACCGCTTTTGACGGATGAGTTGATCGATGAGTTGACCGATGAAGAGGTGGCGTTGACCGTGTCGGCCAGTACTGCGCCACCCCAGGAAGTCGTCACCCAGGAAGCCGTCACCCAGGAAGCCGTCACCCAGGAAGCCGCACCTCAGGAAGCCGCACCTCAGGAAGCCGCACCTCAGGAGCCCGCCCCACAGCGGAGTCGGGGCGCGGACACCCGGGCGCTCACCCAGGTGCTCTTCGGCCAGCTCAAGGTGCTGGAGCCGGGTACGCCGGAGCACAACCGCGTACGGGGGGCGCTCATCGAGGCGAATCTCCCGCTCGTGCGCTACGCGGCCGCCCGTTTCCGCTCCCGCAACGAGCCGATGGAGGACGTCGTCCAGGTCGGCACCATCGGTCTGATCAACGCCATCGACCGGTTCGACCCCGACCGGGGTGTGCAGTTCCCCACGTTCGCGATGCCGACCGTCATCGGCGAGATCAAGCGGTACTTCCGGGACAACGTCCGCACGGTCCACGTACCGCGCCGACTGCACGAGTTGTGGGTCCAGGTCAACGGCGCGACCGAGGACCTGACGACGGCGTTCGGGCGTGTCCCGACGACCGCCGAGATCGCCGAGCGACTGCGCATCAGCGAAGAGGATGTGCTCTCCTGCATCGAGGCCGGCCGGTCGTACCACGCGACCTCACTGGAGGCCGCCCAAGAGGGCGACGGCCTTCCCGGCCTGGTGGACCGCCTCGGCTACGAGGACCCGGCGCTGGACGGTGTCGAGCACCGCGACCTGGTCCGCCACCTCCTGGTCCAACTCCCGGAACGCGAACAGCGCATCCTTTTGCTGCGTTACTACAGCAATCTCACCCAGTCGCAGATCAGCGCGGAACTGGGCGTCTCCCAGATGCACGTGTCCCGGCTGCTGGCCCGCAGCTTCGCCCGACTGCGCTCGGCGAACCGGGTCGAGGCCTAGGGCGTAGGGCGTAGGGCGTAGTCCGAAGCGCGACCCGGGGCATCGCGTCGGGCGTATCCGCATACAGGATCGAGTCGTCACCTGTGAGAGCGAATCGCTCACAGGCGCACTTCCCTGTATTTCTGGGCTGAAAAACCGTCACACCCCCTTTTTCCAGGGCGGATTCGCGTCCCACATGTCGACATGTCACTACAGCGTGTTGCCGACATGTGACATTCTGCCGGAAGAGCGTTTGCCGTGGCTTCGGCTCCGGTATTCAGGTGAAGGCTGCGTTCCCTCGATCGGGAACGACAGCCGCGACCGTCCGCGACCCAAAGGGGGTGGCATGTCCGCAGACCAGGGCAGCTCGAAGGTGCTCACGCTCACCAAGAGCGAGTCGGCGCCCGCCGAGCTTCACGACGTCCCGGCCCTCGTAGTGGAGGTCGAGGCAGAGGCAGCCCCGGCCGTCCAGGCCCTCCCGGCCGCTCCGCCGGCCACGGGGTCCATCGACACCCGCACCCTGTCTCGTTCCCTGTTCCTGCGGCTCGCCGCCCTCGACGAGAACAGCCCCGAGCGTGCGTACGTCCGGGACACCCTCATCGAGTTGAACCTCCCCCTCGTCCGGTACGCGGCGGCCCGCTTCCGCTCCCGCAACGAGCCGATGGAGGACATCGTCCAGGTCGGCACGATCGGCCTGATCAAGGCGATCGACCGCTTCGACTGCGAACGGGGCGTCGAGTTCCCGACGTTCGCGATGCCGACGGTCGTGGGCGAGATCAAGCGGTTCTTCCGCGACACGTCGTGGTCCGTCCGCGTCCCGCGCCGGCTCCAGGAGCTGCGCCTGGCCCTCACCAAGGCCAGCGACGAACTCGCGCAGAAGCTGGACCGCTCCCCGACGGTCGCCGAACTCGCCGTGGTCCTGGGCGTGTCCGAGGAGGACGTCGTCGACGGCCTCGCGGTCGGCAACGCGTACACGGCCTCGTCCCTGGACTCCCCGGCCCCGGAGGACGACGGCGGCGAGGGCTCCCTGGCGGACCGCCTCGGCTACGAGGACACGGCGCTCGAGGGCGTGGAGTACCGCGAGTCCCTCAAGCCGCTGCTGGCCAAACTTCCGCCGCGCGAACGCCGGATCATCATGCTGCGCTTCTTCGCCAACATGACCCAGTCGCAGATCGGCGAGGAGGTCGGCATCTCCCAGATGCACGTGTCACGTCTCCTGACCCGGACCCTCTCCCAGCTCCGCGAGGGCCTGATCTCCGACTGACGTATCCAACTGGAGCGTGAGGGTTCACTTCTGACGGAACATCAGCGACGATGTCGCGATGCTTCGACAGCTGCGCACGACGCACGCGACGCATGACCGCCGGGGCGCCATCGCCCTCACCACCTCGGCGGCCGTCGTGACCTGCGCCCTGGCAGGGGCGCTGGCGGCGTGCGGAGGCGGTGACCCCGACGAGGGTTACGTCGCGGTCGAGCGACCGGCGACCGGCGGTACGGCGATCGCTCCCACCGGGGAGGTGACGTTCGTACCGCTGGAGGGAACTCCGGTGCCCGACTCACCTCCTGGGCAGGGGAGTCGGCCGCGCACATCGCCAACTGGCCGCGCGTCGCCCGTCGTTCCGGGGGCCGGCCTCAACTTGCCGGGCAGCGGCGAGCATTCGGCTTCTACGACACCTGCGGGCACGGGTGCGGATGTGCGGGCGGGCACGGGTGCGGGCACTGGTGCGGGGGTGCCCGCCACGACGCCGGCCCCGGTACCGGACCCGCTACCGGCCCCTGTCCCTGCCCCCGTCCCTGAACCGACTTTGTCCTCGGCACCCGTACCGACCCCGTCGGGATCGTCCCCGCCCTCCGGTCCCGCGCGGCTGATCGCGGGTGCGCCGGTACGCGAGGGCACCGACAAGCGCTGGTGCGAGAAGGTGACGCTTGCCCTTCACAACCCCGGTGCCTCACCTGTGCGTTCGGGCACCGTGACCTTTGGCACGCACATCATCGACCTGCTCGGCATCGACTGGGCGACGGTCGAGTCAAGGGTGCCGCTTGGCGCGCCGCTCGATGCGGGAGCGCGCAGGGAGGACGCCTGGACGGTGTGCGTGGACGCGTGGCGGGTGCCCTGGGGGATGCGGGTGGAGACACGGGTCGTCGACGTGGAGTGGGAAGCCGGTGTCAGAAGCTGATTCCCGCGGCCACCGGCAGGTGGTCGCTGCCGGTGGCCGGCAGGACCCATGAACTGTCCGGCTCCACGCCGCGCACCAGGATCTGATCGATCCGCGCCACCGGGAATTTCGCCGGCCAGGTGAAGCCGAAGCCGTCCCCGGCCGTGTCCTGGGCGGAGTGCAGCTTCGAGGTGAGGCCGGCGAGCGCGCGGTCGTCCGTGGTGCCGTTCAGGTCGCCGAGCAGCACGACCCGGTTGTTCCGCTCGGCGGCGAGGGCCCGGCCCAGCGCCTGTGCGTTTCTGTCCCGCGTGCCCGTCCAGAAGCCCGACCGGGGATTCACGCGTACGGATCCCAGGTGAGCCACGTAGACCGCGAGCGGGCCGTGGTCCGTGGCCACCGTGGTGCGCAGCGCCCGGTTGCCGGCCATCCTGACGTCGGCCGGCTTGGTGGCCGCCAGCGGCCCGTAGTCCGTCTCGATCTCGACCGGCCGGCTGTCCGACAGGGGCAGCTTGCTCCACAGGCCCACCGTGCCCTGGACGGTGCGGTACGGATACGCCTTCGCCAACTCCTTCTCGTACGTCCCCGTGGCCTGGTCGTCCAGTTCCTCCAGTGCCAGCACGTCCGCGCCGGAGGCGGCGAGGTCGCGGGCGGTGCCGGCCGGGTCCGGGTTGTCGGCGCTGACGTTGTGGCCGGCCAGTGTGAGGTCGCTGCCCGCGTGGGACTTGTCGCCGAGCAGTCCACCGAAGAGGTTCAGCCACACGGTGACCGGCAGCAGCAGTGCGACCACCGCTGCGGCGGAGCGGCGCCAGAGCGCCCCGGCGAGCAGGAGAGGGATGAACACGCCGAACCACGGCAGGAAGGTCTCCGTCAGACTGCCGAGGTTCCCGACCCGGTTCGGGATGCTCGAGTGCACCATCATGAGCAGGCCGAGCAGCAACGCGGAGGCCGCGAGCAACGGGCCACGCTTCCAGGGCTCGGGCCGGAATCCGACGCGGAGCACCCACCGGACGCCCACACGCCAGGGCCCGGCACCGGTGCCGTGCCCGGCGGCCGTACCGGTGTCGGTGCCAGTACTGGTGCCGGTAGGCGACCCGGTGCCGGTGGCCGTGCCGGGGGCTGTACCTGGGCCGGGGGCCGCGCCCGTGCCGGGGGCCGCGCCCGTGCCAGTACCCATGTCGGTGACCGTGTTGGTAACCGTGCCGGCGTCGGGGCCCGTCCCAATGCCCGAGCCGACAGCCGTGCCCGTGTCATTGCCGGTGCCGACACCGGTGCCGTTCCCGGCGCCTGCGCCAGCGCCGACGCCCGTCCCGGTGCTCGTGCCGGGGGCCGTGCGCGTGCCATGGCCGGGGCCGGTGACCGCCCCGGTGCCGGCGCCCGTGCCCGTGCCATGGCCGGTGCCGGTGGCTGTCCCGGTGCCCGTGCCAGCGCCGACGCCCGTCCCGGTGCTCGTGCCGGGGGCCGTGCGCGTGCCATGGCCGGGGCCGGTGACCGTGCCGGCGCCCGTGCCCGTGCCATGGCCGGGGCCGGTGGCTGTCCCGGCGCCGATGGCCATGTCGGTAACCGTGCCGGCGCCCATCCCGGTAGCCGACCCGGCCCCGGTCGCCGTGCCCGTCCCGGTAGGCGACCCTGTGCCGGTGGCGGTCTGACCGGGCTTCGCCCCGGCGGGGCCCGTGGTGATCTCTGTTCGAGTCATACCGTCAGTCAACGCAGCGCGGTGTTGTCGTCACGTATGCGGTTTTCGATACACCGGCGATACGCGGCGGCTCGTAGCCTCGGAGCATGCGTGTGCTGATTGTCGAGGACGAACCCTATTTGGCGGAGGCCGTCCGGGACGGCCTGCGCCTCGAAGCGATCGCCGCCGACATCGCGCACGACGGCGACACCGCTCTGGAGCTGCTGAGCGTCAACGCGTACGACATCGCCGTCCTCGACCGCGACATCCCCGGCCCCTCCGGTGACGAGGTCGCCAGACGCATCGTCGCCTCCGGCAGCGGGATGCCGATCCTCATGCTCACCGCGGCGGACCGGCTCGACGACAAGGCCTCCGGGTTCGAGCTCGGCGCCGACGACTACCTCACGAAGCCGTTCGAACTCCGGGAACTGGTGCTCAGGCTCAGGGCGCTCGACCGCAGGCGCGCCCACAACAGGCCGCCCGTACGGGAGATCGCCGGACTGCGACTGGACCCGTTCCGCCGCGAGGTGTACCGGGACGGCCGCTATGTCGCGCTGACCAGGAAGCAGTTCGCCGTGCTCGAGGTCCTCGTCGCCGCCGAGGGCGGTGTCGTCAGCGCCGAGCAACTGCTGGAGCACGCGTGGGACGGCAACGCCGACCCGTTCACCAACGCCGTCCGCATCACCGTCTCCGCCCTGCGCAAACGGCTCGCCGAACCCTGGATCATCGCCACCCTGCCGGGCGTCGGCTACCGCATCGACGCGCAACCGGACTCCGGGCCGGAGGGAGTCGGGCGTGGGTAGGGGCCCCGGGATGAGCGTGCGCGTGAAACTCACCCTCACCTACGCCGGGTTCCTCATGCTGGCCGGAGCCCTGCTGCTCGCGGCCGTGTGGGTGTTCCTGCTGCGGTACGTCCCCGACCGTGCGACGCTCATCGTCCCCGACAACCTGTCCCCCGGCGGCGTCTTTCCCGTCCGGTCCAGCCTCCTGCGCCTGTTCGCTCCCCGGGCGGCCGCCGTACTGGCGTTCCTGCTGGTGTTCGGTCTCGTGGGGGGATGGCTGCTCGCCGGTCGCATGCTCGCCCCGCTGGCCCGGATCACCGAGGCCACGCGCATGGCGGCGAACGGGTCGCTCTCGCACCGCATCCGGCTGCCGGGCAGCAGGGACGAGTTCCGCGAGCTCGCCGACGCCTTCGACACGATGCTCGCGCGGCTCGAAGCGCACGTCGGCGAACAGCAGAGGTTCGCGGCCAATGCCTCGCACGAGCTGCGCACCCCGCTGGCGGTCTCGAAGACCCTGCTCGACGTGGCACGCACCGATCCGGACCACGACCCCGGCCAGGTCATCGACCGCCTTCACGCGGTCAACACCCGCGCGATCAACCTCACCGAGGCGCTGCTGCTGCTCAGCCGTGCTCAGCAGCGGTCCTTCACCCGAGAAGACGTCGACCTGTCCCTCCTCGCGGAGGAAGCCACCGAGACGCTCCTGCCCCTCGCGGAGAAGCACGGCATCACCATCGACACCGGGGGCGACATCGCCACCACGGCCGGCTCGCACGCGCTCCTGCTGCAGCTGACGACGAACCTCGTACAGAACGCGATCCTCCACAACCGGCCCGCCGAGGGCATGGTGTGGGTGGAGACCGGCGTACGGCCGGGTCGAGTGGTCCTCAGCGTCGAGAACACCGGCGAGAGCATCTCCGCGCAGCTCGCCTCGACACTCACCGAACCGTTCCAGCGCGGCACCGAACGCGTGCACACCGATCACGCGGGCGTCGGCCTCGGCCTGGCGATCGTCAGGTCCATCGCCCACGCACACGACGGAACGCTCACCCTCACACCGCGCGCGGCAGGCGGCCTGCGCGTGACTGTGGAACTGCCGGCGGCGTCCCCGCACACGGGCAGTTGAGGACCAGGGCCCGAGCTTCCGCTCAGGGCCCCTCGACCCTCGGTTCTACTTCAGCCGGTTCTACTTCAGCGCCAGCCAGGCCACCGCCGCGACGACCAGTACGGCGACGACCACGCCGACGATCAGGCCGATGCGGGGGCCCGCCGGGGCGGGGGCCTGGCGGCCGGTGCCGCCCTGCGGGGTCTCGTCGACGAATGCTCGGAACATCTGGGTGCTGCCCGCGGGGTCGTAGTTGCCCTCGGGGCCCTGGGTGTTGGCCATGGTGCGAGACCCTAGCGAACTCGCCGGGGCCCACCCAAGCTGGGCCCCTTTCCGCCCGCTCCGACCTGTGTGTTTACGTTCGCCAATGCTTGCCTTTGCCAACTTTTTAGCCCACCCCTCGTCCGATTCATTTGCCTGTAGCAACCAATCTTTTCTATGGTTGCCCCAAGCAACGAATACGGTGACGCAGGGGCAGGGAATGTGATGGCCGAGCAGGCGCAGTACGAGGAGCTGGTGCGTCAGTTCAGTGCCTTCGGTGCCGTGAAGCGGGAGATGGGGCGGATCATGCCGCCCGAGTGTCCCGGCGGTTCCGCCGCCGTGCTGCTGCTCCTCCTCCGGCACGGGGACATGCGGATGAGCCGGCTCGCCGAGCTGCTCGCCGTCGACATGTCCGTGACCAGCCGCCATGTCGCCCATGTCGCCGGACGCGGCTGGATCGAACGCCTCCCCGACCCCGCCGACAAGCGCTGCCGCATTCTGCGGCTGACCCCCGCCGGGCACGCGCAGATCGGCGAGTTGTCGCGGCGGTCCACCGAACTGCTCGCCCACCGGCTCTCCGACTGGAGCGACGAGGACATCGGGGAACTCGTCCGGCTCATGAGCCGACTTCGCGACAGCTTCAACACCCAGCAAACGCAGTGAAGAAGACGACGTAGACAAGGAAGTTCAATGGCAACGACCACACCGGCCGGTGTGCGAGCGGCTCACGCCAAGCACGGGGGAGGTGCCCACGGCTCGGCCGACGGCGCTCCGATGTCGCACCGGCAGATCATGGAAGCGCTCACCGGGCTGCTGCTCGGTATGTTCGTCGCGATCCTGTCGTCGACGATCGTCTCCAACGCCCTGCCCGACATCATCAAGGACCTGGGCGGCGGACAGAGCGCCTACACCTGGGTCGTGACCGCGTCGCTGCTCGCGATGACCGCGTCCACCCCGCTGTGGGGCAAGCTCGCCGACCTCTTCTCCAAGAAGCTGCTGATCCAGTTCGCGCTCGTCATCTTCGTGCTGGGCTCGGCCGCCGCCGGGCTCTCGCAGAACGCGGGCATGCTCATCGGCTTCCGTGCCGTGCAGGGCATCGGCATGGGCGGTCTGTCGGCCCTCGCCCAGATCATCCTCGCGGCGATGATCTCCCCGCGTGAGCGCGGACGCTACAACGGCTACCTCGGCGCGACCTTCGCGACCGCGATGGTCGGCGGCCCGCTGATCGGCGGTGTCATCACCGACACCAGCTGGCTGGGCTGGCGCTGGTGCTTCTACGTCGGCGTGCCCTTCGCCGTCATCGCCCTCATCGTGCTCCAGCGGACCCTGCACCTGCCCGTCGTGAAGCGCAAGGCCAAGGTCGACTGGACCGGCGCCTTCTTCATCACCGCGGCCGTCTGCCTGCTGCTGGTCTGGGTGACCTTCGCCGGCGACAAGTACGACTGGGTGTCCTGGCAGACGTACGCGATGATCGGCGGCACGGTCGCGCTGCTCGGCGTCTTCGTTCTCGTCGAGTCGAAGGCGAGCGAGCCGATCATCCCGCTGCGGCTCTTCCGCAACCGCACGATCACCCTCGCCTCCCTCGCCTCGCTCTTCGTCGGCGTCGCGATGTTCGCGGGCACCATCTTCTTCAGCCAGTACTTCCAGCTGGCCCGCGACAAGTCGCCGACCATGTCCGGCGTCATGACGATCCCGATGATCGGCGGCCTGTTCGTCTCCTCCACCGTCTCCGGCCAGGTCATCACCCGTACGGGACGCTGGAAGGCGTGGCTGCTCGCGGGTGGTGTGCTGGTGACGGCCGGTCTGGGTCTGCTGGGCACCCTGCGCTACGACACCCCCTACTGGCACGTCGCCGTCTTCATGGCGCTGCTGGGGCTCGGCGTCGGCATGATGATGCAGAACCTGGTGCTGTGCACCCAGAACCAGGTCTCCCCCGCCGATCTGGGTGTCGCCAGCTCGGTGGTCACCTTCTTCCGGTCCCTCGGCGGTGCGATCGGCGTCTCCGCGCTGGGCGCGGTCCTCAGTCACCGGATCACCGACCACCTCAAGGACGGCCTGGCCACCATCGACCCGAAGTACGCGTCGGCGATGCCGGGTTCCTCCTCCAACGCCATCCCCGACCTCGACGCGCTGCCCGCGCCGCTGCGCACGGTCATCGAGGGCGCGTACGGCCACGGCATCGGCGACGTCTTCCTCTACGCCGCCCCGGCCGCGCTGCTCGCGCTGGTCTTCTCCCTCTTCATCAAGGAGGTCCCGTTGCGGACCAAGGGCGCGCTGGCACAGGCCGCGGAGGAGAAGCAGCAGACCGGTATCGCTCCGGCCGCCCCCGTCACCGGCACCGCCGAAGCCGCCGAGGCCGCCGGGACGGAGAAGGCGCTCGCCGCCGTCACCACGGTGACGGCCGAGTCCGTCGAGGCCGCCGAGGGGCCCGCCGGGCGACCTGCCGGTGGCGGGATTCCGGTACGCGGTCACGTGCGCGGTGCCGAGAGCGCGCCCCTTCCGCAGGCCGCCGTCACGCTGATCTCCCTCTCCGGACGTCAGCTGGGCCGCGCGGTCGCGCAGGGCGACGGCGCCTACGCGCTGGACGCGCCCGGCACGGGCTCGTACGTCCTGATCGCCTCGGCGGACGGGTTCCAGCCGCAGGCCTCGACCGTCGTCGTGAACGGCGAGCCGGTCTCGTACGACATTCTGCTCAGCGGCACCAGCGGGCTCAGCGGGCTGGTGCGGGGCTCCGAGACCGGGGTGCCGGTCAGGGACGCGATGGTGATCGTCACCGATGTGCGCGGGGATGTGCTGGCCACCGGGACGACCGGTGAGCAGGGCGAGTTCACGTTCGCCGAGCTGGTGCCGGGTGCCGTGACCGTCGCCGTCAACGCCCTCGGGTACCGGCCTCGGGCGCTGCCCGTCGAGGTCGGCGGCACGGGAGTCACCCGGATCGAGGTGGAACTGGCGTCCGGGGCGCAGCTCCAGGGTGTCGTTCGGGCGCCGCAGGGGCCGCTCGGGGACGCGCGGGTCACACTCGTCGACGCGGCGGGCAACGTGGTCGGCTCGGCCACGACCGGTGCGGACGGGGCGTACGCCTTCACGGATCTGGACAGCGGCGACTACACGGTCATCGCCACCGGCTACCCGCCGAAGGCCACCGCTCTGACCGTCTCCGGGCGCGGCACCGACGACCACGACATCGAACTCGCCCACCCGGGCGGGGAGTAGCGGGACATGACGGGCATGACCGAAGAACTGACAGGACAGACAGGGCAGACAGGGCAGACAGGGCAGACAGAGCTGACAGGGCTGACAGGGCTGAGCGCGCGGGTTCGTACGCGGGACGGGTGGGCCGTGTCCCACGCGGTCGTCACCGTGACCGACGCGACCGGGCAGCAGGTGCTGCGGGCCGGGGCCGACGCGGACGGGGTCGTGCGTGACGCGACCCCGCTCGCGCCCGGCGCGTACACCGTGATCGTGACGGCCGTCGGGTACGCGCCCACCGCGTCCAGCGCCATCGTCACCGCTGGGAGTACCCCCTCTGAGGGACGGCGGACCGACGTCGGGACCGTCACCCTCGCCCGGCTGGGCGGCGGCGCCGAACTGCCGCCGCCGGGGCCGTGGACCGTCGACCCGGCCCACTCGTCCGTCGGGGCCGTCGCTCAGCACCTGGGCATCTCCAGCGTGCGCGGACGGTTCACCGAGTTCACGGCGACGATCGCGATCGCGCCGGACGAGGTCACCGACTCCCGGGTGGACGCGGTGATTTCGGCCGCCTCCATCGACACGGGGAACGCGACGCGGGACGAGCATCTGCGCTCCCCCGACTTCCTCGACGTCGAACGATGCCCGGAGATCACGTTCCGCTCGACGGGCCTCACCCCGGCCGCCGGTCCCGACCGCTGGACCGTCCACGGCGAGCTGAGCATGCGCGGTGTCGTACGCCCGGTCGACCTCGACCTCTCCTACCTCGGCACCGGCACGGATCCCTGGGGCGCGGCGCGGGCCGCGTTCCGGGCGACCGCGGAGCTGCGGCGCGAGGACTTCGCCATGGACTACAACCAGGTGGTGCGGGCGGGGATCGCGGCGATCGGTACGACGCTCAAGGTGGAGCTGGAGATTCAGGCCGTGCGGGGTGCCGGCCTCCAGGGCCGGTCGTCAAATTCCCGTCGTCCGCCCGGAGGGCGGGCCTGACGGCGTCAGGTGCGTGCTCTCGGCGTGCCGGGCACAGGCCCTCGTACTGGTTGTACGTGGGTCTGTGCCCGGTGCGGCGAGAGGGCGTGCGTGGCGTCGCCAGGCAGACGGGAATTTGACGACCGGCCCTAGGCTGCCCGTATGGCACCGAACATCGCTACGAATACCGCTGTGTCCCTGGCCGAGCTGCTCGACTTCGTACGGCCCCGCCACCGGGCGATCCTCCTCACCCGACGCGCGGACGGTTCCCCCCAGGCCTCGCCGCTGACCTGCGGGGTCGACGACTCGGGCCGGATCGTCGTGTCGACGTACCCCGAGCGCGCCAAGACGCGCAACGCCAAGCGGGACGAGCGCGTCAGTCTGCTCGTCCTGAGCGACGACTGGAACGGGCCCTGGGTCCAGATCGACGGAACGGCCGAGGTCATCGACTCCCCGGACTCGGTCGAGCCGCTCGTGGAGTACTTCCGGAACATCTCCGGTGAACACCCGGACTGGGACGAGTACCGCGAGGCCATGGTCAAGCAGGGCAAGTCGATCATCCGGGTCACGCCGGAGCGGTGGGGTCCGGTGGCGACGGGCGGTTTCCCGGCGCGCCTTGTGAGCGAGTGAGCGAGGAGTCGTCCCAAAGGGGCGCGGGGAACTGCGCGAGCAGCCACCGACGGCCCGCAGCCGCAGAAAGCGGTGGCCCGGAGCGATCTCACTCCGGGCCACCACGAGAAGGAACCGTCAGCTGCTGCTCGTAGGCTGCGTCAGGTCGTAGAAGGTGGCCGAACCCACCGTCACCTCCTTGAAGTTGCTCTCGATCCACGTGCTGATCTGGGACGAGGTACTCGTCGTACCGTTACCGCTGCCGCCGCCCATGCCACCGCGACCGGATCCGCTGGAGATGAAGTAGTGGATCTTGCCGTCCGCCACGTACTGCTTGAACTCCGCCAACGTCGGTGAGGGGTCGGTGCCGTTGAAGCCGCCGATCGCCATCACCGGTTCCCCGGTGGAGAGTTGGTAGCTCGCCGCGTTCTGGGCGCCGATGGCCGCCGCGGCCCACGTGTAGTCACTGGCCTTCTCCAGCAGAGCCTTGGCCTCGCTGCTGACGCTGGCACCGTTGAGCAGACCGCCCATGCCACCGCCGCCGGCGCCCATGCCGCCCGCCTCACCGGTCCGGCCGCCGGGGACACCCTGCTGGGTGCTCCCGTTGGTGTTCCCGCCGCCGGGGAAGCCGCCTGTCGGGGGCTGCCCCATGCCGCCGCCCGGCTGGTTGCCCTGCTGGTTGCCCTGGGTGTTGCCGTTGCCGTTCTGCTGGCCCTGCTGGCCCTGCTGGCCGCCCGTACCGCCGCCGAAGCCGCCGCGCATACCGCCGCCGCCCCCGAACCCACCGCCGGGACCACCGCGACCGCCCGCCACGGACGGGCCCGCCGTGACGATCGAACCGGTGTGCCCCTCGTTGAGGGTCGTGAGGGAGTACGCGGCCGGACCCGCCAGCGCCGTGACGAAGCTCAACCCGACCACAGCCAGGGCCAGTTGACGCCCGAGCCGGTTGACGAAGATGAGCCCGAGCGCGGCCGTCAGACCGCCCACCAGCACGAGCCACTTCAGCCAGGGCAGGTAGTCGGAGGAGCGGTTGAGCAGGACGTACCCCCAGACCGCGGTGGCCGTCATGGCACCCGCGAGCGCGAGCGACGCCCACATCCTGTCCCGCTCCTGCCAGAGCAGGGCCGCGCCCATGCCGACCAGCGGCGCGATGTAGGGGGCGAGGGCGACGGTGTAGTAGTCGTGGAAGATGCCCTGCATAAAGCTGAAGATCACCATGGTGATCAGCAGCGACCCGCCCCAGAGCAGGAACCCGGCGCGGACGTCGTCCGTGCGCCTGGCCTTGCGGCCGGCCCAGATCGCCGCGACGAGCAGGATCAGCGCGGCCGGAATCAGCCAGGAGATCTGGCCGCCGCTGGTGGAGTTGAACATCCGGTTCCAGCCGGTCTCGCCCCACATTCCGGTGCCGCCGCCACCTCCACCGCCGCCGACGCTGCCGGTCTCCTCACCGTTGATACGGCCAAGTCCGTTGTAGCCGAAGGTCAGTTCAAGGAAGGAGTTGTTCTGCGAGCCGCCGATGTAGGGGCGCGAGGACGCCGGCCACAGTTCGACGATCGCGACCCACCAGCCGCCCGCGACGACCATCGCGAGCCCGGCGGCCAGCACCTGCCCGATGCGCCTGCGCACACCGGTCGGCGCGAACACCACGTACACCAGCGCCAGCACCGGCAGGATCAGGAAGGCCTGGAGCGTCTTGACCAGGAAGGCGAAACCGATCGCCGTACCCGCCCAGAGCAGCCACTTCGTCTCGGCCTTCTCCATGGCCCGCTGGGTGCAGTAGACCGAGACGGCCATCAGGAGCGCGAGGACCGCGTCCGGGTTGTTGAAGCGGAACATCAGCGCGGCGACGGGCGTCAGCGCGAAGACCGCCATCGTGAGGAACCCGGCCGTGGCGCTGAACCGGCGCCGCACGGACGCGTACAGCACACCCGCCGTGGCGACGGCCATCAGCACCTGCGGGAACAGGATCGCGAAGGAGTTGAGCCCGAAGACCCTGACCGACAGCGACATCGGCCACAGCGAGGCCGGGGGCTTGTCGACCGTGATGGCGTTGGAGGCGTCGAGAGAGCCGAAGAAGAAGGCCTTCCAGGACTTGCTCCCGGCCTGAACGGCCGCCGAGTAGAAGGAGTTGGCGTATCCCGAGGCGGTCAGGTTCCAGGTGTACAGCGCGCCGATCACCAGCAGCGCGGCGAGGAAAGCGGGCCGCACCCACCGGTGGTCCTCGGCCCGCCCTCGCCACAGTCTGCGTACGAAGGGCTGCTCGGGCTCACCGGAGGAGGGAGCCGGCACGTCCGTGACAGGCGGGGCCTGCGCATCCGGACGGGTCGTCTGGTCGAAGTGAGTGGTCATCGCGGGTTCCTCTGATCCTGGCTGTCGTGCGGGAGCACCACCGGCCGAAGCCGCGTGGTCGGCTCCTCCCACGAGTCGCCGTAGGAGGTACTACTGAAGGAGTCTTCGTACGAAATCGATGTGTATGTCCGGTGGTCGGACAAGGTCGGCTCATCGCCCTGGTCGGGGAACACCCAGGCCCTGAAGAGCAGGAACCGCAGCACTGTCGCCGCGAGGTTGGCGGTGATGAGCACCGCCAGTTCCGTGGAGTGGCCGGGGTCGCTGGTCGCCGCGTCGAGGGCGGCGAGCGAGCCGCTGGTGAGGGCGAGTCCGATACCGAAGACGACCAGGCCCTGCGCCTGGTGCCGCACCGCACCGCCCCGGCCGCGCACCCCGAAGGTCAGGCGCCGGTTGGCCGCGGTGTTCGCGACGGCCGAGACCAGCAGCGCGAGCGCGTTGGCGAGCTGCGAGCCGGCGAACCCCCGGAAGGCGCTGTAGAGCAGCAGGTAGAAAAGGGTCGACATCCCGCCGACCACACAGAACCCGACGAGCTGGCGGGCCAGTCCCTTCGGTACGTCCTTTATGTCGCGGTCGCGCGGATCGTCACCGAAGGGCCGGGCGAGCCGGTCCAACGGCAGCGAGCCGGTGGCGAGGGCCCTGCCCACGCGCAGCACGCCCTTCAGGTCCTCGGTCGCCGTCCTGACGATGTGGACGGTCGAGTCCGGGTCGTCGACCCAGTCGACCGGAACCTCATGGATACGCAGACCCGCGCGCTCGGCGAGCACCAGCATCTCGGTGTCGAAGAACCAGCCGGTGTCCTCGATGAGCGGCAGCAGGATCTGGGCGACATCACGCCGGATGGCCTTGAATCCGCACTGCGCGTCCGTGAAGCGGGCCTGGAGCGAGCCCCGCAGGATCAGGTTGTACGTCCGGCTGATGAACTCCCGCTTGGCGCCGCGCACGACGCGCGAGGAGCGGGCGAGCCGGGAGCCGATCGCGAGGTCCGAGTGACCGGAGATCAGCGGTGCCACCAGCGGCAGCAGGGCGTTCAGGTCGGTCGACAGGTCGACGTCCATGTAGGCGAGAATCGGCGCGTCGGACGCGGACCACACGGTCCGCAGGGCCCGGCCGCGCCCCTTCTGCTCCAGCCGGAAGGACCTGACCTCCGGTATCTCCGCCGCCAGCCGCGCCGCCACCAGGTCGGTGGTGTCCGTCGACGCGTTGTCCGCGACCGTGATGCGGAACGCGTACGGGAACGTGCGCTTGAGGTGCTCGTGCAGTCTGAGCACGCATGGCTGGAGGTCCTTCTCCTCGTTGTAGACGGGGATCACTACGTCCAGGACAGGCGTACCGGCTGCCGCGGCCGGGAGGTGCTCCCGCGCCGGCAGGGTGCCGGGAGAAGAGTCGGTTCGCATGAGACCGACTTTTGTCAGGCCCCCTGTTGCGCCCATGTGGTGGCACTGTGGTGTGCCTGTGAGTCCGACAGCCGATCCGAATGACGGTCCGACTGCCAGTCCGAATGCCAGTCCGTTTCGGGTGCGGCTTCGAGGCCGAGGGCCGGCAGATGCACCGTGAAGACGGTCTGCCCGGGCACACTGTCGACGGTCACGGCACCGCCGTGCGCGGTCGCGACGGCCTGCACGATGGCGAGCCCGAGACCGGTCGACCCGGTGGACCGGGAGCGCGCGGAGTCGCCCCGCGCGAACCGCTCGAACACGTGCGGCAACAGATCGGCCGGGATGCCCTGTCCGTCGTCCTGCACGTCCACACACAGCCACGGCCCGCGCCGCTGCACGCGCGCGGTGACGGTCGTCCCGGACGGGGTGTGTGTACGGGCGTTGGCCAGCAGGTTCACCAGCACCTGCTGCAACCGGGCCGCGTCCGCCGACACCAGCGCGGGCTCGTCCGGCAGTTCGAGCCGCCAGTTGTGGTCCCGCCCGGCGGCACGCGCGTCACTGACGGTGTCGACGACGAGGGGTACGAGGTCGGTCTGGTCGAACTGGAGCGGCCGGCCCGCGTCGAGGCGGGCGAGCAGGAGGAGATCCTCGACGAGCAGGGTCATCCGCCCGGCCTCCGACTCGATCCGCCCGAGCGCGTGCCGGGTGTCCGGCCCGGTCTCCTCACGTCCACGTCTGGTCAACTCGGCGTACCCGCGGATCGACGCCAGCGGCGTACGCAGCTCATGACTGGCGTCCGCGACGAACTGACGTACGCGCATCTCGCTCTGCTGGCGTGACTGCAGGGCGCCGTGCACATGGTCGAGCATCCGGTTGAGCGCGGCGCCGACCTGGCCGACCTCGGTGTGCGGGTCGGTCTCGGACTCGGCGACCCGCTCGTTGAGGGTCACTTCGCCGGTGTGCAGGGGCAGTTCGGAGACCCGGGTGGCTGTCGACGCCACCTTGCGGAGGGGGCGCAGCGCCAGTCCGACGAGCACGGAGCCCGCGATACCGGCGGCGACGAGACCGGCGCCGGTGACACTGATCTCCACGAGGATCAGCGTATTGATGGTCGTGGTGACGGAGTCGGTCGGCAGGGCGACGTAGTAGTTGCCCCGGTCGCCGGTCGTGTACGCCACCCGGTACTCGCCGAGCCCGGTGAGAGTCACGGTGTGCAGCCCGCTGTCGCGGGAGACGGCGGCCAGTTCGGCCATCTGCGTCGCGTTCAGCGGCACGTCCTTCATGTTCGGGACGTCGCTGCTCGTGCCACTGGTGCTGCTCGTGGCGGTCGACTCCATCTCGGCGATCACCGCGTTGGTGACCCCGCCGTCCGCGTCGACGACGGCGGCGACGGTCTCCGCCTGCGTACCACCCCGGGTGACGAAGTCCCGCAGCCGTTTCTCGGCGGAGGGGGCAACGATTCCGGTACCGGCCGTGGTGCTGTTGCCGCCGGAAGCCGACCCGGCAGACGAAGACGAAGAGGACGAGGTGGAGGAAGAGGTGGAGGACGTGGACGGGGACGTCGAGGGAGACGAGGAGGACGAGCCGTCGGCATGCGAAAACGGTCCGGGATATTTGCCGACACCACCGCCCGGGCCCAGCCCATTGCCCTTCGGGGGCCCGCCCGCACGGTCGGCGGCGTCGGTGACCTGCCTGTCCAACTGCTTGTAGAGGTGCTTCTCCAGCGCGATGGTCGTCACCGTGCCGATCACCGCACACACCACGGCGATCAACGTGACCGCCGAGACGACAAGCCGCGTACGCAGCGTCCGCGGCTTCCTCTGCCACGGGGACTTCCGCGACGCCCTGCCCAGCCTTCGCTGCCCGCCCGCTTTCCTCTTACTGCTCACCGTGCTGCCCTCCCACCGGGCTCGACTGCCTCTTCCGGAGCGGCACCACCCATGGCAGGGGTCAGGCGGCGGGCTTGATCAGATAACCGGCACCGCGCCGGGTGTGGATCATCGGCTCGCGGCCGGCGTCGATCTTCCGCCGCAGGTAGGAGATGTACAGCTCGACCACGTTCGCCTGGCCGCCGAAGTCGTACGACCACACGCGGTCGAGTATCTGCGCCTTGCTCAGCACGCGCCGCGGGTTGCGCATCAGGAAGCGCAGCAGCTCGAACTCGGTCGCGGTGAGGTGGATGCCGTCCCCGGCCCGCGACACCTCGTGACTGTCCTCGTCGAGGGTGAGGTCACCGACGACCAGCACGGAGTCGGACCGGCGGTCGGCGGCACCGGAGCGCCGGATCAGACCGCGCAGCCGCGCCACGACCTCCTCGAGGCTGAACGGCTTGGTGACGTAGTCGTCACCACCGGCGGTGAGGCCGGCGATACGGTCCTCGACGGCGTCCTTGGCCGTCAGGAACAGCACGGGCACCTCGGGCAGTTCGCGCCGCAGCCGGCCGAGGACGGTGAGGCCGTCCATGTCGGGCAGCATCATGTCGAGGACGACGGCGTCGGGCCGGAACTCGCGCGCGGTCTGCACCGCACCCGTTCCGTCACCCGCACTGCGTATCTGCCAGCCTTCGTAGCGAAGGGCCATGGAGAGCAGCTCGGTGATCGACATCTCGTCGTCCACCACAAGCACCCGGACGGGGCTCCCGTCCGGCCTCAGCAGTTCGGTGCGCCCCTGGGGCGAGGTCGTGGTCATAGCGGAAACCATGTCGGTGCCCTCTGAGAACAGGCTTTCCGGCACCTGTGATTTTCCTGAGAAACGCACAGGCAGCTCTCAGGGAGCCACCAGAAACCTACGAGTCGGCCACCGGACATCCTGTGCGTCTCCTGGGCGAACCCGATCCGAGACCCCCGGGTCACAGCCCGAACAACCGCGCCCCGTTGTCGTGACACACGGCCCGGAGCCAGTCGTCGCCGAGGTCCAGTCGCTCGAGGGCGTGCAGCTGGTGGACGTACGGATACGGGATGTTCGGGAAGTCCGAGCCGAGCAGAACCCGGTCGCCGAGGTCCGCCAGCCGGGGGAGTGCCGACCGGGGGAACGCCGCCATGCGCTCCGCGAAGTCGGTGAACGCCATCGTCGTGTCCAGCCGCACCTCCTCGTACCGCTCGGCAAGGCCGAGGAACTCCTCGTACTCGGGCAGACCCATATGCGCGACGACCAACCGCAGCCGGGGATGCCGGGCCAGCACGCGCCCGATCGGCTCGGGCCCGGTGTGCTTGCCGGGCGCCGGACCGGAACCGCAGTGGATCACAACAGGCGTCCCCGCCTCGGCGAGCAGCCCCCAGGCCGGATCGAGAAGCTCGTCCGCCGGGTCGTACGCTCCCACCTGCACATGCGCCTTGAAGACCCGCGCCCCCGACTCGACGGCCTTCCGGACGTACCCCTCGACCCCCGGCTCAGGGAACAGGGTGGAGGTGTGCAGACAGTCGGGGGTGCGCCCGGCGAAGTCGGCGGCCCACTGGTTGAGCCACTCGGCCATGCCGGCCTTGTGCGGGTAGAGCATGGCGGTGAACGCCCGTACCCCGAACTCCCGGATCACCTCGAGCCGTTCGTCCTCCTCCAGCCGATAGGTGATCGGCCACTCGACCCCCTTGTCCACCGACCCGACGGCGTCGAAGTAGGCCCAGACCTTGCGCAGCACCCGCTCGGGCATGAAGTGCGTGTGCACGTCGACAAGCCCGGGCAACCCGAGCCGCTCCCAGAACCGCCGAACTTCGCCGGCCTCGGCGAGATGGGCGACCTCGGCGGCTCCCCCGGCGGCGGTGTCGACGTTTCCGTCACCCGAGGCACCTCTCGATCCGTCCACCGTCATGGCCTCCTCGCCCATCTTCTGGTCCCTCATCCCCCGCTACCCGCTCCCCCTTCTCTCCCCGTTCTCCCTGTTCTCGCCGCCGCTCGCTGTCTGTTCGGCGCCGGGCTCAGAACAACCCGTCCTGAACCCCCGCCGCTGCCTCCCTCACCGCCCTGAACTCCCTTACCGGAACGGTCAGTCCACCACTCCCGACGGGTACCAGATCCCACCCGGTCATCAGCCTGGTGTCCAGCACCACGACCCCCCGCCCATACTCCGCCCGCCCGTCGTCGATCGCGAGATGCAGATCGGGCCCGGCCGCCGCCACCAGCTCGCCCCCGACGACACCCCCCGCCACCAGCTCACTCACCGCCCCCACGGCCGGCGACGCCAGCCCTGTCGGCCCGAACGCCCCGACATGGTCGACGACTTGGCAGGCCGCCCGCTCCAGGGACTCGGGCCAGCCACCCAGTGCCACCGCCCGGGCATGCAGTTCCTCGACCTCGACGGCCCGCTCCGCCGCCGACCCCGGCAGCGCGGCCCGCACCGCCCGCTTGTCGGCGTACGGGATCCGGTCCGGAACCCCGAGTGCGGCGCGCAGCAGCTCCTCGGTGCGCCGGGCTGCCATCAGCGGGCCGACGCCCAGCCAGCTGAAGACGACGGCACCCTGCTCAAGCAGCCGCGCCGAGCCCCGCTCCACCGCCGTGATGCCGACCTTGGTCATCCCGGGCCCGAACCACGCCAGATATACGTGGTAGGGCCGTGGATCGTCCGCGATCGTGTCGGCGGCGACCGAGTGTGCCCGGTCCAGCCGCGCACACTCCTCGCACCGCGCCCCCGTACTCCGCCCCGACACCGCCGCCCGTATCGGACAGGCGTTCCCCCGCGCTCCCACACATGTCCGTACGCCCCCTTCCGTGACCCCGAAGGCCACCCTCTTCCCCCAGGTCAGCGCACTATCGCGCCCACCGCCCCACCGCAGCACGGGACCGTCCGCCGACCACCGCAGCCCCGAGCATCTCCACGCCTGTCCCATCCCTTGCGAGAGTACGGGCTACCACTGACAACGCCCCGCCGATCAACAAAGGCGCAGCTCAGAGCCCCAGAGCTGGATCAGACCCGTTCCGGAGCGGCGCCGACAACCTCGGCGGCAATGGCCGTACCGCCCACCCTGACCGCCCGCTGCCCCCGCCCCGCCAGCCGGCACCCCACGCACTCCGGATGCCCCGCCCGCGCGGAGCGGTCCCGGACTCCCATCCGCCACTCGCCCACCGGTCGCACACCAGGCGGCTTCCCCCACCCGGCGAGATGAAGGACCCAGGTGACCAGGACGGCGACGGCCAGCACCACGATCCCACCCGCCACCACGAGAACCGAGGTCGTGCACACCCCCAGCCCGAGCACACAGGACCCGACGGTCGCGATGGCGGTGCCGGTCCAGCCGGCGACGGTGTGTCCCTCGTCGTATGTGCTCACGTCAGCGTCTCCCCAGTAGAATCGAGATCTCTCACTCCCTAAGCAGTTTAGCCACAAAACCTCTTACGAACTAAGGCAATCTCCATGCAAGACCAGCAAGACCCGCCCGACACCTCCGCGACACCCAGCGCCGCTGGTAGCAGTGCTCGCCCACCCGCGACCCCCGCCCAACTCCTCACAGCGATGGACCACACCATCGCGACGCACCTGCTCAGCCAGCAGGAGATGGCACGTCGCCTCAACATGAACGTCACCGACATCACCTGCTTCGGCTACGTCCTGGAGGCCGGCGAGGATCTGCTCACCGCCGGTGACCTGGCCGAACGCGCACACGTCACCACGGGCGCGGTCACCGGAATCCTCAACCGCCTCGAACGCGCGGGCTACATCACCCGCCGCCCCGACCCGAACGACCGCCGCCGCGTCCGCGTGGCCGCCGAACCGGCCGCCGTCGCCCGGGCCCACGCCCTCTACGGCCCCTACTACGCCCGCCTGGCCACCCTCATCGCCGACTACTCCCCCGAGGAACTGGCCGTACTGTCCGACTGGTTCACACGCCAGGGCCAACTGGCCCGCGAGTACATGGACGAGATCCGCGGGACGGACACATAGAAGGGGGAAGGCAAAAGAAAGATCAACTCCGGGTCGGCTGCCGCCAGACCAACGTGTACCGCCAGAAGAGCCTCCGCCGCACCCGGCACCCCGGCAGCACCCGCCGTGCCTCCCTCACCACCTCACCGAACCCCATCTCCGCCGCCCGAGTCCGAGCGCTCATGGCAACCGGCCGCACCGCAGGCCGCCCCCGGTTCTTCACCCAGGCCATGACGAGGTTCGCGACGACGGCGACACCTCCCAGCAGATGATCAACGGGACCCTCGGCGCGGGCCAGCCCCACCACGACCAGCGTCCCGCCGGGCGCCAGCCGCCGGCGGAAGACGGCGAGCGCGTCGGCGTACGGCAGGTGGTGGACGACTGCGACGCAGGTGATGACGTCGTACGAACCCTCCGCCGGGTCGTCGAGAAGGCCGGTCATCGCGTCGGCGACGGTGAACGTGACCGGAAGCGCGGGGGGAGTGATTTCCCGGGCCTGCCGGATGATCACGGGATCGGAGTCGATCCCGACCACCGACGAGGTACTCCGCCCGGCCAGCAACCGCACCAGGTCCCCGCTGCCGCACCCGACGTCCAGCGCCCGGCCGTACCGCCTCGGCAACTGCCGCGTGATCCACGGGTGGTAGTGGGCGTTGTGGTCCCAGGGGTGGGCGGCATGAAATCGCTCAAGCGCACGCAGGACGGATGGCGGCAGGATCGTCATTCCCGAACGCTAGGACGACGGGGTGGGCCGATCGAAACCGGCCCCCACCGATCGGTCAGGCTTTCCGCGCGGGGCCGATGACGGTCGGCTTCATGGAGCGGCTGACCAGCGCGTGCCCGGTTTCGGCGAGACTGACCCGATGCCGGCTCGCGTAACCGGCCGGGAGCTGTCCGGCCTCCGGGATGCTCACGTCCGCGTACTCGGCGATCATGCCCTTGGCGATCTCCAGGAGGGCCTTGCCGGAGATGGCGCTCTGGACGCGGGTGATGACGTCGTCACTCCGGGCCGGTTCGATGGACCAGTGCATCAGCGCGGCTGAGTCCGCCAGGGCCTGCGCGAGGTGCACGTCGTCGGCAAGGGCTCCGACGCGATAGCCCAACAGGGTGAGGCCCCCCCAGGGGGCGCTCATGGAGACGGACCGGAACCGTCTAGGGGCCGGCATCCGGCATGGCAGCGACCAGTTCCGGCCAGGTCTTGCCCTACCAGGGGGTACTTCGTCCGACAGCCCGACAGCGATCCGTCCGGCCTCAGCCATCCGTCCCGCATTCCAGAGTTCGCTCCCTCGATACCGGCGCCGGGTCCCCGTTCGCCGAGCACAAAAAACGGTATGGATCACCGACGCGGGGCGCCGCGTCTTCCGACGTGGATCCTCACGGCCGAGCCTCGAAGGCCGGCGCTCCGGGCTCCCGCCTGCGCGGGGCCAACTGCTCGTAGAACTCCCGCAAATGACCCGACACCGCACCAACAGCGGGCGTCACCCATGAAGGCCCCTGCGAATTGGGCGACCTGGGGCCCTGATGTCACCTACTGACGCCAAAGGCCCCGCCGGATGAACCGGCGGGGCCTTTGATCGATGTGCACTCGGCAGGATTCGAACCTGCAACCTTCTGATCCGTAGTCAGATGCTCTATCCGTTAAGCTACGAGTGCTTGTGTCTTCTGTTGTGTTGGCTCTTCCCTCCAGGCTTTTCGGCCCGGTTGGCGTTGCGGGAACAACATTACATGACTGGCGGCGTGAGGTGAAATCCTTTGGTCACACCCTGCCTGACCTGCGAAAACGACCGAAGCCCCGGTCTGTGACGACCAGGGCTTCGGGTGAGGTGCGGAGGCGGAGGGATTTGAACCCTCGATGGGGCGTAAACCCCAAACCGCATTAGCAGTGCGGCGCCATAGACCGGACTAGGCGACGCCTCCAGCACAACCTCCCGCGCGAGCGCGAGTGGTGCGTGCAGATGATGACACAGACGAGCGCGGTGTCACCAATCGCCTCCCACGGTACTAGGCAGGCGGGGCGCAGGGCAAAGCCGTTGTGCCCCGCGTACCGCCCCGCCCGGCCCGGCCCGCGCAACGTCCGTCGGCGTCAGGCGTTAGTCAGGTCATGGTCAAGGTCACCCCCAACGCCCTCCCCTCCGCCCCTCCTCCCGGCACCGGTGCCGGCGGCGCCCTCCGTCGGCTCGTGTTCGCCGCCACCGCCGGTGTCTCCCTCGCCGCCGCGTCCTTCTCCGCCGTGCCGACGGCCGCGTACGCCGACGCGGTCCCGCAGGCCCGTCCCCTCACACCTCTCGCGCCCCTTCTCGCTCCCACTTCCCTGGGGCGCGCCTCCGACCACCTCACCGTCACCGTCCGGGGCACCGGTGGGCGTGGGGACGGGCGGTTCGAGCTGGCGTGTCATCCGGGGGGCGGGAGTCATCCCGACGTCGACGGGGCCTGTGGGTCGCTCGACCGGGGGGCTAGGTGGGGGAAGGATCCGTTCGCGCCCGTCTCCCCGGACAGTGTCTGCACGATGATGTACGGCGGGCCGGCGACCGCTCATGTGACCGGGACCTGGGCCGGGCGGCCCGTCGATGCCACGTTCGACCGCAGTAACGGGTGCCAGATGGCGCGCTGGGACCGGCTCGTACCGCTGCTTCCCGATCTTCGACAGGGGCTCGGGAGGGTTCCCGGTCAAGCTCCGGATCAAGCTCCCGACCAGCGAACCGACACCCCCGAGGGCCCTCACACCGCGGTCACGGGGGCCCCGTAGCGCATGAGCGATGTGAATGGGGCCGTCACAGGGTCTGTGTCACTTCGTCGTGCGACCTCCCTCTCATCCGGCGTCGCGAGCGCAACCACAGCCCTTAGACTCCCTCGCGTGACACGTTGCGGGACGGTTGGCAAGATGGCGCCCGCGGTCGGCAAGGTGCGGTAACAGGGAGGAAGCGTCTCGTGAGCAGCAGGCCATCCCGAGGCGCTGCTCGCCTCGCAGCCATACTCGACGCGCTGCCCGATGCGTTGGTGCTGGTCAACGCCAATGGGACCGTCGTCAACGCCAATACGATCGCCCTCGGGGCCTTCGAGACGCCGGGCACCGCCCTCGTCGGGCGCGGGCTGCTCGATCTGCTGCCCCAGTTCGACTCACGGCTGATCCCGGGCACCATGCGGCGCCCCGATTCCATGGACCCGTACGGGCAGACCAAGCCGACCCGGATGATCGCCCGACGGACGGACGGGAGCGAGTTTCCCGTCGAGGTCACCAGTGCGAATCTGGAGAACGGCCAACAGGCGTACGACAGCTACGGCTACACCAATGACGAGCTGCTCATGCTCGTCGTACGCGATCTGTCCGGCACCGTCGACACCGAGGCCGAACTCGCGCGATCGCAACGTCAGACCGAGATGATCCTGCGCGCGGCCGCGGAAGGGGTCGTCGGGACGGACACCGAGGGGCGGGTCGTCCTCGTCAATCCGGCCGCCGCTCAGATACTCGGTTACCGGGCCAGCGATCTCGGCGGACGCGAGCTCCACACCCTCGTCCTGCACTCGCGCGCCGACGGCGAGCCCTTCCCGTACGGGGAGTCGCCGCTCGCCGACACCCTGCGGTCCGGGCGCAAGCACCGGGTGCGCGGGCAGGTGCTGTGGTCCAAGAGCGGCGACAAGGTGTCCGTCGATCTGACGACCGCGCCCGTCCGGGACGGCGACCAGCTCGTCGGCGCCGTGATGACCTTCACCGACCGGCGTCCGTACGACTCCCTGGCCGAGGAGAAGGACGCCGCCGACAAGCTGCACGAGGAGGAGCTGGAGCGGGTCGCCGAGGAGCACGCCTCCGAGCTCACCGCGCTGCGCCAGCAGCACGTCACCGAGATCGAGCGGTTGCGCGAGGAGCACGAGGAGGAACTCGCCGCCGGTGAGGACCGGTACGCGGCTCTCGCCGAGCGCGAGAAGGACAGGTACGAGGCCCTGGCCGGCCGGCAGGAGCAGCTGCTCGTGCTGCTCGGCCGTTCACTGCGCGGCCCCCTCGACGAGCTGCGCCGCGAACTGGCCGCCCTCGCGGCCGACGACGCCGGGCAGCTGTGGCCCGAGGCCAACCAGGTGCTGCACCATCTGTCGGCCGGTTACTCGCGCATCACCACATTGGTCGACAACGTCCTCTCCTACCAGCGGCTCGACACGGGCGCCGACTCCGTCACCCGTACGAAGGTGATGCTCGACGCGGTCGTCGCGGCCGGTGTGGACGGGGCCGTCGAGCTGATCGGGCCCGGGCGGGTCCAGTTCGCCGTGCACGCACCGCCGATCGAGGCCGAGGTCGACCCGCAGCGCCTCGCCACCGCCCTCGCGCATCTCGTCGCGGACGTCGCGGGCGTCGACGCGACCGGCAACTCGCCGGCCTCCGCGGGCGGTTACATGGACAACACGGTGGTCGTGGCCGCCGCGCAGCGCGGTGAGGTCGTACGGATCGAGGTGCGCGGGCCGTATCCCGGGGGAGACCCGGTGCACGAGCCGATCGTGCGCGGGATCGTGCGGGCCCACGGCGGCGTGCTCCAGACGCACGAGGTGCCGGGCATGAGCGGCAGCGCGTACGTCCTCGAGGTGCCCATCGGGGGCGGGGCGGGCGCGGTGGAGGCCGAGGACGCGGAGACGTCCGTGGGCGCCGAGCTCGCCGTGCCCGGGCAGGTCGTCGACGACAACGGCGACAACGGCAACGGTGGGGTCGGCGGGCGGCGGCGGGCCCGGCGGTCCGTGGACGCGTTTCTGGAAGGTGATGGTCCGGAAGGCGTCGCCGAGGCCGACGTCGAGGTCGAGAACGGTGACCCCGGGAGCGAGGCGGTCGCGCCCACCGGGCGGCGCCGGAGGCGTGCCGCCGAGGAGGCTGCCGCCGCCGCCGCTGGTCACGCGCCTCAGTCCTCCGGGTCCTCCGCCGAGGGCGACAGCGGTACCGGGCGTCGGCGTGGCCGTCCCAGCCCCGTCGAAGGGGTCGAGGCGGGCGCGGGCGACGAGGGCGGCGTCTCCGAGGGTGCCGTCGTCATGGCGGGTGAGCACGGCGCGGGCACCGCTGCCGCCGGGACCGGTCTGGGCGGGACCGTGCCGCCCCAGGGTGTGCCCGGTGCTCCGGCGCGGCGCGGCGGAGGCGAGCAGCACGCGCTGCCTCCCGCCCTGCCCGCGGCTCCTTCGGCGGCCCCGGCAGCGGAGGGCGCCGCCGACGACAGCGCGGGCGGGCAGCCGACCGGGCGTCGGCGTCGGGCCCTCGCGGCTGCGGCCGAGCGCGGCGCCGCCCAGGAGGCGGGCCCCCGTCCGGTGTTCGCCCTGCCCCCGGCCGAGGCGGACCGGACGGACCAGGGTGTCCCCGAGGCACCCGCCGGTCCGGTCGGCGACCCGTTCGACGACGCCGGCCGCCATGACGGGCTCATGCACGACCCCGACGAGGACCACACCCCGCCCCAGCCGCATCCGACGTCCGCCCCGACCGGCCGCCGCCGGGCGCGTCAGGCCCCGGACCAGCAGGGGACCGTACCGCCGGGCGGGATTCCCGGTCAGGCCGTGCCCGCACAGGCTCCCGTGCAGGCACCGGCCGCCCAGGTCGCCGCCGCCGGTCCGCAGGGCGGCGTACCGGGGCACGGTCAGCAGCCCGTGCCCGCACAGGGCATGCCCGGGCAGACCCCTGGCATGGCTCAGGTGCCGCAGGCCCAGCAGGTCGCGCAGGCCATGCCGGGCCAGCCGGTTCCCGGGCAGGCGGTTCCCGCACAGGGGCTTACGCCGCAGCCCGTGCCCGGTCAACCCATGCCCGGCCAGCCCGCAGTCGCCCAGCCCATTGCCGGCCAGCCTGTCCCTGCGCAGGGAGTCCCGGCGCAGGGAGTCCCGGGTCAGCAGGTCCCCCAACAAGCCCTGCAGCAGGCGCCCCAGGCCGTTGCCCAGCAGGTCCCGGCGCAGGGTACGGCGCCCCAGCCCGCCCTCGCCCAGGGCCTCGCCCCCGGCCAGGCGATCCCGGCCCAGACCGCCCCCGTCGCCCAGCCCCAGCCCTGGCCCCAGGCCGACGACGAAACCCCGGACGTCAGCGCCGCCGTACAGCCGCAGCCGCAGCCGCAGCCGCAGCTGGACCCGAACGCGGCAGCAGCCGCAGCCGCTCCTGCCCCCGTCCCCGCCCCCGCCCCCGCGCCCGCGCCTCAGGCGGTAGTCACCCCGCTCCCTGCTGAAGGTGTCGCGCCGGTCCAGCCCGGGCAGGCGCTGCCCGCCGAGGCCGCCATCGCGCAGGTCGACCCGAACTCGACGCAGGGGCGGGCGATCAGTGTGCGCACCCTCGGGCAGGGCGTGCCGTTCAGTCGGCAGGCGGCGCAGGTTCAGACGCCGGGCCAGCCGCAGTCCGCCACGCCCCCGAACGGCACCAACGGGTCGAACGGCTCCGGCCGCCGCCGCAAGCTCGGGACCCGTACCGAACCCGTCGGCGGCCAGCCGGAGACGGCGGCCCGTCCGCACCCTCAGCCGGGCCAGGCCGCCACCGCCGCGCCTCAGGCGGCGCAGGCCGCGCCTCCCGCTCCCGTCCCCGCGCAGCCTTCCCTGGCCGGCCAGGCGCCCCTGCCGGGTCAGCCGTCGCTCGCCGGACAAGCACCGCTCGCTCAGGTGCCGTTGCCCGCGCAGCCCTCGTTGGCCGGGCAGACACAGCTCGCCCCGGGCGCTCCGCGGCTGCCCGGGTTCACCGAGGGAGCCGGGCGCTCGTACGCCATAGGAGCGCCGGACGAGAACGCCGCCGAGGGGCCCGAGCCGCTCGACGGTCCCGGCGGGGCGGTCGAGGTCTCCGACCAGCCGCAGCCGCGGCCGATGGACGACGAGCTGCCGCCGGAGCCGCTGGACAACCCGCGCCGGCTGCTGGTGTGGCCGGCGCCGGACGTCACCACGCAGCAGGCGCTCAGCGACCGTGGCTACCGGCCTGTCATCGTGCACTCCCGCGAGGAGGTCAACGCGCAGATCGCGGCCTTCCCCGCGGCGCTGTTCGTCGACCCGCTGACCGGGCCGATCACCCGGACCGCCCTCCAGTCGCTGCGCCAGGCCGCCGTGGCCGCCGAGGTGCCGGTACTGGTCACCGCCGGACTCGGGCAGGCGACGCGCGAGGCGGCGTACGGCGCCGACCCCGCCGTACTGCTGAAGGCGCTCGCCCCGCGCGACAGTGAGCAGCATCCGCCGCGGGTCCTGCTCATCGAGGAGCACGCGGAGATCGCGCTCGCGCTCACGGCGACGCTGGAGCGGCGCGGGATGCAGGTCGCGCGGGCCGCGAGCGACGCCGACGCGGTCACGCTGGCCTCGCAGTTGCGGCCGAACCTGGTGGTCATGGACCTGCTTCAGGTACGGCGTCGCAGGGCCGGGATCGTGGACTGGCTGCGGGCGAACGGGCAGTTGAACCGCACTCCGCTGGTCGTCTACACGGCCGCCGTCGACCAGGCCGATCTGCCGAGGCTCGCTTCGGGGGAGACGGTGCTGTTCCTCGCCGAACGGTCCACCAGTACCGAGGTTCAGAGCCGGATCGTCGACCTGCTCGCCCGTATCGGCACCAACTAACACATTTCACTCGAGAGCCGGGGCAGTGTTTCACGTGAAACACTGCCCCGGCTCGTCGTATGTCAGAGCTTGGTGACGTCCAGCTCGCCCTCCGCGTACTGCTTGCGCAGGACCTTCTTGTCGAACTTGCCGACGCTTGTCTTCGGTACCGACTCGATGATCGTCCAGCGCTCCGGGAGCTGCCACTTGGCGATCTTGCCGTCGTCGGCGAGGAAGTCGCGCAGGGACGCGAAGTCGGCGGTCGAGCCCTCCGACAGCACGACGGTGGCCAGCGGGCGCTCACCCCACTTCTCGTCGGGGACGGCCACAACGGCCGCCTCCAGGACGTCCGGGTGGGCCATGAGGGCGTTCTCCAGGTCGACGGACGAGATCCACTCGCCGCCGGACTTGATGACGTCCTTGGCGCGGTCGGTGAGGGTCAGGAAGCCGTCGGGACTGATGGTGCCCACGTCGCCCGTCTTGAGCCAGCCGTCCTCGCTGAACTTGTCGGCGGGGCGCAGGGGTTCACCGTCGGCGCCGTTGTAGTAGGAGCCCGCGATCCACGGGCCGCGCACCTCCAGCTCACCGGCCGATTCGCCGTCCCAGGGGAGGCGTTCGCCCGCGGGACCGCTCAGCCGGGCCTCGACGCTCGCCGGGAAACGGCCCTGCGTGAGGCGGTACGCGAACTCCTCGTCCGTACCGAGGGCACTGGCCGGCGGGCGGGCGATCGTGCCGAGCGGGGAGGTCTCCGTCATGCCCCAGGCGTGGCAGACACGCATGCCCAGCTCGTCGAAGGCCGCCATGAGGGCGGGCGGACAGGCGGAGCCGCCGATGGTGACCTGCTGGAGGGAGGTGACGTTCCTGGGGCGTGCGGTCAGCTCGCCGAGGAGGCCCTGCCAGATGGTGGGGACCGCGGCGGCGTGCGTCGGCCGGATCTGCTCGATCATCTCGGCGAGCGGGGCGGGCTGCAGGAAGCGATCCGGCATCAGCATGTTGACGCCGGTCATGAAGGTGGCGTGGGGCAGCCCCCAGGCGTTGACATGGAACTGCGGGACCACCAGGAGGGAGGTGTCCTGGTCGGTCAGACCCATGGACTGGGCCATGTTGACCTGCATGGAGTGCAGATAGATGGAACGGTGGCTGTAGACCACGCCCTTGGGGTCGCCCGTCGTGCCGGAGGTGTAGCACATGGACGCGGCCGTACGTTCGTCCAGCTCGGGCCAGTCGTAGCCGGTCGGCTTCCCTGCGATGAGGTCCTCGTACTCGTGCACCTGGGCGTGCGACCCGGCGAGGCCGGAACGGTCACCGGGGCCGGCGATCACGACGTGCTCGACCGTCTTGAAGTGCGGGAGCAGCGGGACGAGCAGCGGCAGCAGCGAGCCGTTCGCGATGATCACCTTGTCGGCGGCGTGGTTGACGATCCAGGCCAGCTGTTCGGGAGGCAGTCGCAGGTTGAGGGTGTGCAGGACCGCGCCCATGGAGGGGATCGCGAAGTAGGCCTCGACATGCTCGGGGTTGTTCCACATCAAAGTGGCCACACGGTCGTCGCCGGTGACTCCGAGGTCGTCGCGCAGGGCGTGCGCCAGCTGTGCGGACCGTGCCCCGATCTCGGCGAAGGAGCGGCGCCGGGGTTCGGCCTCGCCGGTCCAGGTGATGACCTGCGAGTCGCCGTGGATCGTCGACCCATGGGTCAGGATCCTTGAGATCAGCAGCGGTACGTCCTGCATGGTGCTCAGCACGGCGTCCTCCCGGGGGCTTCATCGCCTACTCGGTGGTAAATGGTGTGCTGATTCTGCTCACATACCGGCCGGTACGTCACTAGGAGCGAGCGATCGATCAGATCACGTCGGGCTGCGGAACTCTGGGACTAGCGGGCGAGTACCAGTTCGGGGTCCTCGCGCAGCTTGCCCAACGCCCGCGAGACAGCCGACTTGACCGTTCCCACCGACACTCCGAGCACCTCGGCCGTCTGGACCTCGCTCAGGTCCTCGTAGTACCGCAGCACCACCATCGCCCGCTGCCGCGCGGGCAGTTTCATGATCGCGCGCCACATCGCGTCGTGCAGCACCTGGTGCTCCGCCGGATCGCCGACCGGTGTCCCCTCGGGCTCCGGCAGCTCGTCGCAGACGAACTCGTCGACCTTGCGCTTGCGCCACTGCGAGGTCCGCGTGTTCAGCAGCGCCCGGCGGACATAGCCGTCGAGCGCGCGGTGGTCCTCGATGCGCTCCCAGGCGACGTACGTCTTGGTGAGCGCGGTCTGCAGCAGGTCCTCGGCGTCGCTCGGGTTCGCGGTGAGCGACCGGGCGGTGCGCAGCAGCACCGGGCGGCGGGCCTTCACGTACGAGGAGAACGACGGGTACGAGGTGTACGACGCGAACGACAGGGTCTGCGTCGCCGGCGTAGCCGCGTTCGAAGCGCTGGTGCAGACGAGTGTGGTCATGGCTCTACGCTAGGTTCGACCCCTACTCCGGCTCATCGGCCGCAGGTCCCGAAGCCGCGTCCCCCTCAGGTTGTAGGAGGGAGGCCACCTCCACCTCCTGAAGGTGGAGGCACAGTACCGAGCTATGAGGGTTCGCCCCTGAGGGGTGGTACGGGGGTACTACGGAAGCTGCTCCTCCAGTAGTAGCGGCAGCCGGGGATCCGGTGGTCGCCCGACCAGGCCGGTTCATCCAGCGGCCTCCAGTACCAGCCCCGAGGTCGGCACCCCCGTACCGGCGGTGACCAGCACTCTTTCCGCGCCCGGCACCCGGTTGACGGCGGTTTTGCGGAGCTGGCGCACCGCCTCCGCGATGCCGTTCATGCCGTGCAGGTACGCCTCCCCGAGCTGACCGCCGTGCGTGTTCAGGGGCAGTCCCTCGGCCGCGACGAATTCCGCGGCCTCACCCGGCGCGCAGAAGCCGAACTCCTCGAGCTGCATCAGTACGAACGGGGTGAAGTGGTCGTACAGGATGGCGACGTCGATGTCGGACGGGCCGACGCCGGCGGTCCGCCACAGTTGACGGGCCACGACACCCATCTCGGGGAGGCCGGTGAGGTCGTCGCGGTAGAAGCTGGTCATCTGTTCCTGGGCGCGGCCCGCGCCCTGGGCCGCCGCCGCGACGACGGCGGGCGGGTGCCGCAGGTCGCGCGCCCGTTCGACGGAGGTGACGACGACCGCCTGGCCGCCGTCCGTCTCCTGGCAGCAGTCCAGCAGCCGCAGCGGCTCGGCGATCCAGCGCGAGGCCGCGTGGTCGGCGAGGGTGATGGGCCGGCCGTGGAACCAGGCGGCCGGATTGGTCGCCGCGTACTTCCGGCCACGGACGGCGACGTGCCCGAAGGCGTCCGGCGACAGCCCGTACGTGTACAGGTACCGCTGCGCCGCCATCGCCACCCAGGACGCGGGCGTGAGCAGCCCGAACGGCAGCGACCAGCCGAGCGCCGCACCCTCGGCCGACGGTTCCCGCCGCTGCACCCCCGACCCGAATCGCCGTCCCGACCGCTCATTGAACGCCCGGTAGCAGACGACGACCTCGGCGACCCCGGCCGCGACGGCGAGCGCGGCCTGCTGCACGGTCGCGCAGGCGGCGCCCCCGCCGTAGTGGACCCGGGAGAAGAAGGACAGCTCCCCGATACCGGCGGCCTGCGCGACGGTGATCTCCGGGCTCGTGTCCATCGTGAACGTGACCATGCCGTCCACGTCGGCGGGCGTCAGCCCGGCGTCGTCGAGCGCGGCCCGCACCGCCTCCACCGCGAGCCGCAGCTCGCTGCGCCCCGAGTCCTTGGAGAACTCGGTGGCCCCGATGCCGACGATGGCCGTACGGCCGCCGAGCGCGTCACGCGCGTGCAGGCTCACAGGGTGCCTCCCGGGGCCGAGGAGACGGGCACGGAGACGGTCGCAGTTCCCGAGACATGCCGGCCGATCCCGTTGGCGCCGACGACGCGTATGACGGCCGTGCCGCCGTCGACCTCCTCGACACGGCCGGTCAACACCATGGTGTCGCCGGGGTAGTTGGGGGCGCCGAGGCGGATGGCGAGCCTGCGCAGGACGGCGGTGGGGCCGAAGAAGTCGGTGATGTACCGTCCCACCAGCCCGTTCGTGGTGAGGATGTTCATGAAGATGTCGGGGGAGCCCTTCGCCCGCGCCAGCTCGGCGTCGTGGTGCACGTCCTGGAAGTCGCGGGACGCGACGGCCCCGGAGACGATCAGTGTCCGCGTGATCTCGATCTCGAGCGGCGGCAGTTCGTCCCCGGCCTTCACGCACCCACCTCCGCCGAAGATCCGCCCCGGAACACCGGAAGGGCCGGCTGCCCCTCCTCGTACCGTACGAATTCCAGCCGCACCGGCATCCCGATCCGCACCTTGTCGTACGGCACGCCCACCACGTTGCTGATGATCCGCACCCCCTCGGCGAGCTCGATCAGCCCGACCGCGTAGGGCGGGTCGAAGGCGGGGAAGGGCGGGTGGTACATGACGACGTACGAGTAGACGGTGCCGTCGCCGCACGCCTCGACGGTGTCCCAGTCGCCGCTGCCGCAGGCGTTGCACCCCGGCAGCCAGGGGAAACGGAGGGCGCGGCAGCCGAGGCAACGCTGGATGAGGAGCTGGTGACGTTCGACGCCGTCCCAGAATCCGGCGTTGTCGCGGTTGACGACGGGCCGGGGGCGGGTCGCGGCGGGGGTCTCCGGGGTTTTCCGCCCCGCAGATGTCTCAGGGGCGCGCGCGGGGGCGTACTTGAGGATCCGGAACCGGTGCGAGCCGACGGGCTCACCGTCCACCCGTACATCCATCCGGGTCGTGACGAAGTAGCCGGTGCCGAGCTTGGTGGTCTTGGGCCCGGAGACGGACTCGACGACCGATTCATACGTGACCCTGTCGCCCGGCCTCAGGGGCCTCAGGTACTCCTGCTCGCAGTCGGTGGCGACGACCGAGGTGCAGCCCGCGTCGTCGAGGAGGGCGAGCAGTTCGTCGTACGCGGCCGAGCGGCCCTGGTTCCCGGAGAGGCCGCCCATGGTCCACACCTGGAGCATGGCGGGCGGCGCGACCGCGTCCGGCCCGGCGTACGCGGCACCGGTGTCGCCCAGTGCCTCGCACCAGTGCCGGATCATCGGCAGGTTGACGGGATCCTTTCCGACCCCGCCGACGACGGCGGGCCGCCCTTCGAACGCGGCCAGCAGCGGGCCGAGTTGCTCGTCCGACGAGGGGCGGGACGGATGGCCGGCGGGATGACGGAGCGGGTGGCCGCGTGGGGCGCTGGGTGGGTCGCTGAGTGGGTGGCTCACGGTTTCTGACTGTCCGTCAGATACGGGAGGGTGTCAAGGGTCCGAAAACGCCTGCGCGGCGACACGATGTACCGAAGTACGTGCCGCCGCGCAGACGATTCATCACCCCATGAAGCGCTCCCCACCAGGGAGTTCAGGACCGCCGGGGACCCACACCCCCGTCGGCCCCACGGCTCACCAGAGGTTGGTGAAGTTGACGACGGCGTTGGACTGGTCGATGGCCGTGAACGCGGAGCCGTTGACCTGCGCGGTGTTGTTCTGGTTCGAGGCGCCGGAACCGACCGCCTGCTGCTGCGAGGTGGACGCGTTGCCGTTGTTGTTTCCGCCCACTCCGCTGCCGACGATGCCGGCGACGGCCGCGTTCGATCCGTTGTCCGCGAAGGCGCCGTTGTCCGCCGCCGCGACACCGCCGAAGAGCGCGGCGGCGAGGGGCAGGGCCGAGACCGCGGCGAGAACGCGGGCGGTACGGATGCTTGCCATGTCTGTTCCTCCAGAAAAGTACGCCCCGGCTCCGTGATGCCGCCGGACCGTACGAAGTACGTGTGATGCGCGAACTACCTCTGACTCCAAGGCAGTTGGCCACCCGCCCCGGTGTCGCTCCGCCGCTGTGCGCTGCGTCGCGAGATCAGAATTGCCCACCGAATCCCCGGCGAACCACCCCGGAACCGTTTATTCCCCCTGAAGCGTGATGACAAGTCGATAAACCCTCTTCACATCATCAAAGTCGCAGTTCAGGCTGATAAAGACGATTTCCGCCAAGCCGGCGCACGGTTACCCAAGGGGCGCAAGGGGCGAAGCGTTCCCGCACATTTCGAGCCATTCCGCCGAACCGGCCCGACCGACCCGCGCACCCTTCCTTTTCTCGAACACAAGTACGAATATAGAAGTATGGCCACCACAGAACGGCAGGCCACGACGCTGGCCCTCGCCCACGCCCTGTCAGCCGCCGAACGCGGCCTGGCCGTCATCCCCCTGTCCCGGACGAAACTCCCGGCCCTGCGCTCCCCCCACCGCGCCGACCCGACGCCCGTCCTGTGCCGCGGCGAGTGCGGAGTCACGGGCCACGGCGTGTACGACGCCTCGACCGACCCGTCCCGTATCCGCGAACTCTTCGCCGCCGCCCCCTGGGCCACCGGTTACGGCATCGCCTGCGGCCTGCCCCCGCACCACCTCATCGGCATCGACCTGGACACCAAGTCGGGCACCGACTCCTCCGCGGCCCTGCGCGAGCTGGCCCTGCGCCACCTCTTCACGATCCCCGAGACGGTCGTCGTCCTGACCCCGTCCGGCGGCCGCCACCTGTGGCTGACCGGCCCTCCGGACGCCGTGGTCCCCAACTCGGCGAGCCGGCTGGCCCCCGGAATCGACATCAGAGGAGCCGGCGGCTACCTCGTCGGCCCCGGCTCCCGCACCGAACACGGCGTCTACGGCACGGCCCCGGGCACCGCCCATCTGACCCCGGCCCCCTGCCCACCGTCCCTCCTGCGTCTTCTCCTCCCCCCGCCCCGCACCCACCGCGCCGCGCCCTCCTCACCGGACGAGCACCACGGCCAGGGCCTGGTCCACTTCGTCCTCGCCGCCCACGAGGGCCAACGCAACACCCGCCTGTTCTGGGCAGCGTGCCGCGCGTACGAGAACGGCCTGGGCCCTGGCCTACTGGGTGCGTTGATAACCGCGGCGGTCCAGACAGGCCTGACGGACCGGGAGGCCAGGGCGACGGTGGCTTCGGCGGCGCGGATGACGGGGTGGCGGGGGTGAGAGTGGGGGCGGGACCCGCTTCCCCATCCCCCCTCCCCATCCGTACCGAGGTGTCACGGGCCGTAACACTGCGGGACGCCGGGCAGCCAGTTGTCCGGGTGCGAGATGTAGTAGCTCGCCATCCACCCGTAGAAGCCCCGGGTCCGGTTGTCCACGAAGACCCAGTTCGGGTTGGAGCCGACCGTCTCACCCCGCGTCTGGCACGACACCTCGAGCTGGTCGCCCCGCTGCGCCTTGCCGATCACCTGCGGGCAGTTGCCGGGCGAGGGGAACTCGGGGCAGCGGAAGCCCGGGGCCGAGTCCCGTCGGACGTTCACATCCGTCGCCCAGGTGGTGAACATCGTGCCCGCCGACGTCTGTTCGGCGGTCGCCCGGGCAGGCGCGGCGCCCACGGTCTGGCGAGCGCGCACAGCACCGCCGCGCCGCCGCCCAGCCGGGCGCCGCGCCTCGCTGACTTGTTCAACATGTCGTCCCCTTCGGACCGTTCGGCCGCGTGCCGGTCTCGAACTCGCGATCGGTCAGGCACCGTTGCCCGCACCACCGGGTGGACGGGCGCGCGTGCCGCGCCGTATGAGGGCGGGGGCGAAGAAACAGCAGCTGCTGCCGGGACGTGCGTAAACGTGCAGAAGGGGCGCCCCCTGTCCAGGGGCACCCCTTCTGACCTGCTGCGGTGGGTGTGGGATTTGAACCCACGGTGACATCGCTGCCACGACGGTTTTCAAGAGCGTCGCGGAATCGGGAACCAAACACTGTCTGACCTGCGGGGGGAGCGTCATTCCAGGGTCGTTGGCGGCCAGCTGGCCCACACATAGCCCACAACTCCCTGCCAGAGGGGTGAAACATCAGCCGTTGACGTCTGCGGGCGCTCGTTCCACCGCGAGCAGATGAGAACTTGCAACGAGCAGCTCCGAGACAGCTCAGCCGTCCGCATGAGAGTCACGACAGAGACAGCCAGCAGATTTTACAGCACCCTCAGCCCTGCCGAGGTCCAGGAGGTTGCCGTAGCCCGCTGGCAAGGAGCTGTGCCAACGGCCCCTACACGCACGCGTACTGAACACATCTGGCTCGATGCCACAGACACGGCTCGAACTTGCAGTTTCGTTGACCAAGGTGAGCAATTTACCCCCGTAGGGAGGAGCGGTTAGCTAGCCTTGACCGACGCATCACGCCTGCCACAGGACAATCAAACTCACAGACGACACCCCTGGGGATCCTCAATGAATACACTGCGCTCTTTCACCGTCGAAGATCTCCTTAACAGGTTTAGGCATGAGGTTATTTTTCCTAACGATTCACAGTTCGTCATCCTTCACGGACCGAATGGAGTCGGAAAGACGCGAATGCTCGAACTAGTGGAGGCGGTATTCTGTTTCAACCTCACCAAAATCTTCGAAACACCATTCTCCAAGGCAACATTCGAGTTCGACGAAAAATGCAAGCTTACAATCACCAAGGAATCGAAGAGTAAACCGATAAATTGGACTATTCCAGAAAAACTCATCTTTACTTTCCTCAGGCGCGGCTCGAAGCCAGTGACTGGCCACATTGAGAGCGCATTGCATCAGTTTCCAACCGCAGTCGCACGAGATATTGCCCAAGAAACGACACAGCTACTGGAGAGTGGCCTTTCGGTTAAAGAGAAGTACCGGGCACTAAAGAGTGGGGAGGATTCTCCCTACTGGCTGGAGTCTGGGCGCCCTCGCTTTCGTAACACTCGCGGATCCCTGTACGACGTCTCTTCACTCGATGAAGAAATCGTTACATTTTTGAGTGGCGTGCATATTCATATGGTAGAAACGCAGCGCCTATTGATCCTGAACCAAATCAAGGAAAATGTTCGACGGCATGGCGTCGACTCTCATCATCAGCGGATGCGCGTAACTGAGCTTTCTAACGATCTAGTTCGCCGACTTGGCGCGGCCCTGGCAGAGAATTCCAGGAAATCTCAAGCACTAGATAAGAGTTTCCCAAGTCGAATCCTTGACGATAACCCAGACGAGTCGATCCCTACAGAAAAAGAGATCCGGGCACTCTATGCGGAACAAAGCGAGCTTCGCAATCGACTGGCCCGGATCGCACTCCTTGAGGAGTCGATGGATGTCGCCCTGAAGGATAAAGAACTGACTGAATCTCAACGGAAGGTTCTAGGCACATACTTGCGAGACAGTAAGGAGAAGTTGTCGACGTTCCTTGACCTTCTATATCGCGTTGAGCTACTCACTTCAATTGTTAACAAGCGTTTCCTCTTCAAGCGGCTGGTAATTAACCGCGAAGGCGGATTTGTCTTTGTTTCCGACACCGGGCAGGAGGTTCCACCGCAACTTCTGTCTTCAGGCGAGCAGCACGAACTTGTGCTGATGTACGACCTCCTATTTAACGTGCAAGCTAACTCAATCGTAATGATCGACGAGCCGGAAATTTCGCTGCATGTTGCATGGCAGCAAGAATTCATGGGCGATATTGTCCGAGTCGCAACACTCGCGCAGTTTCGATTCATCGTAGCAACCCATTCGCCGCAAATCATTAACGAATGGTGGTCCCATACAATCGGTCTTCATTCGGAAAGCAGCACCGAGGGGGAAGTCTCCTGATGCTGGAGCTCATCACGCCAGAGCAGCGACGAAACCAAATCGGCATGCTTCTAAACCACGACTCCATGACAGTCATAGTTGTCGAAGGTGGAAGCGATGCCGGCACCCTTACAAATTGCATTTCCCGAGACGACTGTAGGTTCGTCGTCGCTGGTGGAAAAACAGCCGTTCTCCAGACTCTGGAACTGTGCGATGATCAGGGATTTAACGGGGTTCTGGGGGTTCTAGATAGAGATTTCGTAGATATGGCAGAACAGCGCAGCTCCAGCACAAATATCGTATACACCGACGACTACGACCTAGACGCAATGGTTTTCTTTGCCGACGGTTTGACCACTCGCATGGTGGAAAGTCTCTGCGGATTTGAAAACGTCCACCACCAAGAATCCACTCTTCCGCTAAATAGCGTGACAGAGTACGCGACTGGCATCGCATCGGTTATCGGAACCCTCCGCCTTTGGGTCTGCCAGAACTCGATCATTCTACGAACCGAGAAATTTCCGATCGATCAAATAACCACACCCGATAAATGCATTGATTACACGAAGTTGTGCGATCTCGCTTTTAAGCGTTGCGAGACTGAAAGTGTCACCGAGACAACCATTCTTACCTGTCTGCAAGCCGCGCCGCAGGCAGGTTCAGGAAGGCGAAGAATAAGTCAAGGTCACGACTTGTTTCGTGCGCTCAGCCATATCATGAAAACGACCTGGGGAGTCGCTATAAAGGCCGAATTTATCGAGAAAGCGTGCAGGGCCTCATGGACTCCTGACCATCTCCGCAGAACCCAGCTATTCCAAGAAGTTCAGGATTGGGAAAAGCGCTCTCAGCGTACGGTTTGGCGCCTGACTTCTTGATTTGACCGTTTCCACTTATCGCAGTCGTGACCATCACGCGAGAGTCGTACTAGGCAGGCGACCGGGCATGGAGGGGCATTCTCGATGCACAGCTACGCCCGCCCTGCCTCAGAACGGAGAGTGCTCCACGGATGGGCACCGCTGGCTGACGCTCTGAGGGTGATGGCACGCGGTGAACTCATGGTTTTCGGCACCCCCCTTGCCCTGCTCCACCTCCTGGCGAGTCGCGGCAAGCGAAGGCTTGTGGCTGCGTGCTGAGCAAAAAGTGTCGGCCCGCACCGTTCGGTGCGGGCCGTCGTCATACGAGCGGATCAGCTGATAGGCGGGCTGTAGCGTAGGGCCCAACCGGGGCTAGAAGGTCGATGAAGATCTTGGTGAGGGGTTGTCCGGCCGTCAGGCCGGACAACCCCTGTGGTCATGTACCGGCCGGTGCGATGTGCCAGGTGCC
>NZ_JARAXP010000022.1:0-108614 GCF_033793965.1 Streptomyces sp. ME02-8801-2C | reverse complement strand
TGTGCGGGATGGGCAGTCCGAGGGGGTGCCGGAACAGCGCGGTCACGGCGAACCAGTCCGCCAGCGCACCCACCATGCCCGCCTCGGCGGCCGCGGCGACATAGCCGGCCCAGGCGCCCGCGCCCTCGTGCGAGGCCCACTTGGCCAGCACGTACACCACGGCCACGAAGAGCAGCAGCCCGGCGGCGATGAGCTTCATCTGCCGCACGCCCCGCTGTTTCTCCTCGTCGGCGGCGCTGAACGTGGTCATGGTGCGGTGCGAGGCGGGCGACCGGGCACCGGCCGCCGCCTCCGCCGCCCGCAACAGCGCCGCCGCCGCGACCGCCGCAGCCCAGGCCGCCGCCTCCGCCGGTGCAGCCCAGGCGGAGGCCAACGAGGCCAAGCGTCAGGCCGCCATCGCCACGAGCGCCGCCAACCGCGCCACCAACGCCGCCTCCGCCGCCCAGGCACTGGCGACCGCCTCCGCCAAGGCGGCCCGCACCGCCCGCGACGCCGCCAACTCCGCCGCCAACCACGCCGACAAGGCAGCGGACGCCGCCGAGGAGGCCGTGAAGTTCGCGGGTCAGGCCGTCGACTACGCCAACAGGTCGACCGCCCACGCCGGGGAGGCCGTGAAGGCCGCCAACCTCGCCACCCAGGCCGTCAGCGACGCCATCGACGTGGAGAAGAACGCCCGCGCCGCCGAGGCGCAGACCCTGGAGCAGGACAAGCAGCAGGCCATCGAGGAGGCCCGGCAGCTTGCCGCCATCGAGCAGGCCGAACTCTCCGACGTCCGCGAGAAGCGGCTGATGGCGGAGCGCACCACCCAAGCGACCAAGGACCTCATCTCCAAGGCTGAAGAGGCCCTGTACTCCGGCGACATGTCGGTCGCCGCGACCCTGGGCAGGCAGGCCGCGGTCGCCCTGATCGACGCCCGCGGGGCCAACACCCGGCAGGCCGCCCAGCACGCCCTCGCCGGCTCCGACGACGACGTCTGGGCCTGGATCGACCTCGACCGGGTCCTCGCCCAGGGGGAGGACGACCGCGAGACCACCCTCCACGTGGCGACGGTCGGCGGTCCGAAGGTCGCCGCGGCCGCCGCGGCCGCGCTGGAGAGCACCAGCTCCAAGGCCGTCGGCGACTTCCTCACCGGCGGCATGAAGCGTGCCTCGGACGAGGACCTGCGTGTCGCCATCAACAAGATCCTCGGCGACAGCGGTACCGGCAAGGCCGTCAAGGATGCCGGTAACAAGGCGCTCGACGAGAACACCAGCGACTCCCTCAACCGCTTCTTCGACCATGACTACCCGCTGGCCGTCAATGAGGACGACAAGGTCCGGGCCGTCGAGTTGATCAACATCGCGGGCGCCTTCACCAAGGCCTACGCGGAGGTCGCGCTCGAAGGACCGGCGTGGATGCTGCGCCACTTCATCACGGTGGTCCAGTTCCGCACGGCGCAGCTCGACTTCGACACCGCCACCCACGTCGCCGCCGTCCGCGGGGCCATCGCCGCCGCCGCCAAGATCGCTGAGAAGGCTCAGGAGGACGCGGCCGTGGCCTCGAAGGCCGCCGCCGACGCCCGCAATGCCGCCGCCGAGGCTCAGAAGTGGGCGCAGAAGGCGCTCGACTCCGCCGCCAAGGCCAAGGACTACTCCCAGCAGGCGCGGGACAACGCCGACGCCGCCGACAAGTCGGCCGCCGACGCCCAGGCCTCCGCCACCAAGGCGAAGAACGCCGCCGCCACCGCCCGCGGCGCCGCCCGCTCCGCCAACTACTCGGCCAACAAGGCCGTCGACTCGGCGCGCGCGGCCCTCGCCTCGTCCGCCGAGGCCCAGCGCTCCGCCGCCGCGGCCCGCGCCTCCGAACTCGCCGCCTCCGCCGACGCGAAGGCCGCCGCCGCCGCGTACGCCCAGGCCAAGCAGATCGTCGCCGACAAGAAGCGGGCCGAGGTGATCGCGAAGGCCAAGGAGGCCGCGCGCAAGGCCCAGGAGGAGCGCGACGCCAAGCGGGACCCGGCAAACAACGACAAGAACAACCAGGTCAACCCGAACGGCACCGCGGACGGCGACGCCGACGAGTGGTGGAACGACGCCCAGTTCTACGCGGACGCCGCCAACGTGGTGAGCATCGGCGCCGGGTTCCTGGCGGCCGGCTGCGCCCTCGCGGCCACCGTCTTCCCGCCGGCCCTCGCCGCGGCCGGCTTCTTCGCCGGAGTCTCCGCGGGCGCGGGCGCCCTCGGCACCCTCTTCACGGGCATCGAGCACGGCTTCACCAGCGGTGCCTTCTGGGAGTCCGCCGCCGGCACCGGCCTGAGCCTGGTCTCCTTCGGCGCCTACAAGTGGGTCGGCGCCGCCGACAAGGCGCTCGGCGGCGGCCTCGTCAAGCCCGTCGTCGGCAAGATCACAGACACCGGCGAGGACCTGGTCTCCGGCATCACGAAGGGCCTCAGCGACATCTGGACCCTCGCGTCCTGATCCCGCCCGTTCTCTTTCCCGGGGGCGGCGTCAATCAGGCGGCGCCCCCCTCTCCCCCCTCCCCCTACGGAAAGTTCCTGCCCCCATGCATGGAATACCTGGCGGGCGTGTCACAAGGAGACGCGCCCGCTCGACGGCCCTGACCGTCCTCACCGCCCTGACCCTCGTCATCACGACGGCCGCGACGAGCCGGGCGGCCGAGCCGCCCGCGACGGCGAAGGCCTCGTCCGCCACCAAGTCCGCGGCGCCCGACGCGAAGACCACCGAGACCGAGACCAGCAGGTTCGCGGCCGGATCCGGTGAGGACTGCACCGCCACCGCGCCGGGCTCGCAAGAGCGCCGCGCGGGTGCCGTCGAGTCCTGTGTGACGGTCACCCCCGCCCCCGCGAAGGCGAAGAGCCGCGCGACCGCCGCCGCTCCTGCCGCCTCCGCAGCAGCAGCCACCGCAGCAGCAGCCGCCGGAAGCTGCGACATCACCAGCCCCGGCAACTACACCTACACGCGCTTCTCGTACTGCGTGACGGGCATCAACATCACCTACATCCTCCGCGACAGCAGGGGCGTGGAGATCGGACGCGGCGTTCTGGAGGTCTCCACCGGCGGTGACCTCTCCCCGACGGCCACGACCTGGAGCGAGCAGGTCTCCGTCACCATGACCCTGGCCACCGGCGACGTCACGTCCCTGAACGCCAAGCTCCGCGCCTCGTGCGACGCCGGATGCACGGCCACCAAGACCGCCCCCTGGTTCGGCGGCGCCATCACCCTCAACCAGACCCTCACCGGCAACGTCACCTTCTCCTCGGCGCAGACGGCGGGCTCCTCCGCCTCCTTCTACACGGCCTACGCGATGTACGTGACGTCCCCGGGCGCGACGGCGACCGACCCGAACGCGTCGTGGAAGAACTCGCGTCAGCTCAGGTGTGACGACGCGGTCGGCGGCACCTCGGTGGCGGGCTGTGCCGTCCCCTCCGTCATGGCCGTCGTACCGATGAAGGCGACGAGCGCGGACGCGGGCGGCGCCGTGGCCGCCTACGGCTGGGCGCAGAAGAACCTCAACGGCGCCTGGGGCAAGAAGGGCAGCCCGCTGACCCGGTCGACCAGCGGCGTGGCCGGCCGTACCGCCAGCACGTGCGGGGGCTTCACGGCGCAGCCGGAACTCGTCGACGCGGACAGTTGCGGCGACTTCCCCTTCGGTGAGGCGAAGGAGGGCGGTGCCGCCGGCGCCCGGTGCGTGGAGGTGATCCCCAACCTCGGCAACGGCGAGTGGGACACGTACGTCCTGAACGACGCCCGTGTGGTCGACCCCGCGTCACCCTGCGTGCAGGCCCATGTCACGCCCGCCGAGAAGCAGTTCGCCGACACACAGCTCGCCGACGGTTTCAAGGACCAGCGGGTGATCGACGCCGACGAGTTCGAACTGCCCGTCTCGACGCCGGACACTGGACCGCACGCCAGCTGCCTCAACGACCCCTCACCGATCGGCTCGCTCCCCAACGGCGACGGCTGGTTCATGAACACCACCGAGGCGGTGCCTCTCGTCAACCAGACCGTCCCGACGAGCGGGCCCGGACAGCGGCCCACCCGGGCGCAGGCATGCCTGGGCAGGAAAATCACGGACGGAAGCGGAACCAGCGACCCCATCACCGGATGGAAGGACGCGGAAGAGTTCAAGAAGGCGAGCGGAGTCAGCAACGGCCTGGCCCGGTGCCACCTCATCGCGAAGGTCCTCGGCGGAATGGGCACGACAGCGGAGACTCGGTCCAACCTCGTTCCCTGCTGGCAGTCGGGGATGAACACGGGCACGCCGAGCATGCGGACCTACGAGACCATCGCGCAGAACATGATCAAGGACTCCAGCTCCAGTCTCGGGGCGAGCGACGCGATCTTCTACGAGGTGACACCCGTCTACAAGGACGCGAAGAGCACCATTCCGGTGGGCGTCACGATGAGCGCTAACATCGAACGGGCGAGCGGGGCCACCGAGGAGCTGTTCCCCAGCGTCTACGTGACCAACACCCTGCAGAACACCGGGACGCTCAACCTCGGCAACTGATCAGCACAGCCATACCAGTTCGCGCCAACGGGAGCCGGGCATGAGTTTCACCACCCCACCGCGGCCTATCGACATCACCGCGGTCTTCCCTCAACTGGCCCCGCTGGCGCGTACGGCGACCCGGCTGCACCCACGCCCCGGGTCGCCGACCGTGCGCGACAGTTCCGTCGGCGGGCCGCTCCTGTGGCCCGCCGACGAACCGTGGCTGTACTGCGACGAGCCGCACGACAGCCACGCGGCACCGGTGGTCCTCTCACCGGACGACGTCCGGCTCCACCGCCGCATCCGCGCCGCATCGGCCGAGCGGCTGCGCCTCGACCCCGAGGCGGCCCAGTGGACCCCCGAGGAAAAGGAGACCCTGGAGCGGATCAAGGCAGGCCGCCCGTGGTTCGACGGCCCGATCCCCCTCCTCCCCGTCGCCCAGCTCTACGGTCGCGACAGCCTCTTTCCGCGCCCGTCCGGCACGGACCTCCTCCAGGTGCTGTGGTGCCCCTTCGACCACGAGGAGTACGCCCACCCCAGGACCGCCCTCTTCTGGCGGGACTCCGCCACCGTCACCGACGTCCTGGACGCACCGCCCGAGCCGCCGATCGTCCAGCTCGACTACTACCTCCCGGAGCCCTGCCTGCTCTCCCCGGAGCCGGTCACCGAATTCCCCCACCCAAGGGACCTGGAGGACGAGGTCCGGGACCAGTTGGCCGACGTGAGCCGCTGGGAGACGATCGACCCCGCGCGGTACACCCCGTACTCGACCGATCTGGGCGAGCTGTACCTGGGCACCCTCTCCACCGCCCCGGGCTGGAAGACCGGCGGTTGGACCAGCTGGGACGTCACCGACCCCGACGACCGCCCCTGCGCCAAGTGCGGCACCGAGACGGTCCCGCTCCTGACGATCGCCTCCTCGGAATGGGACGCCATCAGCAAGTCCTGGATCCCCGAGGAGAACCCGGCGAACCAGACCCCGCCTCCCCTGGGCGCCCGGGGCGGCAACTTCACCCTGCTCGACATCGCGGGCGCCAACAAACTACAGCTCTACGCCTGCCGGGCCGACCCGTCCCACCCCCACATCGCACTGGTCCCGTAACCGGCGTACCGGAAGCCGGCCGGCGGCGACCAGCTGCCCGCGTTTCACCCAGGTCGGCGGCCGGATTCGAGCCATTGGCCAAGAGGCGGTCTACCTGCGCCACCGCACGGCTGTCCACACTGCTCGGCAGACAGCCGACGGAGGGGGAGTCATGGCCAGGAAGCGCGGGCGACGATCATCCGCACGCAGCCAGTGGAAGGTGATCCTCAGCGGTGGCGCCCTGCTGCTGGTCACGCTGGTGGTGTTCTGGTCAGCGATCTGGCCGTACCTCGTCGGAGCTGTCGTGCTCGGCGGCCTTGCCACCGGAGCCTGGTGGCTTTTGCGTACGGACCGGCTCCTTCGCGGCGGGGACCGGCGCTGGCGCGGGCAGGACGCGATTCGGGTCGGCCATCGGACACTGGCCGACGTCGACAAGATGTCCGGCACCGAATTCGAAGACCTGGTCGCGGCTCTCTGCCGGCGCGACGGCTGCACCGACGTCCGCCGCGTCGGCGGCTCCGGAGACAACGGCGCTGACGTCACCGGCCGTCTCCCGGACGGCCGCACAATGATCATTCAGTGCAAGCGCTACACCACCACCAGCACCATTGCCAGCCGGGAGCTGCGTGACCTCCTCGGCGCGAAAGCCCACTTCGGCGCCGACCTGGCAGTCTTCGTCACCACCACCCGATTCAGCCGCCCCTCCGAAACCTTCGCCCTGCAGAACGGCATCCTCGCCATCCATCGCGACCACCTCGGACTGTGGAACAACGGAGCCACCTTGCAGTCCCTGTTCAGCGTCAACGGCTCCGGCCAGGGCGACCAACGGCACCGAGCCCGCTGGAAGAGGACATACGGCACGTCGCCCAGACCCGCAGCCCGTCGTCGAGGTGCGTAGCTGCATGAGGAGGGGCCTGAGAATCGTCACGAGGCCCCCGAACTCCCCGTCAGAGAACCGCACCACAGCTTGCGGCTAGCGCTTCTTGGTCTTCTTCTGCGGCGGGTTCCACTCGCCGCGGTGCAACTGACAGCGGGAGTAACCGATCATCGCCGGTTTCTGGCACCGCTTGCCGGTCTTGGTATGGGTCGACCCGCACTTGACCTGTTTGCCCATTCGTCCTCCTCTGTCCGGTCGGAGGCGTGCCATGTCAGGACCATCGTCACCGGCGGGCGGTGCGAGCCGCTCTACCTGCGCGCGTATTCGACTGATTCCCGCTCTTTCAGGTCCGGATCATGACATTCTCGCCGAGGCCGATCGGCATCAAGGCAGCAGCTCACTCAGCGCCGGTGTTACGCCTGGCCGTACAGGGCTGCCAGATCGATCAGGGACGCCGGGGGTGGTGGCGGCGACGCGGGCCTTGTCGTTGAAGCCCGCCCCGCTGAAGCAGATGAGCTGAGTACGGGTGGTGTCGTAGCGTCCGGCCTGGGTGATGAGGTCGCGGATGTGCCGGAGGCGATCGATGTGCGAGATGCCCATGGTGTCGTTCCACTTGGCTTCTCCGATGGCCAGCAGCGGCGGCTTGGCTCCGTCCGCGATGCCGACGACCGCCACATCGGTCTCGTGGCCGGTGCGGGCTTTGGGGTCATGGACGACGCCGTGGCCGACTCGGGCCGGGAGGCCGCCGAGCAGGTCGGGGTCGGCGTGGTGGAGGGTCCAGTCGCGGCAGACCTGTTCGAAGTGGGGGCCGAGGACGTTGCTGGTGAAGCGGCGACGGGGGAAACCTGGCCACGAGGACCTGCTGCGCGCAGAACGACGTCCAACACGGTGTCGGCCAGGGCCGCGTAACTGTGAGAGAACCAGGCCGTGTTGGCCTCCATCACGGCCAGCGCTCATGACTGGTGCCGGGGTCCTGGATCAGGCCGACATCGACGGTAACCGCGCTGGGTAGGGGCTCCCCGACCACGGCGAGGAGTCCCTGCCGGAAGATCGCCGAAGCCATCTGGGGACCCCCGGAGACACCCACTGTGGACAAAAACCAGGACAACGGGGTCTGAGAACAACGTCGAAGGGCCCCACCTCGCGGTGGGGCCCTTCGACATCGTGCCCGGTGAGGCACTGGCGGAGGATACGAGATTCGAACTCGTGAGGGGTTGCCCCCAACACGCTTTCCAAGTCTGTTGGTCCAGGTCAGAGGGTGTTCGTGGCCGTTCGGGCCCGTTCACAGCCGTACGTGGTGCCGGAGAAAACCGCAGTCCGTACGGCTCTGAACGCCCGCGCACGGCCATGAACGAGACGGAAACTGAGACGGAGCGACCTCTTGGGTGAGGACGGTCTGGTCTCCTGTGCACCCTGCTCAACGAGTAGGGGAGCTGAGATCTCTAGGCAGAGCGCTTGCGTTGAGTCCTGGTGTGGCGTCGAAGCTGCGGCTGAAGTTTGGGATTCTCATCATGATCGACGCCCCTCTATATCACAATGGTCCTCAGTGTCGCCGTATCTTCTTCCGGGAGTAAACATGAGTGAGATCTCTGGTTTCGAGATCCAGGGTTTTCGAAGCTTCTACACGGAACCGCAGAGAGTCTTCCCGCTAGGTAAGATGACTGTAATTGCCGGACCGAATAACAGCGGTAAGAGTAACATCTTCAGATTTGCGGAGAAGTTCATTTCTCCGCTGGCTGGAGGTGGAAGGGCAATTTCAGATCTAGACGCTTTGGACGTTCCTATTCTCCCTGACGGTGTGAAGGTTCCTCCGTTTGGATTCGGCATCTCGTTGTCGGTCGATAGTCCTTTCGATCACGTGGATGCAATTTTTCAATATCGCTCACGAATTGACTCTAGATCCGGTCGAACTTTGGAAGAACTTGCTAAACACCCGATGCTCTACAGTGAGGAGGATAAGGCTTTTTGGTTTCGATTTGAACGCAATTCTGACGGAAATGCCACCCTCCGTCGCGATTGGCTGCAGACGATTTTCGCGGACATGAAAGGAATGGATCGAGCCTTTGCTGACCTTGCTAACGACCTCATGGGCAGCGCATCGGGCATGGAGATCAATATTCATAAAATCGTAGAGCATCTCGCTCAACCATTGATTTACCCGAAAGTTGTTATGATTCCAGCTTTTCGGGAAATCGTTTCTGACGGCTCGCCGACTCCTAATCTGACCCGTTTGGATGGTCGGGGACTTCCCGGGTTTCTGCACGCGCTGCACTCGCCCTCGGCTGAGCGATATCGTGAGGATTCGAAGAAATTTCAAAGAATCAACGATTTCTTGAAGAGTGTACTTGAAGAAGAGGATGCGCAGATCGCAATTCCTTACAACAGTACAACGGTCCATGTAAGCGTAGGAGGCCGAGTGCTTCCTATTGAGAGCCTCGGCGCTGGAGTTTCGCAGGTAGTGATGTTGGCGGCGGCTGCGACCTGGCATTCAGGTGCCCTTGTGTGCATCGAGGAACCTGAAGTGCATCTTCACCCGATTCTCCTTCGCAAGCTTGCCCGATACCTGATGGCGGAGACGGACAATCGATACCTCCTGAGTACTCATTCAACGAGCCTTATGGATAATCCCCAAGTGACGGTTGTCGACATCTCTCATACGTACGAGAACGGCACCAGGATTCGAACAGCAGTCACTGAACATAATCGTGCGCGGATCTCTCGGAGTCTAGGGTATCGAGCATCAGATATTTTGCAGTCAAACTTCATCGTTTGGGTTGAAGGGCCGTCGGATCGGATTTACGTCAACCACTGGATTCGTCTCAATGATGCCTCGCTAATCGAGGGAATTCACTACAGTGTGATGTTTTACGGTGGGAAGCTTCTTTCGCATCTCAGTGGCGCCGAATGGCTCGCGCCGGCAGGGGCGGTGGAAGACTTTATTCTATTGTTGAAGATCAATCGAAACATGGCGATCATTATTGATTCTGATCGCAAGTCGGCTGCGGATGAAATCAGGGAGACGAAGGTTAGAATTCTGAAGGAATTCTCTGATTATGGTGGCTTCGCATGGGTTACTTCCGGACGGGAGATCGAGAATTATGTGCCGCAGGAGGTATTCGAGTCGGCGGCGCAACAGGTGCACCCGAGTGCGACTCCCGTTAAGCCGACGAGCGAATTTGATGACAAATTTTCCGGCGTGAAGCGAAAAAAGGAAGGCGATCCCGGTGTTGTAACGCCAGATAAGGTGGAAATTGCTCGTGCCGCCGTACGTGAGTCTGATTCTTTGTGGGATGTGTTCGATCTAAAAGAACGTGTGCTGATCCTTGTTGATCGAATCCGTAAGGCGAACCATTTCTAGAAGATATCTGGTTAGGGAATGTTCTGGATATGCCACATGGGATCCGTGTTCTGCACTTCGGAGAGAAGGAAATTTGGATGCTCAAGGAACCTGGCCGCAGGTCGAAGGGCGCATGGTGGCACGCTTGACCGTGACGACCCGAGACGGAGTGGGGAGGGCGAGTGCCGCAGCAGGTGAGCCCGCGCGGGACCTTTCAGAAGATCGCGGATGTGCTCAAGGCCCGAATCGAGGCGGACGCGGAGATGGCTGAACTGCCGCCAGCCGCTGAGCTTGTGCGCGATCACGGGGTCTCGCGTGGCGTAGTGCTCCGGGCGTTCGCAGCGCTCCGGAAGGACGGCATGGCAGAGCCGGTTCCTGGCGGCCGGTGGCGCGTCATCCGGGACGGTCAGCGGACCGACCGTCGAACCCTCGCGGAACGGCTCGCTGACGTCATCGCGGATGATGGACTGGAAGTAGGGGCAACCTTTCCGAGTGCTTCCGCTCTATGCGAGCGGTTCAGTGTTTCGCGCCCGACGGTGACGAAGGCACTGGAGAAGCTGGAAGCTGCGGGATGGCTGTCTGAAGGGGGGCAGGGCAGGCTACGAACTGTGCGGGCCCTGCCGAATCGAGAGGAGCGTTCGTCACTTTGACGGGACTGACTGAGTGGGCGTACCCGCTCGCGGAATCGCTGCTGTCTGAGCCGCTGCCGCGTCGCTGGAAGCACTCGCTCGGAGTTGCTGAGAGGGCACGCACCATCGCTGCCGTCGTCGGCGAGGACGCGGAGCTCTTGGAAGCGGCTGCGGTACTGCATGACATCGGTTACGCGCCTGACCTCGCCAAAACGGGGTTCCACCCACTCGATGGTGCGCGCTACCTCCGGGACATCGCGCGGGCGGACGAACGGGTCGTGAACCTGGTCGCGCACCATTCCTGTGCGTGGATGGAGGCGGACGCCCGGGGCCTGCGCGAGGAACTTGAGGGCGAGTTTTCCCGCGAACCCGCCGGGCTGAACGACGCGCTGTGCTACTGCGACATGAACACGACGCCGGACGGCACGCCCACGAACCCCGTGGACCGGATCAATGAGATCACCGGACGCTACGGGCCGGACAGCCTGATCGGCACGTTCATCCGCCGAGCTGAGCCAGAGATCCTTGCGAGCACGTCACGCGTGCTCGAACAGGTCGCCGCCGTCAAGCGTCAGCCGATGTAGGGCACTGTCCGCGTTTGATCCATCGCGTGCTCAATCCTGAGTTGCATGGTGGGGTGAATGTCGTACTGAGACAGGTCCGTTGGGTCGACCCAACGGACCTGCGTCGTTTCGTTGCTCGTACGGACATCGCCGCCCACCGGCCGCGCGCGGAAGCACATGCTGAACTGCTGCCGGACCTCGCCGTCGTCGTACTGGAGCACGTGCGCGGGGTCGGTATAGACCCCGGACAGTTCGAGGACTTCCACCTTGATGCCGGTCTCTTCCCAGACCTCCCGCACCACGGTGTCGCTGATGAACTCGCCGGCGTCATGGCCCCCGCCCGGCAGCGCCCACCGGCCGTTGTCGGAACGCTTGATCAGGAGCACCTGTCCTGCGGAATTCTGTACGAACGCCACCACGGACGGAACGACCGAGTTCGCCGGCGGGGCGTCGGGGTTGTGGAAGTGGTCAATGCGTCCCATGGTCAGGCTCCCTTGAAGTCAGCTTCCGTGGCCTGGCGTGCTCCTCCCCAGGTTTGTTCGATGCTATTGGCGTAGGTGTCGAACAAACCGCCGCCGGGCATTCGCCGCAGGTGGAGGACGGGAGCCATGTACGCGGCGACGCCGTAGACATGGGTGTTGACCAGGATCTCGTCATCCGCGCGGAACAGGGAGTTGTACAGCGTGGCTTCGTGCAGTCGGAACCGTATTTCCGGGTGGCTCTCGAACAGCGGGCGGTAGTTGACCAGGGCGTTGCGAATCTTGCCGTCCATGATCCCGTGACCCTCATCGATGCCGCGCTGCTTCACCGCCGCACACTTGGGATCTCCGAGCAGGATGCGCACCTGCGTCTGCCCCATGTGTCCTCCCAACTCCACCTTCTTCCTGAGGAGACCGAGGAACTGGGGGTCTTCGGACAGGAACAATCCCGAGTACACGAGGACATCGAGGTACCTCTCAGCGCGCTCGTATATCTCCCGCCAGAGGCCGGACGGGACCAGGTGGCGATGCGGATAGACAGTGACGATCTCCGCCTTGCTGAGATCCGCAGCGCTGTCCACAGCCCGGGTGTCGTCCCACAGGGTCGTGACGTCCACCCTGAGCGCGGACGCTGTGGCGTACTGGTGTCGCCGGTACGGCACCTTCCCCTGAGTGATCCACCGTTCCACGGTCTTCGGGTTGACGTCGATTTCCTCGGCCAACCCCTGAACGGTCATGCCACGGGCCAACAGGGCTGATCGCAAACGTTCGTTGGACATCTGCTCTCCCGGTGGGACTTCTAGGGACCTCTTGACGGTAGCCAGAAGTCCCTGAGGTGTCCACGCATGGGGTGACCAACTCCCCTGACCTGCACCGATTCTGATGGTGCACCAAGAAGTCTTGGTGCGAAGCCAGGAAGTCCCGTCGCTGTACTTGACGGACCCCTATGCAGTACCTGTAAAACAGGTACTGCATCACCGGCACGGAACAGCTCGTAGGAAGGCGGCCTCGGCCGCTCGCCGCGAGCGTCCGTGATCGGCAGTTGCTTGAGAACTGAACAGCGTGATTCGAGAACGACGAAACCTCAGCCCCTGCCCGGCCATCACGGGCGTACGCAGCGAAGCAGGCAGGGGCGCGCGGCCCGCCGATCCGTTCGGCGCGGGCCCACCACCTACGACAACTCAGGAGTCCACATGTTCGGCGTGCAGTCGCAGCAGTCGTCCGACCTGACCTCCCCGGAGTCCGTGCAGCGCGGTCAGGAGGTCTACGACCGCATCGCGTCCGGTCAGTGCACGGACGTCGAGAAGGAACTGAACGAGGCCTACGGCCGCAACGGCTGACCTCTCCCAGCACTACAGCCCCGATGGTCTTCGGGCCGGGTTCGACTCCCGGTCGGGGCACTTGGCCCGCCGCTTGCTGCGGCTTGGCCTGCGTATCCGGTGCGGCGGCACTCCCGGACAGGACAGCCCGCCGCGCCGGATCTTCCTATCCCGGCGTAGTCAGGAGCAGTAGCCCATGACCGAGCGAATCATCCCCGTGGACGTCGTCGGCCCGATCGCCCTGGATCTGACGATGGGCACCGGCAGCATCCGGGTCGTCGTCGACCCAGCGTTGAAGCAGGCGCGCATGGTGCTGACGACGGACGCCACGTCCGGCCCGTCGGCCGACGCGATCCGCGACACCACCGTCAGCCTCAACGGGCAGAACCTCCGGGTTCGCGTCCCGGACGTCGCCGGCGGCATGAACGGCAGCACCACCATCCGCATGGGTGGCGGCACCATGACGTTCTCCGGTGGCAACGGCGTGCAGATCGTGAACGGCAATGTCCACATCACCGGCCACGGCGGCGGCAAGGTCTTCGTCAACGGCCGCGAGGTCACCGCCACCGGCCCGGCCGGGGACGCGGCGACGCCGATCACGGCCGTTGTCCACCTGCCCGCGCGGTCGGTGGTCACGATCAGCACGTACAGCGCGAACACCGTTGTCACCGGCACTTTGGCGCGGCTGGAGTACGTCGGCACGTCCGGCACGCTGACCGCTGAGCGGACCGGTGACCTGGACGCCACGGTCACCAGCGGCAGCGTCGTCGTCGGCGAGGTGACCGGTCCGCTGGATATCAACCTCACGTCCGGAAACGTCAATGTCGGCGCCTACAGCGGCCACAACGCCCGGTTGAACCTCACTTCCGGCAACGTCCGCATGGCCGCGACCCCGCAGGCCACCGGCCGTCTGTCCGTGAACGCCACCTCTGGCAGCGCCCGCATCACCGGCGCTGGTCACCTGAACGTTCGCCGCCGGGTGACCAGCGGCTACGTGCAGATCGGCTAGCACGCGTCGCGCTCATCAGCACCACCGTCTGACCCCCGTTCTTCGCGGGGCGGTCGCACTCCCGGACAGGACAGCCGACCGCCCCGTGCCATCCCGACGTACTTGAATGGAGAGATCCACCATGCGTATGCGCACTTTCATTGCCGGTCAGGAAGCGTTCGGCGACCTGGAGTTCGCGGAACTGGCGCTCGGTATCGACGTCGACCTGTTCCGGGGCCCGCTGGAGTCCGAGACGGACGACGACCGCGCGGCCCGCGAGGACGCGGCCCGTGACGTCCTCGCCGACCTGGCCGCGATGGGTGAGGCCGGTGACGAGATCGCCGGTTGGGACGCCCTGTACGCCGACGCGCTGACCCGCACGGTCCCCTTCCTGCGTTCCGCTCGCGCCCTGCGCTCGGGGACGGGGGAAGCGGCATGAGCGAGACGCGCAAGCCCCTGACAAGGGTTCAGATCGGCGTGCTGACAGCCGCGTTCGTGCCCATGCTCGCCACGGGCGTGATCGGCGGCATCGGCACCTACAGCAACATCGGGCACGCCTACGGCAAGGGAACCGCTCTCGGTGCCCTCGCCGCCGGCGAGGGTGCGACCGCCGTCCTCGCCCTGGTGCTGCTCGGTCTGACCATGCTGGGCCAGTCCTCCCCGCGCGTCGTACGGATCGGACTGTGGGCACTGCCGGCCGCCGCCGCCGTCATGGGCGCCATGGCCGCGCCGGACCCGGGACGCACCGTGATCTACGCCCTGACCCCCATGGGCATGTCCGTATCGGCGGAGGGCATGGCGTTCCTCGCGCGGCGGATCGTCGTCCACACCGACGGCCGCGACGCGGAGAACGAGCGGCGCACCGCCGACACCGTCCAAGCCCTCGCCTACCACCGCGCACGCGCCGCTCAGCATCCAGCCGACCGGGTCAGGAAGCGGTCGGAGCGGGCGTCATGGCGTCTGGCCCGCAAGGTCGGGGTCGGGGACGCAGCGCTCGGATCAAGGCTGCTGGACGTACAGCGCGACCGGATCACCGCCGGTGCGGATGCCGCCCTCGCGTCGATGTTCGGCGGAACTGACCCGGTCCCCGCCCTCGTCACGAATGCGGAGGAATCTACCGAGACCATCAGGAAACGGTCTACGGCTGACCTGCGGGAATCGACCCCGGCGCCGACGGTGGTGCTGACTCGATTCTCGGTGCCCGATCCGGTGGCGGTCGACTGCGTAAAGCCGACGCTGCCCCTCAAGCCGGTTGCGGCGATCACCTCGCCGATCGTGCCGGTGAAGACCGACCGGACGCCGACCGGGTCGACGGGGCGGCGGACGGTAGCGGCCGACTCCCCCCGATCCCGCCGGGCGACCGGCCGGGTTCCCTCCGTGGCCCGATCGCCCCGGCCGAAGCGCACGACGGATCAGTTGCTCGCTGAGGCCCGCACCGCGACCGCCGATTGGCCGGACAGCCGGGTCACGGCGGAGGGTATCCGCCGCGAACTCCACACCTCGCCGGCGAACGCGCGGACGCTGCGGGACACGATCCTCGCCGAACGCGCAACCGGTGGCGGTAAGGCCGCGTGAAGCGGCTGACCCTCGCCGACTGCTTCGACCCGAACGGCGAACGCTTCGGCATCCCCACCTATCCGTGGCGCTGCGCCCCCGACGGCTTGGCCACCCGCCGCCAACTCCGCATCCGTGGACTACGGCCGGGTGGTCAGGACATCGCGGCCCAGCTCCTGAGGCCGCGTCGCCGGCGCGAACCGCTGACCGCGTACCTCTACCGGGTCGACCTCGCCCGTCCGGTGCGGCCGATGACCCCGGCCAAGTGGCGAGCGTTGGCCAAGGCCGACACCGCCCGCCGCACCTGCCCTCAGTGCCGAATGGACGTTGGCTACTGCATCCCGCGCTCTCACGGCATCTGCGGTAGGTGCATCGCCGTCAACGAAGAGGCTGCGGTCTGGTGCAGCTCAGAAGAGATTCGTGACCAGGCCAACCGCCCACGCGCCGTAGGTCTTCCAGCGATGTGACGTGCGGCAGTAAAGACGCGGCTTCCGACGTCCTGCCTGGTTGATGCGCGTCTCGCACCACCGGCATTCCAGTTCGCCGTAGTACCTGCCGTCTTCCCCCAGATGAGCCCCCATGAGCAGGACCTTAGCGGCCCACTTGGCCGCTCAACAGGTCCGTTCCCCAAGGAACAGCGCGCCGCTTGAACCGACCACAACCCGGGTCCGGCCGCCCGACCTTCCACAGCAAGCCGGCCGGACCCTGAGACTCCCGAAGGAGTGCGTACATCGTGACGGAAACCACCACCTTCACGCCCCCCGGGGACCCGGAGGGCACCGAACAGCCGACGGCCGAGATCGTGCCGTTCCCGCTGAAAAAGAAGACCGACCCGGCCGCGCCGACCGGCGAGGGCGCGGTCAAGCCCGGGGAGTGGCAGGCCGAACTCCCCGACGCCGACGACCCCGAGACGGAGGGACTGACCGAGGGTGCCCCGGTCGACCCGCCGCGTGAGGTCTACCCGCCGTCCGTCAGTGAGTGGATGGAGGCGCGGGACAAGGCCCGTATGCCGGTGCTGCCGGACTGGGTGAAGCTCCCTGACCAGCGAACGGCCGTTCGCAAGTGGGCGGTTCGCCACTACTCGGCTGTGGCCGGCTACCACGCCGTGCGTCTGCCGCTCGTCTACACGCCGAAGATCTGCATGTACTCGCCGCGCGGAGCGTGGCGCTGGTCAACCGCGGTCGGCCGGTGGGTGTTCGACGCGGAGGGCAAGTCGCTGCGTATCGCGTCGGTGGCGAACGAGGACGCGGCGGAGTACTTGAAGCTGTCGCGGCAGCGCAACGACCGTGTCCGGCTGAGGGGGATCGTGGCGACGGTCGGCGGGTTCGTCGGTCTGGCCGCCGCGCTGACCCTGTACGTCATGGCGCCGTCGTGGCTGCTCATGCTGGTCATCGCCGCGTTCACCACCACCTTGGGTGTGGCGGGGGCGCCGGCGGACCGGCCGTTGGTCGACATGGCCAAGGTGACGTTCCGCAAGCGCAAGCTGTCCTCCGACATCGTCATCCGCGCGCACGAGGCGGCCGGCCTGACAGCCAAGGATCAGTCGATCTCGTTCCCCCGGCCGATCGGCCGGGACGGCGACGGCTGGAGGGTCGTCGTCGACCTGCCGTACGGCAAGACGTTCGAGGACGCGCTCAAGGCGCACGCACGTCTCGCGTCCGGCATGGACATCGCCCCGACCCAACTGTTCCTGGACAAGGACGAGACGAGCGGTCGTCGGGTGTCGTACTGGATCGCCGACCGTGACCCGCTCGCCGTCCCGTCGGGCAAGTCCCCGCTGCTGGGGGCAACGAGGGTGGACTTCTGGAAGCCCTTCCCGTGGGGTGTCGACGAGCGCGGCAACCCGGTCATGGCCACGATGCTGTGGCTGTCGCTGCTGGTCGGCGCCGTCCCGCGTCAGGGCAAGACGTTCTCCGCGCGCACCATCGCCCTCGCCGCCGCGCTGGACCCGTACGTGCGGCTCTACCTGTTCGACGGGAAGGCGTCGCCGGACTGGCGCACGTTCGCGAAGGTCGCCCACCGGATCGGGTTCGGCATCGTGCCTAAGAACGGGGTTGACCCCGTTCAGCACCTGCTGACCTCGCTGCGGGAACTCAAGGCGGACGTCGAGGACCGGTACCACCGGCTGTCCGAACTGCCGCTGCACGTCTGCCCCGAGGGCAAGCTCACCCCGGAGATCAGCCGGGACAAGAAGCTGAACATGCCCCTGACCCTGTTCGTCGTGGATGAGGTGCAGGAGTACCTGACCCACCCTGAGCACGGCAAAGAGATCCTGTCTCTGATGGTCTACCTCGCCCGGGTCGCCCCGGCCGTCGGTGTCTCGGTCATGACCGCGACGCAGAAGCCGGACGACAAGGCGTGCCCCTCGGAGCTGCGTGACCAGCACCAGGCCCGGTTCGCGCTGCGGGTCGGCGCCTACCAGGTGTCGGACACGATCCTCGGTGCCGGTTCGTACTCGGAGGGCTTGGACGCGTCCAAGCTGCTCAAGTCCCACAAGGGCGTGGGTCTACTCAAGGGCATGTCGGACGACTCGGGGATCGTGCGGACCTACCTCGCCGACGGCCGGGACGCGGAACGCATCCTGACCCGTGCCGCCGCGCTGCGTGAGGCCGAGGGGACCCTGTCCGGCGACGCGGTCGGCGAAGCACCGGCACCCGAGACGTCCGCCACGATCCTGGACGACGTCGCCCAGGTACTCGGCAAGGGAGAGACGAAGGTGTGGTCCGAAACGGTCGTTGACCGACTCGCCGACCTGCGCCCCGACGTCTACGGCCCGTGGGCCGAGATGGAGGCCAAGCCGAAGGCGGAAGCGCTCACCGCCGCGCTCAAGCCGTTCGGCATTGGCACCGTGCAGATCAGCCGGCGCATCGACGGCGAACAGGTCAACAAGCGCGGCATCAAGCGCGACGACATCGCCACCGTGATTACGGAGCGCAACAAGAAGCGGGACGCCGGATAGGTCCCCGCAGCCTGCTACCGGTAGTGGCACACGTCGCTACCGGTAGCAACCCTGCTAGCGACCCAAACTGCCCCTGATCAGGCTGCTAGCACGTAGCGGCCGACCTGCGGAAACCCCCTCCAACCCCTCTGAGAGGCCCCTGATGAGCCTTGCAGTGCTCGCTACCGCATTCCTGCTGTTCGTCACCCTCGGTTACGTCGTCAAGTGCTGGCTGAGCCCGTTCGGCGACTGCCGCAAGTGCGAGGGCATGGGTCACGGCTTCAAGACCGACCGCAAAGGCAACACCAAGCGCGGCAAGGACTGCCGACGCTGCGACGCCACCGGCAAGCGCATACGCGTGGGCCGCTGGATCTACAACCGCGCCGCGCGCACCTACCGCGCCGGCACCCGCTGACCCCGCCGGGAGACAACTCGTGGTCATCACCATCCCGCTCGTACTGCTGCTCGCCGTCGTCGTCGCGCTGCTACTGCGCTTCAAGGCCGTCGGCGCCGGCGCGGTCGTCGCCGTCGCGCTCTTCGGCTTCTACCTCGCCAACACCGGCGCGGCCGACACCATCAACGACCTCGTCACCGCGTTCACCGACGCCGTCCCCGGCGTCGGCCGCTGATCCGAAAGGAGTCCAGCACCATGAACGAACCCACCGCGTACGGCCGTCCGGCCGGACACGAGAGGGCGGCTGTGGAAGTCCACATCCCCACCCCGCTCGCCCCCGCCCACACCGCGCCGCTCATGCCCATGCAGCCGGGCACCATCCCGGCCGTGACGAGCGTCGTCCTGCCCGACGGCCGCGTCGTCACCGGCTACACCCTCAACCCCGTCCACCCCGACCCGGTCGTCACCGCCAAACCGGCCGTCTCCCGCGCGGCCGTGAACGTCGCCCTCAGGGGCGTCGGGTTCCTCGCCGTGTGCGGCGGACTGCTGCTGCTCACGACGTTCATCGCCGCCCTGACCGCCCTGGTGACCCAACTCGTCATCCTCGCCGCCGTCATCTTCGGCGGCTGGATCGCCGTGCAGGTGTTCAGCGCGGGCGGCCACCGGGGAGGGACGACGGTCAACATCCGCAAGGCCGTCATCAAGCGTAACCACTTCCACGGCTGACAGGGGCAACTGTGTTCGAAATCCGTGTCATCTGCGACCCCGACGACACCGACACCGTCACGGCGGAGCTGAACAGGGCGTTCACTCTTGGCGCCGTCCGCCGCTACCCCACCCGCGATGGTCAGCGCGTCCGGCTGTACGCCACCGCAGACCGTCGCGGCCTCAGCCCCGACTTCGCTGAACACATGCGGGCACGCAACCACGAGGCGTACACCGGCGCCCCTGACCAACAGACCGAGACGGACTGGCTGATCGCCCAGACCAACGACGGCAGGTGCGACCGGGAATGGTGGCTGCGCCGCGCGGCCCTCGCCGACCGCTTCCACCCCGACGAACAGGCCGTCTACGTCGCCCGTGCCCTGCTCGCTCTGGACGGCGAGGGCGAGACGGACAACCCCCGCGACTACGTCCGCCAGCAGTACGCCGTGTGGCGGGCTCAGGAAGGCGGACACCCGTGATCCGACTGCGTATCCAGGTCGCCCACTGGCCCCGCCGGTCCCTGGTTCTGACCGACACGCCCCGCCCCGACTGCTTCAACTGCGAGGGACTGGGCGGCATCGAGCACCCCTACGGCGACGAGAACGGCGAGTACGCCGGTGACGAGTGGGAGCCCTGCGGCTGCTGGAACGAGACCCGCCGCTGGTTCCTGATGCCCCTGCCGCACCGGCCCCGGTGGCTGCGTCGCCGCCACAACGACCGTGACCCGTGGGGTCCCGGCGGCTACAGCAACGAACCGCCCTTCTAGCTCTGCCCGTGGGCGGCGGCACTCCCGGACAAGGACAGCCCGCCGCCCACGGTCTCCGATCCCGACGTTGCAGAACAGGAGACCTACAGCATGACTCAACTGCGTGTGTCCGGCGAGGGCTTCTCGGCCCTTGCCACTCGAACGGGGCGCGCCCCGTCCCGGCCGCGTCCGCTGGATCTGATCTCGTGAACGCCGCCACGAACCCCCTGCACGTCGCCCTCGCCCTCGCGGCGGCCGGTGTCCCGGTCCTGCCCCTGCGGGCGGGCAAGCTCCCGTTCGGCAACTGCCGTTCCTGCAAGGACAGCTCCTGCGGCGACCGACCCAACATGAAAGCGGCGGGCCCCTGCCAATGCCCGGCACCGTGCCACGGGTGGGCCGCAGCGACCGCTGACCCGCATGTCCTCACCTCGCCTCTGTGGGCGGCCGTGTGGCATGAGGCGGCGGCGGTCGCCTACCACCCCGGCGGAGCCGGGCTGACGGTCGTCGACCTGGACAACGCGGCGGCCGTCGCATGGGCCCGCGCGACCCTGCCCCCGACCCGGACCGTGCCGACGACGCGCGGCGAGCACTGGATCTACCAGGGCACCATGCGGTCGTCGAACGCGGTCCGGCCGGGTGTCGACATCAAGTCCACGATGCAGTACGCCCGTTGGCTTGGACCGGGGGCCGGCCGTATGGCCGTTCTCCCGGCGGCCGTGCGCGCCCTGTTGGTGAAGGAAGACACCACCCCCGCCCCGGGGGAGGTGGACTCTTCTCTTCCCGCCCGCGCCATATGGGGCCGGGAGGTGGCCACCGGGTGCCGCCACACCGAGCGCTACGTCCGCACCGGTCTGGAACGCGGCCTCACCCTCGTACGGGCCCGCACCGAATCCGGCGCCGGATCACAAGCGTTCGGCGTCGCACGGTTCCTCGCCGCACAGCACACCGCATGTCCCGGACCGTGCGGACTCGCGGCCATCGGCGAGGAGATCGTGACGGCCGCCGTCGGGGTGGGCGTCCCGGAGACCTACGCCCGCCGCGCGGTCGCCAACGGCCTTGAGACGGCTGTGGAGCGCGCGGCATGAACAAAGCATCCCGAACCCCCACGAACAGCCCTCAGGGCGCCGTACGGGGCCCGCTACGGCCGTCCGTGGGCGAACCGAAGGTCGCCGCCCGCAAGGGCGTCCTTTCTGCCGTTGGTTCTGACGCGCAGACGGTCACCGTCACCGGCATCACCCCGGGACTTCAGATCCAGTGCGAGGGCGTACCGGTCGCGGACTGGCTCTGTGCCTGTGGGCATCACGAACGCGCCCGGGGCCGTGCCGCCGTCATCAGGCTGACCGCCCGCGTGAGCGTCGGCGTCTGCCCCCACACCACCACCGCCGAAGGGAGGGCGGTCTCATGACTCCACAACCTGTGGACAGTCCCGACCTGTGGGCCGGACTGCCCACCCTGGAAGACCCGCCCGGCGAGGACGAGACGGTGCCGGACGTGTGGGAGGACCCCATTCCTCTCACCGGCCGCCGTGAGCGACCGGCGTTCCCCGCCCACGTCTTCCCCACCTGGTTGGGGGAGTTCGTGGCGGCCGTCGGGGAAGAGACACAGACCCCGGTCGACCTCGCCGGTTCGGTCGCCCTCGCCGTGCTCGCCACGGCGGCCGGCGGCCGGTCGGTGGTCCACGTACGTGGCCACTGGCGTGAGCCGACCAACCTCTACACCGTGGTGGCGCTCCCGCCCGGCAACCGCAAGTCCGCCGTTTTCGGACTGCTGACCGACCCGCTGTACGAGGCGGAGAAACAGCTACAGGCGGCGATGAAGCCCCGGATCGTCGAAGCGGAGCTGACCGCGAGGTTGGCGAAGGAAGCGGCGGACAAGGCCACCGTCAAGGCCGCGTCCGCCGACGGTGACAAGCGAGACGAGATGGTGAAGACCGCCGTCGGTCTCGCGCAGACCGCCGACACGCTCACCGTGCCGGCCGAACCCCTGTTGCTGGCGGACGACTGCACCCCCGAGACGGTCACCTCGCTCATCGCCGAACAGGGCGGCCGACTGTCGGTGATGAGCGATGAAGGGGGAATCTTCGACATCATCGCCGGTCGCTACTCGGGCAGTCCGAACATGGAAGTCTTCCTCAAAGGCCATGCCGGGGGTCGCCTGAGGGTGAATCGGCAGACCCGCCGCGAGTACGTCGACGCCCCCGCCCTGACCATGGGACTGGCCGTACAGCCCGACGTGCTCTTGGACATGGGGAAGATCAAGGGCGGCAAGGGTCGCGGTCTGCTGGGCCGCTTCCTGTACTCGCTGCCGGTGTCGACGGTCGGCGAGCGGAAAGTCATCACCGACCCGGTCCCCGAACAGACGGCCACCACCTACACCGCCCGGGTCATCGACCTCACCCTGTCCCTCGCCGACTGGACCGACCCGGCCGTCATCCAGCTCACCCCCGACGCAGGCGCGGCCCTGATCGCCTATCAGGAACGAGTCGAACCATGGCTCAAGGAGCGCGGCGGAAAGCTGGGCCACATCACCGACTGGGCCGGAAAACTCGTCGGGGCGACCGCCCGCATGGCCGCGCTGCTGCACCTCGCCGAACACGGCGGCAACGGTTATGCGCACCCCGTCACCGAAGACACCATGAACGCGGCCATCGAGCTGGGGGAGTACTACACCGCCCACGCCCTCGCCGTATTCGACGCCATGGGCGCCGACCCGGTCATGGGCCGCGCCCGCAGTGTCTTGGACGCCCTGAGAGACAACGGATGGCAGGACGTCAGCCGGCGGGACGTCTTCACCGCCCTGTCCCGCAGCGAGGTCCCCACCGTCGCCGACCTGGAACCCGCCCTCGCGTTGCTGGAAGACCACGGATACCTGCGCTCCTACCAACCCGAACGCACCGGCAAGCGCGGACGCCCCCCGGCACCCCGCCTACTCGCCCACCCCGCCCTGAGGCAGAGCGGCCGGTAACCCCGACCGCGCGCACAACCCCTCCCGCACAAACCGCAAAATCCGCAATAACCCCCGGATGCCCCGCTGACCTGCGACGCGGCCCCCGCCCCATCCCGGCCGGGGGCCCGCCGCACAATCCCGCGATATTCCGCAAAAAACCGAGCACCACCCCACCGCCCGGGGCCGGTCACCGGCCACCCCTGATTTTTGCGGAATATCGCGGATTTTTGCGGAGCACCCCTCACCACCACCCGCACACCGCAACACCGCAGGTCAATGGCCGTCCCCGGCTTTTCTGCGGATTTTGCGGTTTGTGCGGCGGCACCTGCCCATGAACTCAGCCCCACCGGAGCGACACATGGACGAACACGGCACCCTCGCCACTCCCGCCGACGACGACACAACCCTGGTTCTCCTCACGGTCGAAGAGGCCGCCCGCCGACTCCGCATCGGCCGCACCACGTGCTTCGCACTCATCCGCACCGGCGAACTGGAATCCATCGACATCGGTCATCTCCGCCGCGTCCCGGCGGACGCGCCCGCCGAATACCTCGCTCGCCGACGCGCGGCCAAACGAGCCGCTTGACCACCCCGGGGCGGCAGCACTCCCGGACAGGACAGCCCGCCGCCCCGGTCTCCATCCCGACATTCAGAAACAGGAGTCTGCCTGTGGCAGAGAAGAAGAAGCGCACCCGACAGCCGAACGGCGCGTCATCCATCTATCTCGGCAAAGACGGCAAGTGGCACGGCCGTGTCACTGTCGGCGTACGCGACGACGGCACCCCGGACCGCCGCCATGTCGAGCGGAAGACGCGGCCCGAAGTCACCTCAGCCGTAAGGGAGTTGGAGCGCAAGCGCGAGGAAGGGACCGTTCGTAAGGTCGGCGAACAGTGGACCGTCAAGGCATGGCTTGAGCACTGGGTCTACAACATCGCCAAGAAGTACGTCAGTGAGAACACGTACGACGGTTACGAGGTGGACGTCAGGGTTCACTTGGTGCCTGGTCTCGGGGCCCACAAGTTGGAGAAGTTGGAGCCGGAGCACCTGGAAGGGTTCTACGAGCGGATGCAGAAGAACGGCAGCGCTGCCGGTACCGCTCACCACGTGCACCGGACGATCCGGGCCGCGCTGAATGAGGCGATGCGGCGTACGTCCCTCGCGAGGAATGTTGCGGAGATCGCCAAAGCGCCCCAGCTCGAAGAAGACGAAGTAGAGCCGTACACGATCGTAGAGATTCAGAGTCTCCTGTTGGAGGCGTCGAAGCTCCGCAACAGTGCGCGTTGGGTGCTCGCCCTGGCGCTCGGCTTGCGGCAGGGCGAGGCGCTCGGACTCATGTGGGAAGACGTCTACCTGGACGCCGGATACATCCGCATCCGGAAGAACCGGCTGAGGCCGAAGTACGAGCACGGTTGCGGCGACACCTGCGGACGGAAAGCCGGATACTGCCGGGACCGTCGGCAGATTCGCCGGGAGCACAAGAGCACCAAGTCCCGCGCCGGCCGTCGCACCATCGGTCTTCCGGACCCGCTCATCAAGCTTCTGCGCAAGCACGAGGAAGAGCAGAAGCGGGAGCGGAAGGAGGCGGGAGAGCTGTGGGAGGACAAGGGGTACGTCTTCGCGCAGCCGACGGGCGGACCGCTCATCCCGAACACCGACTACCACCGTTGGAAGCAGTTGCTGACGGACGCGGGGGTACGTGACGGGCGGTTGCACGACGCACGTCACACCGCCGCCACTGTCCTGCTGATTCTCAAGGTCCCTGATGTGGTGGTCGACTCCATCATGGGGTGGGAGCCGGGCGGGTCCGCGCGAATGCGCAGCCGGTATCAGCACACGTCCGTTTCCATGCTCAAGGACGTCGCGCAGCAGGTTGCGGCCGAGCTGTGGCCGGAGCTGGCCGAGGACGACCCGGGGGACTGAACAGGGGCCCGCGCACCCCAAGTGAGACGGAAACTGAGACGGAAGATCACGAGGGGCCCGCCGGGTCGCCGCCCGTGATGCCCAACCGGCCGGACTGCCAGCGACTCGGAGCGGAACGCGAAGAAGGCTCTGACCAGTCGAAACCGGTCAGAGCCTTCTTCGTATTGCCCGGTGAGAGCAATGGCGGAGGATACGAGATTCGAACTCGTGAGGGGTTGCCCCCAACACGCTTTCCAAGCGTGCGCCCTAGGCCACTAGGCGAATCCTCCGACGGGAACATTACATGACGGTGGGTGGTGCTTGCGAACTCGTTCGCACCCCCTGCGATCAGGTACGCTGGCCTCAGCCCCTCACGCGGCGCTATCTGACTGAACTCCCCCAGGGCCGGAAGGCAGCAAGGGTAGGTTGGCTCTGGCGGGTGCGTGGGGGGTCTTCTGTGTGCCCAGGTCGCGGGGCGGGCCTGCGGGGTGAGCCGGGCGGGCGGGGTCGACTGTCAGTGGGGCCCGATATCGTCGTATGCGTGTCGTCCCTTGCGCTGTACCGCCGCTACCGCCCGGAGTCGTTCGCCGAGGTCATCGGGCAGGAGCATGTAACCGACCCGCTGCAGCAGGCGCTGCGGAACAACCGGGTCAATCACGCGTACCTGTTCAGCGGGCCGCGCGGCTGCGGCAAGACGACCAGTGCGCGCATCCTGGCGCGCTGCCTGAACTGCGAGAAGGGGCCCACGCCGACACCCTGCGGCGAATGCCAGTCCTGCCAGGACCTGGCCCGCAACGGGCCGGGGTCGATCGACGTCATCGAGATCGACGCGGCGTCGCACGGTGGTGTGGACGACGCCCGTGACCTGCGTGAAAAGGCCTTCTTCGGACCGGCGAGCAGCCGCTACAAGATCTACATCATCGACGAGGCCCACATGGTCACGTCGGCCGGTTTCAACGCCCTGCTCAAGGTCGTCGAGGAGCCGCCGGAGCACCTCAAGTTCATCTTCGCGACCACGGAACCCGAGAAGGTCATCGGGACGATCCGCTCCCGGACCCACCACTACCCCTTCCGGCTGGTCCCGCCCGGCACGCTCCGCGAGTACCTCGCCGAGGTCTGCGGACACGAGAACATCCCGGTCGCCGACGGCGTGCTGCCTCTGGTCGTACGGTCCGGCGCCGGCTCCGTACGAGACTCGATGTCCGTCATGGACCAGCTGCTGGCCGGCGCCGGAGCCGAAGGCGTGACGTACGCCATGGCCACCTCCCTGCTCGGCTACACCGACGGATCGCTGCTGGATTCCGTCGTCGAGGCGTTCGCCTCCGGGGACGGAGCGGCGGCCTTCGAGGTCGTGGACCGCATCATCGAGGGTGGCAACGACCCGCGCCGCTTCGTCGCCGACCTGCTCGAACGGCTGCGCGACCTGGTGATCCTCGCCGCTGTCCCGGACGCGGCGGAGAAGGGGCTGATCGACGCTCCGGTGGACGTCATCGAGCGCATGCAGGCCCAGGCCGGCGTCTTCGGCGCCGCCGAACTCAGCCGCGCCGCCGACCTCGTCAACGACGGCCTCACGGAGATGCGGGGCGCGACCTCGCCCCGTCTCCAGCTGGAACTCATCTGCGCGCGCGTGCTGCTTCCCGCTGCGTACGGCGACGAGCGCTCGATCATGGCCCGCCTCGACAAACTGGAGCGCGGAGTCAACTTCTCCGGCGGTCCCGCGATGGGCATGGGCGGCGCCGGTATTCCCATGGGGTACGTGCCGGGACCCGGTGCCCACGAGGGCGCGGTGGCGGGCGGCCCCATGGGCGCACCGATCCCGGCGGGCGGAGGGGTCGCGGCGGCACGGGCGGCGGTGAGGGGAACGGAGGCGCCGGGCGCGCCGGTCATGCCCGGTGTGTCGCCGGAGGCGCCGAACACGGGCGGCGTGCCCGTCACTACGGACGCGGGCGGTGGCGCGCCTGCCGCGCAGCCCCAGGCCCCCTTCCAACCCCAGCATCAACCGCAACCCCAGCATCAACCGCAAACACAACCGCAACCCCAGCCCCAAGCCCAGGCCCCGGTAGCACCAGCCCCTACACAGGCCCCCGCCCGGACCGCCCCCGGCGCCTGGCCCACCGCGACCGCCGCAGGCAGTGGCCGCCGCCCCGGAGGCTGGCCCACCGCGACACCGGCGGGCGGCGGCCGGCCCCCGGCCCCTGCCGCACCCACCCCGCCAGCGACCTACGCCCAGTCCTCACCCCAGCCCCAGGCTCATGCCCCGGCCCCCGCCGCCGCGCAGGCCGGCGCCCCCGTCCCCGGCGGCCTCGATCCCCGCATGCTCTGGCCGAACATCCTGGAGTCTGTGAAGAACCGCCGCCGGTTCACCTGGATCCTGCTCAGCCAGAATGCCCAGGTCAGCGGCTTCGACGGCACCACCCTCCAGCTCGGCTTCATGAACGCGGGCGCGCGGGACAACTTCGCCAGCAGCGGCAGCGAGGAAGTGCTGAAGCAGGCGCTGTCGGAACAGTTCAACGTGCAGTGGAGGATCGAGGCGATCGTCGACCCGACGGGCGGCGGTCAGGCGGCCCCCGCATCCGGCGCGCCCGGCGGCTACGGCGGAGGCGGCGCCCCAGGCGCTTACGGCGCCGGTGGACAAGGTGGTGGATACGGCGGTGGCGGTGGCGGTTACAGCGCCGCCACCCCGACCGCACCGCCCGCCCCCCACCAGCAGCCCCCGCCCGCGTCCCCCGCGCCGTCCGCCCCCCAGGCATCCGGCGCCCCCCGCCCCCAGCCCTCCGCCCCCCCGGTTTCGCAGCCCCCGGCCCCGGAACCCCCACCCATCGCCCCCGAGGACGACACCCCCGAGGACGACGACCCCGACCTCGACGAGTCCGCCCTCTCCGGCCACGAACTGATCGTGAGAGAGCTGGGCGCGACGGTGGTCGAGGAGTTCTCGAACGAGTAATCAAGTAGGACGGGTTGTCGAACGAGCAGGGGAACCAGCCGCCCAGGCCAGGCCAGGCCAGTCAAGCCCACCCAAGGCCCGCCCACCAGCCCGTCCGGCGATCGAGGACAAGGCCCGTTCAGGGCCGGAGCGGGGGCCCGGAGGCGACAGCCCCAGGCGAGGCCCGCACCAAGCCCGCCAAACACCTCACCCCCGGCCACTCCGCCCAAGCACTTCACCCCGCCCACTAAGCTGACCCCCGTGAAGGTCCTCCTCATCGGTAACGGCGCCCGCGAACACGCCCTGTGCCGCTCCCTGTCCCTCGACCCCGACGTCAGCGCGCTCCACTGCGCCCCCGGCAACGCCGGCATCGCCGAGGTCGCCGAGCTGCACCAGGTCGATCCCCTCGACGGCAAGGCCGTAGCGGCGCTCGCCCTGGAGCTGGACGCCGACCTGGTCGTCGTAGGGCCGGAGGCGCCGCTCGTCGCCGGGGTCGCCGACGCCGTGCGTGAGGCGGGCATCCCGGTCTTCGGCCCCTCCAAGGAGGCCGCGCAGCTGGAGGGCTCCAAGGCCTTCGCGAAGGACGTCATGGCGGGAGCCGGCGTCCCCACAGCGCGTTCGTACGTCTGCACGACGCCCGAGGAGGTCGACGAGGCCCTCGACGCCTTCGGAGCCCCGTACGTCGTGAAGGACGACGGACTCGCGGCGGGCAAGGGCGTCGTGGTCACCGCCGACCTCAAGGAGGCCGCCGCGCACGCGAACTCCTGCGAGCGCGTCGTCATCGAGGAGTTCCTCGACGGCCCCGAGGTCTCCCTCTTCGCGATCACCGACGGCGAGACGGTCCTCCCGCTCCAGCCCGCCCAGGACTTCAAGCGCGCGCTGGACGACGACGAGGGCCCGAACACGGGCGGCATGGGCGCCTACTCGCCGCTCCCGTGGGCCGACCCCAAGCTGGTCGACGAGGTTCTCCAGACGGTCCTGCAGCCGACGGTCGACGAGCTGCGCCGCCGCGGCACCCCCTTCTCCGGCCTCCTCTACGCGGGCCTCGCGATCACCTCGCGCGGCACCCGCGTGATCGAGTTCAACGCCCGCTTCGGCGACCCGGAGACCCAGGTCGTCCTGGCCCGTCTGAAGACCCCGCTGGCGGGCATCCTGCTCGCGGCGGCGAACGGCACCCTCGCCGACCTGGAACCGCTGCGCTGGAGCGACGACGCGGCGGTCACCGTGGTCATCGCCTCGCACAACTACCCCGGCACCCCCCGCACCGGCGACCCGATCACCGGCCTCGCCGACGTGGCCGCCGAGGACGCCCCGCACGCGTACGTCCTGCACGCGGGTACGAAGCGCGACGGCGACGCGATCGTGAGCGCGGGCGGCCGGGTGCTCTCCGTGACGGCGACCGGCAAGGACCTGAACCAGGCCCGTGACCGCGCGTACACCGCTCTCGGCCGCATCCGCCTGGACGGCTCCCAGCACCGCACGGACATCGCGGCAAAGGCGGCGAAGGCGGCAACAGGGGAGTAATGCCCTGTAGTTCCCGCACCCCTCGATGAACCTCTCGGGCCCCGAATCCGTCTAAGGATGCGGGGCCCGAGAGTGTTTCTGCCGCGTCCGCAGGCCGTCCCAGACCGCCCCCTGTCCCCTCCTACCCCCTCCCAGCTGCCACTTCACCGCCACCGCGTGTCATCCACCTCTCCCCAAAGCCATTCCATCGAGTGACCGATCCCCCATCCGGCTGACGAGGACCGGGCCCCCAACTATGGTGCGGCGCAAGCGTTCCGGCACTTGGCCCACCGGCATTGCGATGTCAGTGGTGGGTGCCACAGTGGGGGAGTGAGCAATGTCAGGTGTGTGCGGAAAAGGTAGGGGGTGACATCCGGTCGTGACCGGTATGGGTGTGGAGGCGGGCGCGCAGGTCGCGCGTTCCCGGGCCCTCGCCGTGCTGCGCATCCGCAGCAGGGCCCTGGCCGTCGCCCTGCTGCCCGCGGCCGTCGCCGTCGTGCTGCTGGCGGGGGGTTCCAGCGGCCACCTGGTGGGCGGCGGCTGGCACCTCGCCCGCTGGATCACGAGCGTCGCCGCACTGGTCGTACTCCTCGCCGCCACCGGCATCGCCCTCGTCGTCGCCCGCGCCCGCCCGGCCATGAGCCCCACGGTCCCGATCGCCGAGGAATCGGCTCTGGACCTCTATCACCTGGTGCGCGACCTGGCCGACCGCCTGGGCGTCCCCGCGCCCTCCGCGATAGCGCTCACCCCCGACTGCGACAGCTGGCTGGAGGACCGCACCCACCCCGCCAACGCCCCGCCGGCCCCGGAGGGCCGCGACGAGATATCCGGTGTACGCGGCCTGCGTCCCGCCTTCCAGGGACAGCGGCGGCGTACGTCGGTGCCCGCGTCGCCCGTCCTCGTGATCGGTTCGCCGTTCCTGTGGTGGATGCGCGTGGCCGAGCTGCGCGCGGTCCTCGCCCCGGTCGTCGCGGGTACGGGGCCTTCGGCGCACCCGGACATCGCGGCGGCACGGCGCTTCGTACGGGGCCTGGACGCGGCGGTCGCCGTGGCCGGGGCTCCCCAGCGCGGCCCGGCGTCCCGTGCGGCGCTCGCGGGCGTCGGCTGGGTGGCGAGGGTGCTGCTGCGCGGCTGCCGGGTGCACGCGTCCGAGATGGAGCGCGGGGTCGCGGCGACCGCCGCCGAGTGTGCACAGGCTGTGGATTACGGGCTGCGGATCGTCGCACAGGAGCAGGTCGGTCTGGCGTACGCGGGCTGGGACCGGCTGCTGACCCGGGTCGCGCTCCCCGCCTGGCGGATGGGCCGCTGGCCCGCCCGGCTGGACGCCGGCGTCGTCGCGGCGCTCACGGAACTCTCCCGCCGGGACAGGCTGGCCGAGGGCTTCACGTCCCGCCTGGGCGAACGCCCGGCCTGCGACCTCCTCGAGGAACCCGGCCTGGTCGACGAGGCGGCCTCCCTGCTCGCCGCCCGCCTCTTCCACGGCGGCCCGGCAGAGTCAGGCCCCGACTGGGCCCCGGTCGACTGGCAGGAGTACCCGGACGAGGTGGTCGACCGCAAGTGGCGTACGGACGCGGCGCGCCTGCACCGAGTCCTGGACACCCTGGAGTCCGCCCCGACAACCCCCGAGCCCCAGGCCCCCGACGCCCCGACCCTGTCGCGGGTGATGACCCACCTGACGACACCCCAGCCCCCCGCGACAGCGACAGACCTCGCTGGGGACGAGCACGAGCACGACGAGTACGAAGATGTCGCAAGCGAACGCGGCGAGGCGCTCGCCGCCGGGCTCAGCGCGGAGGTCGCCCGAGAGGAGGCGGCGACACCGGCAGGCGGACAACAGGCCCCGGACACGTCCCTCTGGGACGACGGAACGCTGCCCCTGTTCCCGCTCCAGCCCCCGCGCACGGGACGCGAACTGCTCGCCGATCACGTCACCGCGATGGTGTGCTGCGCGGCGATGGACACGGCGGGCGCGACCCCGGGCCTGGACTGGCTGGACGGCCCCTCCCTCCTCCTGAACGGCGAACGAGCGGCAGACCTGGGCCCCAAAATCCTGACCCTGATAGAAACGGGCGACCCGACCCCCCTGGAAACCTGGCTCCGCACAACAGGAGTACGCCCGGAGAAACCCGTACGGCTTGTGTGATCTTTTCCAGCCGGTCCGGCGTTTGAGGACAAGGCCCGTCCAGGGCCGACAGCGGGGGCCTGGGGGCAGCAGCCCCCAGACACCACCGACCGGTTACGAAGAAACCGGTCGGACCCCTTTCTTTCGCTTACGGCCAATTCGCGACGAACGGTGACGTACCGCGTGCGTAATGTGATGTGCTGGGACCGAACGCGCACATGGCAATCGCTCGGGACATAAGACAGACGCCTGACGGGGGAGCCAGGGAGGGACGCACATGGGGTCGCAGCCGATCCGCCGCTGGGAGTCAGGGGCACTCGCGCACGCCGTCACGGACCCCTTCGGCCTGGGCCCCGTCCCCTGGCTGCGCGGCAGCGAGACGTACTTCAGCGACACCGGCCAGGTCGTGCCCTGGTACGTGGACCCCTTAGACCCGACAGCGCCCCCGCCCACACCCACGCGCCGGAGCGGCACCGCCAGGATCCCCGCTCCCCGCACCACGCCCTCCACCACCGGCGGCCCCCGCGCCGCCGACGACGTGCACCGTCAGATCAAGGGGTTCGCCTCCACCGGCCCGGCCGCCCCCGGCGAGGCGATCGACTTCCACATCACCGTCGACCCGCCGCAGGAGTTCGCCGTCGACATCTACCGCATCGGCCACTACGGCGGCGACGGCGCGGCGAAGATCACGACGAGCCCCCGCCTCTCCGGCATCGTCCAGCCCCCGCCGCTCACCGCCGACCGGACCGTCTCCTGCCACCACTGGTGGCTGTCCTGGCGGCTGCAGATCCCGTCGTACTGGAACATCGGGGCGTACGTCGCCGTGCTCACCACGGCCGACGGCTACCGCTCGCACATCCCGTTCACGGTCCGCGACAACCACCCGGCGGACCTGCTGCTCCTCCTGCCGGACATCACCTGGCAGGCGTACAACCTCTACCCGGAGGACGGCCGGACCGGCGCGAGCCTCTACCACGCGTGGGACGAGGACGGCCGGCTCCTCGGCGAGGCCGACGCCGCGACGACGGTCTCCTTCGACCGTCCGTACGCCGGCGCGGGCCTCCCCCTCCACGTGGGTCACGCCTACGACTTCATCCGCTTCGCCGAGCGCTACGGCTACGACGTCGCGTACGCCGACGCCCGCGACCTGCACGCCGGCCGCGTCGACCCCACCCGCTACCGGGGCCTGGTCTTCCCGGGCCACGACGAGTACTGGTCCTCGGCGATGCGCCGCACCACGGAACTCGCCCGGGAGAACGGCACCTCCCTCGTCTTCCTCTCCGCCAACACCATGTACTGGCAGGTGGAGCTGGGCCCGTCCCCGTCGGGCGTCCCGGATCGCCTCCTCACCTGCCGAAAGCGCCGCGGCCCCGGAAAGCCGGCCCTGTGGCGTGAAATCGACCGTCCGGAGCAGCAGTTGATCGGCATCCAGTACGCGGGGAGGGTCCCGGAGCCGACCCCCTTAGTCGTCCGCAACGCCGACCACTGGATGTGGGAGGCGACCGGCGCGCACGACGGCGACAAGATCGAGGGCATGGTGGCAGGCGAGGCCGACCGCTACTTCCCGCGCACCCAGCTCCCCGAGCACGAGGACCGCATCCTCCTCGCGCACTCCCCGTACGCCGACAGCGAGGGCGCCCTCCGCCACCAGGAGACCTCCCTCTACCGGGCCCCGTCAGGCGCCCTGGTCTTCGCGTCCGGAACGTTCGCGTGGTCCCCCGCCCTGGACCGCCCAGGCCATGTGGATCCCCGGGTCCAGCGGGCCACGGCGAACCTCCTGGACCGCATCTGCAAACGAGACTGAACGGTCTCCCGCCTCCCCCCGGCGAAAGGTGTGCTCCGCATACGGGAGAATCGAGCCACACCGAGCCACTTGGTCATCACCACGGGGAGGAACCGTGTCCGGATTCGTAGAAAAGCCCGAGCCCCTTCAGGTTCCGGGTCTCGTGCATCTGCACACCGGCAAGGTGCGCGACCTGTACCAGAACGAGGCGGGCGACCTCGTGATGGTCGCCAGCGACCGCATCTCCGCCTTCGACTGGGTGCTGCAGACGGAGATCCCCGACAAGGGCCGCGTCCTCACCCAGCTCTCGCTCTGGTGGTTCGACCAGCTCGCCGACCTGGCCCCCAACCACGTCCTGAGCACCGAACTTCCGCCGGGCGCGCCCGCCGACTGGGCGGGCCGCACCCTGGTCTGCAAGTCCCTGCGCATGATGCCGGTGGAGTGTGTGGCCCGCGGCTACCTCACCGGCTCCGGCCTCACCGAGTACAACCAGTCCCGTACGGTCTGCGGCCTGGCCCTGCCCGAGGGGCTCTCCGACGGCTCCGAGCTGCCCGCCCCGATCTTCACCCCGGCCACGAAGGCCGCGGTCGGCGAGCACGACGAGAACGTGTCGTACGAGGAGGTCGCCCGCCAGGTCGGCGCGGAGACCGCCGCCGAGCTCCGTCAGGCGACCCTCGCCGTGTACTCCCGGGCCCGGGACATCGCCCGCGACCGGGGCATCATCCTGGCGGACACCAAGTTCGAGTTCGGCTACGAGAGCACCGAGGAAGGCGAGAAGCTGGTTCTCGCCGACGAGGTCCTCACCCCCGACTCGTCCCGCTTCTGGCCGGCCGACCAGTGGGAGCCGGGCCACGCGCAGCCCTCGTTCGACAAGCAGTTCGTACGGGACTGGCTGACGTCCTCGGAGTCCGGCTGGGTCCGCGCCAGCGAGCAGCCCCCGCCGCCGCTCCCGCAGCACGTCACGGACGCGACCCGGGCGAAGTACATCGAGGCGTACGAGCGTCTGACGGGCCTGAGCTGGGCCTAGTGCACGGGCCGGCGCACGGCGTCGGCGCACGACAAAGCCCCCCGGCCGAAGCCGGGGGGCTTGATCTGGAGCGGACGACCAGGTTCGAACTGGCGACCTCAACCTTGGCAAGGTTGCGCTCTACCAACTGAGCTACGTCCGCATCGCGCCCCGTACGTGCCGTGGCGCGATGCCAACTATACCCAACCCCGAAGCCGTGCGAGCCGTACTGCCGCATGCCGGTTCTCCGCCCCGAGTTTCGACACGGCCGAGGACAGATAGTTCCGTACGGTCCCCTGCGACAGCGCGGCCCGTTCCGCGATCTCCGCGACAGGTGCGCCGTCGGCGGCGAGTTCGAGCACCTCGGCCTCGCGCGCGGTCAGCGGCGAGTCCCCGGCGGAGATCGCGTCGGCCGCCAACTCCGGGTCGACGTAACGGTTTCCGGCGTGCACGGTCCGGATGATCTCGGCGAGTCGCTGGGCGCTGACGGTCTTGGGGACGAACCCGCGCACACCGGCCTCAAGCGCCCGCTTCAGATGCCCCGGCCGGCCATGACTGGTCACGATCAGCACCCGGCACTCCGGCAGTTCGGTACGCAGCGATGTGGCGACCTTCACACCGTCCGCGCCCGGCATCTCAAGATCGAGCACCGCCACGTCGGGCCGGTGAGCCCGAGCCATGGCCAGCGCCTCGGGTCCGGTGGCGGCCTCGGCGACGACCACGAGATCGTCCTCGAGCCCGAGCAGAGCGGCCAGCGCACCCCGGATGAGGTGCTCGTCGTCGGCGAGCAGCAGCCGCACACCACTCATGACGTGACCTCACTCACAACGACCACGGCACCAGTCCCCGAACCCGAACCCGAACCCGTCCCCGTACCGGCGGGCAACGGCACAGTGGCGACCACCCGGAACCGATCCTCACCTTCTCCCACGACCCCCGCCTCCAGCCGCCCGTCCACGGCGGACAACCGCTCCCGCAACCCGACAAGCCCGGACCCCGCCCCCACCCCGGACTCCTCGCGCGCCTCCCCCCTGTGAGCGACCCCGTCGTTCTCCACGGTCAGCACCACGCACCCGTCTCCCACTCGCACCCGAACCCGAACCCCGCACCACCCGGCATCCCCGTGCCGCAGCACATTGGTGGCCGCTTCCCGGACCACCCACCCGAGCGCCGACTGCACCTCACCCGGCAGCCCCACCGCTTCCCCGCTCACCTCGCACGAGATCCCGGCGGCGGTCAACACCCCCTGTGCGCCCAGGAGTTCCGCACCGAGGTCGGCCTCGCGGTACCCCCGTACGACATCCCGTACCTCCCGCTGTGACTCCCGTGCGATCCGCTGCACCTCGATCATCTGGTCGACGGCCTCGGGGCGTTCGCGGCGGGCGAGCTGCACCGCCAGCTCGCTCTTGAGGGCGATCACCGCGAGGTTCCGTCCCATCACGTCGTGCAGATCGCGCCCGAACCGCAGCCGCTCCTCGGCGACGGCGAGGCGGGCCCGGTTCTCCCGGGCCTCGTCGAGTTCGTAGACGGCGGTGAGCAGCCACACGGAGAAGACGAAGGTCAGGGTCATGAATCCGGCGCCGAACAGTACGGCCAGGCCCGTGCCGAGGGCCGCGCCCATCGAGAGGCCCAGCGTGAGGGCCACGGCGACCGTGCCCACGGCCAGCCCGGCCACCAGCGACAGCATCCGCAGTCGGCTGCGTATGCCGAGGGTGACGGTCCCGGTGCCGAAGGAGAACACCGCGGCGAACAGGCTGCCGGCGACGGTCTCGGTGTCCTCGCCGCCCGGCCCGTGGGTGGCCAGGACGAGCGCCAGGATCCCGATCGCCGCGGTGACCGCACCGAGTACGGCCGACAACCGCAGCGGCTGTTCCCGGGTCCCGCGGATCCAGTCCAGCGCCCGGGACGCGTGGACCGCGCAGAGCACCGCGTGCGTGCACACCAGCACGAACAGCCAGGGCGCGAGCCGCGCGTCCACCTCCCCGAGGACGGGCAGTGCGATCGCCGTGATCTCGACGAAGGGGAAGAGATGGAACGACCAGCGCGTGTACGTCTCCACCTTCGCCGGTGTGCTCTTGCGCCCCCACCAGTTCCCCGGCCTCGGCCTGCCCATGTCCCCGCGCCCCCCGCTGTCCACTTCGACTTCCACTATCGCCGGGGCTCCCAGCGGAACCACCGTCGTACAGCAAACACCGACAGCACGGTCCAGGCCAGACCGGTCAGTACGGCGCCCAGGGCCTCGTACGCCGAGAGGTCACCGGTCCAGGCCCCGCGTACGAGGGTGATCGCGGGCGTCAGCGGGAGAAGCTCGCAGAAGGACGCGAGCCGGTCGGGCAGCACTTCCAGCGGGACGGTGATCCCGGAGCCGAGGAACGAGATGAGCATCAGCGGCAGCGAGGTGACCTGCGCGCTCTCGGTGGTCCGGCTGAAAGTGGCGGTGAGAGCGGCCAGCGCCACACTGGTCACCAGGCCCAACAGAAGCCCGATGACGGCGAGTTGGGGCGCCGGTGGCGCGTCGATATCGAGCAGGACGGTGCAGCCGACAGCCAGCAGCAGGCACTGTACGAGGCCTGTCGCGGCGGCGGGGAGCGCCGAGCCGGTGAGTATCTCGACGTCGCGCAACTCCCCGGTGCGCAGCCGTTTGAGGACGAGTTCCTCGCGCCGGGCGACGTAGACGCCGACGAGGGCCGCGTACACGGCGAAGAGGAGGGAGAAGCCGACCGAGGCGGGCAGGATGAGCGTCCCGAGGTCGAGGCCGGCCTCTTTCAGGTCGCTGTCCGACGTGGCGGACCGCACACTGACCGGCAGCACCAGCGGCACGAACAGGGCGGCCACCAGGGTCCCCTTGTTGCGCAGGAACAACGTCGACTCGGCCCGAGCCAGGGCCCGCATCCGCCCGGCGGGAGTGGTCGTACCGCCCGCACCGATGACCGTACTCACGCGACACTCTCCTCATTGGCAACAGCGCCGACAGCGCCGACAGCGCCGACAGCGCCGACAGCGCCGACAGCGCCGACAGCGCCGACAGCGCCGACAGCGCCGACAGCGCCGACAGCGGCGACAGTGGCGCCGGAATCCCCCACGCCCGCGGAAGCCTCCCGGGCGATCCGCAGGAACGCCTCCTCCAGCGAGGCCGACCGCACGTCCAGCCCCCGCAGCGTGACCCCGGCCTGCTCCGCCCACACCAGCAACCGCGTTGCCGCGCGCTGGAGTTCATGGGTTCGCAGCAGGACGACGCGCCCCTGCTCCTCGTACCCGCTCACACCGAGCGGGCCCAGCGGCGGCAGGTCGCCCACGAAGTAGCCCGCGGGCAGTTCGAAGGAGATCCGGGACGGCTGCGAGGCGGTCACCTCGGCAGGCGTACCGGAGGCGGCGATGCGCCCCTCGTGGAGGATGGCGAGCCGGTCGGCGAGATCCTCGGCCTCCTCCAGGTAATGCGTGGTGAGCAGTACGGTCGTACCGCCGGCGCGCAGTTCCCGTACCAACTCCCAGGTGGCCTGGCGCCCTTCGGCGTCGAGGCCGGTCGTCGGTTCGTCGAGGAACAGCACCTCGGGGTTGCCGAGGAGGGCGAGCGCGAGGTCGAGGCGCCGCCGCTCACCCCCGGACAGCTGCTTCACGCGTACGTCGGTGCGCCGCTCAAGACCGACGAGGGCGAGCGCCTCCGCCTCGGGCCGCGCCCCGGTCGTACAGGCGGCCCACATCCGCGCGGTCTCGCCGACGGTCAGCTCGGACGGGAAGCCGCCCTCCTGGAGCATCACGCCGGTACGCGGCCGTACGAGGGCCCGCTCGGTGTACGGATCATGGCCCAGCACCCGCACCCGTCCTCCGGCGGGCGCCGCCAGCCCCTCCAGCAGCTCGACGGTCGACGTCTTGCCGGCGCCGTTCGTGCCCAGCAGGGCGAAGACCTCCCCGCGGCCCACGGAGAAGGACACCCCACGCACCGCCTCGAACCCGCCCCCGTACACACGCCGCAGGTCAGTGACCTCAATCACGTGTTCGCGTTCGTTGGTTTCCATGTCTTCAGCATCCCGGCGGGAAGGACTGGAAGGCAGTGCGTGGTGTCATCACCGCACATGACAAATGTCAGCTGCCACAGACGGAACACGAAAAAGACCCCGGTCACGAGGACCGGGGTCTTGATCTGGAGCGGACGACCAGGTTCGAACTGGCGACCTCAACCTTGGCAAGGTTGCGCTCTACCAACTGAGCTACGTCCGCATTGCCTCCAGTCGGCTTTCACCGACTGGCGCGAGCACCAGCCTACCTGATCCACAGAGTGGTCAGGACCGGCGATGCAGAGCGGGTGACAGGAATTGCACACTGCGCCTTCCCCCTGGAAGGGGGATGTTCTGCTACTGAACTACACCCGCAAGCCTCCGTGAGCCGGGCCTTTCGGCCTTGCCCCTCGGCGTGTTCCAGACTCTAGCTGATCAGCGGGGGGTCAACGCAAGTCGGTTGTGCCGAGGGGGCGGTGGGGCGCTGAGGCCCGGCTGCCGGATGGCTGAAGGCCGCCTACTGCGCGGCGGTGAAGGCCTCGTACACCTTCTTCGGGATACGGCCCCGGGTCGGTACGTCGAACTTGTTGGCGAGGGCCCAGGCCCGGACCGCCGCGGGGTCGGGGGCGACCTCCGTCTGCTTGTACGTCTTGCCCGAACGCGACCGCTTGCGGCCGGCGTCCACGTACGGCTCCAGTGCCTTACGCAGTTTCTCGGCATTGGTTTGATTCAGGTCGATCTCGTACGACTTGCCGTCGAGTCCGAAGGCGATCGTTTCCGCCGCTTCCGAGCCGTCGATGTCGTCGGAGAGTGTGACCACGACACGCTGAGCCACGAATATCGGTCCCTTCGTGCGACACCTTGACCGCGACATGCGTGGACGTCGGGAGGTGTCGGGAGATCTCGGTTGTCCGACAGTTATTGGGCAAAGTATCGGCTAATGCCTTTTCCTTTGTACAGTGCCCGGCATTGCAATGGGAAGACCGACTAAATCTGTCCGCGCGTCTCCCCGCAATGGACATCCTGGTTGTGAACCCGGATCTTTCCCAGAATTTTTCGCGTTGGCACCGCTCCGATACCGGATCGTGATGCCACACTCCCCGGCTCCCGTAGTTTCCTACGAATCTACCCGCGTAGAAATTTTGTGCGGGTATCCTGAAGGAACCTGCTCAGCACCACACACCGGGAGTGCCAGTGGCACGCGTCGTAGTCGACGTCATGCTCAAGCCGGAGATCCTCGACCCCCAGGGCCAGGCGGTGCAGCGTGCACTGCCGCGTCTCGGTTTCGAGGGCGTCTCCGACGTACGTCAGGGAAAGCGATTCGAACTGGAAGTTGACGGGCCGGTGGACGACGCCGCGCTCGCCCGCATCCATGATCTTGCCGAATCCTTCCTCGCCAACACCGTGATCGAGGACTTCACCGTGAAGGTGGAGGAGATGGTGGGGGAAGAGAAGTGACTGCTCGTATTGGAGTCGTCACCTTTCCGGGTTCACTGGACGACCGGGACACACAGCGTGCGATCCGTCTCGCGGGTGCCGAGCCGGTAGCTCTCTGGCACAAGGACAAGGACCTCAAGCAGGTCGACGCGGTGGTTCTGCCCGGCGGATTCTCGTACGGCGACTATCTGCGCGCGGGTGCCATCTCCCGTTTCTCGCCGGTGATGGAGTCGGTCATCGAGCAGGCGAAGTCGGGCATGCCGGTCCTCGGCATCTGCAACGGCTTCCAGATCCTCACCGAGGCGCACCTTCTGCCGGGCGGGATGCTCGGCAACGACCACCTGCACTTCATCTGCCGTGACCAGAAGCTGCGGGTGGAGAACGCGGACACCGCCTGGACCGTCGACTACGCGGCCGGCCAGGAGATCCACATCCCGCTGAAGAACATGGACGGCCGGTACGTCGCCGACGAGCGCACGCTCGACGAGCTGGAGGCGGAGGGCCGGGTCGTCTTCCGGTATCTCGCCCGTGGCGAAGCCACTGATGGATACGGCAACCCGAACGGCTCGCTCCGCGACATCGCCGGCATCACCAACGCCGCCGGGAACGTCGTAGGCCTCATGCCGCACCCGGAGCACGCCGTGGAGCCGCTGATCGGCTCCGGCCGCACGGACGGCCTCCCCTTCTTCACCTCGATCCTCAAGAAGCTGGTCAACGCATGAGCCGGACGCCTCTGGACACGGTCGAGCACGCGGCCGAGACCCCCGACGTCGAGCTGCCCTGGGCCGAACTCGGCCTGAAGAAGGACGAGTACGAGCGGGTCGTGGAGATCCTCGGCCGCCGGCCGACCGGCGCCGAGCTGGCCATGTACTCGGTCATGTGGTCCGAGCACTGCAGCTACAAGTCGTCGAAGGTGCACCTGCGCCAGTTCGGCGAGAAGGCCCCGCACTCCGACGCGATGCTCGTCGGTATCGGCGAGAACGCGGGGGTCGTCGACGTCGGCCAGGGCTACGCGGTCACCTTCAAGGTCGAGTCGCACAACCACCCGTCCTACGTCGAGCCCTACCAGGGCGCGGCCACGGGCGTCGGCGGAATCGTGCGCGACATCATCGCGATGGGTGCCAGGCCGGTCGCCGTGGTCGACCCTCTGCGTTTCGGTGCGGCGGACCACCCCGACACCAAGCGCGTGCTGCCGGGTGTGGTGGCGGGCATCGGGGGCTACGGCAACTGCCTCGGGCTCCCCAACATCGGCGGCGAGGTCGTCTTCGACGCCTGCTACCAGGGGAACCCGCTGGTCAACGCCGGTGCGATCGGTGTGATGCGGCACGAGGACATCCACCTGGCGAAGGCGTCGGGCACGGGCAACAAGGTCATCCTGTACGGGGCCCGCACGGGCGGCGACGGCATCGGCGGCGCGTCGATCCTCGCCTCGGAGACCTTCGACGACGCGAAGCCGTCGAAGCGCCCCGCAGTCCAGGTCGGTGACCCCTTCCAGGAGAAGCTCCTCATCGAGTGCACCCTGGAGGCCTTCAAGGAGAAGCTGGTCGTCGGCATCCAGGACCTCGGCGCGGCGGGCCTGTCCTGCGCCACGTCCGAGCTGGCGTCCAACGGCTCCGGCGGCATGCGCGTCACCCTCGACGACGTCCCGCTCCGCGACTCGACGCTCTCTCCCGAGGAAATCCTCATGAGCGAGTCGCAGGAACGCATGTGCGCGGTGGTCGAGCCGGAGAAGGTCGACCGGTTCCTCGCCATCTGCGACAAGTGGGACGTCATCGCCACAGTGATCGGTGAGGTCACCGACGGCGACCGTCTCGAGATCTTCTGGCACGGCGGCAAGATCGTCGACGTCGACCCGCGCACGGTCGCGCACGACGGCCCGGTCTACGAGCGCCCGTACGCCCGCCCGGACTGGCAGGACGCCCTCCAGGCGGACGACGCCAACAAGCTTCCCCGCCCGGCGACTTCGGAGGAGCTGAAGGCGCAAGTCCTCCAACTCGTCTCGTCCCCCAACCAGGCCTCCAAGTCCTGGATCACCTCCCAGTACGACCACTTCGTGCAGGGCAACACGGTGTTGGCCCAGCCCGAGGACTCCGGGATGATCCGCATCGACGAGACGACCGGCCTCGGCGTCGCCATCGCGACGGACGGCAACGGCCGCTTCGCGAAGCTCGACCCGTACGCGGGCGCGCAGTTGGCGCTCTCGGAGGCCTACCGGAACGTGGCGACAACGGGCGCGAAGCCCCTCGCGGTCTCCGACTGCCTGAACTTCGGCTCGCCCGAAGACCCGGCAGTGATGTGGCAGTTCGCGGAGGCGGTACGTGGACTCGCGGACGCCTGCCTGCAGTTGGGCACCCCGGTGACCGGCGGCAACGTCTCGCTCTACAACCAGACCGGCGAGGCGGCCATCCACCCGACGCCCGTCGTCGCGGTCCTGGGCGTCATCGACGACGTAGCGCGTCGCACCCCGGTCGCCTTCCAGGAGGAGGGCCAGCTGCTGTACCTCCTCGGCGACACGCGCGAGGAGCTCAGTGGGTCGGCGTGGTCGCAGGTCGTGCACGACCACCTGGGTGGCCTGCCGCCCAAGGTCGACCTGGAACGTGAGCGTCTCCTGGCCGAGATCCTGATCTCCGCCTCCCGTGACGGCATGATCGACTCCGCGCACGACCTGTCGGACGGCGGCCTGATCCAGGCGGTCGTGGAGTCGGCTCTCCTTGGCGGAAAGGGCGCGCGTCTCGTCGTACCGGACGGGCTGGACGCGTTCACCCTCCTGTTCTCGGAGTCGGCGGGCCGCGCGGTGGTCGCGGTCCCGCGCTCGGAGGAGCTCCGCTTCAACGACATGTGCGGTGCGCGGGGTCTGCCGGTGACGCGAATCGGCGTCGTCGACGGCGACGCGGTGGAACTCCAGGGTGAGTTCACCCTGCCCTTGACGGAACTGCGCGAGGCGCACGAGGCGACGATCCCGGCGCTGCTGGCGTAGTCGGTTCTGGCTGTACGACGGTGAGGGCCCCGTCTGCCGGTTGGCAGGCGGGGCCCTGTTCGGTCGACGTGGGGGGTCAGAAGCCGATCGGGTTGGCGTAAGTGCCCGGGTGGGTGGCGCCGTCCTGCTTGAGGATCTGGCCGCCGAAGGGCCAGGTCAGGGTGAAGTGCTTCGTCTCGTTCGGCGGGGTGACCAGGAACTGCTTCGGGACGAACTTCTCCGTCTTCGGCGTGGACTTGGCCACCGGGAGCAGGTTGATGCTGAAGTCCACCGTGTCGCCCTTCTCCAGGGTGATCTTCACGGGCTTCTTGGAGGAGCGCGCCAGCGACCACGTCCCGTCGGTCGACTGGGCGCCGACCATGTCGACACCGGGGAAACCGGACAGTGTGCAGGTGCGCGAGCTCTTGTTGGTGAACCAGATGTACGCCTGCGTCTGCTTCGTGGTCTGCCCCATCTCCGGCGCCGCGTCGCCGCCCGTGGCGAAACCGGCCTTCAGGTCGGCGGTGTGGCAGCGGGTCGGAGCGGCCTTGGCGGTGGCGCCGGAGGTGGTGGCGGCCGAGGCCGGGACGGTGGCGACGGCGTAGCCGCCGACGACGACAGCGGCCAGGGCGACGGCGGCGAGCTTGTTGTTCATGGAGTCTCTGGTTCCCCTCGTGTACGGATCGGCGCGCGGGGTCAGTGCGCGTCTACGCACCTGAAGAGGTGCGGGGTCCGGGGGAGGTTGGGCGGGCCGTCGATCCTTTTCTCGACAGTCGGGTAACCGATGTCACCGCTTCGTGCGCCCGCCATCCTGGCGGAAGTCCTGATCTCCGCGTCCCGTGACGGCATGATTGACTCCGCGCACGATCTGCCGGACGGCGGCCTGATCCAGGCGGTCGTGGAGTCGGCGCTGCTGGGCGGAAAGGGCGCGCGTCTCGTCGTACCGGACGGGCTCGACGCGTTCACGCTCCTGTTCTCGGAGTCGGCCGGCCGCGCGGTGGTCGCTGTTCCGCGCACGAGGGGACGATTCCGGCGCTGCTGGCGTAGTCGCCTTTGGTTGTACGAGGTTGAGGTCCCGTCCGTCCCATCCGGGTAGGGCGGGACCTCGTCGCTTGCTGGTCAGGGGGACATATGGGTTATGGGGGTTTCGGGTTCATCCTGCTGGGCTTGGTGGTGCTGGGGCTTGCCGTCGCCTGGGTCGTCGTCGGGGTGCACGCCCTGCTCCTCGGCCGGGTGCCGGGCAAGCGGCTGCCGTGGCGAGTGAGGCAGCCCAGGCTGTGGGGAGCGGGTGCCCTTCTGATGTTGTTCAACGGCGGGTCGCCGTCACTCTTCGCGGTCGGCGTCGGGCTGGTCGCGCTGGGCTACGCCGTGAAGTCCCAGCGGTGAGTGGGCAGTTGGGGCCGCGCGTACGGGTTCAACGCACGTAGTTCTTGAGGATCTCCGTGTCGAGTTCGATGCCGACCGGGTCGGGGAGGAGCACCTTCTCGCCGAACTTCGCGGTGTGGATGGCGCGGTAGCCGCCGACCGCCCGGTCCGGAGAGCTGTGCACGGTGAGGGTGCACGAGTCCCGGTCGATGAGCAGGTACAGAGGGATGCCGGACTGGCCGTACGCGGCCGGCTTCTCGTGGCGGCTCCGCCGGTCCGTGTCCGCGTCGTACGAGGTGACCTCGACGACCAGCAGAGCCCCGGCCGGGTCGGCCCATTCGCCGCACCCCGCGAAGTGGGCCTCGGGTGCGAGTACCGCGTCCGGTTTCGCCCTGCCCTCTTGATGGGCCTCCACCCGGAGCCCCGTGCCCTGGTACAGGTCCAGCTCGGGCCTGGACTGCATACAGCGCCGGGCCAGCCAGGCGACGACGGTACTGCGGTCACCGTCCGGTGCCCTCTTGACGCCGAGGCGTCCCCCGAGGAACTCCAGTGTCACGGTTTCTGGGGCGGCGGAGGCGAGCGTCTCGAACTCCGCCACCGACATCTCAGATACGCGCTCGGCCATGTCGGTCACGTTCCCATGCCCTTCCGTTCCGTGCAGTCCAGGCACGCGTACGAGGTCCAGCCCGGCCCCGTTCCCTGGTCGACCGTGGGTAGGGCGACCATTGCCGTGCTGGTGGGCTGCTGGCAGATGGCGCACAGACGGGTCCTGTGCAGGCACGCCGAGCACATGCGGCCGGTGTTCTCCAGGGTGCCGTAGCGCAGGAAGGGGGCGCGGCCGACCTTGCAGATGTCGCAGAGCGGCTCAGTTTCGACGCCGGCGGTGACGACGTCACCCACGCGGCACTGACGCTCGGTGCAGTCGGCGATCCGTACCCAGAGAAGGTCGCCGTCCTCGGCGTCGGCGTTCTCGTAACCGGATCCGACCTGCACGACGACGCCCTCGACTGGCTCGGACGCCTCGCGCTTGCGGAGGGCGGGCGGGACGTAGGTGGTTCCGCGGACCCGGTCCCCAACGAGGAAGGGGCCGTCGGTGAGGGGGAGGCGCTGGGGGTGGGGAGGGGGTGTGGTCATGGGGACAACGGTTCCGTCGTTCCAAGGGCAAAACAATCGAACGTAGAAATTCCACGAGAACTGGCAAATGCCGGAAGGTTGGGATGCTGCTGCGCAAAGTGGACGCAGGCTGCCACACTCGATGCACAGGCCGTGACTTGGTGGGCACAGGGCGTCAAGTGACGGGCATAGTCGTACTGTTGGCGGGCATGACCGCAGAAGGGGCGGGCACGGTGGCAACGAAGACGGGGCCGACGATCCGGCGGATGCAACTCGGTCAGGAGCTGCGGAGGCTGCGACAGCAAGCAGCTCGCGATGACGGAGACGGTCAGGGGCTGACCTTGGCTCAGGCGGTACGAGGTCTGGGGTTCACCGAGTCGAAGCTGTACCGAGTCGAGAACGGCTTGACCAGCCTCCCCAAGGTGCAGGACCTCAAGGAACTGCTGGACCGCTACGGGGTCATGGACTCCGACGACGTGGAGTTCCTCCTGGAGATCCACAAGAACTCACTGAACCGGGGATGGTGGTCGGTCTACCGGAGCCTGATGCCGTCGGGATTCGGCATGAGCGTCGGCCTCGAAGGCGACGCCAAGATCCTCCGCGTGTACGAACCATGCGTGCTGTACGGCCTGTTCCAGACCGAGGCGTACGCCCGGGCCCAGTTCGAGATCGCCAAGCCCATCGACGAACGGACGACCGAGTTCGTCGAGCGGAACATCGAGATCAGGATGAGGCGCAAGCAGATCATCACCCGGTCCGACCGCCCGGTGGAGGTGCACGCGATCCTCGAAGAGGCCGCTGTGCGACGCGTCTACGGCGGCCCGGACGTCATGCGCGAGCAGTACGCGCACCTCGCGGAACTCTGCGCGTTGGATCATGTGACCGTGCAGATCCTCCCGCTGTCGCAACCGGTGTACCGGGCGCCCGAGAGTTTCGTCCTCATGGAGTTCGAGCCACCGCTGCCCACTGTGGTCAGCAAGGACGGTCAGGACACCGTCAACCTGACGGACAAGGACACGGAACTGTGGCGCTTCTCGCGCCGGTTCGACGCCATGCGGGCCGGGGCGCCGAGCCCCCGGGAGACCTCCGACCTCCTGCAACGACTGGCACGAGAGATGGAACAACCATGACCACTGACCCCACGTCGGAAGCCACCTGGCAGAAGTCCACGTACAGCAACGACTCGGGCGGCAACTGCGTAGAAGTCGCCCATCCCACCCCAACCCCCGCCCACATAGCCCTCCGAGACTCCAAGCACCCCCAAGGCCCCGCCCTCCTCCTCCCCCGCCAAGCCTTCACCGCCCTGCTCGACCACCTCCGGAGCTGACCCCCGATGCCCCCGGCCAAAAAGCCGAAGTCCCGCACCCGCAGCTACGACCCAGCCAAGACCCGCGCAGCGATCCTCACCCAGTACGACAACATCCGTACCGCCGTCCGCACTCTCACCCCCGACCAGCTCACCCTCCCCACCCGCCTCGGCGACTGGACCGTCCACGACCTGGCCGCGCACGTCACGATGGCCATGGAGACCGTCAGCCGAAACCTGGACCGGGACGAGCCACCGGTGGCAGACCTCACGCTCCTCGACTGGCCGTTCGCCACGGCCGCCCGAGCCGCCGACATCGCCGAGGGCACCCGAGAGCTGGCCGCAGCCCACCCCGACCCCGACTCCCTCAACGCCCTCTACGCCCGCACCGAAGAACGCCTCACCCAACGCCTGGCCACCATCGGCGAAGCCCCCGGCACCCGCCGACTCGCCACCCGTACCGGCGCCATGACCCTCGCCGACTACCTGGTCACCCGTACCGTCGAGCTGGTCGTCCACACCGACGACCTGAACGACGCCGTCCCCGGCCTCGACATCCCGTACGACCGCCAGGCCCTGGCCACCTCCACCCGCCTCCTCGCCGACGCCCTCGCCGCGAAGGCGCCCGGCGGCTCGACGGAGGTCCGGATCCCGCCGTACGCCGTGGTGCAGTGCGTCGAGGGCCCGAGGCACACCCGTGGCACCCCGCCCAACGTCGTCGAGACCGACCCGCTGACCTGGATCCGCCTGGCCACCGGCCGGGTCCAGTGGGCCGACGCCCTCGACAAAGCCCAGGTCAGCGCGAGCGGCGAACGCGCCGACCTCGGAGAGCTGCTGCCCCTCATGGGCTGACGGCACTCCGTACGGAGAATCCGCAGCCCCCTCCCAACAGCAGCCGGGCGGGAACCGCCCACCCACCCCTTCCGTCCCATCGGCATGAACACGCAGCGACTGACGAGCGTCAGCCTCAGCCTCCTCACCCTGGCCGTACTCCCCTTCGCCGCAGCCTGCGGCAGCGAGAAGAGCGGCGACAGCCAGACCGTCGGGTCGGGAACCGGAACGACGAAATCGGGGTCACCCGATGTCACCGGCATCCACTGGAGGGTCGAGGACCTGACCGTCGACGGGAAGAAGAGTGCTGCCCCCGCCAGCGCCTACCTCCAGATCGGCAAGGACGGCGAGGTCAGCGGCAACTACGGCTGCAACAGCTTCGGCGCCACCGCCAAGGTGGACGGCGACGACATCGCTCTCGGAACGGCCCGCTCGACCGACATGGCCTGCGGAAACGATCGGATGACCTTCGAGAGCGCCTTCTCCAAGGCCCTCACCGGCGGCGCCCTCACCGCCCAGGTCAAGGGCGACGGCGAGCAGCAGCTCACCCTCACCACCAAGGCCGGCGCCACCATCCACCTCACCGAGGAGAAGGCGTCTTCCCTCTACGGCACCAAGTGGACGGTCACGACGGTCGGTGACGCCGGAGCCGACTCCGGCGTCAGCCCGCTTCCGTCCGCCGCCGACACCTATCTCGTGTTCGACCAGAAGAAGGGGACCGTCCGCGGCAAGGCTGGTTGCAACAACGTTTCTGCCGAGGCGACGGTCAGCGACGGCGCTATCACTTTCGGCAGCCCGGCGACCACCCGAAGGATGTGCGACGCCTCACTCATGAAGGCCGAGAGGGCCTTCCTGAAACTCTTCGACGGCAAGGCCGCGTACAAGATCGATCACCGTAGCCTGTCCCTGACCAGCGAAAACGGGACGACCGTCGCCGCGACCGTCGCCGACTGACCCTCTACCGCAGTTCACACCCCCGCAGCGCCCGTGTGTCACAGTCGCATTCCCAAATTCGGACCAGTGGTCGATCTCGCCTACACTCGGTGGCGTGCCACGTGGTGACGGTCGACTCAGTCATGATCTGCTCCCCGGCGAGAAAGGCCCCCAGGACGCTTGCGGCGTCTTCGGGGTCTGGGCCCCCGGTGAAGAGGTCGCCAAGCTCACTTACTTCGGGCTCTACGCCCTGCAGCATCGAGGCCAGGAATCCGCGGGTATCGCGGTAAGCAACGGCTCGAAGATCCTCGTTTTCAAGGACATGGGACTGGTCTCCCAGGTCTTCGACGAGACCTCGCTCGGCGCCCTCAAGGGGCATATCGCGGTCGGTCACGCCCGCTACTCGACCACTGGCGCCTCCACCTGGGAGAACGCCCAGCCCACCTTCCGGGCGACCGGCCACGGCTCCATCGCGCTCGGCCACAACGGAAACCTCGTCAACACGGCGCAGCTCGCCGAGATGGTCGCCGACCTGCCCAAGCAGCACGACGGCCGCACCCCGCGCGTCGCGGCGACCAACGACACCGATCTGCTGACGGCCCTGCTGGCCGCCCAGACCGACGACGACGGCAACCCGCTGACCATCGAGGACGCGTCCGCGCGGATCCTTCCGCAGGTCAAGGGCGCCTTCTCCCTCGTCTTCATGGACGAGCACACGCTGTACGCCGCCCGCGACCCGCAGGGCATCCGCCCCCTGGTCCTGGGCCGGCTGGAGCGCGGCTGGGTGGTCGCGTCCGAGTCCGCCGCCCTGGACATCTGCGGCGCGGCCTACGTCCGCGAGATAGAACCGGGCGAGTTCGTCGCCATCGACGAGAACGGTCTGCGCACCTCCCGATTCGCGGAAGCGAAGCCCAAGGGCTGTGTCTTCGAGTACGTGTACCTGGCCCGCCCGGACACCGACATCGCCGGCCGGAACGTGTACCTCTCCCGCGTGGAGATGGGTCGGAAACTGGCCAAAGAAGCTCCGGTCGAGGCCGACCTGGTGATAGCGACCCCGGAATCCGGCACCCCGGCCGCGATCGGCTACGCCGAGGCCTCCGGAATCCCCTTCGGGGCCGGCCTGGTCAAGAACGCCTATGTCGGACGTACGTTCATCCAGCCCTCCCAGACCATCCGGCAGCTCGGGATCCGGCTGAAGCTGAACCCGCTGAAGGAAGTCATCAAGGGCAAGCGCCTGGTCGTCGTCGACGACTCGATCGTGCGCGGCAACACCCAGCGGGCGCTCGTGCGGATGCTCCGCGAGGCGGGCGCGGCGGAGGTCCACATCCGGATCTCCTCTCCCCCCGTGAAGTGGCCCTGCTTCTTCGGCATCGACTTCGCCACCCGCGCCGAGCTCATCGCCAACGGCATGACGATCGACGAGATCGGCACCTCGCTGGGCGCCGACTCCCTCTCGTACATCTCCATCGACGGCATGATCGAGGCGACCACCATCGCCAAGCCGAACCTGTGCCGCGCCTGCTTCGACGGCGAGTACCCGATGGACCTCCCGGACCCCGAACTGCTCGGCAAGCAGCTCCTGGAGACCGAGCTGGCCGCAGGGCCCGCCGCCACGGCCGCGTCCGACGCGATCCGCCGCCCGTAAGCAGCCGTAGAACCTGCTTCACGAGCCGTACGAACACGAAAGTTCTCACCCTCATGTCTGAGACCACTGGGACCACTGGTGCCAGCTACGCAGCCGCCGGCGTCGACATCGAAGCAGGCGACCGCGCCGTCGAGCTGATGAAGGAGTGGGTGAAGAAGACCCAGCGCCCCGAGGTCCTCGGCGGCCTGGGCGGCTTCGCCGGCCTCTTCGACGCCTCCGCCCTCAAGCGCTACGAGCGCCCGCTGCTCGCCTCCGCGACCGACGGCGTGGGCACGAAGGTCGACATCGCCCGCCAGCTCGGCGTGTACGACACGATCGGCCACGACCTGGTCGCCATGGTCATGGACGACATCGTGGTGTGCGGCGCCGAACCACTGTTCATGACCGACTACATCTGCGTCGGCAAGGTCCACCCCGAGCGCGTCGCCGCGATCGTCAAGGGCATCGCCGAGGGCTGCGTACTGGCCGGCTGCGCCCTGGTCGGCGGCGAGACCGCCGAACACCCGGGTCTGCTCGGCCCGGACGACTTCGACGTCGCCGGCGCCGGTACGGGCGTCGTGGAGGCCGACCGGCTGCTCGGCGCGGACCGCATCCGTACGGGTGACGCGGTGATCGCCATGGCGGCCTCCGGGCTTCACTCGAACGGGTACTCGCTCGTCCGCCACGTCCTCCTGAACCAGGCCGGCCTCTCCCTGGACGCGCACATCGAGGAGTTCGGCCACACCCTCGGCGAGGAACTCCTCGTCCCCACCAAGATCTACTCCCTGGACTGCCTGGCCCTCACCCGCACCACGGACGTGCACGCCTACTCGCACATCACCGGCGGCGGCCTGGCGGCCAACCTGGCCCGGGTGATCCCGGACGACCTGCACGCGATCGTCGACCGCTCCACCTGGACCCCGGCCCCGGTCTTCGACCTGGTCGGCAAGACGGGCTCGGTGGAACGCCTGGAGCTGGAAAAAACCCTGAACATGGGCGTAGGCATGATCGCCATCGTCCCCGAGGACGCCACAGACGCGGCCCTGACCACCCTGGCAGACCGAGGCGTAGAAGCCTGGGTAGCAGGCGAAATCACCCCCCGAGGCGACCACAACACAGGCGCAGCCCTAACCGGCACCTACGCAACCAACTAGCCCCGGGGTGCCCGGAGGGGGGCTGGCGCAGCCGCCCCCCTCCAGGGGCGCGGGGAACTGCGCGACCAACCCCAACGCACCCGCAGTCGCCAATCCACAGCACCCCCCGAGCTAGAAGGCGCCCCGCCCACCCCAGCGGAGCGGCAACGCACGAAACCCGGTCCAGGGCCCGAGGCCCCGAACCGGGAGAGGTGCGGCTGATAACCAACAGGAAGAGAACAACCTGCTCAGCGCGCCGCAGGCGTCACTCAAGCCCCACGGCGTTGCTGAGACGACGCGGGACCTGAGGATTGGTCGTCCTCGTCCTCATCGTCGTCGTTGTAGAGATCCGCGTACTGAGCGTACGGGTCGTCTTCTTCCTCGTCGTCGTCCTCGAACGGCTCGCCATTCGGCGGCTGGCTCGAAGTCGAAGCGCCCAGCTCATTGGCCAGACGCGAGAGGTCAGTCCCGCCGCTGCTGTACTTCAGCTGGCGGGCGACCTTCGTCTGCTTGGCCTTTGCCCGGCCGCGCCCCATGGCTCGACCCCCTCGGATACGGGGCTCGGTGGCCCCAGAGTCTTGACACGCGTTCATGATCTGGAACGGGCTCTCCGTGGAGAGACCGGTCCGTAGGGCTTCCACGGTACCTGAGCCCACGCACATACGGTACGTCGCCCACAGGACGTGGCGGTGCCCAGAACCCGCGAGGTGCCCTGTACTCGCTGGTCAACCGCGATTTTAACCACTTCTTGGCGGCCGACCCGCCGACGGGAGTGAGAGTTCTCTCCAACACCCCGTCGGCAGGTACCTCGCGGGCCCTCGAGGAGGGCCCCGGACTACCGGCTCCGGCGGGCCTCGGACATCCGCTGCTCGGCGATCCGGTCGGCCGCGGCGGCCGGCGGGATACCGTCCGTCTTCGCACGTGCGAAGATGGCCAGCGTGGTGTCGTAGATCTTCGCCGCCTTCGCCTTGCACCGCTCGAAGTCGAAACCGTGCAGCTCGTCGGCCACCTGGATCACGCCACCGGCGTTCACGACGTAGTCGGGCGCGTAGAGGATCCCGCGGTCCGCGATGTCCTTCTCGACGCCGGGGTGCGAGAGCTGGTTGTTGGCCGCCCCGCACACCACCTCGGCGGTCAGTACGGGCACGGTCTCGTCGTTGAGGGCCCCGCCGAGCGCACAGGGGGCGTAGACGTCGAGCCCGTCGACGCGGATCAGCTCGTCCGTGTCCGCGACGGCCATGACGTTCCGGTGCCGCTCGGTGATCCGCCGTACGGCGTCCTCGCGCACATCGGTGACGAAGACCTCGGCGCCCTCCGCCACCAGGTGGTCCACGAGGTGGTGCCCGACCTTGCCGACACCCGCGACGCCGATCCGCCTGGCGCGCAGCGACGGGTCGCCCCACAGATGCTGTGCGGAGGCCCGCATCCCCTGGTAGACGCCGAAGGCGGTCAGCACGGACGAGTCACCGGCCCCGCCGTTCTCCGGAGACCGCCCGGTCGTCCAGCGGCACTCGCGCGCGACCACGTCCATGTCGGCCACATACGTACCGACGTCGCACGCGGTGACGTACCGCCCGCCGAGCGAGGCCACGAACCGGCCGTACGCGAGGAGCAGCTCCTCGCTCTTGACGATGTCCGGATCGCCGATGATCACGGCCTTGCCGCCGCCGTGGTCCAGACCGGCCATGGCGTTCTTGTACGACATCCCGCGCGCGAGGTTCAGCGCGTCGGCGACGGCCTCCGCCTCGTTCGCGTAGGGGTAGAAGCGCGTACCGCCGAGGGCGGGGCCCAGTGCGGTGGAGTGGATGGCGATCACGGCCTTGAGGCCGGTGGCCCGGTCCTGGCAGAGCACGACTTGCTCATGACCCCCCTGCTCCGAGTGGAACAGGGTGTGCAGTACATCAGCAGGCGCGCCGGTTACGTCGGTCACTGTGGTGACTCCAGGGAAGTAGCGGCGGGTGGGGCCGGGGGCCCGTACGGGTGGCGGGCCTCCGTGGGCATGAGGGTAAAGCTCCTCCCCGGCCCGCGTATGCCAACCGTCCCCGCAGTGCCAAGGATCACCCACCGGTGCCATGGAAACGAACGACGGTTTGCATAATTTTCCCGTGCTGCTGTGTGCTGTTCTCACGGGTTTTCCAGGTCGTCCAGGGGGGAGGGAGCAGGCGTGCCCAAGGTGCCCAAGGTGTCCTCGGTGATCGTGCCGTACGCGTCCTACTTGCGCGTCTACGAGCCGTTGGCTGCCTTCCCCGAGCCCGAGCGCAGCCACTGGGCGCGCTACGCCCGACGGTCCGACCGGCCCTCGTACCAGGACGAACTGCGCCGCTCCCTTGCCGACTTGCTGCCCACCCCGCCGGTCGCGGTGCCCGTGCAGGAGAGCGCCGACGCGTTCGTGACCGAGGTCGAGGGCGTTCTGTGCGTCTGCCCCTGGCGCACCCGGCTGCGCGGCTGGCAGGCGCTGGGCGGGCTGGCGGAGGAACTGCCCCTGCCGGTCCTGGACGCGGTCCTGCCGCCCCTCGTACGCCATCAGGCGGCCCAGGACTACGAGCGGTGGCTGACCCGCAACCCGGACGCCCGCCCCTGGATCCGCACGGCGACCTGGCAGGTCCCGCTGAACTGGTTCGTCCTCGTGTCCGACGAGGAGCGCGAGTACGACAAGGGCTCGGGGGCCGACGGGGGCGGGGCGCCCGTGCTGCGGTACCGGACGCCCATGGTGCAGGCGCGGAGGCGCGTGGCGCGCGGGCTGCGGACCCTGCGCGACAGCCTCGACGAGGGGCCGCTCATCGACGGGCTGCTGGACGTCGGGCGCTGGCTGGAGGAGTTCCATCCGCGCTCGCTGGTCGAGCTGGACTACGGCGGGCTGGTGCATGTGCTGCCGGCCGACGATCTGGCGGGGGACCACTCGGCGGCGGACGTGGCGGCGGGCATCGACGCGCTGCGCGAGGGGGACGGCGAGGCGGCCGGGGAGGCGTACGGGCGGCTCGTGGAGCGGTGGCGGGCGGTGCGGGACCGACGGTCCGCCAACTGACCATTCGTCAAAGAAGGGCACCCTGGAACGTGAGTTCCATTTCTGTGGGACGCTCTTGGGGCTGCCGTGGGACGTAGGTCCCGATCCGGGCGTTTGTGTCAAGCGTGACGGACCGCACGTACAGGTGGCTTGCGTCCCTTGCCCCTCCTCGTGCCAAAATAGGACAAGGAGTCCGGGGGAGGCTCTATCTGCCCAACTATGGGTGGAATCTCAGCATTGCACGCTATGGGGGGTCTCGTGACTCCTGATCGCCACTGTGACTGATCGTCACAGTGGCGTGACTGTCCGCTATGGCATGGTCCATTGGCTTCCGTCGCCGATGGACGCCTGGGAGGGCAATTCCATCGGTTTGGCCTACGCGGTTGGACAGATGGTGTAGTTGTAGTGCCGAGGACAAGCCGTTCGTCCTATAACCGACTCGACCCGCATCCGCCATTTCGGGCAACGCGGGTCAAGGTGCAGAATTTAGAGGAATGAACCGAGAAGGTTCGGTTCTCCCGAGGAGGCCGCTCATGACCGCTCGCACCCCTGATGCCGAGCCGCTGCTGACCCCGGCTGAGGTCGCCACCATGTTCCGTGTTGACCCCAAGACGGTGACGCGGTGGGCGAAGGCCGGCAAGCTCACGTCCATCCGGACGCTCGGCGGACACCGCCGTTACCGCGAGGCCGAGGTCCGCGCCCTGCTTGCGGGTATTCCGCAGCAGCGCAGCGAGGCCTGACCACTGAATAGTCGGACGAACCGGCAGGTCCCCCAACTATCGGCCGAGCCGTCCGACTGGCAACACCAGCAGTACCAGCACCATCCGCAAGGCCAGCACCACCAGTAAGACACCGCTCCGAGCGACGCGGGTCCTGCCCCAACAGGCCCCACGCCCAACGCAGTTCCATCAGTTCTACAGCTTCAAGGGTGCGTCGTTTCAGATCGCGCTGGACTCCGCCGGGTCCAGCGCGATCTTTTTTGTGCCCGCGGGTGGGGTGGCACGGGGTGCTGTGAGCGGGCTTGTTGGAGTCTGAGGAGGACGTGTCGGAAGCCGTCCGGAGCTGGTGCAATTGCACATATAAAATTGACCGGTTGTAGGAGACCGGTAAGAACCCTCATTTTGAAAACTCATGCAGTGACACCGGTCACATGTCGCGCGCCTTGTTGACGGTGTGGCACGGGTGCTAAAGGGAACCGCCGTTGGCACTCGGTGTCTCGTCGGGCCCGTCGTCGGCTGCCGACTCGCCCTCGACGCAGCGCTCCATCGCGAGCCTCTGTAACCGGTGGCAGATCGCGCAGTGCCGCGTGAGATGCGGGTACCCGCTGGCGGCCGACAGATGTGCCCGGAGCAGAGCACGCGTCTCATATCGTCGCGCGGTCGCCGCCATACGCCACCTCCGGAAGGGGGACAGGGCATCGAGGCCCTGCTCCCTGGGTACCGGTGGCGGACGGCGCCGTCAATACGGCGACAACGCGAGAGGGCCCGAGTCTCACGACTCGGGCCCTCTCGTACTTCACTGCGGTCCTGACGGGATTTGCTGCATCCGATTGCGGCTCGGCCGCGGGCGCGGCCTCCACCTTGACAGGCCGGCGACCGGGTTGATGGTGGGGTTGCGGCACGAGTAAGGCCCGCGTCCGTTGCCGGATGCGGGCCTCTTTCCCTGTTGCGGTCCTGACGGGATTTGAACCCGCGGCCTCCACCTTGACAGGGTGGCGAGCACTCCAAACTGCTCCACAGGACCAGGTTTCGCGGCACTTGATGTTGCGCTGTGCTGCGAAAAGAGACTGTACAGGAGGGTGAGCCCGGGGTCGAACTCACCCACCGTGCACCAGCCGTTACGGGACCTGGGCGTCGATCGCCTTCACGATCCGCTTGTCCGACACCGGGTACGCCGTGCCCAGCGCGTGCGCGAAGTAGCTGACCCGCAGCTCCTCGATCATCCAGCGGATGTCCGTGACCGCCGAGGGCACCGGGCGCCCCTTGGGCAGCTGCTCCAGGAGCCACGCGTACTCGTCCTGCATCTCGTGCACCTTCTCCATGCGGGTGGTGTCCCGCTGGACGTTGGTCGGCATCTGCTGCAGACGCCGGTCCACGGCCACGAGGTAGCGCATCAGGTCGGGCAGCCGGCGCAGACCGGTCGCCGTCACGAACCCGGGCCGTACGAGGGCGTCCAGCTGCGTCCGTACGTCCGTCAGGTTCGGGAGGAGCACGGCGCTGCGTACGCCCTTCAGACGGCGCTCACAGGCCTGCCAGGCGGCCAGCACCTGCTGCACCTGGTTGACCGTACGGACCGTCGTGTCGACGATCTCCGCGCGGACCTTGTCGTACAGCTTCCGGTGCGACTCCTCGTCCCATGCCGGGCCGCCGAAATCGGCGATCAGCTTGTCGGCCGCCGCCATCGCGCAGTCGTCGAACAGGGCCTGGATCGAACCGTGCGGATTCGCCGACAGCGCGAGCTTCTGAACATTCGTCAACTTCTCGGAAGCGAACTTCGCAGGATTGACCGGGATGTTGCGCAGAATGAGCCGTCGGCTGCCCTTCCACATCGCCTGCTGCTGCTCGGCCTCCGTGTCGAAGAGGCGTACGGAGACGGTGTCGCCGTTGTCGACCAGCGCCGGGTACGCCTTCACCGGCTGACCGGCTCTGCGTGTCTCGAAGAGCGGTGCCAGGGTGCCGATCGACCAGTCCGTCAGCCCCGTGCGCTCCAGGGACTCCCCGCCGGCGCGCTCCGCGGTGGCCGCGGCGGCCTGGGAGATGGCCTGGCGGGCCTTGGGCTTGAGCCGCAGGCGCAGTACCTCGAGGTCCTTGTCCTCGGCCAGCTTGCGGCGCCGCTCGTCGACGATCCGGAAGGTGACCCGGAGATGGTCGGGGATCCGGTCCCAGTCGAAGTCGTCGGCGGTGAAGGGGACTCCGACCATGCGCTTCAGCTCGCGGGCCATGGCGGCGGTCAGGGGTTCCTGGAGGGGTGCGGGGGTGGCGGCCAGGAAACGCTGGGCGAAGTTGGGTGCCGGCACGTAGTTGCGGCGGATCGGCTTGGGCAGGGAGCGGATCAGCTCGGTCACCAACTCCTCGCGCAGGCCCGGGATCTGCCAGTCGAAGCCGTCGTCGGTGACCTGGTTCAGCACCTGGAGCGGGATGTGGACGGTGACCCCGTCGGCGTCCGCGCCCGGCTCGAACTGGTACGTCACCCGGAACTTGAGCCGCCCCTGGTGCCAGGAGTCCGGATAGTCGTCCTTGCTGACGTCACCGGCCCGCTCGTTGATGAGCATCGCCCGCTCGAAGTCGAGGAACTCGGGCTGCTCGTGCCGCTTGTGCTTCCACCACGAGTCGAAGTGGGCGCCGGAGACCACGTGTTCGGGGACACGCTCGTCGTAGAAGTCGAACAGCGTCTCGTCGTCCACCAGGATGTCCCGACGGCGGGCCCGGTGCTCCAACTCCTCGACCTCGGTGAGGAGTCGCCGGTTGTCGGCGAAGAACTTGTGGTGCGTCCGCCAGTCACCCTCGACCAGCGCGTTGCGGATGAACAGCTCACGGGACGCCTCCGCGTCGATCCGCCCGTAGTTCACCTTCCGCTGGGCGACGATCGGTACGCCGTACAGCGTCACCTTCTCGTACGCCATCACGGCCGCCTGGTCCTTCTCCCAGTGCGGCTCGCTGTACGTCCGCTTCAGGAGGTGCTCGGCGAGGGGCTCGACCCACTCGGGTTCGATGCGCGCGTTGACGCGGGCCCACAGACGGGACGTCTCAACGAGTTCGGCCGACATCACGAAGCGCGGGGGCTTCTTGAAGAGGGCGGAGCCGGGGAAGATCGCGAACTTGGCGTTGCGGGCCCCGACGTACTCGTTCTTGCCTGCGGGGTTGCGGGCGCTGTCGCCGGTCGTCGTGGAGGCTCCGGTGGCCTTCGTCGGTACGTCCTTCATCCCGATGTGGGAGAGGAGACCGGCCAGGAGGGAGACGTGGACGCTCTGCTCCGGGGCGTCGTCCTCGTTGGTGTGGATGCCCATCTGGCGGGCCACGGTACGGAGTTGGGTGTAGATGTCCTGCCACTCGCGGATGCGCAGGAAGTTCAGGTACTCCTGCTTGCACATCCGTCTGAACGACGACGAGCCCCGCTCCTTCTGCTGCTCACGGATGTACCGCCAGAGGTTGAGCAGGGCGAGGAAGTCGGACGTCTCGTCCTTGAAACGGGCGTGCTGCTGGTCGGCCTGCGTCTGCTTCTCGGCGGGGCGTTCGCGCGGGTCCTGGATGGAGAGCGCGGCGGCGATCACCATGACCTCGCGGACACAGCCGTTCTTGTCGGCCTCCAGGACCATCCGGGCAAGGCGGGGGTCGACGGGCAGCTGCGCGAGCTTGCGGCCGGTGTCCGTGAGCCGTTTGCGCGGGTCCTTCTCGGTGGGGTCGAGCGCGTTGAGCTCCTGGAGGAGCTGGACGCCGTCACGGATGTTGCGGTGGTCCGGCGGGTCGATGAAGGGGAACTTCTCGATGTCGCCCAGTCCGGCGGCGGTCATCTGGAGGATGACGGAGGCGAGGTTCGTCCGGAGGATCTCGGCATCCGTGAACTCCGTACGGGCCTCGAAGTCGTCCTCGCTGTAGAGGCGGATGCAGATACCGTCCGACGTACGGCCGCAACGGCCCTTGCGCTGGTTGGCGCTGGCCTGGGAGATCGCCTCGATGGGCAGCCGCTGGACCTTGGTGCGATGGCTGTAGCGGGAGATACGGGCGAAGCCCGGGTCGATGACGTACTTGATGCCGGGCACGGTGAGCGAGGTCTCGGCGACGTTGGTCGCCAGAACGATCCTGCGCCCGGTGTGCTGTTGGAACACGCGATGCTGCTCGGCGTGCGACAGGCGGGCGTACAGGGGCAGTACTTCCGTGAACCGGTAGTTCTTCTTGTTGAGGGCGTCCGCCGTGTCGCGGATCTCGCGCTCCCCGGAGAGAAAGACGAGGATGTCGCCCTTGCCCTCGCCCTGGAGTTCCTCGACGGCGTCGCAGATCGCGGTGATCTGGTCGCGGTCGGAATCCTCGCTGTCCTCCTCGAGGAGCGGGCGGTAGCGGACCTCGACCGGGTAGGTACGGCCGGAGACCTCGACGATGGGCGCGTCGCCGAAGTGCCGGGAGAAGCGCTCGGGGTCGATGGTCGCCGAGGTGATGACGACCTTCAGGTCCGGGCGCTTGGGGAGGAGCTGGGCGAGGTAGCCGAGCAGGAAGTCGATGTTGAGGGACCGCTCGTGGGCCTCGTCGATGATGATCGTGTCGTAGGCGCGCAGCTCGCGGTCGGTCTGGATCTCGGCGAGCAGGATGCCGTCGGTCATCAGCTTGATGACCGTCGCGTCCTGGTTCACCTGGTCGGTGAAGCGGACCTTCCAGCCGACGGCTTCACCAAGGGGCGTGTCCAGCTCGTCGGCGATCCGCTCCGCGACCGTACGGGCGGCGATACGACGGGGCTGTGTGTGCCCGATCATGCCGCGTACGCCCCGCCCGAGTTCCACGCAGATCTTCGGGATCTGCGTGGTCTTCCCGGAGCCGGTCTCACCGGCGACGATGACGACCTGGTGATCGCGGATGGCGTCCGCGATCTCGTCCTTCTTCTGACTGACCGGGAGCTGTTCGGGATAGCTGACCGAGGGCACACGGCTGCGCCGCTCGGCCATCCGCAGTTCGGCCTTCGCGACCTCCGCCTCGATCTCGGCGAGGACGGCGCTGCGGGCTTCCGGCTTGCGGATCCTGCGCGCACCTTCGAGCCTGCGCCCGAGCCGGTGCGCGTCGCGCAGGGACAGCTCGGTCAGGCGGGGGGCGAGATCGCCGAGGGCGGGAGCGCCGGGCGCGCGGTCACCGGGGCCGGGGGCGGAGGCGGGTTGCGTAGACATACGCGATCCAGGATCTCACCTCGGCCAAATGACTGGCGAACCCTTTTGGTCCGTCTCAGTCGGCGGACCGGGCGGGCACCGGGGGCGTCGGCGCCACCGGGGGCATCGTGCGGGCGCTGGTGTCGCCGAGGGCGATCGACTTCGCCGTGTTGGACACCGCCTTGATGCTCAGATAAGCGGTCGTCATCGTGCTGACCGCGGTGAACGCGGCGGTCAGGATGCCGACGATCACGGCGGAGTCGCCGTGCAGCCGCCACACGCCGAAGATCGCCACGCCGGCTATCGCGACGTTGCTGGTGACGACGGCCAGGAGCCCGTACAGGGCGCGGCTCCTCTCCAGCCCGTCATGATCCTGCCTGGCGCTTGCACTTGCCTCACCCTGAGCCATCGTCCCCGCCCCACTGCGTACGTTCCGCCGACCAGCCAGAACGTAGCGCCGCCCGGAACGCGTGCCAAGCGTGGGCACGACAAAGGCCCCGTCCGACTGGACGGGGCCTTTGGGTTGTGGCTGGGGCCGGGGTCGAACCGGCGACCTATCGCTTTTCAGGCGATCGCTCGTACCAACTGAGCTACCCAGCCACGAGGTTTCACGTGAAACATGTAACCTCAGCGGTCCTGACGGGATTTGAACCCGCGGCCTCCACCTTGACAGGGTGGCGAGCACTCCAAACTGCTCCACAGGACCTTGCTGTTGTGTGCGACGTAAGTCTCGCACACCGTCTCGCATGCTCCCAACGGGATTTCCCGCCGCTCGCTCTTGCCGATCTGATGTTTCTGGGTGACCGGTTTGAACTGGCGGGCGGGCCGATGTCGCTGGAAAAGCGTATCAGACCACGGGGGATGCTCCGCCCACGCGACAGCGCAGGTCGAGGGGCATGTGATCCGTTTTCCGGGCAGTCCTGAAGTCGATCCTGGTGTCGGCGTCGGAGCCGATTGGAGACATGGAGCGGGCGGTCATGGGTACTGCGGCCCCCATGCGGATGAGTGTGCTGGATGTGGGTTCGAACACGGTTCGACTGATGGTCGCGGACACCGGGAACGGAGTCCCCCTGCCGGTGCACACGGAGAAGTGGAAGCTGCGGCTGTCCGAACAGGTGGAGTCCGGGGGAGTGATTCCCGAGGAGTCGGTGCGGCAGCTCGTGAAGGCGGTCGCGCTGGCCGCCGAGACCGCCCAGCGGTGGGGAGCGGGAGGACCGCTGGCCTTCGCGACGGCGGTGGTGCGTTCCGCGCCGAACCGGCTCGACGTACTGCGGAGCGTGCGGACCGAGACCGGCGTACGGCTGTGCACGCTGCCGGGGGAGGTCGAGGCCGAGCTCACGTTTCTCGGGGCCCGGCGGTGGATGGGCTGGCGCGTCGGGTCCATCGCGCTGTTCGACATCGGCGGGGGCTCGCTGGAGGTGGCCTTCGGGCGTGGCAGGCTGCCCGACTTCGCGGCGTCGCTGCCGCTCGGCGCGGGCCGGCTGACCCGGGAGTTCCTCGACGGGGAGGACCCGCCGTCCGAGGAGGACCTGCGGGCGCTGCGCCGCCGGGTGCGTCACCAGATGCGGGATGTGGCGGCCCGGCTCAGGTGGGAGGGGCCCCAGGTGGCGGTGGCGACCTCGCGGACCTTCCAGCAGCTCGCCCGGCTCTGCGGTGCCCCGCCCGGTCGGCAGGGCGTGTTCGTGCCGAGGCAGCTGACCCGGGGGGATCTGCGCGGCTGCGTACCCCGGCTCGCCGCGCTGCCGGCGGCCGAGCGGGCGATGCTGCCGGGCGTCTCAGCGCCCCGGGCGCTGCAGAGTTTGGCCGGAGCGGTGGTGGGGCACACGGCGATGAAGCTCACGGGGATCAAGACGCTCACGATCTGCCCGTGGGCCATCCGCGAAGGAGTGCTGCTGCGGTGCGTCGAGGACGGCGGAGCGTGGTGGGCGGACATCGCGCAAAAGCGGGACGAAGCGGCGCCCGTCGGGCCGACGTCTCTGCGGATCGCGACGCCCAAGGCCTGAGGCACGCCCCCACCCCCAGGAGGAGTCGAGGAGCCATGGTCGACAAGGGTCGCAGCGACAAGATCAAGGGCAAGGCCAAGGAAATGGCCGGCAGGGCGACGAGCGATCACGAGCAGGAGCTCGAAGGCAAGCTGGAACAGGCTCGGGGCGAGGCCAAGAGGATCAGGGGCAAGGCCCAGGAGCGAGCCGAGAAGGCCATGCGTTCGGACAGGCGGGACGGCCGCGCCTGAGCCGTTCGTTGAACGGGGCCACTCATGAACGTACGAGAAGAGTTGCCGGTCCTGCGCTCCCTCCATGATCTGGGAACCCTGGTGGAGCGGGTGCCCCACCTCTATGTGCGCTGGTCGAACGGCCCCGACGCGGACCGGAAGGTCGCCCGCAGCACCGACGAACTCACCGGCGTACGGATGCCGGGGCTGTCCGCGAATCCGCTCGACGTCGAGGACTGGTGGGAGGACCGGCCGATCGACCTGTGGGTGGCCCGGCGGCTGTACGACTACTCCCATCTGCACCACGAGAAGGGCGCGGGTGTGCGGCCGTGGGTCCTTCGCGGGCGGGTCGAAGGGCACGGCCCGGACAACGAGCCGTTGGTCCGTGATGTGGAGCCCGTCGGCTGGATCGACGAGGCCGTCATCGAGGAGGCGCGGGCGGCGGTCGCCGAACAGGAGCGTTCCTGGGGGACCATGCGCAGGGGCGACTGAGGCGGGGGGCGGCTGCGGTGGGCCGTTTGGGCAGCGTGTTCCGGGTACTCGGTAGGCACACCCCGTAGGACCGAGGAGGTGCCCACCCTCATGGAAACCGGCACCAGTAGTGATGTCCGGCCGACGCACGAGGCCGTGTCGAGCGGCGACAACCTGGTCGTACCGCCCGGCCCCCGGCAACTCCCAGGTGTCGGAACGCGTCAAACGGACAGCCCCGACCAGGAGAGCAACATCGTCTTGGGCGAGGACTGACTGAACGGACGCAGTCGTGAGGAGAGTCGCAGGGGCGGCGCCGACGCCGTCCCTACGACTCTCCGCTGTGTGGGGTCGGCGCATCCCGTGCCGGCCGGAGGCCGGCGATCGCCTCGGCGATCTGCCGGCGGAACGCCTCGGGGAGTGCGTCGCCCGTGACCGCGTTGACGAGGGTGTCGGCCACGCCGTGCAGCTTGGTGTTGGTGTTCTGGGACACCGCCACGAGCACCTTCCAGGCGTCCTCCGCGCTCAGTCCGAAGGACGCCATGAGGACACCTCGGGCGAGGTCGATGACGGGCCGCGTCTGCATGGCCCGGCGGAGCTGGATCACCTCGATCCGCAGGTCCTCGTCGGTTTCGCTGAGCGGGGAGGCCGCCGCCCCGAGACCCAGGGCCGCGACAGCCGCTGTGGCCGTTGCAGAGGGCGTGTCCGGGGTCCGGCCGGAAGTCGCCTCGGCCTCGCCCGGCTCGGGCGGGCCGGCGAACAGGGGCAGGGTGCCGGTGATCGCGAAGAGCCGTAGCACCGCGCTGCCCGCCGACCGAATGGTGATGATCTTGCCTTCGTCGAGGGCGCGTCTGCGCACGCGCAGCAGGACGTTGAGCCCTGAGCAGTCGCAGAAGTCGACGCCGCTCAGATCGAGTTCGATGCCGCGCTCCGAACGGGCGAGGGCCTGGCGCAGGCCGTTGTGCAGTGCCTGCTCTGTGACGAGGTCGATCGCGCCGGTCACCACGACGAGCGTCGCATAGCCCTCGGGGCGGGTCTCGATCCCGATCAGGGGGGCCTCGGCAGCGCTCTCGGGAGGGGCGAGCGGTGCGAGGGGGACTTCGTCCGCCACCGTGAGCTGCGTGGTAACTGCGCGGTCTGACATTGCGCACTCCGTAGTCATCGGGCAGTTCGTGGCCCTTCAAGCGTCGGTCCGACGGTCTCATACGTCAAGGGATACACGAAATTTGATTCACCCTTTTGAATACGTGAATAGTAGGGCCTATGCTGGCGTCATGCGCGAAGTACCCGAGTCACATACCGGTTGGACGTTCCTCACCAACCACTCCCGTGTGCTGGCCGCGATCGCGGAGAACCCCACCATCCGCATCCGTGACATCGCCGCCCGCTGCCGGCTCACCGAGCGTGCCGTCCAGAAGATCGTTTCCGATCTGGAGGGGGCCGGTTATCTCACCCACACCCGTCAGGGTCGCTCCAACGCGTACCGCATCGAGGACGGGACCATCCTGCGTCACCCCGCCGACGACGGTCTGAGCGTGGCGCAGCTGCTGTCCCTCCTCGCCCGGCACGACGTCGAGCACGGCGAACATACGGACGGGGCTCGACGTGAGCTCCAGTCGACGGCCCCGCACGCGAGAAGCCCCGAAGACGACCAGTGACTCGTACGGCGTGATCGGGGAACCCGGGCGCCATGAACGGGCGTTCGGCGCGGCTGCGGAGAAGTGACTCCGAAGGCCCCGGGATCACCAGGACCCGCTGCGGTGGAGGCTTCCGCTACCGGGACGCCGCCGGACGGCCCGTCACGAACGCGGCGGAGATACGGCGACTGCGGGAACTGGTCGTGCCGCCCGCCTGGCAGGACGTGTGGATCTGCCCCTGGCCCAACGGGCACATCCAGGCCATGGGCACGGACAGCGCGGGACGCCGCCAGTACCTGTACCACCAGAGGTTCCGCGAACAGGAGGAAGCGGCCAAGCACGACCACGTCCTGGCGGCCGCGAGAACCCTCCCCGAACTGCGCTCCCGGGTGGCCGAGGACCTCGCCGCGCCCGGACTGACGCGGGAGCGCGTGCCGGCCTGCGCGGCACGGCTGCTCGACCTCGGCTTCTTCCGGATCGGCAACAAGTCCTACCGGCGCGACAACGACTCGTACGGACTGACCACCCTCCTCAAGGAGCACGCGTCGTGTCGGCGTGGGGAGGTCCGCCTCACCTTTCCCGCGAAGAGCGCCAAGGAGCAGTCCCGGACCCTGGTCGACGGCCCGGCCTACCGGGCCCTGTGCTCGCTCATGCGCCGCAGCGGCGGCGGCCCCCGGCTCTTCGTCTACCGGCAGGGGCAGGACTGGCACGAGGTGCACGCGGACGATCTGAACACCTGCCTGCGCGAGTGTCCGGGCACCGACCTCACGGCGAAGGACTTCAGGACCTGGCACGCCACCGTGCTCGCCTCCGTCGCCCTCGCCGTGTCCGTACAGGTCTCCCGGGGGTCCAGGACGGCCCGGAAGCGCGCGGTGACCCGTGCGGTGCGTGAGGTGAGCGAGTACCTGGGCAACACGCCCGCGGTGTGCAGGGCGTCCTACATCAACCCCCGGACGGTCGAGCTCTTCGAACAGGGCCGGACCATCGCCCCCGTCCTCGACCGGCTGGGCGCCGAGGCGTCCTTCGGGCACCCCGCAACCCAGGGCGAGATCGAGGCGGCGGTGCTTCGGCTGCTGGACGGCGGGTCTTAGCGCGCGCCCGCCCGGGTACCCGGAGTGCGACCGCTCCCGCCGACGAGAGACGAACGGACAGAACCGTGAACGACTACCGCAACAACACCCCCGGCGACGACGGCGAGGAAGCACAGCACCCGGAGTCCTGGCAGAAGCCCGTTCCGAGGGACCTGCCCGACCAGCAGGCCGGCGCCGAGGAGGACCCCTGGGAGGTCGAGGACAATCCGGCGGACGACACCCGGGCGCCCGAGCGGCCCGACCCGGAGGTCCCCGACACGGACGAGGCCGGCACGGGTCGGCGGGGCGCGCCGAACTCCGGCAGCGGGCGCCCGGACCACCCCGTACCGGACGAGCCGACTGCCTGACGGGGCCCGCAACACCCGTAACGCACGAAATGGCGGCCATCCCTGAAGGGGGATGCCGCCAACCGTATTTACCCGAACATGTCCGGCTTGAACTTCTCTGTGCCCCCAACGGGATTCGAACCCGTGCTACCGCCTTGAAAGGGCAGCGTCCTGGGCCGCTAGACGATGGGGGCGAGGACGTGAGAAGCATAGGTGATGCCGGGGAGCTTCGCCAAAACGGTTTACGGGCTCGGGTTCGGGCTCGTCCGCGGGCTCGTGGGGGAGGACGGCGAAGGTGAGGGAACCGGTGTCGCGCCCGGCTGGTTCTCCTTCGGCAGATGGCGGCTCACCTCCGCCGTGGTCAGCCCGAGGCCGCCGAGTTTGATCTCGTCCCAGGCCTGGAGGCGACGGGTGTCGCGGTCCAGGTAGAGGACGGACGCCTCGATCTGGTCCGGGTTCTTCTTCTCCAGGGCGCGCAGTCCGCTGCCGCCCGTCGAACCCTCGATGCGCAGCCGGGTGCCCTTCGGCATGACCTCCATCTCCGCGTGGTGGAGATGTCCGGCCAGGACGAGCGGCACCACGCCGTCCGTGCGCCGCGCCGCGTCCGGCTCGTGGGCCATCGCGATGTCGACCGGGGTGCCCAGGGTCCGCTGGTCGCGGATGGCCGACGCCAGCCGGTCGCCCGCCAGTTGCTGGTCCCGGCCGCCGTCCTTCTCGCCCGCCGAGCGGTCCGGAGTGAACGCCGGGTCGCCGATGCCGGCGAAGCGCAGCCCGCCGACGTTCACCGACTGGCCGTCGTCCAGGACCCGCACGTTCTTCATGCGCTGGAGATAGCGCTGGGTGAGCCGCGAGTCGTGGTTGCCGCGCACCCAGACGTACGGGGCGCCGAGGTCCTTGATCGGGTCCAGGAAGCCGTTCTCGGCGGCCGTGCCGTGGTCCATGGTGTCGCCGGTGTCCGCGATGACGTCGATGTCGTACTGCTCCACCAGCGACGCGATGATCTTCCAGCTCGCCGGGTTGAGATGGATGTCCGAGACGTGCAGGACGCGGATCGTTGCCGGGTCGGGCTGGTAGACCGGGAGCGTGGACGTGACGTCGTACAGCTTCGTCACGTTGGTCACCAGGCGGGCCAACTCCTTCTGGTAGACGTCGAATTCGGTGACGATGTTGCGCGCGTTGCCGACCAGCGAGGGCGCCGAGGACAGGAGCCCGGAGAACTTCGGCTCCAGGACCGACTTGGGGTTCCAGGTCGCGTACGCCGTCCCTCCCGACGCGATCAGGAGGGTCAGGGCGAGGCCGCCGGCCGCGAGGGCGCGGCGGGGGCGGCGGTAGACCGCGAGGCCGAGGGCGGTGGCGCCGGACACGACGGCCACGCAGGAACGTACGGCCAGGTCGAGCGTGCCGTGTCCGACGTCCTTGGCCACCTCGTCCTGGAGGCCGGAGAGGCGTTCGGGGTGGTCGACGAGGGCCTGCGCACGCACCGGGTCCAGCTGGTCGACGTTGACGTCGAGGCGGACGGGGGCGGTGTGGCTGCTGAGTTCCAGGGCGCCCAGCGGAGAGACATTGATCTTCGTGCCGCCGGTCAGGGACGGCCTCAGGGTCATCGTGGTGTTCATCGGGCCGACCGGCGCGCGTACGTTGCCCACGATCAGCAGACCCAGCCAGGCCCCCAGCAGGACCACCGCGACCAGGCCGAGCGCGCGGGTCCAGGGGTGCGGCGGATGGACCAGCTCGGCGGCGGGGTGTGCGCGCCGGGCGCGGAAACGTCCGGTGAGCCCGTCGAACGCGGACAGAGGGCCGGGGAGCGGGCGGCGGGTGGTGCGGGGGTTGTCGGGGGGCGGGGAGTCGGCGGGTACGCGTGCCATTGGTCCCGTATGCCCAGTGCGCGGCGCGGCTAAGCGGGGTGGCTGTGGGTGCGGCTTTCCGGAGAGCTCGGGTCCGTCACCCCCGTACTGGCGGCCCGTACCGGACAATGGGCGTGTGCTGGAGATGACGCGCGAGGAGTTCGAGGAACTGGTGGCCGAGGCCCTCGACCGGATTCCGCCGGAGCTGACGCGGCTGATGGACAACGTCGCGGTGTTCGTCGAGGACGAGCCCCCGAAGGACGATCCCGAACTGCTCGGGCTGTACGAGGGGACGCCGCTGACCGATCGCGGGGAGTGGTACGCGGGGGTGCTGCCCGACCGGATCACCATCTACCGGGGCCCGACCCTGCGGATGTGCGACAACCGGGAGGACGTGGTCGCGGAAACGGAGGTGACCGTCGTGCACGAGATCGCCCACCACTTCGGAATCGACGACGAGCGGTTGCACGCACTGGGGTACGGCTGAGGGGACGCCGGGGGCGTGGGGGCGGGGGTCGTGGGGGGCGGGGAGCCTCGGTGCCCGGTGCCCGGTGCCCGGTGCCCGGTGCCCGGTGCCCGGTGCCCGGTGCCCGGTGCCCGGTGCCCGGTGGGCTGGTGGGCTGGTGGGGCCGTGGCGCCGGAGGTCGTGGGGCCCGTGGGAGCGGGGGTCGTCAGGGTCGGGGAGCCTCGGGCCCGGTGGGGCCGGGGCACCGTGGGGCGTGGGGCGTGGGGCGTGGGGCCCGTGGGATCGGAGGCCGTGGGCCCAGGGGCCCAGGGGCCCAGGGCCTGGTGTGCTGGTGGGGCCGTTGCGCCGGGCCTTTGGGCCGGGGGCCGTGGGGGCCTGTGAGCTCGGGCCTGGTGGCCTGGGGGCCCGGCGAGCCTCGGGCCCGGTGGCCCGGTGGCCCGGTGGCCCGGTGGCCCGGTGGCCCGGTGGCCCGGTGGCCCGGTGGGGCCGTGGCGCCGGAGGGCGGGGGGCCGGTGAGCCTCGGGCTCAGGGCCCGGTGGCCCGGTGGCTGAGTGGGCTGGTGGGGCCGTGGCACCGGAGGGCGTGGGGTCCATGGGGCCGGAGGCATGGAGGCCGGTGAGCCTCGGGCCCGGTGAGCCTCGGGCCCGGTGGCCCGGTGGCCCGGTGGCCCGGTGGCCCGGTGGGTCGGGGGCGTGGGGGGCGTGGGGCCCATGGGGCCGGGGCTGAGAGGGGCGGTGAGCTTGGGCCCGTGAGGCCTGGAGGAGTCGGGGGTGTGGGGTCCGGTGGGGCCGAGGGCCGGGCTTCGGCGGGCCCGTGGGGCCGGGGGCGGGCGTGTGGAGGGTGTTGAGGGGCGCGTGTCTTCTTGTGTGCGACGGGAGTTGAGCACGTTGACTCCTCGACTCCCCACCGGAGGTGGCTGCCCGTGCGCCCCTTGCATGTACCTGTCCGTCTGGCCGCCACGGTCGTGGCGGTCGCCGCTGCCGCCGGCTGTATGAGCGTGGGCGACAACAACGACGGCGCCAGGGTCAAGCCCTCCCACTCCGCGGGCCAGAAGGGCGGCAAGGCACCCGACGGGGGGCCCGCGGTGACCGGCGGGGGCGGTACCGGGCGGGTCGGCGGGTCCGAGGGCGACGGCAAGCGGGGGCACGGGAAGGACAAGGGGAGCGTCAAGGGGGCCAGCGGGGCGCCCGCCACGCCGGGCGCCTCCCCGTCCGCCGGGCAGAGCGCGCCGGTGCCGGCGCCCGCCAAACCGGGCGGCGGGAGCAGTCCGGGGCCGGTCGATCCCGGCGTACCGACGCCGACGCACGCGCCTCCGACGCCGACGAAGACCGCCGAACCGGAGCCGACACCGCCGGTGGAGTCGCCGACCCCTCCGCCTCCGCCGCCCCCGCCGTCGTCCCCGGCCGCGGAACCGTCGTCCTCGGTGCAGCCGCAGGCCCAGCCGCAGCTGGTGACGCGGGAGCCGGCGCCGGAGGCCGGATCACCCGCCTGACCCTGTCTGACCTTGCCTGACCTGCGGGGACGGTATCGATTTGCCTAAGGGGGAGGGGGGTGCGTATGGTAGTAGATCGTTTGATCCCATTGCCTGGCGCCTTAAAAGATGCGCGCCGCGTGTGGCGCGTACTCTCCCCAGCCGTGGCTGACCGCATTGAGGCGGTCGAATTGCGAAATCACGGAGTTGACGGGCGCGTGCCGACGAGACTCCGGAAGGTTTCGCATTCGCATGTCCATTTCCAGTACTGATCACATCGTCGTGCCCGAGAACGACGAGGTCATCGACCTCATCGAGACGGCCGACACCGACACCGACGCCGCTGACACCGACCTCGAGGCCGGCGAGCCGCAGCTCTCCTTCGGTGACCTCGGTCTCCCCGAGGGCGTCGTCCGCAAGCTCACGCAGAACGGTGTGACCAGCCCCTTCCCGATCCAGGCCGCGACCATCCCGGACGCCCTGGCCGGCAAGGACATCCTCGGCCGGGGCCGCACCGGCTCCGGCAAGACCCTCTCCTTCGGTCTGCCGCTGCTGACCAAGCTGTCCGAGGGTCACACCGAGAAGAAGAAGCCCCGCGGCATCATCCTCACGCCGACCCGTGAGCTCGCGATGCAGGTCGCGGACGCCCTCCAGCCGTACGGCGACGTCCTCGGCCTGAAGATGAAGGTCGTCTGCGGCGGTACGTCGATGGGCAACCAGATCTACGCCCTCGAGCGCGGCGTCGACGTCCTCGTCGCCACCCCGGGCCGCCTGCGCGACATCATCAACCGCGGCGCCTGCTCGCTGGCCAACGTCGAGGTCGCCGTCCTCGACGAGGCCGACCAGATGTCCGACCTGGGCTTCCTGCCCGAGGTCACCGAGCTGCTCGACCAGATCCCGGGCGGCGGCCAGCGCATGCTGTTCTCGGCCACCATGGAGAACGAGATCTCCACGCTGGTCAAGCGCTACCTGAGCAACCCGGTCACGCACGAGGTCGACAGCGCCCAGGGCAACGTCACGACGATGTCCCACCACATCCTCATCGTGAAGCCCAAGGACAAGGCGCCGGTCACCGCCGCGATCGCCTCCCGCAAGGGCCGCACGATCATCTTCGTCCGCACGCAGCTGGGCGCCGACCGTATCGCCGAGCAGCTCTGCGACTCCGGTGTGAAGGCCGACGCGCTGCACGGCGGTATGACGCAGGGCGCGCGTACCCGTGTGCTCGAGGACTTCAAGAAGGGCTACGTCAACGCCCTGGTCGCCACCGACGTCGCCGCGCGCGGCATCCATGTCGACGGCATCGACCTGGTCCTCAACGTGGACCCGGCCGGCGACCACAAGGACTACCTGCACCGCTCCGGCCGTACCGCTCGCGCGGGCCGCTCCGGCACGGTCGTGTCCCTCTCCCTGCCGCACCAGCGCCGCCAGATCTTCCGCCTGATGGAGGACGCGGGCGTCGACGCCTCGCGCCACATCATCCAGGGCGGCGCGGCCTTCGAGCCCGAGGTCGCCGAGATCACCGGCGCCCGTTCGATGACCGAGGTCCAGGCGGAGTCCGCGGGCAACGCGGCCCAGCAGGCCGAGCGTGAGGTCGCGCAGCTCACCAAGGAACTCGAGCGCGCCACGCGCCGGGCCTCCGAACTGCGTGAGGACGCCGACCGGTTGACCGCGCGTGCGGCGCGCGAGCGCGGCGAGGACCCGGAGGCCGCTGTGGCCGCCGTGGCCGAGGCCGCTGCCGCCGCCGTCGTCGCGGAGGTCGCCGCCGAGGAGCCGGTCGTCGCGGAGGCGCCGGTTCGCGAGGAGCGCCAGCGCCGTGACGAGCGGGGCAACTACGAGCGCCGCGAGCGCCCGTCTGGTGGCTTCAACCGTGACAACGACCGTGGTGGCCGTTCGTTCGACCGTCGTGACGAGCGCCCCTCGGGTGGTTTCCGCCGGGACGACCGTCGTGACGGTGGCGAGCGTGGCGGCTTCCGCCGCGACGACCGCCCGTCGGGCGGCTTCAACCGTGACAACGACCGTGGTGGCCGTTCGTTCGACCGTCGTGACGAGCGCCCCTCGGGTGGCTTCCGCCGCGACGACCGTCGTGACGGCGACCGCTCCACCGGTGGCGGTTTCCGCCGTGACGACCGTCCCTCGGGCGGCTTCAACCGCGACAACGACCGTGGCGGCGACCGTGGTGGCCGTTCGTTCGACCGTCGTGACGAGCGCCCCTCGGGTGGCTTCCGCCGCGACGACCGTCGTGACGGCGACCGTCCCACCGGTGGCGGCTTCCGTCGCGACGACCGCCCGTCCACCGGCCACCGTGGCAGCGACCGCCCCTTCAACCGCGACCGCCAGGGCGACCGCCCCACCGGCGGCGGCTTCCGCTCCGGCAGCCACGACCGCCCGTACGGCCGCCGCGACGACCACCGCGGCACGGGTTCGGGCTCCGGCTCGGGCTCGTCCTACGGCCGCCGCGACGAGAAGCCGCGCTGGAAGCGCAACGGCTGATCGCCGGCCGGTTGATCGCAGTCTGATCGCCGACTGATCTCTGACTGATCTCTGAAGGGCCCGTACGACTTCGGTCGTACGGGCCCTTCGTCGTTCCGGAAGCCTTCCCGGGTCTTCCAACTGCCCGTTGGTAGGCTCCCGTTGTCCTGCAAAGGGCATGTACATCTCATACTCACCCGCTGTCGCGGGTCGAGGGGCTGGGGGGCCATGTGAAGGGTCGTAAATTGGTACGCCGTCGCGCGATCGGACGGCGCGGAGGCGCGGCTCTGACCGCGTTCGTCGCTGCCGTCGCCGTGGCGGCTCCCGCGGGGGCGGCGGACTCGCCGATGCCGTTGCAGACCGGCGGGGTCCTGGGGTTCGACTACACGGGCGGTGTACTCAGCACGGTGGAGAAAGCGCCCAACGGCTCCCCGTACGTCACCAACCGTCAGATATCGGCAGACGGCAGCAAGGCAGGCGAGCGCGACTACCGGGGCTTCGCCGGTACCTTGGCGGGCGGCCGGCATGTGAAGGAGGTCGCGTGCGACGCCGGTTGGTGTGTGCCGCTGCGGGGAGCGGGGAACGGCGATGTCGGCTACTTCTCCGTGGACGGGGGTAAGGAATCAGCGCAGCTCTGGCTGAGCGAGAACAGCCTTAACGGGGCCGACGAACCCGCTGTCACCGGAGGCCGTTTCATCGACTACACCGGGCGCTACTACATCTACAACGCGACGTCGACCGGCAAGCAGTACGTCGACGCCACACAGGAGCTGCGGTCGCAGAACGTCCGGCTCACCCGCTCCATCACTGCCGCCTCCGTCTGGGGCCAGCGGCTGTGGACGCCCGGGTCCGGTGCCGGCACGGTCACCGCGTACGACCTGGAGCGGAAGCGGACCGTGGAGACGATCGCGACGGGCGCGCCCTGCACGGTCAAGGAGCTCCAGGTGGTGAGCCGTTGGATCTACTGGAACTGCGGGCCAACAGGTGCGGCGGGTGCGTACGACCGGGTGGCCAAGCGGAAGATCACCGTGCCGTCGGGCCCCGCGCTCGTCGGCGACGGATACCTCGTGCGGCACGACCGGACGGCCGGGAAGCTGCTGCTGACCGACTTCCACGCCGGTACGGCCGCTGCCCCGCGAGAGATCGCCGACCTGCCGGCCGGGAACACCGCCGACCAGCGGCGGCTGACCTGGTCCGTGGACAAGTTCGGCGGCGACATCGCGTATGTGGACGCGGGCAAGGTCGTGCACGTCGTGCAGAGCGGGGTGCCGTCGCAGCCGCTCGCGGTGATCGAGTCGGACGTCGACGACGACGACGCGAACGCGAAGAACGATATCTGGGCCAGCACCTGGCAGCTCAGCAAGCCGACCGCGTGGACATTGGCGCTGAAGGACGCCCGCGGTCGTGTCGTGCGCACCCTCACCGGGACGGGCACTGAGGTGGCGGCCACCTGGGACGGAAAGACGGACACGGGCACGTACGCGTACAACGGGGCCTACACCTGGGCGCTGACCGCGAAGGCGACCGAGGGCACGGGGACGTACACGCAGAGCGGCGCGCTCGGGCTGGCGGGTGCCCGGACCGGGCACCACGACCTGGGCGGCTACAGCTATGGCGAACTGGTCACGCTCAACTCCTCCGGCGCCCTGACCGTGCATTACACCAGGGGCAGGGGCACCCTCGACTTCAGGTACTCCGCCTCCGGCTGGCCCGCCGGCACCACCGTGATCCCGTTCGGCGACATGGGCGCCGACCGGTGCGCCGAACTGCTGGTGCGGATGCCGAACGGGGAACTGCGCCGGTACGCGGGCAACTGCGGTGGCTGGTCGTACGGGCCCGGGAGCAACCACGCCTCCCTCGGCACAGGTTGGAACGCCTACAACGTGCTCACCGCACCCGGCGACCTGACCGGTGACGGCCGCACCGACCTGCTGGCGCGCAAGGCGTCCACCGGGGACATGTACCTCTTCGCCAACAACGGGGCGGGCAAATTCAGGGCGGGCGTGAAAGTCGGCTCGGCCTGGAATGGCTACACGAGGATCGTGGGTGCGGGCGATCTGACCGGCGACGGCTTCGGCGACGTACTCGCCCGGGACACGGCGGGGTCGCTGTGGCGGTACGACGGCGCCGGCGACGGGACGCTGAAGGCCCGGGTGAAGATCCTTTCCCAGTGGGGTGCCACCTACAACGCGGTCGTCGGCGTCGGTGACATCACCGGCGACGGACGAAACGACCTGGTCGTGCGTGACACGGCCGGGAACCTGTTCCGCAATCCGGGCCTCGGGAACGGGTCGTTCGCGCCGCGGGTCAAGATCGGCAGCGGCTGGCAGGGGTACAAGGGGCTGTACTAGAGGTTGGTTCAGGCCATACACGGACTATTTTCGGTCGCCCTGTGACGCATGTCATACCCCCGGCGAGGGAATTGCTGGGGGCATGACAGATGACGCCATGACGACTGGGCTGACGGACGAGGAACGGCTTGCCCAGCTCGGTTACACCCAGGTCCTCGCCCGCCGTATGTCGGCGTTCTCCAACTACGCCGTGTCCTTCACGATCATCTCGGTCCTGTCGGGCTGTCTGACCCTCTACCTGTTCGGCATGAACACCGGCGGCCCGGCCGTGATCACGTGGGGCTGGGTCGCCGTAGGGCTCATGACCCTCTTCGTCGGGCTGTCGATGGCCGAGATCTGTTCGGCCTATCCGACCTCCGCCGGCCTGTACTTCTGGGCGGCCCAGCTCGCTCCCCCTCGTACCGCCGCCGCGTGGGCCTGGTTCACGGGGTGGTTCAACGTGCTCGGGCAGGTCGCGGTGACCGCCGGCATCGACTTCGGGGCGGCCTCCTTCCTCGGGGCCTATCTGAACCTCCAGTTCGACTTCGAGGTCACCCCGGGCCGTACGATCCTGCTCTTCGCCGGGATCCTCGTCCTGCACGGCCTCCTCAACACCTTCGGCGTACGCATCGTGGGGCTGCTGAACAGCGTCAGCGTGTGGTGGCACGTGGTGGGCGTGGCCGTCATCGTCGGCGCGCTGACGTTCGTACCGGACAAGCACCAGTCGGCGTCCTTCGTGTTCACGGAGTTCGTGAACAACACGGGCTGGGGGAGCGGCGTCTACGTGGTCGCCCTCGGGCTGCTGATGGCCCAGTACACCTTCACCGGCTACGACGCCTCCGCACACATGACCGAAGAAACCCGGGACGCCTCCACGGCGGGCCCCAAGGGCATCGTCCAGTCCATCTGGACCTCGTGGATAGCCGGCTTCGTCCTGCTCCTCGGCTTCACCTTCGCCATCCAGTCGTACGACGGCGCCCTGAACTCCCCGACCGACGTACCGCCCGCCCAGATCCTGCTCGACGCGCTCGGCGCGACGGCCGGAAAGCTGCTCCTGCTGGTGGTGATCGGTGCCCAGCTGTTCTGCGGCATGGCGTCCGTCACGGCCAACTCCCGCATGATCTACGCCTTCTCGCGTGACGGCGCCATCCCCTACTCCCACCTCTGGCACACAGTCAGCCCCCGCACCCGTACCCCGGTCGCGGCGGTCTGGCTGGCGGCTTTCGGCGCACTGGTCCTCGGCCTCCCCTACCTGATCAACGTGACGGCGTACGCGGCCGTGACGTCGATCGCCGTGATCGGCCTCTACATCGCGTACGTCATCCCGACGCTGCTGCGGCTGCGCAAGGGCGAGGCGTTCCAGCGGGGGCCGTGGCACCTGGGCCGGTGGTCGCGGGTGATCGGCGTGGTGTCGGTGGTGTGGGTGGCCGTGATCACGGTGCTGTTCATGCTGCCCCAGGTCGCGCCGGTCACGTGGGAGACCTTCAACTACGCCCCGATCGCCGTACTCGTGGTGCTGGGGTTCGCGGCGCTGTGGTGGGTGGCTTCGGCGCGGCACTGGTTCCTGAACCCGGACCACGAGCGCACCCGGGCGCGGGAAGCGGCTCGAAAGGGGGCTCCCGAACCGGTTGATCCGTAGCGAAGACGGCTATTTCACCGCCCGCTTGGCGCCCAGCTCTGACAACGACCCGGCCGTGTCCCCGATACCCGATCGGAGACACGGCCGGGTCCGGCTATGCTCGGGGGAGCAACATCGCGGGGACCCTTAGCTCAATTGGCAGAGCAGTGGACTTTTAATCCATTGGTTGTGGGTTCGAGTCCCACAGGGTCTACCGAGGTCAGGGCCGCTCTGTGGCTCTGAGCAGCAGTTTTGTGGCCCCGGCGGGTTCTCCTGGCCGGGGCCACACTGTGTGGAGTGCGACTGTGTGAGCGGGTGTGCCGACAAACAGCGTGACTTGTTCAGCCATCTCGTTGTTTCACGTGTCGCCGCCACAGGCACTCCTCTGTGCGGCATCGAAGGCGTTGGTGAGACCGTCGAGGCGGTCGGCAAGTGCCCGGAGCTGATCTGCGTGTGCCGTGAGTGTGTCCGAGAGCCGGCGCAGGTCGTGGGACCCGTGTGGATACCAGTCGCCATCCATCTCGACGTTGACGAAGGGGACGTGGCCGGGTGGGTGCTCGGTGAAGGGGCGCTGTTCGAAGCAAGTACGCAGAACCACCGCTGTGCCACGGCTGGTTGAGGTCGTGAATTCGTGATCAGGGCTCGCGTGCATGATGTCGACGCGGTAGCCGCCGGGCTGATGCTCTGTCTCGCTTCCGGTACACCAGTCAGGTTCCCAGACGGTGACAGGACCGTGGTCGCAGGTGGGGACAGTCACTGTCCGGGACGAGTCGTCGTAATCAGACACGAGCGGGTTCCCTGTTCCGGTAGTCATTGGCCCTGGGACGGCGTGGGGTGGGGCCCCAACTCATTCCTCGTTCAGGAGTTCAGCTGCGGCCTTCGGGTCCATGAGGGTCGACCAGGCTTGCTCGGCGGGAAGAAGAGGGCGGCTGGGTAGGGCGTACTCGGGGTACCAGCCGGTGGGATCGCAGCCGGGGACATGGCGCAGGATGACCGCGATGAGATCGTCAGGTACGGAGCCGGTGACGCGCACCGCAGCATAGGTCTCATGGCCGTCGTCGGCGCGTACGAGGATGCCGAGGCGGAAGGTGGGAAAGTCGACGGCGTGTTCATGCCCGTCCTGCAGTGATCCACGAGCGAGCCCCCGAACAGCCGCAGCGAGATGGCGGACAAGTCGGGCACCTGCTTCGAGTTGGTAGCGTCACGGTCGTTCTGGTCAGGGAGAAGATGCCCGACGTACGTCCTGGTGCTCAGGGGCTGACGGCTGTCGGCGTTGTAGCGGGCTCGTGCAGCCCTTGCCGTCGTCTCCAGGGCTGAGTAGAAATCGTCTGGTGACCCGTCCTCGCGTTGCCCCGCGGCGATGAGCCAGGGCAGATCTTCGTCGGTCCAGACCGCTCCGCGCCAGCGTTGGACCTTGACTTTGAAGAGCACCTCATCATCGACCGAGCGGATTCGCTCATGGCCGGCCTCGTCGTCGGCGAAGTGTTCCCTGGCCTTCGCCAGGATCGGATGATCCAGCTCATCCAGCGGTTCCCGGGCTGATGGAAGCGGTAGTTTCAGGTCCTCGCGGAGTGCGCGGAGGGTAGGTCGAGCAGGCCGCACGGATCAGTCGCCCTCGCCTGCTCCGCCGAGTTCCTTGATCCGCTCCGGCGAGAGTCCGGTGAGCAGAGAGACGCTCGATTCCACGGATCCGTCAAGCTTGCGCATCTTCTCCAGCATGCTGGCCCGAACTTCCTCGCGACGGATCTCCAAGTAGGTCCGAACGGCCTCCGCGACCAGGTCCTTCTTCGTCATCCCCAGAAAGTGGGCGCCGTCGGCGATCAGCTCGTCTATGGCTGCATCGACTTTCAACGGTGCTGTCGTCCGGGGTGTCCGACTGCGGGCTTCCTCAGTGATCCTCATGCTCACACCCTCTCTGGTACCAGAAGATACTCCTATACCTCTCTACTTACGAGAGGACTGCGCCGGCCGGATGGCCGCCTGCGCGTCCGACTCCGGCGACCGCGGCGCCATCCGGGTGGCGCCGGGATCCGGGCCATGCGGTCACGGAAGTCCGGGGAGACGTCGACGACGTCGGGTCGGGTGCTGCGGCGTTTTCGTCGGTCTCGTCTCCTGGGACCGGGCGGTTGTCGCCGGGGCGAGAGGGGACTGGTCGGTTCCCGGTCGTAGTCGGTCGGAGCGTGGTCGATTATCTGTGGCCGTGAGCTGAGATATTGGCGGAACGTGCGGGCAGGTTATTTGCCGCAATGAATAGTGCGGGATTAGTCACCCCGCCTATGGCGTTGCGGTGTGCTACTGTCGATCAGAGTTGCAGGTGTGGTTCCCGAAATTTGGATTTCCGGTCTTTTCCGGCGGGGTGATCATCGCAGCGACGCGGAGTCCGTACAGTGCGGATTGCGTATGCACTGCCCCCTGAAGGAGAAATGACATGGCTGCTGGCACCGTGAAGTGGTTCAACGCGGAAAAGGGCTTCGGCTTCATCGAGCAGGACGGTGGCGGCCCGGACGTGTTCGCCCACTACTCGAACATCGCCGCCCAGGGCTTCCGTGAGCTGCTCGAGGGCCAGAAGGTGACCTTCGACATCGCGCAGGGCCAGAAGGGCCCGACGGCCGAGAACATCGTTGTTGCCTGACGCTGACGCGTACTCTTCAGCTGGGGCCCGCATCCCTCGGGGTACGGGCCCCAGCTGCATGTGTTTTTTCACTCCCGTATTGTCACATCGTCACGGAGAACTCGCGGCCGCATCGCGTTGCCGGTTGCCGTGACAGCGCCCGCGTGAATTCACATCACTGCGGGTCGGCTTCGCTTTCGTATTTCATCGGCCCATTCTTGCAATTCTCCGCGCCGCCTGTTTGCTGCGGAAATTCCTCGACGTGAGCCGCACCGCATCGAGGAAAGGTTCCGCATGAACCGCGTACGTACGAACGACCGCTCCACCCGCACCCGCAATGGTGGTGCCGCCTCCGGGGCCGGAACCGGAAGGGGCGGCCGGGGCCGGTTCGGCTCGTCGGCCTCGGGTCGGTCCGGTGGGCCGAGCCGCTCCGGCGGTCACGGCGGCTCGGGTCGTCGATCCGCCGCCGTCCAGGGGGAGTTCGCCCTTCCCGAGACGATCACCCCCGCCCTTCCCGCCGTGGAGGGCTTCGCCGAACTCGAGATGTCCAAGGAACTCCTGGCCGCGCTCAGCGCCCAGGGCGTGACCGTGCCCTTCCCGATCCAGGCCGCGACTTTGCCGAATTCCCTCGCCGGCCGGGACGTACTGGGCCGTGGGCGCACCGGCTCCGGCAAGACCCTCGCCTTCGGGCTGGCGCTGCTGGCCCGTACGGCAGGAAAGCGCGCCGAGCCCAGGCAGCCGCTGGGGCTGGTCCTCGTACCCACGCGGGAGTTGGCGCAGCAGGTCACCGACGCGCTCACCCCGTACGCACGCGCCGTACGGCTGCGGCTGGCCACGGTGGTCGGCGGGATGCCGATCGGCAGGCAGGCGAGCGCGCTGCGGGGTGGTGCCGAGATCGTCGTGGCGACCCCGGGACGCCTCAAGGACCTCATCGACCGCGGCGACTGCCGGCTCGACCAGGTCTCCGTCACCGTCCTCGACGAGGCCGACCAGATGGCCGACATGGGCTTCATGCCCCAGGTCACCGCCCTGCTCGACCAGGTACGCGCGGACGGCCAGCGCATGCTGTTCTCCGCGACGCTCGACCGCAACGTCGACCTGCTCGTGCGCCGCTATCTCAGCGACCCGGTCGTGCACTCCGTCGACCCGTCGGCCGGCGCGGTCACCACGATGGAGCACCACGTGCTGCACGTCCACGGTGCCGACAAGCACTCGGCCACCACCGAGATCGCCGCCCGTGACGGCCGCGTGATCATGTTCCTCGACACCAAGCACGCCGTCGACCGGCTCACCGAGCACCTCCTGAACAGCGGGGTACGGGCCGCCGCCCTGCACGGCGGGAAGTCCCAGCCGCAGCGCACCCGCACCCTGACGCAGTTCAAGAGCGGGCACGTCAACGTGCTGGTGGCGACCAATGTGGCCGCGCGTGGCATCCATGTCGACAACCTCGACCTCGTCGTCAACGTCGACCCGCCGACCGACCACAAGGACTACCTCCACCGCGGCGGCAGGACCGCCCGCGCCGGTGAGTCCGGCCGGGTCGTCACCCTGGTCACCCCGAACCAGCGCCGCGACATGACCCGGCTCATGGCGGCGGCCGGCATCGTCCCGCAGACCACCCGGGTCCGCGTGGGCGAGGAAGCCCTGCACGCCATCACCGGAGCTCAGGCGCCCTCGGGGATCCCGGTCGTCATCACCGCACCGGTGACCGAGCGCCCCAAGAAGCGCGGCGGCACCTCCAGGCGCGGCGGCGCCACCTCCCGAGGCCGCCGCCGCCCCGCTTCGGCAGCGCCCCGCACGCCGAACCGACAGCCCGGCGCGGGCAGCACGGCGGCCTAGCACCTCCGCGCACCCGCAGTACTCCACAGACGGGGCGAGACATCACTGAGGGCCCGACCGGCACATGCCGGTCGGGCCCTCAGTGCGCTCAGTGGTCGGAGTAACTGAAGTCGCCCACGGTCCAGGCGCTGACGTCCTCGATCGCGATGCGGTACATCCCGCCCGTCTCCGGGATGCCGACCGTGCCCTGCAGGATGCGGGCGACATGGAAGTGCAGGTGTGTGGGCGGCCCTTCCGCCTTGGCCGGGGCTTCGAACACGGCGGAGAACTCGCCCAGTCGGGCGGAGTCCGTCAGCACCTCCGACACTCTCTGCCTCCACACGGCTTCGGGAGCCAGTCTTCCGGTGATGACGGCCCCGTTGGTGACCACGGTCAGGGACATCTGGTTGCTCCGCCCGGACTCCACAAGGGCGGCGACGGCAACGATCAGCTCGTCAGGCTTCGACATGGGACCGGATTCTATGCACCGGCCAGGACGCGCGCCGCAGACGGCCCCGGACTCCCGCAGGCCGCCTCCGGCAGATACCTCATCACCCGGCACCGTAAAATCTGTGCTTGTCACGGTAGACATTGGAGAGCCGGGTCGTTATTGTTTCTCTCGTAGTCGAGATCTGATGAAGCCCGGCAGACATGAACTGGCGGGCAGTAGTACACGCGTGACGGTGCGGTTGTGGAGTGCCCGGAGCCAGGTAGTCGCAAGACGGTGACGGGACTGACGACCGGACCGGGTGGCCTGCGGTGATCAGGGGCCGCCGAAGCAGGACCGCGGTTGACGCGGTGCAGTACCCCGCAGTTCCTGTTCGACGAATTTTCGAAACGAGTTGTTGCTCCAGAGGAAAGAACGGAGGAGTCGAGCGCCATCAGGATCGCCCGGGAGGAAGTCGACCCCGGGTACCGCAGGACATCGATAGGCAGGTGGTCTCCGGTCATAAATCCGCGATCCCCGCATCCCCGTCCGCCTGTCGGACGGCCGTGCGGAAAACGAAGGCCGGTGCAGCAGTAGTACCGGCAGATGGTGTTTGCTGTTCCTTCGGGGCCTTGGTGCCGTACGGCACCAAGGCCCCTCGACGCGTTCCACAGAGAGGTGAGATGACAGCAGACGAGTCGCTGGGCCGTCTCGACGACGACGACTACCCCGCCTTCACGATGGGCCGGGCCGCCGAGATGCTCGGCACCACTCCCGGCTTCCTCCGGGCCCTCGGCGAAGCGCGCCTGATCACACCGCTGCGCTCCGAGGGCGGGCACCGCCGCTACTCGCGCTACCAGCTGCGTATCGCGGCACGCGCGCGTGAACTCGTGGACCGGGGGACCCCGATCGAGGCCGCCTGCCGGATCATCATCCTCGAGGACCAGCTCGAGGAAGCGCAGCGCATCAACGCCGAATACCGCCGCGCAAACGGGGTGTCCAAGCCGTCGAACGCCTCCTGAAGTGAGCGGGCCCGTCGGCGACGGGCCATCACCCACGAGAATGGCCGGAATACTGAGCGGAGTTTTCAGTGGTGATAGCGGGTGCGGACGGGTAGCGTCTGTGTGAGCTGTCGTGGTTCGGATTTCCCCTTGCCCACGCCCTTGGTGTGGGCGCTTTGCTGTGCTGTGCCGCAGGGACCAGGGCGATCACCTCCGTCTGCCCCATGGGGGAGCAGGCGTCTCATCGACTGGAAGGCAAGACTGTGGCAACTGGAACTGTGAAGTGGTTCAACGCGGAGAAGGGCTTCGGCTTCATCGCCCAGGACGGCGGCGGCCCGGACGTCTTCGCGCACTACTCCGCGATCAACTCCTCGGGCTTCCGTGAGCTCCAGGAGGGCCAGAGCGTGACGTTCGACGTCGTCCAGGGCCAGAAGGGCCCGCAGGCGGAGAACATCAACACCGCCTGATCATCGCTCGAATCGCTTGAACGTCCTGGGCCGCGCGGCGTCACACCGCGCGGCCCAGTCGTTTTCCCAGTCGTTTTCCCGGTTGTTTTTCCGACAGGCTGCGCGGCGCGGCTCAGCCCGGCCAGGTGCCCGTCACGCGCCGGACGGCGGTGGCGCCGCCGCGGTCCACGGCCGCCTTGACGACGGCGAAGATCGCGCCCTGTACGAGGGCTGCCGTCAGCACCTCGCGCCAACTGCGGAACTCGTCCGTGGCGTCAGGGGCGTCCTCCTCGTGCGCGATCCGTTTCCAGGCCTGCTTGAAAATCGCGCCGGACAGGACGCCACCGAGGGCCCCCACGGCCATCCCGACCGGCTTGTAGGCGATCTTCGAAGCTTTCATCGGTGCCTCCTCGCCCGGCGGACCAGCAGCAGCGCCGCGACGAGCGCGCCCACGGCGAGCAGCGGGGCGCGGTTGGCGCGCGCCGCCCGCATGCCCTGGCCCGCCTTCTCACGTACGGGCTCCGGGGCCTTGTCCCGGGCCAGCTCCGCGACGTGCACGGCGGTGCCGCGCACCTGCTCGCCGGCCGCCACGGCCTTGGCACGCACCGGCTCGGGGGTCTTGTCCTGTACGGCATGCGCCGCGTGTGTGGCCTGGTCCTGTACGGCGTGAGCGGCGTGCGTGGCCCTGTCCTGTACGGCGTGGGCCGCGTGCGTGGCCTTGTCCCGCAGCTGGGTCCCGGCGTGCGCGGTCCTTTCGGTGACCTGCTGCTTGACGTCGGCCGTCTTCTCGTGGGCCCGTGCCTTGACGTCGGCCGTCTTCTCGTGGGCCCGTGCCTTGACGTCGGCCGTCTTCTCGTGGGCGCGCGCCTTGACGTCGGCCGTCTTCTCGTGGGCGCGCGCCTTGACGTCGGCCGTCTTCTCGTGGGCGCGCGCCTTGACGTCGGCCGTCTTCTCCTGGGCCCGTGCCTTGACGTCGGCCTTCGCCGCGAGCGCCTCGACGGTCTCGCCGAGTTCCTCCCGGGTCGCCTCGACCCGCATACGCAGTTCCTCGGGGGACGGTGTCGCGTCGTCGCCCGGCTGCGCCGTGTTCTCGGTCATCGGTGTGCACCCTCCTTGATCGCGGCTACATCGGCCTTGACGCTGTCCATCGTTCGTTCGGGCTTCGGCGGTGCTCCCTTGCTGAACTGCTTTTTTCCGAGCGCCGCCATCAGCGCGGTGACGGCGGCCAGGACGCCGGTGACGATCAGCGCCGCCGCCCACACGTCCAGGGCGAGCGACAGCGCGGCGATCACGGTGGCCACCAGTGCCTGCAGGGTGAGCACACCCCCCAGGCCGGCGCCGCCGAACAGACCGCCGCCCTTGCCGAACCGTTTGCCCTTCTCGGTCATCTCCGCCTGGGCCAGCCGCATCTCGTCGCGGACCAGCTGTGACAACTGCTGCGAGGCACGCTGGACCAGCTCGCCCACCGGCTCCTGCGTTTCGCTGCCTGTGCGGTGGGAGCCCGTTGTAGCTGTCATGGGTGCTCACCTGTCCTTGTCATCAGTGTCATCAGTCGGATTGATCGGATTGATCGGATTGATCGCATTGGGTCGGATCAGTCGCGTCAGTCGGATCGGCCGGGCCTGTCGGCTGTGCGAGTACCCACGCAGGCCCGCGTCACCCCGTCGGCGGCACACCGCTCCGCCGGTTCAGGATTCGAGGCGGCGACGGTCCTCCGCGTCCCACTTCCGGGTGTCCCGCGGCTGTACGTAGGGCTCCTCGCGGATCGGATGGCCGCCCGCGACGGCCCGCTGTCGGGCCAGTTCCGCATCGCACTCGAGGCCGAGCAGGATCGCCAGATTCGTGATCCACAGCCACACCAGAAAGATGATCACGCCGGCGAAGGTGCCGTACGTCTTGTTGTACGAGGCGAAGTTCGCCAGGTACACCGCGAACCCGCCCGACGCGATCATCCAGATCACCAGCGCCAGGAAACTGCCCGGCGTGATCCACCGGAAGCCGCGGACCTTCGCGTTCGGGGACGCCCAGTACAGGAGCGCGATCATGATCGTGACCAGGACCACCAGTACCGGCCACTTCGCGATCGACCACACCGTGAGTGCCGTGTCGCCGATGCCCAGCACGCCGCCGACCTGACGGGCCAGCCCGCCGGTGAACACGACGATCACCGCGCTGGCCACGGCCAGGATCATCAGGACCACCGTCATGCCGACGCGGACGGGCAGCACCTTCCACACCGGGCGGCCCTCCGGGATGTCGTACACACGGTTGGCGCTCCTGATGAACGCGGCGACATAGCCGGAGGCGGACCACACCGCGAGCACCAGCCCCACGATCGCCATGACCGAGCCGATGCCGGCGGTGCCCTGCATCTGCGTCACCGCGTTGCGCAGGACGTCCTGCACCGCGCCCGGGGCCAGGTCCTGGATGTTGTCCAGCACCCGCTGCGACGTCGACTTCCCCATGATCCCGAGGAGGGAGACCAGCACCAGCAGCGCCGGGAAGAGGGCCAGGATTCCGTAGTAGGTCAGGGCGGCGGCCCGGTCGACCAGCTCGTCCCGCTTGAACTCCTTGACGGTCCCCTTCAGCACCGCCCACCAGGAGGACCTGGGCAGGTCGGTCGGGGTGTCGGGCGCCCGCCGCTCGACCTGCTCGTCCGGGCCGACCACGGGCGCCCGCGCGGTTTTGGCCGACTCGTCGTCGGCCGTTCCGTGCGCGCCGCGTCCGCTGGGTTCGCCGTACCCCCTGCGGCCGTCGTGCTCGCCGTAACCGTTGTGCTCGTCGTACTCGTCTTGTTCGGCATGGCGCACATGCCGTCTCAGGTTCCGTTGCATTGCGCACGAGTAACCGGTTGGGCAGCGGTCCAACCGTCGAACCGGTACTCAGAACCGGTACTCGAAACCGGTACTCGGAACCGGTACTCGGAACCGAGACGAGGAAGCCCCCTCCATGGAGGGGGCTTCGGCCTGTGGGCTCGCTCGTGCCGTGTGCGTGAGCGACGCCCCGCCGGATGGTTCAGCCGACGCTCAGCTCCGTGAGGCCGCCGAGCCCGCCGACGCCGCCCAGCTCGCCCAGCGGCAGGGTGTGGTGGGTCTGCAGCACCTTCGCGCGCAGGTAGCGGACGTTCGCCGGGGTCGAGAACACACCGGTCGGGACGCGGTCGTGGACGTCCATGCCCAGGCCCCGCAGCTGGTTCGCCTTGTCCGGGTTGTTGGAGAGGAGGTCCAGCGAGTCGATGCCCAGGGCCTGGAGCATCTGGGCCGCCGCCGTGTAGTCGCGGGCGTCCTCCGGGAGGCCCAGGGCGGCGTTCGCGGCGTAGGTGTCGAGGCCCTCGTCCTGGAGGGCGTACGCGTCGAGCTTGTTGTAGAGGCCGATGCCCCGGCCCTCCTGGCGGAGGTAGAGCAGGACGCCGCCGCGCTCGGCGATGCGTTCGACGGCCTCGCGCAGCTGCGGGCCGCAGTCGCAGCGGGCCGAGCCGAAGACGTCGCCCGTGAGGCACTCGGAGTGCAGACGGACCAGCGGGGTGGTGCCCGGAGCCGGGTCTCCGATGACCACCGCCACGTGCTCCTGGCCGTCGGTCAGACCGTGGAAGGTGACCAGTTCGGTGTCGACGCTGTAGCCGTCGTGGAAGCGCAGCGGCACACGGACACGGGAGCGCTGGGTGGCGGCGGGGAAGTCGGGCATGCGGGTCTCCCGTTGGTCTCGACGATCGATCCTCGGATCTGCTTCGGGTTCCGCCCTGCGGCGGGCACTGCTTGCTTCAGATTTGAAGCAGATCTTCACTCGAGTGGTGACCCTACCCCATGTTTCAAAGTTAAAGCAACGGGTTTGTGGCGCGGCTCATGCGCGCGAGTCGCAAGAGCCGCCCGAGTCGTCGGACCCGCCCGAGCCGCCCGAGCCGTCGGACCCGCATGACGAGGAGGACCGGCGCAGCCACGGCAGACCCTCCGGTACCGCCTCCGCCCCGTCACCCTGGAGCGCCTGACCGATCCGCGTGCCGATCTCCTCCAGCTGGCCCACCTGCTCCGGCGTCAGATGGTCGAACAGGGCCGCGCGGACCGTGGCGACATGCCCCGGAGCCGTTCGCTCCAGCACCGCCATCCCCTCGTCGGTCAGGACGGCGACGGTACCCCGCTTGTCCCACTTGCAGGCCTCGCGGCGTACGTGCCCGTCCTTCTCCAGCCGTGCCACCGCGTACGTCAGACGACTGCGCGTGATCTTCAGCTGCGCGGCGAGATCGGTCATCCGCAGCCGCCGCTCGGGCGTCTCGGAGAGGTAGGCCAGGATCGAGTAGTAGAGGTGCGGCATCCCGGCGTCCTGCTGAAGCTGCCGGTCGAGCACGTCCTCCAGGAGCAGGGAGGCCGAGATGTACGCGCGCCACGCGCGCTGCTCCTCGGGGGTGAGCCAGCGGGTCGTCATGCGACCAGTGTAGGTTTGTTTAAAACTTGAACCAAGCTGCGGTCCTGCAAGCGCCGGAAGGGCCGCCGCGAGAGCCGGCCACGAGAGTCGGAAGAGCCGGAAAAACCGGAAGAGAGTGCCCCCATGCCCTTCCCCCACGTCCTGTTGTCCGCCGCCGTCTCCCTCGACGGCCACCTGGACGACACCGGCCCCGAACGGCTGCTGCTCTCCAGCCCCGCCGACTTCGACCGGGTCGACGAGGTACGGGCGTCCAGCGACGCGATCCTCATCGGCGCCGGCACCATCCGCGCCGACAACCCGCGCCTCCTGGTCAACTCGCCCGAGCGGCGGGCCGCGCGGCTGGCGGCCGGAAAGCCCGCGTACCCGCTCAAGGTGACGGTGAGCGGATCGGGCGAACTGGACCCGGCCGCCAACTTCTGGCACACGGGCGGCGAGAAAGTCGTCTACACGACGGACAAGGGCACCGAACAGGCCCGGCGCGCGAACCTCGGTGCCGACGTCGACATCGTCGCCCTGGGCCCCGGCCCGCTCGACTGGCGGGCCTTGCTCGAACACCTGCACGACGTACGAGGTGTGCGGCGCCTGATGGTCGAGGGTGGCGGCACCATCCACACCCAGCTCCTCCAGCAGGGCCTCGCCGATGAACTCCAGCTCGTCCTCGCGCCCCTCTTCGTCGGCGACCCCGACGCCCCCCGCCTCTTCGGCCCTGGCGCCTACCAGGGCGGCCGACTCCGGCTGACCGAGACGCGCCGGATCGAGGACGTCGTCCTCATGCGGTACGAGCCCACCGCTCCCGGCGCCGGCCCGGTCGCCTCCGCCGCCGACCGGCACTGGCTGGCACTGGCGTGCGAACTGGCGGAGCGGTGTCCGCCGTCGGACACGGCGTTCAGCGTGGGGGCGGTCGTGGTCGCCGCCGACGGTACGGAACTGGCGCGCGGCCACTCCCGCGAGGGCGGCGACCCGGTCGTGCACGCGGAGGAGGCGGCCCTCGCGAAGCTCGACCCGGCCGACGCCCGCCTTCGGACGGCCACCGTCTACAGCAGCCTCGAACCCTGCGCGCGCAGGGCCTCCCGGCCCGCGCCCTGCGCCCGGCTGATCCTCGAGGCGGGCGTACGCCGGGTGGTGACCGCCTGGCGTGAACCGGACACCTTCGTGGTCGCGGCGGACGGGACCGGGCTGCTCACGGGGAAGGGCGTCGACGTCGTCGTACTGCCCGAGTACGAGGAGCGGGCCAAGGCTCCCAACGCCCATCTGCCGGGCTGACGACAAACGTGGTGATCGGCGTCCCGCGGATGGCGTATAGTTGTGTTCACCGACGCGGGGTGGAGCAGCTCGGTAGCTCGCTGGGCTCATAACCCAGAGGTCGCAGGTTCAAATCCTGTCCCCGCTACTGAAGGCCCAGGGCCGGAAACCAGTTCTTCTGGTTTCCGGCCCTGAGTCGTTTTCCGGCCCGACCGCTCCCGGCTCGTCCCGGCAGGTCACCCCGCGCGCGGGCGACGGCCTACTGACTGGTCACATCGGCCGGGTCAACTCGCCCGATTTTCACCGGTGGTGACCCGGAAAGTCCTCGAGAAAAGGGTTAACGATCAACCGGAACAGCTTGGAATCAGACGTCCGGGTCTATTAACGTTCGATAACGCAGCGCGGTTGTCCCAGCCGTCACAAGAGACGGCTCCGTGCGCACGCGCCGAATCCCGCAAGGGAACCGGGGAACCACCAACTTGGGGTGAATCGCTCGTCCGCCTCCGTGGCAACACGGCAGGTATACGCGCGTAGGAGACCTTCCTGCTCCGAACCCGTCAGCTAACCCGGTAGGCGAGAAGGAAGGAAAGGAGCACGCCCACGTGGCGTCAAACCCGGCTGCCCCAGAGGCCCCGTTCATGCCGAGCCAGCGCAGCACCGAGACCGAGGACGGCAAGATCCCGACCTTCGGCTTCGGCGGTCGCCGTATCGACGAGGGCCCCTGGGAGGAGTGGAATCCCACCGCGGACTCCACCCGACCTGTTCGCGGCCGGCACCGCGTCGGCAAGCAGCGCGGAGGGCTCGCCCGCAGCTCCACCGTTCTCGGCGTCGGCGTCATAGCCGCTGTCGGCGGGGCCGGCATGGCCACCGCGCAGACCGGCAAGCCGCCGGTCTCCATCTCGATCCCCGACCTGCCCTCCGTCGGCTCGCCCTTCACGAACGACGACTCGGACGACGAGCCCCAGGGCTCCGCCACCGCGCTCAGCAGCGTCGGCGTGACCACCGAGGAGACCGAGCAGGGCACCAGCGACGCCGGCGAGGCCCTGCGGGCCCGCATCATCCTCCAGGCCGAGCAGCAGAAGGACCAGGCCGAGGCCAAGGTCCAGCAGGCAGCCGAGGACGCCGCCGCGAAGAAGGCCGCCGCCGAGGCGGCCAAGGTGAAGCGCGAGGCCGCCGAGAAGGCCGCCGCCGCGAAGAAGGCGGCCGCGGAAGCCGCCGAGGCGAAGCGGGAGGCCGCGCGCCTCGCCGAGCTCGCCAAGCAGTACACGCTGCCGACCTCCTCGTACACGATCACCTCGACGTTCGGCCAGGCCGGCGCGCTGTGGTCCTCCGGCTACCACACCGGCCTCGACTTCGCCGCGCCCACCGGCACGCCGCTCAAGGCCATCCACAGCGGCACGATCACCGAGGCGGGCTGGAGCGGCTCGTACGGCTACCGCACCATCCTCACCCTCGATGACGGCACCGAGCTGTGGTACGCCCACCAGTCCTCGATCAACGTCACCGTCGGCCAGAAGGTCGCCACGGGTGACGTCATCGGCCGCGTCGGTGCCACCGGCAACGTCACCGGGGCCCACCTCCACCTGGAGGTGCACACCAGCAGCACGGACAGCGCGGGCATCGACCCGATGGCCTGGCTGCGCAGCATGGGCCTCAACCCGTAAGGGACGCGTTCCCCGGTTTTCCGCCGGTAGTCCTGACGTTCGCCACCCGACGTCAGGACTACCGGCGTTCCGTTGTTCACACGACTGTTCACACGACCTTCGTGAACGGATCGGAATCACGGTCTCCGCCGCGGGCGTTGACGATGAGCATGACTGTTCTTCGCAAGCTCGGATCATCGGACCTAGAGGTCTTCCCGCTCGCCCTCGGCGGCAACGTCTTCGGCTGGACCGCCGACGAGGCGGGCTCCTTCGAGGTGCTCGACGCCTACGCGGCGGCCGGCGGCAACTTCCTGGACACCGCCGACGTCTACTCGGCGTGGGCCGACGGCAACAAGGGCGGCGAGTCCGAGACCCTCATCGGCAAGTGGCTGAATAAGCGCGGCAACCGCGAGGACATCGTGGTCGCCACGAAGGTCAGCCAGCACCCCGACTTCCCCGGTCTCTCGGGCACCAACATCAAGGCCGCCGCCGACGCCTCCCTGCGCCGCCTCGACACCGACCACATCGACCTGTACTTCACGCACTTCGACCAACCCGAGGTGCCCGTCGAGGAGATCATCGGCGCCCTCGACGAACTGGTGACCGCGGGCAAGGTGCGGCACATCGCCGTCTCCAACATCTCGCCCGAGCGGCTCCAGGCCTCCCTCGACTTCTCCGACCGTGAGGGCCTGGCCAAGTACGTGGCCATCCAGCCCCACTACAACCTGGTCTCGCGCGACACCTACGAGGGCCCGCGACTCGACATCGCCTCCCGTACGGGCCTCGCCGCCGTCCCCTACTACGCGCTGGCCTCCGGCTTCCTCACGGGCAAGTACCGCGCCGGTACGACGGTCGACAGCCGGCGCGCCCAGGGCGCCGCCCAGCACCTGGAGTCGGAGCGCGGCAGGAAGGTCCTGGCCGCGCTGGACTCCGTCGCCGAGGCACACGGCGCGGAGGTCGCCACGGTCGCCCTGGCCTGGCTCGCCGCCCAGCCCACGGTGGCGGCCCCGATCGCGTCCGCCCGCACGGCCGACCAGCTCCCGCCGCTGCTCGCGGTCGCGGAACTGGAACTGACGGAGGCGGAACTCGCGACCCTGACGGCGGCTTCGGCGTAGCCAGGGCCTGTGCCTGACGCTGTGACGGGCTAGGAGCGGTACGGGTTGTAGGCCGGGTACGGACTCGCCGGCCCGTACGGCTGCTGCCCGTACCCCTGGGGCCCGTACGGCTGCTGCTGTGCGTACGGTTGTTGGCCGTACGCCGGCCAGGCGGCCTGCGGCGGTACGTGCACCGGCGCCGGTGCGATGGCGCGCGCCGCGTGGTCCAGGGCCGGGCGGGCCACCGCCCTGCGCTGCCACAGCTCGCCCAGCAGCTCCTGCTCCCGTACGACGAAGTCGGCGCCCGCGCGGCCGAGGCGCCCCCGGTGACGCAGGAACGCGAGCGAGGTGGCGTACGCCTCGTACTGCGCCACCGCGCGCCCCGCCGGTCTGCCCAGGTGATGGCGGGCGTACTCGCGGGCCAGGCGGCGGGCGCGCATCGAGCCGAGGGCGTACGGCTCGCCCGGGGTCAGCCAGCCGGCCAGCGCGTACGCCGGCAACTCGGCGCGCACGGTACGCAGTTCGCGCTGGCGGGTCCAGATGACCAGCCAGGTCAGCAGGCCGAACGCGGGCAGCATGAACGCGGCGTACACCGCGATGAACCCGAACTCCCCGAACGTCGACGAGCCGTTCCACAGGGCGTGCATGCTCATCGCGAGCAACAGCCCGGTCAGCGGCAGCAGCACCCGGCGGACGCGCCGGCGCTCCCCCGACCGCGCGGAGATCCCGAAACCGATGCCGGTGAGGACCGTGAACAGGGGGTGCGCGAACGGCGACATCACGACGCGCACGAAGAAGGTCGCCGCGGTGACCGAGGCGATACCGGTGTCCCCGGTGAGCTGGTCGGTGCCGAACGCGGTGCCGAGGTAGAGGATGTTCTCGGTGAAGGCGAAGCCGGTGGCGGTGATTCCGGCGATCACGACACCGTCGACGATCCCGGTGAAGTCACGCCGCCGGAAGAGATAGATGAGCAGGACGGCGGCTGCCTTCGCCGACTCCTCGACTATGGGCGCTATGACGGTCGCCCCGAGGGTGTCCGCGCCGGACGGGTCGGCCGTGGCGGTCGCTATCCATCGCGTCGCGAAGCTGTTGGCGACGATCGCTATCAGGGCCGCCGCGCAGGCGCCCCAGGCGAACGCGAAGAGCAGGTTGCGCCAGGGCCCCGGCTCGACCCGGTCCAGCCACCGGAACGCGGCGACGAGCAACGGCACGGGCAGTACGGCGAGCCCGAGCCCGACCAGGAACCCCTCGGTGCCGGTCTGTTCGCGGACCAGGGCGAGGATGACGAGCCCGGAGAGCGCGAGCAGGCTGATGAGGGCGCCGTAACGCACCCAGCTCCGCTGCCACCAGTGAGCGTGCCGCAGCGCCCCGCCGACGAGGCCGTCAGTGGGGCTGCTGGGCTGCGTCGGGTACGGCGGAAAGATGGCCACGGCATCGACCCTAACCAGTGCTCTTCTACGAGTGCTCCACGAAGGCCCTACGAGTGCTCTACGCGGCGGAAGAGCAGGTCGTTCACGACATGTCCCTTCTCCAGTCCCTGGCCCTCGAAACGGGTCAGCGGCCGGAACTCCGGACGTGGCGCGTAACCGCCCCCGGCCTGGGCGTTCTCGAACTCCGGGTGCGCCTCGAGCACCTCGAGCATCTGCTCGGCGTACGGCTCCCAGTCGGTCGCGCAGTGCACGAGCGCGCCGGGGCGCAGCCGACCGGCGACGAGGTCGAGGAACTCGGCCTGGATCAGCCGTCGCTTGTGGTGCCGCTTCTTGGGCCAGGGGTCCGGGAAGTACACGCGCAGACCGTCGAGCGAGTCGGGGGCGAGCATCTCGCGGAGCAGGATGATGGCGTCACCGTTGGCGACACGGAGGTTGGTCAGCCCGTACTGGTCGGCGAGGTTGAGCAGGTTGCCCTGGCCCGGGGTGTGCACGTCGGCGGCGAGAACGTTCGTACGGGGATCGTCGGCGGCCATCCTCGCGGTGGCCTCCCCCATCCCGAACCCGATCTCGAGTACGACGGGCTGATCGTCCCCGAACAGCTCGCCGAGGCTGAGGGCGTGCCCGTCGATGTCGAGCCCCCACGTGGGCCACAGCCGCCGCAAGGCGTCACCCTGCCCGGTGGTGACCCGGCTGCGCCGGGGCTGAAAGCTCCGGATCCGCCGCTCGAAATGCGACCCGGCGGGATCGGCCTGCGGCCCACCGGGAAACCGGGGGGCACGCGTGGCCCGGACGGGGGCGGGGGAGTCGGGGAAGTCAGACATGATGCCGCCGATTTTACCGCCTGCCTCTATCCAGCTCAGGCCCGCATTCCCAGCCCGTCCGGCGATTGAGGACAAGGCCCGTTCAGGGCCGTAGGGGGGTCTGGGGGCGCAGCCCCCAGGTTCAGGATGGGACGGGTAGGGGCGGCGGGGGCGAGAAACGCTCCGCTCACCCACCCAGCACAGCCAACGCCCGCCGAGCCACCTCCCGCCCGATCGGCAACGAAGCCGTCGCCGCCGGCGACGGCGCATTCAGTACATGCACCGCCCGCGCCCCCTCCCGAATCAGGAAGTCGTCCACCAGCGTCCCGTCCCGCAGCACCGCCTGCGCCCGCACCCCCGCCGCCGCCGGCACCAGATCCCCCTCGGCCACCACGGGCAGCAACCTCCGCACCGCCCGCGCGAACGCCCGCTTGGACACCGACCGCCGCAGCTCCCCACCCCCGTAGCGCCAGTGCCGCGCCGCGATCCGCCACGACCCGGGCCACGCCACCGTCGCCCCCAGCTCCCGCATCCGCACGGTCCCCCACCCGTACCCCTCGCGGGCCAGCGCCGGCACGGCATTGGGCCCGATGTGGACACTCCCGTCGATCCCCCGGGTGAGATGCACCCCGAGGAACGGGAACGCCGGATCCGGCACCGGATACACCAGCCCCCGCACCAGCTCGGGCCGAGCCAGCGTGAAGTACTCGCCCCGGAACGGCACGATCCGCATCCCGGGATCGTCGCCGGTCAGCCGTGCCACCTCGTCGCAGTACAGCCCGGCGCAGTTGACCAGCACCCGCCCCCGGACGACCTCGCCGCCCCCCGGTCCCGCCGTCCGCACGGCCACCCCGAGCTCCGGGCGCCGGTCGATCCGGACGACCTCGGCCCCGTACCGGATCTCCGCCCCGGAGGACTCGGCGAGCTGCCGGGCGACCGCCACGTAGTCGCAGATCCCCGTCGTCCCCACGTGTATGCCGGCGAGGCCCCGCACCTCCGGCTCGTACTCCTCGATCTGGGCGGGGCCGAGCTCCCGCACGGGAATGCCGTTCTCCCGCCCTCTCTGCACCAGGGCGTGCAGCCGGGGCAGCTCCTCCCGCTCCGTGGCGACGATCAGCTTGCCGGTGACGGCGTGCGGGATGTCGTACTCCGCGCAGAACTTGACCATCTCGGCGGCGCCCCGCACCGCGTAGCGCGCCTTGAGCGAGCCGGGCCGGTAGTAGATCCCGCTGTGGATCACCCCGCTGTTGCGGCCCGTCTGGTGGCGGGCCGGACCCGGCTCCTTCTCCAGCACGGTCACGCGCGTGCCCGGTGCGGCACGCGTGATCGCGTACGCCGTCGACAGGCCGACGATCCCCCCACCGATCACCAGCACGTCACAGTCGTAAGCGAACCCACGCGACAGCTCCACCGCGCCCCACCTCCTGCTTTCATAGTGCACTGCGCCACTGACAGTCACTTCAAACGCAGGAAGCGGGCACGCTTCGAACACGCTTCGGACGCGGTACTTCCCCTACTCTTCGTCGCTCACGCCGGAGTCATCAGCAGCGGCCGGGCACGCTCGCGCAGCTCTACCACCCGCGGCTCGTCCCCGTACGGCTCCAGCCGGTGCAGAAGATCCTTCACGTACTCGGTGGTGCGCGCCGAGGAGATGCGCCCTGCGACCTCCACCGCCCGTACGCCCTGCTCGCATGCCGCGTCGAGGTTGCCCGACTCGAGCTCGGCGACCGCCGAGACGACGAGTCGCAGTCCGTGCGAACGCACGAACTCCTCCGTCGGCTTCGACAGCGCCTGCTCCGTGAAACGACGGACCTGGCGCGGTGCCTTCAGGTCGCGGTAGCACTCGGCGGCGTCGGCGGCGAAGCGGTCGTACCCGTAGAAGCCGAGCCAGGAGGGGTCGCCGTCGCCGTCGCGGGCCCGCTCGAGCCAGCTCTCCGAGGAGCGCAGCGCCGCGCCGGCCGCGTGCGCGTCGTTCGCGCGCGCGTGGGCCCGCGCCTCGACCAGCCGGAAGAAACTCATCGTGCGGGCCGTCGCCAGGCCCCTGTTGCGCTCCAGGGCCGCCTGGGCGAGGTCGACGCCCTCGTCACCGAAGCCCCGGTAGGTGGCCTGCAGGGACATCGACGCCAGTACGTATCCCCCCAGCGGCACATCGGCCGCCGCGCGCGCGAGGCGCAGCGCCTGGATGTAGTACCGCTGCGCGGCCTCCTGTTGGCCCGTGTCGAAGGCCATCCACCCGGCGAGGCGGGTGAGTTCGGCGGACGCCCCGAACAGCGCGCGTCCCACCTCGTCCGAGTACGAACCCAGCAGGAGCGGCGCCGCCTCCACCCTTAAGCACTCGGGCACCATGGACGAACGCCAGTCGCCGCCGCCGTACTTGGAGTCCCAGCGCCTGGCGTCCTCCGCGGCCTCCCGCAGCTTCTGCACATCGCTGTGGCCGACTTTCAACGGTGCCCCGGAGCCCTCGGCGGGGCTCGCGTCACGTGCCACCGAGCTGTCGGCCGGGGTTATCAGCCATCGTGAGGCGGGCGTTGCGTATGCGCTCACTGCGAACGATCCGGCGAGCGACTGCCAGATGCCGCCGGAGCCGGCGCGGCGGCCCGCGAGGTCGAGACGGTAGAGGTCGGTGGCCGAGCGGACGGCCTGTCCGACGTCCCGGGGGAAGGCCAGGCCCACTTCGGGTGCGGGATCCGCGTCCGCCAGACCGATCTCGTGGAGCGGCACCGGGCGGCCGAGCTTCTGGCCGATGGCGGCCGCGATGAGATGCGGCGCGGCGCCCTGCGGCACCATGCCCTTCGAGACCCAGCGCGCCACCGACGTCTTGTCGTAGCGAAGGGTCAACCCGCGTTGGGCGCCGAGGTCGTTGACGCGACGCGCGAGTCCTGCGTTGCTGATTCCCGCGAGGGCGAGAACGGTGCCGAGTTTCTCGTTCGGCCCGCGTTGCTCCCTGGACATGCGCCACCCCTCGACACAGACGGCTGCCGCGCTGGCATAACCATGCGGCATTCGTAAACCCAGCGTAGTTCGCCGCATCCCAAGCGTTAAGGGGCATTGTTCCGGATGGCGGGATTGTGGTCCGTACGGAAGTTCTGGGGATGTACGCACCGTCGCGGCGTGCCCCCGCTGTGTGGCCGTGCGCCCGGCCGTGCGCTCTTCTCCGGCCATGGCGGGAGCGCTTCCATGGATCCTGCGTGGGTCGGCCCGCTGTACTGGATCCAGTGGGCTGGGGGACACCGCCGCCTACATCCCCGCGGGCGGCGGACCGGTCCGGGAGGCGAGCTCCGCCTCCCGGACTGTGCGTCGGCGCTGCGCTCCGCAGAGCCTGTACGGAGCGTGCGCAAGGCTGCCCGTGCTTCGCCAACTTGGCCGAAAACAGACCCCGTTCTTCCGGGGCGATTACCGCTCCGACCATGGAAATTGAGGGCGCACGGGGCGTCTTTGGGGAGCGTAACGGGGGCGCATTCAGGTCGCGGTCTTGGCGTGAACTCCCTGATGGGCTCGTCGGGTGGCCCCTTCTCCGATCCAACACCCTTGATCCGCGCGTGCCTTCGACACCGCCTGGGCATGTTCCAGGGGGTGCACAGGAGTTCGCAGGGGCGCATTTCGGGGAGCGCGAGCGGCTCCGCCGTCCCTCCTGGACGCGTCCTTCATGGCAGCATGGTGCCGAGTTCGTACGGTGCACTGGTTGTCCACAGCCTGTGGAGGCGTCGATGCGGTGGTTGGTGGGATGGAGCAGCACCGCAGCTGTGGCCGCCAAGTACAGGACAGGGCTTGGCAGTTACGCGTCCGACGATGTCGGAATCGGCAACGGGAACGGTGCCGGGGGCGGTTACGCGACCGGGGCCGGTTATGCGGCGGGGGCGACCGGCCATGAGGGCGAGACGGTCCACCCGGTCGGTTCCCAGCTCATCTGGGGAGACCCCGATCCCCTCTGGGCGGTCGGCGACTGGCGACCCGACGAGGTCCGCGTCGTACGGGCCGACGAACAGACGCGCATAGCGGTCCTGGGCACCTGCGGAGCCACCGACGAACAGCTGCGGGTCGCCCTGTTCGCCGCCCGCGGAGGAGCCCTTCGCCATCTGACGGCCTGGCCGGGCAGCTACACGGCGATCGTCCAGGTGGGCCGCCGGCTCATGGTCTGCGGCGATCTGGCGGGCGCGCGCCCGGTGTTCTACACCCCGTGGTCGGGCGGCACGGCCTACGCGACGGCGGCCCTCCCGCTCGCCGACCTCATCGAGGCCAACCTCGACTTCGGCCACCTCGCCGCTCTTCTCGCGGCCCCCGACGTACCGGCCGCGCTGCACGACTCGACGCCCTACGACGGCGTACGGCGCATTCCGCCCGGGCACGCGCTGATCCTGCGCGCCGGGGCGCGCGAGATCGCCGGGTACGAACCGGTCGCCTCCCTCGCGGTCGCGGCGGCCTCCGTGGACCCCGACAGCGCGGTGGACGGCGTACGGGACGCGCTCGTCGAGGCGGTACGCGCCCGGCTGTCCGCCCCTCGCCACGTACCCGACGCCAACATGGACCCCGGCCCGGTGCCCGGGATGGGCCCAGCGGAACGACGGGCGGCGCGCGGAATGCCCGTACCGGGGATAGGGGCAGACCTGTCCGGCGGCCCTGCCTCCGGGACGCTCGCACTCCTGGCGGCCGGTCTGCCAGGCATGCCGGGGACGGTTCTGGGCCACGGCACGGGCGCGGGGGAGCGGCTCGTGGCGGTGACGTTCAACGACCTGGTGGTGGGCGGGCGCGAGGCGGAACTCGAACGGGCGGGCGCCCTGGCGGCCAACCCGCGCCTGCACCACGTGGTGGTACCGGGCGGCGAGGACGTCCTGCCGTACGCCGACCTGGAGGGCCCGCTGACCGACGAGCCGGGCCCGTCCCTGGTGACGGCGGCACGGCACCGCGCCCGCCTGGCCTCGGGCAGCGCGGACCACTTCACCGGCTACGGCGCCCGGCAGGTGCTGGACGCACACCCGGCCCGCCTCGCCGACCTCCTGATGGACCGCAAGCGACGGCACCTGGTCCGCCCGGTGGCGGCCCTCGCGAAGGCCGACGGCTCGGTGATGGTCCCCGCGCGCGTGTACGGCGCCGCCCGCAAGCTCGCCCGTACGCCCTACCGCGCCGGTATAGAGCACCTGTCCGACCGCCTGATGCAGCGCAGGTTCGACGAGCCCGGCGGCGCGGTGGGGGCCTCGCTGGCCGCGCTCACCTGGGCGAGACCCGGCCCGGCGGCACGCTGGCTGACAGGCGAGGCGCTCGCTGAAGTATCGGTTCGCCTCAACTGGGCGACGGACCGCGCGGGCGCCGGCGTGGGCCCCGGCCAACGCCCCGGCGACTTCCGCGCGCGTGCGGCGCTGGCCCGCCAGGCGGCGGACGTACGCGTCCTGGAACAGGCCGCCGAGATCCGCTTCCAGCGCCTCCACACACCGTTCCTGGACAACCAGGTCGTCCGCGCGTGCAGGGCCCTCCCGGAAGCCCTGCGCGTCCAGCCCGGCGCCCGGGCGTCCATCCTCCGTACGGTCCTGGAAGGCGCCGGCGTCGCGGACCTGCCCCCCGGCTGGGGCACCCCGTCCCAGGCGTCGGCGGACGCGGCGTCCCGGACCGGCCTGCGGGTGTCGGCGCAGTCCCTGATGACCCTGTTCGACACCCCACTGCTGGCGGAGGCGGGCCTGGTCGAGGCCCGAGTCGTCCGCAAGGCGATCAGAGCGGCGGCGGAAGGCGAACCACTCCCCCTGGACGGCCTGGCGGACCTGGTCTCCCTGGAGGTCTGGCTACGCCGCCTACTCTCCCGCAGAGGCACCTGCTGGACAGGCACCCCGGCCCGCCAACGAGCAGTACCGGCGGGAATCACCCCACAGAGGGGCGCCCTGGGAGCGGGCGCGGGCGCTCCGCGAGGCTGAGACCCCGGCCGGCCCCTTCAGCCCGTCTGCCTTTGGAGCGCCGGCCGACACCCCCAGCCTGTCCGGCGTTTGAGGACGAGGCCCCTTCAGGGCCGAAAGGGGGGTCTGGGGGCGCAGCCCCCAGGGATGGGACGGGTAGGGGCGGCGGGGGCGAAAACACCCAAGTAACCCCCCTCACCGGCACATGAACCTGGACTCCGCCCAGTCCGCGTGCGCCACCGAATCGAACCCCGAGTGAGGTTCCACGACCAGACGAACAGTCCGCCGCCCGGTCAGGTCGACATGAACGGGCACGGCACCCTGACCACCCTGTCGTCAACACCCACCAGCGCGTCGTACGACACACACACGGTTGAGATCGATGGTGACCGACGACTCCCCGTGAACGGTCACCCCGTGCTCGTACTGCTTGTCCGCGACAGACACCCACCACCGCTGCCACACCCAACTGCTCTCGCCAAGCCGCATCTCAGGCTCGGTGCCGTCCCCGAGAACGCCGTACCGCAGCTCGGTCCACTGAAAGTCGGCAGGGGCGGGCGGCGGCGGTGGAGGCGGCGGAGTCGGTGTGGGACTGGGGACGGGCGCCGGCGGCGGAGGCGGAGACGGGGTCGGCGTTGAGCTCGGGGACACCTTCGGAGCGGGCGCCAAGGTCGGCGCCGGGGAGGGAGCCGGAGTCGACCTTGGGGAGGCCCTGGGACTGGAACCCGGCTTGGTCGCCAGAGCCGGCACCACCGCAGGAGGCGCCGCTTCGGGCCCCTGCTCGGGCGGAGTCGGCCGCGGCGTAGGCGTAGGCGCCTCCGGCCGACCCGCGGGCGCGGACGGCGGCCCCGACGGCCGCGCAACCGACTCCTTCGGAACCTCGTCGCCCGCCAGAGCGAACACCACCGCCGCGATCCCCACGGCGACAACCCCCGCCGCGATCCCCGCCTTCACCGGCGCCCCCAGCCCCTCCGAGACCGCCGCGCCACCACCACCCCCGCCGGACGACGACGAACCGCTCGCCGCTGCCCCGCCGACACCCACCGCACCCGCTCCGGCGCCCCCGGCGACCAGCGCGGCCACCTTGGCGTACCCGGCGGCGCCGAACCAGCCGATGACCGCGATCGGTACGACGGCGGGGATACCGCTCGCCACTTCCTTGATCTGGCCTGCGGCCAGCCGGCACTTGGCGCACTCCTCCAGGTGCTTGCGCAGCCCCCGTTCGGCCCGGGTGCGCAGCCCCCCGCGCGCGTACGCGCCGAGCCGGTCGGCGTACCGGGAGCACTCCTCGTCGGTGACGAGCGTCGCGCTGACATGGGCCTGGAGATAGGCCTGCTTGAGCCCTTCCCGGGCCCGGCTGGCGAGCACGCGCGTGCCGTTGGCGTCGAGCCCGAACAGGGTGGCGACCTCGCTCGGCGACTCGTCCTCGACCTCGGTGTGCCACAGCACGGCCTGCCACCGCTCGGGCAGCGACCGGAACGCCTGCATGGCCATGGACCGCTCGGCCTCGTGCATCGCGCGTACGTCGGCGCCGAGGTCCAGGGTGCCGTTGTCGGCGGACAGCGCGGACATTTCCGAGCCGCGCGCGGCCTGCGTCGCGAACACCGCGAAGTCGTCGACCAGTTGCTCACGCTTCGCCGACGTCGTCCAGTTCGCGGCGACCCGGCGGACGGTGGTGAGCAGATAGGCGCGTACGGCGTACTCCGGGCCGGAGCCGCCGCGTACCGCCTGGAGCATGCGGGCGAAGACCTCGGCGGTGAGGTCGTCGGCGGTGTGGCCGTCACGGCAGCACGTGCGCGCGTACCTGCGTACGGCGTCGGCGTGGCGCCGATACAGCTCCTCGTACGCCGTGTCGTCGCCCGAGCGCATCCGCCCGATCAGGTCGGTGTCGGACGGCGGCAGCTCAATGGGCGGCGGCAGCACACCGCCCTCACGCTGTGCCGGGACGGTGCTCTCCATCGGGTCGCCGAGGTACTCCCGGTACTCCGAACCGTCCAGCGAGCCGCCCAGATACTGGACGCCTCCATGAACGCCGCCCTGTGAGCCGCCCGGTCCGCCCTGGTTCGGCACCTGCGGCGAGGCCGGCCCGCGGCCGGCCTCCGCGTCGGCGTCACCGAGTGACTCGTCCCGCCCGTCAACGCTCATCGCGGAAAGCCCCTGCCGCCTGCACAGCTGCCAGCACATCGAGTCCCGAACACCGGGTCAGAGTGCCATATCGGCTTTTGTTCAGGGAGCCCCGAACGAACCAACCACTCGTCCGTGGGGCTTCCCGCAACGAGGTACCAGCGTTCACCCGAACGGGGAACGTCAGACGGGTCGCGACCGCAGTCCCTCCAGCAGGATGTCCAGCAGCCGCGAAGAGGCCGCCGCCTGCTGAGCGGCGTCCGGCAGCGAGGGTGCCGCCGTCGCGATCACCAGCAGTACGTCCGACACCGACACGTCCGGCCGCAGCGCACCCGCCTCGCGCGCCCGCTCCACGAGCCGGCCCACCACGTCGAGCAGCGCCGCCGCACCCGGGTTGTCCGCCACCGCGGCCGCCGTGGCGTCGTCGGACACCAGCCGCAGCTCCCCGGTGGTGAAACCGGCACCCGCCGGCTGCGTCCGCTGCTGCGGCACCCGCGCCTCGTCGAGCCCGATGTCGCCCGAGCCGTCGGAAGCGTCGTCGTCGCTGACGCCGACCCGCAGTATCTGCGGCGGCAGCAGCCGCCCGGCGCCCGAGGCCACCGACGTCCGCAGGAAGCGCGACAGCGCCGACCACGGCTCGTCCTCCTGCCCGAGCGCCGCACGGGCCTGGTCGGTCAGCCGGGAGGTCTCCTCCTCGGCTATCCGCCGGACCAGCACGTCCTTGCTCGGGAAGCGCCGGTACACCGTGCCGACACCCACCCGCGCACGCCGTGCCACGTCCTCCATCGGCGCGCCGTACCCCAGCTCGCCGAAGACCTCACGTGCCGCGCGCAGTACGTGTTCCAGATTGCGCTGTGCGTCCACCCGCAGCGGCGCCGTACGCGATGAGTCACCGCGTCCGTTGCCCGCCGCCGCTCCGACCGGTCCGCCTGGTGCGATGGCTGACGCGGATGACCAACGAGAATCCTGAATGTGCATAATGTTCCCCCGGTAATGACGTCTCCCCCCGGAGACTCCCCGCCATTGGCAGCCGGAGCGTACGGAACCAGCACTGAGCCACGGGCCCACCCGTCGCGGAGCGGACCCGAAAGAGCGCATCCCCCTACACCCCGTCGGCCTACGAACATAGTTGAGCGAGGGTCAATTCAGAAGGGGCGCGTTCCGCACGGGGGGCCGCCCGATCGGAGTAGGTGTCGGTTACGTCCCGGATGCACCCCCTCCTGTTACCCGTCTCACACCCGCTGACCTGCGGTCCTGCCCCGAGCGGCGACGATTCGGGCAACGTTGCGGCCCACCGCCCGCCGGTCACACAAATTGTCGGGCCTGTGGACAAACGCGAGCGCTGGGTGCGTCATGGGATGGTGAAGGAACGTGCGCGCATTCTCGTTGTCGGCGGCGGTTACGTCGGGATGTACACGGCCCTGCGCCTCCAGCGGAAGCTCCAGCAGGAGCTGAAACGGGGCCAGGTCGACATCACAGTCGTCACTCCGGACCCGTACATGACCTATCAACCGTTCCTCCCGGAGGCGGCCGCGGGCTCCATCTCACCCCGCCATGTCGTCGTACCGCTGCGCCGGGTCCTCGACAAGTGCCGGATCGTCGTCGGCGAGGTCATGGCGATCGACCACGCCAAACGCACCGCGACCGTCACCACCCTCGCCACCACGGAAGAGGGAACGGGCGCCCAGCAACTGACGTACGACGAACTCGTCCTGGCCCCCGGCTCGGTCTCCCGCACCCTGCCGATCCCCGGCCTCGCCGAACACGCCATCGGTTTCAAGACGGTCGAAGAGGCCATCGGCCTGCGCAACCACGTCATCGAACAGATGGACATCGCCTCCTCCACCCGCGATCCCGCGATCCGAGACGCCGCCCTGACCTTCGTCTTCGTGGGCGGCGGCTACGCGGGCGTCGAGGCACTCGGCGAGCTCGAGGACATGGCCCGCTACGCCGCGCGGTACTACCACAACGTCAAGGCCGAGGACATGAAGTGGATCCTCGTCGAAGCCTCGGGCCGCATCCTGCCCGAGGTCGGCGAGGAGATGGGCAAGTACACGGTCACGCAGCTGCGCCGCCGCAACATCGACGTACGCCTGGAGACCCGCCTCGACTCCTGCGCGGACCGCGTCGCCGTCCTCAGCGACGGCGCCCGCTTCCCCACCCGTACGGTCGTGTGGACCGCCGGCGTCAAACCCCACCCCCTGCTCGCCGCGACCGACCTTCCGCTGAACGAGCGCGGACGCCTCAAGTGCACCGCCGAGCTGCGGATCGAGGGCACCACGCACGCGTGGGCGGCGGGAGACGCCGCGGCCGTCCCCGACGTCACGGCCGCGGAACCCGGCAAGGAGACGGCCCCCAACGCCCAGCACGCGGTCCGCCAGGCCAAGGTCCTCGGCGACAACGTCGCCCACTCCCTGCGGGGCGAACCGCTCGAAACGTACTCCCACAAATACGTCGGTTCAGTAGCCTCCCTGGGACTCCACAAGGGCGTCGCACACGTCTACGGGCGCAAGCTGAAGGGCTACCCCGCCTGGTTCATGCACCGCGTCTACCACCTGAGCCGGGTGCCCACCTTCAACCGCAAGGCCCGGGTGCTCGCGGAGTGGACCCTGTCGGGCCTCTTCAAGAGGGAGATCGTTTCCCTGGGATCACTCGAACACCCCCGTGCGGAGTTCGAACTCGCGGCCGGTGGAAAGCCTTCTCAGAACCCGAACCAGAAACCGAACCAGGACCCGAAGGGGTCGTCCTGACCCGATTCAGGAACTCCGCCGACGCGGCCGACGTCTGAAGGATGTCGGCCCGCTCGGCCACCCTGCCAGACTGGTTCCACGTCCTCGCCGCACATCCCTTCTCCAGCTACCTTCTCTACCCACGAGGCTTTCCGTAAGTGCTCTATCTCCCGGGGGACACCCCCCGTACCTCCGGCCGACCCGCTGCCGGCCTGTGCCGACAAACACGAGGCAAGGATTCGTGAACTTCACGCGCTGGAGCGCCCGACTTCCCGGAACGCAGCGCCGCGCCGCAGCGCGGACCGATCACCCGATCACTCCGGACCGGCTGCCGGACCGGCTCGGCGAGAGCTCCGGCTCGGGCCCCGGCTCCGTCCCGGCCGCCCGCGCCGAGCAGCTCACCGACGGGACGTTTTGCGCCCCCGCGGTCGACGACCTGCCCACCCGCGAGGTCCTCGACCGCATCCCGGCCCTGGTCGCCCTCGTCCACGGCGCCGACCACCGCATCGCGTACGTCAACGACGCCTACACGGCGGCCTTCGGCGTACGCCCCGAGGGCGCCCCCGCGCGCGACGCGGCCCCCGAACTCGACGAACTGGGCCTGCTGCCACTCCTGGACCAGGTCCTGCGCAGCTCCAAGCCCCGCACGGTCAAGTCCCGCAAGGCACACAGCGGGCGCTCGTACACCATCACCTGCACCCCGATCGAGGTGACGGCCACTCCCGAAGGGAGTGGCGGGGTCCTCATCTTCGCCGCCGACGTCACCGACCACGCCGAGGCCGCCGAACGCCTGCGCGCCAGCGAACGCAGCCAGCGCGAGACCGCGGTCACCCTCCAGCGCTCCCTGCTCCCCCAGGAACTCGAGGAACCGGACGACCTCCGCGTGGCCGCCGTCTACCACCCCGGCGGCACGGAAGCGGCGGTGGGCGGCGACTGGTACGACGTCATCACCCTCGGCGGAGGCCGCACAGCGCTCGTCATCGGCGATGTCATGGGCCGAGGAGTGCGCGCGGCAGCGGTCATGGGCCAGCTCCGTACGGCGGTCCGCGCGTACGCCCGCCTCGACCTCCCCCCGCACGAGGTCCTCCAACTCCTCGACGGCCTCGCCGCGGAGATCGACGCCAACCAGATCGCCACCTGCGTGTACGCCGTCCACGACCCCAACGAGGGCAAACTGGTGTACGCCTCCGCGGGCCACCTCCCGATCCTCGTCCGCGACGAGAGCGGGGTCGTTCAACGGGCCGACGAACCCACCGGCCCACCCCTGGGCACGGGCGACTGGATGCACGCCTCGGGCTCGATCCCGCTGACCCCGGGCTCCACAGCGGTCCTCTACACCGACGGCCTGGTGGAACGCCGCAACGAGGACCTGGACGAGGGCATCGCCTCCCTGGAGCGGGCCCTCTCCGGCGCCACGGGCAGCCCCCAGGTCGTCTGCGACCGTCTGGTCCGCTCGGCCGGCGTCACCGCGGACCACGACGACGACGTGGCGGTCCTGGTCCTCCAGCACCCGGCCCGCACCGGCCCCGACAGCGACCTGTTCCGCAACGCCGCCCTGGAACTCCTCGGCGGCATCGAAGCGGCCCCACGCGCGCGTGCGTTCGCCTCCGGCGTCCTGACGAGCTGGCGCTTCCCCACCGAACTGCACGACGTCGGCGTCCTGGCGGCCAGCGAACTCGTCGCGAACTCCCTCCAGCACGGCACACCCCCGATGCGCCTGCGCCTGCGCCGCACCGACCGCCGCCTCATCGTCGAGGTGACGGACGGCGACGACCACCTCCCCCTGCGCCGCACAGCGGAACCCGGTGACGAATCGGGCCGGGGCATCGCCATCGTCGCGACGGTCGCCACAAGCTGGGGCGCCCGCCGGACCCCGGGCGGCGGAAAGGCGGTGTGGTGCGAGTTCGTACTGCCGGGCGCCAAATGACGGAACCCCAGCCGCGCGTCCCCTAGGCGAACCCTCAACCGCCTGCTAGTAGCTCCTGCATGGCAGATCTCACAGGTTTCCCCCTCAAAGACAACGCCACCCACACCGCCACGGAGCACTACGAGCGCTACAGCGCCCTGATGATGGCGCCCTTCGTCACCGAGGTCGTCGAGGCCGCCGACCTCTTCCCGGGCGCCCAGGTCCTCGACCTGGCCTGCGGCACCGGCTTCGTCGCCCGCGCGGCCGCCGCCCAGGTCGGCCCCACCGGCCACGTGGCCGCCGCCGACCTCCTGGAGGACATGCTCAGAACCGCCGCGCGCAACGCACCCCGGATGTACCCGGACATCGAGTTCACCCAAGCCCCGGCCGACAAACTCCCGTACCCGGACGACTCGTTCGACGTGGTCCTGTGCCAACAGGGCGTCCAGTTCTTCCCCGACCTGGAAGCCGCATTCACCGAAGCGGCCCGCGTCACCCGTACGGGCGGCCGTCTCGCCGTCACGTCCTGGACCCCGCCCGCGGACCGCACCCCGTACTTCGCCGCCCAGCTCAAGGCGGTCACCGAACACGGCGACCCGGAGGCACAGGCACGCTTCGCCACGTCCCTCTCCTGCCCCGCCGAACGCCTGACCACCGCCCTGACGAGCGCCGGCTTCCACGACGTCACGACCCGCGAGGTGACCTTCGCGATCGCCTTCCCGGACATCGCGGACTTCGTCACGGGCCACCTGGCGGCCGTCCCGTGGGGCCAGTCGATCGAGGAGGCGGGCGGCCCGACCCGTTTCACCGAGGCCGCAGAAACGATCCGCGAGGCACTGTCCCCCCACACGAACCCCGACGGCTCGGCCACCCTCCCCTTCACCTCGACCCTGGCCACAGCCACCCGCTGACAAGCAGAGGCCGCCGCCCGTGCCTACTACTACGTAGTAGGCACCGCGGACTCCACCGGAGCCCCACCCTGCGCGACCACCCGACTCCGCCGCATCAGATACGGCTGATTCTGTACGGGGGTCAGCTGCCGTCCCAGCCGTACGGCGAGGACGCTGATCCCCAGCGAGAACAGCAGGAACATCACGATGTACGGCCCGTGCAGCGAGGCCCCGAGCGGCCCGCCCACCGCCGGACCAACCGCCAGCGCGAGCTGCTTCACCAGGGCGAACGCCGAGTTGTACTGCCCTGCCAGCCCGGCCGGCGCCAGATCGGCAACCAGTGGCGCGACGGTCGGCGACAGCATCGCCTCCCCGAGCCCGAACAGCGCGTACGTCGACACGAACGCGGCGGTCGCCATGGCCTGGCTGCCGTGCCCGAGCCCCGCATACCCGGCCACGCCCCACGCCACGGCCCACAGAATCCCCACGGCCGCGATCACCCGGGACCGCTTCTGCCGCTCGACGAACCTGAGCACCGCGAACTGCGCGACCACGATCACCGCGGTGTTCGCCGCCAGCGCCGAACCGAGCGCGGACGTCGAAATCCCGGCCGCCTCGACCCCGTACGCACTCAGCCCGGACTCGAACTGCCCGTAACAGGCGAAGAAAAGAACGAAGCCCAGCACCAGCAGTTGCACCATCGCCCGGTTCTCGAGCAGCTGCTTCCAGCTGCCCCTGGCCTGAGCCGGAGCACCGTCGATCCTCGGCGAACGAGGCATCCGCACCGTCGCCATGATCACGGCGAGCAGCAGGAACATCGCCGCCTCGATGGCGAACAGAAGAGTGAACGAGCCGACCCGGCTCGCGTCCACGAGATGCCCACCGATGAGCCCCCCGACGCCGAGCCCCAGATTCTGCAGAAAGAACTGGGTGGCGAACGCCCGAGACCGGGTCTCCGCCGACGACAGGTCCACGATCATCGTCGCGAGCGCCGGCTGCATCACGGCCTGCCCGGCCCCCAGCGCCGCAGAGGCCAGGAGTACGGCGGTCGCGTTGGCGGCGAGCCCGAGGCCCAGCGCGCCGACAGCCGCTGTGACCAGGGCGACGAGCAGCACCGGCAGCGGGCCGCGCCGGACGATGGCCCGCCCGGCGAACGGCAGCACGATCAGCGCCGCCACGGCGAAGACGGCGAGTACGAGACCCGCCGTCATGGCCCCCAGTCCCCGTACCTGCGCCACATAGACGTACAGGTAGGGGACGGTGAAGCCGAGCCCGAACGCGCTGAGTGCGTTGCCCACATGGATCCGGCGCATCTCCGCGCCCATCGCCCTGGTCACTTTCACCTGCCTTGATCGAGAAGTCCTACGCAAACCGAAGGGGTTAGACATGAAGACTTCGAAGCTAAAATTGAGATTTGAACAATACACCTCGAAGTACTTCGACACCAAGCGGTCGCGTGGGACACTGCGTCCATGGGTGACACCACCGCCGTCGGCGAGCCGACGCTCGATGAGCAGATCGCCGCCTACCAGCGCGAGTTCAGAGACCTGGACCCCCAGGTCGAGAAGATCGTCGCGGCCCTCGGGCGACTGAACCGCCGTATGAACGTCGCGTACGGACGCCAGACCGCGACGCTCGGCATGAGCAACGCCGAGTGGGAGGTCCTCAAGGCGCTGGTGCTCTCCGGTGCCCCGTACCGCCTGGGCCCGAGCGACCTGGCGAAGCGGCTGGGCCTGACGCCGGCCGCGATGACCCACCGGATCGACCGGATGGTGGCGGAGGGTCTGGTCACCAGGGAGCGCGACGAGTCCAACCGGGTCCGCGTGATCGTGGGACTGACGAACGAGGGCCGCGAGAAGTGGCTGGAGGCCATGCGTCTGGCCACCGTCTTCGAGGAGGACCTCCTTCAGGACCTCTCCCGGGAGGAACGCGCGAGTCTCGGCGACGTCCTCACCCGTCTCCTGCGCCGGGTGGAGCACGCTCAGCCGGACGCCGGCGGACGCCTCAGCGACCTCGACTAAAGATCTTGACAGGGCGAGACAGGGGATGCTTGACATCCCCCTCCCCGATCCGTAGAGTTCTTCGGGTTGCCACGGGGCCGTAACGGTTCTGCGGCAGCACCTCCGCCGCAGCAGCGGCAAATCAAACCATCAGAACGATCTCCCATCCGGGGTGATTTCGGCGTGCCCGAATTCAATTCGAATGAGGCTCGATGGAGCTCAGCGGCCCGATTGGGAATCGCCGAGAGGATCGGCTAAGGTTTGAGACGTCGGAACGGCCCAACAGCCGGGAAGACAAGTCCCACTGACTGGGAATCAGGCCCGAAAGGATCTGATAGAGTCGGACTCGCCGGAAAGGGAAACGCGAAAGCGGAAACCTGGAAAGCACCGAGGAAATCG
>NZ_JARAXP010000021.1:0-108933 GCF_033793965.1 Streptomyces sp. ME02-8801-2C | reverse complement strand
CCGCGAGCTACAGACACTCCTCGCCCTCTGGGCCGGCGCCTGCCCCACCTGCCACCGCGACATACCCACACACATACGAACCTGACCAAGCACTACTAGCACGCCGTACCTGATCGCCGTGCTGGCGATCGTCTTCACCATCACCCTCGCCCTGCGCGCCGTGCCGTTCGCGGTGCTCGGCGGGCTGCGCGGTTCGGCCGTCGTACGGCAGCTGTCGGTGTGGATGCCGGTGGGCATCCTCGCCATCCTGGCCATCACCGCGCTGCACGGCACCATCACCAAGGACGGGCACGGCGCCCGTTACGCCCTGCTCGCCACCGCGGTCACCATCGGCGTCCACCTCTGTCTCGGGCGGCGCACCATCCTCAGCGTCGGCATCGGCACCGGTGTCTACGTCCTGCTGCTCAACACCCTGTGAACCGCAGCGAGGCATCCAACAGCAGCGCCATTTACGGAGCCTGAGCGGTCATGGATATCGCATCATCTGACTTTTCAGGGCTTCCTCGGCCACTACAGAAACAACCCGACTTGTCAGCCGCCGACACTCCGTAAGGTCCGGGGCATCCGCGGGGAGGGCGAAACCCGAGCCTCGCAGCGACATGGAGGAGATGCCCGGTATGAGCAATGTGGAGATCTGCCTGAAGGAGATCATGACGTCGGTGGAGGGCTCATTGGGTACCGCCCTGGTCGACTACACCAGCGGAATGGCGCTGGGAACTCTGGGCGGCGGCAAGGACCTCGACCTGACCGTCGCAGCGGCGGGCAACACGGACGTGATCCGAGCGAAGACGCGCACCATGGAACACCTCGGGCTCAAGGGCGAGATCGAGGACGTACTGATCACACTCGGCAGCCAGTACCACATCCTTCGGCCACTCAAAAGCCGTAGCGGCAACGGCTTGTTCCTCTACCTGGTTCTCGACCGGAGGAAGTCGAACCTCGCGATGGCCCGCCACCAGCTCAAGAGTATTGAGACCCAGCTGGACGTATAGAAGACCGCGTGCTTCCTGGCTCCGCATGCCCACGACTTGAAGATTTCTTCAACTGGGCACATCCGGATCAGCTCAATCCCATGGGCGTGCGGGGCCGGATGCACAAGGATCGGTGGACAAGACCGCCCGCGGTGGCACAGACAGGGCCGCCGGGCCCGGATGCAGCCCGTCCAATGCGGCAGGGAGCGAGCGATTCACCATGCAGGTCCCCCTTTACCAGGCCAAGGCCGAGTTCTTCCGCATGCTCGGACACCCGGTACGCATCCGGGTCCTGGAACTCCTGCAGAACGGCCCTGTGCCCGTACGCGAGTTGCTCAGCGAGATCGAGATCGAGCCGTCCAACCTCTCCCAGCAACTCGCCGTACTGCGCCGCTCGGGGATCGTGGTGTCCATCCGGGAGGGCTCCACCGTCAGCTACGCCCTGGCGGGCGGCGATGTGGCCGAGCTGCTGCGGGCGGCCCGGCGCATCCTGACCGAACTGATCACCGGCCAGAGCGAGTTGCTCGCCGAACTCCAGCAGGCGGATCCCCAGCCTGCCCTGCAGTCGGGGCCGTCATGACATAGGGCATGGCTGTGCGCACCCGTACTATCTCTACGCGGGGAACAGCCAGCGACAGTTGCGACTCGCCCATGACTCCATCGTGGCCGGCCAGTTCACCGCCCGGCCCCGACGCCCGTACCGCGTCACGTCATGGTCCGTGGCCCCGCCCCGAAGAAAGGCCGGCATCATGTCCGACGCCCAGAGCCCCGCCACCGAACTGACCTCGCACTACGCGGCCCAGGTGGCAGGCGACCTCGAGCGCAACGCCAAGGAACAGGACCGCGTCACCGCGGAGATCGACGCACTGCACGAACAACTGCGCGCCCTGCGACACGACCACACCGTGCTGACCAGCATGCAGCAGGCGCTCGGCGCCACGGGCACCACCCCCGAGCCCGCCGCCGACGCGACCGCGTCGCCCTCGGTACCGCAGCAGAAGACCGCCTCGAAGCCCCGCGCGGTCAAGCCGGTGCGCGCCGCGAAGAAGACCGCCGCCGCACAGGGTGGTGACGTGGTCGAGAAGCCCGCTGCCAAGAACCCCGAGGCCGCGACCAAGGCGAAGGCCGCGAAGACAAAGGCGAAGGCGAACCAGCCCACCCTCGTCGAGCTGATCCGCCGCCACCTCGTCGCGCAGAAGGAACCCCGCTCCGCGGCCGAGATCGCCGACGCGCTCGGCCAGGCGCACCCGGAACGCGGCATCAAGGCCACCGTCGTACGCACCACAGTCGAAGGGCTCGTCGCCAAGAGCCATGCCCAGCGCACCAAGCAGGGCAGCTCCGTCTACTACACCACCACCGACACGCCGGCACCGACCGCACCCGCGGCACCCCCGGCCGACGACCTGCCCGCCACGAACTGAGCACCGGGGAAAGGCTGTTGCGGACCGCACAGCGGCCGGGAACGGGCGCGCCCGCCGGGACGGAGTCCGTGGCGGGCGCGCTCGGCCGTGCGTGGCCGGTGGGGCCGGGGATCAGCCGAAGAGGTTGAAGGAGTTGAGGCCGGTGGCGCCCTTCGCCGGTGCCGCGAAGGTGCCGTTGCCGTTGCCCTTGTAGAGCCACAGCGTGCCGGAACCGGTCCGGGTGACGAGGTCGGCCCGGCCGTCCCCGTTGACGTCACCGACGGCCGCGAGAGCCGTGGCGGCCTTGAACACCGTGGTGCTCACCAGTTTGCGGCCGCCGAAGGTGTACGTACCCGTCGTGCTGCTCGGGTGGATGTACAGAGCTCCTGCCGAAGTACGGCCCACGAGGTCGGGCCGCCCGTCGCCGGTGAGGTCGCCGTGCGCGACGACCTGGGCGTAGGCGTTCCAGCCCGTGCCGAGCCCGGCTCGGCTGCCGAAGCCGCCCTTGCCGTTGCCGGGGTAGCGCCACAGGGTGCCGCCCGAGTCCACCGCCACCAGGTCGGGCAGGCCGTCGCCATTGACGTCACCGGGCGCGAGGATCTGCCGGACGCCCTGCCAGCCGGTGGCGACACGGGTGTTGACCCACTGGCCCGAGACCTTGTGCCGCCAGAACAGCGTGCCCGCGGTGGTCCGCACGACGTAGTCGAGGACGCCGTCGCGGTTCAGATCGCTCTGCAGCACCTTGTTGTAGCCGGCCCAGCCGGTCCCGGCCGAGCTGTGGGTCGTCAGCGTCGAGCCGTTGTACGTCGACGCGGCACCGCCGCTCGACTTCCTGGCGAACAGGTCGGCCCGCCCGTCGCCGGAGGCGTCCGTGTCGAAGGTCTGCGCCTGGGTCATCCCGGCGTAGGCGCTGGTCTGGGTGAACACCGGATACGTGCCCTTCACCCCGCACCACTTCTCGGTGTTGGTCACTCCCCAGGCGAAGACGCCCACGACACGGCCGCTCACGACCAGCGGAGCTCCGGCGTCACTCACGCAGGGTGTCGTGGTGCTGGTGTCGTCGTCGGTGGCGGGCTCGCCCGCGCAGGTCATCGCCGACTCCACGAAGGCGTCCTGGCCGCCGAGCGCGGTCTTCAGCGCGCTGTCACAGGTGGAGTCCGCCTGCATGGGCAGGGTCGCGGTCTTCAGTACGTCCGACTCACCGGACCCGCCGCGGGCGGTGCCGGTCACGCCCCAGCCCTGGATCGTGGCCTTGGTCCCGGCCGCGTAGAGCGCGCTGTCGCTCGCGGCGGCAAGCTTGATGGTGGTGTACGGCAGCGTGCCGTTGAGGGTGAGTACGGCGAGGTCGTGGACGACGCCCGACGGTCTGTAGGAGGGCTGCACCCACTGACGCTTGACGCCGATCTCGGTGCTGCCGTCGAGGTCGCCTCGGTAGGTCGAACCGGCCAGGATCACGGCCCTGTCCCGGTTGGTGAAGTTGCGGCCGTAGACGCACTGGGCGGCCGTCAGCACCTTGTTGGGTGCGATCAGCGCGCCGTTGCAGAACCACAGCTGGTCCGAGCCGTCCAGGTAGAAGAGCTGGACCAGGTACGGAGCCTTGCTGATGGTGGTCTCCGAGCCACCCACGATCCGTGGTGTGCCTACGCCGCTCGGGGACTTTCCGGTGCCGTTCTCGGCGGTGAGGCGGCGGATGCTGTTGTCCACCGCCCTGTCACTCACCCTGTCACTTGCGGCTGACGCGGAGTGCGTGGTCAGACCGGTGCCCACCAGTCCGAGCACGACCGCGGTCACGGTGAGGAGCCTGCGTATCCGGTGCGTCCATGGATCCCTGCCGTGCTGAGCGTGAACCACTCGACCTCCAGGCGAAGAAGACGTGCGTCTCGGAACATGACTTTCCATCAGATCACCGAAGATTTCCGATCATCGGCAGCACATGGTAACCGCACGGATTTCGCCGCTGGGGCCTCAACCAGTGGGCGGGGGCGGCGTGTTGGGCGCGGTGGAGCACGGCTTGTCACCGTCGTGGGAGCCCTGCGGGCGTGGGGGGCGCGAAGCGGGACAGCGATGATGCGGGTCCGGCCGGCCCGGACGCCGCCACGGGCCGAGCAGCCGATGCCGGAGCCGGAGGGCGTGGGCGGGCTTGAAGGTCCCCTCGCTATTGCGACGGGCGGCCGCGTGATCCGGCCCGGACGCGCTCCTCCGTCTCGTCCATCATCATGGGTCTGTAGGCGCCTCGAAGCGGTAGTCGGCCGTCCACGGCCAGGCCAGGCCGACAGGTGGGACCATCCCCCCGACCCGAGGCGAACGGCCCGCTCCGCCGCCCGCGGCAGCTACACAGGCGGCCGGGCCCCGCGCTCCCGGCGCCGGACGGGCCCCGGCCCCGGTCCGCCCCAGGAGATCCCCACGCCGATACCCCGTCTCCCCCGGCTGCGGTTCAGCGCCGTACTGGCCTGCGCCTGTCTCACAGCGCTGGTGTCCGCACCCGCCGACGCCGACCCGCCGGGCTCCGCCCCGGACCCGGCACTGCAGAGCCAACTGGAACAGCTGGTCCGCGCGCCGGGTGGCCCGCCCGGCGTCATCGCCGTCCTCCGGCGGGGGTCGACACGCGAGATCATCCGGGCCGAAGCCGCCGACCTCGACACCGACAGGCCGGTCCAACCGACCGACCACATGCGTATCGCCAGTACGGCGAAGGCGTTCAGCGGCGCGGTGGCGCTGCGGCTCGTGGACCGGGCACACTCGGGCTGGACGACACCATCGGGCGACGACTTCCCGCGCTCCCACGGGCCTGGCACGCGGTGACCCTGGCGAGTTCCTGACCAGGGCCGATCTGCATCATCGGTTCGACTCCCGGCGGCTGCTGGACTTCGTGGCCGGTGAGGATCTGCTGTTCCGCCCCGGTTCGCGCTACCAGTACTCCGACTCGGACAACATCGCCGTGGCGCTGATGGCCGAGGCTGCGACCGGGCAGCGCTACGAGGAGTTGCTGCGGCGGCTGGTCCACCGTCCGCTCGGCCTGCGCGAAACGCGCCTCCCGCAGGGCTTCGAGCTGCCCGAGCCGTATATGCGCGGCTACGACGTCCCGGTCAAGCGGTCGGCCGAGCTGGAGGACGTCAGCGAGCTGGTTGGTGCCTCGGGCGGGTGGGCGTCGGGCGGAATCGTCTCCACACCGCTGGACATGACCCGGCTTCATTCGCGGCTACGCGGGCGGTGCGCTGGTCTCCCGGAGGACGCTGGGCGAGCAGCGCCGCTGGGTCGAGGGCGCCTCGGAGCCGGCCGGGTGAACGGTCACTGACGTTGTCGCTCACCACCCAGGTGAACGAGGCCACGAAGCCGCAGCTGCTGAAGAAGCTGCGCGAGGGCGAGGGGAACCTCGTGTGCGCGCTGCTCAGAAAGTGACCAGCGCGAAGTCCGGGCGGACCCTGCCCGGCACGACGGGCGCGGTCGGTGCCACGGACGCCTGACGGCACGACGGGCACCTCGGGCCGCCCGGCGTTGCGCACGCGCGTCGGGCGTCGGGCGCCACGGATACCCGGCGGCGCGCCAAGCGCCAAAGACACCCGGCGACACGACAGCCACGTCTGACATCCGGCGACACCACAGGAGCCTCGGACGCCCGGCGGGGCGTCGGGCGTCCAGCGGGGCGTCGGGCGTCCAGCGGGGCGTCGGGCGTCCAGCGGGGCGTCGGGCGCCTCTGGCATCCGGCGGCGTGGCAGCCACGACGGACATCCGGCGGCACGGTAAACGCCTCAGGCGCCCGGCGGCACGGCAAGCGCCTCGGGCGTCCTGAGGGGCGGCAAGCGCCTCGGGCGTCCTGAGGGGCGGCAAGCGCCTCGGGCGTCCTGAGGGGTGGGACGTGTGTCAGAAAGGCATGCGGCCTCGGGTGCGGCGGCCCGCCGAGCCGCTGCGGCCCACGGCTCGGGAGCTCGATCGGAACGGCTCGCTGAACAGCCTGCCCAGGACTCCGGGGGCCTTGCTGCCGGCCCGGGAGCCGGCGCCGAGCGAACGCTGGGCGCCGCGTTCGGGGTGGCGGGACAGACGCGGGACGAAGAAGGCCAGCACGGCCAGGACCACACACAGTCCGACAACTGCGGCAATGATCATGAGTCGCCTCCGTTGACTCTCGACTGGTCGGGAGGACACGAATGCCCCGCCTCGTTCTCCCTATGTGTCCGCGTCCCGGGCGGCTTCCGCGCTCGACGACGCCGGACACACTTCGTTCCGAGTTCCCCGTTTCAGTCGGCGGACGGAGGGCAACTCGCACAAATGGGTGCATATGACGCACCTCGTCAGGAGGTCTGCCCGATGTCAGCAGGGACTCTTCTGGCGATCATCATTCCGATCGTGGTGGTGATCGCTTTGGCGGCCGTGGCGGCCTGGCTGCTCATGCGCCGTCGGCAACTGCGCGAACGCTTCGGCCCGGAGTACGGGCGAACGGTCGAGGACGCCGACAGCCGCATGGCCGCGGAACGCGAGCTGAGGGCACGTGAGAAGCGGCACGACTCACTCGACATCAAGCCGCTGGACAGCAGGACCAGGGATCGGTACGCCCAGGACTGGACCGGCGTCCAGGACGAGTTCGTGGACCGTCCGGAGGATGCCGTGCACGACGCGGACCGCCTGGTGACCTCCTTGATGCACGAGCGCGGCTACCCGACCCAGGATTTCGAGCACACCTCAAGGACCTGTCGGTCGAGCACGGCCGCACGCTCGAGCACTACCAGGCCGCCCACGACGTGAATGTCATGAGCACCCGTCACGAGGCGACCACCGAGCAACTGCGGGGTGCCATGGTGCACTACCGGAGCCTGTTCGACGAGTTGCTGTCCGACGACGGCGAATCCCGTCGCACCCCGGCCTGAACAACTCGGCGGCCAACCCGTCTCCCCCGACATCGGGAGGCCCGGGCATCCGGGAACGGAGAAGACATGCAACACGAAGACACACCGGACCACGCCGCCGCGAGCGGCCTGTCCACCGACGACCTCGCCCACCCTCGCGGCACGCACACACCGCAGGACCCGCCGAGCACCTCGGCCGACGTACCCACCTTCCCCGGCGAGAGCACGGACACGCCGGACAGGGCCTTCGAGGACGAGTCCACGGAGGCCGGTCCGGGCACGCGGGACGAGACGATGGAGGCCGAGGCCGACCCGAGCACCCCTGGGCACCGGGAAACGGAGTCGGGTGCACAGACCGACGACGAGATCCCCCAGCTCCTCACCCCGGAGGACGAGGAAGGATTCCGTGCACGCTGGCAGGAGGTGCAGAACGAGTTCGTGGACGACCCCAGGGACGCCGTGCACACCGCCGACGCCCTCGTCGCCGACGTGATGCAGAAGCTGGCCGCCACCTTCGCCGACCACAAGGAAGAGCTGGAAGGCCAGTGGAACCGGGGCGAACAGGCGGACACGGAGGACCTGCGGCTGGCGCTGCGCCACTACCGTTCGTTCTTCAATCGTCTGCTGGTCAGCTGACGCTGGCGCGGCACACCCACAGGCCCGGTCTCGGAGTCGTCTCTACCGCCGCCGGGCCTTCTTCACCTCGCGGTCGAGGGCCCAGGCGTCGGCAACCGGCCCGAGGTGGCCCAGTTTTTCGGGGTTGATCACCGAGCGGATGGTCTGGATCCGCCCCTCGAGCACGTCGAGAGCCAGGATGTGCAGCACCCTGCCGTCCCGGTCGCGGAAGATCGCTCCGGGCTGGGCGTTGATCTCGTGCGGCTCGAAGGTGATGTCGACACTGGCCATCCGGGGGAAGACAGAGGCGAGCAGCCGGGCCACGTTCTCGGCACCCATGACGGCCCGGGCCAGCTGCGGAGCCTTTCCGCCGCCGTCACCGACCATCGACACGTCGGCGGCGAGCAGCTCTTGCAGGCCGAGTACGTCGCCGTCGCGGAGGGCGTCGAAGAAGCGCGTCGCCAGTTCCTGCCGCTCCTGACGGTCCGCCGCGAACCGTGGGCGCCCGGCCCGCATGTGCCGCCTCGCCCGTACCAGTAGTTGCCGGCACGCCGACTCCGAGCGCCCCACCGCCTCGGCGACCTCGTCGAAGCCGAAGCCGAACACCTCCCGCAGCACGAACACCGACCGCTCGAGCGGGCTGAGCCGCTCCAGGAGCAGCAGCGCCGCCATCGACACCGAGTCGGCCAGTTCGGCGGCGCGTGCCGGATCCTGATAGGGATCGGCGAGCAGCGGCTCGGGGAACCACGGTCCCGCGTACTCCTCCCGCCGCACGCGTGCGGAGCGCAGTACGTCGATCGCGATCCGGGTGACCGTGGCGGACAGGAAGGCCTTGGTCGACGTCGGCCGGGTGGCCGAGCCGTCGAAGCGCAGCCAGGTCTCCTGGACCGCGTCCTCCGCCTCACCCACGCTGCCCAGGATCCGGTAGGCGATCGAGAACAACAGCGGCCGTAACTCCTCGAACTCGTCGACCTTGCTCAAAACCGACTTCCCCCTTCTGGTGATCGTCCGGCGGGCGTTCAGTGGTACTGCCCGGCCACGTAGTCGCCGGCCGGCTGCTCGGTGATGATGTTCAGCCGGTTGGCCGTGTTCATGAAGGACACCAGGAACACCAGTGCGGTGAGCTGTTCCTCGTCGTAGTGCTCGACGGCACGCGCCCACACCTCGTCACTGACCCCACCCGCCGCGTCCGCGATCCGGGTCCCCTGCTCCGCGAGTTCCAGCGCGACGCGTTCGGCCTCGGTGAATACCGTGGCCTCCCGCCACGCCGCCACCAGGTGCAGCCGTACCGACGCCTCCCCGGCAGCGGCGGCGTCCTTGGTGTGCATGTCGATGCAGGCGGCGCAGCCGTTGATCTGGCTCACGCGCAGCGCCACCAACTCCTGCGTCGTGGCCGGCAGCGGGGACTCCTTGAGCGCCCTGCCCGCCGCCATGAAGTGCTTGAGCGCCTTGCTGGGGTTCGGGCCGGCGAAGTAGTTCAGTCGCGCGTCCATCGTGTGCTCCTTGGTGGTCGTCAGGGCTTGTCGGTGGCTACACCCCTGAGACGAGGTAGCCCGACGCCCTGTGACACGCACACGTGTGACTCAGGTCTCGCTGCTGCCGTGCTCGTGGTGCGGGGCCGCGACGCCGGCCCCGCACGCACTCCCACGTCAGTTGGCGAGTGCCGAGAGCACGACCGACTTGGCTTCCTCCTGGATCCGGCGCAGATGGTCCGGGCCTTGGAAGGACTCGGCGTAGATCTTGTACACGTCCTCGGTGCCCGAAGGGCGGGCCGCGAACCAGGCGTTGGCGGTGGCGACCTTGATGCCGCCGAGGGCGGCGCCGTTGCCGGGGGCCTCGGTGAGAACCGTGGTGACCGGCTCACCGGCGAGAGTGTCGGCGGTGACCTGCTGGGGGGAGAGCTTGGCGAGCAGCGCCTTCTCCTCACGGGAGGCGGGGGCGTCGACGCGCGCGTAGGCGGGGGCGCCGAAGCGGTCGGTGAGCTCGGCGTAGTGCTGCGAGGGGGTCCTGCCGGTGACCGCGGTGATCTCGGAGGCGAGCAGGGCGAGGATGATGCCGTCCTTGTCGGTGGTCCACACCGAGCCGTCGCGGCGCAGGAAGGAGGCGCCGGCCGATTCCTCGCCGCCGAAGCCGAGCGTTCCGTCGGACAGGCCGTCGACGAACCACTTGAATCCGACGGGGACTTCGACGAGTTGCCGGTCGACGTCCGCCGCGACGCGGTCGATCATCGAGGACGACACCAGGGTCTTGCCGATCCCGGCGCCCGCCGGCCACTGCTCCCGGTGCGAGAAGAGGTAGGAGATCGCCACGGCCAGATAGTGGTTGGGGTTCATCAGGCCGCCGTCCGGGGTGACGATGCCGTGCCGGTCGGCGTCGGCGTCGTTGCCGGTGGAGATGTCGAAGCGGTCGCGCTGCTCGATGAGCGAGGCCATGGCGTACGGCGAGGAGCAGTCCATGCGGATCTTGCCGTCCCAGTCCAGCGTCATGAAGCGCCAGGTGGGGTCGGTGAGCGGGTTGACCACGGTGAGGTCGAGCCGGTGCTGTTCGGCGATCCGGCCCCAGTAGGCGATCGAGGCGCCGCCGAGCGGGTCGGCACCGATGCGTACTCCGGCGGCCCGGATCGCGTCCAGGTCGAGGACGTTCGGCAGGTCGGCCACGTAGGCGCCGAGGAAGTCGTGGCGGCCGGTGCCGGGGGCGGCCAGGGCGCGGGTGCAGGGGATGCGCCGTACGTCCTTCAGGCCGCCGGTGATGATCTCGTTGGCGCGGTCCTGGATCCAGGAGGTCGCCTCGGAGCCTGCGGGGCCCCCGTTCGGCGGGTTGTACTTGAAGCCGCCGTCGGCGGGCGGGTTGTGCGAGGGGGTGACCACCACGCCGTCGGCGAGGCCGGACGTACGGCCGCGGTTGTGGGTGAGGATGGCGTGCGAGACCGCCGGGGTGGGGGTGTAGCCGTCGGCCTGGTCGATGAGCACGGTCACGTCGTTGGCGGCGAACACCTCCAGTGCGGTGATCCGCGCGGGCTCGGACAGGGCATGGGTGTCGGCGCCGAGGAAGAGGGGGCCGTCGGTGCCCTGGGCGGTGCGGTACTCGCAGATGGCCTGGCTGGTGGCCGCGATGTGGTCCTCGTTGAAGGCCGCGGCGAGGGACGACCCCCGGTGTCCCGAGGTGCCGAAAGCCACCCGTTGCCCGGGCTCCGCCGGGTCGGGGTGCAGTGCGTAGTACGCCGTGACCAGGCGGGCCACATCGATGAGGTCCTCGGGTCCGGCGACCTGCCCCGCTCGCGCGTCCTGCATTTCCCGCTCCTCCGCAAAACCGTTGGGTACGGCCCTCATTCTCCCCCGCCCGACGCCCGGGGACGCGCACCGGGCGGCCGTTGTGGCGGGCGTGCGGCGGATGCGACGATGCGGGTCGGCCGACGAGGGGACACAGACATGAGGCACGAGGACCAACGGCCGCCCGCCGCCGTGCTGTTCGACGCACTGGGCGCCGACTACGAGAGGGCGTTCGCAGGCGCCCCCGCGCACCGACAGGCTCTGGACTGGCTCATCGAGCGGCTGCCGTCCGGCGCGCGCACGCTGGACGTGGGCAGCGGCACCGGGCGCCCCACCGCTGCCGCGCTGGTCGAGGCGGGGCACTCGGTGCTGGGCGTCGACATCTCGCCCGTCATGGTCGAACTCGCCGTACGGCAGGTCCCCGAGGCCGAGTTCCGCCATGCCGACGTCCGGGAACTCCCCCTCGAGCCTGCCTCGTTGGACGGCGTCTGCGTGTTCTTCTCGCTGCTGCAGATGACCCGCGCCGAACAGTCGGCCGTGCTGCGGCGCCTGACCCTGGCCCTGAAGCCCGGCGGCCATCTGGTGCTGGCCACAGTGCCGGCCGACGTGGAGGACGTCGAGGTGGTGTTCATGGGCCGGCCGGTCCGCGCGACGAGCTTCGCCGAGGAGGACTTCACCGGCATGGTGGAGGCCGCGGGGCTGACGGTACTGGCCCGGCACAGCATCGTGTTCACCCCGGACCACCCCAGCGCCGAGCCCGAACCCCACCTGTTCCTGCACTGCCGCCGCGCCGAATCCGGGCGCTGACGACTACTTCGCCGCCTTGGCGATCGATCTCGCCCTGCGGTCGAACTCCCGGTTGAGCAGCGGCGTCAACACACTGCCGAACCTGGCCGGCGCCCGTGTGCCCGTGTCCGGGCAGATCACGAACCGTCTGCGTTCGACACCCGCGACGATCGCCGCCGCCACCTTCTCGGCGGTCAACGGTGCACCCCACGCCGGTGTCAGTTCGGCCCGCACCTCCTCCATCAGTCCGCGTACGGCGAACTTGGCGGGCCCGTACGCGCTGTACCCGAAGACGCCGATCAGCCCCGCGGCGGAGGACACGGCGACCACGCTGCCCCGCCCTCCCGCCACCATCCCGGGGGCCACCGCCGGGCCACGAGCGATCAGCGACACCTTCGCGCCCCGCTGCGCGAGCAGCCGGGCGGTGGCCAGGCCGATGCCGCTCGACCCGCCGGTGACGATCGCATGGGCCGAACCGACGTCCAGGGAGCGCGACTTCCTCATCGTCATGCGCTGAACAGGAACGGCGCGGACGCAGTGGAGGTGTCTCCGCGCGTCGTTACCCCCCTCTCGTGGTCACCGTCTCGGTCCCGCGACGGCGTAGGCCAGGGTGCCGGTGACCGCGAGGACGGTGGCCGTCCAGGTGCCCGCCGGCGTGCCGGAGGGCAGCAGCATCCAGGTGGCCACACGCATCGGCGTACTCGTCGGGGGCGGGGCGAAGCCCGCGAACGACAGCCAGGCGAAGGGCAGGGTCCAGGCGTACGGGGCGCCCCAGAGCGCGGCACCCAGGGCGGCCAGGCCCATCAGGCCCGCGCTGTCCCGGACGGCCGACGCGGTGCCGGCCGTGTCCCCGCCCGCGGTCTGCGCGATCAGCAGCACGGTGGCGACGAGCGCGCCGGCGAGCAGTACGTGTGCCCCTCTGCGGGGCACCCAGCGGATCGCGGCGGTCCGGTCCAGCGCGAGATCCTGCCCGCTGAGCCCGACCGACGCCGCCATCACCCCCGCGGTGATGACGAGCACGGGCAGCCACGGATCGCCGGCTCTCCCGCCCGCATGGGGGGCGAGGGCCCACACCGCCACCGCGCTGATCACCATCGCGGCGAGCGACGCGGGTACCTGACGTGAGCGCGCGTACAACGTCAGCCATCTCACCGGGCCGCGCCGCCGGACAGCGCGTCGAACGGGTCGCCCTTGCAGGAGAGAGCGGCGGTGCGCATCGCGTTGATCCGCGAGAGCTGTTCGGCCGGTGGCAGCGCCCTCAGGTTCTTCCACGCCGGGCGGGCGAGGGCGCGCACCTCACTCGAAGCGGCGGAGGGACTGTCGATCGGTTCATCCTCCCCGAGGACCCAGGCCACCGCGATGCTCTGCGCGGCGACCTCCTTGAGATCGAACGACTCCCAGCCCACGGGGGCGCACCCCGGCACCATGCCCTTGACGATCAGTGCCCGGGTCAGCTCCTCGTCCTTCGCCGAGGCCACGGTGTGGTCGTCGAAGTCGAAGAGCACCGCCTCGCGGGACCAGCGCGGTGTGGAGCCGTCCGGCAGTACGGCGTGGTCCTCGCGAACGGAGACCGGCGCCTGGCCGCCCAGGGCGCCCCGCATCAGGCTCAGCGCCTTCCTGCCGGGGTCCGCGAGGTCGGCGAGTCGCGCCTGCTGCGTTCTGGTCACGCAGACCGGGCCCTCGCACACCAGCTCGGCGGCGGTCTCGTCCATGACGTAGATCCGGCGCGGGTCGGAGGGGAGGACGAGCAGTGCGATGATCCCGCCCGCCAGGACGGGCGCCAGGGCGATCACCTTGGTGCGCGGTGCTGTGGCCACCAGCAGGGCGAAGCCGGTCACGGCCATGCCGAGCAGCCAGATCGTCTGCCCCGCGTGCACGGCGGCGGAGAGGGTGAGGAGCGCGTCGCGCACCTCCTGCACCGCCGGTGACAGCAGCGAGATCCGGGTCGGCTCGGTGATCGGGAACCCCGGCGCCGTACTCGTCTCCGTCCGGCTGTGCGACTGGGACATGAGAACCGTGAACACGAAGGCGCCCATGGCCATGGCGGGCGGGGTGAGCGCGGACGGAAGTGCTCGCGCGACTCCCATGCCCAGCACGGCCCCCGCGACGAGAGAGAGTGCCCCCACCAGCGAGATCGGCAGCCAACCGAGGTGTGTGTACTCGGTGTTGGCGAGCACTTGGACCCCGCCCACCAGGACGAGGAGTGCGAAGGCCGAGGCGAGCGTGAGCGCCGTCGTGCCCGCCGACGTGGCCGCGCGATGCCAGGCCGGACGTGGCGTACTGGTCAGCAGCTCGACCGTCTTCGAGCGGTGGTCGCGCAGACCCTGCAGGGACCCGAGCCCCACGACGATCGGCCACAGGTAGAACAGGAGGGAGCGGGTCCACAGCGCCAGGGTCGTCCACTGGGCCGTCCACGCCGTTGTACCCCTCCACCACTCCGCGTCGACCAGGTACAGGAAGGCCAGCGCGGCCGTCAGGACCACGGCGCCGGCCCACGGCGCGACGGAGCGCTTCAGCTCGATGCGCAGGATTCGGATGTTCACCAAGTCCCCCTTGCCTGCTCGGGGTTGAGCAGCAGAGCGGAGTAGCCGCGCTCCAGCGGGCTGTCGCCCACGTGCTCCGGGCCGCCCATCGAGGCCAGTTCGTCCGGAGGGCCCTGGAAGACCAGCCGTCCGTCGGCGAAGAGCACCACGTCTGTGCAGGCGGCGGCGACGTCCTCGACCAGATGGGTCGAGACGAGCACGCAGGTGTCCGTGCCCAACTCCTGCAGCAGCTCGCGCAGGCGCAGCCGCTGCGCCGGATCCAGGCCGACCGTCGGTTCGTCGAGGAGGAGGATCGTCGGGTCGTTGACGATGGCCTGGGCGATACCGGCTCTGCGCACCATGCCGCCCGACAGCGCCTTCATCCTCTCGTCGGCGCGGTCCGCCAGGCCCACCCGCTCGACGGCGCGCTGCACCGCCGCGGGGATGTCCGCCTTGGGCACCTCCTTCAGCCACGCCATGTACTCGACGAACTCGCGTACCGTGAAGCGCTTGTAGTAGCCGAAGTCCTGCGGCAGGTAGCCGATCCGGCGCCGCACCGCACGGTGCTCGCCCATACCGCCCACGGACTCGCCGAGCAGCTCCAGGGTGCCTTCGGTGGGGCGCAGCACGGTGGCCAGCGCCCGGATGAGGGTGGTCTTGCCCGCGCCGTTCGGTCCGAGGAGACCGTGCACGCCGATGCCCAGCTTCAGATCGAGCCCGTCGACGGCCATCCGTTTCCTGCCGACCCTCACTTTCAGCCCGGTTGCCTGGATCTCCCAGGCGTAGGCCGTCGGTGCGATGTCGGCCGCGCTCACCGCGGACTTCATGTGGTGTCCCTCTCTGGTGGTCATTGATGGGCTCCGAGTACGGAGTACGCACCTCTGCGGGCGATCACGACACCGATGCCGAGTGCGAGGACCAGCCCCCACGCGGGCAGACCGTCCGTCCGCAGAACGAAGGTCGTACGGCTGGTGGCCAGGGTCGGTGCCACGACCACCGCGGCCCACACGGCGGCCAGGACGACGGCGGCGCGGGTGACACCGACGACGCCGCCCAGTGCCAGCGTCGTCGCCGTGAAGGCCAGACAGGGCAGCAGCCACTGGGCGACCATCACGCCCGTCGCCCAGCCGCCCACCAGCAGCGTGGGAACGACCACGACGAGTACGGAAGCGGTACGCCGCAGCACCAGTTGGAGCCCTGCCCTGGGCACCGAGGCCGTCAGTTCGTACGCGGGGTCGAGACCGCGCGCCCAGGACGCCGCGACGCCGAGCACGGGCAGGACCGGCGCGAGCAGCAGCACCCACGACACCCCGCCGGAGCCGGAGTCGGAACCCGTGTAGGCAAGGTCGAGCAGCAGTGCCAGCAGGGTCACGCCCACGGCCATGGCCAGCCACGGCAGCATCGTGGGCGTCATCCACCTCGACAGCCGGGCCGACCAACGCCTCCGGGGCGGCATCGGGGGCACCACCGCCAACTGGGGTTCGAGGGCCGACCAGACGGTGTCGACCAGCGACGCCACGGCGGGCACCTCGGCACCGACAGCGGCGGCCAGCCGGTCACGGCACACCCGGCACACCTCCAGATGTGCCTCCACGGCCCAGATCTCGTCGGCGGCGAGGTCGGTGCCGCCGCGCGCGTACCCCTCGATCATCCGCGTCGACGCGTGTTCCACCCTCATGTCAGTGCCCTCCGCATCGCGATCCGGGCCCGCCGGGCACGGGTCTTGACCGTGCCTTCGGGCAGCCCGAGCAGGACCGCGGTCTCCCGGACGGACAGTCCGTCGAGCACCATGGCCTGCAGTACCTGTCTCAACTCCGGTGCCAGGCAGCGCAGCGCGTCCCCGACATCACCACCGACGGTGGTCGCGAGCGCCTCCTCCTCGGCGGCGGGCGCCGCGTCGGGCACGGCGGCGGCCGGCGGTGGGTCGGCGTGATGCGCTCTGCGCCGGAAGGCGTCGACCAGACGGCGCGCCGCGATGGTCCACAGCCAACCGGTGGCCGACCCGCCGACCGCGGCACCGGCGAACGCGCCCGCCGCGCGCCACACCGCCAGGTAGGTCTCCTGCATGACCTCGGCGACGATCTGCTCGTCCGCACACCGGCGGCGCAGCCGCACCGCCATCCACGGCGACGTACGCCGGTACAACTCCTCGAACGCGGCACGGTCGCCTTTCGCCACGAGCCGGACGAGACCTTCCTCGTCCAGCTCGTGGGGCGGTGCCTTGACTGATCTCACACCCGATAGACGCCCGGCCCGGGACGCGGGTTTTCCCCCGGACGTGATCCCCGCCACATCCACGCCCGGCGCCGCGTACGGCTACGGGGCGCTGTTCGTCAACCCGGGCCTACTGCCCGACGATGTTCAGGTCGGTGTACAGCGCATGGTGGTCCGAGTTGGGACTGGGCTGCACCCGGTGGCTGATCGGGGCGACGCCCCGCAGGAAGACGTAGTCGAACTTGCTGTTCCAGTCGGTGGTCGCTTCACAGTTGCCGCTGAGCGAGGGGCGGCACCGGGAGTCCGTGTCGGTGGCCAGCGCCCACATCGGGGCGAGTTCGGGGGAGTCGGGCACCGCGTTGAAGTCGCCGAGAACGATGGCACGGTCGTACCGGGCGACTTCGGCGGCGAGGACCTTCACCTGGCCGGTCCGGACGTCTTCCTGGCGTCGCTGGGCGAGATGCGTGTTGAAGACCCGGACGGTCCGGCCGTCCACCGTGGTCGTGACGGCCAGGTACCCGCGGTCCTCTGACCCGCCGTCGGGGTATTCGACCCTGACGCGGTCCGTCATCGGCGCGGCCGACAGGATCGCCTGGCCGAACCCTCCGGGGTTCCACGGCACTCCTCCGCACCGGTTCCAGTTCTGGAGAACCGACCCGTACTCGACGTGGTAGACGAGCCCGTGGAGGGTTTCCAGATACTCCCGGATCCTCTCGACGTCCCGCACGCATGCTTCCTGCATGCCGATGACCTGGGGCGCGGCCTCGGCGATGTCCGCCGCCCGGTCGACGTCGCTCACATCGCAGGGGTTGCAGATGTTCCACGTCATGACCCGGTTCGGTACGACGTCCCTGACGGCGCTCACGGGCAGCGACCGGCCGAAGAGGGCATCGCCCGGTGCGCTGGGCCCGACCAGCACCAGGCAGGCCACAGTCATGGCGCCCGCGAGCAACCGCGTGACCTTTCCGAGCACTGTCGCCTCCTCACCATGGATCCGCAGGACGTCCGGCGTCTCCATGTCCGAGGTTATGGGACGGGAGTGTCGGCATCGCACACAAGGGGGGCACCGTCAGGTCCCCTACGCCGGCTCCCAGGCGAAGAGCAGGTCGAACAGCCCGCGATCGCCCTCCACCTGCAAGGCGTCCACAGGGATACGGCCGTACAGGAACAGGACCAGGTCACCGGCCGTGCCGCGGGCGGAGACGTCGGCCGCGTCCTGGTCGGCTGCGGCGGCCGGCGCGGGAAGTGGCGTGGTCCGGGCGCCGTCCGGGGAGAGCGTGAGACGCCAGGAGGGGCCCTCGGTGGCGTGGTAGTCGACGACCGCCGCCTTGTGCGGCCAGGGGGACGTCGTCGCGCAACAGGTGGACAGGAACTCGTCGACACCGTCGAGCGCCACCTCCTCCGGCAGCGGCTCCTGGGCGCCTACGGTGATCTGCGCGTCGTACGTGTGCACCGCCAGCTGCTGGAGCTGGTGCCGGGCTACGGCACCGCAGGTCTCCGGCGACTGCGACGCCTCCCACCATGTCCAGCAACCGCGATCCGGGCCGGCCTTCCGCAAGGCGTCCAGCAGTTGCTCCGTGGACTCCGCCAACCAGGCCAGCAGGGCCTCGCGCTCCCGAGGCGCAGCCGGGGCGCCCTCCGCCGCCGACTTGGCCGGAGCGGGTCCTGCGGCGACGGTGACGGCCCAGTCGCGGCGCCCCTCGCCGATGTGCTGCGCGAGATCGAACAGCGTCCACTCGGGGCAGGTCGGCACCTGTACGTCGAGGCTGGGCGCGGAGGCGACCGCGGCACGGAAGGCGTTCGAGCGGTCGTCGATCAGCCGCAGGAGATCGGGGAACTTGAGAGTCTTTTCCACTCCGGGTGTCTATCACCGCGCCCCCACGCTCGAACAGCGATTTTCCCGCGCGAACGTTTTGCCGTCTCCAGGACAAGAGCCTGATTCCTCTTGGTATTTCCTGTGAAATTTTTGTACCGAAGCGAAGATCCTCTGAAGGACCATCATGAGACGCAGCACCCTCCTGGCGGCGGCCACGGCGACCGCGCTGTCCGCCTCCCTGTTCTCGGGCCTCTTCCCGGCCCGGGCGGACAGCGCCGACGGCGGTCCCGTGCTTGTCGGGGCGGACGGCTGGACCAGCCAGCCGGGGATGTTGTTCGTCACCGCGCACTCGGACAGTCCCCTCACGCGCATCACGGCACACTTCTACCCGCTCGACGCACCGGCCGGGGACCCGGAAGCCGGGTCGACCGAGGACTTCACCCAGTACTCCGGACAGGACGCACGCTCCGGTACCTGGCGGGCGCCCGTGCACCTGGCGGATCTCGGCGACTACCGGGTGACGGTCGACCTGCAGGACGTCTCCGGGGCCACGGTGACCGGGGCCCTGTCCCCGTACACCCTGGAGTACCGGACAGTCGTCACGATCCCCGACCTGACCGCGACCCCCGGCGTGCCGGACTACCTCCACCAGAAGGTCTCCGTCAGCGGCACGGTTCTCGCCGAGGATCCCCGTCGGCCCGACGCCCCCGTCCTCGCCGCGGGCCTGCCCGTCGCCATCGAGACCGGTCGAGTCCGGCTGACGGCCACCACCGCCGCCGACGGCCGCTTCTCCACCGCCTTCGTCCCCACCGAGACGTCCGTCGAGCTGTCCGCGTCCCCTCTGGCCGCGCCCGCCTACCCCGGCGCGATCGACGTGATGACGCCCAAGCAGAACCTGCACACCGTCCAGGCGCCGGTCCGTTTCTCGGCCAGTACGCACGCCCTGGACCTCAGGCAGGGCACGACCGGCACCGTCACCGGCCGCGCGGAGATCCAGACCGCGGCCGGCTGGCAGCCGCTGCCGCACACCACGATCGCGCTCTTCGGTCTCGGCCCGGACGGTCTCGCCGCATTCCTGGTCGGCAGAACCACCACCGACAGCACCGGCTCCTACAGCCTTCGCGTCTCCTCGGAGAACGCCGCGCCGACCGCCCAACTCATGGCCGGCACCGACGGCATGCCCTTCCAGCAGCTCGCCACCGAGCCCTTCAGCCTCCACGTCGCCCACACCACCTGGACCGCGATGAGCGCGATCCTCAACGACAACGCGTCCCTCAAGGTCTCCGGCTCCGTGCACTACGAGGACGCACGCGCGCACTGGCCGACCAGACCGACCGTCACCCTGCAGTACTCCAGGGACGGCAGAAGCGGCTGGAAGGACGCCGTCACTCTCCCCGTCAGCATCCGCTACAACAAGCCCGGCTTCCCGGAGACGTTCGCCCGCACCTTCACCACACCGACCGACGACGCCTACTGGCGCGCCCGTTTCAACGGCAACCCCGACCTTGCGTCCAGCACCACCTCACCCACGCACCTCCGCCGCTACGCGACCCGCGTCACCGGCTTCCACGCCTCCCCCGACCCGGTGCGCACGTCGCGCCCGATCACCTTCTCGGGGCTGCTCCAGTACAAGGACGGCGCCACCTGGAAGCCGCTCGGCAACAGCTCGCCGGCCCTCTACTTCCGGCCCCGCGGGTCCACCATGTACCGCTTCGTCAGCGACCTCGGCACCGACGGACACGGTCACCTCGTCGGTAGGGCGACCGCCCGGCAGGACGGCACCTGGGCCGTCGCCTTCGACCGCCAGACCGGCGACCGGTACCTGCGGAGCGCCCGGGTCACCGACTACGTCGATGTCAGGTGATCACCGCCGCCGACGCCACATGTGCGAAGGCACGTTGATCGCAGGGAACCGGACGAAGCCGCCCTGCGACCACATTGAGACAGGGCGGCGCTTGGAACGCGCCAGTATGAGCGCCTCGGCTCCGCGCTGTACCGTAGATTCACTTCGATACAGAACACCCCTGAGCCACGACCCAGGAGCCGAGGAAGGTGGTGGTAGTGGACTCCCCAGTTGCTGCCTCCTACGACGAGTTGCAGTCGTTGCCGGCCCTCTTCAAGGCGGCGACCGAAGAACCCACGCCCGCACGGGGCAGTACATGGCAGGCCCTGCAGGCGCTGTTTCAGGCCATGGAAGTCGGCCTGAACAACCTCGCGGCACTCGCGGCCGAAACGGTCGACAGGCTGCGGCGCGAGCGGGAGGCGGAAGCCGTCCGCTCGCTGGAATGGATGGTCGGATTCGGTACCCTCTGGAACGAACTGGCCTGGCTGGTGCGCGAGTTGGCTCCCCTGGACGAGGATGCCGAAGGACACGCCCTCGCTGTCACAGACTCGCCCGCTTGGCGGCACCTGGCAGCCGAGGAGCGCATCCTCGCCCAGGAGTTGAAACCGCTGGCCGACCACTCCGAGGCGTCCGAGTGGAAGCAGCTCGTGCTGCGCTACGTGATGCTGCAGCGGGTGGCACTGGAGCATTCATGCGTCGGCGGAGCACCGTACGGGTATCAGGAGTTCGTGCGTCCAGAAGTCGTTCGAGCGGCTGTACGGGAGAGGCAGCTGCCGGGGGAGACGGTGTTCATGCAGTTCCGTGCCGCTCATCAGATGCCTGAGCTGCTGACACGGGCTGTCAACGACCACATCGAACGCGCTGTCGCGGAGCTGGAAGCGGGCCGGACGCAGACCGTGCCCCCTCTTCTGCTGCGCGCGGAGCGGCTTCTGGGTGTGGTGGCGCGGATGACGGATCTGCTCGTGGACACCATGGAGACCGCGGAGTACCACCGCATCCGGGACGCACTGGGCCTCACGAGCGGCAGCCATTCGGTGGGCCTGCACTTCGAACTCATGCGGGATCTGTTCCCGGCGCTGGCCCGCGCCTCCGAAGGCAAGCCCGAGGACATCAGACGGCTCACCCGGACGATCGGTCTGCACATCGACCGGTGGCGGCTCGGTCACATCAATCTGCCGCGGACGAATCTCGGTGGCGCCGGCACCGGAACACGAAGCCTGACCGGGTCACCGGACGCGCTGCGGACCGTGGCGAAGATGCGGGAAGCCGGCCGGGCGCGCGATCCGTACGCGAACGACGGCCGGGCGTTCCGGGCGACCGAATGGGATTCGGACACCCCACCCCTGGCAGAGGTCGAGAGACGGCTGTTGCGGGAGATCTCGCGCGAAACCCAGGAGCGTTTCCAGGACGTCCAGGAACGCACCGGGCGATACTCCGATCCGTCAGTTTTCACAGCACCAGCAAAGAGGTGTCCGACTCGGCCGATGTAAAGGGGGAAGGCCGTGTCAGAGTCCGACTTTCGGCGGTTTCTGAGGCGTCATTTTACAGCTGTCGATCTCTTGAAGATCATTCTTTCGCTGGCGTCCGGCTACGGCATCGCGATCCTGGTGCAGGACACCAGGATCGGTGTGGGGCTGCTGGCGCTGTGCCTGCTGGCGTCCGCGGGGGCCTTCGCCATCGACCGGCTGCGGCTGGCGACCGAGGACGAGATCACGGGCGCGCTGCAGGCGACCAAGGATCAGGTGCACGCCGATCTGGGCGTCCTCAACGACCAGGTCTCGACCCATCTCACCCGGCTGCGCGACGAGTTGGACCGGCACATCGACCGGGTCCACGCGGGCGTACGGTTCGTGCCCGACAACCAGGGCGACGACGCCTCGGGAACCGGATACAACGTGGCCACGTCGGCGGTGCGGAAGGCCCAACGCCGTATCTACGTCGTCGGTGACTACAGCCCTCCCGAGGGCGAGGGAGCCACACTCCTCGACCCGCCGGACAACCGCTCGGAATATCTCGACGCCATAGAGGAATGCCTCACCACCCGGCTTTCCCAGAACGGGGCAGCGGCACAAAACTCTCCTACCACCGGTTGATCCAAAGGCCGCCGGAGGTCTATGCCGAAATCTTCCGGCGCTCTTTCAACGGGGTCGAACTACGGCGTGACGACATGGAAGGCGATTTACAGGCGTACGAGCATCTCGCACGGGTGATGGAGATCTCCCGGCGTGCGGGGGCGAGCAGTCGGATCGACATCCAGGTACGCCTGATTCCCTTTCTCCCCAATTGCCCGTCGATTCTGCTGGTGGACAGCGAGGAGATCCAGTTCACGATTCCCACCCGGATCGATCAGCCCGGTGACCAGTTCGCCCTGCTGGGGCTGCACGGCGTGATGGTGATGGAGGACCGGGCGTCCGGCAGCCAGCTGTGCGACCACTTCGAAACCCTGTTCACGCGTCTGAAGTCGAAGTCGCTGCCCATAGTGAAGGTTCTGCCCTGAGCCGGGGTCAGAGGCCGGAGGCAGCGAGGTAGGCCAGAGCCTGTGCCCTGGCCACCTGGCCGACGGCGTCCTCCGGGGGAAGGAAGAGCGGGCTGTGCAGCGGTACGGGTTCAAAGCCCGGCGCGCCGTCCAGCCCCACGAAGGCCATCAGGGAGGGCCACCTGGTCCCGTAGCGCGCGAAGTCGTCGCCGCCGCAGGAACGCCAGGGGCGGGCGAGTGGCACGCCCGCCTGTTCGGCGATCACGCGGACGGCCCGGGTCAGGGGAGGGTCGTTGACCAGCGCCGGCTCGTCGCGCGTGGTGCGCACGGTCCCGACGCAGCCGTGGGCCGCGGCTGTCCGTTCCACCGTGGTCGCGACGATCTCCCTCAACCGTGCGTGGTCGTCCGTGTGCATGGTGCGCAGGGTGCCCAGAGCCCGCGCCGTGGAGGGGATCACGTTCTCTCCCGTGCCTGCCTGCAGCGCGCAGACGCTGAGCACCGCGGGATGCACGGGATCGACCCTGCGCCCGGTGACGGTGTGCAGTGCGACCACGACTTGCGCCAGGGCCAGTACCGGATCGTCGGTGGTGTGCGGGTAGGCGCCATGACCGGCTTTCCCCTCGACCAGGATCTCGAATCCGTAGGTGGCGGCGTTGACCGTGCCGGCGTCCGCGCCGAGGGCACCCCACGGGATTCCGGGATGGACGTGGACCCCGACGGCGGCGCGCACGGCGTGGGCCAGCCCGGCGTCGGCCAGTACCGTCCCGGCACCCGAGGGGGCCCGTTCCTCGCTGGCCTGGAACACAGCGATCAGCGGGCCGGGCAGTTCGCCGGAGAGGCGGTGTGCCGCGCGGGTCAGCGCCACCAGCGCCGCGCAGTGCACGTCGTGGCCGCAGGCGTGCATCCTGCCGTTCGCCGAGGCGTAGGGGACCTCGGTGTTCTCCGTCACCTCGATGCCGTCCAGCTCCGCCCGTACCAGGACGCCCGGTCCGTCACCGCCCACGGTGGCGACCAGGTTGGTCGTACCGGCGAGGGGGCGGGCACGGACCGGCAGGGCGGCGGCGATGAGGCGCGCGGTGGCGGTCTCCACTCCGCCCAGCTCGGGTTTCGTGTGCAGGCGCCGCCTCAGGGACACCGCGAACGCGAGTTCGCCCTCCACGGCCGACAGCAGCTTTCGCAGCACGACGCCTCCGCTCCCCCACCGTGTTTCTCCGATCGTGGCAAACTGCCGTCGGTCCGAACAGGTGGCGGCAAGAGGCCTCGGGGTCGGTTCACACCCTTCGGCGGCCGTATCGTTCGTATCGCGCGTACCCTTCGTAGGGTCTACGGCGTCACATAGCGGGCGCCAAACCACTGGAGGCAACACCCCGTGCTGATCGCTCAGCGTCCGTCCCTGACCGAAGAAGTCGTCGACGAGTTCCGCTCCCGGTTCGTCATCGAGCCGCTGGAGCCGGGCTTCGGCTACACCCTTGGCAATTCACTTCGTCGGACTCTTCTGTCCTCGATCCCGGGTGCGGCGGTCACGTCCATCCGTGTCGATGGCGTTCTGCACGAGTTCACCACCGTGCCGGGCGTCAAGGAAGACGTCACCGACCTCATCCTCAACATCAAGCAGCTGGTCGTTTCCAGCGAGCACGACGAGCCCGTCGTGATGTACCTGCGCAAGCAGGGCCCCGGGCTCGTCACCGCCGCCGACATCGCGCCGCCGGCCGGTGTCGAGGTGCACAACCCCGACCTCGTCCTCGCCACCCTCAACGGCAAGGGCAAGCTGGAGATCGAGCTGACCGTCGAGCGCGGTCGCGGTTACGTCTCCGCCGTGCAGAACAAGCAGGTCGGCCAAGAGATCGGCCGTATCCCGGTCGACTCGATCTACTCGCCGGTCCTCAAGGTCACGTACAAGGTCGAGGCCACGCGTGTCGAGCAGCGCACCGACTTCGACAAGCTGATCGTCGACGTCGAGACCAAGCAGGCGATGCGTCCCCGTGACGCCATGGCCTCCGCCGGTAAGACGCTCGTCGAGCTGTTCGGGCTCGCCCGTGAGCTCAACATCGACGCCGAGGGCATCGACATGGGCCCGTCCCCCACGGACGCCGCCCTTGCCGCCGACCTGGTGCTGCCGATCGAGGAGCTCGACCTCACCGTCCGGTCGTACAACTGCCTGAAGCGTGAGGGCGTGCACTCCGTGGGTGAGCTCGTCGCCCGCTCCGAGGCCGACCTGCTCGACATCCGCAACTTCGGTGCGAAGTCGATCGACGAGGTCAAGGCGAAGCTCGCCGACATGGGCCTGGCCCTGAAGGACAGCCCGCCCGGATTCAACCCGACCGCCGCCGCGGACGCCTTCGGCGCCGACAGCGACGCGGACGGCAGCTTCGTGGAGACCGAGCAGTACTGACGCCGCGCAGTGGCCGGTTCCCCGGGGAGCCGGCCATGCGGAGCAGCCGACGATCAAGGAGACGCCGCCGAAGGTGACGGGCGCGGTCGTGTTCCTGTGGCCCGCCACGCCATCTGTGGCACGGCGGGCCCGTGGTCGTCGGCTGCGGTGTTTCCGAGGGGGTGCGGCGCGGTACGAGAGCGTCCACGCCATGCGCTGTCGCACCTCGCCGGCATCATCCCGGACATGGCGAGACACGACAGCGACGAGGCGTACGTCCTCGATCTGTGCGACGAAGCACTCGGGGAGACCGGCCTGCGTCAGCACGGGTTCGACTGGCTGCTGGGCGATCCGGGGAGAAACGGGCGGCAGGTGAAACTGCCGGTCGACTCGTACTGGCCGGGCCTGCGCCTGGTGGTCGAGTACCGGGAGCTCCAGCACGACCGGCCGATGCCGCACTTCGACAAGCCCGACCGGCTCACCATCAGTGGCGTGCACCGGGGCGAGCAGCGGGCACGGTACGACGCCCGTCGCGACACGCTCATCCCGCGGAACGGGATACGCCTGGTGGCCATCCGCCCCGCCGAACTCGACGCCGACAGCCGGGGCCGTCTGCGCCGCAGCAGAGTGGCGGACCTGGAGGCGGTGCGCGGGCTGCTGGCGCCGACAACGCCTGCGGCCGACTCCCGCGACGCCTGACCAGCGCCCTTCGGACATGGCTGCCGGTCCGTCAATTCCCGACGCACCGGCCCCACTTGAGCGCACACCCAAGAGATTCCCCCGAAGCCGCCAAAAGTACTTCAACTTTCGATCATGATTCGGCAACCGGAGCGGAGGAACGTCGAGCCGGACATACGTTCCCCTCTGTGAACTCTGACCCCACACCTCACAGAGCCGTCCCCTCGCAGCGGACAGCATCTCCCGCCCGGCGCTCCCTCCTGCGCGCCGCGCTCACCGGGACCGCGGCAGTCGGCGCCGGCCTGACCCTCGGCGCCGAACCCGCGCTCGCCGCACCGCACATCGCCGCCCAGCGAAAGCACCCGACCACCGCCGAGGAGGCGCTGCGGGAGCTGTCGGAGGGCAACCGCCGCTGGCGTACCTTCCGGCAGCAGCACCCCGACCAGTCCCCCGAGGTCCGGCAGACGCTGACGACCGGCCAGCACCCCTTCGCCCTCATTCTCGGCTGCATCGACTCCCGGGTACCTCCGGAGCTTGTCTTCGACCAGGGCCTCGGCGATCTGATGACGATACGCAGCGCGGGCCAGGTCCTCGACGAGGCCGTGCTCGGCAGCCTCGCGTACGGCGTGCTCGAGCTGGGTATCCCGCTGCTCATGGTGCTGGGCCACCAGTCGTGCGGAGCCGTGAAGGCCACGGTCCAGGCGGACCAGTCGGGCGAGAGACTGCCCGCCCACATCCAGTATCTGGCCGACCAGATCACCCCGGCCATCGACCGCAGCAGGAACGGCGACGCGCGCATCGACGCGACGATCGACGCCAACGTGCGGCTCATACGCTCGCGCCTGGCCGCGGAACCCGACCTAGCCGCCAAGGTGGACTCGGGCGCGCTGGCCATCGTGGGCACCCGCTACGAGCTGAACACCCAGCGAGTGCACCGCATCTGCTGACCTCGCACTCCCCTCGGGCGGCCGTCGTGGACCACCACGGCGGCCGCCTTCGCGTGCCGTCCAGTCGGCGTCCCGATTGACAGCTACCGAACATGCGTCCGGAATGGTCATGGCGGATCGTCGTACGGATGAGTTTTTCCGTACATTCGGCGGCCCCGAGCCTGCCCGGATCGGCCGGACGGTAGCAAGGACAAGATCACGGGTGAACGGCGGCGACCCGCACGCGCACGACGGTTGAACCCCGCGCGTTCCCCCTGTCGGCAAGTCCGCAATCCGCATGTCCGCAACGCGCACGTCCGCACACCGCACTCCGCACGTCCTCATGTCCGCGCATTCCGAATGTCCGCGCATTCCGATCACAGGGGGCTTCATGAGATCCAGACGATTACGTGCCCGCGTCGCAGCAGCCGCAGTCACCCTCGCACTGCTCGCACTCGGCTCCGGGCAGGCGTCCGCGCACACCTCCGAGCCACCGCAGTACACCGCCGTCGACCTAGGCACCCTCGGCGGGACCGGCAGCTACGGGGTCGCACTCGACCGCGACACGGTGGTCGGCAACGCGGCCACCGCCGACGACAACGTGTGGCACGCCTTCGCGTACGACCGCTCCACGCGGGTCATGACCGACCTCGGCACCCTCGGGGGCACTTCGAGCGACGCCGTCGACGTCCAGGGCCGCTACGTCATCGGCAACTCCACGCTGGCCGACGGCGACCGGCGTGGATTCGTCTACGACCTGCGTACCGGTCACATGCAGGCACTGGGCACCTTCGACGGCACCGACAGCCAGGTCAGGGCCATCAGCGGCCACCTCGTGGTGGGCAACGCCAGGACACCGGGCAACCTCCGCAGCCACGCCTTCGTGTACGACATCCGCACGGGCGTCATGACGGATCTCGGTACCCCGGCCGGCCCGGACGGCGGCAGCGTCCCGGTCGCAATCTCCCAGGGCCGCTACGTCGTAGGGACCTGGGGCGCCCCCGGTTCGATGTACGACGGAGGCCAGCCCTTCGTCTACGACCTGCGCACCCACGTCATGACGGACGTCGGCCTCCACGGCGGCGTCTACAGCAAGGTCACCTCGGTCAGCGGCCACACGATCGTCGGCATCACCCAGCCGCAACCGACCGGCGGCACCGGCGAGTTGCCGCCCACCCACGGCTTCGCCTACGACATCCGCACCGGAGTCTGGACCGACCTCGGCGCGCAGATGTCGTACCAGCCGCGCGTCACCGGGCACACCGTCGTCGCGAGCAACCGGCCCGCCGCGTACGCCTTCGACCTCACCACCGGGACCATGACGCCCTTCGGTCCGGGCCCCCTCAGAACCGCGATCAACGGTGTCGGCGGACCCTTCGTCGTCGGGGAAGTCTTCCCCGGCTTCACCGCCTACGTCTACCGCATCGACATCCGCCGGTTCACCCAACTGCACTCCCTGGGCGGTCGCCAGGCCGCGGCGAACGACGTCGACCGGCACGGCTCCGCCACCGGCAGCAGCGCCACGGCACCGACCGACCCTTCGTCTCCCGACGGCGAGTACCACGCCACGCTCTGGACCCTCTCCGCCGACTGACACCCGAGGCTGGAAGGTTCGGCGGGCCGCGCAGAGTAGTGCCGACTCGAACGGGCACTCGTATGCCACCAGTCAACCGAGGGACGGCATACCGCTCATGGAGATATCAGGCGTCATCAGCGCGATCGTCATCGGCATCGTGATCGGTGTCCTGGGTCGATTCGTCGTACCCGGCCGCCAGCGCATCGGCATTCTCTGGACGATCGCGATCGGCATCATCGCCGCGTTCGTCGGAACCGGCATCGCCGCCGGCCTCGGCGTCGCCGACACGGACGGCGTCGACTGGGTCGAGTGGCTCGTCCAGATCGCCCTCGCCGCCCTCGGCGTAGCCGCGCTCAGCAAGGTCAAACTGCGCCACTGAACGGAGTTCACGGATACCGGGAGGCGCCCATGGGACGTCTCCCGGTTCTCGGGTGCGGGCGCGGTCAGCCCCCGCGCGTTCGGTGCGGCCGAGGCCGTGCACAGTGGCCTGCGGGAGGGGATCAGCCCCGAGAGCGCGGGGATGCTCTTCCACGCCGTACCTCGACGGGGAATCAGTCCTAGGCGGGCGACACGTCGGTCACTTTGCCCTGGGGGTCCGCCTCCAGGAAGCCGGCTCCGTAGTCGTCCGTCAGGTAGAGCGCCATCCCGAGCGGTTCGTCGCTGAGTGTGTTGGGCTGCCTCACCATCAGATAGCGGTATTTCGGGTCGGCGACGTTGAGCTTCTTGTCCGCCTCCTCTAGGAGCGCCGGAACCCGGTCCCAGTTGAAGCCGTCGAGGCGGAAGGGCTGGTTGCCGCCCGACAGGGAATTGCTGATGATGCCCCTCTCCACGCCCTTCCCCGGGCGGTAGGTGTAGGAGTCGAACTTGGTGTCGCTGCCGTTGAGCATCACATCGGCGATCGCGTAGTCCTCGTACACGGTGAAGTCGCCGAACCTGTCGCGGCCGGTGTCCTTCTTGAACGCGTCGATGACCGTGCGGATGCCGGCCGGGGTGAGCAGCGTGTCGGTTCGGGCGTCGTCGGACTTCTGGGCCGCAGGGGCGGGTGTGGACGGCGTGGACTGGGACGTGCTCGGCTGCGGGGAGAGGTTGGCGGAGGAGGTGGTGGAGGGGGTGGTGGAGGGGGTGGTGGACGTCGAGGGGCCCGCGTTTCCGTCGCCCGAGTCGCCGCCGAGCGGCAGCAGCCACCACAGCAGGACGGCGGCGAGCGTGATTCCCGGGACGCCCCAGAGGATCTTCGGACCAGGTCCGCCCCGCCGTGCCCCCGGTACGGGTGCGGTCACCGGCTGGGGCGTGATGTGTACCGGCCCCGGGAGGACTGGGGGCGGGCCGAACCCGGCCGGAACGGCAGTGCTGGGCAAGCCGGGAGCGCCGGCCCCGACGGGAGTGTCCGGCGTGGCGGGAGCGGCCGGGGGCCATGAAGCCGGCGGTGCGGTGGACGGGGACGGAGGGTTCAGCGGGTAGGAGGTGGGTTCGTCCCGCCAGGTCGTCGTGCCGGGCGGGGCCGACTCGATCTCGGCGAGCCGCCGGTCCAGCACCTCCGCGGAGAGCCGCGCCGACGGGTCCCGTACGAGCACGCTCATCAGCACCTCGCCGAGGGCTCCGGACCGCACCGGCGGCGGCACGTCGTCGTGGAGGACCGCGGCGAGGGTGGCCAGGGTGGTGCCTCGGCGCAGCGGGTGGTGGCCCTCCACGGCGGCGTACAGCATCATCGCCAGCGACCACAGGTCGGAGGCCGCTCCGCCCTCGTGCCCCGAGATGCGCTCGGGTGCCATGAAGTCGGGGGTGCCGATGATGGAGCCTGTGGCGGTGAGGCTGGTCGCCTCGCGGATCGCGGCGATGCCGAAGTCGGTCAGCACCGGTCGCCCGTCGGGCCGCAGGAGCACGTTGGCGGGCTTGACGTCCCGGTGCTGGATGCCCGCGGCGTGCGCCGCGATCAGCGCGGCCAGCACACCCCGGCCGGTCCGCGCCGCCTCGGACGGTGTCATCGGCGCGCCGGCCAGCCGGTCGGCCAGCGAGCCGCCGCTGACCAGCTCCATCACGATCCACGGGTAGGTGCCCTCACCGCCGTCGACGATGTGGTGGACGGTGACGACGTTCGGGTGGTCGATCCGGGCCAGGGCCCTGGCCTCGCGCAGCACGCGCTCGCGCAGCATCCGCGCGCCCTCGGGGTCGTACTCGGCGAGATCCCGGTCGGGCGGGCGGACCTCCTTGACGGCCACCAGCCGGTGCAGCACCAGGTCCCTGGCCCGCCAGACGGTCCCCATGCCGCCTCCACCGAGACGGGCCTCCAACTCGAAGCGCCCGTCGACGACCCGGTGTCCGGTGCCTCTGTCTGCCTCACTCATGGACGGGAGCCTAAACGGAGCCACCGACACCGCTCGCCCCACCCCGTCCGGGCGGTCGGCGAAACGCATCCCCTTGTGATGCGCCCGCTGTGGAGCGGCAGTTGGCGGCAGCGGTCCACACGCACGGCCTTGTGGCCGCCTGGCACGAGGTGATGGTGCCCACGCTGCACGCCGTGGGCGGCAAGTGGGCCTCATCCGGGGACCGTTACGTCGAGGTGGAGCATCTGCTGTCCGGGCACGTCTCCACCACCCTGCGCCGCCGTGTCCGCCCGGCGGCGGCCGATTCTGGCAGCGTGGCGGCGCCCGGGCCCGTCGTGCTGGCCTGTATGCCCGGGGAGCAGCGCACCCTGGCGTTTGGAAGCGCTCCATGCCGGGCTGAGCGAACTGGGCCTGCCCAGCCGGAGGTTCGGGGCCGCCGTCCCCGCCGAGGCGCTGACCTCGGTGGTCGACCGGCTCGGACCGGCGGCCGTCGTCCTGTGGCGCAGGCCCGCTCCACGGCCGCCCTGCCGCTGGCCCGGCGGGTCGCCGGCGCCCGGTGGGGGGGGTGAAGGGTGCGCGCCGCAACCCCTTGGTGATGCTGGGCGGCCCCGGCCGGCTCGGCCGGTCGGATGCCGGGATGCCCAGGCCCACGTCATTGGAGGACGCCCTGGTGACCCTGGGGGCGCTGTACGGCGGTGAGGCGGCGTCGGGGCGGGGGCTCAGTCGAGGCCACGCGCCCGTTTGAAGCGGGCGAGGCCGTCGGGCAGGTCGACGACGGGATCCGGGTAGTCGATGGTGGCGCGGTCCAGGCCTCGCAGTTTCCAGGGCTCGTGGACCGACGGCCCTGTCAGCGACCGCAGTTCGGGCACCCAGCGGCGTACATACGTGCCGTCGGGGTCGTATCGCTTGGACTGGGTGACGGGGTTGAGGACCCGGTTGGGCCGGGTGTCGGTTCCGGTGCCCGCCGTCCACTGCCAGTTGAGTTGGTTGTTGGCGATGTCGCCGTCCACCAGGAGGTCCAGGAAGTGCCGGGCGCCGATTCGCCAGTCGATGTACAGCGTCTTGGTGAGGAAGCTCGCGGTCAGCAGACGTCCCCGGTTGTGCATCCAGCCCTCGTGCCGCAGCTGACGCATCGCCGCGTCGATGATCGGGTAGCCGGTGCGGCCCTCCTTCCACGCCTCGACGTCCTTCCGCGCCTGTGCTCCTGAGCGCCAACTGTCGTGCCGGGTGCGGTAGTCGGAGGCGGCGACGGCCGGGCGGGCCGCGAGGACCTGGCGGTTGAAGTCGCGCCAGGCGAGCTGCCGTACGAAGGCGTCGGCGCCCGGTCCGCCCGCACGGCGGGCCCGCTGGACGAGTTCGACGGAGGACAGCGTGCCGAAGTGGAGATGCGTGGAGAGCCGGGAGGTCGCGTCGCCCGCGAGGTCGTCATGGCGGTCCTCGTACGATGCCACCCCGTCGCGCAGCCACGCGGCGACCCGTGCGCGGCCCTCGGCCTCACCGCCCGCCGCGAGGCCCGCCGAGAGGCCCGGCATGCCGCTCCGTGCGGGCAGGGGCTCGGAGCCGACACCGTCCGGAACCCGCACCTCCCGGGGCGCCCCGAGCGGATCCCGCAGCGGCTGCCGCGACCACTGCCGGAAGTACGGCGTGAACACGGCGAAGTGGTCCGAGCCGGCCGGCACCACCGCCCCGGGGGCGACGGCGACGGTCACCGTGTCGTGCACGTGCAGTCGTACGCCGTCCGCCTCCAGGGCGCGGCGCAGCCTGTCCTCCCGTCGGCGCGCGTGCCGGCTGACGTCGGCCGCCATGTGCACCTCGTCGGCCTCGGCCTCGGCGGCGACCCGGCACACCTCGCGGACGAGGTCGCCGTGGCGCACGACGAGCCGGCCGCCCCGCTCTCGCAGCCCGGTGTCGAGGTCGCGCAGACAGTCGGCGAGGAAGGCCAGCCGGTTCGGTACGGCGAACCCGGCACCGTCCACCGCCGGGTCCCGCACGAACAGCGGGACGACGGGGCGTCCGCCGTCCAGGGCGGCCCGCAGCGGCGGATGGTCGTGCAGTCGCAGGTCGGAGGTGAACAGGACGACGGAGACGTTCATGGTGCGCACTCCAGGAGCATGGAGAGGAACTGACGGGCGGTGCCCGCCGATGATCACTTACAGGCGCGGGCCCGCTGTGGATGCGCCCCGAGCATGCCGCGTTCCCAGAAAATTGCGCAAATCACCACATAGGCGGTGACAGTCATGAGGTCGCCTCCGCGACGTCACCGCTCTCTGCCTTGCGGGGCCCCCGGGTCGCACCCTCCCCCTTCCTCGCCCTCCCTACGCCTCCTCAGTGAGCCTGATCAGCAGAACAGCCGGTGTGCGCGGCAGCGACACCCGCAGCCCCTCCCCGTCCCAGACCGCCGAGCCGGCTGTCGGAGCCGAGGGGTGCAGGATCTCCGTACGGACCTCCCGGCCCGCCAAGTGCCGTATCGGGAGGTTGAGTTCGGACTCGCCGCCACGTCGCCAGACCGAGAGGTAGGAGGTACGGCCGTCCAGCGCTCGCATGCCCAGGGCCAGCCACTCGTCCGTCCATCCCGGCAGACCTGGCGGCCAGAAGGGCACGGCCTCCGCGAGATCGCCGCGGAGTGTCTTGTACACGGCCACCGCGTTCTGGACGAGTCCGAGCTGGTGCTCCGACATCCGGTCCAGATGGCCCGACAGATGGATCCGGCCCAGCAGGGCGCCGCCCAGGGTGAAGGTGATCAGGTCGTCGTCGAACGCGGGCTGCGGGTAGGCCCAGACGGCGCCCTGCTCGGGCGGGACCGCCGTCGGCGCGGCGGCGGCGATCGGGGGGCAGTTCAGCGGGTCCTGCTGGTCGCTGGTGGACTGGAGCTGGGTGACGGCCAGCGTGGCCCCGTCCATCCGCATCCCGCCCGAGGCGCAGTTCTCGATCACGAGCCCGGGGTGCCGGTCCAGCACCTCGGAGAGCCAGTCCAGGTACGCCTGGGCGTGGCCGAGGAGGCCGGCGCCCGGTGCGATGTCCCCGGGAGCGGTGGTTCCCGGGTCGACCACGATGTTGTAGTCCAGCTTGAGATAGCCGACGCCCCAGTCGCCGACGATGCGGTCCACCGTCTTGTCGAGGTGCGCCCGGGCGGCCGGGTGCCGCAGATCCAGCTGGTGGCGGCCCTGTTCGGCGATGCGTACGCCGTCCCGCTGGAAGAATGCCTCCGGGGGAAGTTCGGCCGCGACCGGGCTGCGTACGCCCACGACCTCCGGTTCCAGCCACAGGCCGGGCACCATGCCGCGTTCCCTGATCCGGTTCAGGACCGCCTGGATTCCGCCGTCGGGGAAGCGGCGCGGTGAGGGCAGCCACTCGCCGACGCTGTCCCACCAGCCCTCGGTGCTGTCGTCGTACCAGCCGGAGTCGACGCAGAAGTACTCGGCGCCGGCCTCGGCGGCCGCGTCGATCAGCGGCAGCAGTTTCTCCGTCGTCGGATCGCCCATCAGGGTGTTCATGTAGTCGTTGAAGACGACCGGCAGGGTGGTGTGGTCCGGGTGCGGGCGGCGCACGGCACGGCGGTACGAGGTCAGGGCGGCGAAGGTGTCGTCCAGGTCGGAACCCAGGGCCAGGACGCCCGGCACGGTGGTGAACTCGGCGCCGGGCGCCAGTCGGACCCGCCACTGGTGTTCCGCGTCCGTGGGTCCGTTCAGCGCCAGATACGTGCCGTGGTCGCGCTCGCCCAGGTCCCAGCGCCAGGCGGCCGGGGACTCGATCTGCCACAGCCAGGCCCGGTCGCCGCCTCGTTCGGTGAGGACGCCCATCGGAAGGTGCCCGTCGGTGGACCAACTGCCACGTCCGGTCAGGGTGAGGGCCGCCCGGCTGTCGTGCTGGTGGACGTCCACGTGGATGTCGGCGACGGTGTCGCGCAGCGGTTCGGTGTGCCAACGGCACTCCGCCAGCCAGTCGTTGCGGGCGCGGTGGACGTCGAGACGGTCCGGAGAAGGGAGGGCGCCCAGCACCAGACTGCTGACTGACTGGAGCACGAGAGGTTCCTCCCCCTCGTTGCGCAGGCGGACGCGCGAGCGCAGCACGGGCAGTCCGACGGGCGAGGACAGCTCGACGAAGGCGGTCAACGCGCTGACGGGGTCATGGAGTTCGACGGTCAGGTATGTCCAGCCGTCGGCTTCCCGGCTGCTGTGTCCCCGGTGCCGCAGTCGGGCGCCGAGGGCCGTACCGGTGAAGCGGGGGCCCGACCAGCCGCTGCCGTGACCGAGCGCGGTCAGTTCGACAAGGTGGAGGGGGGCGTCCGGGCCGCATCCGGGCCCCGGGGCGTCTGCGTCCGCTTCCCCGATGGGGAGGGTTTCGGGGTCGGGGCGGGACAGGCGTAGCAACCGCAGGGCGCCGTCGGCACCGGTGGCGAACTCGGCCTCCAGGGCGCGATGACCCCAGAGAAAGTGCTGGTCAGTGGTGGTGTGGGGGGCCGTGCCCGCCGAATCGGACGTACCGGTCAACGTCTTCCCCTCCCGATGCCGCCTGGGCCGACGGTCTGCTTCTGCCGCGTGAATTGATGGTTACGGTCTCTTGACGGCCCTCATGTGACCGGTCACAATCCTGGCATGAATGTGACCGGTCACACAAGACGCTCAGTGAGCATCCGGGATGTCGCCACCGCGGCCGGAGTCTCCTACCAGACCGTCTCCCGGGTGATCAACAACCACCCCAGCGTCAAGCCGTCGACCCGCGACAGGGTGCTCGCCGCCATCGACGAACTGGGGTTCCGGCGCAACTCCACCGCGCTCGCCCTCGCCAGCGGACGCACCCGTGCCGTGACCGTGCTCACCTCCAACACCACCCACTACGGCTACGCCTCGATCCTCCAGGGCATCGAGGAGGCCGCCCGCGCCGCCGCGTACACCGTCGGTGTCGGGGTGCTCGAATCGACCGACGTGGCCGACGAGGCCGCCATCGACGCCCAGGTACGACGGGCGGCGGACGCGGGCGGCGGACTGATCGTGATCGCATACGATCCGGCCGGTGTACGGGCCCTGGGCGCCGTTCCCGCCGAACTCCCCGTCGTCGGTGTGGTCGAGACCCCCGCGACCCCGCCCGGCGGCGACCGCCCGTGGGTGTGGGCCGACGACCGCGAGGCCGCCTACGAGGCGACCCGGCATCTGCTCTCCCTCGGCCACGAGACCGTGCACTACGTCGCCATCCCGTCCAGCACCCGCCGTACCAGCGCCCGAACGACCGGCTGGCGGCAGGCTCTCCGGGAGGCTGGAGCGCCGGAAACCCGTCCCCTACAGGGGAGTTGGGGCCCGGCGGGCGGTCATACGGCGGGCCTGAAGCTCGCGAAGGACACCGGCGTCACCGCGATCCTGTGCGGAAACGACGACCTCGCCCTCGGCGTGATCCGCGCCCTCCACGAGGCGGGGCGCGCGGTCCCGGGCGAGGTGAGCGTCGCCGGATTCGACGACGCCCCGCACTCCGCGTATCTCACCCCGTCGCTGACGACCGTACGCCTGGACTTCACCGGCCTCGGACGGTCCGCGTTCGCCCTGCTGCACGGCGTCCTGGAGGAGTCGGCGCAGATCGCCCCGCACCCCGTCTCCGTACCGGAACTGGTGGTGCGGGAGAGCTCGGGGCCGCCGCCCGGACGCGGCTGAAGCCGCGTCCGCTCGATCTGAGCCGCGCGCCGTCCGTCCACCGCCTGCTCTGCATCCACCCCCTGCCCCGCTCCCCTGGGCTCCGCTCCCCAGCTTGCTCCGCCCGTTCGCCGCTCCCCCCGTCAGCTCCGCCCCACCCGCCTCTCCACTGCCCGCCCACTCCGACCCACTCACCTCGCCACTGCCCGTCAGCTCCAGCCCACCCGCCTCGCCACTCCCCCATCAACTCCCCCACGTCACCCCTCCCTCATCTACTCCGCCTCCTCCTCTCTGCTCCGCCCGAGCCGGCCACCCGCGCCCCTCAGCCCGACCACTTCACGATCCGCCGCCTGTCTGAGCCCGTTCGCGAAAGGCACGTCATGACGAGAAGAGTCCTCCCCGCGCTGGCGTTCATATGCGCCGCCGCCCTGTCCGTCACCGCCTGCAGTGACCCGACCGCCGGCGGCTCCGATTCCTCCTCCGACTCGGGGGCCAAGCAGACGAAGGTCGACCCGACCGCCCGCCTGGACGGCGTGAAGCTGACCATGTGGACCGCGCAGAACACCCTCAACGCGCCCAAGCAGGTCATCGACGCCTTCGAGAAGGCCACCGGAGCCAAGGTCGAGACACAGGCGATCCCCGACCTGTACGAGCAGAACGTGCCGACCAAGCTCGCCTCGGGCGACAAGCCGGACCTGATGTTCTGGCAGCCGTCCATCTCCACGCTGCCCTTCATCCAGCCGAAGCAGAACCTCCTCACCCTCGACGGGGAGGAGTGGGTGTCCAAGCTGGGCGACACCGAGAAGTCGCTCGGCGTCATCGACGGCAAGCGGTACGCGGCGATCGTCACCAGCCCCGCCATGCTCGGCGTCTACTACAGCAAGGACGTCTTCAAGAAGGCCGGATTGAACGAGGCCGACTTCCCCAAGTCGTACGACCAGCTGCTGGCCCTCGGCAAGACCGTCACCGACAAGACCGACGCGGCCGGCTTCTACGAGGCAGGCGGCGACAAGTGGCCGCTCCAGTGGCAGATGCAGGTCCAGCTCACCGACCTCGACAAGCAGTGGTGGGCCGACCTCAACCAGAACAAGGTGAAGTGGACCGACCCGGTCGTGGTCGGCGCCATCAAGAAGTACAAGGAGAAGCTGCTCGACGCCGGGCTCGCGCAGAAGAACTACAAGACCGGCACCTTCACCGGCCAGGCCGACTCCCTGTGGAAGGGCGAGTCGGGCATGGTCCTCAACGTCACCTCGTTCCAGAGCCAGTTGCAGGCCAAGTACTCCACGGCCGAGATCGACAAGAAGATCGGCTGGTTCCCCATCGCCAACTCCTCCGCGACCGGCATGTACTCCCCCGACCAGACCAACGGCGTCGTCGCCTTCAAGACCGGTGACGAGAAGCGGCAGAACGCCGCCCGGCAGTTCCTGGCCTTCTGGCTCGGCCCGGACTACGCCGACTACATCAAGACGATGAAGATCCCCTCCGTCGAGCCGTCCGTGCCCACCCCCGCCGGCCTTCCCGAGGCGTCGATGGCACAGGTCAAGGCGCTGCCCACGGCCATCGGCGTCTTCCAGGCGAAGGCGATCGTCGCGCCCGACACGCACCTGTACCTCGCCGACATGCTCTACGGCAAGAAGAGTCCGCAGCAGGTGGCGCAGGCGATCGAGGACCAGTTCTCACAGGTGGCGAAGGCCCAGGGCGCACCCGGCTTCTAGGACGACGACTTCCAGAGCGGCTTGCAGACCCGGCCCCCTTACAGGCCTCGTACCGGTCTCTGTACCGGCCTCCGCACCCGGCTTCTGGATCGACCGACCCGACTGGCAAGGATTTCCCCGATGGCGGACACGGCCATACGTACGCGCACGCAGAAACCGGCGCCTGCCAAGGGCCGGGCGGGAAAGGTGGGACGGCTGCCCCGCGCCGCCGTCCATCACCCCTGGTGGTTCGCCCTCCCCGCGATCGTCTTCTTCGCGGCGTTCTTCCTGGTGCCGAACCTGCTCAACTTCTACTACCCGTTCACCAACTGGTCCTCGTACCACCCGGACATCGCCTTCACCGGCCTCGACAACTTCAGCACCATCGCCGACGACGGTTCACTGCTGCGGGCGATCCGTACGACCCTGCTGTACGCCCTGCTGGCGGCGGTGTTCCAGAACGGCTTCGGGCTGGGGCTGGCCCTGCTGCTGGAGGCGGACACCCGGTTCAACCGGTTCTTCCGCGCGGTCTTCTTCCTGCCCGTGCTCATCTCCGCGCTCGCCACCGGCTATGTCTTCCAGTCCCTGTTCAACCAGGACGGCGCGGTCAACGGCCTGCTCGGCACGGACATTCCGTGGCTCGGCTCGACGACCTGGACGCTGGTCCTGGTCACCGTCATCCACGGCTGGAAGTGGATGGGCCTGTCCATGCTGATCTATCTGGCCGGCCTCAAGGGCATCCCCGGCGAGATGCTGGAGGCCGCGAAGTGCGACGGCGCGGGTCCCTGGCGGACCTTCTGGTCGGTGCGCTGGCCGATGCTGGCGCCCGCTCTCACCTTCAACGTCACCACGGCGCTGATCGGCTCGATGAACACCTTCGACATCGTGCAGGCCACGACGGGCGGCGGGCCCGCGGGCTCCACGGAGGTCTTCAACATCTACATGTTCCGCATCTTCGGTCAGGGCCTGTACGCCCAGGCCTCCGCGATGAGCCTCGTCCTCTTCCTGGTCGTGGTCGCCGTCGCGATCCCCCTCGTCATCGGACTGCGCCGAAGGGAGCAGTTGCTGTGAGCACCGCCGTGAACCGCGCACCCGCTGTGCATCGCGCGTCCGCCGTCAACCCCGCCTGGCGCTACGGCCGTCCGGCGCTCGTCCTCCTATTGGCCGGGCTGTTCGTCGGCGTACCGCTGTGGCTGGTCGCCGTCACCTCGGCCAAGCCGCAGGCCGAGGCGATCACCCCGAACCTGGACCTGCCGCGGCACTGGCAGCCCGCCAGCAACTACGAGGGCGCCGTCAGCCAGGGCGAGATGCTGCACGGCTTCCTCAACTCCCTCCTGGTCGTGGTGCCTTCGGTCGCTCTCGTCCTCATCCTGGGGGCGGGAGCGGCCTGGGTGTTCGCGCGCCGCAAGTCGAAGCTGGTCTCGGCGGCGTACGCGATCTGCATCAGCGGACTGCTGCTGCCGCCCGCAGTCATCACCATCGTCATGGAGCTGCGGCAGCTCGGGCTCGCGGGCACCCGGCCCGGGATGATCGCCGTCTACACCGGGATGTACCTGTCCACGTCGATCTTCTTCATGACCGGCTTCATCCGGGCCATCCCGGTGGAGCTGGAGGAAGCCGCGCGGATGGACGGCGCTTCGCCGCTGCGGATCTTCCGGCAGATCATCCTTCCGCTGCTCAGGCCGGTCATCGCCACCGCGACGATCATGGTGATGCTCTACGCCTGGAGCGACATCTTCTACGCGTTCTTCGTCCTCGGCGGCGGAGACAAGGCGACCCTGCCGCTCAACCTCTACAAGGTCGCCAGCGCCCAGCTCTACCTCAACAACTGGCATCTCGTCTTCGCGTACGTCGTGGTGATGAGCCTGCCCATGGTCGCCATCTTCCTGGTGGCCCAGCGAAAGATCGTGTCCGGAATCACCAGTGGAGCCGTCAAATGACCGGAGGTCCCTCAGCGTGAGCACCCGTACCCCCACTACTACGCGAGCCGGCACCAAATCCCGTACCGCGACCGTCCTTGCCACAGCCGTACTTGGAGCAGCCGCCATGGCAGGCACCCTCCCGGCCGCGGGTCCCGCGGCAGCCGCCGGTCCGCAGCGCCTCACCGTCGATCTCGCCGCGTCCGAGGGCCCGGTGACGCTCGGCGCCAACGGCACCCTGTACGGGCTCAGCGACGACGGCGTGCCCAGTGACGCCATGCTGGCCCCCCTGAAGATCACCAGCATCTCGCAGAAGCCGGAGGGCGGCGCCCAGCACCCCAACGGCGACGCCCTCACGGTGTCCAAGTCGTTCTTCCGCAACGGCGGCGGCGAGATCAACGTGATGATGCAGGACATCTACGCGAAGTGGCCGTACGAGGACCTCGGCATCGACGACTACCTCCCCAAGGTCGACAAGATCGTCAAGGAGGTGTCGTCCGACCCGAACAGCGAGCGGTTCGTCTACATCCCCTTCAACGAGCCCGACCAGATCTGGTACAACCTCGGCACATCGAACCAGGCCCAGTACGAGGTCAACCGCGACCGGTTCTTCAAGGACTGGAAGACGGTGTACCACCGCATCCGCGCGATCGACCCGGACGCCAGGATCGCCGGCCCCAACGAGTCCGGCTACCACACCCGCCTGCTGACCGACTTCCTGGCCTTCGCCAAGCGGGAGAACGTCCTGCCCCAGGTCATGACCTGGCACGAGTTGGACTCCAGCTCGCTGAAGAACTTCCAGGGGAACTACGACAACTACCGCTCGATCGAACGTCAACTCGGCATAGCACCCCTGAAGATCAACATCGATGAGTACGCCAACCGCCGCGACCTGTCCGTCCCGGGCCAACTCGCCCAGTGGGTCGCGATGTTCGAGCGGAACAAGGTGTACGCCAACCAGGCCTACTGGGACGCGGCCGGCAACCTCGACGGCAATGTCGTACGCAGCAACATCCCCAACGGCGGTTGGTGGTACTTCCGTTGGTACGCGGGACTGACCGGCGACACGGTCCAGGTGACCCCGCCGCAGGCCAACACCATCGACACCCTCCAGGGTCTGGCCTCCTACGACAGGAAGCGCCGCCAGGCGCAGGTCCTGCTCGGCGGCTCGGCCGGTGACGCCGACGTCGTCGTACAGAACGTCTCCCGGTCCGCCTTCGGGCGTACGGTCACCGCGACCGTCGCCGAGGCCGCCTGGTCCGGCTACGAGGGGCAGCACGCGACGCCGCGCGTCCTCGCCCGTACGAAGGTGAAGGTGGCGGCCGACGGCACGGTGACCGTCCCGCTGCGCGGCCTGCACAAGATGTCCGCGTACCGGATCGTCCTCACCCCCGGCGGCTCCGGCACCCCGGCCGCCGTGTCCGTCCCCTGGTCGGCGTCGTACGAGGCCGAGGACGCGGCCATCACCGACGGCCAGGTCTACACGCAGGGCACGGTCAGCAACGCCAACGGTTACGCGGCCTCGGGGACGAAGGACGTCGGCTCCCTCAACCAGCCCACCAGCAAGGTCGACTTCACGGTGGACGTGCCCAGGGCCGGCACCTACGACCTGGCGATCCTCTACGGCAACCAGTCCGGTGTGCCGGCCACGCAGAAGCTCAGCGTCGACGGTTCGACCCCGGTCACCATCTCCTATCCCTCCACCGAGAACTGGACCTACCGCGCCAAGAAGGACGTCACCGTCGACCTCCCGGCCGGCAAGCACGTGCTGACGCTGGCCAAGGGCAACACGGAGGTCACCCTCGACCGTATCGACCTGACCGCCCGCACCTCGCCCGTGCCCTCGGCTTCGTACGAGGCCACGCTCGCGGACATCAGCGGCCGGCCGTCCTTCGACTACTCCTCGTCGGCCGGCGTCGGCACGGGGGCACTGGTCCTGCGTACGGGGGACAAGGCGACCTTCGACGTCTACGCACCGAGCGACGGCTACTACTCGGTGGTTCCGCGCTCCTCGTCGCCCGTGCGACTGGAGTTGCACGGCCAGAAGGTGACGGCGGTGCCCGGCAAGGCTCTGCGGCTGTACCTGGTCGCGGGCAACAACCGCGTCGCGCTGACGGCCAAGGCCGCCGCCGTCCGCTCCCTCGACGTCTCGGGCAACGGCTCGACCGCCGGCACGCTGTCCTACGAGGGCGCCGCGGCCACCCTGGCAGGTGGAGCCAAGCTGGTCGACTCGGTCTACGCCTCCGCCGGTTCCTACATCGGCTGGCTCGGCAACAGCGCCGCCAGCACGGCCGAGTTCACGGTGAACGCACCCAAGTCGGGCCGCTACATGCTGGTCATCAGCTACGCGCACAACGAACGCCGCGACAACGGCCACTCGTACAACACCGACATCATGTCCCGTACGGCGGACCTGACAGTCGGGGCGGCCGCTCCCCGGAAGGTCACCTTCAAGAACACCTGGGGCTGGGACGACTACTGGACGCTGGGCGTCCCCGTCGACCTTGAGGCGGGCCCCAACAAGGTGACGTTCGGCAACGCGAGCGCGTGGGCCCCGAACATCGACCGGATCGAACTGGGCCGGGTCATCGGCTAGTCGGCGAACTGCCGTCATGAACGGGCCGGGTCACGTCTTTGGGGAGACGCGACCCGGCTCCATGCTTCGGGCCCCGGGCGCGGTACGGGGAGATCGGTTCGACGTTGGAAAGCTGACTCATGACTCGCACGGTGGGAGTTCTTGCGCGGACAACAGCCCTCGAACGGTGCCGAAGGCGTCTTTCGCCGCACCGGTGAGCTGATCAACGATGACGCTGCATCCCACCCAGGTGGACCCGCACTCCTCGACCATGTTCCTGACGGCCGCAGCCTGGCTTCCGGTCTCAATCCAGTCGTCAACCAGCAGAACACGGTCTTCCGGCCCCAGCGAGGATCGCTGAAGTCGCAGCGTGTGACGAAGGCGTCGGTAGTCGGCAGACGACTGACGCACGACCTTGTCGCCTGGGAAGAGCCCCTCGCCCTTGCGGACGGGAACGAATCCGACGCCGAGCTCGACGGCCGCGGCACCGCCCAGAAGGAATCCCCGCGACTCGATCCCACAGACCGCGGTGATCTTCTTTTCCCGGAACGGTTCAACCAGCGCGGCGACCACCGCGGCCAGGGCCTTGGCATCCCGAAAGATCGCCCACACATCCGCGTGGCCGCCGATCCACCGAAAATGTTCAAGTGTCAGGTCACGCGCAGTCGAAGGCATGGGCGGAAGTCTTCCGATCGCCGAACAACGCAGCAAACCATTAACGACGCCCCTGAGGATTTGGGAGAGTACAGCTTCAACACACCTGGTTCACAGGGACTTCGCTAGGAGAACGCTCGATGAGAACCCCCGTCGCCGCTGTGGTCATGCTCGGTTCCGGAGCGTTGCTCGCCGCCTGCGGGTCGTCACACACTTCTGCTGGTGCGCCCGTCGCCCGCTCGCTCTCCTCGCCGCCTTCCACCACGAGCAGCACAGCGGGCTCAGCGGCAGGGGGCGACTGCACGATCTACCTGTACGGACACGCCGCCCGCGCCGAGGTACGCAGCAGCGGGACAGCCGATCCGGCGGACGAGTGCCACAGCCTGTCCTCGGCTCTGTCCCGGGGCGGTGACTTCTGGACGACGCAGGCCGTCGCCGTACAGGAACTCGTGCCCGAGGTGTGCGCCATGCGGAAGAGCGACGTCGTCGTCGTTGTCCGTGACACCAACGCCCAGATATACGGGCAGAGCGTGTGCAGCGCCCTTCTGCAAAGCGGCTGGGCTGAAGATGCGCAGGCCGCACAGGCCGCGCAGCAGCAGGACCAGCAGACAGTACAGGCGAGCGCCCAGGCCGGCGCGCGGGCAGCGAACCAGAGCACCGCCGAGGACGCGCTCACCTCCCTCCAAGACTCCAACAGTGCCTTCGACAACGCCAAGGCGGTGCGCGGCGACCTCACGACAGCCGAGAAGGACCTCGCCCAGTTGCGCAAGGACGCCAAGGGCGGCAACGGTGAGGACTGCTACAACGTGGAGAGCGTCGTCGGCTACGACGCGGAAAGTGTCGTCGGTTACGACGTCACGAGCTCGGCCGCCTACGACGTCGAACAGGAGCAGGAGGCCATCGACGGACTGCGTTCGCAGATCACCGTCTTGAAGGACGCTCAGGCGGCTCTCACCGCCGACGGGCAGCCGACGCTGCCCGGAGCGAGCGCGGCCATTGCCACGGCCGAGGCCCACGTCACCACCGCGATCACCACGACGAACAAGGCCATCGACGACCTGAACGCCATCCTGAAGACCGCCTACGGCATCGCCAACGCGCTCGGCACCGGTGACTGCGCCGACAGCGGCCCCGGCGAGGTACCGCAAGGGCTGTCACACATCTCCTGAATGTGGGCGGCACCGCCTCTGAGCCGTCCTCGGGCGGCCGGGCCCAGGGGCCGCCCGCCCGGGGCGCGTTCGAGGCCGCGGGTCGCATGAGCGACCGCGTCACGCCAGTGGATCGAGGAACGTCAGCACGGAGGCGTCCTCTTCGATCAGCGGAGTGAGAGCGGCGTTGAAGGGGCCCCCGTACGGGGCTTTCAGGTGGGCCTGGAAGGCGTCCTCGTCGCGGTACACCTCGAAGATCCAGAATGCGCGCGGGGCGCTTGCCCTGGTGTAGACGTCGAAGGCGATGTTGCCTTCCTCCTCGCGTACCTTCAGGGCGTATTCGCCGATCATGCGGGCGACCTCGTCCCGCGCTCCCTCACGGGCGGTGAACTCGGCGAGCAGGGTTTTCCTCATGGTCGTGTGTCCTTGTCAGCGGGGGCATTGGATGTGGGTGTCGGATTTGGTCGTGGGTTTGGTCGTCGGTTTGGTTGTCGGTTCCGGCGCCGCATCACCCGTGGGCGGAGCCGACGTGCCGGACGACGGCCCTGTCCAGCCTCACCGAGCCGTTCTCGGCGAAGACCTGCACCCCCTGGGCGGCGGGGTCCGGGAAGATCTGGTCGGTGATCACGGCTTCGCCGCTGCCGCCGAAGACCTCGACGGACGACCAGTCGACGAGTACGCGCAGCTTGATCCTGCCGTTCGCCGCCTTGAGCGGGGCGGTCTGGACGCCGGGGAAGGTGCTGTTGAAGTCCACGGCGCCGGACCGGGTCCGGTCGACGTACAGTTCCCCGGTCGTGGCGTCGTAGCCGATGACGGTCCCCTCGCCGTTCGCCCCGGTACGCACCTTCAGGCCGAAGCGGTCGGCGTCCTGGAGGGAGAAGGTCGCCTCGATGTCGAGTGCCTTGCCCTCGGCCGCGGGGCCGATCAGAGCTCGGGTGGTGTTACTGACGGTGCTGCCTGTCTCCGACACCGGGTTTTTCTGCCAGAGGGAGGCCACGTTGTTCACGGGGCGGCTGGTCAGCCGGATCCGACCGTCGATCGTCCGCAGCCCCATCTCCCGGGGGATGCTCTGCGCTCCGCGCCAGGGAGAGGTGGGTACGGCGCCGCCGTAGTCCCAGTTGTTCATCCAGCCGATCATGTAACGCTTGCCGTCGGGCGCGTCCTCCCAGGACACCGCGGCGTAGTAGTCCTTGCCGTAGTCGGCCCAGTCGGCGCGCTGCACGACGGACTTCGCGGCCGTGTCGGCGGTGGTGAACCGGTCGGCCAGGACATGGCCCCAGCCGCCGGTGTTCATGTCGACGAGCTGGATCCGCGCCTGCTTGCCGGCGTAGGGGCGCATGTCGAAGGAGGCCCAGTCCAGCATCTCGCTGTCGGAACCGGTCGCGCTGCGGACGACCTGACCGTCGACGATGAGATTGACGGAGGTCTCCTGGGAGCCGGACTGGGCCTGGAGGTCGGACAACACGATCTGGTCGGCGTTGATGTGGCCCCAGCTGCCCGTGTTGGCGTCGACCACCCTGATCTGCGCCTTCTTGCCGGTGAGGTCGCCGACATCCCAGGAGGCCGTCTCAAGCGCCTCGGCGTCCTTCCCGGTGGCACTGCGGACGACCTGACCGTCGACGAGGAGTTCGAGGGCTGTGGAATTGGCGGAGCCGACGGGGTGGTTGCCGCCGCCGATGAGGAAGTTGACGTATCGCTTGTCGAGGGTGAACTCGGGCGAGGTGAGGGTGCCGGTGGTGGCGTCGCCGTTCAGGAAGGTGTTGACCAGGCCGCTGCCCTGGAAGCCGGAGACCTGCTGCTGGCCGGGGAGGGTGCCGGTGGCCGGTGCCGCGCCGAAGGCGTCGCCGGTCGTCGTCCAGCCGCCGTAGGTGCCGCCCTCGAAGTCGGCGAGGATTTTCCCGGGCCGGTGCGGATGCCGGCCACCGCCGATCTTGAAGTTCAGGTAGGGACTGGCGACGGTGAACGCGGGCGAGGTGAGGGTGCCGGTGGTGGCGTCCCCGGAGTGGAAGCTGTTGGCGAGGCCCTTGCCGTCGAAACCGGCGACGGTCTGCTGCCCGTCGAGCGTCCCGGCCGCCGGTCCCGGGCCGAACGCGGTGCCCGTGGTCGTCCACGAACCGAAGCCGGTGCCCTCGAAGTCCTGCACGACGATCCCGGCAGGCGGCGTGTAGGTGCCGTTGTCCTCGGCGGTGAACCTCGTGCCGTCGAAGTCGCCGATGAAGTACTGGGCTGCCGAACCGCCGGCGATGCCACCGGGGTTGATGTTGACGACCAGGACCCACTTGATGTTGTTCTGGTCCCCGTCGACGGCGAGGGGGAACAGATCCGGGCACTCCCACACGCCGCCCGTCGCACCGGCCGGCCCGAACTCGCTCTGCAGCTGCCAGTCCTTGAGGTTCTTGGACGTGTAGAACCGCACCTTGTGCTCGGCGGACATCGACACCGTCATCAGCCAGCTCTTCGTGGGCGCGTACCACTGGACCTTGGGATCGCGGAAGTCCTTGGAACCGATGTCGATGACAGGATTGCCCTGGTACTTGGTCCAGGTGCGCCCGCGGTCGGTGCTGTACGCGAGTGACTGGGCCTGGACGCCCGTGTCCTTGCGCAAGCTGGTGTAGACCGCCACCATGGCCGGGTTCGTCGTGGTGCCGAACCCGGTGGAGTTGTCCCGGTCGATGACGGCGCTGCCGGAGAACACCATCTCCTTGTCGTCGTGCGAGAGGGCGAGCGGCAACTCCTGCCAGTGGACGAGATCGCTGCTCACCGCGTGCCCCCAGGACATGTCGCCCCAGGAGTTGCCGTTCGGGTTGTACTGGTAGAAGAGGTGGTACTCGCCCGCGTAGTACAGGAGACCGTTGGGGTCGTTCATCCAGTTCTTCTGCGGGGTGAAGTGGAACTGGGGCCGGTTGGTCTCGGAGTACGGCGGGGCTTCGGCGGCCGTGGCGTGTGGTGTGAGCGGGGTGCACGACAGGGCGCAGACGGCGGCCACCGCCGTGAGCACTCGTACGCGGGCATGCCGTAGTACATGTCCAGAGCTCAAGGTGCCTCCTGTCTGGTGCGTCCACTGGGCGGAGCCTGCGGCCCGTGCGTGGAGCGGCCGAGGAGTGCGCCCTGGCGGACGTCACCGTCCGGAGCGCACGCCAGGTGTCAACGTTGACTTGTGTCATCGATGACATCGAGAGGCCACGATGATGGGCGGAATCCGGCCGGTGCGTCAATGGTCCTGGCGGGATTGCCTGCGTGACCGTGACAGGGTGTCAGACCCCGTCGACGGCCGTCAGCTGCGCCAACTGGTCGCTCCACGGCGGATTCGGGCCGGCGACCGAGCAGGTCAGCGCGGCGACCTGGGTGCCGAACCGGCAGGCTTCCTCGACCTCCCCGATGCCGAGTTCGGCCAGTCGGCCACCGAGGAGGCCGAGGGTGCCGAGGTGGTGCAGGAGACCGGCGGTGAAGGAGTCCCCCGCGCCGACCGTGTCGACGACCCGCGTGGACACCGCGGGCACCCGCACCCGTTCGCCGTCGAGTGAAGCCAGTGCGCCGCCGGCGCCGAGCGTGATCACGACGAGCCGTACCCCCGCGGCATGCCAGAGGTCGCACGCCCGCTCGGGCGGGGTGCCCGGCAGCAGAAGTTCCAGGTCGTCCTCGCTCAGCCGCAGGATGTCGGCGAGGGCGCACCAGTGCGCCAGTCGGGCACGGTAGGCCTCGGGGCGCACCAGCAGTGGCCGGACGTTGGGGTCGATGCTGATGGTGGCCCGTTCCGCCGCCGTCCGCAGGAACTCCTCCACCGCTGCTCCGCCGGGTTCACGGACCAGTGCGAGCGATCCGGTGTGCACGCACACCGTTTCGGACAGCTCCGCTCGCGCCAGTTCCGCCGAAGTCCACTGCCAGTCGGCCGTGTTCTGCGCGTGGAACGAGAACGTGGCCTGCCCGGTGGCATCGAGTTCGGCCACGGCCAGCGTGCTGGGCTCGGCGGCGGCGACCGCGTACGACAGGTCGACGCCGGACGCCTCCAGGTGGGACCGGAACAGGCGGCCGAACACGTCGCCGGACAGGCGTGCTAGGAAGCGGGCCGGCGTACCGAGCCGGGCCAGGGCCACCGCCGTGTTGGCGGGTCCGCCGCCCGGCAGCACCCGCAGGGCGAGTTCGTTCGAGGCGTCTGCCGTCGGTTCGGTGAAGGCGTCCGCGACGCACTCTCCCAGAACGGTGATCTGGCGCGGGCTCATGGGCTGCTCTCCCTCGGAAAGGGCGACGACTGCGGGCGTTGCCGATTTGTGACGGGTGGAAGGCATTGACGTTGCCGGGATCCGGAGTCCATCATCCTGGCCAGGCGGTGTCAACGATGACATAAGTCAACGATGACACCTCCGGCGGCACTCTCTGATCCCAACCCCGTGCCGCCCGCCATCCCACAGGAGTCGATCATGTCTCGCACCACTCGCCTGTCCTCCTCCCTCCTCAGAGCCGCCGCGGTCACGGGCGTCGCGGCGCTCACCCTGACGGCCTGCGGATCCGGCTCCGGTTCGGGGTCGTCGAGCTCCGGTTCGGGTGAGGTCAAGGTCGGTCTGATCACCAAGACGGACACCAACCCGTTCTTCGTGAAGATGAAGGAGGGCGCGGAGAAGGCCGCCAAGGAGAGCGGCGCCCAACTGTCCACCGCAGCGGGCAAGTTCGACGGGGACAACGCCGGTCAGGTCACCGCCATCGAGAACATGGTCGCCGCCGGTGTGAAGGGCATCCTGATCACCCCGAGCGACTCCAAGGCGATCGTGCCGGCGATCGAGAAGGCCCGCGCGAAGGGTGTTCTGGTCATCGCGCTGGACACGCCGACCGAGCCGGAGAGCGCGGTCGACGCCCTTTTCGCCACCGACAACCTCAAGGCCGGTGAGCTGATCGGCGAGTACGCCAAGGCCGCGATGAAGGGCAAGACGGCGAAGATCGCCGCCCTGGATCTCGCGCCGGGCGTCTCCGTGGGCGTCCAGCGCCACGACGGTTTCCTGAAGGGCTTCGGCGCCACGGACAAGGACGTCGTGTGTGCCCAGGACACAGGTGGCGACCAGGCCAAGGGCCAGACCGCGATGGAGAACTGCCTCCAGAAGTCGCCTGACATCAACGTGGTCTACACCATCAACGAGCCGGCGGCGCTGGGCGCGTACACCGCGCTGAAGGCCAAGGGCCGAGAGAAGGACGTGCTGATCGTGTCCGTCGACGGTGGCTGCACCGGCACCCAGGCGGTCAAGGACGGCAAGATCGCCGCGACGTCGCAGCAGTACCCGCTGAAGATGGCCGCCGAGGGCGTCAAGGCCGTCGTCACGTTCGCCAAGGACGGCAAGAAGGCGTCCGGTTACACCGACACCGGCGTCACGCTGATCAGCGACAAGGCGCAGGACGGCGTCACGTCGAAGGACACCGGGTACGGCCTGGAGAACTGCTGGGGCTGAGCGGGGCGCTCCGCTGGGGGCGCGGTGTTCTGCTGCGGGCCCGGTGGGGCTGGTCGCGCCCGCGCGGCGGAGCCGCATATCGACACAGCCCCGCGCCCCTGCCGGGGGCGCTGTCGCGCCACCCGACTTCGCCAGAACCGCCTCGTTCACCCGTCCGCCGACACGGACATCTGTCTTCCGACAAGGACTTCGCATGACAGCCACGACCACGCCGTACTCGGAGCTCAAAGCACCGACGACGGTTCGCAGACTGCTCACGGCGCCGACCACCGGGCCCCTGGCCGCCCTCCTCCTGGCCTGCGCCTTCTTCTCCTTCTCGACCGACCAGTTCCTGACCGGCGGGAACTTCTCGCTGATCGTGCAGCAGGTCATGGTCGTGGGCACCCTCGCCATCGGCCAGACCCTGATCATCCTCACGGCGGGCATCGACCTGTCGTGCGGGGCGGTGATGGCGTTCGGCAGCATCGTGATCGCCAAGATGGCGGCCGAGGGCTCCGTCCCGCCGCTGGTCGCGATCGCGCTGGGCCTGGGGGTCTGCGGCGGCTTCGGGCTGCTCAACGGGCTGTTGGTGCAGAAGATCCCGCTGCCGCCGTTCATCGTGACCCTCGGCATGCTCAACGTGGCGTTCGCGCTGACCCACATCTACTCCGAGGAGCAGACGGTCACCAACCTGCCCGGCTCGCTGACCGCACTCGGGGAGACCTTCCCGCTGGGACACACGGACATCACCTACGGCTCCCTGGTCACCATCGGGCTGTTCCTCCTCCTCGCCTACGCGCTGAGCAGCACCGGGTGGGGCCGGCACGTCTACGCCCTGGGCAACAGCGCCGAGGCCGCCCGGCTGAACGGCATCCGCACCTCCCGCCTCACCATCGGCATCTACACCGTGGCCGGTCTGCTGTACGGCATCGCCGCGCTGCTGCTCATCTCCCGTACCGGGGTGGGCGATCCGCAGGCCGGGCAGACCGACAACCTCGACAGCATCACCGCGGTGGTCCTCGGCGGCACCAGCCTCTTCGGCGGCCGGGGCTCGGTGCTGGGCACCTTCATCGGCGTCCTCATCGTCGGTGTGTTCCGCAACGGCCTCCAGCTGATGGGCGTCGCCTCCATCTACCAGACCCTGATCACCGGCGTCCTGGTGATCCTCGCGGTGACCGTCGACCAGATCTCCCGGAAGAAGGCCCGATGACCGCCACCTCCTCCCCCACGCCCGTGCTGCAGGCCCGCGGTCTGGTCAAGCGGTACGGCCAGGTCACCGCCATCGACGGCGCCGACTTCGACCTGCTGCCCGGTGAGGTGCTCGCCGTCATCGGCGACAACGGCGCCGGCAAGACCAGCCTCATCAAGGCCCTCACCGGCGCGGTGACCCCCGACGCGGGCGAGATACTGCTCAACGGTGAGCCCATCACCTTCTCCGGCCCGCAGAGCGCCCGCGCCCACGGCATCGAGACGGTCTATCAGGACCTCGCCGTCGCCGCGTCCATGGACATTGCCTCAAACATGTTCCTCGGACGCGAACTGCGCCGCTCCGGCGTACTCGGCAGCGTCTTCCGCATGCTCGACAAGAAGCGCATGCGCCAGGAGGCCGCCGAGCACATGGCCGACCTGAAGATCGGCCTGCGGTCGCTGACGCAGTCCGTGGAGACGCTCTCCGGCGGACAGCGGCAGGCCGTGGCGGTCGCCCGTTCCGTCGCCTGGGCGAGCAGCGTCGTCGTCATGGACGAACCCACCGCCGCTCTCGGCGTCAAGGAGTCCGGCCAGGTCCTCGACCTCATCCGCCGGGTCCGCGACAAGGGCATGCCGGTCGTCCTGATCAGCCACAACATGCCCCATGTGTTCGAGATCGCGGACCGCATCCATGTCCACCGGCTCGGCCGGCGCGCCGCCGTGATCAAGCCCTCCGACTACTCGATGGCCGAGGTCGTGGCCATCATGACCGGTGCGCTCAGCATCGACGAGGCCGGAGATACTGTCGTAGCGGATTCGGAGGCCGCGAAGGCCGCCGGAGTCCAGGCCACCTGACAGCTCAACCCCGCTCTCGCAACTCCGGCCGAGGCCGCGGCCGGAACCGAGAGCCCTCAGGAGACGGTTTCCTCCATGGCAGCGAACCGCCGCCCCACCCTTGCCGACGTCGCCCGCGAAGTCGGCGTCAGCGCCAAGACGGTCTCCCGAGTCCTCAACGAGGACGGACCCGCCTCCGCGCAGACCAGGGAACAGGTACTCGCCGCGGTGGCCAAGCTCGGCTTCCAGCCGAACCTGATGGCCCGCAACATCCGCGTCGGCGGCCCCGACACCACCATCGGCCTGGTCATCCCCGACCTCGCCAACCCCTTCTTCGGGGCCGTGGCCCGCGCCATCGAGGACACCGTCCGCGACCGCGGACTCACCCTCCTCATGGGCTCCTCCGCGGACACCCCCGAGCGTGAACGCGCCCTGACGGACAAGTTCCTGGCCCGCCGGGTCAGCATCCTGCTCGTCGTCCCGTCCGTCGGCGCCGACCACTCCCACCTCAAGTCCCACCGTACGGCGGGACTGCCCGTGGTCTTCCTCGACCGACCCGGGGTCGGTCTCGCCACGGACAGCATCGTCAGCTCCAACCGGGCCGGGGCCCACGGCGGGGTCGCCCATCTCGTCGCCCACGGGCACCGGCGTATCGGATTCGTCGGTGACCTGCCCCCGAAGCTGTACACCCGCCGGGAACGGCTGGCCGGTTACCGCTCGGCGCTGCAGGAGGCCGACATCCCCTACGACCGCTCGCTCGTCACCAACGCCCACGACCAACACGGCGCCGAGGCCGCGACCGCCCGGCTCCTCGAGCTGGCCGATCCGCCGACCGCCCTGTTCGCCGGCAACAACATCATGGCGCTGGGCATAGTCGCCGAACTGGCCCGCGGCAGGCGCAAGGACGTCGCCGTCGTCGCCTTCGACGACATCGCGCTCGCCGAGGCGCTCGAGCCGGCCCTGACCGTCGTGGCCCAGGACGCGGAGGAACTCGGCAGAACGGCGGCGACGACGGCGCTGGCCCGCCTGGACGGGGACCGCTCCCGAGCCCGGACCATCACCGTCCCCACCCGTCTGATCACCCGGGGGTCGGGCGAACTGCGTGTTCCCGCACTCCAGGAGGCGTGAAAGGAATTCCTCCCCGGGCGATGAGTTCCGGCGGGCTCGCGAGTCTCTTGTGGTGACCGTGACACGGCGTCGTACGAGGGCGCCCGGCACAGGACTCCACGGAGGACACCATGACGACCACGCCCAGTGACCCGACCGCAGCACCGGCCGGCCTTCCGCCCGTCGTCGACCTGGCCACCTGGCAGGTTGCCAGGGACGAGCTGCTGCTCCGCGAGAAGGCCCACACGCGTGAGGGCGACGCCATCGCGGCGGCCCGCCGCCGACTGCCCATGGTGGAAGTCGACGGGTTGGCCGAGGTCGTCGGACCGGACGGCCCCGTCCCGTTCCTGGACCTGTTCCAGGGACGGGACGAACTCGTCGTCTACCAGCACATGTGGTACGACGGCGCGCCGCACCAGGGGCAGTGCGAGGGCTGCACCACCACGGCCTGGCATCTCAAGGACTCCGTCTATCTCAACGCCCGCGGCGTCTCGTTCGCCGTGCTCACCACGGGCCCCTGGGACGAGGTGGCCTCCTATGTCGATTTCATGGGCTACACCCAGCCCTGGTACTCGGTACGCGACACGGACGCGCCGATCGGCGGCGAGATGGGTTACCTCGCCTCCTTCCTGCGCGACGGCGACCGCGTGTTCCTCACCTACTCCACGACCGGCCGTGGCAACGAGCCGGTCAACGGTTCCCTCGCCCTGCTCGACATGACGCCCTACGGCCGCGGCGAGGCGTGGGAGGACAATCCGGCGGGCCGGCCCGAGGGGCACAGCCCTTGCTGGTACTGGCGCTCGGACGCGGACGGGAACGCCGACTGGGGTCCGACCAGCCGCCCGGTACCGCAGTGGACACGGCCCGGCGCGACCCCCGTACAGACCCTCGGCCGGCAGGGCCACCACCACTGACGGGCGTCCGCCCCGACGGGGTGTGCGGCTTTCTGTTCGTCGGACGGGGGGTCATCTGCCGCGCAGCCGTGCGCTGATCGTCCTCCCCGTCTGCTGGACCACGTCGACGAGCCGGTCCAGGCTGTGCGCGGGATCGGTCACGACACTCAACGACGCGATGAGTACGCCACCCGGCCCGTACAGGGGCACCGCCACACAGCACACGCCGGGCACCACTTCCTCCCGGTCGAAGGCGACGCCCCGGTCGTGGATCGCCGCGCACTCCCGTCGCCAGGACGAGGGCAACTCCCCCAGCGGGAGACGCGGGTGCGCCCCGGCCACCAGGACCTTGCCCGCCGCGGTGAACCACGGCCAGACCGTGCCGTCGGGCTGCGGGTCGAGCGCGTCGTCGGTCTCGCATGCCGTCCAGTCGAGAACCAGGGTCCGTCCCTCCCGCAGGACGTTGACCCCGACCGAGGTGCCCGTGGCGCGTGCCAGCCGGCGGGCCGGCCCCCGGGCCGCGGATCTCAGCCCGGGATACGGCTGCCACGCCTGCCCGAGCCGGAACATCCGCGAGCCCACTCGATAACCCGTACGACTCCGCTCGACGGCGCCCAGGTCGACCAGTTGCTCCAGCAGCCGGTACGCGGTCGTCTTGGGCAGCCCGCACTCCGCCGCGAGCCTGGTCAGTCCCGCCTCACCGGCCCGCTCCAACGCCTCCAGCAGCGCGAAGGCGCCCTCCAGTACGCTCCGTCCGCCGACGTCCCGCACGACCGGCGGTCGCACCGCCACCTGTTCCGGCACGGTCAGCCGGTCCAACTGCCCCACCGGTGACGGTGCCGTCCTTGTCGCTGTCGCTCCCCGTGGTTCCTTCAAGTTCCTCTCCCCAACCACCGCCCGCAGTGCGGCCGCAGCCCGGACGGCTCGGGTCCCCGCGGCCGGACCACCCGTGTCGCACGACTCCCCGGCTCGCCGCGCCACGTCCCCCGTGTGCGGAGCGCCGCCGTGCGTGGGCGCCTCTCTCCCCCACACACTGAGGTCCGAATGTGGCTCAGAACGTTGTCGATACGTTGTCGCCCAGCGTGAGAGTGTGCGCGACACGTGGAGAAGATCTGCACGGGGGGTGCGGAGAACGTGATGGATTTGCGACTTCTCGGTGTGGTGGAACTGTCGGTGCGGGGCCGGACGACGGAGGTCGGACCGCCCCAGCGCCGGGCCGTGCTGGCGGCGCTGGCGGTGGACGCGGGCCGGCCCGTCACGGCCGACGTACTGATCCAGCGGGTATGGGGCGTCGATCCACCCGACGGTGCACGGCGTGCCGTGCACGCCCATGTCGCCCGGATCCGGCGACTGTGCGAGCAGCACGCGGACGCGGAGGACTCCCAGTTACGCCTGGTGCGCCGTTCCGGCGGGTACCTGCTGGAGGCCGCCCCGGAGCAGGTGGACGTCCATCGGTTCCGGCAACTGGTCTGCCGGGCCCGGGAGTCGGGGCGGACGGAGGAAGGGCGGGCGTCGCTGCTGCGCGAGGCGCTCGGTCTGTGGCGTGGGGAACCGCTGGCCGGGCTGAGCGGACAGTGGGCGGGACGGGTGCGTGAGACATGGCGGCAGCAGCGGGTTGACGCCGCCGTGGGGTGGGCCCACCTGGAGTCGCGGGTCGGCGATCCTGTCGCCGTGATCGGTCCGCTGACCGAACTGCTCGACGAGTATCCGCTGGTGGAGCCGCTGACCGGGGCGCTGATGCGGGCGCTGCACGCCGCCGGGCGCGGCGCGGAGGCGCTGGACCGCTACGCGAGTGTCCGGCGGCGGCTGGCGGAGGAGCTGGGCGCCGACCCGGGGACGGCGTTACGGGAGGTGCACCAGGCAATTCTGCGGGGAGGGCTGTCGGCGCCGCCCGCGCGGCCGACCGTCCGAGGGCCTGCCGAGGCGGCCCACCTCGTCCGTCGGGGGGCGCGGCCGACGTCTGCGGCCGTAGCTCGGCCGGGCGAGGTGCCCGTGCAACTGCCCATGGGCGTACGGGGTTTCACCGGGCGCGACCAGGAACTCGCCCGGCTCGACGAGATCCTCGCCTCGGCGGTGGAGCAACCGTCGGCGGTGGTGATCTCGGCGGTGTCGGGCACCGCGGGGGTGGGCAAGACCGCGTTGGCCGTGCACTGGGCGCGCCGAGCTCAACGGGCCTTTCCCGACGGGCAGTTGTATGTGAACCTCCACGGGTTCGACCCCGGCGGGCCGGCGGCGGGTCCGGCGGAGGCGGTACGGGGGTTCCTGGACGCCTTCGGGGTGCCGCCGTCCCGAATCCCGGCCGGTCTGGAGGCGCAGACGGGGCTGTTCCGCAGTCTGCTGGCCGGGCGGCGGGTGCTGGTGGTGCTGGACAACGCCCGTGACGCCGAGCAGGTCCGGCCGCTGCTGCCCGGGGCGCCCGGGTGTCTGGCGCTGGTCACCAGCCGGCGGGCGCTGACCGGGCTGGCCGCGGCCGAGGGGGCCCATCTGCTGACCCTCGGTCTGCTCGGACCCGGTGACGCGCGGGAGTTGCTGATCGGCCGGCTGGGAGCGGACCGGGTGGCGGCCGAGCACGCGGCCGTACGGGAGATCGTCGGTCGGTGCGTGGGGCTGCCGCTCGCGCTGGCGATCGTCGCCGCCCGCGCGGCCGCGCAGCCGGGTCTGCCGCTCGCGGCGCTCGCCGGGGAGCTGCGCCGGGCCGACGGACGCCTGGACGCCCTGGACGGTGGGGAGGCGGCCAGTCAGGTGCGGGCGGTGTTCTCCTGGTCGTACCACGCGCTCGGTGCCGACGCGGCCCGGCTGTTCCGGCTGCTGGGTCTGCATCCCGGACCGGACGCCTCGCTGTCGGCGGTCGCCGCGCTCGCCGACGTGCCGCTGCCGCGTGCCCGTGCCCTGCTGGCGGAGCTGGTCCAGGGGCATCTGCTCACCGAGCACGTCCCGGGCCGGTACGCCTTCCACGACCTGCTGCGCGTCTACGCCGCCGAACTGGTCGCCGCGTACGACAGCGACGACGTCCGGAACACGGCCGTACTCCGGATACTCGACCACTATCTGCACACCGCCCACGCGGCGGACGCCCTGCTCACACCCCGACCCCGGCCCACTCCGCTGCCGCCCGCCCAGCCGGGCGCCTCGCCGGTGCGGCTGTCGGACCACTCGGAGGCGCAGGCGTGGTTCACCGTCGAGCACGCGGTCCTGCTGGCCGCCGTGGAACAGGCCCCCGCCGCGGGCTTCGACACCCACGCCTGCGGTCTCGCCTCGGCGCTCACCACCTATCTCGACCGGCACGGATACCGGCGGGCACTGACCACGGTCCACACCACCGCGCTGGAGGCCGCGGTGCGCCGGGGCGACAAGGAGGGGCAGGCCGACGCCCACCGCGGGCTCGGGCTCGCGCAGGACCGGCTCGACCACCCCGACGACGCACGCGCCCACTACCTGCGGGCGCTGGACCTCTTCGACGAATCCGGCAACCACGCGGGGCAGGCCCGCGTCCACCAGCATCTGTCCCGGATGTACGAGGCACAGGGGCGGCACCTGTGCGCGCTCGGCCATGCCCGCGACAGCCTCGCGCACCACCGGGCCGCCGGTGACCGGGCCGGGCAGTCCGCCGCCCTCAACCACATCGGCTGGACCCTCGCCCAGCTCGGCGACCACCAGCAGGCGCTCGCCCACTGCCGCGAGGCCCTCGAGCTGGCCCGGGAGACCGAGGACCTCAACGGCCAGGCCCACATCCAGGACAGCCTCGGCTACGTCCACCACCATCTCGGCCGGCACGAGGCGGCCGTCGGCTGCTACCGGCAGGCCGTCGACCTGTTCCACCGGACCGGGGACCGGCACGGCGAAGCCACCGGACTCGTCCGGCTGGGCGACATCCAGCACACCGCCACTCACACCCACGCCGCCGCCGACGCGTGGACCAGGGCCCTGTCGCTCACCGCCGACCTCGGCCTCCCGAACACGGACCCCCTACGCACCGGCCTCCTGGACCGCCTCGCTACCGCCTCCAACCCCGATCCCCCGACCCGGCCCAGCCCAGATCCCCTACGGCCGACGCCGAGAACCAACCCAGACCGCCTCGCTACCGCCTCCAACCCCGATCCCGCATCGCGGCCCGCCCCGGACCCCCTACGACCCACGCCAGGCACCAACCCGGACCACCCCTCCCCCGCCTCCAACCCCCATCCCCCGACCCGGCCCAGCCCGGACCCCCTACGACCCACGCCAGACACCAACCCAGACCACCCCTCTCCCACCTCCACCCCCGATCCACCAACCCGGCCCGTCCCGGATCCCGTACGGCCGACGCCGGGCACCAATCCGGACCGCCCCTCTCCCGCCTCCGCCCCGAATCCCCCGTCCCGGCCCCTCCGGGATCCCGTCCCGGCGACGCCGGGTGCCAAGGCCGGGCCAGGTCCGATGAGCCCCTCTCCGGTCCACTGAACGGAGTCGGTCAGGCGGAGTCGCGTGCCTGGACCCGGAGTTCGGCCTCGACGAGGGCGGCGGGCGTGTCCTGGTGGTCGAGGGCGTCGACGATGCGGCGCGCCAGACCTCGGGCGATGGCGTCGGTGTCGCGGACGACGGTGGTGAGCGAGGGCCTCAGCAGTGCCGAGGCCGGGATGTCGTCGACGCCGATCACGGCGAGGTCGTGCGGGGCGCGCAGCCCCAGGGACTGCAGGGCCATCAGTACGGCCATGGCGACATCGTCGTTGAACGCGCAGATGCCCGTCACCGGCGGGTCGGCGGCGAGCCAGGCCTTCACCGCGTGGACGGCGCCGTTCAACTCCAGCGGAACGGTCCGGACGTCGGGCTCGGGGAGGCCGTGTTCGTCGCAGACCTGGCGGACCCCGGCCAGGCGCGGCTGGGCGAGGACGTCGAGCCGGCCGATGTCCGGGTAGGCGTAGCCGAGCCGGTGGTGCGAGGGGACGAGATGGCGGGCCTGCAGCGCGCCGATCGGTTCCTCGGCCACCAGTGGTGACTGGAGGTCACGCGCCACCGCGCCGTGCATCGTCATGACGACCTCGATGCCCGCCGCCCGCATGGCGTCCGCCTCGGACTCGGGGAACTCGTTGAGGGCGAGTACGGCGGCCGGGGTGAGGGCCCGCCAGATCTCGCGCAACGGCCGGGCGGGATGGGCCGACGAGTGCACAAGGAAGGTGAACTCGTGTTCGGCGAAGGCGTTGGTCAGCTGCTGGATGAGCCGTCCGAGGACGTGCTGGATCGGCCAGTCGGGCAGCAGGCCGAGCACGATGTCCGAGCGCCCCGTCCGCAGGGTGCGGGCGGCGGCCGAAGGGGCGTAACCGAGGCGGGCGGCGGCTTCCCACACCCGGCGGCGCGTCGCCTCCGCGATCTTCTGGTGCGGGGTGTCGTTGAGGACGTAGCTCACCGTCGCGCGCGAGACTCCGGCCTCCTGAGCGACATCCCCACTGGTGACCCGTCTGCCTCTGGACGTCCCCGCCATGCGCCCCCACCCTCTGGCCTCTGACCCACCGACAGACCTCTTGCCAAACCCACGATCGCGGGCTAGCTTACCGGCTCAGTCAACCTACACGTTTAAGTGACGCGTTTAAGTAACCCTTGGTAGTCGCCCCCCGGTACTCAGCGAAGAGGACCCATGCCTGGCCCGAACGAGACCACGAGCAACCCCTGGAAGACCGCGACGCTCGCCGGCATGGCCTCCTACCTCGATGCCGCGGCCCTGGTGACATCGGGAATCGCCATCGGCGGCTACTACGCCGCACCGCTCCAGCTCGCTCCCGGGACCATCGGCTCCCTGCTGGGGCTGCAGACCCTGGGCTTCGCGGTCGGCGCGCTGTTCGGCGGCCGGCTGGGCGACCGGTTCGGCCGGCGTGCCGTCTTCACCTGCTCGCTCGTCCTCTACGCGGTCGGCGTCCTGCTGCTCCTCGTGGCGGCGGGTCCCGCCGTGCTCTTCGCCGGTGTGGTGGTCACGGGGCTGGCCATCGGCGCCGACCTCCCGGTGTCACTGGCGCTCGTCAACGAAGAGGCGCCGGACGGCAGGAAGGGCACCATGGTGGTGTTCTCCGGCATGCTCTGGCTCGCCGGAATCGTGACCGTGCTGACGCTCAGCTCCTTCATGGGGGCGCGGGGCATGGCCGGCGGCCGGATACTCTTCGCCCACCTGCTGGTCGTGGCCCTCGTCGTCCTGGTCCTGCGGCTGAGCCTCGGCGAGTCGGCCGAGTGGCGCGCGGCGCGCCGGGCCGCCGACGCACATGCCGACGCCGACGCCGGGACCATCGAGTTCAGCCGCGTCCGGGATCTCTTCCGGGCACCGACCGTCCACGCCCTGCTCGCGACCGGCCTGTACTACGCCACCTGGAACCTCGGCGCGAACACCCTCGGGCAGTTCGGCACCTTCCTGTGGACCGCGCTGGCCGAGGGAGAGGTCGCGCGGTTCTCCCAACTGTCCCTGCTCGGGCTTCCGTTGGGCTTCGTCGCGGGCCTGGTGTTCATGCGGGTCATCGACCGACCGGCCAGGCACGGCTGGTTCGCGGCGGGCACCGGTCTCATCGTCGTCGCCTGGGCGCTGCCCGCCCTGCTCGGGCCCACCAGGTTCACCCTGGTCGCCGTCATGCTCGTCTCCGGTCTGGGCAACGCCTTCGCCGGCGAGTCCATCTACAAGATCTGGTCCCAGGAACTCTTCCCCACCCTGCTGCGGGCCACCGCCACGGGCGTGACCATGGCGTTCACCCGGGCCGTCGCCGGTCTGGCCGCCCTGGGCACGCCCGCCTTCGCCGTGGGCCACACCCGGCTGTTCTTCGGTCTGCTGTTCGGCTTGATGGTGGTCTCGGCGGTGATCGGCCTGCTCTGGGTGCCGCGACTGCCCGAAGCCGCCCGGCCCGAGGAGGCCGCCGGCCTCAGCAGCGACCCCGTCCTCACGCTCAAGACGACCGAAAAGGCTGCTCCTTGATCCGCCATCACGACTTCCGCCACCGCGAGCTGACCCTGCGCTCCACGCTGCACATCCCCGACGGCCCGACGGGAACCCGCTGGCCGACCGCCGTGTTCGTGCACGGCTTCGCCTCCAACCGGCTCGAACTGCCGGACTTCGTCGCCATGTCCCGGCTGCTGGAGTCCCACGGCATCGCCTCGGTCCGCTTCGACCTCTCCGGACACGGCGAGAGCGACGGCGACTTCTTCGACGTCACCATCACCGGTGAGCTCGACGAGACCCGCGCGGTACTGGAAGTGGTGCGGACCTTCGACTTCGTCGACCCCGGCCGTGTCGCCCTGGTCGGTATGAGCATGGGCGGCGTGGTCGCCGGCATCACGGCCGCAGAGGTGCCCGGGATCAGCGCCCTGTGCCTCTGGTCCCCGGCCGCCGTCGCCCCCTTCGAGATCGGCAGCGGCCGGCTCAAGGGCCGCAGTCTCGCCCCCGAGCTGGCGGAGAAGGGGTACGTCGACACCGGCGGCCACCGGATGAGCCCCGCGCTCATCGAGGACATCGCCGGCCTCGACGTCTACGGGCGCTCCGCCGCGTACACCGGGCCCGTGCACATCCTGCACGGCGACATGGACGACATTGCTCCCCTCGAGTACGTACGCCGCTATCTGGACCACTACGACGGCAACGCACAGCTGGAGATCGTGGAGGGCGCGGACCACGCCTGGGCCTCCATCCCGCACCGCACCACGCTGCACCAGTCCACGCTGCGATTCCTCCGGAGGCACCTCCAGCGATGAACACGTCGAGCCCTGCGGCACCTGACGCGCCGGACACCGCGACCTCGGTCGTCGCGCTGCGCACCGAGGACGACTCGGGTCTGGTGGCCACCCCGTACGCCGCCCCGCGCCTGTCGTGGTCGCTGACGAGCGAACGACCGGACGTCCTGCAACACGCGTACGAGGTCCAGGTGTCGGCCGGCCTCCCCTTCGACGACGGCCCGCCCGGCGAAGTGGTCGAGTCCGGCACGGTGACCGATCACCCGTGGCCGGCCGAGCCGCTGCGCAGCCGCGAGGTCCGGTTCTGGCGTGTCCGGGTCCGCACCGACGTCGGATGGACGGCCTGGAGCGACCCCGCCAGGGTGGAGGCGGCGCTCCTGGACGACGCGGACTGGGTGGCCCTTCCCGTCCATCTCCCCAGCGACCGGGGCCGTACCTCCCCCGGCCCGGCACCGCTGCTCCGCCGGGAGTTCGAGCTCCCGGCGGAGCCGGTGTCCGCCCGCCTGTACGTGACCTCACTGGGCGTCCACCGCACCGCCGTCAACGGGCATCCCGTCTCGGACGACCTGCTGGAGCCGGGCTGGACCAGCTACCCCAGCCGGCTGCTCTACGCCACCTACGACGTCACCGCCCTCCTGCTGCCCGGCACGAACGCCCTGTCCGCCGCGCTCGGCGACGGCTGGTACCGCGGCCACCTCACCTGGCACAAGAACCGCAACGTCTACGGCGACACCACGGCTCTCCTCGCCCAGCTCGAAGTCACCCTGGCCGACGGCAGCGTCGTCACGGTCGCCACGGACGACCACTGGCGAGGCGGCTACGGCGGTCTGCTGGCGGCGGATCTGTACGACGGCTGCGAACACGACCTGCGTCACGAACCGGACGGCTGGCAGCTGCGCGACTTCGTCGACGACGACTGGGAACAGGTCGCCGCCCTCCCCCTGCCCAGGGGGCTGACGCAGCGCGCGCACCCTGCCGTGCGGGTCGTCCAGGTGATCCGGCCCGAGCTGCGGACCCTGTCCGACGGCACGATCGCCGTCGACGCGGGCGAGAACATCACCGGCTGGCTCAGGCTCCGCGTGGACGGCCCGGCGGGCGGCACGGTCACCGTGCGGCACGCCGAGGTTCTCGACGCGGAGGGCCGGCTGCTGACGAGCCTGCTGCGCGGCGCCCGTGCCACCGACCAGTTCACGCTGGCCGGCGGCCCGACCGAACTGCGGCCGGAGTTCACCTTCCACGGCTTCCGGTACGCCGAGATCGTCGTCCCACCGACCGTGACCGTCGAGGCGGTCGAGGTCGAGGTGGTGGCCAGCGACCTGCGCCGCATCGGCGGGTTCCACTGCTCCGACGAGCGCGTGAACACGCTGTACGCCAACGTCGTACGCTCCCAGCGCGGCAACTTCCTCGCCGTGCCCACGGACTGTCCGCAGCGGGACGAACGGCTCGGCTGGACCGGCGACCTCATGGCCTTCGCCCCGACGGCGTGCGCCACCTTCGACAGCGGTTCCTTCCTCGACAGCTGGTTCACCGACCTGCGTATCGAGCAACGACCCGATGGCGCGGTCCCGTTGGTGATCCCCGATGTGCCGCTCGGCGAGCCGCCCCCGGCCGAGCTTCCGCACGCCGGCGGCGCCGCCGGCTGGGGCGACGCCGCCACCGTCGTACCGGCCGCCCTGTTCGAGGCCTACGGCGGGCACGCCATGCTGGAGCGGCACTACGCGGCGATGCGGGCGTGGGTCGGCTTCACCGTCGATCACCTGGACGAGGACGGTACCTGGAGCGGCAACGCGCAACTCGGCGACTGGCTCGACCCGGCCGCGCCACCGGAGGATCCGGCGCGTGCCACCACCGACTCCGGCTATGTCGCGACCGCGTTCGTCGCGCACAGCGCTCGTCTGCTCGCCGACGCGGCACGGGAGTTGGGGCACGCCGAGGACGCCGAGCGGTACGCGGACCTGCACCGGCGTACCGCCGAGGCGGCCTGGCGCAAGTGGGGCGACCACGCCCGCACCACGCAGACCGGCTGTGCGCTCGCTCTCGAGTTCGGTATCGCGCCGGCCGCCGAGCGCGCCGACGTGGCCAAGGCCCTCGCCGGTCTGGTGCGCGCCCGGGACGGACGCATCGCCACGGGGTTTCTGGGGACACCGTTCGTGCTGCCCGCACTCACCGGTACCGGGCACACGGACGAGGCGTACCAGTTGCTGCTCAACCCGGAGTGCCCGGGCTGGCTCTACCAGGTCGCCCGGGGTGCCACCACGATGTGGGAACGGTGGGACGCCGTCCGGCCCGACGGCACGATCGACGTCGAGAACGCGGGCATGATGCTGTCGTTCAACCACTACGCGTACGGCGCGGTCGCGGCCTGGCTCTACCGGTCCGTCGCGGGACTGCGTCCCGCCTCTCCCGGCTACCGCACCCTTGAGATCGCGCCCCGCCCCGGCGGCACGATCACATCGGCCGAGGCCTCGATCACCACTCCGTACGGGCCGGCGTCCGTCGCCTGGTCGATCGCCGACAGCACCCTCACCGTGAACGCCGTACTGCCGCCCGGCACCACCGGGCAGTTCAGCGCCCCGGAGGGCTGGAGCGGTGCGGAGGCCGTGGGACGGCTCGGGTCCGGCAGCCATCTCCTGACACTGCGTCCGCTCTGAGCCGTCGTGCGCCGGGTTTCGTCACCCCGCCCTCCATACCGCGGCCCGCTGTCTCTGACACGACAGCGGGCCGCTCCCCCTGGCCGCCGCGGTCCCTACTGCCGCAGGGCGTCGGCGAAGAAGTCGAGGGAGCGGTCGACCTCGGCCAGAGCCGGCGTCCGATTGAGGTGGCCGTGCGGCATGCCGACGGCGAGGTAGGCCGTCACCGGCACCTCGGACGCCGTCAGCTGCCGTGCCAGGAGTTCACCGGAGGGCCGCAGATCGTCGTACTCGGAGACCAGGAGACGTACCGGCGGGAGTCGGTGCAGCGCGGCCGCTCCCGGCAGTGCGTCGCGCGGCAGGTCGGTGAGCCTGCCGACGTAGTTCTCCACCATGAACTCGATGTCGGTCGTGGTGAAGCGCATCGTCGGTGGGAGGTGGGCCATGTCGGCGGCCGTGGCGGCGGTCGGCGCCGGGACGGGGAAGTGCGCGAACGGGTAGGCGAGCAGCAGGAGATCAGCCGGTCGCACGTCCTCGTCGCGGTCGTGCACGGCGGCGGCCAGAGCCAGGGCCGCGCCCGCGCTCGCGCCGCCGAGGGCCACGGTATGGGCGTCGGCGGCCCGTTCGTTCCGGAACCATCGCCATGCGGCGCGCACGTCGTCCAGCGGTACGGGATGACGGACCCCGTCCGTGGCCAGCCGGTAGTCGACGCAGACCACCGACGCCTGGGCCCGCGCGGCCAGTTCCGATGCCACGACGTGCGCCTCGGGCATGTCGAGGTCACCGGCGAGGAAGCCGCCGCCGTGCACCCACAGCAGGGCCGTGGAGCCCGGGTCCCGCGGTGTGTAGGTCCTGACCGGCACCGGCCCGTGAGGTCCGGCGATCTCGCCGTTCTCGACGGCGACATCGGGTTGCACCCAGGGCGACGGATCCTCCGCGAACCGGCCGAACCGCGACGCGGCCTCCGGGTCCACGAGGTCGGCGAACGTCAGGTCGGCTATGAGGTGCAGCCGCTGAGCGAGATAGGAGTCCAGGGGCAAGGTCGTCAGCTCTCTGTGCGGTCATGGGACACGGGAAGGGGCGACGGGGAGGCGTCGGGATTCGGCCACCCCGGTTTCGATGACGCCGGGCCGTCACGCCGACGCACGCACCTCCAGCCGGATGCGCGGCTCGACCACTTCCCCGGAGAGCTGCGTACCGGCGAGCGCCGCCGTCACGGAGTCCGCGTAGTACTCGGCGATGGCGGCGACGTCCTGGACGACCGTGGTCAGCGGCGGGCAGGCCACGGCCGAGGCAGGGCTGTTGTCGACGCCGATGACCGCGATGTCCCGGGGAGCCCGGAGGCCCAGGTGGTGCGCACCGGCCAGCACGGCCATGGCGACCTCGTCGTTGAACGCGCAGACGCCGGTCACCGGGATGTCCATGGCCCGCCAGGCCCGGATGGTGTCGGCGGCCCCGGCGGGATCGAGCGGGACCGTCCGGACGTCGGGCTCGGGCAGCCCCAGGTCGGCACAGACCTCCCGGACGCCGTCCAGGCGTGGCCGGGCGAACACGGCGACCCGTTCCTCGTCCGGATAGGCGTACCCCAGGCGCTGGTGGGAGGCGGCCAGATGACGGGCCTGCAGGGCGCCGATCGAACGTCCGCTGGTGTCGGCCTCGCCCGCGCCCTCCTCCTGCGCGTCGTACATGGCGACGATCACCTCGATACCGGCGGCCCGCATCGCCGCGGAGTCGAGGTCGGAGAACGGTTCGAAGGCCAGTACGGCGGCGGGGGTGAGGGCCTTCCAGATGTCACCGAGCGAGCGGGCCCCCCGGATGCTGGAATGGACGACGAAGGTCAGGCTGCGGCTCGCGAAAGCGCGGGTCAGCTCCTGGATCAGCTCTCCCGCCGAATGACCGAGCGGCCAGTCCGGCAGCAGCCCGAGCACGACGTCGGAACGCCCGTTGCGGAGCGTTCGCGCGGCGGGCGAGGGAGCGTAGCCGAGTGCGGCCGCGGCCGCCAGGACGCGTTGTCGGGTCGCGTCGGTGATCTTCTGATGTGCCGTGTTGTTGAGGACGAAACTCACCGTCGCTCGGGAAACACCGGCCTCACGGGCCACATCCGCGCTGGTGACCCTCCTGCTCCGTGGTGCCACTCACAACCGCCTTCCAGGAACCTCTTGCGCAATGCGAGAGACGCCGTTAATTTACAGGACATCAACTTTAACGTGTTAGCGACACGTTAAAGTAACTCAAAGTAGCGCACTGGCTCTGTGATCCAACCGCTGATCACGGTCGGTTGCAACCGCCGCGGAGACCCGCTCCACCCACACCGGGCTGGGACCACCCCACTGCCGGGCCCCGTCCCGGAACGTCCGCTCATCGGCGCCCCCATGAGTCACCCGATCCTCCCGGTTCCTGCCCCTCTCCCCGGCAATTCCACGCAACGGAGATCCTCAATGAAGAGAAGAACCGCACTCCAGGCCTCCATCGGTGTGGTGGCGACGCTCACGCTCGCCGCCTGCGGCGGTGGACAGACCAGCGGTGCCGGCGCCGGCCCGGTGAACCTGACCATCGCCCTGTCCTCGGCTCCCAACAGCCTGGACCCCGCCCAGGTCGCCGTCGGGCCCTTCCTGAACTACATGGACCCCGCCTACGCGACGCTGCTGACCCGCAAGGCCGACGGCACCCTGGGCGCCGGGATCGCCGACAAGTGGGGCTACGTCGGCCAGGGAAACACCAAGTTCCAGCTCCAGCTGCGCAAAGGCGTGAAATTCGCGGACGGCACGCCGATCACCGCGACCGATGTCGTCAACTCGTTCAAGTACTTCCAGAAGGGCAGCGGACCCACCGTCGCCAACTTCCGGCCCCTGACCTTCGCCACGCCCGACGCCTCGACCGTGGTCGTCAGCAGCCCGACGCCGAACCCCGACATGGGCACCCTGTTCACGCCCGCGTACATGGGTGGCGCCATCATCAGCCCGGCCGGGCTGAAGAACCCGAAGAAGCTGGCCTCCGCGACCTTCGGCTCCGGGCCGTACGTGTACAGCGCCAAGGAATCGGTCTCCGGTGACCACTACGTCTTCGTTCCGAACAAGAACTTCTGGGACCAGTCCGCCGTCCACTTCAAGAAGATCACCGTCCGGGTGATGCCGAACGTCAACTCGCAGGTGCAGGCCCTGAAGTCCGGGCAGATCGACATCATGTACGGTACTCCGGACGTGGGGCCGACGATCAAGGGCGTCAAGTCGCTCACCACGCTCACGAAGCCCACCACCTGGGCGGGCCTGTTCCTCCTGGACCGTGCGGGCACCATCGTCAAGGGCCTGGGCGACGAACGCGTCCGGCAGGCGCTGAACTTCGCCGTCGACCGCCCCGCGATCACGAAGGCGGTCTACGGCAAGTACGGCACCCCGGTCTCCCAGCCGCAGATGCCCGGTTACGACGGTTACAGCCCCGCGGCCGAGAAGGTGTACTCCTACGACCCGGCCAAGGCCAAGTCGCTGCTGAAGGCGGCGGGCTACGGGAACGGGCTGACCATCCCGGTGAACTACGGTTCGTTCGACCCCTCGACGACCAAGATGGTGCAGGCGGTGCAGGCCCAGCTCGCCGAGGTGGGCGTCAAGCTGGAGCTGAGGGCCGCCACGAACTTCGGCGCCTGGATCAACGACCTGCTGACGAAGAAGTACGCGGCCACCGTGCTGTCACCCGGCACGGGTGGCGAGTCCAACTTCTACGCACAGCAGGCGGGCTTCACCAAGACGGGCATCATGAACCTCTTCGGTGTGACCGACCCGGACGTGGATGCCGCCTACGCCCGGCTCGCCACGGCGGACGCGCAGTCCAGCGGGGCCGCCGCGAAGGATCTCACCGATGTGATCGTGCGCAAGGCGCTGGCGTTGCCGGTGTCCGGTACCGACACGATCGTCATGTACAACACCAAGCTGCACGGGGTGCAGTTCCCGGAGGGCAGCGCCCAGCTGACCCCGGACACCACGTGGACCGTTGGCTGACGAGGACCGATGTTTCCCATCCTTCTCCGCAGGCTGGCCCTGTCCATCCCGCTCCTGGTGATCGTCTCGGCGATCACCTTCCTCCTCGAGTCGTTCGTGCCCGGAGACCCCGCGCGAACCGTCCTCGGCATCAACGCGACACCGGAGCAGTACGACGCGCTGAAGGCCGCGATGCATCTCGACCAGCCGGTCGTCGTGCAGTACTGGCTGTACTTCCGGGACATGGTCCGGGGCGACCTCGGCACCTCGCTGTTCACCGGTGAATCCGTACTGGGGCTGATCGGGCAGCGACTGCCGGTCACCCTGGCGCTGGTGATCGGGGGAACCGTGCTCGCGAGCCTGGTCGGCGTGGTGCTCGGCGTGTTCAGCGCGACACGCGGCCGGTACAGCCGCCGGCTGTTCGACATCGTGTCGCTGCTGGGCAGCGCGGTGCCGAACTTCTGGATCGCGCTGCTGCTGGTCGCCGTGTTCGCCGTCAAGTTCGGGATCTTCCCCGCCACCGGTTACACCCCGTTCGCGCAGTCCCCGGGGCAGTGGGCGACGGGCCTGGTCCTGCCGGTGGTCGCTCTCTCGATCGGCGGGATCGCCTTCATCTCCAAGGTCACCCGCGACGCGATGCTGTCGACCCTGAGCCTCGACCACATCCGAACGCTGCGGGCCTCGGGCATCCGGTCCTCGTCGATCATCTGGAAGCACGCCCTACGAGGCTGCGGACTGCCGGTGGTGACCACTATCGGCCTCATGATGATCACGTTCATTCCCGGCACGATCCTCGTCGAGAACGTCTTCACCCTGCCCGGCCTGGGCACCACGGTCGTGGACGCGACCAACCAGCACGATCTGCCGGTCGTCCAGGGCCTCGCCCTCACCTTCACGGTCATGGTCATCGTGGTGAACCTTCTCGTCGACGTCCTCTACAGCCTCCTCAACCCGAAGGTACGTACGGAATGACCACTGTCGAGGCGCCCCCCAAGGCGCGAGCGCGGGCGAGGACCAACCCCTTCGCCGGGATATGGCGTCGTCCCGTCACCGTCACAGCGCTCGCTGTCGTCACGGTGATCAGCGTCGCCGTGATCCTCGCCCCGCTCCTGGCACCGCATCCGCCGCTCGCGCAGGACCTGTTCCACACCCTGTCCGGACCGTCGGCGGACCATCCCCTGGGCACCGACGCACTCGGCCGCGACGTACTGAGCCGGCTCCTCTACGGCGGACGACCCACCCTCGTCGGGGTGGGCCTGGCGGTACTCGTCTACGCCTTTGTCGGCATGTCGCTGGGCATGCTGGCCGGTTACCTGCGTGGCTGGACCGACCGGATCATCGTCGCCGTGCTGGACATCATGCTCTCGGTCCCGGCGGTCATCATCACGCTCGCGGTCCTGGCGATCTTCTACCAGAGCAATGTCGCCGCCATGCTCACGCTCGGCTTCTTCGCCTCCGCGGGCCTCGCCCGGATCATCCGCAGCTCCTGTCTGGAACTGCGCGAGGAGCTGTTCGTGGACGCCGCCCGGGTGAACGGGCTCGGCCCGGCACGCATCATGGCCCGGCACATCCTCCCCCGGCTGACAGGGCAGCTGCTGGTCCCCGTCTTCCTCTTCTCCGGCAACGCCCTCGCCATCCAGACCGGCCTCGGATTCCTCGGCCTGGCCACTCCGGCACCCGCCCCGAGCTGGGGCGGCATGGTCGGGGAAGGCGCGCAGATCATGCAGCAGAACTCCTATCTGCTCTTGGTGTCCGGTGGCGTGATCGGCCTCATGTCCCTGTCGTTCGGGCTGGTCGGCGACGGGCTGCGCGACCTCGACCAGGACCGGCGGCAGGCCACCGGCGGGCGCTCGCGCCGGCCGGTCCGCACGACGGCCCTCGAGGTCGCCGCGAAGCCGTCGGACACCCCGTCGGCCGACACGGTTCTCGCCGTACGGGACTACTCGATCGCCTTCGCCACGGCACAGGGGCCCCGGACGGTGGTCGACTCGATCAGCTTCGCCGTCCGTCCCGGGGAGATCTTCGGCCTCGTGGGCGAGTCGGGCAGCGGAAAGACGGTGACGGGCCTGTCCCTGCTGGGGCTGCTCGCCCCCAACGGGGCCGTGACCGGCGGTTCGGCGTGGCTGGCCGGCACCCGGATCAGCGGTCTGCCGGAGCGGGAGCTCGAGGGCATCCGCGGCCGGGAGATCGCCCTCGTGTCGCAGGAACCGATGGTGGCTCTCGACCCGTACTTCACCATCGGCTCCCAGCTGTCGGAGGTCATCCGGCGCACCGGCACCGCGCCGGGCGGGAAGGAAGCCGTACGACAGCGGATGCGGGAGCTGCTGACCAGCGTCCATCTGCGTGATCCGGACGATGTCGCGCGCCGCCATCCGCACGAGCTGTCCGGGGGCATGCTCCAGCGCGTCGTCATCGCCATGGCGCTGGCCGGATCCCCGAAGGTGCTGATCGCCGACGAGCCGACCACGGCTCTGGACGTGACCGTGCAGGCGGGCATCCTGGACCTGCTGCGGTCGCTGCGCGACGAGCACGGCATGGCGATCATCCTCATCACCCATGACCTGGGGGTGGTGGCCGACAGCTGCGACCGCGCCATCGTGATGGAGCACGGCCGGATCGTCGAGGAGGGCTCGGTCGACGACATCTTCTACCGGCCCCGGCACCCGTACACGAAGAAGCTCATCGAGAGCACGCCCAGCATCGCTCGTACCGAGGGCAGGATCGCGTGACCACAACACCCGTATCCCAGACACCCGTCCTGCGGCTCGACTCCCTGGCGGTCCGCTATCCGGGCCGGGGCTTCCGCAGGCCCCCGGTCACCGTCATCGAGGACGTGTCGTTCGAGGTCGGTCAGGCCGAGACGGTCGCCCTGGTCGGCGAGTCCGGCTCCGGGAAGACGACCATCGGCAGGGCGGTGCTCGGCCTCACCCCGGTCAGCGGCGGGCGCGTACTGCTCGACGGGCGGGACATCACCCGGCTCGCCGGGCGGGCCCGCCGGCTGCTCGCCGGCGACCTCCAGGCGATCTTCCAGAACCCGTACGGGTCGCTCAACCCCGCGCTGCCCGTGGGCCGGACACTGGCGGAACCCCTGCTCACCGGTTCGACCCGCTCACGTCAGGAGGTCCGCGACCACATCGGCGAACTGCTGCGCCGCGTGGGCCTCCCGGAGGACGCCGCCGACCGGTATCCGGCCCAGTTCAGCGGAGGTCAGCGTCAGCGTATCGCCATCGCCCGGGCGGTCGCCCGGCAGCCCCGACTCATCATCTGTGACGAGCCGACCAGCGCCCTCGACGTCACCACCCAGGCCGCCGCGCTGAGTCTCCTCACCGAGCTCCAGGACACGCTGGGGTGCGCGTACCTGTTCATCACGCACGACCTCGCCGTCGTCAAGGAGTTCGCGGCGCGCACCCTGGTGCTGCAACACGGGCGCATCGTCGAGGAGGGCCGCAGCACCGATGTGTGCGACCGTCCGCAGCACGAGTACACCCAGCGCCTGGTGGCGGCAGCGCCCGTACCCGACCCGGTACTGCAACGCAGCCGCCGGCAGCAGCGGTTGGAGGTGGAGGCGGCGACCGTATGACGGCCTCACTCCGTCTCCGCCCACCGGCGGATGAGTCGTACGGTGCGTTCGGGCTGTTCCTCGTGCAGGTAGTGCCCGACGCCGGGCCAGTGCTCCACCCGCGAGCCGGGCATGTGCAGGGTGGTCTCCTCCCAGGCGGCGGCCTCGGCGGACGTCCACACCGTCAGGGCCGGGCGGATACGACGGCGCAGGTACTCCTCGCTGTGCGGGCGGACGCCGACGGCCTCCGGGTCGGTGTACATGCCGGCGTACGTCTGCGCGACGACGTGGTCCGGAGTACCGAGCATGGTGCGGATGTGGGCGGTGCGCAGCCCGGGCGGGGCCTGGGCGGAGAACGCGCCGGCGACGAAGTCGGCCGCCGCGGCGGCTCCGTGCTCGCGGTAGGCGGCCAACCGGCCCGGAATGCCGTCGACTTCGGTGCCGTATGCGCCGTGCGCCGGGTCGAGGGCGACAACCGAGCGAACCAGGTCGGGCCGTCGTACGGCGAGCAGGTTGACCACCTGCCCGCCCATGGAGTGGCCGACGGCGACCACTGGACCGCGGTCGAGGACCTCGACCAGCGCCGCCAGGTCGTCCGCCATCTCCCTCGGCGAATTGCCCGTCCCCGGCACCTCGGAACGGCCGTGGCCGCGCAGGTCGGGGACGACGACACGGAACCGGTCGGCCAGGTTCTCGGCGTGGAACGACCATTCGCGGCCGTCGCCGCCCCAGCCGTGCACAAGCAGCAGGGCGGGGGCGTCGACGGGCCCCGAGTTCACGCAGAACAGGCGGCCACGACCGAGGTCGATCACGCGTGGCCCTCCTGACAGGTGGCGTACGCGCAGGCCGCGTGCGGCATGTGTTCGTCCTTCTTCACCCGGCGTCGCCCCTGTACAGCACCAGGGTGCTGAGCGGGCCGAGGCGGGGCCGCTTCCCGGCGCCGATCATCTTGCCGGTGACCAGATCCCGGGCGGGGCCGAAGTCGAGGCGGGCGGGCAGGACGCAGGTCCGGTCGGTGCTGGTGTTCATGGCGATGAGGTAGTCGCCGTACTCGCAGAGGTAGAAGGGCGCGCGGCCGACGAGCATGGTCTCGACGCCGTCGAAGTGGACGCCGAGGGTGGGATCGGGCACGTCGTCGGGGACGGGGGCGAGACGGTACACGTCACCGGCGAGTGCCTGGTGGAGGGTGTCGCCGGGCGGCGGGAAGCCGCCGGGTGGGAGGTGGGAGGCGCCGGGGTCGTTGATGGCGTAGTCCCACAGGACCCAGTCGCGGGCGGTGAAGGTGGAGTCCGTGGTGCCCGCGCTGTGCTCCCGGATGGTGGCCGAGCGCTGGTCGACTGGGGTGACGTGGTGGATGCGGGCGTAGTTGTTCACGCCCTGGCGGGAGCGGAAGTAGAGCGAGGCGAAGAAGAGTTCCTCGCCGTTCTTGACGGCGACACAGCCGTTCTGCTCGTCGGTGAGGACGAAATCCGGCTGGTCCCAGGCGGTCGGGATACGGGCGGGCCGGGCGGCCAGGGACTGGAAGCCGTCCCAGTCACGGGAGAGGAACCGCAGGGCGTTGAGGCCGACCCGGGTCCAGGGATGCGTGGCCTGGAGGTTGAGCTGTGGGTAGAGCTGGCCGTCGGCGACCATCTCCTGGGTCCAGCCGACGATCTCCGGGTCCTTGAACACGGCGGCCGACATGACGGGGTTGGAGTCCCAGGCGGTGCGTGAGGCGTATGCGGTCTCCCCGGGGTAGACCTCGTTGCGCCAGCCGATGACCGTCTCGATGCGGGAGATCCGATGGTGGTCCTTGTCCACGTCGACGACCCGGAACCGGCCCCGTGCCTTGGTCATCATGACCATGTGGTCGCGCAGTTCGGGCGCTTCCTGGCCCTGGTACCCGCGGGTGACCGACTCGTACATCATGACGAGCCAGTCGATGACCTCGCCGTAACTGCCGACGTAACCCAGTTCGCGGGTCAGGCCCGCCCTGGTCACCTGGTAGTAGTCGGCGCCGAGCGGTCTGGTCGGGTTGCCGTCCTGGTCCTCGGGGCCGAGGTAGGGGACCATCCCGATCGACTGGTACAGGTAGTCGCGGGCCCTGTCCTCCGGCAGAGCCAGCTCCGGAGCGAGCAGCCGCAGGCCGCGGTTGGTCTGGTAGAGGCCGATGGCGCAGATCTGGGCCTGGTTGCTGTAGTGCGGGAAGTGCCGGCGCCAGTAGTCGCGGCTGGACCTGAGCATGTCGACGTACGCGTCCCTGCGCGGCGGCGGCACGGGGACGGTGGTGTCGGTGGGGGCGACGAGGGTGATGTCGTCGAACCAGGCCGTGCCCGGGCCGGACAGCCGCAGGTGCAGCTCCAGTTGGGTGGCGCCGGTCGGGGTGGCGAAGACGAACTCGACGTACTCCCAGTCGTGGGTGCCCTTGCTCGCGTACACCTTGTGGTCGCTGCCGACGAGCTTGCCGCTCGCGTCGAAGAACAGCGGGTCGATGTGGGCGCCGGCGCCGGTGACACCGTCGGTCCTGATCCAGGCGCCGTACCTGTACGTGCCTGGCGTGATCCGTGTTCTGGGCGCCGAGTTGACGTAGCTGTAACCGCTCGCCGAGGTGACCTGGAGCTTCAGGGAGGCGGTACCGGAGCGCCGGACGGTGGTGTCGCGGGCCCAGGTGCCGCCGCCGGCGGTGGCCCAGCCGGGCATCTGCCAGGCCGTGGGTGTGGCGCCGCCGGACTCGAAGCCGGGGTTGGCGATGGCGTACGGCGAACCGGTGACCTGTCCGTCGAGGCGGTCACCGAGGTGCTCCCACAGCAGGGCCAGTACCAGCCCTACCCGTCCGAAGCCCTGCCACTGCTGGTCGGAGCCGGTGAGTACGGTGGCGTCGGCCTGCCATGCCATGTACCGGCCGTCGATGGCCATCAGGACCCGCTCGACCGCCTGCGGGTCCTGATGGGCGGGGCTGCCCGGCCACAGATAGCCCTCGGCCAGGGACTGCATGGCCCAGCCGTCCATGGTGGCCGGGGTGGCGGTGGTGAGGAGGTTCTTCTGGTCCTTCTGCACCCTCGCCCTGATGGCGTCCATGACCTCCTCGCCACCGGTGCGGACGGTCGCCGTGGGCGCGGTGCCCTGTACCTCTCCCCTGGGCGCCTCGAAGTAGGGGTCGGTGTGGGTGTAGAGGCGGTAGATGCCGCGCGAGGGCGTGGTCATGGTCCGGTACAGCTGGCTCGCGTCCTGGCCGTAGGACCAGATGCGGCCCATCGAGCGGATCTCCAGGGTCACCTTGTTCCGGCCCGCGGTCATGCGTTCCGGCAGCGGCAGGGTGTGGAAGAAGAAGCGGCCCGGGGTGCGGGGTGCGGTGTCGAGGATGTCCAGGCTGTCCACGGCGCCCTGGTCCTCGTAACCGACCTGCTTGCCCTCGCAGAAGAGCTGCAGCCGCCACATGTTCGTGCCGGACCCGGCCTCCTCCGAGGTGTCGTCGTGGTCGTCGCCCCAGAGCCGGACGGTGACATAGGTGGTGCCGGTCGGGCGGACGGTGACGTCGAACTTCAGTGTGCCGCCCCAGTAGGTCGCCGGAGTCGAGGGGTTGAGCACACGGGCCGGCTGGCCGAGACCGCCGGTGACGACGTCGGAGAGGGTGGCGTCGAGGTGGTGCGCGGCCTCGGAGTCCGCGTCGCCGAAGACGACGGTGTCGAGCGGGGCACGGCCACGCACGCGGAAGGTCTCCGGTTCGGCCGCGGCGGCGGGCTGGGCCAGGGGGAGGCCGAAGGCGGTCGCGGCGGCGCCGGTCGCCCCGGCGTACTTGAGGACGTCACGTCTCTTGGGTGCGTTGGGCACTGGTGTTCCTTTACTTGAGGCTGCCCATGAGGATTCCGCTGCGCCAGTACTTCTGGAGGGCGAACATGAAGATCGCCAGCGGAACGATGGACAGCAGTGACCCGGTGAGGACGAGGGTGTTCATGTCGCGCGACTGCTGTGCCTGCTGCACCCAGGAGAACAGGCCCAGGGTGACGGGGAAGGAGCGCTCGCCGTTGAGCATGAACAGCGGGAGGAAGAAGTTGTTCCAGATGCTGACGAAGTCGAGCATGAAGATGGTGATGCCGCCGGTTCGCATCAACCGCAGCGCGATGGAGAAGAAGACGCGCGTCTCGCTCGCGCCGTCGATACGGGCCGCCTCCATCAGCTCGGCGGGTACCGAGGTGTCGGCGTAGACCTTGCCGAGGTAGACCCCGAACGGGTTGATGAAGTACGGGATCAGCACGGCCCACACGGTGTTGGTGAGCCCGATCTCCGCGAAGACGAGGTAGAGCGGGAAGGCCAGCAGTGTGCTCGGCAGCAGGGAGGCCCCGACGATGACACCGAACAGGGCGCCCCGGCCGCGGAACTCGTACTTCGACAGGCCGTAGCCGGCGGCGAGCGAGATCAGCGTAGAACCGGCCGCCCCGACGGTGGAGTAGAGGACGGAGTTGAGGATCCAGCGGCCGAAGGCACCGTCGTGGTAGTCCCAGATGGCCTGGAAGTTGTCGGCGAGATGGTTGGAGGAGAACCACAGGCCGAAGGTGGAGTAGAGGTCCGTCTGGCTCTTGGTCGACGCCACCAGCAGGAACCAGGTGGGTGCCAGTGAGTAGAGCAGGAAGAGGACGAGCAGTCCGGTGGTCAGGGCCACCGCCCTGCGGGTGGGGCGCACTCCCCCGCCGGAGACGGGCGCGGCGTTCGAGGCGCTGCTCATGACATCTTCCTGTTCGTGACGCGGTAGAAGACGAAGGCGAGGATGCCGGTGGCGGCGGCGAGCACGAGCGATTCGGCGGCGGCGTACTGGTAGTCGCCGGTCTTGAAGGCCCGGTCGAAGATCTCCAGCATCGGAGTGAAGTCGGTGCTGATCGACTCGGGAGCCACGTACCGAAGGAACAGCGGCTCGGTGAACAGTTGGAGCCGCCCGATCAGGGAGAACATGCCGGTCAGTACGAGGATCCCGGTGATGTTCGGCACCTTGATCGACCAGGCGATCCGCCACTCCTTCGCGCCGTCCAGTCGCGCCGCCTCGTACAGCTCGCGCGGCAGCGCCTGCAGTGAGGCGGAGATCAGGATCATGTTGAAGCCGATGCCCTGCCAGGTCAGCAGGTTGCCCAGCGAGAGATAGGTGTTGAGGCCGCCGAAGAAGGTGACGCTCGTGCCCGCCCGGTGGGCGATGTCGACGATGGGGCTCGCGGTCGGGCTGTAGAGGAACAGCCAGATCAGGGTCGACACCACTCCGGGAATGACGTACGGGATGAGCAGTCCGGCACGGAAGAAGCGCACCGCGCGGGCCGCGACTCCGTCGAGCAGCAGGGCCAGCAGCAGCGAGATGCCCAGCATCACGGTGATCTGCGCGGCCCCGAAGAGCAGGGTGCGCAGCATGCCGGCCCAGAAGGTGCCGTCGGTGAGGATCGAGGAGAAGTTGGCGAAGCCCGCGAAGACGGTCTTCGTCGGTCCGAAGCCGATCCCGCTGCTCTTCTTCTCCTGCACGCTCTGGCTGAAGGCGTAGCCGATCGGCACGACGTAGGTGAGGACGAAGCCGATCAGGAAGGGCAGCATGAACAGCAGGCCCTTGTAGGCTCCGCGTCTCCCGGTCCTGCGGGGGGAGGTCCGCCGGACCGAGGAGCCCATGGTGACCTTCGCGGGTCGTGTGAGGGTGGACAAGGCAGTCTCCTGGTCGAGTGGTTCAGCCGGCCGCGACAGCCTTGACGCCCTTTTTCCTCAGGTCGGCCAGCACCCAGTCCTGAAGGTGCGTCAGCATGTCCTTCACCGTGAGCTGCTTGTTCATGACCTTGCCCCACTGCTTCTGCATCTCGGAGTACATGGCCGCGTAGTCGGGCCCGTACTGCCACTGGTCGCCGACGCGGGAGGCCGCGGTGGTGATGATGCGCGCGCCGTCGGACTTCCCGTTGAACATCTCCGTGGGGATGATCTTGTCCACGTAGGGGGAGACGTCCTTGACGGCCGGGAAGAGCCCCGACTTGGACTTCGGATCGGTGAGTGCGGTCAGGGACTCCTTGCTGCTGGACAGCCAGGCCGCGAACTGGGCGGCCCGGTCGGGGTACTCGCAGCCCTTCAGGACGGCGGTGACATCGAAGTTGCTGGAGGTCCGGGGCTCGGCCGGGTCGAACACCGGCGCGTCGGCGAGCTGCCAGTCACCCTTGGACTTGGGGAAGTTGGTGTCGTAGATCGGCAACTGCCAGGTCGACGTGGTCATCAGGATCGTCTTGCCGAGGTCCCACGTCTTGAAGACACCGGGGTCGGCGTAGGAGGCGTTGGAGGCGAGGTTGTCGTCGACCATGCGCTGCACGATGTCGGCGGCCTCGAGCGCGTCGGGCGAGGTGAAACCGATCTCCCAGTGGTCGCCGGCGATCCGGTACCACTCGGCGCCGGCCTGCCAGGAGAGATCGACGAGGGTGCTGGGGTCTTCACCCGCCATGTTGAAGATCTTGACGTTCTTGTCCTTCTTCTGCACCGCCTTGCCCGCTGCGATCAGGTCGTCCCAGGTGGTGGGGGCCTTGACGCCGTACCTCTGGAACAGGTCCGCGCGATAGGCGGTGAACAGCGGGGAGGATCCGGTGGGGATGCCGTAGGTGGCGCCGCCGGGGCTGACGGCGTTCCAGGCAGGGGTGGTGTAGCGGGCCTTGTACGGCGCCGCGACCCCGGTGATGTCGGTGAGCAGTCCGTCGGCGGCGAAATTCGCCAGGTTCATCCCGTCCATTTTGGACAGGCAGGGCGCGTTGCCCGAGGTCACCGCGGCGCGCAACTTCTGGTAAACGGTGTCACCGGCCGCGTTGACGTACTTCACCTGGGTCTCGGGGTGTTCCTTGTTCCAGACCGCGACCTGCTGCTGGATGCCCTCCGTCCAGCTCCAGAACTCCAACTGCACATCGCCCTGGGTGCTCTTGGCCGCCGAATCGCTGCCACCGCCCCCACAGGAACTCAGGGCGAGGGACAGGGAGAGGGCGGCGGCCGCGCCGGCGAGGGCTCTCGTACGGGTGGTGCTCATCGGTCCTCCGGGAGAAGGGCGGACAGCGCCGGCGGTGGGGAGGGGACGCGGGCGGCTGAGGGCTGGGCGGAAGAAGCGGTTGGCTGCGCTTAGGTAACCGTTTCCTGTGGACCGTAGGACCTCGGAGACGGCGCCACAAGAGGGAGGACGCCAAAATGTTTCACCGAGCTTGCCGGTCGACTACCCGGAAGTGGATTCTGACCTGGTAGTTTTCATGTTCCTTGCCCCTTGATGGCGCGACGCCGCGTAACGGGCACGCTCGGGTGGGGGCGTTGACTAGGCGGCCTGGCAGGGCCTGGAGTGAGATACGTTTACTACGACTGGCGCTCGCCGGCGAGCTGATCTCCGAGCGCATCGGGGTTCCCCTGAGCGTCACCTGGCCGGAGCCGCTGCACGCGGGTGGATCGAAGTGGCTGTCATGCACGACAGACCGATAAGAAATCGTTTACTGCACGACGCGAGTGCCGGTCACGCGTAGGGGTCATCCAACAGCGCGACCGGCAGGTTCCCCTCTTCGACATCGGCTCTCGGGATGCGAATGCCGAGGCAGTCGCTCACCGCCTGCCACACGACAGCCGGCACGCCGCCAAGGTTTGCGTCCACGAATCGTGTCCACTCCGGCACGTCACCGAACTCGGGACGACCAGGGTTCACGGCTCCGGCGGCGCGCAGCGCCTCGTCCAGCACCGCCACCTTGCCGGTCGCATCCTTGCGCCGAATGTCCAGCGGGCTCTCTCCGAACTCCGTGAACCACACCGCCCCGTCGCCCGGGGCGTACACCAGCCAGCACGGCTGAACCGCGATGTTCGGGTTGATGCACACCATTTCTTCGCCGGGGCGCGGCTTCACGGCATGATCGTCGTTGAACCATCTCTCGTACCAGGTGGCCGAGCCGGAGTCTTCCAGGACGTAACTCCACTCCCCCGAGACCCCGTACATACACGGCGTCCGTGATCCCGTCCCTGTGGGGAAGTCGAAATCCCGGTACCGGACATCGGTTCCCCCGCCCACGCCCCGGGCAGCCCCCAGGCGCTGGAGAAGCGTCTCCACCCCCAGCCCACGTACTGCGGTCAGTGCGACGCCACCCCGCATTCCCGGCGTCTGCCTCTGTCTCTCGTAGCAGTACGTGCCGAGCCACCTCAGGCTGTCGTCGTCCACTTCACGCCCCCGCTCTCGCCGCCGACAGCCTTTCACACGGACATGCGGCGTGGTCCGCCGCGCTCAGGAGCCTCGCTGGGCTCCCAGGCAGCCGGTATGACGACCCCGGTGCCGAAGTAACAGGTCACCTCACCAGGAGCCGACGGTCGCCGCCTGCACGGCATGGCTGTCGCTCAGTTCCCGAGCGCTGATCCAGTTCACCGTCCAGTCGTCATCGGAGGCACGCGTAAGCCCCGACTTCGCCGTGGACAGCGGCGAAGTCGGGGCTACGAGGGCTACGGGGGCTACGGGGGCTACGGGGGTTACGGGGGTTACAAGGCGGTCAGTGGCCGGCTCGGCGTGTGTGTGCTTCGGCGAGGAGGAGGTAGCTGGCGGCGGTCCAGGTGTAGGCGCGGTCGCGGAGGCCGGTGCCGGTGAGGGCGTCGAAGTTTTCGGCGAAGCCGTGGGTTTCGCACAGGGTGCGGAAGCGGGTGCTGATGTCGTTGGCGAGGTGGTGGTGGCCGGCGCGGCGGAGGCCGTCTTCGATGAGGACGGTGGCGGGGGCCCAGATGGGGCCGCGCCAGTAGCCGTCGGGGAGGTAGTGGGGGGAGGTGGGGAGTTCGGTGGCGAGGCCGTGGGGGGTGAGGTGGGTTTGGATGCGGTCGGCGAGTGTGTTGCTGATGTGGGGTGGGAGGTGTTCGCCGAGGGTGATGGGCATGAGGTCCAGGAGGCTGGAGGTGCTCCAGGTGTGTGAGGTGTGGACGCTTTGGGCCACGAACCGGTCGCCGGTCCAGAGCTGGTCGAGCAGGGCGGTTTGGGTTTCGGTGGCGGTTTGCTGCCAGTGGGCGGCGTCTTCCGTGTGCCCCAACTCGGTTGCGAGTTCGGCGAGTTGGTGGAGTTGGAGGGTGAGGAAGGCGGCGAGGTCGGCGGTGACGATGACGCGTTCGGGGTCGAAGGTGGTGGCGTTGTCCCAGCCGCTGTCGTTGCCGTGCTGGTAGTGGGGCAGGGTTGCGCCGGGGGCGCGGCGTGCGGTGAGCCAGAAGGTGGTCCAGCGGGTCAGTCTGTCGTAGGTCTTGGTGAGTTCGGCCTGCCCTATGGGTGTGGGCAGGAGGCGGCGCAGGTGTGCGAGGGCCCAGCCGTGGATGGGGGGTTTGACGAAGTTGTGGAGGACTTCGGAGTGGGTGACGGAGTCGGGCAGGGCGCCGGTGGCGTCCTGGTGGTCGAAGGGGAGGTGGTATTGGTCCCAGGCGAGGTGGGGGTGGCCGGGGGCGAGGGCGAGGGCGTTGAAGCAGTGGTCCCAGCTCCAGACTTTGTCCATCCAGTGTTTGGACATGAGGACGCCGGGGCGGGTGAGCAGGCCTGCGGGGCGGACGGTGGCCGACCACAGGACGTAGGCGGCGAGTTCGGCGGCCGGGGTGTCGGCCGAGCGCCAGGGGGCGACCGCGTCGACGAACGCTGTGAAGGAGGTTTGCGCTGCCTCGACGACCGTGGTGAAGGGTGCGGGTGAGGTGTAGGGCGGGCGGGCCGTGTCGAGTTCCTCGACCGCGATTTCCCAGGCGCCGTCCGCGTCGGCGGTGATGGTGAGGCCGCGGTCGGCGCTGCCCAGGGCCTGGGATCCGAACACCTCGGCGATGGTGCCGGTGAGCAGGGTGATGCGGTAGCGGCGGCCGGTTTCGTAGGAGGTGAATACGTGCGCCCGTGCCGCCGGGTCGTCGTAGAAGTAGGTGCCGCTGAAGGGGGTCAGGGCCTTCGCCGCCGCGGAGATGTGCAGAGCAAGTCCCGTCCCCTGCAGGCGTATGGTGTCCGGCGATTCGTAGGCGAGGTCGATCCGTCCGTCCTCGCCGGTCCAGGTGAGCAGGCCCGGTGTGGCGTCGATGCGGGTGTCTGCCCGCTCGTCGGTGGCAGGGTCGAGGGGGAGCAGGCGTAGGACGGCGTGCATGCCGTTTTGGTGGGAGACGAGGTGGAGGTCTTCGGCGCGGGTCTTTTCCGCCAGGACGGGTGAGATGCCGAACCACGATCCGTGGGTGCTGAAGGGGATGTCCTGGACGCAGAAGACGGGGCCGGATCGGTCGGCGGTCATGAAGCGGTACTCGTTTCTCGGGCAGGGGCGGCCGTCCGTCCGGGGATACGGACGGCAGGGACCGGAGGGGGGAGTGTGGGGGTGGTGGGGGTCAGTCTTTGACGGCGCCTGCGGTGACGCCTGCGGCGACGTAGCGCTGGGCGAGGACGAGGATGACCGTGGCGGGCAGGGAGGCCACGACGGCGGTGGCCATGATGGCGTTCCACTGCTGGTTGTTGTTGCCGATGTAGTGGTAGATGCCCAGGGTGATCGGCTCGTGCGTGCCGCCGTTGACGAGGGTGCTGGCGAAGATGAAGTCGGACCAGGACCACAAAAACGCGAACAGGGACACCGTGACGATCGAGTTGCGGCTCATCGGCAGCACGATCGACCAGAACGTACGCAGGGCCCGTGCCCCGTCCATCTGTGCGGCCTGGATGAGTTCACCGGGGATGGAGGACATGAACGCGGTGAAGATGAGGACGGCGAAGGGCACGGCGAGGGTGGAGTCGGCGACGATCAGGCCGGGGAGGGACTGCAGGACGCCGAGTTGGAGGTAGATGGCGTAGAAGCCCATCGCCATGATGATGCCGGGGATCATCTGCGCGGCCAGCAGCACGAAGGAGAGGATGCCGCCGCCGCGTGGGCGGAGTTTCGCCAGTGCGTATCCGGCGGGTGCGGCCAGGGTCACGGTCAGGATGACGGTGCCGAGGGCGACGACGAGGCTGGTGGCGAGGTAGGGCAGCTGCTCGTCGAGGACGGTGCGGTAGCCGGCCAGCGTCCCATGCAGAGGGATCAGGTCCGGGGGACTCTTGCGCATGTCCTGGTCGCGGGTGAAGGACACATTCAGCATCCAGTACACCGGGAACAGCATCACCCCGGTCAGCACCACACCGACAGCTGTCTTGCCCCAGGTGCGGTCGCGGCGCGTGAGAGTGGTGGCGGTTGCGGTCATGACTGGGCCTGCTTTCGCTGGATGCGCAGGTAGATCAGGCCGAAGACGAGGGCGGCGACGACCAGGAGGTTGCCGACGGCCGCTCCGGGCCCGAAAGCCGGCAGGAGGCTGCCGAAGCCGAGCTGGTAGGACCAGGTCGCGAACGTGGTCGAGGAGTCGGCGGGTCCGCCCTTGGTCATGATCCAGATGATGTCGAAGACCTTCAGTGTGTAGACCAGCCCGAGCAGGAGGGTGATCGCGGAGACCGGGCGCAGCAGGGGGAAGGTGATGGACCAAAAGCGGCGCCAGGCGTTCGCTCCGTCGAGGGCGGCCGCTTCGTAGAGGCCGGCGGGGATGGACTGCAGGCCGCTGTAGAGGACGACGAGATTGAAGGGGACACCGATCCAGATGTTCGCGATGATCACCGAGGCGAGGGACCAGGCCGGTGAGGTCAGCCAGTTCACCGGGCCGATGCCCATCGTGTTCAGGGTGGCGTTGACGATGCCGGAATCGGAGTTGAGCATCCATGACCAGGTGGAGGCGGACACGATCAGCGGCAGCAGCCACGGCACCAGGAACAGCGCCCGCAGGGTGGCCGACAGGCGGAAGTGCTGGTGGAAGAAGACCGCGAGGCCCAGGCCGATCGCGTACTGGAAGAGCAGGCACACGGCGGTGAACACGGCGGTGTGCACCAGGGCCGGGGCGAACGTCGGGTCGTCGAAGATCCTGCGGTAGTTGTCCAGGCCGGTGAAGGGGGCGTTGCCCTGCACGAAGGAGCGGACCGTGTAGTTGCGCAGGCTCAGGTCGAGGTTGCGGTAGAGGGGATAGGCGTAGAAGACGGCGAGGTAGCAGGCGACCGGGGCGATGAACGCCCAGGCCGTCCACTGCGAGGAGGTCGGACGGCGCCGTCGCGTGGTAGCCCGGGGAGTGGTCGGGGCGGCGGTTTCCGCCCCGACCCCCTCGCTAACCAGCCGGCCGTCGTCCGGCGCGTGTGTCGTGCGGTTCATCAACTGGCCTTCGACACTCGGTTACTTGACGGCGGACTGGGCGGCCGTGAGCGCGTCCTTCGGCGACGTGGAGCCGCTCAGCGCGGACTGGACCGCCTTCCACAACTGCTCCGAGATCTTGGGGTACTTGGTGCCCAGGTCGTCACTGGTACGGCCCTTGGCCGCCTTCACCGCGTCCACCCACGGCTTCAGCTGCGCGTTCGCCGCGACCTGCTTGCCCTGGACCTCGGCGGTCGGCGCGACATAGGACAGCGTCGTGTCGGTCGCCAGGAGGTTCTGGCTGCTGGTCAGACACGTCGCGATCTTCTGCGTCGTCGCATAGCGGGCGGTGTCGTCCTGCACCGGCACCGTCACGAACTCCCCGCCCGTCGGCGCCGCCGCGTTGCCGCCCGACGCCCCCGGGACCGGAATCACCCCGTACTCGAAGCCCGCCTTCTCCGCGTTCGCCAGCTGCCAGGTCCCGTTCTCACTGAACGCGTACTCCCCCGACGCGAACTCCTGCCAGCTGGTGGTCTGCGTGTTGTTGAGCACCGAGTTGGGCGCGTACCCCTTGTCCAGCCAGCCCTTCCACAACGCCAGCGCCGACACCGACTGCGGCGAATCCAGCGCGGTCAGCTTCGCCCCCGAACCCCAGAACCACGGCAGGAACTGGAAACTGCCCTCCTCCGTGCCGATCGCCGAGAACGTGATCCCCTTCTTCCCCGCCTTCTTCACCTTCTGAAGCGCCGCCGTCAGCGACGCCCAGTCCTTCACCGACGCGATATCCACCCCGGCCTCCGCCAGGACCTTCTTGTTGTAGTACAGGGCCAGCGTGTTGGCACCGATCGGCGTGCCATACGTCTTGCCGCCCGACTGACCCGCCGCCAACAGGTTCGGATCCACCGCGGACGTGTCCAGCCTGTTCTCGTCCGTCGTCGTGAGCACACCCGCCTCGGCCAGCGTGGAGACCACCGGGTTGTCCACGATCAGGACGTCCGGGGAGTTGCCCTGCTGCGCGGCCAGCAGCGTCTTGTTCGCCAGGTCCCCCGTGTCGAAACCGGTCCGCTTGACCCTCACCCCGGCCTTCGTGCCGCAGTCCTCCAGCAGCTTCACCCACGCCGACCCCTTCGCGAACTGCGGGTAGGGGTCCCAGATCGAGTACGTACCACCGGCGGCGGCCTTCGTGTCCGAACTGCCCGAGCCGGACGAACAGGCAGTGGCGCTCACAGCGACGGCCAGAGCGGTCACAGCGGCGGCGGTCAGACGGCGCTGTCTGGTGGATCGGTTCATGGCGGAAGTTCCTTTGTTTCTGGGCATGGAGTGCCGAGGCAAGGGCCGGCAGGCGGATGCACGCGCACGGGCGAGCGTGCGGTGAAGTGAGGAAGAAGAGAGGGAAGGAAGAGGTCAGGCCGTCATACCGGTCCGGCGTCCGTGCTCGGCGCGGTTCCGGCCGGGCCGGTGCTGGCCCGTAGCGAGATCGGCGGGGTGAGGAGATGGTGCCGGGGCGGCGCGTCGGGGTGGTTGAGCCGCTCTACGAGCAGGTCTACGGCGAGGCGGCCCATCTGCTCGGCCGGTACGTCCGCCGCGGTGAGCTGCGGGGTCACCGTCTCCGCCCACCGGCCGGCCACGACCCCGGTGAGGGAGAAGTCGCGCGGCACATGGCGGCCTGCCTCGGCGAGGCCCCGGTAGAGGCCGCCGAGCGCAGCCTCATTGAGGGTGACCAGGGCGGTGGTGGCCGGGTCGTCGTGCAGGATCCGTTCCAGGCAGGTCTGGCCCGAGGCGGCGTCGTCGCCACAGCAGTACGTGCGGACGGTGAGACCGCGTTCCGCCGCGGCCTTGGTGAAGCCGTTCAGCCCGCGCTGGGCCGACTCGTACCCGGTGCGCAGCAGTTGCTCGGGACGGTTGACGAAGGCGACCCGGCGGTGGCCGAGATCCGCCAGGTGATGGACGCAACGCTCCACCAGCGCGGTGTGGTCGAGCCCGACCCATGAACAGCTCTCGGTGCGAGCGGTACGGCCGATGGCGACGAACGGGAAGTCGAGGGCTGCCAGGTGATCGACCCGGTCGTCCTCCAGCCTGATCTCCATGAGGATCGCGCCGTCGACCCGCCGCTCCCCCAGCAGGCGCTGGAAGGAACGGTCGCTGTCCACACCGCTCGGCGAGAGCAGCACGTCGTAGTCGTGGGCCGCCGCGGCCTCCACCACGCTGCCGATGAAATCCAGCTGCATTCCCGTGTAGTGGTTGCCGGCCGGCGGGAACACCAGGCCGAGGGTGCTGGTCCGGCCGTTGGCCAGGGCGCGGGCGCTGGCGCTGGGCTGGTAGCCCAGTTCGTCGACGACGCGCTGGATCTTGCGGCGGGTGTCCTCCGAGACCGGGCGCTTCCCGCTCAGCGCGTAGGACACGGTGCTCCGCGAGACACCGGCCAGCCGGGCGATCTCACCGATGTTCACGGCAACTCCTTGTAGGAAGGGTGGAGCGGCGACTATCGGTTGTCGAACCGGTTCGCGTGAAGTGAAACTAGAAACAAGCCGGGCGCCTGTCAACACCCGTACCGGGCTTTCGGTGAAAACACCTTGCAATCCGGCGTACACGGCACAGGTTCGGCGTGTCGGGGGGATTGCTGGCCGGTTTCCTCGATGCTAGCTTCGCCGAACCGGTTCGACCGGCTACCCCTCCCCCTCCCGGCCAACCGGAACCTCCCCCTCAGGAATCAAGAATTAAGGACGCACTCCATGCCACCTGCTGACAGATCCGTCCGGCGCCGAGGTGCGGCCGCCGTGGCGCTGACTCTCGGCGCGGGGCTGCTCTCCGCGCCGGCCGTCCTCGCGCAGGCGGCCGACACTCCCCAGCCCGTCGCCCGCTACACCTTCGACCAGGACGACCTCGCGTCGGGCAGCATCACGGACAGCTCCGGAAACGGCCTGACGGCGAGCCTCGTGAACGGCGCCACCGCCCGCTCCGTCGCGGGCGCGGACGGTGGCAAGGCCATCGCCCTGCCCGGCGGGGCGCCCGACTCGAACGGCGCGTATGTCCGTCTGCCCCGCGAAGTGCTCGGCGACGCCACGGACTTGACGGTCTCGGCCCGGGTGAAGTGGGACGGCGACAAGTCGTCCTGGCAGCGGATCTTCGATCTCGGCACCAACACCACCAGGTATCTCTTCAGCACTCCGTACAGCGGCAACGGGCTGTTCCAGACCTCGGTGACCACCGGCGGAGGCGGGGCGGAGGCCCAGGCCGTCGGCTACGCGATGCTGCCCGCGAACGCCTGGCGGACCGTCACCGTCACTCTCGACACCAGTGCCGGTCGGCTCACCACCTACCTCGACGGCACGGCGGTGGCGTCCGCCGCGACCGGCATCAAGGCCAAGGAACTGCTGGACGGTTCGGCCACGGCCGCCGGTTACATCGGCAAGTCCTTCTGGCCGGACCCGCTGCTCAAGGGCGCGATCGACGACTTCGCCGTGTGGCACTCGGCGCTCAGCGCGCAGCAGGTGGCCGGCCTGGTCGGGACCGTGCCGACGCTCCAGGACCTGTCGAAGACCTCCTTCGCTGTCCGGACGACCACCGGCACCGCCCCGTCCCTGCCCGCGGCCGTCCGATCCTCCTTCTCCGACGGCTACGACCGCGACGCGGCGATCACCTGGGACGCCGTACCGGCCGACAAGTACGCCCGACCGGGGACCTTCACCGTCGCCGGAACCGTCGCCGGTCGAGCGGTCTCGGCGACCGTCACCGTGGTCCGCGAGGGTCAGCTGACCGTCGACCTCGGCTCCAACACCGGCGCGTTCCACGGCGGCGCCTCCGGCACCCTCTACGGGGTGTACGGGCCGGACGTCCCCACCAACAACCTCATCGAGGGCATGGGGCTGCGCACCGTCTCCACCAAGGCACAGGACGGCCCGCAGCACCCGGGCGCCGACGCGCTGGACGTGGTCGGGCCCCTGGCCGACTCCACCAACGGTGATGTGTACATCTACATGACCGACATCCACCGCGGCTTCCCCTACGAGTGGCCGGGCGACACCCCGCAGGAGAAGCTCAAGCTCTACGAGGAGAAGATCGCCAAGCAGGTCGACCAGGTGCTCCAACTGCCCGAGGAGTACCAGGACAACATCGTCTTCGTGCCGTTCAACGAGCCCGAGGGCAACATGTTCGGCACCGGCGACTGGAGCTACGACAAGGTCAGCTGGCTCAACGACCCCACCGACTTCTTCGCCGCCTGGGACGACGCGTACAAGCTCATCAAGGGCAAGATGCCGAGCGCCCGTATCGCCGGACCCAACACCAGCGTCCTCTACGACCAGGTGAAGGGTTTCCTCACGCACGCCCTGGCCGCCGGCACCCTCCCGGACGTCATCACCTGGCACGAGCTGAGCCACCCCGAGGCGGTGCGCTCGAACGTCGCCAAGTACCGGACGTGGGAGAAGGAGCTGTTCAAGGGCACCGCCCGTGAGGGTACGAGGCTGCCGATCAACATCAACGAGTACGCCTTCAACTACCACACCTCGGTACCCGGCCAGATGATCCAGTGGGTCTCCGCGATCGAGGAGTCCAAGGTCGACGCCGACATCGCCTACTGGAACATCGACGGGAACCTCTCCGACTCCGCGGTGCAGTCCAACCGGGGCAACGGCCAGTGGTGGCTGCTGAACTCGTACGCCTCGATGAGCGGGCACACGGTGACGGCGACGCCGCCGTTCCCCGGCGAGAACTACACAATGCAGGGCGTCGCGACCCTCGACGAGAAGAAGAAGCAGGCCCGGCTGATCTTCGGCGGGTCGACCGGGAAGGGCCACATCACGTTCGCGGGCGTTCCGAAGAAGCTCTTCGGGAAGAACGTGCACGCGTGGGTGCGGGAGATCGCGTGGAGCGGCCAGGTCGGCGACTCCTCCGGTCCGAAGCTGCTCGCCGAGCAGAACCTGAAGGTCGGTGACGACGGCACGGTGGTCGTCGACTTCGGCGACGGCACACTGCCGAGACTGGAGGAGTCCTCGGCGTACGAGATCGTCCTCAGCCCGGCCGGCAAGGCGAAGGGCGCGCAGTCCCCGCCCGTGCGCTGGCAGGCTTCGTACGAGGCGGAGGACGCCGTCCACACCGGGACCGGCTACTCCAAGAACGGCCCGGAGGGCTCACCTCGCGACGTGTCGAAGTTCTACACCTCGGGCGGATACGACGTCGGCGGTCTGCGCACCGGCTCGGACGTCACGCTCGACACGACCGTGGACGTGCCCGAGGACGGCACCTACGACCTGAGCGTCTTCGCCAACTCCCTGAACACCTTCGACAAGGTGAAGGAGCAGGGCCCCACCAACGTCTTCCTCCGGGTGGACGGGAAGGCGGACAGCGAGCAGGAGCTGTACATGCCGCTGGGCTACAAGTGGGTGGTCTGGGACCACACCGACACCAAGGTCCGGCTCACCAAGGGCAAGCACACCCTGACGCTCGCCGCGAAGAGCCTCGACGGCAAGCGCGTCACCAAGGGTGACGCCATCGTCGACCGTCTCGCCCTCTCCCTCCCCGAGGCTTCGGCCGCCACCCAGGTGTACGAGGGTGAGCTGGCCTGGCTGGGCGGCGGGGCGCGGCCGGTCTACGACCTGCCGAAGAAGGCCCGGGTCCCCGCCACCGGCTCGGGCGCGGCCAAGCTCCGGAAGGGCCAGACCGCCACGTTCTGGGTCTACTCCCCCGCCGACCGCGAGGCCACCCTCGAGGTCGACACCGTAGAGGGCACGGGCGCCCGGCTCTCCGTCAACGGGCACGACGTCCTGCGCCTGGACAAGAAGACGAGCAGGGTGGCGGTCTCCCTGTCGGGCGGCGTCAACAAGGTAACGGTGACCGGGGGTTCGACGACCACCCTCGTCGACCGCCTCACCGTCACTCCCACCGAGGGCACGCTCAAGACACGTACGTACGAGGCCGGCGACGCCGAGCTCGCGGGCTCGGCCACGCTCACCCCGCTCTCCCTGGCCACCGCCGGCACGGCGATCACCGGGGTCGGCGGTGCACCTGGCAACGGCAACACCGCGACGTTCACGGTCACCGCCGACCGGAGCGGCCTGTACGCGCTGCGCATCCGGTACTCCAACCCCGAGCAGGCCGAGGCCACCCACTACAACCCGGACCCGCTCGCCCGCCACGCCGACATCAGTGTCAACGGCGGCGAGACACGGCGCGTCAGCTTCCCGCACAGCTTCCACCAGAACAACTTCTGGGAGCTGACCGTCCCCGTCCAGCTGAAGAAGGGACAGAACACGATCGCCTTCAGCTCCGAGGAGCTGCCGAACTTCGACGGCACCACCTACGCCTCGGACACCTTCCCCGGCGTACCGCTCCGCTCGCGCTACGCACCGCTGATCGACCGGATCGCGGTCGCGCCGTACGCGCGCGAGACGCGATGACGTAGACGCCGTCTCAGACGTCGGCGTATACGCCACCCACAACGAAATGCCCGGGCCCGGCACACAGCCGGACCCGGGCTTTTCGTTGTGGGAGAGCCGCCTCAGTTGATGCGGACGATCTTCCAGAGCTGGTCGTCGACATTCACGTCGGTCCACTGGACGACCCCCGCGCCGTTGGCGGTGGAGGACTGGGCGACGCCGGCGTTGAGGCCACTGTTGACGTTCTTGACTTCGTAGTAGCCGTTGCCCGCGTCGGTCAGGGTCCACTTCTGCGAGTTGGCCGTGGAGGGGGTGTTCTGGACGACCACGGCTCCCGGGGTGGTGGAGCCGCTGCGGATGTCGAGATTGAGGTTGCTGTTGGCGTTCTTGATGGTCCAGGCTCCGTTGCCGGCGGACTGGAAGGTGAACAGCTGGCAGACGCAGGCGGAGTTCTGCCACTGCCCGACGGCGGTGTTGGTGGCCGTGGAGCCGTTCGGGATGTCGAGGTACTTGCCGCTGTTCTTGTTGACGAGGACGTACTGTCCGGTGCCCAGCGGGGGCAGGGCGGTCTGGGTGAGGTTCCAGCGCTGGCAGGCGCATCCGGTGGCGCTCCACTGGCCGGCGGTGGTGCCGGTGGCGTTGGAGGCGCCCGGGATCTCGAGGAGCTTGCCGGTGACGCGGTTGGTCAGCGTGTAACCGCCGGCGGGGTTGGGGGCGACGGCCCATTCGTGGTCGAGGGTGCCGTTGTCGTCCCACTGCAGGATCTTGGCGCCGTCGGCGGTGGACGCGCCCTGCACGCCCAGGACCTTGCCCGTGGCCACGTTGAAGATCTTGAAGTAGCCGGAGGGCTGCGCTGCGAAGCGCCACTGCTGGTCGGTGCCGCTCGTGGCGGTCTGCTGCGTCGCGAACGTGCCGTTGGCGGTGGAGCCGCCCGCGATGGCCAGGTTGAGGGCACTGCCCGCGTTCGAAGCCGTGTAGGTGGCGCCGTCCGAGATGCCGCCGCCCAGGTCGATGGTGCCGTAGGTGACGGGGTTGTGGAGGTTGCTGCCGCCGCTTCCCCCGCTGAGCACCAGCAGGCTGTGGCCGTCGGGCAACGGGAGCAGACCGCGGCTGTAGCCGCCGACGACGGTGGAGTTGATGCGTGTCCAGGTGTCCGCGGCACCGTTCGCGGTGTTGAGGAACAGGTCACCCGTGCTGTAGGCGCTGACGACCAGGGTGCCGTTCGGGCCGCCGGTGGGCAGCCAGGTGATGTACGGAGTGCTGGTGGGGACCGTGCCGTCGGTCGCCCGCAGGGGGATGCCCGTGACGGAGTTGAAGGCCTCCGGGTCGGCGGCGATCTTGTAGTAGACGGCGAAGTTGCCAGAGGGCGAGCCGCCGAACTCGTACGTCATGATGTAGTTGCCGTTGGGCAGCTTCGCCACGGTGGGCATGCCCGGGCGCTGGCTGTAGGTGGGCATCGCCACGTCGTTCACCACGGGGCCCCAGGTGCGGCCGTCCGTGGAGACCTGGTGCACGACCTTCTGGCCGTAGGCGGAGTCGCGCTGGTCGGAGTAGTAGACGATCAGCTTGCCGTTGGCGTAGAGGAAGAACGGCTCCCATACGGGGGTGTTGCCGTTGCCGTTCGTGTCGAAGGCAGGGCCGCCGGTGGCGATGTTGCTGACGAAGGTCCAGGTCAGTCCGCGGTCCGTGCTGGCGTAGACGTCGATCTTGATGGCCGAGCGGTCGGAGGGGACGGACGCTCCGGCGGCGAGGATGGTGCCCGCGGGGAAGTCACCCATGGCCGCGGGGAGCTCGAACAGCTCGGGCTCCCAGCGCATGCCCCAGCCGTTCTGGGTGTCGGCGACCTCGGAGATCTTCGTCCAGGCGTTGCCGTTGTCGGTGCTGCGGTAGATCGGGAGAACCGGTGTGCCGGTGCTGTACTGCTCGAACGTCGCCAGAATCGTGCCGTTGGCCGAGCCGTTGTGCTGCAGCCGCAGCGCCCGCGGATACAACGACCCGGGCGAGGGCGCGTCCGACGGCGGGGTGTACATCGTCTGCGACGGCCGGGCCAGGGCGTCCGCCCGGCCTGCGGCGGGCAGCAGCAGTGTCGCCACCGCGGCCAGCAGGGCGAAGACGGCCGTCAGGAGAAAGAGGGGACGGGAATGCGGAGCGGCGCCGGCTCTGGCGTCTGTCTGCGCATAGGACATTGCGGCTCCCGGGGGAAGGGATGAACGTGTGTTTCGACGCCCGCCGCCCGCACGGATCGATCCCGGGCGTGGAACAGCGGAGTCAAGGGACGAGTGACGCCGGCCGCCCTGACAACGGTCGACGTCGTGGCGTCGAGGAATGCTACGAGCTTTCGCTACGGGCTTCCTCGGCGGACAGCGGTGGTGCTCACGCGTGCCCTCTGTCCGCACCTGTCGGTGCGGTGGCTCAGGCGGTGCGAAGTGCCGTCCGCCCCCGGTGGGAGGGCGGAGGCGCGGTCGAGGCGCGGATGACGAGTTCGACCGGTGGTTGGCTCGCCGGAGGCAGGTAGGTCTCCGGCTTCTCGATGGCGTGCACGAGGAGCCGGATCCCTTCCCGCGCCGCGGCGTCGAAGGGCTGACGCGCGGTGGTCAGCGCAGGGGTGACGTGGGCGAAGACGGGGTTGCCGTCGAATCCGACCACGCTGATGTCCTCGGGTACCCGGCGGCCGGCCTCGCGCAGGGCGTGGATCAGGCCGATGGCCATCTCGTCGCCCGCCACGAAGACGGCGGTCACGGTACTGTCCGCCGCCAGTTCACGGCCGACCGCGTAGCCGGACTCGGGTGACCAGTCGCCCTCGATCACGGGGTGTTCGAGCGCACCGCGCGCCGTCAGCGCCGCGCGCCAGCCGTCGACACGGTCCTTGGAGGCGTACCAGCGTTGCGGGCCCGCGAGATGATGGACGGTGGTGTGTCCGAGATCCAGCAGGTGTTCGGTGGCCACGCGCGCCAGTTCGCGGGCACCCACACCCACGCTCAGGGTCCGGGCGGAGGTGAAGGCGGGCGGCGCGCCCAGGAAGAGGACCGGCACATCGATCCTGACGGAGACCTCTCCCTCCACGATGGGTTCGGAGACGACGACACCGTCAACCCCCTGTTCGAGGAGCGACAGCACCGCGCCCGCGATGCCTTCGGGGTCCCCGTCCACCGTGTTGACCACCCGCAGTGCGTAACCGGCGTCCCGTACGGCCCTCTCCACACCCACGAGGAGTGAGGCGGTGCCGTACCCGGCCGTGCCCAGGGCGACGACCCCGATCGAACGACTGCGGCCCGAGGCCAGCGCCCTGGCCGCGTGGTTCAGCCGGTACCCGAGTGCCCCGGCTGTTTCCAGGACACGTCGGCGGACCTCGTCGGAGACGTACGGCTCGTTGTTGAAGACCCGTGACACCGTCTTGCGCGAAACGCCGGCCGCGTGGGCCACGTCCGCGCTGCGCGGTGCCGGGGAACCCGCGCTCCGCGCCTCCGCTCGTGTCATGAGAACTCCCGATGGCCGTGAGTATCGAACCAGGTCAACCGTATGACCGCGCGGTCCTGACCGCGCGGTCATGTCTACGCAGCGCCAGGGTCCCCCGTCAAGAGAACGGGCAGCTTTTCTTGCGTCGAATGACCGATTTCTTTCTCATAGGACCGCCTGACGGGCACCTTGCCCGCAGAGTCTTGACAGCGGGCCCCTGGAAAGTTCACTCTTCACCGCGTCAGCCGATTGGATCTGTCCGATCGCGTTCGTTTCTGGTCGTATCCGTCGACCGCATCCCGTCATGCCCCCTTGAGCCGATGCGCCACGCCCGGGCCATGACAGCCCTTCAGGAGCCGAAATGCGCCATTCATCCCTTGGTCAGTCATTGCCTGACACCAGCCGACGCGCCGTGCTGCGCGGACTCGGCGGGGCCGCACTCCTGGGTGCCGGCATCCCGCTGCTGTCCGCGTGCGGCGGCAGCGGCAGCGGGTCCGACGCCAAGACCGTCACCGTCGGCTCCAACGCCTCCGACGCCGTCCCGAAGAAGGGCTACGGCGACATGTACGCGGCGTTCACGAAGCAGTCCGGGATCAAGGTCGACATCAACACCAAGGACCACGGCACGTTCCAGGAGCAGATCAACTCCTACCTGCAGGGCACGCCGGACGACGTGTTCCAGTGGTTCGCCGGCTACCGGATGCAGTTCTTCGCGGCCAAGGGACTGGCCACCCCGATCGACGACGTGTGGAAGACGATCGGCGGCAACTTCCCCAGCGCCATGCACGACCTGAGCAAGGGTCAGGACGGCAAGTACTACATGGTGCCGCTGACCACGTCCCCGTGGGCGGTCTTCTACCGCAAGAGCGTCTTCCAGCAGTACGGCTACGAGGTCCCCACCACGTGGGACGCGTACGTCGCCCTGTGCAAGCAGATGAAGAAGGACGGCCTGGTCCCGATCGCGTTCGGCGACAAGGACGCCTGGCCGGCGATGGGCTCCTTCGACCAGATCAACTTCCGCCTCAACGGCTACGACTTCCACGTCGAGCTGATGGCGGGCAAGGCCTCCTGGACCGACGCGAAGGTCCGCAAGGTCTTCGACACCTGGGCCGAGACCCTCCCCTTCCACCAGGACGGCGCGGTCGGCCGCACCTGGCAGGATGCCGCCCAGACGCTGGTCGCGAAGAAGGCAGGCATGTACATGCTTGGCATGTTCGTGGCCCAGCAGTTCACCAACAAGGCGGACCTGGACGACCTCGACTTCTTCCCCTTCCCGGAGATCGACCCGGCGTACGGTCAGGACACCGTGGAGGCGCCGACCGACGGCATCATGCTCAGCAAGAGCCCCAAGAACCACGCCGGTTCGGTCAAGCTGCTCGAGTTCCTGGGCACGCCGCAGGCCGAGGAGATCTACCTCAAGGCCGACCCGAGCCTCATCGCCGCCTCCACCAAGGCCGACACCTCCTCGTACAGCACCCTTCAGAAGAAGGGCTACGACATGATCGCGGGGGCCAAGCACCTCACCCAGTTCATGGACCGTGACAGCCGTCCGGACTTCACCTCGACGGTGATGCAGCCCGCGCTGCAGAAGTTCGTCCGCGACCCCAAGGGCGTCGACGGCATCCTGTCGTCCATCGAGCGCCAGAAGAAGGCGATCTTCGCCTCCTCATGAGCACCGACATCCTCACGAAGTCCCCGGAGGCGGCCGCCGAGCCGCCCCGGGGCGTGCCCTCGAACAAGCGGGTCCCGCAGGGCCATCGGCGTCTGCTGACCCGCCGTGACCGGCTCACGCTCGGTCTGATGGCCGGCATACCGACGATCCTGCACGTGGCCCTCGTCTGGCTCACCGCCCTGGCCTCCATCGCCCTCGCGTTCACCACCTGGGACGGCATCGGCTTCGACTCCATCAAGTGGGTCGGGCTGGACAACTTCCGCGAACTGTTCACCAACAACCCGCAGTTCTGGCCCGCCGTCGAGCACAACGTCATCTGGTTCGTCGTGCTCATCCTGATCCCGACCCCGCTCGGACTCCTCCTGGCCGTCCAGTTGGACAAGAACATCCGGTTCAGCCGGGTCTACCAGACGGCGTTCTTCCTGCCGGTCGTGGTGTCGCTGGCGGTGACCGGGTTCGTCTGGCAGCTGGTCTACAACCCGGACACGGGCCTGATCAACAGCCTGATCGGCGCCAACAAGCCCGGCCACTACATCGACTGGATCGGCGATCCGGACCTCAACCTGTGGGCCGTCCTGGTGGCCGCCTGCTGGCGGCACACCGGCTACATGATGATCCTCTACCTGGCCGGCCTCAAGGGCGTCGACCCCTCGCTGCGCGAAGCGTCGTCGCTCGACGGCGCGGGCGAGTGGCAGACGTTCAAGAACGTCATCTTCCCCACGCTGCGCCCCACCAACACGGTGGTCCTGGTCGTCACGATCATCGAGGCCCTGCGCGCCTTCGACCTGGTCTTCGTCTTCAACAAGGGGGCCCAGGGCACCGAGTTGCTGTCGATCCTGGTCACCAACAACATCATCGGCGAGTCCAGTCGCATCGGGTACGGCTCGGCGATCGCCGTGGTCCTGCTGGTGATCTCCCTCGCCGTGATCATCCCGTATCTGATCTCGACCTTCCGGAAGGAGCGGAGCGCATGAGCACCTCCATGGCGCTGAAACAGCGCACCCCCGTCCGCCCCGCCCGGATCCTGCTGCACACGTTCCTCGTCGTGACGTCGCTGGCCTGGCTCGCGCCGCTGCTGTGGGCGATGTTCGCGGCGCTGCGCCCGTACGCCGAGACCAGCGACAAGGGTTACGTTTCCTGGCCCGACAAGCTGAGTTTCGACAACTTCACCAACGCGTTCGAGCAGTCGGACATGCTGCACTACTTCGGGAACACGCTGCTCATCGCGATTCCGGCGGTGCTGCTGACCCTGTTCCTGTCGTCCTGCGTGGCGTTCTACGTCAGCCGCTTCGACTTCCGGGTCAACCTGTTCCTGCTGCTGGTCTTCACAGCCGGCAACCTGCTCCCGCAGCAGGTCATCATCACCCCGCTCTACCGCCTCTACCTGCTCGTCGACCTGCCGGGAATCACCGCGTCCGGCAAGCTGTACGACTCGGCGCTGGGGCTGGTGCTCATCCATGTGGCGTTCCAGTCGGGCTTCTGCGCGTTCGTGCTCGCCAACTACATGCGTTCCCTCCCGCACGAGCTGACCGAGGCCGCACTTGTCGACGGCGCCTCCGTCTGGCGCCTGTACTGGCAGATCGTGCTGCCGCTGTGCAGGCCCGCGATGGCGGCCCTGGCCACCCTCCTGTCCATCTGGATCTACAACGACTTCTTCTGGGCGATCGTGCTGATCTCCACCGGCGAGAACATGCCGATCACCTCGGCACTCAACAACCTCTCCGGCCAGTACTTCACCGACCCCAACCTGGTCGCCGCGGGTGCGTTGCTGACCGCCATCCCCACCCTGATCGTGTACTTCGCGCTGCAGCGGCAGTTCGTCAGCGGTCTGACCCTGGGCGCCAACAAGGGCTGACCCAGCCGTACGCGCCCCCACCCCCGACTTTCCGGAGCACTCCCCCATGAGCACCGCACGCCGCCTCCGTCTTCCCGGCATCGCCTACGGAGGCGACTACAACCCCGAACAATGGCCCGAGGAGGTCTGGGCCGAGGACATGCGCCTGATGCGCGAGGCCGGGGTCACCATGGTCAGCGTCGGCATCTTCTCCTGGGCGCTGCTCGAACCGGCCGAGGGCGTCTACGACTTCACGCGCATGGACCGCCTCCTCGACCTCCTGCACGAGAACGGCATCGGCGCCGACCTGGCCACCCCCACCGCGTCGCCGCCCGCCTGGTTCTTCAAGGCCCACCCCGAGGCGCTGCCGGTGGACAAGGACGGCCGCCGACTGTGGTACGGCAGTCGCCAGACGTTCTGCCCCTCCAGCCCCGCCTACCGCGAGGCCGCCCTGCGGATCGCGGGCGCGCTGGCCGAGCGGTACGCCGACCACCCGGCCGTCGTCATGTGGCACGTCCACAACGAGTACGGCTGCCACAACCCCGCCTGCTACTGCGACGAGAGCGCGGAGTCCTTCCGCCGCTGGCTGCGGGACAAGTACCAGGATCTGGACGCGCTGAACGACGCCTGGGGCACCACCTTCTGGAGCCAGTGGTTCTACGACTGGGACGAGATCATCCCGCCCCGGGCCACCGGAGCCGTCCCCAACCCCACCCATCAGCTCGACTGGCGCCGCTTCTGCTCCGACGAACTGCTCTCGCTGTGCACGGCCGAGCGCGAGGTGCTGCGGCAGGCCTCGCCGGACCTCCCCGCGACGACCAACTTCATGGTCCTGCGCACCTTCGACGCCCTCGACTACTGGCGCTGGGCACCGGAGTTGGACATCCTCTCCAACGACCACTACCTGATGTCCGACGACCCGGAGGCGGAGCTCGACATCGCGCTCAGCGGCGACCTGATGAGGTCGCTCGCGGGCGGCCCGTGGTTTCTCATGGAGCATTCGCCGGGTGCCGTCAACTGGCAGCAGGTCAACCGGGCCAAGGGTCCGGGTGAGATGCGGCGCAACGCGCTCGCTCATGTCGCCCACGGCGCCGACGGCATCGCGTTCTTCCAGTGGCGGGCGGCTAAGGCGGGTGCCGAGCAGTGGCACTCGGCGATGCTTCCGCACGCCGGCACAAACAGCCAGATCTGGCAGGACGTCGTCCAACTGGGCGCCGATCTGCGGGCGTTGGCCGAGGTACGGGACACCGATGTCGCGGCGCGCGTGGCGATCGTATGGGACTGGGACGCCCGTTGGGCACTGGAGCTGCCCGCCCAGCCGAGCAGCGAGCTGCGTTATCAGGATCTGGTGCGTGACTGGTACACCCCGCTGTGGCGTGCGGGTGTCGCCGTCGACTTCGTCCGTCCCGACGACCCCGGGCTGGACCGGTACCAACTCGTCCTGGTCCCGTCGCTGTACGTGGTGACGGAGACGGCCGCGGCGAACCTCACCCGGTTCGCGGAGAGCGGAGGAACGCTGGCCGTCGGCTTCCACAGCGGTATGGTCGACGAAAAGGGTCATGTGTTCCTCGGCGGGTATCCCGGCGCGTTCCGCGACGTCCTCGGCGTGCACACCGACGAGCTCTTCCCGCTGCTGCCGGGGCAGACGACGGGGCTGGCGGGCGAGGTTCCCCCGGGCGCCACGGCCGACCTGTGGTCGGAACGGGTCGGCCTGGCCGGCGCCCGGGCCGTCGCCTCGTACGCCGACGGTCCGCTGGCCGGGCATCCCGCCGTCACCCACCACCGGTACGGCAGCGGCACTGCCTGGTATGTGGCGACCCACCCCGACCAGGACACCCTGGCGGCCCTCCTCCACCGCATCCGCGAGGAGGCCGGTGTGGCTCCCGAGCACGAGGTGCCCGCCGGGGTCGAGGTCGTACGGCGTCGCGGCGCGGAGGCCGACTTCCTGTTCCTCGTCGACCACGCGGGGAAGGGCGCCGAAGTCCGCGCCGAAGGGGTGGAACTCCTCACCGGCACCCCGGTCTCGGGGACCGTCGTCGTCCCCCCGGGAGGCGTCGCCGTCGTCCGGGAACCGCACGGCACGCCGTCCTGACCCACCCGGATCGGACAGGGGTCCCGCTCAGTCGAGCGGGACCCCTGTCCGGCGTTCCAGGACGTGAATGAGGCGAGCCTGGAACTCCTTGTCCTGAGAGGCGGGGTGCGGTGTCTGTGTCCGCCGGTGGTACCAGTAGCCGCCGGTGCTCGGGGTCACGTCGTCGTGGGTGGCGAGCCACGCCTGTGTCCGGTGCCCAGCGACCAGGTCGTCCGATGCGCCGGCGCCGCCCATCCGGGTGGGAACCCAGCCGGGGTCGACCGCGTGGGCGACGGTTCCTTCCCAGCGGGACGCGAAAGCCAGCGCGAGGGTGGTGACCCACAGTTTGGTGTCGGAGTAGGTGGCGGTGCCGTCCGTCAGCCGTCCCAGGTCGGTGGAGCCGGATCGGTGCATGGAGCTGCTGAGGTAGACGAGTCTGGCCGGCTTGTCCATCAGGGCGGTCAACAGGTAGGGCGCGATCGTGTTGACCGTGGTCTGCTCCGGCGAGTTCAGGACTCCGGCGTTGTGGATGACGGCGTCGAAGCGGCCGAATCCGGAGGCCTGCCGGGCGACGTCGTGAATGTCGTCCAGTCGGGCGAGGTCCCCGAGGACGACGCCCTTCCACCGGGCGCTGTCGTCCTCGCGGGTGAGACGTGCCGGGGTGCGGACGTGGACGACCACGTCGTGACCGTCGTCGGCCAACGCGTTCGCCGCATCGCGCCCGAGGCCGGCGGCCGCGCCGGTTACCAGGATCAGTGCCACGTCAGTCATCTTTCGTCGTAGAGGAAACGACAGTATCGGCCCGGCGATGTGCGGCCCCGGCCGCCGCACATCGCGCCCCACAGGCAGGCGGCTCGAAGAGCCGATCCGCTGCCCCGGTCAGCGGATGGTCGTGCCGTCCGGCTCGTCGAGCAGCCCGAGTTCGTCCCGGGTCGGAAGGCCCTCCCAGTCGCCCCTGGAGGCGACGGCGAAGGCCGCCGTGGTGACGGCGCGGTGCAGCCGGGCCGGGATGTCCGCGTCGTCGAGGACGCCGGACAGGTATCCGGCCACGAAGGCGTCGCCCGCGCCGACCAGATCGACGGCGTCGACCTGTCGTGCGGCGCGGTCGGTCGGACCGTCCGCGGTGAACGTGGTCGCGCCGCGTGCGCCGCGTTTGACGACCACCTCGGCGACCCCCGCGGCCAGGATGCTCTTCACGGCCTCGGGTTCGTCGGCGTCGGGTCGTTCCAGTACCAGTGGCAGTTCGTCCTCGGAGGCTATGAGCAGGTCGGTGCGGAGCAGCAGCGGGCGCAGGGCGGTGCGGGCGGCGTCTGTACTCCACAGCCGGGAGCGGTAGTTGACGTCGAGGCACACGGTGATGCCGGCGTCGCGGGCGGCCGTGGCGGCGGCCAGCGCGGCGTGGGCGGCGGACGCGCCGAGCGCCGGTGTGATGCCGGTCAGATGCAGGACGCGGGTGCCGGGGGTCAAGGCGGGCAGTACGTCGGCCGGTGACACCGCCGAGCCGGCGGAACCGGTGCGGTAGTAGCTGACGCGGGTCAGGGTGCCCAGGCGGGGTTCGGTGAGCAGCAGTCCCGTGGGGCGGCCGGTGTCGTCGGTGGCCGCGTGGTCGGTGTCGACGCCCTCCGCGCGCAGCGTACGCAGGACCAGCGCGCCGAGTTCGTCCGCGCCGACCCGGCCGGCCCAGCGCACCCGGTGCCCGAGCCTGGCGAGGCCGATGGCCACGTTGGACTCGGCGCCGGCGACGGACAGGCCGAGGTTGCCGCCGAGTCGTAGCGCGCCGTGGGCGCGCAGTGCCGCCATGGTCTCGCCGAAGGTCACGACCTCGGCCGGAGTCTGGGTCGTCATACCGTCCCCCCTGCGGTGATTTTGCGGAACTCGGCCGCACGGACGCGGAGTTGACTGAGGTCGCCGCCGTCGGCCGCGTCACCGACGAGCGGTGAGCCCACGCCGACGGCGAGGGCACCCCGGTCCAGATAGGCGCGGGCGGCCGGTGCGTCTACTCCGCCGACGGGCACGAAGTGCACCTCGGGGAAGGGGTCGCGCAGGGCTTTCAGATAGCCGGGGCCGCCGAAGGAACCCGGGAAGAGTTTGATCGCGGCGGCGCCCCGGGCGAGGGCCGCTTCGACCTCGCTCGGTGTCAGGGCGCCCATCAACACCGGCACGCCGTACGGCTCCAGGCCGTCGACGAGGGCCGGGGTGACGAGGTAGGACGCGCCGGCGTCCAGGGCCCGGGCGGCGTCCGCGGCCGAGCGCACGGTGCCGGCGCCGAGGAGGGCGTCGGGGCCCAGTTCGGCGCGCGCCCGCCGTATGACGGTCAGGGCGTCGGTGGTGGTCAGCGAGACCTCGACCGCCGCGATGCCCTCCTCGGCGAGGGTGCGCACGGTACTCAGTGCCGCGGCGGCGTCCTTGCCTCGAACGACCGCCAGCAGGCGGTGGGTTCGGAGGGATTCCACCAGGTTCATGAAGGCGCGTTCTCCTTGTGCCAGGGCAACAGGCCCTGCGGGGTAGGGGGTTGTCGTGCCGCTGGTCACCACTCGGTGAATGCCCCGTCGGGGCCGCGCCATACGGGGTTGCGCCAGCGGTGTCCGGTCTCGGCGGCGTGGCGTACGGCCTTCTCGTCGATCTCGACGCCGAGCCCCGGGCGGGTGGAGGCGACCGCGTACCCGTCCTGGAACCGGAAGGGTTCGGGGTCCATCACGTACTCGAGCAGGTCGGACCCCTTGTTGTAGTGGATGCCCAGACTCTGTTCCTGGATGAGGAAGTTCGGTACGGAGAAGGCGATCTGGAGGCTCGCGGCGAGCGCGATCGGGCCGAGGGGGCAGTGGGGGGCCATGGTGACGTCGTACGTCTCGGCCATGGCGGCTATGCGGCGGACCTCGGAGATGCCGCCGGCGTGCGACAGGTCGGGCTGGGCGACGGCGATGCCGCTGGTCATGACGGAGCGGAAGTCCCAGCGGGAGTACAGGCGTTCGCCGGTGGCGAGGGGGATGCTCGTGCACTCCACCAGGCTGCGCAGCTGGCTAGAGTACTCCGGCGCGACGGGTTCCTCGACGAACAGCGGGTGCAGTGGCTCGAGTTGGGGCAGCAGTCGGCGTGACATGGCGGTGGAGGCGCGGCCGTGGAAGTCGACGGCGATGTCCCGTTCGTCGCCCAGCACCTCGCGGACGGCCGCGACGCGTTCGACGACCTCCGCGGTGCGGGCCGGGGTGTCGATGCGGGCGAGTTCCGCCGAGGCGTTCATCTTGACGGCGGTGAAGCCCGCCTTCATCTGTTCCTCGGCCAGTTCCGCGACATCGCCGGGGCGGTCTCCGCCGATCCAGGCGTACATGCGGACACGGTCGCGCACGGGGCCGCCGAGGAGGCGGTGCACGGGGACGCCGTAGGTCTTGCCCGCGATGTCCCACAGGGCCTGGTCGATGCCGGCGACGGCGCTGGAGAGGATGGGGCCGCCCCGGTAGAAGCCGCCCTTGGTGAGCACCTGCCAGTGGTCCTCGATGCGCAGCGGGTCCCGGCCGACGAGGTGGTCGGCCAGTTCGTGGACCGCGGCGCTTACGGTCTCGGCGCGGCCCTCGATGACGGGTTCGCCCCAGCCGGTGACGCCCTCGTCGGTGGCGACGCGCAGGAACAGCCAGCGCGGGGCCACCAGGAACGTCTCAAGTCCGGTTATTTTCAAGGGAGTTCCTTCGGCGACGGATCGGTCGCGGGGTCGTGGTCGGTCCGGGCCCGTACGGCTGCCAGGTCGTCGGTGGCCTGTGCCAGGAGGGAGTCGACGGCGGCCGCGGCGGCGTCCGGGTCGCCCGCCTCGACGGCGTCGAGCAGGTCCTGGTGCACGGGGATGGAGTCGGAGAAGTGCTGGGCGCCGTGCACGATCCGGTCGCGGACACGCAGGCCGGCCTCGATGACGACCTCCATCCGGCTGAGGAGTTCGTTGTGCGCGGCGTCGAGGAGGGCACGGTGGAAGGCCAGGTCGGCCTCGACCATGGCCGCCGCGTCGGCGCCCGCGGCCGCCATCGCGTCCAGCGCCTCCCGCAACGCGTCCAGGTCTTCGGGGGTACGGCGGAGCGCGGCGAGCCGGGCTCCGGCGGGCTCGACGATCGCGCGGACCTCGGCGAGGTCCTCCAGGAAACCGTCGGTCGGAGCGCTGCTGCCCTGCCAGCGCAGCAGGTCGCTGTCGAGCAGGTTCCAGTCGGCCCGGGGCCGGATGGTCGTACCGCGTTTCTGCCGTGACTCCAGCAGGCCCTTCGAGGCCAGTACGCGCATCGCCTCACGGACCACTGTCTTGCTGACGCCCAACTCCGCTTCGAAGTTGGCCGGGTCCACCACGGAGCCCGGGGGGTAGTCGCCGCGGACGATGCGTCGGCCCAGCTCCTCAACCGCCTGGCCGTGCAGCCCCCTGCCGGGATGGATCACCGTGTTCTCCGTTTCCGTTCCGGTCCTGTTCGCCGGGACCGCGCACGGTCCACCGTCGGGTGCGCGCCGCTCACGAGGACTCCTTCATGACGCTCCATCCTCCATCAACCACCAGGCTCGCTCCCGTCACATAGGACGCGTCCTGCGATGCGAGGAAGGCGACGGCGGCGGCCACCTCCTCCGGCCGCCCGAACCGCCGGGCGGCGGTGGCGGCCACACTGCGTGCCCGGTCGGCCTCCGGGATGCCGTCCCAGGCGGCGGTGAGAACGGGGCCGGGCAGCACGGTGTTGACCCGGATGTCGGGCCCGTACTCGACGGCCAACTGCCGCCCCAGCGAGCACAGCGCGCCCTTCGCGGCGGCGTAGGCGGCATGCCCGGGCAGGCCCATGACCGCGTGCACGGAGGAGGTGAGGACGACGGAGCCCGAGGTTTCGCGCAGCAGGGCCGCGAAGGTTTTCATCCCGCGCCAGGCAGGCTTGAGCAGCACGGCCATCTGACCGTCCCACTCGGCCTCGCTCAACTCGTGGGCGGGCTTGTTGAGCTGGGCGAAGGCGTTGCTGTGCAGGACGTCCAGCCGGCCGTGGTGCTCGTCGACGTGGCGGGCCAGGTGCTCCCAGTCGGCGGCCGAGGTCACGTCGCAGTGCACGTACTCCGCGCGTCCACCGCTGTCCGCGATGTCGGCCGCTACGGCCTTGCCGGCCGCGTCGTCCACGTCCGTGACCACGACCACCGCCCCTTCGGCCGCGAGCCGGTGTGCCGTGGCCGCGCCGATACCGTGCGCCGCCCCGGTGATCACCGCCACGCGCCCGGTCATCCTGCGGCATCCCGTCATCACGTGTGTCTCCCCTCGTTCCTGTCCACGCGACCACCATAGCTGTTTCAATTAATTATGAATATATCTTGACGGCGTGGCGATGCCGCTCCGAGACTGACCGGCACGCAACAGGCACCTGCAGGACGAAGCCAGGAAGGACCTCCTCCCATGAGCCGCACCACACCCCGCCGCAGAAGCCGGGGCACATTGGCGACGACCCTTGTCGCCGTCTCCCTGCTCATCTCGGCCTGCGGGGGTTCGGCCGATTCGACGGACAAGGCACAGGCACCCGCCAAGCCCGGCCAGAAGGTCGACCTGCGCTTCTGGTCGTGGGTTCCCGGCGTCGACAAGGCCGTCGACAAGTGGAACGCCACCCACCCGGACATCCACGTCAAACTGGAGAAGATCCCGGCAGGTGGCAGCGGCGGCTACGCGAAGATGCGCGCCGCCCTCAAGAGCGGCAACGCGCCCGATCTGGCGCAGGTGGAGTACCAGGAGATCCCCTCGTTCCTGCTGGAGAACGGCCTGGTGAACCTGTCCGAGTACGGCGCGGACAAGGACAGGTCGAAGTTCGTGGACTGGCAGTGGGAGCAAGGGGTCTTCGGCTCGGCCGTCTACGCGATCCCCCAGGCGTCCGGCCCGATGGGCCTGTTCTACCGCTCCGACCTGTTCAAGAAGTGGGGCATCACTCCGCCCACCACCTGGGACGAGTACGCCCAGGCCGCAGAGAAGATCAACAAGGCCGACCCGAAGGCCTACATCGGCACCTTCCCGCCCGGCAACTCGGCCTGGTTCACCGCACTCGCGTGGCAGGCCGGCGCCAAGTGGTTCGGCGTGGACGGCGACACCTGGTCGGTGAACATCGCCTCCCCGCAGACCCTCAAGGTCGCCGCCTACTGGGACGAACTGCGCACCAAGAAACTGATCAAGACCGAACCCGACTTCGCCAACGGCTGGTACAAGGACCTGCAGACCGGCTCCATCACCTCGTGGGTCAGTGCCCAGTGGGGCGACGCCATCATCAGCGGAAACGCTCCCAAGACCGCCGGCAAGTGGGCGGTGGCGCCCATGCCGCAGTGGACGAAGGGCGCGAACGTCTCCGCGAACTGGGGCGGTTCCTCCACGGCTGTCCTCAAGGGCGCGGGGCACATCCCCGAGGCCCTGAAGTTCGCCGAATGGCTCAACACCGACCCCGCGAGCGTCGACCTGCTGCTGCAGGGCGGATACGGCTGGCCCGCGGGAGCCGACGCGTACAAGGGCTCCTCGCTGGACAAGCCGTCGGAGTTCTACGGAGGCCAGAAGTACAACGAGGTCTTCGCACAGGCGGACAAGAACATCGACACCTCGTGGAAGTGGATACCGACGATCGACGCCACCTACCAGCACCTCAACGACGGCTTCCAGGCCGCCGTGGCCGGCAAGGGCTCGTTCGTCTCCGCGGTCGAGCAGGCGCAGAAGCAGACCGTCGAGGACCTGAAGGAGAAGGGTCTGAAGGTTTCCACCGGCCAGTGACCGCCTCCGGAGGGCGCGACACGGCCGCCGCCGTTTCCCCCTCCGGACTCCAGAAAGCACCCAGATGCCCACCCGTACCCGAGCACCCCGCCGCCGCAGAAACCTGGCGCCCGTCGCCTTCGTCGCGCCCTTCCTCCTGCTGTTCCTGTTGACCTTCGGCGCCCCCATCGGCTACGCCGTCTACCAGAGCGTCATGGATGTCGAGCACACCGGCCCGCTGGGGCTCGGCGGCAGCCGTACCGTCTTCGTCGCGCTGAGCAACTACTCCGACGCGTTGTCCGATGACGCCTTCCTGCGCAGCGTCGGTCGCGTGCTGCTGTTCGCGGTCGTCCAGGTGCCGGTGATGGTCGCGCTGGCCGCCGGGCTCGCGCTGCTCCTTGACAGCGCCTCGGCCAGAGGCGTGCGGTTCTTCCGCGCCGCCTACTTCCTGCCCTACGGCGTTCCGGGAGTCATCGCGTCCATCCTGTGGGGCTTCCTGTACGTACCGGGAGTCAGCCCTCTCGTGGACGGCATGAGCCACCTGGGCGTGTCGGTGGACCTGCTGGGCGGAAACACGGTCCTGTGGTCCATCGCGAACATCGTCACCTGGGAGTTCGCCGGCTACAACGTCCTGGTCCTCGTCGCCCAGTTGCGCACCATCCCCGCGGAGTTGTACGAGGCCGCCCGCATCGACGGGGCCAGTGCGTGGATGACGGTCCGGCACGTCAAGCTGCCGCTGCTGCGCCCGGCACTGATCCTCACCACGGTCTTCACCATCATCGGCACACTGCAACTGTTCGCGGAACCACTGGTGCTCAAGCCCGTCTCGTCGAGCATCGACAGCGCCTACACCCCCAACCTCAGCGCCTACAACGAGGCGTTCACCAACGACAACTACCACCTCGCCGCCGCCGAGGCAGTCCTGCTCGCCCTCGCCGCGTTCGTGCTCTCCTTCGGGTTCCTGCGGCTGGTCAACAAGAGAGGCGGGGACGCGTGAGTCTCCAGACAGCGGCCCGCACGGTCCCGCCGAGCGGTGAGAAGCCGGCCTCCGACGACGGCCCGACGTCACGCGGCGGCATCACCGGGGTCACCACACGCAGCCGCATCCTGGTCACCGGGTCGCTCGTGGCAGCCGCCGGGTACTTCCTGCTCCCGGTGTACTGGCTGGTCGTGGCGTCCACCAAGTCCACCGGCGACCTGTTCGGCAGCTTCGGGCTGTGGTTCTCCCATCCGCAGTTCCTGAGCAACCTGCACCAGGTGATCACCTACGACCACGCGATCTACCTGCGCTGGGCCGCCAACAGCCTGCTGTACGCGGGGGTCGGCGCCGGCGTGGCGACGCTGCTGGCCGCGATGTCCGGCTACGCGCTGGCCAAGTTCTCCTTCGCCGGCCGCGACACGATCTTCAACATCGTGCTGGGTGGCGTCCTGATCCCCGGCACGGCGCTGGCGCTGCCCATGTACCTGCTGTTCAGCGAGGCGGGCCTGGCCAACACCTACTGGGCCGTGCTGGTGCCGAGCTTCGTCAGTCCCTTCGGCGTGTACCTGTGCCGGATCTACGCCGCGGCGTCCATACCTGACGAGTTGTTGGAGGCGGCCCGCATCGACGGCGCGGGAGAGTTCCGCATCTTCACGACCGTCGCTCTGCGCATCATGACCCCCGCCCTGGTGACGATCTTCCTTTTCCAGTTCGTCGGCATCTGGAACAACTACTTCCTGCCGCTGGTCATGCTGTCCGACTCCAAGCTGTACCCCATCACCCTCGGTCTGACGTCATGGCAGTCCTTCGCCGACCGCCAGCCGCAGCTCTACCAACTGACCGTGGGAGGCGCCTTCGTCTCCGTCGTCCCTCTGATGATCGCGATGGTCGCCCTGCAGCGCTTCTGGCGCAGCGGTCTGACCGACGGCAGCGTCAAGGGCTGACCCGCAGGAAGGGCAGGGGGGGAGGGACGGTCCGTCCCTCCCCCCCTGCCCATCCACGTCAGGTCATCGGCCCCTGGGGTTCACCGCCTTGCGGAACACGTCGTAGACGAGCTTGGGCCGCTCCTCGGCGAAGGTGACCAGACCCATCACGGAGATGCCGTTGTAGTCCTGGTTGTATCCGGCCCGCTGCTTGTAGTCCTTGAGCACCCAGTAGGTGAACCCGGCGACGAAGGCGCTGCGCGCCGTCACCTGCGCCCAGTGCGCGGTGAAGCTCGCCGCCTGCCACTCCTCCGTGCCCTGGGTGGTGGCGGGGCCGTGGGTGCCGGCCACGGACCAGGTGCCGTTCTCGGTGATCAGGATCGGCTTGTCGGGGTACTTCGCGTGGACCGCGTCGAGCGTGGGGCCGAGGTCGGCGTCCTTGCCGTAGAAGTAGCCGAAGTACTCGTTGAACCCGATCACGTCGGCGAGGTCGAAGGCGGGGTCGTTGCTGGTGTTGGAGGCCCAGGTGACGGGCCGGGCGGTCAGGTCCACCGCCTTCACCGCCGCCTTGAGGTCGGCGAGCCAGGCCCGGTAGACGGGGGCGCCGCCGGTGTCGATCTCCGACTCGTTCTGGAGTCCCCAGAGGATCACCGAGGGGTGGTTGTGCTGGTTCCAGGCCATGGTCAGGGCCAGGGCGCGGGCAAGGCCGTAGCGCTCGGTCTGGAGCTTCTCCTGGGCGGTGTTGAGCCACATGGTGTCGATGTCGTCCATCACCAGCACGCCGTGCTCGTCCGCCCAGTCGTAGACGTACGGGTGACGGTTGTAGACGCAGTTGCGGACGAAGTTGGCGCCCAGCCTCGTGAGGTGGCCCAGTTCCCGGTCGTACTCGGCCGGTGTCATCGCCCTGCCGTGCGCGGCGGTCTCCTCGTGCCAGTTGAGGCCCTTGAGGAACAGCGCCTTGCCGTTCAGCTTCACCTGGGCGTCGCTGATGGACAGTTCACGTACGCCGTACCGGGTGGAGAGAGTGTCCACCCGTGGGCCGGAGTGCCTCCCGGCGGTCAGGGTGGCGCGGGCGGTGAGCAGGTGCGGTGCGGCCGGGCTCCAGCGCGGGGCGTGGGGTACGGGGACCGGGACACGCACGACGCCTGCCGACCGGGCGGCGATCCGGGCGGCGACCACGACGGGCCGGCCGCCGCTGCCACGGCCGGGATCCAGCGTGAGGCGGCCGTCGAAGTCGACGTCGCTGCGGTTCTCGACGACCGCCCGCGCGTCGAGGCGCCCGCC
>NZ_JARAXP010000020.1:45078-110238 GCF_033793965.1 Streptomyces sp. ME02-8801-2C | reverse complement strand
ACGCACCACCGCAATCTCGTCCGGAGTCACACACCCTCAACGCCACACCCAGCCCGCAGGACACGCACCACTACAACCGACCTGACCAAGCACTACTAGGGGCGCGGGGAACTGCGCGACCAGCCCCCACCAGCCCGCACCCGAAACCGCCCAACCAGCGGAGCTCACCGCCTGGGATGCCCCAAAAGCATCACCGGCGCCCCCGCCACCCGAGTAAGAAAAACCGTCGCCGAGTTAGCCCCGCGAGGCTTCACCATCTTCCGCAACTCCTCGGGCTCGACCGCAGACCCCCGCTTCTTCACGGTCAGCACCCCGACTTCCCGCTCCCGCAGCAACGCCTTCAACTTCTTTACACCGAACGGCAGTTGATCGGTGATCTCGTACGCGGTCGCATACGAGGTGGCCCGTAGCTCGTCCGCCGTGACATAGGCGATCGTCTCGTCGACGAGCCCCCCGCCGACCTCCTCGGCCACCTCCGCGACCAGATGCGCCCGGATGACGGCACCATCGGGCTCGTACAAATACCGCCCCACCGCCCGTACTTGAGGATCCGGCAGCCCGCGCCCGATCAGAACACGCGGCCCCGGCAGCAGAGTTGCCCGTACGACCCCCGGCCCGGTCCCGAACCACAGGACCGCTTCCTTCACATCGCCGCCGTCCGAGATCCACTCCGCGCCGGCGTCGGCGGGAATCGCCTCGTGCGGCACACCGGGCGCGATCTTCAGGGCGGCCAGCGGAGCCTTCCGCGCCGCCTCCACGGCCCACGACAACGGCGGCGAGTACGCCTCGGGGTCGAAGATCCTTCCGCGTCCCCCACGCCGCGCGGGATCGACGAACACCGCGTCGTACGCCGACGTGTCGACCTCGGTGACATCGGCCTCCCGCACCTCCACCAGATCCCCGATGCCCAGGGCCTCGACGTTCGCGCGGGCGACGGCGGCCGTGAGCGGATCCCGGTCCACGGCGAGGACACGGATACCGGCCCGGGCGAGCGCGAGAGCGTCGCCCCCGATCCCGCAGCACAGGTCGGCGACGGAGGTGACGCCCAACTCCCTGAACCGCTCCGCCCGATACGCGGCCACGCTCGCCCGAGTCGACTGCTCGACCCCGTTGGGCGTGAAGAACATTCGCGCGGCGTCCCCGGCCCCGAACTTCGCCACCGCCCGCTGCCGCAGACGTTCCTGGCCGAGCGCCGCCGAGACCAGTTCGGCGGGGTGCTCGCGCCGCAGCCGGGTGGCGACGGTCAGTTCACGGGCCGGCTCGGTGCCGCGCACCTCGTCGAGGAGGGCGCGGCCGTCCGGGGTGAGCAGGGCGGCGAAGGCGGCGAGGGAAGCGGCGAGGTCGTTCACCGGGTCATTGTGAGCCAGACGGTGGACGGCGTGCGTCCCGCGCCGGTGTCGGACCGGCCGGGCAGCGGCGCCCTGGGAAGATCCGACACCATGCGGACAATAGGACAAAATGACAAAAAATGGGCCTGGGTCGGACTGTGCGCCGGGACGGCCGCACTGACCCTCGCGGTCGGCTGCGCGGCCGTGACCCCCGCGACACCGGTACACCCGGCCCCCGCACCCGCCGGACACCAGCCACAGCACCATGGCCAGCGGCAGCACCATGGCCAACCGCAACACCATGGGCAACCACCGCGCCATCGGCAACCACCGCACCAGAAGCAACTCCAGGCGCCCCCGGCCCGCGCCCTCGACGCATACGCCCAGAAGCTGCGCCGCACCTACGCCACCCGCGCGGCCGCGGCCAGACGCTGGGGCCTGACCGAGCCCCCACTGCTCGCACCGCCGCCCCCCGCCCGCAAACCGAGGCCCACCACCCGCAAGGGCTTCGAGGTGGCCGACCACGCTGCACGCCGCCTGCCTCCGGTCTTCACCACCATCCCCACCCGCCACAAGATCGTCTTCCTCACGATCGACGACGGCGCCGAGAAGGACCCGGCGTTCCTGCGGATGACAAGCGAACTGAAGATCCCGTACACCGCCTTCCTCAGCGACTACCTGGTCAAGGACGACTACGCCTACTTCAGGAAGATGCGCGACCTCGGCGTCGTACTCAACAACCACACCCTCCACCACCCCTACCTGCCCGCCCTGTCCTACGAGCGCCAGAAGGCCGAGATCTGCGGCATGCAGGAGGTGATCAGGAAGCGCTACGGCACCCGTCCCGCCCTCTTCCGCCCGCCCTACGGCAACTACGACGAGGACAGCCTGCGCGCCGCCAAATCGTGCGGCGTGAAGTACGTCCCGCTGTGGAACGAGGAGGTCTTCGCGGACCACTGGGACTACCGAGAGTCGGACCGGGACCTCCATCCGGGTGACATCGTCCTCAGCCACTTCCGGGGCAAGACCGACGGAAAGGGCACGATGCCCGACATGATCCGCCGCTTCATGAAGCTCGTCACCGCCAAGGGTTACGCGGTGGCCCGCCTGGAGGACTACCTGTGACCGCCCGCCCCCTGGCCGTCGCCGCACTGGCCGCCGCCCTCCTGGCGACAACGGCGACCGGCTGCGCCCAGTCCGTGGACCCCATCGAACGCCTCGGCCGCAAGGCGGCCCACGCGGCCAGACAGGCAGCGCGTACGCACGCCCCGCCCGGCGACACGCACGCGTACCGCCGCTGGGGCCTGCCGGCCCCCCTCCCCCCGGCCCCGCCCGCTTCCCTCCGTCCCCGCCTCCACGCGGCGGGCCCCGGCCTCCCCCCGGTCGTCGACCACGTCCCGACCCACGACAAGGTCGTCTTCCTCACCTACGACGACGGCGCCGAACGCGACCGCCGGTTCGTCGACCTGGTCCGCGAACTGCGCCTCCCGGTCAGCATGTTCCTCACGGCCAGCGTCGTGGGCCCGGGGTACGCCCACTTCGCCCGCCTGCGCGAGGTCGGCGCGAACGTCCAGAACCACACCCTGGACCACCAGCCCCTGCGGGGCCTGCCGTACGCCGGCCAGCGCGCCGAGATCTGCGGCCAACAGGACAAACTCCGAGAACGCTTCGGCCTGCGCCCCCGCCTGTTCCGCCCGCCCTACGGCACCTACGACCCGACCACCCTGAGAGCGGCCGCGGACTGCGGAATCTCGGCGGTGGTCCTGTGGACAAAAGGCCGGCAGCCACTCGGCCGCGGGGACATCGTCGCGGTGGGCCCCCCACTGGTCGAGCGAACGGTGGGCCTGCTCCGCGAGATCCAGGAGAGGGGGCTGAGCGTGGGCCGCCTGGAGGACTATCTCTGAGCACTTCTCAGCGCCGGTCCAGGAAATCCAGCCCGTCCGGCGTTTGAGGACAAGGCCCGTCCAGGGCCGAAGGGGGCCTGGGGCACAGCCCCCAGAATCGGCGCTCACGCCAACGAACGGCACCTCACCCGAACCCACGCCCACAAGAAACCCTGCGAAACCGCCGGTGGCATTGGCACTCCGCTTGACCGAGTGCTAATCGCAGTCATAGTCTCAGGTCTGGCACTCCCCCCTGGAGAGTGCCAACAGCGACGGGCAGGTCCGGCACCCGCGACGACGGATCCACCTGGTCGCCACCTCAGACAGTTAACCCCGTGAGATCTCCGAAGGGGGAGGTCGGATCGTGACGACCACCAGCTCCAAGGTTGCCATCAAGCCGCTCGAGGACCGCATTGTGGTCCAGCCGCTCGAAGCCGAGCAGACCACGGCCTCTGGCCTGGTCATTCCGGACACCGCCAAGGAGAAGCCCCAGGAGGGCGTCGTCCTGGCCGTGGGCCCGGGCCGCTTCGAGAACGGCGAGCGCCTGCCGCTCGACGTGAAGACCGGCGACATCGTGCTGTACAGCAAGTACGGCGGCACCGAGGTGAAGTACAACGGCGAGGAGTACCTCGTCCTCTCGGCTCGCGACGTGCTCGCGATCGTCGAGAAGTAATTCACCCGGATTCACCGGTGGTACCGGTAGCACCGGTACCACCAGCATTGCAGTGACTGCGCCCCTGGCCCCCGCGACTCTCAACAAGCCGGGTGCTGGGGGCGCAGTTCGTTTCTCCCACATTTCCGAGAGGGCTGAATCGCTCCCATGGCGAAGATCCTGAAGTTCGACGAGGACGCCCGTCGCGCCCTTGAGCGCGGCGTCAACAAGCTTGCCGACACGGTCAAGGTGACGATCGGCCCCAAGGGCCGCAACGTCGTCATCGACAAGAAGTTCGGCGCACCCACCATCACCAACGACGGTGTCACCATCGCCCGCGAGGTCGAGCTCGACGACCCGTACGAGAACCTCGGCGCGCAGCTGGTGAAGGAGGTGGCGACCAAGACCAACGACATCGCGGGTGACGGTACGACCACCGCCACCGTGCTGGCCCAGGCGCTCGTCCGCGAGGGCCTGAAGAACGTCGCCGCCGGCGCCTCCCCGGCCGCCCTGAAGAAGGGCATCGACGCCGCGGTCAAGGCCGTGTCCGAGGAGCTCCTCGCGACCGCCCGCCCGATCGAGGAGAAGTCCGACATCGCCGCCGTCGCCGCGCTCTCCGCGCAGGACGCCCAGGTCGGCGAGCTCATCGCCGAGGCGATGGACAAGGTCGGCAAGGACGGTGTCATCACCGTCGAGGAGTCCAACACCTTCGGCCTGGAGCTCGACTTCACCGAGGGCATGGCCTTCGACAAGGGCTACCTGTCCCCGTACATGGTGACCGACCAGGAGCGTATGGAGGCCGTCCTCGACGACCCGTACATCCTGATCCACCAGGGCAAGATCTCCTCCATCCAGGACCTGCTGCCGCTGCTGGAGAAGGTCATCCAGACCAACTCCTCCAAGCCGCTGCTGATCATCGCCGAGGACGTCGAGGGCGAGGCCCTGTCGACCCTGGTCGTGAACAAGATCCGTGGCACGTTCAACGCGGTCGCGGTCAAGGCCCCCGGCTTCGGTGACCGCCGCAAGGCGATGCTCGGCGACATGGCCGCGCTCACCGGTGGCGAGGTCATCGCCGAGGAGGTCGGCCTCAAGCTCGACCAGGTCGGCCTGGACGTGCTGGGCACCGCCCGCCGCGTCACCATCTCGAAGGACGACACGGTCATCGTCGACGGCGGTGGCGACAGCGCCGCCGTGGTCGGCCGCGTCAACCAGATCAAGGCCGAGATCGAGAACACGGACTCCGACTGGGACCGCGAGAAGCTCCAGGAGCGCCTCGCGAAGCTGGCCGGCGGCGTGTGCGTGATCAAGGTCGGCGCCGCCACCGAGGTGGAGCTGAAGGAGAAGAAGCACCGTCTCGAGGACGCCATCTCCGCGACCCGCGCCGCGGTCGAGGAGGGCATCGTCTCCGGTGGTGGCTCCGCGCTCGTCCACGCCGTGAAGATCCTCGAGGGCAACCTCGACAAGACCGGCGACGAGGCGACGGGTGTCGCGGTCGTCCGCAAGGCCGCCGTCGAGCCGCTGCGCTGGATCGCCGAGAACGCGGGCCTCGAGGGTTACGTCATCACCTCCAAGGTCGCCGAGCTCGACAAGGGCCAGGGCTTCAACGCCGCGACCGGCGAGTACGGCGACCTGGTCAAGTCCGGTGTCATCGACCCGGTCAAGGTCACCCGCTCCGCCCTGGAGAACGCGGCCTCGATCGCCTCCCTCCTCCTCACGACCGAGACCCTGGTCGTCGAGAAGAAGGAAGAGGAAGAGCCGGCCGCGGCCGGTGGCCACGGCCACGCCCACTGAGCCAACAGCTCACACGGCACGAAGAAACCCCCCGTTCCTGGCTGGAACGGGGGGTTTCTCCCTTCGCGGGCGGTCCGATGTCCTCCCCTGGCCCCACTGCTCCCACCGCCCCTCGCTTCTTCCCTACTGCTCCAGCGAGTCCAGCGCCCCGAGCTGCGCCATCAGCCCCAGCCGGTCGTACTCCCACCAGCCCTCGACGATCTTCCCGTCCCCGTCGAACCGGTGGGTGGTCATGCCGGTCATCGAGGCCTTTTTGCCGCTGTTGGGAATCCCGAGGAACTCACCCCGCTGAGTCCCGTTCCACGTCCAGCGGGTGCAGACCCGGTCGCCCTGAGCGATCTGGTCGTGAACGGTGAACGCGAAGTCGAAGCCCTCACGCCACATCTGCATCTCGCGCCGGGCCGCGTCCAGCCCGATGAGATCCTGTTCGTTGGACGGATCGTGGTCGTGGTAGCTCTCCACGAACAGGTCGTTGAGCGGTGGCAGTTCACCCCGGGTGGCGATGACCTCGAAGAACCGCCGTGCCGAGTCCGCGCACAACTGCTCGTCCCGCACCACGTCCAGATCGGTGAACGTCGGCATCTCGTCGCACAGGGCGACCATCTCCCGGAAGATCCGGTCGGTCTCCGGAAGGTTCGAGTTCCGCATCGCCTCCTCGTACGACGCGAACTCCACGATCTCCACGAAGTGCGACGAGTCCGAGAGATCCTTGCCGATCACCGCATGCGTCGCGGACCGCTTCCCCTTGGTCTGCTCGACCCAGGTGTCCATCAGCCGGTTCATCTCGTCGAACCGACTGGTCTTGCAATCAATCAGCTGTACGAACGTCATGGCGCCGCCTCCGGCCCCCCTGGGTCCGGTACCTCTCTCCATACTCCCACCGGAGTCGCGCCACCACCTCTTTCGCACCCTCCCGTAAGTGGGTCACTGCGGCCCGTACTTTCGCCCCGTCTTCGACGAGATCCCGCCGAGCAGCGACCTGGGAGTCACCTTCACCACGCCCATCAGCGCCTTGTAGCGCGGGTCCGGGATCGACAGCGACTTGCCCCGGGCCAGGTCGGCGAGCGCCGCCGCGACCAGCTTGTCGGCGTCCAGCCACATCCAGTTCGGGATGTTGTCCGTCCCCATCCCGGCCCGCTCATGGAACTCGGTGCGCACAAAGCCGGGAGCCAGCGCCATCAGCCGCACCCCGCTCCCCGCCAGGTCCTTCGCGGCCCCCTGCGTGAACTGCACGACCCACGCCTTCGACGCCCCGTACGTACCGCGCGGCACGAAGGCGGCGACGGACGCCACGTTGACGACACCCCCGCGTCCCCGCTCCCGCATGGCTTCGGCCGCCGCGCTGGTCAGTCGCAGCACCGCCTCGCAGTGCACCTTGAGCATCCGCAGCTCGTCCGCCATAGACACGTCGAGGTAGCGGCCCTTGTTGCCGAACCCGGCGTTGTTGACCAGCAGGTCGACCGTGTTCTTGCGGTCGCCGAGACGAGCGGCCACCGCCTCGATGCCCGGGTCCGTGGCGAGGTCGGCGCTCAGCACCTCCGCCTCGATCCCGTGCCGGTCGTGCAGTTCGGTCGCCTGCTCGCCGAGCCGCTTGGCGTCGCGCGCCACCAGGACGAGGTTGTGGCCGTCGGCCGCCAGCCGCCGCGCGAACGCGGCGCCGATTCCCGCGGTCGATCCCGTAATCAAAGCCGTTGTCATGGCGCAAGGTTAGTGACCCGGGCTGTGACCGTCCGCCCGCCGCCTGCCCGCTGTTCGCCCCCTTCCCGCTCCCTCCCGCTCGTGAAGTCCCCGCTCGCAGCCGGGACGTAAGCCCTCGTCAGCAGCCGTGCCGCTGCCGTGCCTCAGCCGTACTTCTCCACATACGCGTGAACCGCCCTCGCCGCCTCCGAATGCAGTGCCGCACCGGCCGTGAGCAGCCGGGGCATCAGCGCCCGCTCGGTCGTCAGAGCCCGGAAGTACAGGGCGACCGTCACCTCGTGTTCCGGCCGGTGCACGATGTCGACCGGGTCACCCGCCCGTATCTCACCCGGCTCGATCACCCGCAGATAGGCACCCGGCGCGCCGCGCTCCGTGAACCGCTTCACCCACCTTTTCTCACCCAGATGGCCCTGGAAGGTGACACAGGGGATGCGCCCGCTGGTGACCTCGAGGACCACCTCGGAACCGATCCGCCAGCGCTCGCCGATCAGCGCGCCGGACACGTCCAGACCCTGGGTGGTGACGTTCTCGCCGAACATCCCGGCGCGCAGCGGGCGGCCCAGCTCGCGCTCCCATTCGTCGAGATCCTCGCGCGCGACCGCGTACACCGCCTGTTCGTCACCACCGTGGTGCTCCTTCGAGCACACCGCGTCCCCGGCCAGACCACTGCCGCCGATCCCCTTCGGCCCGGGCGCCGCCACCCGCACCGGCCCGTCCACCGGCTGTTTGTCGATGCCCGTGCCCTGCGGATGATCCGTGTACGGCACGGACCGCGCACGACCCACGTTCACGGACAGCACCTTCATCGCGACACTCGCCCCCGTACTCGTCACGCCGACCCCTCGTTCGCTGGATTCATGACCATGACCACACGCTAAGTCACTCATCCCCAAAGTAACCACGCATTATTCTCCTCAATGCCCAAGGATCGCTTATGATCGAGAAATGATCGAAGCGCGTCATCTCCGTGTCCTGCGTGCCGTGGCCACCACCGGCTCCTTCTCGGCGGCGGGCCGCGAACTGGGCTGCACTCAACCCGCCGTCAGCCAGCAGATGAAGGCGCTCGAGGCCTCGGTCGGCACCCCGCTGCTCATCCGCAGTGGACGCGAGATGCGCCTGACCCAGGCGGGCGAGGCGCTCGTGCGGCACGCGGCCGGCATCCTCTCGGGCCTCACGGCCGCGGAGGAGGAGGTCGCCGCGATCGCGGGCCTGCGGGCCGGGCGGGTCCGGCTGGTCTCCTTCCCCAGCGGCAGTTCCACCCTCGTCCCGACTGCGCTCGCCGCCCTGCGCGCCGCCCACCCCGGCACCCGGGTCTCGCTGGAGGAGGCCGAACCCCCGCACTCCGTCGAACTGTTGCGCGAAGGCGACTGCGATGTGGCCCTCGCCTTCCGGTACGAGGGTGCGGCGGGCGCCGGCGAGTGGGACGACCTGGTGGTCCGGCCCCTTCTCACCGACCGGCTCGTCGGTCTCGTACCCGAAGGGCACCGGCTGTCCCGCGCGGAGTCGGTCGCCCTCGGTGAACTGGCGGCCGAGCCATGGATCGCCGGCTGCCCGCGCTGCCGGGGCCAGCTGGTCGAGGCGTGCGAGAGCGCGGGCTTCACCCCGCGCATCGACTTCGCGACCGACGACTATCCCGCGGTGGTCGGCCTGGTGGGCGCGGGTCTGGGCGTCGCGGTGCTGCCCCAGCTCGCCATCGAGTCCGTACGCCCACGGGGGGCGCGCACGGTGACGCTCGAACCGGCGGTCCGGCGGGAGATCGTCGCGCTGACGCTGCCCGATCTGGCGCAGGTGCCGGCGGTGGCGGCGACGCTGGACCAGTTGGCGCGGGCGGCGACGCGGACCTGAACCGGGCCCCGGCCCGCGAAGAAACGTTCCTTCAGTTGTTCGGGCCGAGGTCTCCGCCGGTCGACGCCGACACCAGCCGGTTGCGGGCCCGCCCCATCAGTTCTTCGCGCTCGTCCTCGGTCAACCCGCCCCACACGCCATAGGGCTCACGCACCGCCAGTGCGTGGGCCGCGCACTGCGCGCGGACCGGGCATCTCATGCAGACCTCCTTGGCCGAGTTCTCGCGAGCGCTCCGTGCCGCACCGCGCTCTCCCTCCGGGTGGAAGAAGAGCGAGCTGTCGACCCCACGGCACGCCGCGAGGAGCTGCCAGTCCCAGAGGTCCGCGTTCGGACCGGGAAGGCGGGAGAAATCTGCCATTACATGTCCCCTTGTTGCCGTTCTGGGCTGAGATGGTGCCCTCGACCGTACAACTACGATCTAAGGAGATGAAAATATGACTCATTGCGAATCTAGCCTCAGACACCAATAAAAGGGAAGAAAAGCGGCTGAATGGGGCATAGGTTGTGATGAAACGTTGTGGGTCTGTCGTGCATGTCTGCACCGTGTGCGCGCCCTCACGTAGAGTGCCGAAGACGACACACAGCCCCGTAACTCTTTCGAGTGACCGTCGTTGAGAGTGCGGAGGCGGTTGGAGGAACAAGCGCTCGGACGGGCGGCAGTACCCACTGCCGGGATATTCGGTCGAGCGTCAACCGCACAGGTGACGATTAGTACCAGCCTGGAGGCTCAAGGTGACGCGCATCAGCTGCGGAGGGCGGCCATGACATCCGTCCTCGTCTGCGACGACTCCCCGCTTGCCCGAGAGGCGCTCCGCCGCGCGGTCGCGACCGTGCCCGGTGTCGAGCGCGTGACCACGGCGGCCAACGGCGAGGAAGTCCTCCGCCGCTGGGGTGCCGACCGTTCGGACCTGATTCTGATGGACGTACGCATGCCCGGTCTGGGCGGCGTCGAGACGGTCCGGCGGCTGCTGTCCGCCGACCCCGGAGCGCGCATCATCATGCTCACCGTCGCCGAGGACCTGGACGGTGTGGCGCTCGCCGTCGCCGCCGGTGCCCGCGGCTATCTGCACAAGGACGCCTCGCGTGCCGAACTGCGGGCCACGGTGACGCAGGCGCTGGCCGACCCGACCTGGCGCCTCGCGCCGCGCCGGCTGCGTTCGGCCGAGATGGGCGCCGCGCCGACGCTCACCGCGCGTGAGATCCAGGTCCTGGAAGGCATGAGCCACGGCCGGTCGAACGCGGAGATCGGGCGCGAGCTGTTCCTCTCCGAGGACACGGTGAAGACCCACGCCAGGCGCCTGTTCAAGAAGCTCGGCGCCTCGGACCGCGCGCACGCGGTGGCGCTCGGTTTCCGGTGGGGTCTGGTCCGTTAGGTGGACCTCGCCGGGGGTCGTGCACACCCGGGGACTCCGGTACCGGCTACCGCCGCGGACCCCCGGGACCCCAGCAGAATCGCAGGTCAGCAGTGATGAGCGGCGTGGACATTGCCAGGCGAACCCGGGGTGCGGAAGTCCCCGCCTGCCGCGAGGCGGGCGGGGTGCACGGAACGGCCCGCCGGGTGCCCACTGCTCGTTTCGCCGCGGATGCCGCATCCTTGAGGTGTGGAGTTCCTCGGGGACGAGTCGGTCGAGCGGAAGGGGAGGGCGCAGGAGATGAGTTCCGGCGCACCTGCTCATAACGCTTCGGTGCACAACAACGGACGCGGTGCCACGGAGAGAGCGGCGCCAAGGCACCATGGTCCGATGCGTGACGACGAGGCGGCTTATGCCCATGGGGTGATTGGCGCGCTCGTCCACCGCGCCGTCGACGGGGACGAGCAGGCGACGCACGATCTGCTCGCCCATGTCCACCCCCTCGCCCTGCGCTACTGCCGCACCCGGCTGTCCCGACTGCCGGGCGACGCGCGCCACTTCGTGGAGGACCTGGCGCAGGAGGTCTGCGTCGCCGTACTCCTCGCCCTGCCGCGCTACCGCGACACCGGACGCCCGTTCGAGGCTTTCGTCTTCGCGATCGCCGCCCACAAGGTCGCCGACCTCCAGCGTGCCGCGATGCGCCACCCTGGTTCGACCGCGGTTCCCTCGGACGAGATGCCGGAACGCCCCGACGACTCCCTGGGCCCCGAGGAACGGGCCCTCCTCAGCAGTGACGCCGAGTGGGCCAAGAAACTCATGGCCAACCTCCCCGAGAACCAGCGGGAACTGCTTCTGCTGCGCATCGCGGTGGGCCTCACGGCGGAGGAGACGGGCCAGATGTTGGGAATGTCACCCGGAGCGGTACGTGTCGCCCAGCACCGCGCGTTGAGCCGGCTCCGGGCGCTCGCGGAGCAGTAAAGGCCGCGGCGGCGGCCCCTGTTACCGGCCTGCGGGTGAACGGCCGGGGCGCCGACTCCGTACGAATAGTCGATTCCGTACGAACATACGAAGCCCCGGGGCACCACGCACTGTGGAATTCGGGAGCCGTGCTTCCCGTTAGCATGGACATCCGCACCGATCAAGGCTTTGGGGAAGGTGTCATGACTGCCAACGTCGACGGAGTGCCCGCCAAATTCGCGACACTCGGGCTGACCTACGACGACGTGCTGCTGCTGCCGGGCGCATCCGAAGTGCTCCCCAACGCGGTCGACACCTCGTCCCTCATCTCCCGCAACGTCCGGGTCAACATCCCGCTGCTCTCCGCGGCGATGGACAAGGTGACCGAGTCGCGCATGGCGATCGCCATGGCACGGCAGGGCGGCGTGGGCGTACTGCACCGCAACCTCTCCATCGAGGACCAGGTCAACCAGGTCGACCTCGTGAAGCGCTCCGAGTCCGGCATGGTCACCGACCCGATCACCGTGAACCCGGACGCCACGCTCGCCGAGGCCGACGCGCTGTGCGCCAAGTTCCGCATCAGCGGCGTTCCGGTGACGGACGGCAACGGCAAGCTGCTCGGCATCGTCACCAACCGTGACATGGCTTTCGAGACCGACCGCTCGCGTCAGGTCCGCGAGGTCATGACGCCGATGCCGTTGGTCACCGGCCAGGTCGGCATCTCCGGTACCGAGGCCATGGAGCTGCTGCGCCGCCACAAGATCGAGAAGCTTCCCCTGGTCGACGACTCCGGTCTCCTCAAGGGCCTCATCACGGTCAAGGACTTCGTCAAGGCCGAGAAGTACCCGAGCGCCGCCAAGGACACCGAGGGCCGCCTGCTGGTCGGCGCGGCCGTCGGCGCCAGCCCCGAGGCGCTGGAGCGCGCCCAGGCGCTCGCCGAGGCGGGCGTGGACTTCCTGGTCGTCGACACCTCGCACGGGCACAACAGCAACGCCCTGAGCTGGATGTCGAAGATCAAGTCGAGCGTCCACGTCGACGTGATCGGCGGCAACGTGGCCACGCGTGACGGCGCCCAGGCCCTGATCGACGCGGGCGTCGACGGCATCAAGGTTGGCGTCGGCCCCGGCTCCATCTGCACCACGCGCGTGGTCGCCGGCATCGGCGTACCGCAGGTGACGGCCATCTACGAGGCGGCCCTCGCGGCCCGCGTCGCGGGTATCCCGGTGATCGGTGACGGTGGCCTGCAGTACTCCGGTGACATCGGCAAGGCGCTCGCCGCCGGTGCCGACTCCGTGATGCTGGGCAGCCTTCTGGCGGGCTGCGAGGAGTCCCCGGGCGAGCTGCAGTTCATCAACGGCAAGCAGTTCAAGTCGTACCGCGGCATGGGCTCGCTGGGCGCCATGCAGTCGCGCGGCCAGGCGAAGTCGTACTCCAAGGACCGCTACTTCCAGGCCGAGGTCGGCTCCGACGACAAGCTCGTCCCCGAGGGCATCGAGGGCCAGGTGCCCTACCGCGGTCCGCTGGCCGCGGTCCTGCACCAGCTCGTCGGCGGCCTGCGCCAGACCATGGGATACGTGGGGGCGGCCACCGTCAGCGAGATGGAGACCAAGGGCCGCTTCGTCCGTATCACCTCGGCGGGCCTCAAGGAGAGCCACCCGCACGACATCCAGATGACGGTCGAGGCGCCCAACTACAGCCGCAAGTAGGCGCGAGCGGTAACCGGACGTGCGCAGGGCGGTCCCGGAAGTACTCCGGGACCGCCTTTGTCGTACCCGTCGGGGATACTGGGAGGCGCACAACCAAGGATGGAGAGGCCACACACGTGACTGAGATCGAGATCGGGCGCGGCAAGCGCGGCCGTAGGGCGTACGCCTTCGACGACATCGCCGTCGTCCCGAGCCGTCGTACGCGCGACCCGAAGGAGGTCTCGATCGCCTGGCAGATCGACGCCTACCGCTTCGAGCTGCCCTTCCTGGCGGCCCCCATGGACTCGGTCGTCTCCCCGGCCACCGCGATCCGCATCGGCGAGCTGGGCGGCCTCGGCGTCCTGAACCTCGAGGGCCTCTGGACGCGGTACGAGGACCCGCAGCCGCTGCTCGACGAGATCGCCGAGCTCGACGCGGACACCGCGACCCGCCGCCTCCAGGAGATCTACGCGGCGCCCATCAAGGAGGAGCTGATCGGCGCGCGCATCAAGGAGGTGCGCGACTCGGGCGTGGTCACCGCCGCCGCGCTCTCCCCGCAGCGCACGGCCCAGTTCTCCAAGGCCGTCGTCGACGCGGGCGTGGACATCTTCGTCATCCGCGGTACGACGGTCTCCGCGGAGCACGTATCCGGTGCCGCGGAACCGCTGAACCTCAAGCAGTTCATCTACGAGCTGGACGTCCCGGTGATCGTCGGCGGCTGCGCCACGTACACCGCAGCCCTGCACCTGATGCGCACCGGCGCGGCCGGCGTGCTGGTCGGCTTCGGCGGCGGCGCCGCACACACCACGCGCAATGTGCTGGGCATCCGCGTCCCGATGGCCACCGCGGTCGCCGACGTGGCCGCGGCCCGCCGCGACTATATGGACGAGTCCGGAGGCCGGTACGTGCATGTCATCGCCGACGGTGGCGTGGGCTGGTCCGGCGACCTCCCCAAGGCGATCGCCTGCGGCGCCGACGCGGTCATGATGGGCTCCCCGCTGGCCCGCGCCACGGACGCGCCCGGCAAGGGCCACCACTGGGGCATGGAGGCCGTCAACGAGGAGCTGCCGCGTGGCAAGAAGGTGGACCTCGGCACGGTCGGCACGGTCGAGGAGGTCCTCATGGGCCCCTCGCACATCCCGGACGGCTCGATGAACTTCTTCGGCGCGTTGCGCCGCGCGATGGCCACGACCGGCTACAGCGACCTCAAGGAGTTCCAGCGCGTCGAGGTGACGGTGGCGGACTCGACGCATATGCGGTGACGTGAGATGACGCCGCGCTCGGCTTGAGCGAGGTCGAAGGGGCCCGGTCACCCGTGTGGTGACCGGGCCCCTTCGTGTGTCCAAGTGGCGCTGGTGGGGCGCGTTTTGCGGATGGGGGCGCACGGTTGCCTTCGGGGCGAATGCGCGCGGAAGGGGTGCGTCGGGGCGATAGCGTCTGTTTCGGCGACCCCAGTCCTCTGGGGCGCCCCCTTCCAAGGATGACGATCCGGACCCTGGCCTTCGGGGCCCGGCCCGAATTCCAATGGACCGTCCACCGGGCAACTGGGCGGCGTCATGGAAGGGGGCGCACCCATGGGGCGTCACCGCAAGCCCACCCGCTGGGACCGGATCCGTCTTCGGGCGGTCAAGTTCCGGAGGAGGTGCCTCTTGTGGACCTACGGAAAGTGAGCGGCCACCCCCAAAAGGACTAGGGGTGGACACTCCGTTCACTTTTCAGGAGCCTGCCGCAGTGCCCCTGCGGTGGGCTCCACTTTTGTAAGGTACCGGATTCGCCGTCGGGCGGCCCGGTGCCGGAGGTGGTGCATCTTGTGGACCTACGGATGGTGAGCGGCCGCCCCCACAAGAACTAGGGGCGGACACCCGTGAACCATCCAGGAGCCTGCCGCAGTACCCGCTGCGGTGGGCTCCACCTGTTTCACGGTACCGGCGCGGGGAGCCGCTTGCCACCATCGCTGGAGCCCGCCGGGCCCCACGCGCCCCCCTTCACAACCGGTGCGCCGCCCCCGTAGGAGTCGCGCCCCGTGTGTCCAGCAGTAGCTGTGCCTTCACCGACAGGCCCTGGAGGTCGTAGGTGCGGTGTTGCTGGAGGAGGATCGTCAGGTCGGCGTCGGCCGCCGCCTCGTAGAGGGAGTCCGCGCGCGGGAGGGGGCGGTCCAGGACGCTCCAGGACGGGATGTGGGGGTCGTGGTAGCTGACCGAGGCGCCCAGTTCCATCAGGCGGATCGCGATCTCCTGGGCGGGGGAGCCCTGTTGGTCGGCGAGGTCGTGCTTGTAGGTGACGCCCAGGAGCAGTACGCGGGCGCCCCGGGCCGACTTGCCGTGCTCGTTCAGGAGGGTTGCCGCGCGCTGGACGACGTACTGGGGCATGTGGTTGTTGACCTGCTGGGCGAGTTCCACCATGCGCAGGGTGCGGCCCGTGTGGTTGGCGAGGTCCTGGGGGACGGCGTGGCCGCCCACCCCCGGGCCGGGGCGGAAGGCATGGAAGCCGAACGGCTTGGTCTCCGCGCAGCGGATGACGTCCCACAGGTCGACGCCCAGTTCGTGGCAGAGGACGGCCATCTCGTTGACGAGGGCGATGTTGACGTGCCGGAAGTTGGTCTCCAGTAGCTGCACGGTTTCCGCTTCCCGTGGTCCACGCGCGCGTACCACCTTGTCGGTGAGCCGGCCGTAGAACGCGGCGGCCGACTCGGTGCAGGCGGGGGTGAGGCCGCCGATGACCTTGGGGGTGCCGGCAGGTGTGAAGTCGCGGTTGCCGGGGTCGACGCGGCTGGGGGAGTAGGCGAGGTGGAAGTCGCGGCCCGCCCGCAGTCCGGAGCCCTCTTCGAGGAGGGGGCGCAGGAACTCCTCCGTCGTGCCCGGGTGTACGGGCGACTCCAGGATCACCGTGGTGTGCGGGCGCAGACGGGCGGCGAGGGTGCGGGCGGCCGCCTCCACCTGGCTGAGGTCGAGCGTGCCGTCGGCGCCGCGCGGGGTGGGGGCGCAGATGACGGCGGTACGTACGCGGCCGAGCTCGGCGGGACCGGCGGCCGTCCGGAAGCCCCCGGCGAGCATCCGGCGCAGCTCGGCGGCTGTGAGGGAACCGGCTTCAGGGCCGGTCTTGTAACCGAGGGTGGGGATGCCGGCGGCGACTGCGGCCTGGGCCAGCGGCAGGCCGAGATGTCCGAGTCCGATGACGGCGAGGTCTGCGGGCATGCGTGGGCCGTCCTTCCCAGTAGCCGAAGCGGGACAGGTGCGCAAACCCTGTGGACTGGACGGGCGAGCGCAATGTCAGACTAGGAGTAAATATGACCGATATGCGGGATTGGGTGGGCGAGTTTCCACAGGTGTTTCCGTGGAGGTTGTCCACAGGCTGAGGGCGGGTGGTGGCCGAAGTCGGGCAACCCGGTCAGAATTCGGGCAGGGGGATTCGGGCAGGCGCAGACGTACGGCGGGACACAGCCGGGCGGTCGTACGGAGACGGCCGGCGCGACCGACACCAGGAGGCAGCGATGAGGACAGCGGCACTGGGACCGGCGCAACGCGCCGAGTCACTGGCAGCAATGGCCGAGCGTGAGCTGGACGTGCTGGTGGTGGGCGCCGGCGTGGTCGGTGCGGGCACCGCGCTCGACTCCGTGACCCGCGGCCTGTCCACGGGACTGGTCGAGGCCCGCGACTGGGCGTCGGGCACGTCGAGCAGGTCGAGCAAGCTCATCCACGGCGGCCTGCGCTATCTGGAGATGCTCGACTTCGCCCTCGTCCGGGAGGCGTTGAAGGAACGCGGGCTGCTGCTGGAGCGGCTCGCTCCACACCTGGTGAAGCCGGTGGCGTTCCTGTATCCGCTTCAGCACCAGGGCTGGGAACGGCTGTACGCCGGGGCGGGCGTCGCGCTCTACGACGCGATGTCCATGGCCCGCGGGCACGGACGGGGCCTGCCGGCGCACCGTCATCTGAGCCGTCGTCACGCCTTGCGCGTCGCGCCCGCTTTGAAGAAGGACGCACTGGTCGGAGCGTTGCAGTACTACGACGCGCAGATGGACGACGCCCGCTATGTGGCCACCCTGGTGCGCACGGCGGCGGCGTACGGCGCGAAAGTCGCCAACCGCGCGCGGGTGACCGGTTTCCTGCGGGAGGGCGAGCGGGTGGTGGGCGCCCGGGTGCAGGACGTCGAGGGCGGCGGGGAGTACGAGATCCGCGCCCGGCAGATCGTCAACGCCACGGGCGTGTGGACCGACGACACCCAGGGGATGGTCGGCGAGCGCGGGCAGTTCCACGTCAGGGCGTCCAAGGGCATCCATCTCGTGGTGCCCAAGGACCGGATCCACTCGACGACCGGGCTGATCCTGCGCACCGAGAAGTCCGTGCTGTTCGTGATCCCGTGGGGCCGGCACTGGATCGTCGGGACGACGGACACCGACTGGGACCTGGACAAGGCCCACCCGGCGGCCTCCAGCGCCGACATCGACTATCTGCTGGAACATGTGAACTCGGTGCTCGCGGTGCCCCTGACGCGGGACGACGTCCAGGGTGTGTACGCGGGTCTGCGGCCCCTGCTCGCCGGTGAGTCCGACGCCACCAGCAAGCTGTCGCGCGAGCACACCGTGGCGCATCCGGTGCCGGGGCTCGTGGTCGTGGCGGGCGGCAAGTACACGACGTACCGGGTGATGGCGAAGGACGCGGTCGACGCGGCGGTGCACGGGCTCGACCAGCGGGTCGCCGAGTGCGTGACGGAGGATGTGCCGTTGCTGGGAGCCGAGGGATACCGCGCGCTGTGGAACGCCCGGGCGAGGACGGCCGCGCGGACCGGCCTCCATGTGGTGCGGGTGGAACACCTGCTGAATCGGTACGGCTCACTGGCGCAGGAGGTCCTCGACCTGATCGCTGCGGACTCCTCGCTCGGTGAGCCGCTCAAGGCGGCGGAGGACTATCTCCGGGCGGAGATCGTGTACGCGGCCTCGCACGAGGGCGCGCGGCATCTGGACGACGTGCTGACGCGGCGGACCCGGATCTCGATCGAGACGTTCGACCGGGGGACGCGCAGTTCTCGTGAGGCGGCGGAACTGATGGCGCCCGTCCTCGGCTGGGACGAGGACCAGATCGAGCGTGAGGTCGAGCACTACAACAAGCGGGTGGAGGCGGAACGCGAGTCGCAGCGGCAGCCGGACGACCTGACGGCGGACGCGGCACGACTGGGCGCGCCGGACATCGTGCCGCTCTGATGGTTGGCGGAACCTCCCGTTCGGACCCGGCTCCGAACTCCCGAGTATAAGCGGCGCGTTCAAGTCGAACACGCGAGCTTCACTCGAACGAGCGTCGTGAGCTGGGATCTTCGCTCGGCACCCGTCCGTTCTACGAGGTGCCGGGGCAGAACCCGGCGGCGGGCGGGGCCGGTTCGAAGGCAGGGCCCCGCGCTCGGGTCCGTGTTCATCGGGGAGGGAGGAAGGCAGTGACAGCTGGTGGGACGGCAGTACGTGCGCTTCACGCGACCTCCCTCCCCATGGGCCGCCGTCCGTCCCGAGGGACACCCGGGGCACCGGCCGCTTGTCGGGTGAGGGACAATGGAGGCTCTGTCAGGGCGGGTTGCATGAGGGGACGCATGTCGGAGGCGGAGCGGGCGGGAGCATCCCGTCAGGACAGGAGTGAGCGTCTCCTCGCCGGGCGGTACCGGCTGGGAGGAGTCCTCGGCCGCGGCGGCATGGGCACCGTCTGGCGCGCGGAGGACGAGACCCTCGGGCGGACGGTCGCCGTCAAGGAGCTGCGGTTCCCGGGCAGCATCGACGAGGAGGAGAAGCGGCGGCTGATCACCCGGACGCTGCGCGAGGCCAAGGCGATCGCGCGGATCCGCAACAACAGCGCCGTGACCGTCTTCGACGTGGTCGAGGAGGACGACCGGCCGTGGATCGTGATGGAGCTCGTCGAGGGCAAGTCGCTCGCCGAGGTCATCCGTGAGGACGGGTTGCTGGAGCCGCAGCGCGCCGCCGAGGTGGGCCTCGCGATTCTCGACGTGCTCAGGGCCGCGCACCGCGAGGGCATCCTGCATCGCGACGTGAAGCCGTCGAACGTGCTGATGTCAGAGGACGGCCGGGTCGTCCTCACCGACTTCGGTATCGCGCAGGTCGAGGGCGACCCGTCGATCACCTCGACCGGCATGCTCGTCGGCGCGCCCTCCTACATCTCGCCGGAGCGGGCCCGAGGCCACAAGCCCGGCCCGGCCGCCGACCTGTGGTCGCTCGGCGGGCTGCTGTACGCGTCGGTCGAGGGCGTGCCGCCGTACGACAAGGGGTCCGCGATCGCGACGCTGACCGCCGTGATGACGGAGCAGTTGGAGGAGCCGAAGAACGCGGGTCCACTGAGGGACGTGATCTACGGCCTGCTCACCAAGGATCCCGCCAAGCGGCTCGACGACGCCGGTGCGCGCAAGATGCTCAACGCGGTGATCCACGCGCCCGAGCCCAAGCCGGCCGAACCGGAGCCTCTGGACGCCACGAAGGTGGTGCCGCTGCCGGTCGTTCCCGGCAAGGGCAAGCGGGCCGACAAGGGCACGGATAGCGGGAGTTCGGCCGATTCGGGCTCCGGGGGCAAGCGGGGCGAGGAGGCCGGGGAGCGGTTGCGCGGCGCGTTCCGGTCGGTGAAGAAGGCGGCCGTCGCGGCCAGCGCCGGGGCGGGGGCGGCGGTCCGGACGAAGTCCGCCGACTCCGGCGACCCCGGCCGGGCCGATGCTGGTGCGGGGGCTGCGGCCTCCGAGACCGCGGTCTCCGGGAGTGTGGCTTCCGGCGGTGCGACGGACGAGGCTGCGAAGAGCGGCGGCGCGGGAGAGTCCGGGAAGCCGGTCGGGGGTGCTGCTCGGGGTGCCGTCGTTCCCGGCGCCCGGGACGGGCAGGCTCGGGACGGTGGTGCTCAGGCGGGTAACCCCGTTACCGGCGGGCGGAGTTCGGGGTGGCCCGTGGTGCCGCCGCCGGATCTGCCGCCCCGGTCCGTGCCCAGGGCGCCGATCACCGACGTCGTGCCGAAGCGGACGCTGGTGATCATCGCGGTGGTGGTCGTCGCGGTCATCGTGCTCGGTGTGGTGCTGGCCCTCGTGCTCGGGGGTGACAACTCCACCGAGGGTTCCGCCGACGGGGGGAAGAGCGCCGGCGACAAGGTGACGTCCGCGACCTCCGGCTCCGCCGAAACCAAGGAGGACAAGGGGGGCGACGGGGGCAAGGGGACCACCGACGACGGCACCCGTACGGACGGCGGTCAGAGCGCCGACGCCACGAAGGGCACTGAGGCGGGGACCGGCCCGGGGGCGGGAGCGGGGCCGGCGAATTCGCCCAGTGCGTCGGCGAGCGGGTCCGGTGCGGCGGGGCGTGTGTCCACGCACAAGGACGGTCAGGGGTTCTCCATCGGGCTGCCCACCGGGTGGAAGTACGAGTCCACGGGGGCAGCGGGCGCCCGGTTCGCTGGACCTGACGGGCAGAAGCTCCTCGTCGGGTGGACCACGACACCCAAGAGCGACCCCGTGGCGGACTGGAAGAACCAAGAGCAGTACATGACGCGTTCGCAGTACGACCGGATCCGAATAGAGAAGGTGAACTACCGGGGCTGGAACGCGGCCGACTGGGAGTTCACCTACGCGGAGGGCGGGACCACGTACCGGTCGGTGGACCGGGGGTTCGTCGTCAGCGGTCAACTCGGGTATGGGCTCATGTACACGGCGAAGGCGTCGAATTGGGACAGTGAGCCGCGCAAGGAGACATGGCGGACGTTCACGGAGACGTTCGAGCCGAAATCGTGATGCGTGCGCTTCCGAGTTGAGGCCGTGAGATCTCGCATCCTCTCTTGGTGAGTTGCCTCCGGCACGTATCGTGAGTGGTTGCGGACCGTACGCATGCAGAACGGGACGTATGGCGAACGGAATTGAGCAGCCGGCCGGTCGGGGGAGGCATCGTGGAGGAATATGCGGGGCGGGTACTCGCCGACCGCTATCGCCTGCCGTTGCCGCCGACCGATGAGTTCGAGCAGTCCGAGATCCGGGCCTTCGACACGTACAGCGGGCAGGAAGTCCTGGTCAGGCAGGTGCCGTTGCCCGAAGTCGTCGAGGCCGAGGTGCTCGACGCGAACGGGCTGCCGGACGGATTCGTGGCGCGGGACGGTCGGGCGCGAGGCGCTGCCGCGCGGTCCGCAGCCACTCGCCGGCCCAGCGATCCGGCCGTACGGCGGGCCATCGAGGCCGCGCAGGCCGCCGCCTCCATCCCTGACCACCCACGGCTCGACCAGGTCTTCGACGTGTTCGCGCAGGGTGGCTCATTGTGGATAGTGAGTGAACTGGTGCCGGCCAGGTCGCTGGAATCGCTGCTCGCCGAGAAGCCGCTGACGCCGTACCGCGCGGCCGAGGTCGCCGCCGATGTCCTCATGGCCCTGCGGGTGCTGCACGCCCACGGCTGGGTGCACCGCAACATCACCGAGCGCACGGTTCTTGTCTGCGACGACGGGCGGGTGATGCTCACCGGGCTGGCGGCCGGGGCCGCGGAAGAGGCCCTGTGCGGGTACGACCCGGTACCGGGCCGGGACGCGCCGGGGACGGGTGGTACGGCCGGGGCGCCTGAGGACGCCAAGGCCGTCGGGGGTGCGGGCACGGCAGTCGGTGCCGCCGCCGGTGGCGGGGGTTACGGAGTCGTCGGGGGTACGTTCGCCGGGGATGTCGAGGCTGCCCGGCGGGCCGCCATCGAGGCGCGCACCGGGATGGGTTCGGCGGGCGGCAGCGGTGGGTACGGACAGTCACCGGGGTCGCCGGCGGGTGGCCCGGGCGTGGTGAGGCCGCAGGGCTTGACCGGCGGTAGAGCGGGCGGTCCGGAGCGGGTTGTCGGGGGTTATGGGGTTCCCGGGGGGACGTTCGCCGGGGATTCCACTGTCGACCCCGAGGCTGCTCGGCGTGCCGCTATTGAGGCGCGGGCTGATGGCGGGATGCCCGGGGCCGGTGCTCCGGGTGGGCGTCCTGGTGGGGGTTACGGGGTTGCCGGGGGGACGTTCGCGGGGGATGCCGCGGCGGATGCGGAGGCTGCTCGGCGTGCTGCCATCGAGGCGCGGGCCGGTGGTGGGGTGCCTGGCGTCGAGGGGAGCAATGGAGGGGCCGCCGGGGGTGAGCGGCGGGCGTTGGAGACCGGGGGGGACATTCGGGCGGCGCGGGCCGGGGCGATCGCCGCGTATCGGGCGGGTGCTCGGGCCGCGGCCCGGGTTCAGGAGGCCGAGCAGAGCGGGCGGGCCGCGCTGCCCGGCGCCCGGCCCTCGATCGAGGCGGGCGGTGACACCGCCGGCGGCGCCTACGGCACCGGTGTGGAGCGGGTGCCGGCCACTCCGCCTCCGGGGCAGATCGCCGACCCCTACGGCGTACGGACGACGACTGCCTGGAACGGGGCCGCCGCTCCCGCGCCCGGAGATGCCGGGCAGGGGCGCACCGCTCTTCCCACCGGAAGAAGCGACGCCATGCCGGGCAGGGGCGCCGACAGCGTTCCGCAGCAGCCGACCGGCCCGCTCACTCACGGCCACCCCCAGGACCAGCCCCAGCCGGCGGACCGCGTCCCGGACCAGCCGACGGGTCGCTGGGGAGGCACGGCCGTCGCCGATGTCCCCAGGCGGGGTCCCACCACCGCGCTGGCCGCCGAGCGGGCGCGGCAGGCCCGGATGGCTGTCGTCGGGGCGGTGACCGAGCGTTGGGCGCCGGAGCAGGCCGGTCCCGTGCACGAGAACTGGCAGCTGGCCCCGCCCATCGGTCCCGCGACCGACCTGTGGGCGCTCGGCGCGCTGCTCTTCAGGGCCGTACAGGGGCATGCGCCCTACCCGGAGGAGTCGACGGCCGAGCTGGTGCAGCTGGTGTGTGCCGAGCCGCCCGCCTTCGCGGAGGAGTGCGGTCCACTCAGGCCCGTCGTGGAGTCGCTGTTGCGGCAGGACCCCACCGAGCGCCTCGACTTCGAGGAGTTGAACGGCTGGCTGCGCTCCCTCGTCCGGTCGGCGCCGGAGCCGGAGGCCGGGGCGCATCTCGTCGCCGCGCCGCCCACCGATCCGCGCCGGCTGCCGATCGTACGGCGCCGGGGCGAGCTGGTGCGCAGGCGCCGGGCGGGCCTGCCCGCGACCGGTCCGCACGGCCGGCACAAGCGCGGCAGACAGGAGCAGAAGGCGCCGCGAAAACTGGGCCGCAACCTGCTCCTCCTGATACTGCTGGCGCTGGCCGCGGCGATCGCGTACGCCATGTTCTTCATGCCGAAGGCCAAGAGCGACGGAGCTCAGGACGGGCAGCGGACGGGTTCCGCCGGGGACGTGAGTGCCGCGCCGGAGCAGTCTGCCGACAACCCGGACGCGAGCAGCGAGCCGCGGCCCGAGCAGACCTCGCCGAGCAGCGGGAAGGGCAACAGCTCGTCCCCGTCGGCCGGTTCGACCGGGACGTCCGGCTCGTCCGACGGGGCGACCGCAGGTCCCGGTGCCGCCGCCGGTTTCACCGTGCGCGCCGACCCCGAGGGCTTCCGGATAGCCGTGGCCAACGGCTGGGACCGGACGGGCAAGAACGGGCGCGGGCAAGTCGTCTACTCGCACGGCTCGTTCCAGCTCATCGTCGTACCCGGCCGTGACACCACGAAGGCGGACGGCGCCGATCCGATGGCGTACCAGCGGGAGCGGGAGTACGAGTTGCAGCCGTTCCGCGACTCCACGTGGGCCACGTCCAGCGGGATGCGGACCATCGAGGTGGGTGGACGGACCATGGCCGAGGGACAGTTCACCTGGCAGAACAGCTCCGGGAGTGAGGTGTTCGTGCGCAATCTCGCGATCATCGTCGACGGGCGGTATCACGTGGTTCAGGTGCGCGGACCGGAGGCCGAGCGGGACGAGGTGACGCGCTTGTACGAGCAGGCGTCGGCCACCTACCAGTTCACCGGCTGACAGGGAGTCTGCCTGTCCGGCGGGCGGAAGCGTCACAGTGCTGTCCCTGTACGGCCCCCTGCGGTTCCCTCCGGCGGGGGCTCTCCTTAGGGTTGCCCCTGTCCAGACCATTGCGGGGAAACGTGAATGAGATGCAGGGCCTGCTCCTCGCGGGCCGCTACCGGCTCGTCGATGTCATCGGCAGCGGGGGCATGGGCCGGGTGTGGCGTGCGCACGACGAGCTGCTGCACCGTGCCGTCGCCATCAAGGAACTGACGGCCGCGCTGTACGTGTCCGAGAGCGAACAGGCCGTTCTGCTCGCCCGCACCCGTGCCGAGGCCCGCGCGGCGGCGCGGATCAACCACTCCGCCGTCGTCACCCTGCACGACGTACTCGAACACGACGGCCGGCCGTGGATCGTGATGGAGCTCGTCGAGGGCAACTCGCTGGCCGACGAGGTCAAGGACATCGGGCGGCTCGACCCGCGCGAGGCCGCCAGGATCGGCCTGTGGGTGCTGCGCGCGCTGACAGCCGCGCACACCGCCGGTGTGCTGCACCGGGACGTCAAGCCCGGCAACGTCCTGCTCTCCCAGGACGGCCGCGTGCTGCTCACCGACTTCGGCATCGCGCAGGTCGAGGGGGACACGACCATCACCCGTACGGGAGAGATCGTCGGCTCGGTCGACTACCTCGCTCCGGAACGGCTGCGCGGCGAGGACCCGGGGCCGTCCTCGGACCTGTGGGCGCTCGGGGCCACGCTGTACACGGCGGTCGAGGGCCGCTCCCCGTTCCGCCGCACCTCCCCGTTGACCACGATGCAGGCGGTCGTCGAGGACGAGCTCACCCAGCCGACGTATGCCGGTCCGCTCGCGCCCGTCATCACGGCCCTGCTGCTCAAGGATCCCGTGGTACGGCCGGGGGCGGCCGAGGCCGAGCAGATGCTCGCGGAGGCGGCGGAGGGGCGGCGGCCCCGCGCGGCCCAGCAGTACGTGCCGACGCTGCACGCCGGGGCGGTGCGGACGCCGGGGGAGGGGGAGGGGGAGGTCGGGACCTTCCGGATAGGCGGGACGGCGGTCGGCTCACCCACGCCGCATCAGGGGATCGCCCTCGCGCCCGCAGGACCGGCCAGGTCGTCTCGCCGGGGTCGTACGATCGCCCTCGTCGCCGCGCTGGTCGTGCTGGTCGGCGGCGGTGGGGCGGTCGCTCTGCACCAGTGGAACTCGGGGACGCGGAAGGCCGATTCGGCTGCTCCGGCCCCTGCGTCCGGTACCGGGTCCGGTACTCCGGCCGGATCTTCTTCAGCTACCGCGTCTGCTCCTGCCGGGGGTGGGGAGCCCACCGGCGTGCCGAACAGCGTGCCGAAGGACTGGGTGCGGGTCGACGATCCGGCAGGTTTCAGCCTCTCGCTGCCCAAGGGGTGGACGCGGACGGAGACCAACGGCCAGATCGACTACTCGCCCGACGGCGGGGACCACTTCCTGCGCATCGCCATCGACAAGTCGCCGGACTTCGACGACCCCTACCTCCACCAACTCGACCTGGAGGAGCAGCTCAAGAGGCTCCGCGACTACAGGACAGTGAGCCTGGAATCGAACATCTACCGTGACCGCAAGGGTTCTCTCTGGGACTTCACCTGGACCGCGCTGGCCAAGGACTCGGCCTTTCCGGGGCCGCGGCGGGCCATCGAGCAGGCGTATCTCGGCCGGGACGGGGCCGAGTACCTGATCTACATGTCCGCTCCGGCGGCCGACTGGGCGACCGCGCGCGAGCAGTTCACGGCGGTACTGCGCGGATGGCGCCCGGGCTCCGGCTGACCGAGCCCGACGCAACGTGCCTGGTACGGCGGTTGTCGGTCATCCGCAGGACACCATCCCGGAGTCCTGTCCTCCGGTGGTGCATGATGTGGCTCATGGGGACCGAGGGGGAGAGCATCCGTGTGATCGCCGGGCGGTACCGCCTGGAGGCGAGGGTCGGCCGGGGCGGCATGGGTGTCGTCTGGCGGGCGACCGACCAGCTGCTCGAACGGCGGGTCGCGGTCAAGGAGCTGACGCAGGACACCTCCCTCTCCACGGACGAGGCCAGGCTGCGGCGCGACCGCACCCTGCGTGAGGCGCGCGCGGTCGCCCAGTTGAGCCACCCGCACATCATCGTCGTGCACGATGTCGTCGAGGACGACGAACGCCCCTACATCGTCATGGAGTTGATCGACGGCGGCTCACTCGCCGACCGGATCTCCCAGCGCGGTCCCGTCGACGCCGACGAGGCCGCCCGTATCGGCATCGCCCTGCTCGGCGCCCTCAGGACCGCCCACGCGGCAGGTGTGCTGCACCGGGACATCAAGCCCGCGAACGTGCTCCTCGAGGACGCCACCGACCGGATCGTCCTCACCGACTTCGGAATCGCCCAGGTCGCGGGCGCCACCACGCTCACCGAGACCGGCTCCTTCGTCGGCTCGCCCGAATACACCTCGCCCGAACGGATGTCCGGCGTCAGAACGGGCCCGGAGTCCGACCTGTGGTCGCTCGGCGCGCTCATGTGTACGGCCCTGAGCGGCGAGTCGCCGTTCCGGCGCGACTCGTTGGGCGGCATCCTGCACGCCGTGGTGATGGACGAGGTACGGCCACCGGCGCAGGCCGCGCCGCTCCTGCCCGTCGTACGGGGGCTCCTCGAACGCGATCCGGAGCGGCGCCTCGACGCGGCGGAGGCGGAACGGATGCTGCGGGCGTTCCGGGCGACCGGGCGGACGCCGAAGCTGACGGCCGGGTACACCCCGGGCCGGCAGCAGACCCAGACCCAGCGGCGCGAGGAGTCCGGCGGCCGGGAGGCGAAGGCGACGCCGACGCCTTTTCGCCGTACGGCCACGGCCCGTACGGCTGGCGTGGGCCCGGCGGACCAGTCGCCGCGGCCCGCGGGACGGACCGCGCTCGTTGCCGCGGTGCTGGTCGCGGCGCTGGCCGGCGCGGGGGTCTCCGCGGCGGCGCTGCTGATGAACTCGGGGGAGGGCGAGGGCGGAAAGCCGGGGCGCACGACGACGGCGACCGCGACGGCCACGGTGTCGGGCAGGGCCACCGACCCCGGCACCTCCACGGCGACGGCGTCGAGGTCCGCCAGTGCCGCGTCGGCGACGCCCAGTGCGACCGTGCCCTCCGCCTCTTCCCGGACCGCCCCCTCCGGTTACCGCCTGGCCAGCGACCCGCGCGGCTTCTCGCTCGCCGTTCCGGACGACTTCACGCGCACCGAACAGAAGGAGCGGGTCTTCTATCTGTCGCCGGGGGAGACCTTCCGGCTCGGGATCAAGGTCGTCGCCCCCCAACCGGGCGGCCCGCTCGCGGTGATGAAGCGCGCCGACGCGGGCGGGGCCTCCGCGAACCCCGGCTACCGCGACGGCCGGGTCACCGAGACGGTGCACGCCCAACACGCCGCCGCGCTCTGGGAGTTCACCTGGGACGGCTTCAGCGCGGCGGAGGGGCCGAGGCACACGTACGACCTGTGCTGGGAGGAGGGCGGGCGGATGTACGACGTGTGGGTGTCGGCGCCCGTAGGTAAGGTGCGCGAGGCCAAGGAGTACTTCGATGTCGCCTTGGGCACCTTCGTAGCCGGCGGTTGATCCGTCCTGACCGGAGGCGGCGCGGTCAGCGGCGGACAGCCGCCCTGAGAAGCCCCGCCTTGCCTGTCCTGCCCACCCGCAGGGCGAACCCGCCCCCTGGACGGCTGACCGACTTCGCGTGCCAAAGTCCGTTGCGACGCCACCACTTGACCGCAGCCAGGTTCTTCGGCGGCTGGGGCAGGGGCAACACCCGTTCTCCGAGCCGTAGTTCACCGCTCCACACACCCGGTCCCAGCTCGGCGACCGGCACATGGACGGTGAACTGCTCGCTGTGCGGGGGCCGTACAGCGGTGAGGACGACCCTGGCAGCCGTGTTCTCCGTATTCGCCGTGTTGTCCGCGTTGTTCAGGTGCACGGTCAGTGCTCCGCGCGGGTACGCGCCCAGTGTGCAGCGGCCGGTGATCAGCAACTCGGTGGGCCGACCCGCGTGCCAGCGGATGTTCCCGAAGGTGATCCGCTTCAGCACGGGGTGTTTGCGTTCGCCGAGGTCGATCGTGTAATTGCCGTACGGAACGGTGGTGTAGAGGGTGACCGCACGCCTGCCGCGTACGGTCTCCGTGATCCGTACGTCGGGTCGGCCGGGGAGCCGGTCGGCCCGGCTGCTGCCTATGCGCACCTCGCGGGTGAACTCCTGGGCGCCGACCGCGAGGGAGATGTCCCACAGCCCGTCGTCGAGGGGTGCTCCGTCGGCGACGGTGTCGATGTCGATGTCCGCCTCGAACCCGGCCTTCTCGGCACCGGTGGCAGGCGTGACGGGCAGCCGGTACTCCGTTCCCGACTCCCTCTCGCGCAGGACGAGTTCGGTGGTGACGTCGTGGGTCTGCACCGGGTGCAGATACGCAGACCCGGCCAACCGCACCCGGGTGCCGCGCAGTTCGGCCCTCGTGATGTGGTGACGTATCTCTGGGTCCGTCCGTTCCCCTGTTTCCGCCGTCTCGGACTGTCTGAGGGAATCCGTTTCCGGCACGGTCATCGTCACGTTCTCCAAACAGTGCGAAGTGCGAAGTGTGCAATGCGAATGCGCGCGCCGTTATCGGGTATGCGTGTCGACTGGATCGTGAACATACCGTGACCTGATCGTGCCTTCAAGGTATGGGCACCGTGATGATCCAGCTCAGCGAGGTGGGCCGGGCACCCTTGAATGCCCGCTTTGTTCCCTCCGTGCGCGGGCTGATTACGAACTCTGCTAAAACGTCGACATGGACATGGGCAGCGGCGTGGGCATCGAACTGTTGGGGCGTGCGCACGCCCGGCAGCGCTGGGCGGCGCGCGGTGCGCTGGGGGCCGCAGTGCTGGCCGTACTGCTGCCGATCGGGTCGGCCGGCCTCAGTAGCCTGCTGCTCGCCGCGGTCAGCGTGGGCGGGGCCGCACTCACCGCCGCCGGCCTGTGGTGGGCCCTCGCCCGGCGCGGCCTCGTGCGGGCGGTGGGAGCACTGCTCGCCGTCGCCACCCCGGTCGCCGTCGTCGCCATTTTCGCCGCCGCCAACCTGCTGGGCCCGGCGACAGCTTCCCTCGTTCTGTGGGGCGCCGCTCTGTGGGCCGGCAAATTCGCGCTGAGCAGCACCGGGTCCCATGTCGTTCCGGTCCGCGAGTACGAGGCGCCCGCGCCCGTCCGGCCCTTCCTCCTCATGAACCCGCGCTCGGGCGGCGGCAAGGTCGAGCGTTTCCGGCTGCGCGAGAAGGCGGAGCGGCTCGGCGCCCGCGTCCACCTGATCGACCCCGACAAGCCCGAGCCCGAGGACGTCGTCGCCCTGGCCAGGGAAGCGGTCGCGGCGGGCGCGGATCTGCTCGGCGTGGCCGGCGGTGACGGCACCCAGGCCCTCGTCGCGGGCGTCGCCGCCGAACACGGCCTGCCCTTCCTGGTCGTGTCCGCCGGTACGCGCAACCACTTCGCCATGGACCTCGGCCTCGACCGGGACGACCCGGCGACCTGTCTCGAGGCCCTCACCGACGCGGGCGGGGTGGAGCTGAAGGTGGACCTGGGCTTCCTCGACAGCGGCGCCGGCGGCGCGGACGACGGCGGTACGACGGACAGCCGTCCCTTCGTCAACAACGCCTCCTTCGGCGCGTACGCCTCGATCGTGCAGAGCCCCGCCTACCGGGACGACAAGGTCGGCACCACCCTGGGGCTGCTGCCCGAACTGCTCACGTTCGAGCGCGGCGCGACGCTGACCGCGCGGGCGTACCCGCAGTCGCCGACGCAGTCGGGGGAGACGGTCGTGCACGCGCCGCAGGCCGTGCTGGTCAGCAACAACCGGTACCGCATGGACGACTTCGCCGGCCTCGGCCGCCGCGAGCGGCTGGACGCCGGTGTCCTCGGGGTGCTCGGCATCAAGGTCGAGGATGCGGCCCAGGCCGCCGAACTGCTGCTCGGCCGGTACGCGACCGGCCTGACCCTCGTCACCGCCCACGAGGTCGTCGTCGACGCCGACCGGCCCGAGATCGAGGTCGGCCTCGACGGCGAGGCCCTCGTCCTGCCCACCCCGGTCCGCTGCCGCGTCGAACCGGGCGCCCTGCGCGTCCGCGTCCCCCGGCACCGGCCCGGCGTACCCGCCCCGACGCCGCCCATGGACTGGCGGCGGCTGCGCAAACTGGCGGCGACGGTGGGCCGTACGGCGCTGCCCAGCCGTACGACGGAGGCCCTGAACCGGCGTCGACAGGCGTCGGCCCCGCGGGACAGGGACGGGGCATGAGCAACAACGGGGAAGGCGGCGGCACGGACAGGAACGAGGAGAGCAGGGAGAACAGGGAGCGCGGGGAGCGCGGGGGGAGCAGCCGCCGGAGCAACCAGGGCGACGAAGGACGGCTGGTCGGTGGCCGGTACCGGCTGACCGAGCGCATCGGCTCCGGCGGTATGGGCACCGTGTGGCGGGCCCGGGACGAACTCGTCGAGCGTGAGGTCGCCGTCAAGCAGCCGAGGCTGCCCGGGGACCCGCAGGACGCCGCCCACCAGCGGATCGCCCACCGTCTCCACCGTGAGGCGCGAGCCGCCGCACGTGTCGACCATCCTTCGGCCGTCTCCGTCCACGATGTCGTCGTCGAGGACGGACTCCCCTGGATCGTCATGGAGTTGGTGCGCGGCGAGTCCCTCCACGAGCTGCTCCAGCGCGGTGCCCTCGAGCCCGCCGAGTCCGCGCGCATCGGCCTCGCCGTGGTCGGCGCGCTGCGCGCCGCGCACTCCGTCGGGATCGTCCACCGGGACGTGAAACCCGCCAACGTGCTGCTCGGCCCGCACGGCCGGGTCGTCCTCACCGACTTCGGAATCGCCCACATCATGGGCGAGGAGTCGCTCACGATGAGCGGGGAGTTCATCGGCTCCCTCGAGTTCGTCGCGCCCGAGCGCATGTCGGGCCGGGGCGCGGGCCCCTCCTCCGACCTGTGGTCGCTCGGCGTACTCCTGTACGCGGCCGTCGAGGGCTGGTCCCCCTTCCGCCGTACGACCCTCGAGTCCACGCTCGCCGCGATCCTCGCCGCCGAGCCCGTCCAGCCCCAACACGCGGGCCCGCTCGGCCCGTTGCTCGTACGAATGCTGGCTAAGGACCCTGCCGATCGCCCCGACGCGGACGAGGTCACGGCGGCCCTGGAGGCGGTGGCGAAGGGCTGGCCGCTGCCGAAGGCGCCGGAGAGCGGTGAGTCGACGAAGGCTCAGGAGCCCTCCGGGATAATGGAGTTCGCGGACGACCAGGGGACGGTACGCCTGAAGGCCGACGGCGCGACGCCGTCGCCGACATCGATGCCAGCACCAGCACCAGCACCAACAACCGCGCCCGCGCCCGAGTCTCAGTCCGACCCCGGGCCCGAGACGGCCGCACCCGGCACCCCCGCCTCCGGCACCCCCGTACCCGAGGCGCCCGCCCCAAAGCCCTCCGCCGAGACCCGCGCCACGGCGCTACCCGCCCCGAAGCCGCCGCGCCGTCGGCGCCCTCTGCGGGTCACCCTCGCGGTCCTGGCCGCCGCCGTCGCGCTCGTGGGTGCGGGCATGCTGGTCGAGAACACGATCCTCGAGACCAGCGGCGGGGACCCGGCGGCCGAGGTGCGCGAGCCGAGCGGCACCTCGGGTGGCGTACCCACCTCCGTGCCCGCGCCGACGGAGGTGCTGCCGACCCTCGACAGCTGGCTGGCCCACGACGAGAAGGACCTGAAGGCGGTCCTCGCCCTGCCCCGCCAGTACGTCCGTTTCCATGAGCAGGGCGACGCCGTCGACCAGCCCCGGATGGCGATCTACGACAACGACGCGGTCATCCAGGTCCGCCTCACCCTGTGGGACAAGGCGCCCCGCTCGCCGCTCGGCCAGGCGCAGGAGGCCGCCGAAACCTGGTCGGGATACGGCCAGTCGCACACCCAGTACACCGACACGACCGTCGCCGGCTACGAGGCAGTCCAGGCCGACACCACCTACGACACCGAGGGCAGGCTCGTCCGCGTCATGCAGGTGGAGATCCTCACCGACGACGGAAGGCTGTACGAGCTGCGAGTCGACATGCCCAAGGGGACGGCGAACGAGAAGCGGGGGATGGACGTCTTCAAGGGGGCGCGCGACCAACTGAAGATCCTGCGGCAGTGACCCAGAAGTGATTTATCGCGCTGTGCCTGCCGGGCAGACGGTACGACCCCGCACGGCCAACGCCCTGATCAGCGGATTCGTTGCCAGTGATCACTGGCAGCATGACCGCTGGCCTGCGAGGCCGGTGAATCCGAGTTACCCATGGGTATCCAAAGCCTGCGAGTCCGTCATACCCTGCGGCTCATGACGGACTCGCAGGCCCCGGTAAAGCCCGGCACCGACGCCCCCACCGGTACGAACCCCCTGGCACCCGCGCCCACAGGCGCCCGCACCGCCGCCGACGTGGTCACCCCCGAGCTGGTCGCCCAGCTCACCAAGGGTGTCGTCGGCTCCGGTCGCACCGCCAACCACACCCCGTTCACCGGCGAGAAGCTGGCCGACCTGCCCGAGTCGACCCCCGAGGACGTGGAGAAGGCGTACGAGCGGGCCCGCGCCGCGCAGGCCGTCTGGGAGCAGACCCCCGTACGGCAGCGCGCGGCCGTGCTGCTCCGCTTCCACGACCTGGTGCTGGAACGCCAGGCCGAGGTCCTCGACCTCATCCAGCTGGAGACCGGCAAGGCCCGCCTGCACGCCCACGAGGAGGTCCAGGCCGTCGCCGTGGCCGCCCGTCACTACGGCCGCATGGCTTCCCGGTATCTGAGGCCGAAGCGGCACGCCGGCGCGATGCCCACCCTCACCAAGGTCACCGAACTGCGCCACGCGCGCGGGGTGGTCGGCCAGATCGCACCCTGGAACTACCCGCTGGAGCTGTCGGTCGGCGACGCGATCCCCGCCTTCGTCGCGGGCAACGCGGTCGTGATGAAGCCGGACACGGAGACCGGTCTGACGGCCCTGTGGGCCCGGGACCTGCTGATCGAGGCCGGGCTGCCCGCGGATGTCTTCCAGGTCGTCCTCGGCGAGGGCCCGGTCGTCGGCCCCGAGGTCGTCAAGCACGCCGACTACGTCTCCTTCACCGGCTCCACCCGCACCGGCCGCGAGGTCGCGCAGGGCGCCGCCGCGCGTCTGGTCGGCGTTTCGCTCGAACTCGGCGGCAAGAACGCCATGTTGGTCCTGGACGACGCCGACATAGAGAAGGCGGCGGCGGGCGCGGTCCGGGCCTGCTTCTCCTCCGCCGGTCAACTCTGTATCTCCATCGAGCGGTTGTACGTCCACGAGTCGATCGCGGACGCGTTCGTCGAGCGCTTCGCCGCCCGCACCAAGGCGATGCGGCTCGGCAAGTCCCTGGCGTACGGCGCCGACATGGGTTCGCTGGTCGGCGAGCGCCAGTTGGAGACGGTGACGCGGCACGTGGACGAGGCGGTCGCGAAGGGCGCGAAGGTCATCGCGGGCGGCACCGCCCGCCCGGACATCGGCCCGTACTTCTACGAGCCGACCATCCTCGACGGCGTCGAGACCCCGATGGCCATCTGCTCGGAGGAGACCTTCGGACCGGTTGTCTCGATCTACCGCTTCAAGACGGACGACGAGGCGGTGGCCCTCGCCAACTCCACGCCGTACGGCCTGAATTCCTCGGTCTGGACGAAGAACGGCGCCCGTGGCCGCGCCGTCGCCGCCCGCGTGCGCTGCGGCACGGTCAACGTCAACGAGGGCTACGCGGCGGCGTACGGCAGTGTCCAGTCGCCGATGGGCGGCATGAAGGACTCCGGGCTCGGCCGCCGCCACGGCTCCGAGGGCATCCTCAAGTACACCGAGGCCCAGACGGTCGCCCAGCAGAGACTGCTGCCGCTGGCTCCCGCCCTGGGCATGGACGACGAGAAGTACGCGGAGTTCATGAGCAGGAGCCTCAAGGTGATGAAGGCACTGAGGCTGCGGTAGGGCCCGCCTCGAGGGCCGCGTCCAGCAAGGTCTGTTCTCAACGAGGAGAGCAAGTGTCGTACGACTACGACGTCATCGTGGTGGGTTCCGGCTTCGGCGGTTCCGTCACCGCCCTGCGCCTGACCGAGAAGGGGTACCGGGTCGGCGTACTGGAGGCGGGCCGCCGTTTCACGCGCGACACGCTTCCCCGCAACTCCTGGGACCTGAAGAACTACCTGTGGGCGCCCAGGCTCGGGATGTACGGCATTCAGCGCATCCATCTGCTGGGCAACGTGATGGTGCTGGCGGGCGCGGGTGTCGGCGGAGGTTCGCTGAACTACGCCAACACCCTCTACGTACCGCCGAAGCAGTTCTTCGACGACCCGCAGTGGCGTGACATCACCGACTGGCAGGAGGAGCTCCGCCCGTACTACGACCAGGCCCGGCGCATGCTCGGCGTACGGCTCAACCCGACGATGACCCCGTCCGACGTCCATCTCAAGGCGGCGGCCGAGCGGATGGGCGTCGGCGACACCTTCCACATGGCGCCGGTGGGCGTCTTCTTCGGGGACGGCGCGGACGCGGAGGGAGCGGCCGAGGTGCGGCCGGGGGAGGAGACCCCCGACCCCTACTTCGGCGGCGCGGGGCCCGCCCGCAAGGCGTGCACCGAGTGCGGTGAGTGCATGACGGGCTGCCGGCACGGCGCGAAGAACACCCTCAACGAGAACTACCTCTACCTCGCCGAGAAGGCGGGCGCGGTCGTCCACCCGCTGACGACGGTCGTGTCCGTCACGGACGACTCGCGCGGCGGCTACGCGGTCGCCACCCTCCCCACCGACGCGAAGAAGAGCGGGGGCCGGACCTTCACCGCCCGCCGTGTCGTCCTCGCGGCCGGTACGTACGGCACTCAGACCCTGCTGCACCGGATGAAGGCGGGCGGTCAACTCCCGTACCTCTCCGACCGGTTGGGCGAGCTGACCCGTACCAACTCGGAGGCGCTGGTCGGCGCGCAGACCGACGACCGCCGCTACCGCAGAGCGACCGGGGAGACGAAGGCCGACTTCACGCGCGGAGTCGCCATCACGTCCTCGATCCATCCCGACGAGAACACCCACGTCGAACCGGTCCGCTACGGCAAGGGATCGAACTCGATGGGCGGTCTGTCCATCCTCCAAGTCCCTTACGCGGAAGGGTCGTCGAGGGCCCTGGGCTGGCTGGCGAACGCCGCCCGCCACCCTCTTCTCGTCCTGCGCTCGATCTCCAACCGCCGCTGGTCGGAACGGACCATCATCGGCCTGGTGATGCAGTCCCTGGACAACTCACTGACCACCTATCTGAAGCCGAAGGGCGCGGGCAGAGGCCTTTTGACGGCCCGTCAGGGTCATGGCTCCCCCAACCCCAAGCAGATCAGGGCGGCGACGGACAGCGCCACGGCTCTCGCCGCGGAGATCAACGGCTTCGCCGGCAGCAACGTGGGCGAGCTGATGGGCATGCCGTTGACCGCCCACTTCCTCGGCGGCTGCCCGATCGGCGGCTCACGGGAGACGGGCGTGATCGACCCCTACCACCGCCTGTACGGCCACGAGGGCATCTCGGTGGTCGACGGCGCCGCGGTCTCCGCGAACCTGGGTGTCAACCCGTCCCTCACGATCACCGCCCAGGCCGAACGCGCGATGTCGTACTGGCCGAACAAGGACGAGGCGGACCCGCGCCCGGCCCAGGGTGCCGCGTACGAGCGACTGCAACCGGTCGAGCCGAAGGCACCGGCGGTCCCGGCGGACGCGTTCGGCGCCCTGCGCCTGCCGTTCCTGGGCATACCGACGGTGCCGAAGAAGGCGTAGCGGCAGGTTCGGAACACGCACACATAGGTTCAGAACACGCACACGTAGGTTCAGAACAGTAGGTCCAGAAAATAAGAGAAGGACCCGCGCCCCCCTCCGAGCGCAGGTCCTTCTCTAGTTCGTGCCGGAGGCTTACGCCTCCGTGCCCGCCTTGCGGCGACGCATCGCGAACACCGCGCCCGCGCCGGCGACGACGGCGACACCGCCGACCAGGCCGATCATCGGCAGGGCGGAGCTGGAGCCGGTGTCGGCGAGGTTGCCGGTCGGCAGGGCGGAGACGTCACCCTGGGGCTTGTGGGGCGAGTCCTTGGAGCCGTTGTCGCTCGGCGTGGCCGTACCCGGGTCGGTGTTCGGGGCGCCGGCCTTCAGGACCCGGAAGTCGTACTGGGCCCAGCCCTCGGCGATGCAGTCCTGGCCGTCGACGTTGTCGATGTAGGCGCCGGAGCCGAAGGAGTAGGCGTCGCCCGCGGGGGCTCCCTTGGCGATGCTGAGGCGCAGGTCGACGGACTGGCTCGCCTTGCCCTTCAGCTTGTCGACGTAGAAGAAGTAGTCGCCGGCCCACTCGTCGTCGCCGACCCGGTCCCAGGCGCCGGTCTCGGGGTTCTTGAACTCCAGGTCGACGTACGGGCTCAGGAACTTCGCCTCGTCGACCTCGTAGTTCTCGACCTCGGCGTAGAAGGCGACGCCCTTGATGTCGGCCGACGAGTCGTTGGTGACGATCAGCTTGAAGTTGTGGAAACCGTCACCCGCGACGATCTTGCCCGGCAGGCCCTTGATGTCGGCGGACACCCGGGCGTTGCTGTAGCTCTCGTCGAGGTCCTCGCAGAACGGGACGTCCGGGTCGGACGGCTCCTCGCTCGGCTCGGCGGAGACCGAGGCGGAGACGGACGGCGACGGTGAGGGCGAGGTGGACTCGCTCGTGCTCACACTCGGCGAGGCGCTGCTCGACGACGGGCCGTCGGACGGCAGGCTGGAGCCACTGGGCGCGGAGTCCGTGGGCGTCGCCGAAGCCGTGTCGCTCGGTGTCTGCGAGGGCGTCTCGGTGACGGTCTCGGTCGGGGTGGCCGAGGGCGAGCCTTCGGCGAACGCGTAGGGCGCGGACAGCAGGGCGAGCGGGGCTATGACAGCCGTCGCCGCTGCTGCGGCCATGGCACGGCGAAGCTTCATGAAGACCTCAAGACCTCAGGACGTTCCAGGTGAGGGGCACGGGACGTGACCCCTGGTTCTGAACGTGTGACATGCGGCCGCTGTGAATGGTTGCTCTTCGCTCACAGAAAACTTATGTGTGCTGGGTCACATTCGAGGCGGCGAGGGTGATGCGGTCGACGAGAGGCTTTCGGTCGCCGGGAGTGGCAATGGCAAAGGGCCCCGCGGGGCGGAGCCGCGGGGCCCTTCTCCGTCAGCACCGGCGTCAGGGCAGCGCCGGTGCCTGGGGGAAGCGGCGCCGGGGGGTTGCGCCGCATTGATGGTCTGCATCCATGGTCCGCGCCCGGCGTGCGAGGGGGGCGCACGCATGGTCTGGACCAATGGCGGTCGTAGGTTGCGAGGCAATGCACTTGCCCGCCAAGGGACTTGGGGTTGCCGCTTGGTTTGTTCTTGCATCGTGCTGGAAGGTCGCGGAGTACGCAACCTTTTGACCCGGGCTCGTACTTTTTGGCCCTTGTGCTTGCAGTCGACTGTGCTGTGCCGGTCGGCCCCGGGCGTCCCCGGAGCCGACCGTTCTCTGGGGTGACCGGGCTGCTGTCCCCTGCCGTCCGGTCACAACCCTGGAGCCACGCGTGGTTTGTGCGGGCCCGCCCCTGGCTGGCACGGACACCAGTACCAACGAAAGGCGCGTACGCCGGTCACGCACCGGACGGGTGAGACGGTGCCCGAACTCAGATACGACCCCGGCACAGCTCCAGCAACGTCATGGCGAGGGAGGTGCCGGGCCGGCCCAGCGCGTCCCGGTAGTGGCTGAGGACGTCCATCTCGCGGGACAGGTTCACGCGCCGCCCGCCCGAGGCGATCCGCGACTCCTGGATCACCGCGGACACGGCCATTCGCTCCTGGACGAGACCGATGATCCGGTCGTCCAGCGCGTCGATGCGTTCCCGTGCACCGGCGATCACATCGGCGGCCTCGGAGGTACGGGCACCGGTCACATCGAGAGAGGTCATCGGGGGCTCCTTGTCGGAAAGGGTGCCCCGGACCGGCGTGACCCGGAAACGACAGGCGCCCCGGGCCTTGTCGGCCCGGGGCGCCTGGGAAGTCGCTTGTCAGTTGCTCAAGCAGCACGACCATGGCAGCCGGTGGGCCGGTTGCCATAGGTAAAGACGAAGGTCGCCGTGTGCGTGAACATGGGGGCCAGTATGCACGGGGACGGGCGCCTTTCCAAGGCGGGGCTTTTCCTGGCGGTGCTGTGCACCTTCAGCCCGTCCGGCGATTGCGGACGAGGCTCGTTCCGGGCCGAGGCGGGGGCCTGGGGGCGGCAGCCCCCGGAGACGGCGAGGTGCCCGACGTCCACCCCGGTAGAATCGGTAGTACAGACCCCCGCCCAACCGCCGGAAGGCCCCCGTGTCAGCAGCGACCCCCGCCCCCGACACCGTCCTGGTCGTCGATTTCGGTGCGCAGTACGCCCAGCTCATCGCCCGCCGAGTCCGCGAGGCCCGGGTCTACAGCGAGATCGTGCCGAGCACCATGCCGGTCGAGGAGATGCTCGCCAAGAACCCGGCCGCGATCATCCTCTCCGGCGGCCCCTCGTCGGTGTACGCGGAGGGCGCCCCGCGCCTGGACCGCGCGATCTTCGAGGCCGGCGTCCCCGTCTTCGGCATGTGCTACGGCTTCCAGCTGATGGCGACCACCCTCGGCGGCACGGTCGACAACTCCGGAGCCCGTGAGTACGGCCGTACACAGCTGTCCGTCACCAAGACGTCCTCCACCCTCTTCGAGGGCACCCCGGCGGACCAGTCGGTGTGGATGTCCCACGGCGACGCCTGCTCCGCCGCCCCCGAGGGCTTCTCGGTCACGGCGTCCACGGACGTCGTCCCGGTCGCCGCCTTCGAGAACGACGAGAAGAAGCTGTACGGGGTCCAGTACCACCCCGAGGTCATGCACTCCACGCACGGCCAGCAGGTCCTCGAACACTTCCTCTACCGGGGCGCGGGCCTGACCCCGTCCTGGACCACCGGCAACGTCATCGAGGAGCAGGTGGCGCTGATCCGCGAGCAGGTCGGCGACAAGCGCGCCGTCTGCGGCCTCTCCGGCGGCGTGGACTCGGCGGTCGCCGCAGCCCTCGTACAGAAGGCCATCGGCTCCCAGCTGACCTGCGTCTACGTCGACCACGGCCTCATGCGCAAGGGCGAGACCGAGCAGGTCGAGAAGGACTTCGTCGCCTCGACCGGCGTCACGCTGAAGGTCGTCGACGCCGAGGAGCGGTTCCTGAAGGCGCTCGCCGGGGTCTCCGACCCCGAGGAGAAGCGGAAGATCATCGGACGCGAGTTCATCCGCGTCTTCGAACAGGCGCAGGCCGAGATCATCGCGGACGAGGGTCCCGAGGTCGCCTTCCTCGTGCAGGGCACCCTCTACCCCGATGTGGTCGAGTCCGGTGGCGGTACCGGCACCGCCAACATCAAGTCCCACCACAACGTGGGCGGGCTGCCCGAGGACCTCGAGTTCGAGCTGATCGAGCCGCTGCGCAAGCTCTTCAAGGACGAGGTCCGCATGGTCGGCCAGGAACTCGGCCTGCCGGAGGAGATCGTCCAGCGCCAGCCGTTCCCCGGCCCCGGCCTCGGCATCCGCATCGTCGGCGAGGTCACCAAGGACCGCCTCGACCTCCTGCGCGAGGCCGACGCGATCGCCCGCGAGGAACTGACCGCCGCCGGCCTCGACCGCGACATCTGGCAGTGCCCGGTGGTCCTCCTCGCGGACGTCCGCAGCGTCGGCGTCCAGGGCGACGGCCGTACGTACGGCCACCCGATCGTCCTGCGCCCGGTCTCCTCCGAGGACGCGATGACCGCCGACTGGTCCCGCCTCCCCTACGAGGTCCTGGCGAAGATCTCGACGCGCATCACCAACGAGGTCGCCGACGTCAACCGGGTCGTCCTCGACGTGACGAGCAAGCCGCCGGGCACCATCGAGTGGGAGTAGTCCCAGGGACCGTGCGGGTCACGTCCGCCTGAGAGTGCGTACCGGCTCTCCGGGCTGCCACACCTGGACGACCAGGTACTTCTCGTCCTCCACAGACGTCCGCACGACCTCCGTCAGCTCGGTACGGAAGAGGTGGAACGGCTCCGGCGGTTCCACCTCTTCGGCGTACGCTGCCTTGACCTCCGGATCCTGGACCTCGTACGCCTGCCCGCTGATCCGCACATCGCCGCCGCTCATGTCCGTCCCCGCGCCGGGGTTCGCCTGGAGGGCGAAGCGCGGGTCGCGGAGCAGGTCCCGTGCCTTGAGCGAGTCCGGCATCATGGCGAGCCACAACTCGCCGTTCAGGAAGCGCACTTCGAGGCCGGACGTGCGCGGCGACCCGTCCTTGCGGAGGGTGGCGAGGGTGTGGTGGGTGAAGGCCCGGAAGCGTTTCTCGGCGGTTTCGGCCAGGTCGGGTTCCGCTGTGGTGAATACTGCCCAGTTCATGGAGTCGAGTCTGACGCCGATACCCGACACCCGCTGACGTGTATTCGCCTATTCGCCGCAGTTCGTCCGGCGTCCCGTCGGTGTCTCGGGTCCCGGCCCGATATCTGTTTCATCACTTCGCAAACATCCCTGTTCTCCTGCGCGGACCGACGGTAACTTCCGCTCCGTAAAGGAACCCAGTGCTGGAGGACCTATGCACGGGCCCACTCCGCCCCTGCCGCTGCCCACCGACCAGCTGCAGTTCGCGATGCCCCCGATGTACGAGTCGCTCGACGACGAGCGCAGGCACCGCAAGGAACGGCTGGCCGGGGCCATCAGGCTGTTCGGACGGTTCGGCTTCGAGGACGGTGTCTCCGGGCACATCACGGCGCGCGACCCGGAGTACAGCAACTGCTTCTGGGTGAACCCCTTCGGGATGCCCTTCAAGCAGGTCACCGTGAGCGACCTCGTCATGGTCAACCAGGACGGCCAGGTCATCGAGGGCCGCTACCACATCAACCAGGCCGCCTTCACCGTGCACGCCCAGGTGCACGCCGCCCGCCCGGACGTCGTCGCCGTGGCCCACTGCCACTCGGTGCACGGCCGCGCCCTGGCCGCCCTCGGCGACCTCCTCGACCCGATCACCCAGGAGAGCTGCGCCTTCTACGAGGACCACGCACTGTACGACGCCTACACGGGCGTCGCCGTGGACGCCGACGAGGGTCGGCGCATCGCGTCCGCGCTCGGCTCCCGCAAGGCCCTCGTGCTGCGCAACCACGGGCTGCTCACGGTGGGCGACTCGGTGGACGCGGCGGCCTGGTGGTTCCTGTCGATGGAACGGTCCAGCCAGGTCCAGCTGACCGCGAAGGCGGCCGGTCGGCCCATCCTGATCGACCACAAACAGGCGGTCTCGACACGGGAGCAGCTCGGCGGGGACCTCGTCGCGTGGATCAACTACCAGCCCCTGTGGCGGGACATCAGCAGAAGCGAGCCGGATCTGCTGAGCTAGCGGAACCAGCGGTCCTGGGGACACCGGAAACCCCGCGCGAGGACGAGAGCCCGGATGGGTCAGAAGCCTCGCAGGACGGCCGCCTTGGTGGTCGTGAACTCGTCGTCCGTGAGCACACCCTCGCGGTGCAGCTCGCCCAACTCCCGGAGCCTGCGCAGCAGTACGTCGTGGTGGTCGGACTGGGGCGGGAGAGCGGGCGTGAGCGGGGGCCGTTCCCCATGGTCGACCGCCCGGGTGGAGGGGTGCGGCAGCCGGGCGGTGACCGCGGTCGCGACGAGCGCCGTGAGCAGGTCGCGGCGCGCGCTGCCCCACAGGTCGAGGGCGTAGGGGTCCTTCTCGGGCGGCAGCTTGGAGAACACCGACTCGCGGGTCACGAAGCGCATGAAGCCGTCCTCGTAGCCGGAGTTGGGCAGCCAGTCGACCTGGACGAGATCCTGCGTCGCGATGATGCGGGGGCCGGTGGCCCGCTTGACCCGGTCGGAGGTGTCGGCCCAGTCGATACGGACCCGCGTGCCGTCGAACGACACCGTGCCGTCGCTGGAGCGCACCGACACCGGCACGGGCGGGCCCGGGAGCAGATACACCTTGGCGGGCTCCTCGTGCACCGGATCGAGGAGCAGGGCGTGGCGGATCTCCTCGGCGAGGTACTGGGCGATCCCAGACCGGTCGATGTCCACGGTCAGCCGGTACGGATCGGCCGCGTCCGGCAGCCGTCCGCCGGTCGCCTGGAGCAGCGGGTCGGCTCCCTCGCGGAGCCTGAGCCGCAGCCGCCCGCGCTTGCGTTCGGGTTCGTAGACGATGCCCGAGACGGCCTCCAGGGGCACGGCGACCTCGCCGTACGTCTGCCGGAACAGGGGCACGGAACGGTGGAGCCCCGGCGTGATCCTGACCGTGCTGCCGTCGAAGGCCCAGGTCCCGTCGCGCTGGATGATCTCGGCCATACGTGAATTCTTGCAGCCGGGTCAACACGGGGGTCGCGGTTTCACTCGCCCTTTCCGCTGCCGGGGCGGACCTGCCGCACGCGACCGGTGTTAGGTAGGGCACAATTCGCTCTCGTCGTGGGGGAGTTGCGCGGCCGGGTTTCGGGCCTCCTGAGTCCTTGTGCATTCCGGTGTTTTCCGGTGCATACCGGTGTGCTGATGTCCTGGTTCTTGGTGTGTTGTGTCGGGTGTGGGGAAGGCGGGCGTCGGGCGTGGCGGTGCACGAGGCGAGGCAGGGTGTGCTGCCCGGGGAACACGGGGGTGGCTGTGCCTGTGGGGACTGCCCGCACGGCGCGCGTGCGGGACACCGGCGTGCGGTCGCCGAGTTCCTGCTCATGCGGGAAGGGTTCGCTGCGGGGCAGGGGCTGCCGGCCGCGGTGGCCCATTCGGCGTCGGCCTCCCGCCAGTGGGTCTCCGATGAACTGACCCAGTCGGCCGCCGTCGTCGCCGAGCGAGGCCGGGCCGAGGGCGAGGTGTGGCTCGCGCGACTGTGGCGCCGTACTGCGGTCACGGTGTGGGCGCTGATCGGTGTTCTGCTGCTCGTACAGGCGCTCACCGCGATCGGGGCGGGCTGGACCGCCGCCCGGACGGCAGGGCTGGTGGCCGCCGTGCTCGTCGGCGGCGCGCTGACCGCCGCGTCCTGGTTCCACCGGGCACGGGGCGGAGCGCTGGCGCCCCTGATCGGCGAGGACAACCGCCTGTCGACCTCCCGTGTGGTGGCGGCGGGTTGGGTGCTGTTCCTGGCATACGCCGTGCTCGTCCTGGTGGGCCGGCTGGCGGCGGCCTCCGGCCACGAGGAGCGCGACGCGCTGATCGCCGGCCTCGAACTCGCCCGGGGCGCGGGCGTCGTGACCGTCCTCGCGGTGGTGTGCGCCATCGCGGTGCTCGTACGCAGGGTGGTCGGCCTGCGTGTCCTCGGCCAGCGGCTGCAGAAGGTCCGCGCGGACCGCCCCCGTGCCGCCGACCTCCTGACGGACGACGCGGGCCGCGGCACCTTCGCGGACATCCAGTACGTGGTGATCGGCACGGTCGCTCTCCTGTTCGCTGTCGTACGGTTGGCCCGGCGCCCGGATCAACTGCCTGACCTGCCGTGGGGGCTGGCGGTGGTGGTGCTGGTGTCGGCGGCGACCTATGTGGCCGGCAAGTACGCCGAGGGAGGCCGACCGGTGATCCTCTCTGTCGTGCGGGCCCGGGAGGCGGGCGACCTGGACGCCCCGATCCGCACCGGCGACGACATCGAGATCCGCGGCGCCGGCTTCGTGCCCCCGGGTGCGGGCACCGCCGACCGGCTGTCCCGCATGGTCGTCCGCATCGGCCCGGTCCATGTGCATGTCCCCCTGGTCCCGGTGCCCGGTGGCTTCAGCAACCCCCGGGACGAGGTACTGACGGTGCCTGTACCGGCGGATGTGGAGCCCGGCCGGGTGGAGGTGCAGGTGGTGACGGCGGCGGGCGTGGAGACGAACCGGTGCGTGATCGATGTGACGGACTGAGCGTGGCCTCCTGACGCTTGCGGGCTGCGGGTCTCTGTGACTGCTGTTCTCCAGGCAAAGTGCGGAAAAATGCTGTGCCGGGGGTGAGCGAGGTCACCTGGTCGTGCGTATCGTCTGTTGAGGGGTCAACATTGGCGCGCGAGAGGCGGCTAAGGGCGATGGCTCACAGCACTCGGACGGACACGCACTCTCCCTATCTCGACGGCGACCGGGACTGGCGGGACACAGCCACCCGCTACGCCCTGCTGCCCCTGCGCATCTTCCTGGGCGTCACCTTCATCTACGCCGGCCTGGACAAGCTCACGGACAGTTCCTTCTTCGCCGACTCCGGATCAGGCTCCGTCGGTGACCTGATGCGGTCGGTCCGTGACTCCTCCGCGATCCCCGCCCTGGTGGACCTCGCCCTCAAGAGCCCCGCCGGCTTCGGTTACGCCATCGCCTTCGGCGAGCTGGCCGTCGGCATCGGCACACTGCTCGGACTGCTCACCCGGCTGGCGGCGGTCGGCGGTGCGCTGATCTCCCTCAGCCTCTGGCTGACCATGAGCTGGGCCGCCGATCCGTACTACTACGGCAACGATCTTCCCTACCTGATGGCCTGGATCCCCCTGATCCTCGCCGGTGCGTCCGTCCTCTCCGTGGACGCCGCCCTACGAGCACGACGGCGGCAGCGGTCCGGGGGATATCGCTAGCAGGCGGTGCGGTAGCAGGAGAGGCGGTTGGAGTCGGTGCGGTAGCAGCCGGGGCCGTGGAGCCGGTGCGCGTGGGCGTGCCGACTCCGGACGTCGAGGCCGGTCAGCTCGGTATCTCCGGCGGCCTTGACGGTCCCGCCCCCTCCGCCGTGCGGCCGATGGGCCCTGCCGCGCGGCGGGACCTTGCGCGGCGTATCGCCCCCGTGAGGAGGGCCACCGCGCCTGCCAAGGCCAGGCCGAACATCAGGAGCGGGATCACCGCGAACCAGGGTGTCTTCCAGGCATCGTTCGCGTCGCCCACGTAGGTGATGCCGGCGATGGTGACGAAGATGCCCGCGATCAGCTTTCCGGGCTGGAACTCATGACGAGGCACGGGTCACCTCCGCCTGTCCCAGGCCGACCCCGAGGTCGAGGTCGAGCGTGCCGGCGTCGGCACCGCCGCCCGTCGGCGACAGGGTGACCTCCTTGCGCTTGCCCGGTGCGACGTCCACGTCCTGCTTGCCGTCGCCGGGCAACTGGATGTCGCCGATGCCCACTTCGATCTCCGCCTTCACCGTCACGCCCTTTGGCACGATCACCTGGATACGGCCCGCGCCCACCTCGACCGCGGTTTTCACCGTCTGCCCCTTGTCGAGCCGCAACCCGGTCAGATCCAGCGTGGCGACGCCCGTGCCGACGTCGTACCTCGGTAGGACCTCTGTCACCGCGGTCGGTGTCCATTCCTTGCGCACCCAGTGAGTGCTGACCTCTTCGGGCAGCGCCGCCGACCCTGCCAGCAGAGCCGCCGTGATGACCGCCAGGAACACCGAGCCCGCTCCGGTACGGCCGAGGAACGCGCTGACCGTGATGCCGACGCCGAACACGATGAGGGCGCAGGCGAGGCCGGTCTGCAAGCTGTTGGCGAGTGGCCGGTCGTACCATCGCGCGGCCGTTCCGATGAAACCGGCCAGGAGTGCCATCAGGAAGATCCAGCCGCCGATCCAGCGCGGGCCGCGCGGCTTCGGTTGGCGGGGCCAGGCGGCCCGTATGTCCGGATGCCGGCCGCCGTACTTGCCTTGGGTGATGTTGATCGCCGCCGCGATGTCCCGGTCCCGGGTGTCGTGGGGCCCCCACAGATACCCCGTACCGCCGACGTGTGTGCCGTCCTTGACGATGGGGTCGCGCCACCACGAGGGGTAGGAGGCGGGGACCGGCGGCGCCTGGGCCTCCGGTGGGGCGTCGGCGACGGCCTGGGCGGCCAGCGGATCGGGGTCGGGGGCGCCGCGGTTGCGCGACCAGTAGCCGGCGCCTCCGAGGAGGATGGACAGTATGACGGCGAAGGAGAGCACTCCGCCGTTCTTCAGCATCGTCAGGAACACACCGCAGCCGACCAGCGCGAAGAGCACGGCAGCCAGTCCCTGGCCGTCCACTCGGCCGGTGAGCAGTTTGCGGAACTCGTTCTCCTCCTCGTCGTCGTACGCCACGAACAGCCAGGCGAAGCCGTAGAAGATGAGGCCGAGGCCGCCGGTCGCCGAGAGCACCGCGAGCGTGATCCGAAAGATCACCGGGTCCATGTCGCAGGTCCGCCCGAGCCCCGCGCACACACCGCCCAGCATCTTCTGCTGTCGGTCGCGCCTGAACGGGCGGGGACCGGGAGGTGCTCCCGCTCCCGTATCTGGCTGTGCGCCCGCGTCCGTGTGCTCGGGCGCGCGCGGTTCCCCTTTCTCCGTGGGCGGGGCTGCCGCGGCGGGCGCGGCATCCTGCGGCCCGGCGCCCGGGACGGGGCGCGGGCCGGAGCCGGGTCCCGGACCCGTCGCGGCGTGTGCGTGATCTGTCATGCGTCCATGGTGGCGGTTGAGGCGGTCCGGCGGCAGTCGGGATGACCCTGGGCGAACCCTGATATCGGCCCTGAGAGGGGACGGGGGAAGCGTTCGACGGCAGGCGGGCCGGAAGATCAGGGGAGTCTCGGGGGCCGACCCTGATGCCCGGGCCCGCCCGGCGTGTGAACATCGATGGCATGCCGGAAGCCGCAACGTTGCCACTCGTCGAACCGCGGCCCCCGCGCAAGCTCTACCGCAGCAGCGACGGACGCTGGCTCGGAGGCGTGGCGCGAGGGCTGGCCGGGCATCTCGGGCTGCCGGTGATCTGGCTGCGCCTCATGTTCGTAGGCCTGTTCATGGCGGACGGACTCGGCGCGCTGTTGTACGCGGCCTTCTGGTTCTTCGTTCCGCTCGGTGTCGGCGGCGTCGAGGCACAGCGCCCCCCGTCCCTCGTCACCGCCGAGACCTCGCCCGACGGCCGTCGCAGACTCGTCGCCCGAAAGCCGGACAAGGGGCAGATCGTCGCCCTGCTCCTCATGGTCGTCGTGGCCATGGTCTTCGTCGGCAACGTGAATCTCGGCGGGGGCGCCAAGGCCTATCTGTTCCCGACCGTGCTCGTCGCCGCCGGTGTCGCCCTGGTCTGGCGTCAGGCGGACAACGCACGGCGGGCCCGCTGGATGGAGGTCGGCAGCCGTCGCCGCACTCTCACCCTCCTGCGCACGGCGGCCGGCGTCATGCTGGTCACGGCGGGTGTCTCCGGCGTGTTCGTGCTGCAGGGCTCCGCCGCCCACCTCGGCTCGGTGCTGCAGGCCGCGCTGGCGGTGCTGGTCGGGATAGCCCTGCTGGCCGGTCCGTATCTCGTCCGTATGACCCAGGACCTCTCCGAGGAGCGCCTGATGCGCATTCGCGCCCAGGAACGCGCGGAGGTCGCCGCCCATGTGCACGACTCGGTGCTGCACACCCTGACCCTGATCCAGCGCAACGCGGAGAGCCCCAACGAGGTGCGCCGTCTCGCCCGTGCCCAGGAGCGTGAACTGCGCAACTGGCTCTACAAACCGGAGGGCACCGGCAAGGAGGAGGCCGACGAACCCAGCACCCTCGCCGAGGCGGTGCGGCGCAGCGCGGCGGAGGTCGAGGACAAGCACGGCGTCCCCATAGAGGTCGTGGTCGTCGGTGACTGCCCGCTCGACGACAGAACGGGCGCACAGATGCAGGCCGCGCGGGAAGCGATGGTGAACGCCGCCAAGTACGGTGGCGAGGGCGGCGCGGTGCAGGTCTACGCCGAGGTCGAGGGCAGGACGGTCTTCGTGTCCGTCCGGGACCGTGGGCCCGGCTTCGACTTCGACTCCATACCCGCCGACCGCATGGGCGTCAGAGAATCGATCATCGGCCGTATGGAGCGCAACGGCGGTACGGCGCGGCTGCGCGCGGTACCGGGCGGCGGCACGGAGGTCGAGCTGGAGATGGAGAGGGCGGAGAGCACGTCATGAGCGAGGCGCACGGGGAGAACAGGCAGAGCGAGTCGGCCGGTTCGGAGGAGTCGGCCGAGCGGGCAGCCGATGCCGGACCGGCCGCAGCCGCCGAGGCCGCACAGGCCGGCGGGTCTGCCGGGGACGGAAGCGGCAGTGGTGAGGCGAGCGGGCGGCGGGTGCGTGTGGTTCTCGTCGACGACCACCGCATGTTCCGTACGGGTGTGCAGGCCGAGATCGGGCAGACCGAGCGGACCGGCGTCGAGGTGGTCGGGGAGGCCGCCGATGTCGACCAGGCGGTCACCGTCATCACCGCCACCCGGCCCGAGGTGGTCCTCCTCGACGTCCATCTGCCGGGCGGGGGCGGCGTCGAAGTGCTGCGCCGTTGCGCCCCGTTGATGGCCGACGCGGAGCGGCCGGTGCGCTTTCTGGCGCTGTCCGTCTCGGATGCCGCGGAGGACGTCATCGGTGTGATTCGCGGCGGCGCCCGGGGATACGTCACGAAGACGATCACCGGCGTGGATCTCGTCGACTCCGTTTTCCGCGTCCAGGACGGCGACGCGGTGTTCTCGCCGCGGCTTGCCGGCTTCGTGCTGGACGCCTTCGCGTCCACGGATGCCCCGCCGGTGGACGAGGACCTCGACCGCCTCACGCAGCGCGAGCGAGAGGTGCTGCGGCTGATCGCCAGGGGGTACGCGTACAAGGAGATCGCCAAGCAGCTCTTCATCTCCGTGAAGACGGTGGAGTCGCATGTGTCGGCGGTTCTCAGGAAGCTCCAGCTGTCGAACCGGCACGAGTTGACGCGGTGGGCCACGGCACGGCGCCTGGTCTAGCCGAGTGGGCCCGGCCTCATGCCACTCGGGTGGCGCCCGCGAACGGCATCTCGTTCAGGGGGGCCACCCGTACCGGCGCCGAGGGGTTGGGGGCGTGGATCATCTGGCCGCGTCCCACATAGATGCCGACATGACTGATGCCCGAGTAGAAGAACACCAGGTCGCCGGGGAGGAGTTCGGACTGTGAGACACGCTGGCCGGCGTTGATCTGGGCGTAGGTGGTGCGCGGCAGGGAGATGCCCGCGTTGCGGTAAGCGGCCTGGATGAGGCCCGAGCAGTCGAAGGCGTCGGGACCGGTGGCGCCCCACACATAGGGGCTGCCGAGCTTCTGGTAGGCGTAGGAAACAGCCGCCGCCGCACGTGAGTTGGGCGCCTCGGCCGCACCGCTGGTTGCGGCCGCCCCGGGCGTGCCGGGGGTGGAGGCGGTGCCGGCCGCCGCCAGCCCCTGTCGCGCACTCCCCGAGGACCGCGACGCGTGTGCCCCGCCCCAGCCCGCGCCACCGCTTCCGCCGTCCGCCGTGAGCCGGGTGCGGTCCTCGGTGGTGAGCCGGGACAGCAGTTGCCGGGCCTCGCCCAGCTTTCCGGTGACGGTCTTCTTGTGGTGGTTCAGTTCGGCCTGGCGGGACTTAAGGGTGGTCAGTTCGACGTGGGCCGCCCCGCGCAGCTGCTCGATCTCCCGCAGCTGGTTGCGTACACGGGCCACGTCCGACGCCTGTCTGCTGCCCGCCCGTTCGGCGAAGGCGGCGCCGTCCAGATAGCCGTCGGGGTCGTCGGAGAGGGCGAGTTGCAGCGCGGGGTCGAGTCCGCCGGCGCGGTACTGCGCTGCGGCCATCGAACCCAGTGCCTCCCGGGCCGAGTTGAGACGCTCCTCCTTGCGCGCCGCCTCGTCCCGCAGGTTCTCCAGTCGCCGCTCCGCTCGCTCCGCCTTCTCCTTCGAGCCGTTGTACTTCTCGGTGGCGACCTCCGCCTCCTCGTACAGCTTGTTCACCTTGGCCTGGACCTGCGCCGATGTCAGTTGTGGTTCGGCGTAGCCGATGCCGTCGAAGCCGGTCGCCGTCGCCGCGCCCGCGAGGGCGATCGTCGCAGCGGTGCGGGCCGTATTGCCGTTGAGCGAGCGCTGTCGGGGCTTGCGGTGCGCTGCCACGGGGGGTCACGTCCTTTCGTACGACCGCCACTACGACGACCGCCGGACGGCTGCCTGGGAAGCGGACCCAGGAGGGCGGTTGCGCGTCCGGCGACGGTCCGCACAGGGGAAGCGGTCCGCCGCCGGACTTTCTCGGCGGTGGTGTCCGACTGCCGCCCCTGGCCCGGGCGGCGGTGGGGAGCCGGTCACCTGGAGGAGGACGCTAAACCTGAGAGTGTCGTGGGGGTAACGCCATGTACGGAACTGGCGTGAGCCGACCGCCGGGTGACCGCATGCGACCGTGATCCGGTTCCGGCGCCGCCGCCTTCGCGCTGAGGGCTGATCGATGCGGAGGTTCACGGGACGCGTGGGGGTGACAGGGTGCTATGGGGTGCATATATGCGAGGTCTTGCCGCGCACTCCCGGCCCGGTGTCATGGGGCACGGGTGCCTCTGACTAGGCTCCGGCCTCATGGACGTACTCATCCATCTCGTCGTCGGCCTGCACATCATCGGCATCGCGTCGCTCCTGGGCGGGTTTCTCACCCAGATGAAGGCGATGGGGCAGGGCACGGCTCGCTTCGTGCCGGCGATGCTGCACGGCGCGTTCACCATGCTGGTCACCGGCGTCGCCCTGGTGGGCCTCAACCAGGCCGACGACCAGACGGTCAACAACGTCAAGATCGGCGTCAAGCTGGCCCTGCTGATCGTGATCCTCGGCCTCGTCTATGTGAAGCGGGACGACGAGACCGTGGACAAACGCCTGTTCGGCCTGGTCGGCCTGTTCACCACGGCGAACATCTTCATCGCCGTGCTCTGGACCTGACCCGGCCGAACCTTCCCTCCGCTGTGCGTCAGGCGGGGCGCACCACGCTGTGGATCGTCGACTCGCCGTCGTAGAAGATCGATTCCTCCCGGACGTACGCACCCGGCTTCGGGGCGTGGATCATCATGCCGTTGCCGATGTAGAGGCCGACGTGGCTGATGTCGTCGTAGAAGAAGACCAGGTCACCGGGCTGGATGTCGGAGAGGGAGACCGTCGTGCCCGCGTTCACCTGGTCGTAGGTGGTGCGCGGGAGGGTGACGCCGGCGGCCCGCCAGGCGGCCTGGGTGAGACTCGAACAGTCGTACGAATCCGGGCCGGTCGCTCCCCAGACGTACGGCTTGCCGATCTGTGCGCGTGCGAAGGTCAAAGCCTTCTCGGCCTTGGTGGCATACGAGGCGTCGGGAGCCGCCGGTGCCGGAGTGTCCGAGGCGCTGCTGCCCGCCGCGGGCTGTGCCGCGGCCGCTGCGGCTGCCGCTTCCTGCCGGCGCTGCTCGGCCTCCTGCTGCTGCCGGGCGAGTTCCTGCGCCCGGCGGAGAGCCACCGCCTGCTTCTCCCGTTCGATCGCCGCGAGGCGCAGCTTCTCCTCGGCGGTGAGGCGGGAGAGCAGCCGACGGGCCTCCACGAGCTTCGTCTGGACGGCGGTCTTGGTGATCTGCAGTTCGTCCTGGGACTCGGTGAGCGACTCGAGGGTCACCGAGGCCTCCTGGCGCTTCTGCGTCGTCTCGGCCTGCTCGGTGATGTAGTCGTCGACCGCGTCCTTCTGGCGGGCGGTCAGACGGTCCATCAGCTGGTTCTGGTCGAAGTAGTCCTGGGGGTCGTCCGCGAGCAGGAACGTCGCCGTGTCCGGAGCGGCGGACCCGGTGCGGTACTGGGCCGCGGCGAAGGAACCCAGCTCCTCGCGCGCGTCGTTGAGTTTCTGGGTGCGCCGGGCCACGTCGTCCATCAGGGCGTCGACACGTCCCCGCTGCTTGGAGGCCTTCTCCTTGGCGGCGTTGTACTTGTCGGTGGCGGACTCGGCCTGGCGGTACAGGTCGCCGACCTTCGCCTCGACCTCCTCCATGCTCGGCTTGTCGTCGGACGCGGGAGCCGGAGGTGTGGAGGGCGCCGTGGGCGCGGCGTTGGCGGTCTGGGACAGCAGGGCGACGGAGGTCAGGGCCGCCGTGGCGAAGGCGGGGGTCCGTATGCCTGCTACGCGCGTTCCCGTAGGGCGCGACTTGCGGTGCGACGACGCCAAGGGAGGCGACTCCTTCCACGTTCCGCCTACCGGGTTAGCTGTCGGGTTCGGGCGGGTGGTTCGGAAGGGTTGCCCTACGGTCCTTGCCTGGACGGCGGTTGGACCGATTCACCCCAGGATTTCGGTGGGTCCCCGGCTCCTGCCGCACAGGGCGGCACGATCGGACTCGGCGGAGGCCGCACGGCCCGGCGAGGTTCGCCGGTGGAGATCGAGCGGCCTTACGAAACGCTAACCAACAGGTGTGCCTCCTGTGAAGGTTGATGACCGCTATGCCCGGTACGTTTTTGTGACCTTGCCCCTAAACATGGCTCTGTGTGGTCGATCGGAAGTTGTTTGTGAAGATTCTTGAGGAATGTTGATGTATGGCCTCTTTCGGGCCTGCTGTCCGGACGGCCTGGTCGGCCGGTGCCGATACCAGGGGATGTTTTCGGGGTGGGGGCGGGCTGTCAGTGGGGAGGCCTAGACTCGGAGAGCGATGAGCAGCCTCTTTGACGACAGCTTCCTGGCGGACCTCCAGGGCCCTCGGGCCCACGCGGAGGAACCCCCGCCACCGCCCGAGGACGAGCACGCGCCGGAGCCCGTTCCGGACGACCTGTTCGGCGGGAAGTTCGACGCGCCGCCGGACCGGGACGCGTACTACCGCGACGGCGCACCCCGTCCGGTGGTGGACTCCGCTGCGCTCCTGGAGGGGCTGAACGAGAACCAGCGCGCGGCTGTCGTGCACGCCGACACCCCCCTGCTCATCGTGGCGGGCGCCGGCTCCGGCAAGACGCGCGTACTCACGCACCGGATCGCGTATCTGCTGGGCGAGCGTGGCGTCCACCCCGGCCAGATCCTCGCGATCACCTTCACCAACAAGGCCGCCGGTGAGATGAAGGAGCGCGTCGAGCAGCTCGTCGGCCCGCGCGCGAACGCGATGTGGGTGATGACCTTCCACAGTGCGTGCGTGCGGATCCTGCGGCGGGAGAGCAAGAGGCTGGGCTTCACCTCCTCCTTCTCCATCTACGACGCCGCCGACAGCAAGCGGCTGATGGCGCTCGTCTGCCGCGATCTGGACCTGGACCCCAAGCGTTTCCCGCCCAAGTCCTTCAGTGCGAAGATCTCCAACCTGAAGAACGAGCTGATCGACGAGGAGGACTTCGCCGCCCAGGCGAGCGACGGTTTCGAGAAGACCCTCGCCCAGGCGTACGCGATGTACCAGTCGCGGCTGCGTGAGGCCAACGCGCTCGACTTCGACGACCTGATCATGACGACGGTCAATCTGCTGCGCGCCTTCCCGGACGTCGCCGAGCACTACCGCCGCCGCTTCCGGCACGTCCTGGTCGACGAGTACCAGGACACCAACCACGCCCAGTACGCGCTCGTACGGGAACTCGTCGGCACCGCCGAGCACACCGGCGACGACATCGACGTACCGCCGAGCGAGTACGACCTGCGCCCCGCCGAACTGTGCGTCGTGGGCGACGCCGACCAGTCGATCTACGCCTTCCGAGGGGCGACGATCCGCAACATCCTCCAGTTCGAGGAGGACTACGCGGACGCGACGACGATCCTGCTCGAACAGAACTACCGCTCCACTCAGACGATCCTGAGCGCCGCCAACGCGGTCATCGAGCGCAACGAGTCCCGCCGCCCCAAGAACCTGTGGACCAACGCGGGCGCGGGCGCGCGCATCACCGGCTACGTCGCCGACACGGAGCACGACGAGGCGCAGTTCGTCGCCGAGGAGATAGACCGGCTGACGGACGCGGGCGACGCGAAGGCGGGCGATGTCGCCGTCTTCTACCGGACGAACGCCCAGTCCCGAGTCTTCGAGGAGATTTTCATCCGGGTCGGCCTGCCCTACAAGGTCGTCGGCGGTGTCCGCTTCTACGAGCGCAAGGAGGTCCGGGACGTCCTGGCCTATCTGCGTGTCCTCGCCAACCCGGAGGACTCGGTGCCGCTGCGCCGCATCCTCAACGTCCCCAAGCGCGGCATCGGCGACCGCGCGGAGGCGATGATCGACGCGTTGTCCCAGCGCGAGAAGATCAGCTTCCCGCAGGCGCTGAAGCGCGTCGACGAGGCGTACGGGATGGCTTCGCGGTCGACCAACGCCGTCAAGCGGTTCAACACGCTGATGGAGGACCTGCGGACGATCGCGGAGTCCGGCGCGGGCCCGGCGACCGTGCTGGAAGCGGTTCTCGAACGCACGGGCTACCTAGCCGAGTTGCAGGCGTCGACCGACCCGCAGGACGAGACCCGGATCGAGAACCTCCAGGAACTCGCCGCGGTCGCCCTGGAGTTCGAGCAGGAATCAGCAGCGGCAGCGGAGCCGGGAGAGGCCGAGCAGCCCGGAGAGGGCGACGCGCCGGCCCCGGTCGGTCTCGCCGCCTTCCTCGAGCGGGTCGCCCTGGTCGCCGACTCCGACCAGATCCCCGACGAGGACGACGACGGCTCCGGCGTCATCACCCTGATGACCCTGCACACCGCCAAGGGCCTCGAGTTCCCCGTCGTGTTCCTGACCGGCATGGAGGACGGCGTCTTCCCGCACATGCGTGCTCTCGGCCAGGTCAAGGAGCTGGAGGAGGAGCGACGGCTCGCGTACGTCGGCATCACGCGCGCGCGTGAGCGGCTGTACCTGACGCGCTCCTCGCTGCGCAGCGCGTGGGGGCAGCCCTCGTACAACCCGCCCTCGCGTTTCCTGGAGGAGATCCCGGCGACGCATCTGGAGTGGAAGCGCACGGGCGCGATGACTTCGGCGAAGTCCTCCGGCCCGGCGTCGGGAGTGGCGTCCTCGCTGTCGTCCTCGCGCTCGCGCTCCGCGGCCTCGGGCGCGTCCGGCTTCGCCACGCGCCGGGGCGGCGCCGAGAAGCCGGTCGTCGCGCTGGCGGTGGGGGACAGGGTCACGCACGACCAGTTCGGGCTGGGAACGGTGGTGGGCGTCAAGGGCACGGGCTCGAACGCCGAGGCGACGGTCGACTTCGGCGAGGACAAGCCGAAGCGGCTGCTGCTGCGATACGCACCGGTGGAGAAGCTGTAACCGGACGAGCGGGCAACCGCGCACCCGGGCATCGACGAGATGCCCGGGTCACGCCTCTGACGAGGTAGGGGATCGAGGGACCGGCCGGAACTACGTCGGGTCGAGGCCGTGGCTGCGCAGCCACGGGAGCGGGTCGATCGCCGAGCCGCCGGCGGGCCGTACCTCGAAGTGGAGGTGCGGGCCGGTCGAGTTGCCGGAGTTCCCGGAGTACGCGATGGGCTCGCCGGCCTTGACCGTCGTGCCGGACGAGACCTGGTAGCTGGAGAGGTGGCAGTACCACGTCTCCGTGCCGTCCTTGTCGGTCAGGATCATCATGTTGCCGTACGCGCTGTTCCACTGCGTCCGGACGGTGCCGTCGGTCGCGGCCATCACCGTCGTGCCGTACGAGACGGGGAAGTCGATCCCGGTGTGCACGGACATCCAGTTGATGCCGGCCTGGCCGAAGTAGGCGCTGAGGCCGTGCTGCGCGACCGGGAGGGCGTACTTCGGGCGCAGCCGCTCTTTTCGGGCCGCTTCCGCCGCGGCCGCCTTCTTCTCGGCGAGCTGCTGGGCCTTGAGGTCGATACGTTCCTGCGTCCGGCTGGCCCGGTCGGCGAAGTCGTCGGCGCCCGCGGAGAGGCTCTCCAGCTGGGAGTCGAGCTTGTTGTTCGCGGTGGACGGCTTCACGGCGACGCCGTCGGCGGCGGACGTCGTCGTGTTCTGCTCGGCGTCACCGTTCGTCCCGACCACGGAGGCGGCGGCGATGCCCGCGACGCCCATCACACAGGCGGACGGAACGGCGATGGTCAGCAGAGCGGAACGTTTGGCCGGGGTGCGACGCCGGGACCGGCCCGCGTTGCGCGCCGCCGTACGGGACGCCGCGCGCCCGCCTCCGGGGACCGCGCCCGGGTCGATCTCCTCCTGGCCGTCGAGCAGCGGGGCCTCGGCGGGCAGTTCGCCGTCGGCGACGAGGTCCGACTCGTCGTGGTCGAGGGCGTGCCGGTCGTGCTCCGGTGCGTCCGCCGCGTCCGAGATCTGCTCGAACATCGCGGTGGCCTGCTCGTCGTACTCGTGCTCACGAGCGTGGTCGTACTCGGCGGACTGAGCGGGCGTGCTGTCCGGGCCGCTGTCCGAGTTCCACTGGGTGGCGTCGTACACACCGCTGTCGAAGGCCTGCGTGCCCCATTCCCAGTGCTGGGTCTGGTCGGCCGACTGCTCGGGCTGGAGCCAGGCGCCCGCGTCCCACTGACCGCTGGTCTCGGCGCCCGGAGGCGGAGTCTGCGCGGGGATGTCGGCGAGCTGCTGGTATCCGGGCGCCCACGAGGTGGTGTCGTACGCCCCTGTGTCGTAGGCGGCGTGGTGCTGGGCCGCGTAGGGGTCGTAGTTCAGGGTGTGGTGACTGCCGGTGGACCACTGGGAGTTGTCGTACGAACCCGTGGCTTCGGCGCCCGCCATGTTGCCGAAAAGTGGGTCGGTTTCGAAATTTCCGGTGGCGGTACCCGTGCCCATGTTCGCGTCGAAACCGTTGGCGAAGGTGGGGTCGCACGTGGTGAAGTCACCGAGGGGAGCTTCCTGGGTGCCGTACGACGGGTAATGCGCCGTCGCGGCATCGGAAGCCGGAGTCGGGGAGGTAATGGTCCCCGACGGGTGACGTTCGTTCACCAACTTCTCTTTCGCCTCGACAACAGGGGCTGGCAGAGCAGTGCGGTGACTGTACCCGGCGGTACGCGGGCGCGACAATCTTCCGTGGGTTTCATGCCTGGGGGAAACGGGCATTCGGCCGTGTTTCGGGGGACTGCGGGCACGGGTTTGGCCTGGCGTTCGATGATTGTTCGATTCGCGGTGGCTGTTCGGCGATCCGCAGCCGCCTGTGGACGGCTCCGGGCGTGGCCAAGCGTGGACTACGCCACCGTCAGGCCACCGGCCCGGGCTCGGTCGGATCGCGCACCGGTGGTGGGGAAGTCGTCGCTCTGGTCCAGGGCCTGCCCTATACCGGTCGCGACGGCGGGGTGCACGGGCAGCGCGAGGTGGCCGATGCCGGTGACCTGCACGTTCTGCGCCATCAGGTCCGGGTGTTCGACGCAGGCCGTCTCCGGCGGGTCCATCACGTGGTCCAGATCGCTCCAGAAAGCGATGAAACGGGTACGGCAGTCCGGCGCGGGCAGCCGCAACTCCTGGAGGACCTCCGAGCCGGGGCGCATCTGGCGGACGATCGGGTGCGCGTCGGCCAGCGGGACGGCCCGGGTGCCGGAGTGCGGGGTGCCGAGGGTCACGAGGGTGCGGACCCGGATGTCACCGCCGAGTCGCTGTACGTAGTAGCGCGCGATCAGGCCGCCCAGGCTGTGGCCGACGATGTCCACCCGGGGCTGGCCCGTGCGCCTGCATATCTCCTCTATGTGCCGGCCGAGCAGTTCGGCGGCGGTGCGGATGTCGCAGGTCAGCGGGGAGTAGTTGAGCGACTCGATCTGCTGCCGGCCGTGCTGGGTGAGAGAGCGGCGGAGCAGGACGAAGACGGAGCGGTTGTCGATGAAGCCGTGGAGGAGGACGACCGGGGGCTTCGGCTCTGTCGGCAGATGGGCGGTGGGGGCTTCGGGGAGCGTGGAGGGTTCCGGGATGGTGGTCCGGCGTTCCTGGACGATGCCGGACGGATAGAGGAGCAGATGCCCCGCCAGGATCGCGATCTCCAGGGCGGTCGCCTTGAGGAGAGCGATCGAGAGCCCCGTCAGCCTGCTCGGCAGAACGCGCTCACACAGCGGCAGCATGGGCAGTACTGCCCGGATGACCTTCATGGCCGACCTCCTGTCGGCACGCGGGAGGACTTCTCTGTCCCCCGTGTGCCCTCATGGGGGCTCGCGACGAGGGCGGCCGGTGGTGGCGTCGGCGGTGGTGCACGAGTGGGGCTTGTGGTTGGTGCGACGTCAAGGGGTGGCGAAGCTCCCCAGCCGTACGGCGACGAAGCTCCCCGCTGCGTGCCTTCCTGCCCTTCGTGCCATCTCCGATGCTCCGTACCGCCACGGCGCGTGGCTCGCGACGCGGTGGTACGACGACCTCGATGCGGCTCCCTTGCGCCGGTCCCGCCGGTGCGCGGCGAACGTGTCCCACTGTGTGATTTCCCCCTCGCCGAGCATCGTGAAACTGCCGGTTGCGGGATGCTTGACTTAACGGTCGTTCACTTCTTGGAGGCAGCGATGGGTGCGGCAACGGGTCCGATCCGCGTGGTCGTGGCGAAGCCGGGGCTCGACGGCCACGATCGCGGAGCCAAGGTGATCGCGCGGGCACTGCGGGATGCGGGTATGGAGGTCATTTACACCGGCCTTCATCAGACTCCCGAACAAATTGTCGACACGGCGATCCAGGAGGATGCCGACGCCATCGGGCTCTCCGTTCTCTCCGGGGCTCACAACACGCTCTTCGCGGCCGTGATCGACCTTCTGCGGGAGCGGGACGCGGCCGACATCAAGGTTTTCGGGGGCGGGATCATTCCCGAAGCGGACATCGGGCCCCTCAAGGAGAAGGGGGTCGCGGAGATCTTCACACCTGGGGCGACCACGGCTTCGGTCGTGGAGTGGGTTCGGGGAGCGGTGCGGTCGTGAGGGGGTGAGTGCGGGTGCTGTTCAGACGTTCCCACCCACACCCCCATATTTCAAGCGGAAGGGGTGCGCGGTGGGGCGGACCCCAGTTCCTCTGCCATCGTCGCGCGCAGACGCAACGTGCCCACCAGGCGTTGGAACGCCTCCGCCCAGTAGGTTCCCGCGCCCGGTGACGCGTCTTCCCCTTCGTCCGGGACCGCCAGCAGGCCATCGAGGCGGCCGGCCTCGGAGTGGTCGAGGCAGCGTTCCGCCAAGCCCATCACCCCACTGAAACTCCATGGGTAACTCCCCGCGTCCCGGGCGATATTGAGCGCGTCGACGACTGCCCGCCCGAGTGGTGGTGCCCATGGCACCGCACACACCCCGAGTAGCTGGAAGGCCTCGGACAGTCCGTGCGTCGCGATGAACCCGGCCACCCACCCGGCCCGTTCGGCCTCGTCCAGCGTGGCGAGCAGCTTCGCCCGCTCCGCCAGGGACACCGCGCCGGGCCCGCCCGCCTCGGGTGTCGAAGGCGCGCCGAGGAGCGCCCGGGACCACGCGGCGTCCCGCTGCCGCACCGCCGCCCGGCACCACGCGGCATGCAGCTCGCCCTGCCAGTCGTCCGCCACCGGCAGCGCCACGATCTCCTCCGGCGTACGGCCGCCGAGCCGCCCCGACCACGATCCGAGCGGGGCGGCCTCCACCAACTGCCCGAGCCACCAGGACCGCTCACCCCGCCCGGCCGGGGCCTTCGCCACGACGCCGTCCCGCTCCATTCCGGCGTCGCACTCGTGCGGTGCCTCCACGACGAGTGAGGGTTCGTCTCTCGTACCGGCGTGGCTGTTCGCGCTGCTTGGGCTGCTTGGGCCGCTTGTGCGGTCGAGTGCCACGCAGGCTCCGGCCCGGAGCGCCATACGTGCCGCGAGCGCCGAATCCGGCAGTGCCGACAGCAACTCCGCAGCCGTCGCCCGGACATTGCGGCTGCGGTCGGCCAACGCCCGCTCCAGGAAGGGCTCGTCCTCGGAGCGCAGGCCCATGCGGAGCGAGTCGAGGAACATCAGCCGGTCCTCGGCCCGCTCCGTCGGCCAGGTCGTCTCCAGCAACTCCCGGGCGGCAGCGGGCTCCCGCGCGCGTATCGCCGCGAGGAGGGAGACCCGCTCGGCGAACAGCCCCTCCTGCCACAGCCGTTGGATCCGCTCGGTCTCCTCGACGCCGGGCAGGGCCGTGCCCCCGCCCGGGGCGGAGCGGAGGGCGAACCGCCAGTCCGGGTTCAGCCGGGCGAGCCACAGCGCGCGCGGGCCCGCGAAGGCAAGCGCCGCCGGACGAAGATCCGTACGCCCCCTGGCCGCGTCGAGCAGCGCGGGAAGGGTGTGCGGTGGGGCGGTGAACCCGTGCGCGTTGGCCGCCGCGAGCCACTGGGGCAGCAGCTCCATCAGATCCGGCGCGGTACCCCGGCGACCGCTGCCGCCGGGGATGCCGGGCCGGTCGGCCAGCAGCAGGGCAAGCCTGCGGGCCGCTGCGGGAGGCAGTGACGGGCGCGGGTCCGCGGCAGCGGGTTCCGGCCGCCTGGCGGCCCGGGCCGGACGCAGGCCCGCCCGGCGCCGTACGGTCTCCACGGCCGCGGCGTCGAGCAGCGCGACCGGCGCCTGTCCGCCGGGCGGGAAGCCCGGAGGTGTACGCCGCTCCGTGCCGAGCAGCGCCGCGGTGACCAGCTCCTCCCAGGCGCCCGCCGCGGGTGCACCCACGGAAGGCGAGTCCTCGGGGGCGGAAGCCCTGCTGCCGTTCATGAGATTCCCTTTCGTCGTCGGTCGTCAGTGGTGCGCTCGCCGGTCACCGGTCACCAGTCGCCGGTGGCGAGTTGTGGAGCCCTGGGGTGTCGCGGGCCTCAGCACAGCGGGACCGCCTGTCCCGCCATCCCCTCCGGCCAGGCCGTCAGAGGGGTGAAACCCCGGTGACCGCACTCGCCGAAGACCGTGACAGGGGCACCGCCCGAGAGGGCGACGAGGCGCCACAGGCCCGGGTGAGCGACGGCCGAGGGGGCCAGGGGCAGCGCCAAGTCCGTGTCTGCGTCCGCCAGTTGCCAGGAACCGTTGTCCGGGACCGGTATGACCCGGTCGAGCGTCACCGGGTACGAGTCCAGCCAGGGGTCGTCCCGGAGGGCGTCCCCGTAGAGCTCCGCCGCGCGTGTGGCCGTCGTCCCGGGCGGCCGTACGTTCGTCGGCGCTGGCGGGGTGAACCGCTCGCCCAGGGACGCCCGAAGCTGTCCGGCACCCGGAAACGCGGACACCTCCGCCTCGAACTCCAGCCCGACCGGCAGCGCCAGTTCGGGGGCGCGGCCGGCTGCCCCATAGGAGAGGAGCAAGGCCGTGCGGCCCGACTCCGTGCCGTGCAGCCAGATCCGACGGGTTGTCAGGCGGGCGTCCGACGTCTCGTACTGGGCGAGGACCAGCCAGCGGTCGCGCAGCGGCGGGCCGTCCGCCGAACCGGGCAGGCCGATCCGTGACCGCACGGTCGCCGCCAGACCGTCCGGCAGCTCGTCCCGGCGCAGCCAGCCCCGGTCGAGGAGGTGGAGCAGCGCGCACTCCTCCAGCAACCGCACCGGCCATCCCGGGCCGGAGGCCGGTATCGCCCCCAACTCCCTCACCCGTGCGGCAAGTCCGGGGGCCTGCGCGTCGACCATGCGGGCTGCGGTCTCCTCCCACAGCCCGTACCCCGCCTGCTCCGCCGTGGCCAGGCCGCCGCGCAGCAGGTCGGCGAGACGCTGCTCCAGCTCCGTCGCCCCCGCCGTGATCCGATCGGCCCGGCGCTCCGCCCTGCGCCGCGCAGCCTCCGGATCACCGGCCCCGGCCGGGGAACCGTCCGACCCCGCCGACCGTTTGTCCTCCGCCCGCTTCCGCCGCCCCGCCAGCCACTCCTCGGCCCAGCCCGGCGCCTCGCCTCGCGGCACCGCGCCGTCCTCGCCCGCCCAGAGCAGCAGCAGCCCGAGCGCGTGCTTGCACGGGAACTTGCGGCTCGGACAACTGCACTTGTACGCGGGCCCGGTGGTGTCCGCGATGTCGACGACCGTCTGATACGGCTTGCTGCCACTGCCCTTGCACAGTCCCCACACCGTCCCCTCGTCAGAACAGCCGGCCTCCGACCAAGGCCCGGCCGCGCCGAGTTTGCTTCCCGCTTTGCGTGACGAGACGTCAGGCGCCAGTGCCAGCACCTGATCCGCTGTCCAGCGCACCCCCTGCTGAGTCATGACATCGAAGGTAGATCCCGGCACTGACAATCGGCCTTTCGCCGCTGTCGCCGCTCGGCTCTCGTAACTGCGTTTTTGCAGGTCAGGACGCATTGTCAGTGGCGTGGTGCAGTGTGGTCACCAGATCCGAACGGGCCAAGACCGGCCGAGCTGGAGGGGGACCGAGCCATGCCTGTTTCCGCTGAACCGACATCCGTCGACCCGCGTCACGAGCAGTCCGCGCACGCGAACGGCACGGAGGAACTGCGCCCGCACGCCGAGGACGCCTTCGCCGCCGAACTCGCGGCGCTGGCCGCGCAGGACGACCGTCCGCGCCCCGCCCGCTGGAAGCTGTCGCCGTGGGCCGTGGCGACCTATCTGCAAGGCGGCACCCTGCCGGACGGCACGGTGATCACCCCGAAGTACGTGGGCCCGCGCCGCATCGTCGAGGTCGCCGTCACGACTCTCGCGACCGACCGTGCCCTGCTGCTGCTCGGAGTGCCGGGCACGGCGAAGACCTGGGTGTCCGAGCACCTGGCGGCGGCCGTCAGCGGCGACTCGACGCTGCTGGTCCAGGGCACGGCGGGCACGCCGGAGGAGGCGATCAGGTACGGCTGGAACTACGCGCGGCTCCTCGCGCACGGTCCCAGCCGCGAAGCTCTCGTACCCAGCCCCGTCATGCGGGCGATGGCGGAGGGGATGACGGCCAGGGTCGAGGAACTGACCCGAATCCCGGCCGACGTCCAGGACACGCTGATCACGATCCTGTCGGAAAAGACGCTGCCGATACCGGAGTTGGGGCAGGAGGTGCAGGCGGTACGCGGGTTCAACCTGATCGCGACGGCCAACGACCGCGACCGGGGGGTCAACGAGCTGTCCAGCGCCCTGCGCCGACGCTTCAACACCGTCGTGCTGCCGCTGCCGGAGAGCGCCGACGCCGAGGTCGACATCGTGTCGCGCCGGGTCGACCAGATCGGCCGCTCGCTCGACCTGCCGGCCGTGCCGGACGGCATCGACGAGATCCGCCGGGTCGTGACCGTCTTCCGCGAACTGCGCGACGGCATCACGTCGGACGGCCGGACGAAGCTGAAGTCGCCCAGCGGCACGCTCTCCACGGCCGAGGCGATCTCGGTCGTCACCAACGGCCTGGCCCTGGCGGCGCACTTCGGCGACGGCGTCCTGCGGGCCTCCGATGTCGCCGCGGGCCTCCTCGGCGCCGTCGTCCGCGATCCGGCGGCCGACCGGGTGGTGTGGCAGGAGTACCTGGAGGCGGTGGTCCGCGAGCGGGACGGCTGGAAGGACTTCTACCGGGCGTGCCGGGAGGTGAGCGCGTGAGCCGGGAGGTGGGCGTGCGGGCGGGCGTGAACAGGCGGGGGAGTGAGGACGGCATGTCGACGGGAGGCGATTCGGTGTCCGTGCGGGTCGGTGTGGTGAGCGTGGCTGTTGGTGACGACTCGACGTGGCGCAGGAGGGAGGCGGAGTGACGGACATGGAGCGTGGCACCGGGCCGCTGCTGCTCGGTGTGCGGCACCACGGGCCCGGGTCGGCGCGGGCGGTGCGGGCCGCCCTGACGGCGGCGCGGCCGGCGGTGGTACTGATCGAGGGGCCACCCGAGGCCGACGCCCTGATCCCGTTGGCCGCCGACGAGAACATGCGACCGCCGGTCGCCCTGCTGGCCCACGCCGTGGACGAACCGGGCCGCTCGGCGTTCTGGCCGCTGGCCGAGTTCTCCCCGGAGTGGGTGGCGATCCGCTGGGCGCTGGACCATGGGGTCCCCGCCCGCTTCATCGACCTCCCCGCCACGCACACGCTGGCCGACCGGGGGGACAGGAGTGACGGCCGGGCGCCCGACGCGGGTACGGGTGAGAGCACGGGCGTCGATGTCGATGTCGATGCCGATGTTGATGTCGATGTGCGGGTCGATCCGCTCGCCGTGCTCGCACAGACCGGTGGTTACGACGATCCGGAGCGCTGGTGGGAGGACGTCGTCGAGCACCGGGGGGCGGCGGAAGGCGACGCGTTCGCCCCCTTCGAGGTGCTCGAAGAGGCCATGGGTGCGCTGCGGGAGGTGTACGGGACCGGGGGCCATGACCGGGACCCGGTGCGAGAGGCGTACATGCGGCTGCAGATGCGGGCGGCGCAGCGGGAGTTCGGGGACGCGGCGGTGGCCGTGGTGTGCGGCGCCTGGCATGTGCCCGCGCTGCGACGAAGGGCCGCCGTCGCAGCGGACCGGGCGCTGCTGAAGGGGCTGCCCAAGGTCAAGGTGGACGTGACCTGGGTGCCCTGGACGCATCGAAGGCTCGCGCGGGCGAGCGGATACGGGGCGGGCATCGACTCGCCCGGCTGGTACGGGCACCTGTTCGGCGCGCGGGACCGGCCGGTCGAGCGGTGGATGACCAAGGTGGCCGGGCTGTTGCGGGACGAGGACAGGATCGTCTCCTCGGCGCATGTCATCGAGGCGGTGCGGCTGGCGGAGACGCTCGCCGCGGTGCGGGGCCGCCCGCTGCCGGGGCTGACCGAGACGACCGACGCCGTGCGGGCGGTGATGTGCGAGGGCTCGGACGTGCCGCTGGCCCTGGTGCGCGACCGGCTTGTGGTCGGGGACGTGCTCGGGGAGGTCCCCGAGTCGGCGCCCGCTGTGCCGTTGCAGCGTGACCTGACGCGGCTTCAGCGTCGACTACGGCTCAAACCGGAGGCGCTGGAACGGGAGTTGGAGCTCGACCTGCGCAAGGAGACCGACGCCGCGCGCAGTCGGCTGCTGCACCGGCTGCGGCTGCTCGGTGTCGGGTGGGGCGAGCCCTCGGCGTCGCGCGGCAGTACCGGTACCTTCCGGGAGACGTGGCGGCTGCGGTGGGAGCCGGAGCTGGCGGTACGGGTCGCCGAGGCCGGGGTGTGGGGGACGACGGTGCTCTCGGCGGCGACCGCCAGAGCGGAGGCCGACGCCGTCGGGGCGGGTTCACTGGGCGACGTGACGGCGCTTGCCGAGCGCTGTCTGCTCGCCGAACTGTCCGAGGCGCTTCCCGTGGTGATGCGCGTCCTCGCCGACCGCGCGGCTCTGGACGCCGACGTGGGCCACCTGGCGCAGGCACTGCCGGCGCTGGTCCGGACCCTGCGCTACGGCGACGTACGCGGTACGGACACCCGTGCGCTGACCGAGGTCGCGGCGGGCCTCGCCGAACGCGTCTTCGTCGGCCTGCCACCGGCCTGCGCAGCGCTCGACACGGATGCGGCGGAGGAAATGCGGCGCCACGTGGACGCGGTGCACGGGGCGGTGGGGCTGCTCGGCGAGACGACGAGCCCGGTGCCGGACAGCACGCCGGCACCGGGAGGATCTCCGGCGGACATCGGGGCCTCGGAGGCATCGGTGGCCTCGGGGGCCTCTGCGGCCGACGTCGCCGCGGGCGCCCCTGGCGAGGTCCAGGCGAGAGTCCCTGAGCCGGGGGAGCCAGGCGAGGTCG
>NZ_JARAXP010000020.1:0-44981 GCF_033793965.1 Streptomyces sp. ME02-8801-2C | reverse complement strand
CGGGGGAGGTATCCCAAGGCGGTCCTGCTGTAGTTGAGGCCGGTGTTGCGGAGGATGTCCTCGGGGCGGGAGAGCGCAGCGAGTCCGGGCGCCCGGGCCAGGTTGTTGAGGTCGAGGAGGTCTCCCAAGGCGGTCCTGCCGTAGCTGGGGCGGGTGCCGTGGAAGGTGTCTTCGGGGCGGGGGATCGCAGCGAGTCGGGGCGCCCCGGGCCGGTTGTTGAGGTCGGGGAGGTATCCCAAGGCGGTCCTGCTGTAGTTGAGGCCGGTGTTGCGGAGGATGTCCTCGGGGCGGGAGAGCGCAGCGAGTCCGGGCGCCCGGGCCAGGCTGTTGAGGCCGGGGAGGGCTCCGGGGGCGGTCCTGCGGGGATCGGGGTGAAGGGCGCGGAGGATGTTCACGCCGCAGGTCACGGCAGCGGACTGGGGAGCCGCCAAGTCCCGGTTGAGGCCGAGGAGGCTTCCCTGGGTGGCTCTGGGGATGCTCGCGCGGAGTCCGTCCCCGACGTCGCGGCGTCGGGTCGGCAGCCCAGTGAGTTGCGGCGGCGTTGGCATTCCGTGCTTCGGGTTCTGGCCGGGCGGGACAGTGTGGCCGGAGTGGTGCGCGGGCGGGCCGTGCGGCTGTTGCTGGACGACGGGGAGTTGGCGCAGGACGAGGCGGCCGTGCTCATGGGGCTCGTGCTGTCGCCGGGTACGGCACCGGGGGACGCGGCCGCGTGGATCGAGGGGTTCGTCGGGGGTGGCTCCGGGGGCGGGATGCTGCTCGTGCACGACACACGGCTGCTCGGGCTGGTCGACGCCTGGCTGACCGGGGTGCCGGCCGCGGCCTTCACCGATGTGCTGCCACTGCTGAGGCGCACCTTCTCGGCGTACGAGCCCGGGGTGCGCAGAACGCTGGGGGAGCTGGTCCGGCGAGGCCCGGGGGAGCGGGGAAGCGCGGTGGCCGGCACCGCCGGGGTGCCGGGCTTCGCACCCGACCTCGACACCCGGCGGGCGGATGCCGTGCTGGCGGTGGTGCGGCTGCTGCTGGGACCGGCGGATGCGAGAGCCGGGGGCGGTGGAGACCCCGGGGGCCGCGGGGACGGTGGGGACGGCGGCGTCAATGACAGCGACCTTGTGGGGGTGGGGGCATGACATCGGGGTCCGTGACCGAGGGGACCGTGGCGACCGGGGCCGTCGAACCGGCTCAGGAGCGGTTGAGGCGATGGCGGCTCGTGCTCGGGGGTGATGCCGCGGACGGGACCGGGTGTGCGCTCTCCGGGCAGGACGCCGCGATGGACGGCGCGCTCGCCGCGCTCTACGGGAGGGGCGACGGGAGCAAGGACCGGGCGGGGCGGGACCGTTCGGCCGGGCTGGGGGCGTCCGCGCCGTCGGTCGCGCGGTGGCTCGGCGACATCCGGACGTACTTCCCCTCGTCCGTCGTCCAGGTCATGCAGCGGGACGCCATCGACCGGCTCGGGCTCTCCGCGCTCCTCCTGGAGCCCGAGATGCTGGAGGCGGTCGAGGCGGACGTCCATCTCGTCGGCACGCTGCTCTCCCTCAACAAGGCGATGCCGGAGACGACGAAGGAGACGGCGAGAGCGGTCGTACGCAAGGTGGTCGAGGATCTCGAGAAGCGGCTCGCCACGCGGACCCGGGCCACGCTCACCGGGGCGCTGGACCGCAGTGCCCGTATCAACAGGCCCCGTCATCAGGACATCGACTGGAACCGCACGATCGCGGCCAACCTCAAGCACTACCTCCCCGAGTACCGCACGATCGTGCCGGAGCGGCTCATCGGGTACGGGCGGGCCTCGCAGTCGGTGAAGAAGGAGGTCGTCCTCTGTATCGACCAGTCCGGGTCGATGGCGGCGTCGGTGGTGTACGCGTCGGTGTTCGGGGCGGTGCTCGCGTCCATGCGGTCGATCGACACACGCCTCGTCGTCTTCGACACCGCGGTCGTCGACCTCACCGATCAGCTCGACGATCCGGTGGATGTGCTGTTCGGTACGCAGCTCGGAGGCGGTACGGACATCAACAGGGCGCTCGCGTACTGCCAGTCGCAGATCAGTCGGCCGGCCGAGACCGTCGTCGTGCTGATCAGCGACCTCTACGAGGGAGGCATACGCGACGAGATGCTGAAGCGGGTCGCCGCGATGAAGGCGTCCGGGGTGCAGTTCGTGACGCTGCTCGCGCTGTCGGACGAGGGGGCACCGGCGTACGACAGGGAGCACGCGGCTGCGCTCGCGTCGCTGGGCGCACCGGCGTTCGCCTGCACGCCCGATCTGTTCCCGGACATCATGGCCGCGGCGATCGAGAAGCGGCCGTTGCCGATTCCCGACACCGAGTGAGGTGAGGGGCGCCTCGGTCGGCACAGCGGCACAGCGGCACAGCGGCACAGCGGCAAAGCGGCACAGCGGCAAAGCGGCAAAGGGACATGGGTGTGCATCGGAACGTGGGGCTTGCGCGACCTCGGGCGGGTCGTGCGAGGATCGGCGCCGCCTCGTTCTGTCCTCCGTCAGCCGGTGACGCTGTCGGGGTATGACGCTCGTCGCCGCAACGCCGCCCTGTCGCCGCCCCGGAGGGTCCCTTTTCTTGAACTGGCCGGCCGCCGTTCCCGTTGCCGTACCGCGTGTCACGCGTACCGCGGCGGGGCTGGTGGGCGGGGTGTTCGTGTTCGGTTTACCGGCACATGTGTACCGGGGCGTTCCGGCCATCCCCTCCTAGGGCTCCTCTCGGGGCGAGTGAACGGAGCGCGCGACCACTGCACGGAGTGCCGATCCAGACCCTGCGCACCGGACCCCGCGCACCGGACCCCGCATACCCGACTTCGCGCGCCTGCCTGGCGTGCGGATCATCCGGGCTCCGTCGGGAAAGCCCCGTACGGCCGAATGCCATCGGCCGGTCGGGACGCGCCCGGCGGACGGCGGTGAGTGGCTCCCAAAGGGGTGAGGGCCGCTTGCCGGAGGACCGTCAAAGCCGTTGGCGGGCCTTCCAGGGGCCTCACCGGGCCCACCCCAGCCCGGTGAGGCCTCACGTTTGCACTTCTATCCACCGCAAACGCGCCTCGGGAAGGGCCTCACAAAAGGCGATCAACGGCCGTGAGTGGCACTCTGTGACAGGTATCACCGCTCAGGTGTGATTCCTGATTTAGGGACCTGCGGGATGCGGCGATAACCTGCGAGACGGACATGCCGCGCGCTCGGACATCGTGTGCGCCACCCCTGTGACTCAGCGGACGTCACGTTGCCCTTCGCGGCACGCCCACGCATCCAACGAACCGCGAGATCACTGATAGGGACGGACGCGCGTGGACCTGTTCGAGTACCAGGCGAGGGACCTCTTCGCCAAGCACGGTGTACCGGTGCTGGCCGGTGAAGTCATCGACACGCCTGAGGCAGCCCGCGCGGCGACCGAGCGTCTGGGCGGCAAGTCCGTCGTCAAGGCGCAGGTGAAGGTCGGTGGGCGTGGAAAGGCCGGCGGCGTGAAGCTCGCCGCCACCCCGGACGAGGCCGTCGCCCGCGCGACGGACATCCTCGGCATGGACATCAAGGGCCACACGGTCCACAAGGTGATGATCGCCGAGACCGCGCCCGAGATCGTCGAGGAGTACTACGTCTCGTACCTCCTCGACCGCACCAACCGCACCTTCCTCGCCATGGCGTCCGTCCAGGGCGGCGTGGAGATCGAGGTCGTCGCGGAGGAGAACCCCGAGGCCCTCGCGAAGGTCCCGGTCGACGCCAACGAGGGCGTCTCGATCGAGAAGGCCCGCGAGATCGTCGCGCAGGCCAAGTTCCCGGCCGAGGTCGCGGAGCAGGTCGCCGAGATCCTCGTGACCCTGTGGGACACCTTCATCAAGGAGGACGCCCTCCTCGTCGAGGTCAACCCCCTTGCGAAGGTCGCCTCCGGCAAGGTCATCGCCCTCGACGGCAAGGTGTCCCTCGACGAGAACGCCGAGTTCCGCCAGCCGGAGCACGAGGCGCTCGAGGACAAGGACGCGGCCAACCCGCTCGAGGCCGCCGCGAAGGCCAAGAACCTCAACTACGTCAAGCTCGACGGTGAGGTCGGCATCATCGGCAACGGCGCGGGTCTCGTCATGAGCACCCTCGACGTCGTCGCGTACGCCGGTGAGAACCACGGTGGCGTGAAGCCGGCCAACTTCCTCGACATCGGTGGTGGCGCCTCCGCCGCCGTCATGGCGAACGGCCTGGAGATCATCCTGGGCGACCCCGACGTCAAGTCGGTCTTCGTCAACGTCTTCGGTGGCATCACCGCGTGCGACGAGGTCGCCAACGGCATCGTGCAGGCGCTGCAGCTGCTCGCGGACAAGGGCGAGGCCGTCACCAAGCCGCTCGTCGTCCGCCTCGACGGCAACAACGCCGAGCTGGGTCGCAAGATCCTCTCCGACGCCAACCACCCGCTGGTCCAGCGCGTGGACACCATGGACGGCGCGGCCGACAAGGCCGCCGAGCTCGCGGCTGCGAAGTAAAGGAAGAGGGACAGAACAGCCATGGCTATCTTCCTGAACAAGGACAGCAAGGTCATCGTCCAGGGCATGACCGGTGCCACGGGCATGAAGCACACCAAGCTCATGCTGGCCGACGGCACGAACATCGTCGGTGGCGTGAACCCGCGCAAGGCGGGCACGTCCGTCGACATCGACGGCACCGAGATCCCGGTCTTCGGCACGGTCGCCGAGGCGATCGAGAAGACGGGCGCCAACGTATCCGTCCTCTTCGTACCGCCGGCCTTCGCCAAGGCCGCCGTGGTCGAGGCGATCGACGCGGAGATCCCCCTCGCGGTTGTCATCACCGAGGGCATCGCCGTCCACGACTCGGCCGCGTTCTACGCGTACGCCGTGGCGCAGGGCAACAAGACCCGGATCATCGGCCCGAACTGCCCCGGTCTCATCACGCCGGGTCAGTCGAACGCCGGCATCATCCCGGGCGACATCACGAAGCCGGGCCGTATCGGTCTGGTCTCGAAGTCGGGCACGCTGACCTACCAGATGATGTACGAGCTGCGGGACATCGGCTTCTCGTCCGCGGTGGGTATCGGTGGCGACCCGGTCATCGGTACGACGCACATCGACGCGCTCGCCGCGTTCGAGGCCGACCCCGACACCGACCTGATCGTCATGATCGGTGAGATCGGTGGCGACGCCGAGGAGCGGGCCGCGGACTTCATCGCGAAGAACGTGACGAAGCCGGTCGTCGGTTACGTCGCGGGCTTCACCGCGCCCGAGGGCAAGACCATGGGCCACGCCGGTGCCATCGTCTCCGGCTCCTCCGGCACGGCCGCCGCGAAGAAGGAGGCCCTCGAGGCCGCCGGCGTCAAGGTCGGCAAGACGCCGACCGAGACGGCGAAGCTGGCGCGGGAGATTCTCGCCGGCTGACGTTTCCTGGCGGTTCTGAGCTGAACCGTGGTGGGCCCGTTCCCTTGGTCGGGGGCGGGCCCACTGGCGTTGGCGGGGGTGGCGTGGGACGGCCGGTGCCCGGAGTCGATGGCTGTGCCCACCCGTTCCGCCCCAGCGGAACGACTGCCCACAGGGGGGCGGCTGTGGCGGGTTCACTTTGGTTCTGGTTGAACTCTCTCCGGGCCGTTTGCTGCCGCCTTTTGTAGCTTTTTCTGCAGGGTCAGGTCTTTTCGGGACAGGGGGCCCGGGGCCGCTTGCGGGGGTACTCCCTGGACGGTCGTGCCCGGGGCCACCGGGGGCTCGTACTGGGTGGGGGCCGTGCGGACGGTGAAGGTGGTGGCGCCGATCAGGGCGGCCGTGAGGGCGATGCCCGCCTGGGTCCAGTTCCGGGCGCGGCGTTCGCTGCCGGCGCGGACGGACGACGGGCGGGCGGCGCGCAGGCGGGCGTGGGTGGCCAGGCCCGCCAGGCGGGGGGCCAGGTGGGCCGGGTCGGCGAGGTCCGGCAGGCGGTCCGCCACCGCAGCGCGGGCGCGCAGCAGACGGTTCGCCGCCGCCAGACTGCTCGCCTCCGTCTCCGCCGCCGTCTCGGGCAGACCGAGGCCCAGACCGTCGTGGAGGAGCAGGGTGCGGCGGTGCGGCGGGGGAAGTTTCAGGAGCGCGGACAGCAGCGCCCGGTCGCCCGGGTCGGCGGGCGGTGGCTCCGGGTGGCGGTGCCGGGCGCGGAACCGGTGCCAGGGGGAGAGGGCGCACTCGTACGCCATGGCGCGTACCCACCCCGGCGGGTCCGGGTCCACGGCCACCTCCGGCCAGCGGTGCCAGGCGAGCTGGAACGCCCGCTCGACCGACTCGCGCGCCAACTCCCGCCGCCCGGTGAGGAGATAGGTCTGCCGTACGAGGGCGGGGGCGCAGAGCCCGTAGAGCGCGTCGAATGCCTGAGCGGGCGTCAGGGGGGCGACGGGGGCGGCGACTGTCTCCGCCACGGCCGCGGACGGTCGTCGTGCCGCCGCGAGCAGAGTCGCGTACGTCTGCGCCTTGCGTCCGCGCGGTGTCGTACGGCCGGTCTCCCATGCGCGTACCGTCTCGCGGCTGACGCCCACCCGTCGGGCGACCTGGGCCTGCGTCAGGGACTGGGACTCGCGCAGGCGCCGGCGTTCGGCGGGCGGGGGCAGCGGAATGGCGGGGCTCTGCGTCACCAGGGCCCCCTTCGGGCGGGACTGTGCATAAAGCGAATTTTGAGTGACACGTCGTAAGTTCTCCTGTTACGGCGGGAAAGCGCGTGTCGTTGGGACCATGGCGCTCGTGACCCAGACGACCGGCCGCCGGTTTCCCTCCCTGCCCCTGTCCCGCCTGCTGCGTGCCCGGGTCCGCGACCGGACCCCCGGACTGGGCGTCGGCCTGCTCGGCGGCGCGCTCGCGGCCGGACTCGGGCTGGGTTCGTTCGCCGTACTCGTCATGGTGCTGTGGATCAGCTCGCCCTATCCGGACAGCGGTCCCGACGGCGCGCTGCACATCGCCGCCGCCCTCTGGCTGCTCGCCCACGGCACCGAACTCGTCCGCGTGGACGGCCTCTCCGGCGCCCCCGCCCCCGTCGGCATCACCCCCCTGCTGCTGCTCGCGCTCCCTGTCTGGCTGCTGCACCGCGCCGCCCGCGACGCGACGGAGGGCCCGGAGGAGGAGGGGGCGGCGCAGGACGCGCTTCTTCTCCCCGCCCGTACCGCCTGGCTCGGCGTCGTCACCGGGTATCTGACCGTCGGCGGAGGTGTCGCGCTGTACGCGTCCGGGGGCGGGCTGCGCCCCGACTGGGCGTCGACGGCCGTATGCGTGCCGCTGCTCGCCATGGCCGCGGCGGGCGCCGGGGTGTGGACGGCGTACGGCCGTCCGCGCGGGCCCCTGTCGCCACGGGCCCTGTATCTGCTGCCCAGGTCGGTACGCCGACGGGTCCTGGACCCGGGTGCCCGTGGCCGTGTCCTTGCCGCCGGGCGGGCCGCCGGGGCGGGGACCGCGGTGTTCGTCGGGGGCGGCGCGCTGCTCCTCGCGGTGTCGCTGGTGGGGCACGGCGGGGCCGCCCGGGCCTCCTTCCTCCAGCTGACGGAGGCGTGGTCGGGCCGGATCGCCGTACTGCTGCTCTGTCTGGCGCTGATGCCCAACGCGGCGCTGTGGGGTGCGGCCTACGCCCTCGGGCCGGGTTTCGCGCTCGGCGCGGGCCATGTCACCGGCCCGTCGGCCTCCGACCCGACGCCGCTGCTGCCGCCCTTTCCGCTGCTGTCGGCGGTTCCGGACGCCGGCCCGGGCACCCCGCTGACCTGGGCGGTCGCCGCCGTACCCGTGGCGGCCGGGCTGACCACGGCCTGGTTCACGGCCCGGGCGGCGAGCCCAGGGGAAGGGAGAACGCCCTGGTCGAGCGGCCGTACCGCCGCGAACGCGGGTCTGGCCGCCGTCCTGTGCGCCGGCGCCCTGGCGGCGTTGGCCGCGCTGTCGGGCGGGCCGCTCGGCAGCGACAACCTCGCCCACATCGGGCCGGTGTGGTGGCAGACGGGCGCGGCGACACTGGCGTGGACGACGGCGGTCGCCGTACCGACGGCGCTGGGGCTGCGCATGTGGCGCTTGCGCGGGCGTCGCCCGAAGGACACCGGCGGCGTCAGTGGCAGTACCGGCACAGGTACGCCGACATCCGCCGTCGGCCTCGGCGCGGCGAGGACACCACCCGAGACCGCCACCGCCACCGCGACCGCCACCGCCACAACCGACGACGCGTACGAGGCGAGCGACCCCTACGAGTTGGAGGCCGCCTACGACTTCCTCCCCGCCGACCTGCCGTCACCCACGCTCTCGCCCTGGTACGACACCGCGTCCCGCGAGGCCCGCTGGGCGGCGATCAAGGAGGCGTCGTCCACGCCGCCTCCGCCCGAGCCGGAAGAAACTCAGCCGTAGCCCCAGAGCCACAGCCGCGGCTGGGATCAGTCGGTCTCCCCGAACACCTTCCGGAGCTGCTCGGGGAGGAGGTCGGTGCAGTCCTTCTTCGCTGTGGTCGTGAGGGCGTCGTTCGTGCATGTGTAGTAGTCGCGGTAGACGAACTGGAGAGTGAACGTCGTGGCGACCATGGCGAGCGCCAGGGACGCCGTGACCAGGCCGCTGATCGCGGCCGTCCGCTGCTGCCGGCGCCCGCCGCCCGCGCCCTGCGGGGGCGCCGGGGTGTCCGGGTTCGAGGGGCCTGGCTTGGCGCGCAGGGCGCCGATGCCCCAGTTCACGGCGAGCGCGCCGAGCAGCAGCGCCACGTAGGGCCAGCTGAAGAGTGCGAAGAAGAACGCCCACATGCCGCTGAGCAGGGCGTACCGCGCGCGGCGCTGGGCCGGGTCGGTCGGGTCCCAGCGCGGGCCGGCGCCCTGTCCGTCGCCCTGGCCCTCGGGGCCGCCCGGTCCGCCGGGACGGCGGGATCGGTCGCCGAAGCCGCCCTGGGAGCGGCCGGGCTGCCGGTCGCTCCACTGGCTGCCCCACGGGGAGCGCCCGCCGTCGCCGTCGCCGTCGCCGTCGCCGGAGGCGTCGTCGCCCGCCGGGCGCCGGGGCTGCCAGGGCCTGTCCGGGGTGCCCTCGGGCGGCGGGGCGAACGGGTTGTCTTCCGGGGCCGCGCTCTCCTGCCCGTCGCCGTTCTTCTTGCCCGAGGGCGCGTCGGGCGGCGACGCGGGGCGCTCCCGCAGCAGCACCGACTGCGGGGTGAGCGTGAGGAGTCGCAGGCTGCGGTCCGACATCAAGTGAGCGTCTTTCCCCTTGTTGGTTCAACTCTGGTGACAACACTGGCTTACGGCTGTCCCGGCATGAGCCGTCACCCCATGAACGCGCCGTACGACGACGGCGTTCCCGGACCGGCTCCTCCCAGACGCTACCTTCCGGCCACGCCCCCGTCCCGTGGGGGCTGTCCGTAGTGCCGGTATCGTTGCTGGCGGTCGGCCGCTTCGTAGACTTCCCCGTATCTCCGGGCGCGAAGCATTCGTACGACCGTACAAACGCTCTCCCGAGAAAGGCCCCCGCCGTGGCCGAGTCCCAGGCCGCCAAGCGTCTTGTCGTACTGGTCTCCGGATCCGGTACGAATCTTCAGGCGCTCCTCGACACCATCGCGGCCACCGGCACCGAGGCCTACGGCGCCGAGATCGTCGCCGTAGGGGCCGACCGCGACGGCATCGAGGGGCTCGCGCGCGCCCAGCGGGCCGGGCTGCCGACGTTCGTGTGCCGGGTCAAGGACTACGGCACCCGGGCCGAGTGGGATGCCGCGCTCACCGCCGCCGTTGCCGCGTACGAACCCGATCTGGTGATCTCCGCGGGGTTCATGAAGATCGTGGGCAAGGAGTTCCTGGCCCTGTTCGGCGGGCGGTTCGTCAACACGCATCCCGCCCTGCTGCCCAGTTTTCCGGGGGCCCACGGCGTACGCGACGCGCTCGCGTACGGCGCCCGGGTCACCGGCTGCACCGTCCACTTCGTCGACGACGGCGTCGACACCGGTCCGATCATCGCTCAGGGCGTGGTGGAGATCCGGGACGAGGACGACGAGAGCGCTCTGCACGAGCGCATCAAGGAAGTCGAGCGAAGGCTGCTCGTCGATGTCGTGGGGCGGCTCGCCCGCAACGGCTATCGCATTGAGGGACGAAAGGTAGTTATCCAGTGACCGCCGACATCACTGTCACGGCCGAGAGCAACAAGCGGGTCGTCCGACGGGCGCTCATCAGCGTCTACGACAAGACCGGCCTGGAAGAGCTGGCCCGTGGCCTGCACGAGGCGGGCGTGGAACTCGTCTCCACGGGATCGACGGCGGGCCGGATCGCCGCCGCCGGCGTCCCCGTCACCAAGGTCGAGGAGCTCACCGGCTTCCCCGAGTGCCTGGACGGCCGGGTCAAGACCCTGCACCCCAAGGTGCACGCGGGCATCCTCGCCGACCTGCGCCTGGAGGACCACCGCAACCAGCTCGCCGAGCTGGGCGTCGAGCCCTTCGACCTGGTCGTCGTCAACCTGTACCCGTTCCGTGCGACGGTCGCCTCCGGCGCCTCGCCCGACGAGTGCGTGGAGCAGATCGACATCGGCGGTCCCTCGATGGTCCGCGCCGCCGCCAAGAACCACCCGTCGGTCTCCGTGGTCACCAGCCCGGCGCGGTACGCCGACGTCCTGGCCGCGGTCAAGGACGGCGGCTTCGACCTCGCCGCCCGCAAGCGGCTGGCCGCCGAGGCCTTCCGGCACACCGCCGAGTACGACATCGCGGTGGCGAGCTGGTTCGCGAGCGCCTACGCGCCCGCCGACGACTCCCAGTTCCCCGACTTCGTCGCCGCCGCCCTGGAGCGCAAGAGCACCCTCCGCTACGGCGAGAACCCGCACCAGCCCGCCGCGCTGTACGTCGACGGCACGGGCACCGGTCTCGCCGAGGCCGAGCAGCTGCACGGCAAGGAGATGTCGTACAACAACTACACGGACACGGACGCCGCCCGCCGTGCCGCGTACGACCACGACGAGCCCTGCGTCGCGATCATCAAGCACGCCAACCCCTGCGGAATCGCGATCGGCGCGGACGTCGCCGAGGCGCACCGCAAGGCCCACGCGTGCGACCCGCTGTCGGCGTTCGGCGGGGTCATCGCCGTCAACCGGCCGGTCAGCAAGGAGCTGGCGGAGCAGGTCGCGGAGATCTTCACCGAGGTCATCGTCGCGCCCGACTACGAGGACGGCGCCCTCGAGGCCCTCGCCAAGAAGAAGAACATCCGCGTGCTGAAGGCCCCGGCCGCGCCCTCGCACCCCGCAGAGGTCAAGCCGATCGACGGCGGTGCCCTCCTTCAGGTGACGGACCGGCTCCAGGCCGACGGCGACGACCCGGCCAACTGGACGCTGGCGACGGGCGAGGCGCTGTCCGCGTCCGAGCTCGCGGAACTCTCCTTCGCCTGGAAGGCGTGCCGGGCCGTCAAGTCCAACGCCATCCTGCTGGCCAAGGACGGTGCCTCGGTCGGCGTCGGCATGGGCCAGGTCAACCGAGTCGACTCGGCGAAGCTGGCGGTCGAGCGGGCCGGCGAGGAGCGGGCCCGGGGCGCGTACGCCGCCTCGGACGCGTTCTTCCCGTTCCCCGACGGGCTGGAGATCCTCACGGCCGCCGGGGTCAAGGCGGTTGTGCAGCCCGGCGGTTCGATGCGGGACGAGCTGGTCGTGGAGGCGGCGCAGAAGGCGGGCGTCACGATGTACTTCACGGGGACGCGGCACTTCTTCCACTGAGCCGTACAGCAGTGATGTGAACGGGCCCGCCGGCAGCTGACCGGCGGGCCCGTTCCCGCGCGCGTTGCGTTACGGGTACCACCTGGACACTGTTGGGGAACGACCCGCCGCCGCAGGGCCACTGGCTGACAGCATCACATGCATGAACCCGATGGACCTCGTGGTGGCGTTGGCCGGGTACGGCCTCCTGGGCGCCGCCGTGCTCTTCATCGGCCTGGTCTGCCTGGCCGGACTGCTGCTCGGTGCAATGGTCGTCGCCGGACACGTTGTTCGCCGGTGGCGGGGCGACGACCACTTGTCCGGAGAGAGCGACGCGGAGGAGGAGCGGCTCGGCCTCCGATCCTTCCGCTGGGAGACCGAGCCGGACTGATCGGCTTTCCGCGACTCCCGCTGCGGCCGCGCTCGACCAGCGTGCACCGCACCCGTCACTTCTCCCACAGCACGGTTCGAAAGCGCCGCAGGCCCACAGTCCGGTCGGTTGTTCCCGTGTCCGCCCTGGGACTTTGCAGGGTCGCTCCGACGTCTCCATCCGGGACCATGTGCCTGACAAGCACGACATCAAGGGACCACAGGAACTTTCACGGGATGCGCCCGCGGGCCATCGGGACTGTCGCGGGTGTCGCCCTGCCTTCATGCCCAGCAGCAGCCGAGACCCCCACTCGTGACACGCGTCGACGATCGACGTCGCCGAACGGAGTGCGGAATGCGAAACGCGGAGTGCTTCTCAATACCTGAATTGGGGGACACCCATGAGAAGTAAGCGTGGTAGCAGACTGCGCGTCAGATTCCCGGCCGGAACAGGCGGCCGCGGAGTGCGCTCCTGTCTCGTCGGTGCCCTGGCCTTCGCGCTGGGCGCGGGACTGCTCGGTCCCGCGCCCGCCGCGACCGCCGCCGAGACGCCGCCGCTCACCGACCGCGGCCGGGTGGTCGAGCTGTGGCGAGAGGGCGACAGTTCGGTGCGGACCGCCGCGGCGGCGGCCCTGCTCGGCACGGACGAGCGGATTGCCGAGTTCCTGGCGACCGGGCACCGCATCGCGCTGGAGCAGGACAACCGGCTGCGTGCTCTGAAGCTGATGAACGGATCCGGTACCGCCGTACGCAAGGACCTGAGCGCGGCGCTGTCGCGGCCCCCCGAGGAGCTCGACGCCTATTTGAAGAGCGGCTGGCAGACGGCCTTCGAGGAGGACCAGCGGCTGGCTGTCCTCACCGTCATGAACGGCGCCGGCCGCACGGTGACCAGGGAGGGCAACGCGGCGCTCACGGACGGCTCCACGCAGGCCCTGACCGAATTCCTGCTGGGCAGGCAGTTCACTGCTCGAGCGGAGGACGAGCGGGTGGAGACGCTGATGATCGCCGGCGTCGGCGGTCCGGTGGTCCGGCAGGCCGCCGACGACGCGCTGAGCGGCACAGCCGCCGACGTCCACGAGTTCATCGTGAACGGCCAGTACCTGGCCCGGCAGCGGGACGAGGAGGCGATGTCGGTCGCCGAACTGGCCAAGCTGGCGAAGAAGGCGGGCGAGACCGCGGCCAGGGAGACCGACGCCGCCGAGGAGGCCTCGACCCGCGCCGTTGCCGCTGCCGAGTTGGCCAAGAAGGCTGCCCAGAAGGCCGCCGCCGAGACCGCCGCCGCCCAGAGCGACGCCGCGAAGGCCTCGGCTGCCGCCGGTCGCGCCGCGGACGCCGCCAAGGGTGCCGCCGAAGCCGCGCAGACCGCCGTCAACGCGGCCACCACCGCGGTCTCGGCCGCCCGCACGGCCGCCATCGCCTCGTCCGCCGCCGCATCCGCCGCAGCTGCCGCGGGCGACGCGGCGGCACGCGCCTACCGCGCCGCCACGGCCGCCTCCAAGGACGCCGGCCAGGCGTCCGGCGCTCGCGCCGCCGCCGAGCAGGCCCGTGACGCGGCCGCGGCGGCGGAAACGGCCGCCCAGGCGCTGGGGAGTGTGCTCACGGCCCTCTCCGAGGCGATCTCCGCTGCCAAGTCCGCCAAGAGCGCCGCCACCAACGCCGCAGCCGCCGCGATCGCGGCAGCCGAGGCGGCGGGCCACTCGAACGTCTCGGACTACGAGGCGCGCCGCGCCGAGGAGGCGGCGGCCGTCGCCCAGCGTGCCGCCGCCACCGCCGACAGCGCCGCCAACTCCGCCGAATCACTGGCCGACAAGGCGGCCTCGGCAGCCCGGACGGCACGGACCGCGGCCGCCGACGCGGCCCAGCACGCGAGGAACGCCGCTGCGGCCGCGGAGGAGGCGGCGAAGTACGCGGGCCAGGCCATCGACTACGCCAACAAGTCCGCCGCCCACGCCAAAGCCGCGCTGACCGCGGCCGACCAGGCCAGGACCGCCGTGGACCAGGCAGCCGCCGTCGAGCGGACGGCCCGTGAGACCGAGGCCCAGGAACTGGCCAACCAGAAGGCGCTGGCGGTCATGAACGCCGAGGCCGTCAAGAAGCAGGCCGACGCGCGGAAGGCGAGTCTGGAGAACAAGCAGGTCGAGGCCGAGCGCGTCGATGCCGAGACGCGAGCGCTCCTGACCGAGGCCGCCGACCCGGCCACAACCCCCGCGGATGCCGCGGCGAAGGGACGCCGTGCGGCGCTGAACCTGCTGTCCACGGGCGGCTCCTGGTCCAAGGAGGCCGCGGCGGACGCGCTGTCCGGCTCCGAGGCCGACGTCATGGAATGGGTGAAGAACGGCCGCGCTCTCGCCGAGGACGCCGACGACCGGGCCCGCGTCGCCCATCTGAAGGACACCGGGCCGACGGAGATCCGCGACGAGGCCCTCACCGCACTCCAGGGCACTCACACCGACGTGGTCGCGTTCCTCCGGACCGGACAGTACGCGGCCCAGGCCGAGAGACTCCGCCGCGACGTCCTGAAGATCTCCGACGCGGGCGGCACGGTGGTGCGGCGGCACGCCGGCGCCGCCATCGACGACGGCTCGGCCCTCGCCCTGCACACGTTCATCGAGACCGGTCAGCACACCGCCCGCGCCGAGGACGACCGGATCGCCGCCCTGACGATCCTGCACAGCGGCGGGGCCAACGCCAAGGCGACCGCCGAGGTCGCCCTGGCCGGGACCGACCAGATGCTGCGGAGCTTCGTGGCGGTGGGCCAGTACAAGGCGGCGAAGAAGGACCACGACACCGCCACGCACGTGGCGGGAGTCCACCGGGTCCTCGCCGACGCCGCGAAGACCGCCGCCACCGCCATGGAGGACGCCTCCCGCGCGGCGGAAGCCGCGGCCATCGCCGGGAACGCCGCCGACGAGGCCGTCAAGTACGCCAACCAGGCCCGGACGTCCGCCCAGCAGGCCGCGGGCTACGCCGAGGACGCCGCGGACTCCGCCGACGAGGCCACCGCGTACGCCCAGCAGGCCGCCGCCTCGGCGACCCGGGCCCGCAACGCCGCCAAGACCGCCGCGGCCGCGGCCCAGCAGGCCGGCCGGGACGCAGCCACCGCCCGCCGGTCCGCGACGAAGGCACGTTCCTACGCCTCCAGCGCGTACACGTATGCTGCCGCCGCCCGGGCAGACGCGCTGGCCGCGGGCGAGGATGCCAGGGCGGCGGCCGTGGCCGCGAAGGAGGCGCTCCAGAGCTACTTGGAACTGCGCAAGCAGGAACAGCGGAACGGAGAGGGTTACGACGTCGGCAACGAAGGCGGTACGGAGGAGCCGTTCAGCGACGAGGACGAGCAGCCGGACTTCGACTCGGCCTCGCTTCTGGAGCGGCTGGCCATGGGGGACGATGCCTTCCTCAACGTCATGGGCGTCCTCGCGTTGGTCTGCAATTCCGGCCTTGAACTCTCCTGTGACCTGTACACGTATTGGGCCGGCGCGGAAGGAGGCATCTACGAGCTCGGCCAGGGGCAGCTGGACAAGATCTTCAACAGCCCCACCCTGCAAATGAACTTGCGTACGAAATACGCCGTCTGGGCCGTGGAGGCCGCCCAGCAGTGCGTCGGTCCCGCCGGGACGCGGTGCCCGATCCGCGTGGACTCGCTCTGGCGCTTGGGCGAATTCAGCCCCTTCGAGCCGGACCTGTACATGGCGCTGCGCGGATACAACTACCGTGCCACGGGCGAACTCACCGCCGTTGTGCAGGCGGACGGCAGTGTCCGTATCTCCGGTGACGTCCGGGTGGACATCCACAAGGACTACAACTTCGACCCGGAGGACGGTAAAGGGACCTTCGAGGCGCTGACCGAAGCCACCCGCTACGGAGCCGCCCAGAACTTCACGGTGGAGGGAAGCCAGACCGTCGAAGTCACGTACCCGTAGCCCTCGGCAGCCGACCAAGGCGCGCCGTCCGTCACAGCAGTGGCGGGCGGCGCCCCTTGCTCAGAAGAGCGAGCGCAGTGACCCCCACAGCGACGGGCTGTAGTTGCAGCTGCCGACCAGTTTGTGCGACAGCGGGGCGTACGAACCCGCCAGGTTCCCCTGGACGTTCGGGCCGGTGCAGCCGGTGCGCTGCGCACTGCGTTGGCGGTCGAAGCCCGCGGGGCTGTAGCCGCTGCCGCGGTAGTACACGACGTCGTCGAGGTCACGGCTGTCCCCGATGTTGTTGAAGACCGACCGGACGGGGCTGTTCGCGGCCCAGGGGCAGGTCTTGGTGCCCGACTGCCAGTCCGGGTCGCTGTCCTGCCAATGACACATCTTCCCGTTGCCGTAGTGCTCGCTGAAGAAGCAGACGCTGTTGGCCGGGCAGCGGTCGTAGCCGTAGCCCGACGATGCCGTGGTGGGTACGGCCACGGCCTCGTACACCGGCGTTCCGTCGTACTGGGTCGCCTGCCGGTGGGCGATGCCGGCCGCGGCCCCCAGTCCGGTCGTGAGCACGAGGAGGGTGGCGAGAGCCCCGGCCAGGACGGGGTGGCGGCGCCAGAGGGGGCGGCGCTGCCTGCGCGAGCGGGGCGAGCGCGCGACCCCGGCCGCGGCCTCCACGCGGCGCAACAAGGCGTCGGTGCCGATGCGCTCGGCGTGCGTACGGGCCAGACACTCCCGGATGATCTCCGCCCAGCCGTCGGGGAGTTCGGGCGACAGCCGCAGTTCCTCCGCGCCCCGCGCGTACCGCGTCGCAGCGTCGCCGCGGGCCCCCGGCGTGCCGCCCGGCAGCGGAAAGGTGCCGGTCAGGACGGTGTGGGCGAGGACCCCGAAGGCCCAGACGTCGCCGGACGGGCGGATCCGTGTGCCCCGCTCGTCCACCTCCGGCCAGAGCAGCTCCGGGGGCGTGTAGTCGGGGGTCGCGAAGGCGGGGGCGTAGGCGTGCGTGCCCTCCATCTCGGAGGCCATGCCGAAGTCGGCCAGCCGTACCGAACCGTCCTGCATCAGCAGAACGTTGGCCGGTTTGAGGTCACCGTGTATCCAGCCCGCACGGTGCAACTGGGCCAGGCCCTCGCATATCTGCGCGAGCAGGGGGCCGGGGTCGCGTACGTCCACGGCGTCCAGGGACGCCTCGGCCTGTTCGAGTACGAGAACGGTGGCGCCGTCGAGTTCGGGATGGTCCGGGTCGTCGACCGTGAACGTCTCGTACATCCGGATCAGCCGCGGTGACCGCAGACGCCCGAGGAACTCGACCTCCCGCTCGGCCAGTTCGCGCAGATGACGGAGCTGGCGTGAGGTTCGGGTGCCGGTGGGGAGGAACTTCAGGGCGGCGGTACGAGGTTCACCGGTGATACGGCGTCCCGCGTACACGGTGGCGAACGCGCCCGACGCGAGCGGCTCGCGGACCTCCCAGTTCCCGGTGCGGTAGCCCTTCGGCACGGAGACGGCGTACGGCTGCCCGCTCATCGGCGCACCCCGCTCGCTGGCGTGGCGAGCACGACGAGGTCGTCCTCGCGGACCAGGTCGAAGCGGAGCGCGAGGGAGACCAGGGTCTCCTTCTTGCCGTTGACGCGCAGGCCCGGTTCCGCGGTGTCCGGCCCCGGGCGCAGCCGCAGCTTGAGGGCGAGATAGTCGATGTTCCAGTAGACGGATGACCGGTTCACCGCCGGCCACACCGGCCGCAGCCGCTCCACCAGCTGCTCGACCGCCGGCAGCGGGGCGTGCGGTTCGCCGCGCAGGCGCGACTCGCACAGGGCGGCCAGGACGGCGAAGTACCGCTTGGTGCGGTCGAGGGTGAAGGCCGGCGCGGTCAGAGCTCCGGAGAGTCCCTGCCGGGCGACGCTGCGGAAGACGTGGCGCGGCGCCCAGACGTCGAAGGTGAGGAGGTCGCCCGCGGCGGGCAGGACGACCCGGGAGAACTCGAAGGGTATGGGTGCGTCGACCCTGCCGGGGATGACCTTGATGTGCTCGCCCGCGCCCTCCGGGTTCTCCACGACGTAGGTCTGGTCCTCGCTGAGGTTGCTCAGCAGCCAGAAGCTGCCCTGCGCCGAGACCTCCCCGGCGATCCGGGGGACCCCCTCGTGCGCGATGGTGAGGCCGCCGTTCGTCTTCTCCCTGCCGAACGTCAGCCGCTCACCTGTGCTGATCCTGATCTGGCCGTCCGGCTGTGCGCATGCCGGTGGTACGACGATGACGCTGTACATGGGCTTGTCCCCCCACCCGATGCCAGGAGGGCCATCCTCCCCCAGTCCAACGAGGGACAGTAAATGATGAGGTGGTGATATCGCGAAGGTTGTCGGCGATGCGGCGAGTTGGGGAAGGCGGGGCGCCGTACGGCATGGGGTGGGGATGACGCACCGTACCCCCCCGGCGCAGGAGTCCACATCCTTGAACTTTAGAGGGAGGAAAGGCGAAGTTCCGCTGATAGGAGTTATGCGCCCTCGATGCCCGAGTGGCCGTATCGCCTCATCAGAGACCGGAGGACCGTCCATGAGACGTCTGCTCGCGTCAACCGCCGCAGCTGTCGCCGGAACCGCCGCCACCGTGCTGCTGTTCACCGGCGCCCCCGTGGCCGCCGCCGACGACCTGCCACCGGTCGCCGTCGAGGACTTCGTGTATCCCGACGCCGACAGGATCTACGCCGAACACGGCATCCGGCTGACCACTGGCGACGGCCACATCCTGCTCGCCGCGTGCGGACCCGCCGGCCTGATCGAGGTCTGGGCGGGCGGCCACGACGATCCGTTCTGCTTCTCCGTCACGGGCTCCGCCGGCCGACTGGCCATGGAACTGCCCAATGTCTACGGAATCAAGGGAAACGCCTACAAGATCGTCGCCGACATGACGGTGGAGGGCACCGAGACCTCGTTCGACGTCACCCCCAACACTTGGACCCCGGTCGGCGCGACCGCGGACCCCCCGGAGGGTCGCGAACACATGCTCGTGGAACTCAACGCCACCAAGTAGGCCTCCACGTACGGGAGTTCGTCTGCCCGGCTGCTGAACAGCCGTGTCCGTTCCACCGAGAGGGACCTCACTCAGCCATGTCCTCGTACGACAGACCTCCGCGCGCCGTCACACGCGCCGTCACCCACGGCATCGCCCTGCTCACCGCCTGCGCCACCGCGGCCGCCGGCGCCCTGCTGTCCACGTCCGCCGCACACGCGGTCGTCGGCACCCCGACCCCTGCCGGCACCCACGCCTTCACCGCCCACTTGGACATCGGTGACGCGACCCGCGCCTGCTCCGGCGCCCTGGTCGCCCCGGAGTGGGTGGTCACCGCCGCCTCCTGCTTCGCCACGGACCCGCAGTCCGGGACCGCCCCCGCGGCCGGGAAGCCCGCGCTGAAGACCGTCGCCACCATCGGCCGCACCGACCTGAACGCCACCGGCGGTCACGTCGCCGAGATCACCCAGATCGTGCCGCGGGCCGGCCGCGACCTGGTCTTCGCCCGCCTCGCCACCCCGGCGACCGGCATCACCCCGGTGAAGCTCGCCGCCACAGCGCCCGCAGCGGGTGACGCGCTCACCGTCCTCGGCTACGGCCGCACCAGGACCGAATGGGTGCCCGGCAAGCTCCACCAGGCGAACTACACCCTGGACGCGGTGGCCGACGGCACCCTCGCCATGACCGGCAAGACCGCCGACGACTCCGTCTGCAAGGGCGACACCGGTGGTCCGGTCCTGCGCGCGACGAGCAGTGGCTCGTACGAACTGGTCGCCGTCAACTCCCGATCCTGGCAGGGCGGTTGCTACGACAGCACCGAGACCCGCACCGGCGCGGTCGCCGCCCGCACGGACGGCTCACCGGCGGGCGCGAGCCTGGCCGCCGGGCAGACCCTGCGCTCCGGCGACTCGCTGCTTTCGACGTCGGCCAGGGTCACCATGGGTACCGACGGCAACCTGACCGTCGCTTCCAACGCCGGCAAGACCCTGTGGTCGTCGAAGACGGCCGGAAACCCCGGTGCCACCGCCACCCTCACCGCGTCCGGCAACCTCGTCGTGAAGTCGGCCGTCGGAGCCACCCTGTGGGAGTCGAAGACCTCCGCGTCCGGCGGTGCCGTCGTCCTCCAGGACCACGGCAACCTGGTCGTGCGGACCGCCTCCGGCGACAGCCTGTGGTCCAGCAACACCGTCGTCCGGGGCGACCTGAACGGCGACGGACGTTCCGACTTCGCCGTGTGGTACGACTTCGCGGACGGCCGCGATGCCATCAACCGTTTCCTCACCGCCCCGGACGGCACGTTCCTGGAACCCCACAACGGCTGGATCACCACCACCGACACGTGGAACGCGTCCAACGCCAAAGTGCTGACCGGCGACTACAACGGCGACGGCCTCGCCGATGTCGCCGGCGTCTACGGCTACTCCGACGGCACCGTGGGCATCTGGACCTGGCTCGCGAAGGGCGACGGTACGTACGCCGCGCCGTTCCGCACCTGGAAGTCGCAGGCCGGCGACTGGACCTTCTCCCGGGCCACCTTCGTCAGCGGCGACTTCGACGGCGACGGCCGGGACGACATCGCCGCCTGGTACGACTACGCCGCCGGACACGACCGCCTCTTCACCTTCAGGTCCACCGAGACCGGTGGCTTCGGCGCGCCCACCGGCTCCCTGACCATCGCGGCAGGCGGTTGGACGGCCGGCGTCGCCCAGCTGGTGACCGGCGACTACAACGGCGACGGCCGCGACGACATCGGCGCCTTCTACAACTACGACAGCGGTCTCGCTCGCGTCTGGACCTTCCTCGCCACCGCCGACGGCGGTTTCGCAGCCGGAGTCAAGGGCTGGGAGTCCGGGACCTGGGGCTCCCGCGACCGCACCACCGTCTACTCCGGCGACTTCGACGGCGACGGCCGCGACGACCTGGCCGCCTGGTACGACTACAGCGACGGTACCGACGGAGTGCACACCTGGCTGAGCGACGCCGACGGCATGCTCAGCACCCACAAGGGCTCCGCGAGGTTCGCCGCCGGAAAGGTCACCCGCGACAGCATGAGGATCGCCGCCGGCGACTACGACGGCGACGGCCGGGACGACCTCGCCTTCATGCACGGTTACGCCAGTGGCATCGTCCGGATGTGGACCATCCCCGCCTTGAGCGACGGAACCTTCGGCGCGTACCGCGGTGGTTGGGCCTCCACCGGTTCGTCCTGGACCTTCTCCAACGTCGGCGTGATCGAGCGCTATCCCGCCTGACGGGACGGAGCGGCCTCCGGCCCCCGGCGGGGACCGGAGGCCACGGTCGTCGCCGCAGGTCGCGGTGAACTCCTGTTGGAGCATCAGGTGGCGGCAATGGCACGGCAAGGGCGTGAACTTGTTGTCGGCTGCCGACGACTGCCCAAGCCCCCACAGCACCGGGGTGATGCCGCGGGGCATCGGACCGCCCGGGCCGGAGCGGGTGTTCCATGTTCTGCGGGCGCTTCTCCCGCTGAGCCTCTAGGACGGGCTCTCTGCGGACGACGGTGCGGATTCGGCCGCCCGTTCGCAGTTCGGCCAGTCGTGGAAGTCGTGGTCCTTGTCCCACAGGCGCTTGGCCGCCGTGAGGTTCCACGCCGGGTCCAGGGCCAGCCGTGGTGTGCCGCCCAGTTCGCGCAGCCGGGCGTCGGAGATCTGGAACACGCCCCAGTTTCGGGTGCCGTTGGGGTTGGGGAGGATGTGCAGCGGGTCCAGGAAGGACTGGCAGTCCGCGATGGCCACGGCCTCGTCCGGCGCCTCCTTGAACACGGCGCGGATGCGCTGGCGCACCTTCTCCGGCGACCACACGTCCATGCGTACCTTCGGCGACGAGTGCAACGCCTTCTTCGTCGCGTCGTCCACGATCCCGTTGGGCGGCAGACCCGCGAACACCTGGAACGCGGTGACCCGGCGCAGGGTCTGCGGTCCGAAGTCCGAGTCGACGCCGATGTCCGCGCCCTTGTCGTGCAGCAGTTGCTGCACCTCGTGGACACAGGTGTCGACCGGGTCCGTCACCGCGTCCCCGGTCTCCCCGTCGACCTCTCCGCCCGCCGCATGCGCCTCCGCACTCGGCTCCCCGTTCTCCTTGCGCTGGGCCGTGTCAGTGAGTGCCCAGAGCCGGTGCAGCGACCGCAGTGCGTCCGGGGACGCGCCGCAGACGGTGCCGAGGCGGTGGACGCTTCCGTAGTCCTGCGGCACCGAGGTGCCCTTGCATTGACATCCTCGCCTGCGTGAACGCAGGCGATTCCGGTCGGCACCGCTAAGCGATGCTCCCGTGGGTTCCTGCTTCATCGGCCCCTGCCACCCGAGGGTGGTCTGACAAGGTCTCCACAGGCTTGACGTCCCGCCAGTCCGGCGGTAGGTCCGCCAACTATGTTGTCGGACAAGGCGACTTTGGCGTGGTGCTGCGGTCCTACGGGCCGCCGGCCTCAGGATGCCCTTCACCTCCACCCTGAAGGATGGAGTACTGGGCAAGTGTTCGGTAGCGGTGCAGGGTGGAGCCGGCGATGTCCGTCCTCTTGGCGAGTGCCTCGTAACTGAGTCCTGCTCTGTTCTTCAACGCGCGCAGTGACGCGGCGAGTTGTTCGGATTCCGGGCGTGCGGGCATGGTTTCCCCCCATGGCACGTTGGTCAGACGCTCCAGTAGCCGGGCCAGTGTGCCCTGCGGGCCGTCCCATGGCCGTTCCAACGATCTCGGACCCACGAGGTCCGCTCCCACAAGTGGATCAGCGGCAGCTGCGGCTGAGCGCGGGGCGACGCACCAGGGCCGTGCCTCCCGCTGTACGCGGTGGGACACGGCCCTTGACGTGACGATGACCGGCGTGAACGGGCCGACGCCCGCCGCCTTCCGGTGCCTGCTCGTGCCTACTGGTGGGCGCCGGGGTACTTCGACCGGTTGAACCAGGCCGCGCCGTCCGACTTGCCGACGAACACGGCGACGAGCACCGCGAGCACGGTGTGCACCAGGCCGACGATCACGAACGGGTAGACGCCGAGGACGGCGGTGATGATCGCGAACACCATGGTGGTGATCCGGATGCCGCTGCCGCCGTTGCCGAACTTCGCGCCCAGGACGATCGCGAGGACACCCCAGGCGACGACCACCGCGGTGATGGCCCACAGGGCGCCGGACGAGAAGTCGGCGAGCTGCTGGAAGTCGACGTCGTTCTTGAGTTCCTCGTCGTTCTTCGCGGCCTTGATCGCGATGGCGGACAGCCCGATGAGGACGGCGCCGATCATCTGGAGGCCGGCGATGACGAACAGCATCACGCGGGCGGCCTTCACATTGCCCGGCATGGTGAGCGGGCCGCCCGGGTAGCCGCCGTAACCCGGCTGTCCGTAGCCCTGTCCGTAGCCCTGCTGGCCGAGCGGCGGGGCGCTCGGGTAGCCGTAGCCGGGCTGCTGGGGCGGGGTCTGCTGGGGGTAGCCGTAGCCGGGGCCCTGCTGTTGGGGCTGTTGTGGGGGCGGGCCGTAGGGGTTGTTCGGGTCGCCGAAACTCATGGCGGGTCTTCCTCCGTCTGCGTCAAGTGCGGGGACGACGCGAGGCACCGACGGAGGAAGGTGATGTACAGATGCGGTCCGCCCCCCGGCCCTGCCCGCGGCACTGTGCTGCTTGTCCCTTTATCGTTCTTTAGTTCGCGCGGGCTTGTCCAGCAGCACAGTGCGTGTGTTGTGCAAGTGCAACATCCGTGATCATGCGCGGTCCGTCCGTCGATCATGCGCATACGCCCGGAAAGGCACCCGGATTGGAACCATGGGGTGGTCATCCGCGAGGATGGGGGTATGACCGCCCAGATTCTCGATGGCAAGGCCACCGCAGCCGCGATCAAGTCCGATCTGACCGCCCGCGTGGCGGCGCTGAAGGAGAAGGGCGTCACGCCCGGCCTCGGCACGATCCTCGTCGGGGACGACCCCGGCAGCCAGAAGTACGTCGCCGGCAAGCACCGCGACTGCGCGCAGGTGGGCATCGCCTCCATCCAGCGCGAACTGCCCGCCACGGCGACCCAGGAGGAGATCGAGGCGGCGGTCCGCGAACTGAACGAAGACCCCGCCTGCACCGGCTACATCGTCCAGCTGCCCCTGCCCAAGGGCATCGACGAGAACCGCGTCCTCGAACTGATGAACCCCGACAAGGACGCGGACGGCCTGCACCCGATGAACCTCGGGCGCCTCGTCCTGAACGAGCCGGCCCCGCTGCCCTGCACCCCCAACGGCATCCTCACCCTGCTCCGCGCCCACGGTGTCGAGATCAAGGGCGCGGAGGTCGTGGTCGTCGGCCGCGGTGTCACCATCGGCCGCCCGATGCCGCTGCTGCTCACCCGGCGCAGCGAGAACGCCACGGTGACGCAGTGCCACACGGGTACGCGTGACCTGGCCGCGCACCTGAAGCGGGCGGACATCATCGTCGCCGCCGCGGGCTCGGCCCACCTGGTCCGCCCCGAGGACGTGAAGCCGGGCGCCGCCGTCCTCGACGTCGGTGTCTCGCGCAGCGCCGACGGCAAGATCGTGGGCGACGTCCACCCGGGCGTCGCCGAGGTGGCGGGCTGGATCTCCCCGAACCCCGGCGGAGTCGGCCCGATGACCCGCGCCCAGCTGCTCGTCAACGTGGTCGAGGCGGCGGAGCGCAGTGTCGGCTGAGGCGGAGGACAGGCGGGCGGAGCCCGCGGCCGCGTCCCCGGACGCCTCCGACGAGCTCCCCGAGCCCACGGCCATCGATCCGGTCAGCGCGCCGGACGCCGAGGGCCGCCCCCGGCGTACGACGCGTCGCTTCCCCCTCTTCACGCGGGACACCGCGCGACCCGAGGGGGGCGGCCGGGCGGCTTCCGGGGACGCGCCGGCGCCGGCCCGGCAGTGGCCGATCCTCGTCGTGCTGAGCACGGTCGGATTCGGGCTGCTGCTGACCGCGCTCGACGTGTTCCGGTGGGGGACGCTACTGATCGGGGCCGCACTGCTGGCCGGTGCGGCGCTGCGCTGGGTGGTGCCGGACGTCGGGATGCTCGCCGTACGGTCCCGGTTCACGGACATGGTCACGTATACGGTGCTGGGCACGGCCATCGTGCTGCTGTCGATGATGGCGCAGCCGAAACCGTGGCTGGAGATCCCGTTCCTGGACGACACGCTGCACTACACGATCAGCAGCCTGGGCCGGTAGGACCCGGTAGGACCGTACTTTGTCCCGGCGGGAACCGATCCACCCTCTGACGTCGTCAAATGCCTCGGACCGGCCGACGGACGTCGAGGAGGACCCGCGATGAGCGCCTGGCAGCCGCTGCCGGACGATCTGCCGCCCGAGGTGCGGCACTTCGTCGAGCAGGTGCGGCTCCTCAAGGACCGCACCGGGCTCAGCCTGGCCGCGCTGGGCGCGCGCACCGCGTACAGCAAGTCCTCCTGGCAGCGGTATCTCAACGCGACCCAGCCGCCGCCCCGGCAGGCGATAACCGCGCTGTGCCGGGTCGCGGGCCTCACCCCTGTCGACGCCGAACGCTTCGGCGTCCGCTGGGAGTTGGCGGTCAAGGTCTGGCCCCGGCCACCGGCCCCGGACCCGGCGAAGCCGGAACAGCGGGAGGGGACGTCCGCGGTGGCCGGGGGGTACGGGGTGTACGAGGAGGAGGTGCCCACCCTTCCGTGGTGGGTGGAGTCCGAGTCCCCCGGGGGTGCCGGCGTTCCCGTGGACTCGTCCCGGCGGCTGCTGCTCGTCGCTCTGCTTCTCGTGCCCGCGCTCGTGGCTCTCGCCGTGGTCGGTGCTGTCGCTTTTGGGTGATGCGGTTGAGGGAATGTGACATCAAAGCGCCCGATGTGACCGTACTTGTGCTTTCTGTGTGGCGATGTGTCGATAAGTTCGAGGATTTGCAACCAGGGCGCAATACGGCAGGGTTAACGTGGGCAATCGGGACGGTCCGGGGCGTCCTGTGCACCATCCAGAGGTTCGGCCGACCGGGAGGGTGGTCGGTGAAAAACTGGAACACTGGACCGTGAGCCGGGGGCGTGCGACGGTGCACCTCCAGGCCTGACAATGCTCTCGTGCGCCCCCACCCCGGGAACCGAGATCCTGACTGGGCGCATCCGTGTGGGTAGCCCAAGACAGTCAAAACGGATTCGGCCGAGGGATCCAAAGGCACCACGCACGAGAGAACAGCCGGCATGACCGGGGGGAATGAGGGGGGAAGCAATGCCTCGTTGGAGGGCCTTGCCGGATGAACTGGATCCGCAGGTCAGGGAGTTCGCGAGCCAGTTGCGCAGGCTCGTGGACCGCAGCGGCATGAACATCGCGGCGGTGGCCGACCGCACGGGCTACAGCAAGACGTCCTGGGAGCGTTATCTCAACGGCCGGCTTCTCGCGCCCAAGGGCGCGATCGTCGCCCTGGCCGAGGTCACCGGCACCAATCCCGTTCATCTGACCACGATGTGGGAACTGGCCGAGCGCGCCTGGAGCCGCTCGGAGATGCGTCACGACATGACCATGGAGGCGATCCGGATCTCCCAGGCGCGCGCCGCGCTGGGTGAGCTCGCGACGCCTGCCGCGGAGGCGAAGAACGGGAGCGGCGGCAACGGCAGAGTCGCCCGGAGTGCGACGGCGACTCCGGGAATCGCGGGCCCCGCCGGTGTCTCACCGACCGTGCCGCCGCAGCCGACGCCCCCGGAGACCCGGGACGCGGTCGGCGGTGTGGGTGCGGGCGCGGCACGGGGAGGTGTCTCCGGCGGCTCGGTGAGTTCCGCGAGTTCGGCCAGTTCGGCGAGTTCCACCGGTTCCTCGAGTTCCGTCTCCGCCGAGAACAACTCGTGGGGCATAGCCGGATATCGGGGCCCGGCGGCGAGAGGCGGCGTCGGGGGGCGCCAGGCTCCGCCCGCCGGACCACCCGGATCCGCCGGACCTTCCGGGGCGTCAGGAGCGCCCGGATATCCGGGCGCGGCGCCCTGGACGCCGGGTGTACCCGGTACGCCCGGTGGACTTGGAACGACACCCGGCGTCGTGCCGCAGGACGCCCGGCCGGGCGGCAACGGCGGCAAGGGAGGCGGCAAGGGCGGCAGTGGCGGTTCGCGGCGCAAGCGGCGGCTCACGATGTTCCTCGCGGGTCTTGTAGGGGCGTCGGTGGTCATCGCGGCCGCCGTGATCTACACCAACCGGGGTGACGACACGCCCGAGGCCAAGCCGAGTCCGTCACCGACCAAGCCGACGGTGAATCCGAACCTGCCGGTCGGCGTGAAGTGCAGCGGCGCCGCGTGCACCGGCCAGGACCCGGAGAACATGGGCTGCGGCGGTGAGTTGGCGCAGACCGCCAACAGCGTCACCGTCGGCACCACGCTCGTCGAGGTCCGCTACAGCAAGACCTGCCAGGCGGCCTGGGCGCGCATCACCCAGGCGGCCCCGGGCGACCAGGTCGACGTCACGGCGTCCGGCGCGGCGAAGCAGATCGGCGCGGTCGACACGGACACCGACGCGTACACGCCGATGGTGGCCGTGAAGGACGCGGGCGACGCGACGGCGTGCGTCACGCTCAAGGCGACCGGGCAGAAGGGCTGCACGCAGTAGCAGTAGGGGTGCACGCGGCAGGGCGCGAGCCCCAGGGCACCTCCCCCTCGTACGGAATCGCGGAATTTCCGTACGAGGGGAATGCCCGGCCCGGTTCGGGGCAGGCGAGCAGTACCCCACGGGAGTCCGGCACGGTCGGTCCCCGGGCGGCGGTCGCTCGTCTCTCCTCTCCCGGACGGGCGGCCGTCGCCTGCCGTGGGCGAATCTGTGGGGTGGGCCACAGGGGACCCGGACGTCCGGGATCCCGGATGCGCGATAGCCTGACGGCCGGATATCTCTTGACGCCGAGAGATCGATCATCCGAACCCCCGGGGCAGCGACGCCCCACCGCCAGCTGTCATACGGAGAACGCCATGACCCGCACTCCCGTGAACGTCACCGTCACCGGCGCGGCCGGCCAGATCGGTTACGCCCTCCTCTTCCGCATCGCCTCCGGCCAGCTGCTCGGCGCGGACGTGCCGGTCAAGCTCCGCCTCCTGGAGATCACCCCGGCGCTCAAGGCCGCCGAGGGCACCGCGATGGAACTGGACGACTGTGCCTTCCCGCTGCTCCAGGGCATCGACATCACGGACGACCCGAACGTGGCCTTCGACGGCGCCAACGTGGGCCTGCTGGTCGGCGCCCGCCCCCGCACCAAGGGCATGGAGCGCGGTGACCTCCTGGAGGCCAACGGCGGCATCTTCAAGCCCCAGGGCAAGGCCATCAACGACAACGCCGCGGACGACATCAAGGTCCTCGTCGTCGGCAACCCGGCCAACACCAACGCGCTGATCGCCCAGGCCGCCGCGCCGGACGTACCGGCCGACCGCTTCACCGCGATGACCCGTCTGGACCACAACCGCGCGCTCACGCAGCTCGCGAAGAAGACGGGCTCGACGGTCGCCGACATCAAGCGCCTCACCATCTGGGGCAACCACTCGGCCACCCAGTACCCCGACATCTTCCACGCCACGGTCGGCGGCAAGAACGCGGCCGAGGTCGTGAACGACGAGAAGTGGCTCGCCGAGGACTTCATCCCGACCGTCGCCAAGCGTGGCGCCGCGATCATCGAGGCCCGTGGCGCGTCCTCGGCGGCCTCCGCCGCCAACGCCGCCATCGACCACATCCACACCTGGGTCAACGGCACGGCGGACGGCGACTGGGCCTCCATGGGCATCCCGTCCGACGGCTCGTACGGCGTCCCGGAGGGCCTCATCTCCTCCTTCCCGGTCACCACGAAGGACGGCGTGTACGAGATCGTCCAGGGCCTGGACATCAACGAGTTCTCCCGCGCCCGCATCGACGCCTCGGTGCAGGAGCTCGCGGAGGAGCGCGAGGCGGTCCGCGCCCTCGGCCTCATCTAGGACCCACGGTATTCAGGACCCACGGTCCCAACCGCTCTGCCCTCGGGCCCCGTTCAGGCTTCGGCCGGACGGGGCCCGGGTGCGTCCGGCTCCGCCGGGGACAGCCGTTTCTCGAACCAGTGCCCCGCGTACGGGTTGTCGTCGTAGCGCGGGATCTCCGCGTAGCCGCAGGCCAGGTACATCGCCCGCGCCTCCGTGAGCACGGTGTGCGTGTCCAGTCGTACGACGGTCAAGTGCCGCTGTGCCGCCGCGTGTTCGAGGGAGTCGAGCAGTCGGCGGGCGAGGCCGAGACGGCGGGCACCCGGGTGCACCCAGACATGGCGGATCTCGCCGATCCCCGGTTCGAGCCGCCGCAGCGCCCCGCAGCCCACGGGCCGTTTCTCCTCGTACGCGACGAAGAAGGCACCCGCCGACCCCGACACCTCCTCCGGACGGACCAGGGCCGAGGTGTCGAAGCCCTCGGGGAAGCGGGCGTCGATGTCCGTCGCGTACGCCTCGAGGCAGGCGCGGGCGTCGGGGGCGGCGCCGTCGACGAGGTCGACCGTGACGGCGGCGAGGCGGAGCAGACGGCGGGCGGTGCCGAGGGCGGACGTCAGTTCGTCGCGCTGGGGTCCGGTGAGGCCGGTCAGCAGGCTCTCGGCGAGGGCGTCGGCGCGCCGGTTCTGCTCCTTGATCTCGACCCGGCCGGCCGGGGTCAGCCGCACCACCCGTCGCCGCGTGTCCGAGGAGTCGGCGTTCACCTGTACCAGGCCCTGCGCGGTGAGCGAGCGGACCAGCCGGCTCAGATACCCGGCATCCAGGGTGAGCCGGCTCCGCAGCTCCCGCAGTGAGGTGCCGTCCCCGATCTCGAACAGCAGGCGCGCCTCGCCGAGGGGCCGGTCGCGGCCCAGGTAGTGGTCGTCGAGGGCGCCGACGCGCCGTGTGAAGTACCGGTTGAACCGCCGAAGGGCGGCCACGTCTTCGTCGTCCGTCATTTCTTTGACCTTAGTCAAGTAAATGGCGGAATTCCATAGGATTCCACGGCCTGCACCCTCCGAATTCGGTGAAATCGGGTGTCGGGCAAGGTAGTTGTGTGCACGCTCGGTGCATGAGTGACTACAGGGGCGACTACCGGGATGACGTCCCGGCGTATCTGACGATCCGGGTCACCGCCCAGGAGGGCCCGATCGCGGCCTCCGCCGAGCAGGAGGCGGGGGAGGCCGCGCAGCGGTATCCCCGACCTGATGGGGATGGGCGTCCCGGAGTTCTTCCACGCCAGGGAGCGCGAGGCGGGCGGCTGGGAACTCCACGGCTACGGCAGCGACACACCGCAGGGCTCCCGGGACTCGCTCGGCTCGGTGTTCCGGCTGCGGGCCAAGGAGGCCGAGGACGCCGGGGACGAGACCGCCCGGCGCAAGTGGATAGCGGCGGCGCTCCGCATGGACCGGGAGGTGGTGAACGAGGTACGGGTGCGCGGCGAGCGCTTCCAGATCGTACGGGCCTCACGCTTCGTACGGATGGGGCCGAACGGCCCGGAGCCGCCACGCCCCTCCGACCCCGACCCGGCGGAGGTCGGCGAGGCGTACCGGGTTGGACCGCGCACCAAGGGCTTCGTGGTCGACCCCGTCACGGGTACGGGACTGTCCGACGGCATCCTGAAACTGGACCTCATCCAGTTTGTCGGCGTCGCGCCCGGCGCTCCGCAGGATGTACGGGACGAGGCGCGGCGGGCGATCCACACGCATCCCGGCGGAGTACTGCTGCCCGCCGTCTACATGATCTCCGAGCGCGTGGACGGGAGTTGGCGGGCCCGCAACCCCGGCGCCTCCGACTCCACCCCCCAGGGCGCACGGGACGCCCTGGCCCACTGGCTGCGCGTCATGGCCCCCTTCACCCTGCGGCTGAGTCCGGAGAAGGTCGCGGAGTACGGCCTGATCGCCGACCGCCTCGACGCGAGACGCTCCAACGTGGCGACCGTCGACGGCATCCGCTACCGGGTCACCCGGGTCGAACGACTGATCAGGATCGGCCCCGACGGCCCCGACGGCCCCGAGGGCCCACGCCCCTCCGACTTCGACCCCGAACCACCCGTCGAAGTACAGACCCGCCTGCTCAAGGAACAGGGCCTGTGGCGGGAGGAGGACGACGAGCCGGTCCAACTGAGCCCACGGAGCCTGGAGTTGAAGAGGCTGTGGGAGGCGGAGGGGGCGCGACGGAAGGCGGTGCGGGAGGGGCGGAGGAAGGGGGCCCAGGGGTGACGGGGGAGGGGAGGGGGGCCGAGGTCTGACGGCCAGGGGGAGTTCGGGGGCACCCTGGCCGCCGGGTGCCCCGGGACCACGCCACCGGCATCACGGCCGGGACGGCAGACACAACGCCAACTCCCTTCGGAGACAGGCGAGTTGGGGTTGGTGCGGGACGGTTGCCGTGGCCGGTTCCCGGCGGTTGTCGGAGGCGGGCGGGTCAGTGGGCGACCGCGGGTGCGGCCAGGGGAGTGATCTCCCTGTCGAAGAAGCGACGTGGGCGTCAGCGTGCCCATCGCCCTCTCGGACGGTCAAACGTACGAGCACGGCGCATGGCTGACGGAGAAGGAGAGGGACAGGCTCCTGCACCAGGAACAGCGTGCCGCGCAGCGCAAGCGGCACCGAACACCTGGCGAGAGCTCCAGCCGCCGGCTGCACCGCACCTACGACCAGATCGCAGGCCTGCGCGCGAAAGCCAAGCGCCGGGCCCTGGCCTGGCAGCACCGGACTACCACCGCCATCGCCCGCACCTACGGCACCGTCGTGGTCGAAGCACTCACCATCACGAACATGGTCAGGTCCGCCAGGGGAACGGTTGACGAGCCGGGTAGGAATGTCGCCCAGAAATCCGGGCTGAACCGCTCCATCAGCCAGGAGGCCTGGGGACGCACCGTCACCATGCTGGCGTACAAGACCGCCCAGTTCGGCGGCACCCTGGTCAAGGTCCCCGCTCCCGGCACCTCGCGGCGCTGCTCGGCGTGCGGCTTCACCATGCCGGGGAGCCGGGAGTCCCAGGCCGTGTCCGTGTGCAAGAACCCGGACTGCGGCTGGTCGGGCAACGCCGACCACAACGCGGCCCGCAACGTCCTGCACCTGTACCGGACGGGCCTCGCGCTCGTCCCGGCTGCCGGGAGGGCAGTCGTCAGGCGCGCCAAGCGCGTCAAGCCCGCTGCCGCAAGGTAAGCAGGAATCTCCCGACTTCAGCCGGGAGAGCACTTCAACAGTCGTCGGGCGACCAGCACAACAGCGAACACCGCCACTACGGCGACGAGTTGGCGACTCAGGGTGGCCCCGACTCGGGTTCGGCGTCCGGCGGTCGGTCGTCCTCCGGTCGTGCTGCGGGATCGCCTCGAAGTGCTGGAACGACTGAGAGCGGGTGTGCGGGCCGGGCGTGTCGGTGAGGCGTATGTGCTGTACGGCATGGGTGGTTCCGGCAAGACCGCAGTCGCGTACACGTTTTTCCAGCTGGCTGTCGGCGAGTGCGAAAGAGTGGGGCTGTGGGTCAGCGCCTCCGACCGCGCCAGTCTGCGCGCCGGCATGCTCGCGGTCGCCGCCGACCGAGGCGCGCGCGACGGTGAACTGCTTGCCGCTTGCAACGGGCTGCGTGCCGCCGCCGATCTCGTCTGGCAGTACCTGGACCGCTCGGCCGAACCGTGGTTGCTGGTGCTGGACATCGCCGCCCCCCGAGATCCTCCGTGACGGCAGCTAGCCGCGCACCAGTTCGCGGGGCACGGTCGTGGTGACCACGCGCCGGCCGGAGCCTGGCGCTGGGCCCCGAACACCCGTTGACCCTGCGCTCCCGTGCGAGCCTGCTGGTCCTGCTGTCCGCCGCCGAGGTCGTCACCGAGGAGGACGGCACCCTGCTCGACCTGCCCTCGGAATACGACCGCCTGCTCGGCCCGGACCACACGGTGACCCTGGGCGCCCACCACAACCGCGCCTGGGCGCTCTACCTGCTGGGCCGTTACGCCGAGGGGACCGAACTGATGGCGGATGTCGTGGCCAGACGGGAACGAGGCCTGGGTTCCGGGCACCCGTTCACGGTTGCGGGGAGGCAGTTGTTGAGCGCGTTCACGTCGGGGCGAGGGCGGCTACCCGAGGGGGACGGGTAGGGGGTCGGGTTTCAGCTGCCCTTGACCTCGGCGACGAAGGCCGCCCAGGCGGCGGACGCGAAGAGGACGGCCGGGCCGTGGGGGGCCTTGGAGTCGCGGACGGGGACGATGGCCGTTATCCCGTCGCCTACTTCGAGGCACTCACCGCCGTTGGTGCTGCTGTAGCTGCTCTTGCGCCACACAACAGACAGCTCGCTTGCGTTGATCATGTGTCCAGCTCCTTCAGATGCCTGCGGATCAACTCGGCCGATGCGTCGGGCGACAGAGCAACCGCCCTGAGCAGATCATAGGCTCGGATTCCCTCGGCCACCTCGTCCTGGCCGAGGGCTGTTCGTCCCTGAGAGAAGCCGTCGACGTGGAGCACGTCCGGCCCTTCCTCGAAACCTAGGACGGTGAACGGGCCTGCCAATCCCGGATGCGCGACAACCGTCCGCGGGATGATCTGGATTACCGTCCGCGGGTGTTGCCCTGTCGCCAAGAGGTGCTCGAACTGGGCTCGCATCACGGACTCGCCGCCGATGTGACGCATAAGGACGTACTCGTCGACGATGAACCAGGTCCGTGGGCGTTCCTCGCGTTCGAAGATCTCCTGCCGCGTCATTCGCGCAGCCACCAGGTCATCGAGGTTGTCCGGGCGGACGGTGAGCAGCATCGCGCGCGCATAGGCTTCTGTTTGCAACAGGCCGTGGAAGACCTGGTTCTGGAACGACTGGATGGATGTGGCGTCCCCTTCCAGCTCCACGAACGGCAGGAACCAGGACGGATACGCGTACCGGATGACCAGCGGATGCAGCCGCGCGAAGTGCCCATCCGTCTTCAAGGCGAGGTCAAGGTCGCGCGCGAGGTCCAAGGACGGAACCCGCTTCGCCGCCTCCACCTTCGAGATCATCGACTGGGTGGTGTGGGCGAGTCGTGCCGTCTGCTCCTGCGACAGGCCCAGCTTGATACGGATGCGGGCCAACTCCGTGCCGAAGAAGGCCAGGAGGGACTTCGTGGGGTCGGGTGCGGGGTCGGTCTCGACAGCCATGCGCAAACCTCCTCCGTCATGACCGGATCCCGGTCATGGCGACCTCCCATGACCCCGGTCAGGTCATGGCGTTCTGCCTGGTGAAGCTACCCAGCGGAGCGCAACGCTGTCCTCACAACCAGTAGTTGCCCACTCCAAAGGGGCACAGGGACACTTCGACCTGGAGAAGCGCGTGGAGACAGACAAGTGTGCGGGGACGGCGGCCCCTGAGGCCGGAGCCGTTCTGTACGACGTGCGGGCGGAGAGGGTCGGGGAGTACCGGGCGAAGGCCGGCCCGTATCTGTTGCTCCGCCCGCTCGGCGGCGGCCGGGAGTGGGAGGCGGCTCCGGCCGACGTGCGTCCCGCGACTTCCGCCGAGCAGTTGAGCGCCAAGGTCCGCGCCGCCAACGACCAGGCCACGCGCAACCGGACGGAACCGGTGAACGCCCCGGGCCACGAGATGTGCCGTCCGCCGGTGCCGGTTCCCGGTTGTACGGAGTGCGCCGAACTCGGCGATCGGCGCGCCGCCGCCCGTGCCGGGTTCGACTGGAGCGGGGAGACCGATACGAACGTACTGCTCCGCTCCCATCAGCGACGGGACCATGAGGTCTGATCAATTCAGGGGAATTCCGGATCCCGGAGTCCTCGTCAACGGTTACAGTATTCCCATGACCACCACCGAACCCATATCCCGCGTCGCCCTCAAGAAAATCACCCCCGAGGTCTCCGCCTCGATGGGCGCCCTGCACGGTGCCGCCGTTTCCGCCGCGCAGGACGCCAAGGTCGAACCCGAGATTCTCGAGCTCATCCGGATTCGCGCGTCCCAGATCAACGGCTGCGCGTTCTGCCTCGACATGCACACCAAGGACGCCCGTGCGGCCGGTGAGACCGAGCAGCGGATCTACGCGCTGAACGCCTGGCGGGAGACCCCCTTCTTCACCGAACGGGAGCGTGCCGCACTGGCGTTGGCCGAGGCAGTGACCCTGGTGCACGACGGGCACGTGCCCGACGACGTGTACGCCGAGGCCGCCGCAGTCTTCGACGAGGCGCAGGTCGCCGCGTTGATCTGGGCGACCACCGTCATCAACGCGTACAACCGGATCGCCATCGCGACGCGAATGGTTCCCGGGGGTTATCAGCCGGTGAAGAAGAGCAGCTGAATTCGGGAATGGAAAAGCGGGGCAGGGCGAATTTTCTTCGTCCTGCCCTTCCTTTTCTCCGTACACCCTCGGGTGTTTAGTGAAGTGGCTCCGCCAGGTCCTCCAGCCATTTCCGCCATTCAGTGGCACGGGGCGCCGGGCCCGCCCGGAGAGGGGGTTCGCCGCCGCCCGTCCATTCCGTCACCGGGCGGATTCCGTGCAGGGCGTTCACGAGCCACACCTCGCGGCCGGCCAGGTCGGCGAGGGTGCGTTCGCGGTGGGCCACGCGGACGCCGGTGCGCTGGGCCCGCTCCTGGATGAGGGCCGAGGTGACGCCGGCCAGGACGGGGAGTTGCGGCGAGGGCAGGCACAGGGTGTCGTCCTCCCACCACAGGATGCTGGTGGTGGCGCCCTCCAGGACCACGCCCGAGGGTGCGATCAGCAGCGCCTCGTCCGCGCCCGCAGTGGTCGCCCGGTGCCTGACCCGGGCCAGGATGTCCAGGTCGGGGCCCTTGCGGCGAGGGACGGTACGCGGGTCGATCTGGCCCGCCGCCCAGGCCCGTACACCCGTGCCGAGGGTGGGTGCGTGGCGGAGGAGTAGTCTCAACTCCCTTGATTCCGCGCCCAGTTCGACACGGGGAAACCATTCGCCGGTGCGCGGCAGCGCGTCGGTCATGTCCCGCCAGAAATCGATCAGCTGGCGCAGCGAAGGGCCGCCGGAGTCGCCGCACGCGCGCAGGAAACGCTCCCGGTGCCGGCCGAGGGTGCGTACCCGGCCGTCGCGCAGCAGCCACGAGTCGGCGACCGCCAGTCGCTCACCGATCGCCGGTACGAAACCGTGCGTGTCCGGGCCGGTCAGTCCACGGCGGGGCGTCCACGTCAACAGCCCCTCCGCAGGCGCTGCTTGTGTTGCTGGTTGCGTCATCAAGTGCTCTTCTCGATACCTCGGTACATAGGTACGTACATAGGTACGTACGTACGCGCGTACAACCCTGGTCAGTACTTGCGGCCCGCCACCGCCGGTGCCCCGTGGCGGGGCCCGTACGGCGCGTGTTCCAGCCACGACCCGCACCACGGCAGCACCGGTGCGAGGGCCGCCGCCGCGCGCTGCTTCGCCCGGACGATCCGTCGCCGGGGACGCAGGTGGTCCAGGGCGTTGCCGGCGGCGGCGCTGTTGAACACGGCCGCCGCGTGCCGTACTTCGGCGAACTCGGCGACCGCTCCCACCAGTCCCGTCCTGGACACCGCCGCGATGGCGTCCGCCGCAGCCGCCGCGTCAGCGATCCCGCTGTTCATGCCGCGCGCCCCGAACGGCGGGAACAGATGCGCCGCCTCCCCGACGAGCAGCACCCGCCGGTGCTCGTCCGTGAACGAGTCCGCGACCTTGCGCAGGAAGCGGTACGTCGACACCCACAGGATCTGCGACCCGTACCCGGGCGCCTCCAGGACCTCCGGCAGCCAGTTCCGTACGGCCTCCTCCGTGCCGTACGCCTCCTGGGGGTCGTCGTCGCGGCACTGGATATCGACCTGGAAGCCGCCGGTGAACGGCACCCGCATCACGCTACGGCCGCCCACGCCCGGGTGTTCGTAGTGGAAGACGCGCTCCAGGGGGAGTTCGGCGCCGGGGATGTCGGCGACGTCCACGACCACATGGAACCCCTCCGAGCGGGTGCCCTCCATGGTGATCCCCAACTCCGCCCGTACGGCGGAGCGGGCGCCGTCGGCGGCCACGACATGGGTGCCGTGCCAGACGCCGCCGTCGGAGTCGGTGAGGGTGACCCCGGTCGGCGAGGACCGTACGCCCGTCACCCGCACGCCCCACGCGAACTCCACGCCCGCGTCCCGGCAGGCGGCGCGCAGAAAGCGTTCGGTGTCGACCTGGCGCAGGCTGGTGAAGGGGGGCGGGGCGGCCGTGGGCGTCTTCGGCTGCTCGGGGAAGGTGCGGGAGTAGACCTCGCGGCCCCGGTACAGAGTGCGTCGGGTGTGCCACGTTCGTCCGTACGCCGCGAACTCGGCGGCCAGGCCCGGGCGCATCCCGTCCAGCAGCCGCAGGGTCTCGCGATGCACGAACAGGGCGCGGCTGCCCGGGCGTTGACGGTCCTCGGGGTCCGCCTCCAGGAGGAGTACGGGCAGGCCGTGGGCGCGCAGTCCGAGGGCCGCGGAGAGACCGACGGGGCCCGCCCCGACGACCAGTACCCGCTCGGCTGCGGGGTCGGCGGAGGTCATGCGCGTGCGCTCTCGGCCAGCATGCGGGTGATCTCCACCCGTTTCACCTTCCATGTCGCCGTCATCGGCAGCTCCTCGAACCGCCACTGCCGGGGCTCGGCCATCGTCGGCAGATCGGCGGTCGCCTGGCGCCAGCGGTCCGGGTCCAGCGGCATCTCGTCCCGTACGCAGACCACGGGCACCGGCTCACGGTCGGCGCCCGGCACGATGACGACCTCGCGCAGCTCCTCCAGCCGGTCCATCAGCGTGTCCTCGACCTCGAGGTTGCTGTGCACGGAGTCGATCTGGTCGATCTCGCGGTCGATGAGGTACAGCGCGCCGAGCCTGCTCCGGTAGCCCATGTCGCCCATCTGCCACCATCCGCCGCCGTCGAGCTGGCGCTGGTACTGCTCACGCGCGCCGAGGTAGGTGAGGATGCGGCCACGGGTACGGGCCTCGATGCGACCGGGTTTGCCGGGTGCGGCGGGCCGGCCGTCGTCGTCCGTGACCCGGACTCGGGTGAAGCCGGGGATCCCGATCCCGACCCGGCGGCCGTCCGCCTTCGCGGCGCTGCGCCGGGTGAACCACTGGAAGGCGACGGGGCCGGTCTCGCTCTGCCCGTACAGCTGGATCAGCCAGGCGCTACGGCGCTTCGAGGCGCCCAGCAGCCGTCGTACGGTCCGCGGGTGGATCGCGTCGAACGTCGACCCGTACGACCGTACGCGTGACAGGGGTTGGCCCGGAGCGTCCGCCAACTCCTCCCACAGGACGAAGGTGTTGGGGTGGGTCTCCACGATGCCCGGGCGGTGGCGGGCGAGCAGCGGGCCGACGGCGGCCGGGGTCGGGTCGGTGATCAGGAGCAGCGGACTGCCGAAGTGCAGGAGCACGCCGAGGAGATGGTAGAAGCGCGAGTGCACGAACGACATGTGCAGCGCGGCCGTCTCCCCGCGCGTGGGCCAGCCCATCGCCTGCTGCGGTACGAGCCGGTTCCACATGGTGTTCGCGCAGTGGACGGCGAGTTTGGGGATGCCGGTGGTGCCCGAACTGTGGGTGATCAGGGCAGGTTCGCGGGGGTGGAGGCGGACGGGGGCGGCCGGTTCGGCACCCGCGTACATCGCCAGCGGTTCCGCGCCGGGTACGTCGGCGCCGGCCTCGGCGTCCACGGCGAGGGTCCGGCGGACCAGCGGAGGTAGGTCCAACTCGGCGAGCGGGCCGGTGAGTTTGGCTCTGTCGGTGAGCAGCCAGGGGCGGTGCAGCCGGGCCAGCAGCTGGCCGACGACCGGTCCGGCGAGGCCGGGGGACAGCAGGACGGGGACCGCGCCGATACGGGAGACCGCACAGGTCAGCAGCACGATGTCGACGTTGTCCGTCTTGTGGACGACGACCTCTTCCGAGGGCCGCACCCCGGCCGCCCACAGCCGCGCCGACAACTCCTCGACCAGATCGGCCAGTTGCGGGTAGCTGAGGTCGACCCCGACCTCGGGGCTGACGTCGAGCGGCCGGTCCAGGGTGACGAAGACGGCCCCGTGGCGGTCGGCGGCCCGCCGGAAGATTGGGCCCAGATAGAAACCGCGCTCGGCGAGCAGGGGCTGCGGCTGTGGCATGCGCCCGTTCCCTTCTGAAGTACTGCGGGGGGTTGCGGTGGCTGCGGTGACTGCGGTGGTCACGGTGGCCGTGGGGGTCACCAGGCGCCCTGGCGGACCAGATGGCGGCGGAGTTTCCCGGTCGAGGTGCGGGGCAGCGACGGGACGAAGCTGACGCTCCGGGGGACCTTGAAGGCGGCGAGACGGGTGCGGGCCAGCTCGATGAGCTCGGCCTCCAGGCCCGTGCCGGCCGGTCGGGCGGGCACCACGAAGGCACGCAGCCTGCTGAAGCCCCGCTCGTCGGTGAGTGCGGCGACGGCGATCTCCTTCACCGCAGGATGGGTGCGCAGTACGGCCTCCACCTCCAGCGGCGAGACCGTGATGCCGCCGACCATCTCCATGTCGTCGGCGCGGCCCAGATGCCGGTAGCTGCCGTCCGGTTCGCGTACCGCGCGGTCCCGGGTGGCCAGCCAGCCGTCGACCAGTGAACGTGCCGTCTCCTCCGGGCGGTTGAGATAACCGCTCGTCAACGAGGGCCCCCGCACCCAGAGTTCACCCTCGACGCCCCCGGCTTCCTCGTCGGCGCGCAGTGCGCGCCCGGCGCGGTCACGCAGTTCGATCTCGAAACCGGGGACGGGACGGCCGACCGTGCCGGGGTGGTTGTGGTCGAGGCTGTTGGCGCAGAAGGCGTGCCCGGCCTCCGTGGAGCCGATCTGCTCCAGCACGGGCGCGCCGAGCAGCTCGCCGATCTGCTGCCCGAGCCCGTCCGGCAGCCCCTCACCGGCCGACACGGCGGCCCGTACGGAGGCGAAGCAGCCCTGGTGGCCGTTGCCCCGGTCGGCGACCAGCGCCGCGTACGCGGACGGTACCGAGTAGAGCAGCGTCACCCGGTGCCGGGCGACGAGTTCGTCCACGGCCGCCGGGGTCGGACGGCGGTCCACCAGGACGGCCGAGGAGCCGGAGAAGAGCGGGAAGGCGAAGGCGTTGCCGAAGCCGTAGGCGAAGTACAGCTTCGACACGGAGAGGGTGACGTCGTCCTCGGTGATCCGCAGCAGACGGCGCCCGATGAGGTCGTGGTAGGTCTTCGGGTCGCCGTGAGAGTGCACAACTCCCTTGGGCCGCCCGGTCGTTCCGGACGTGTACTGCACGTATAACGGCGTGTGCGCGTCCACCGGGTGGGCGGTGGTGGCCGGTTCGACGGTGGGCGCGAGGGCGGCGAGCTGATCGGCGCCCAGGAGGGGGCGTCCCGCGAAACGCCCGCCCTCGCCCTCCTCGAGCCAGGGCCCGGTCACGCACAGCACCGCTTCGGTGTCCTCGGTCATGAACGCGTGGTCGGCGGGCGGGAGTTCGGGGTTGACCAGGACGGCCACCGCACCGAGCCGGGCGATGGCGAGGAACGCGGTCACCCAGGTGATGCCGTCGGGCAGCGCGAGGACGACCCGGTCGCCCGCGCCCACCCCGTGCCGGGCGAGCACCGTCGCCGTACGGGCGGCCAGCTCGTGCACCTCGCCGTGGGTCCAGGAGCGGTGACCCTGCTGGCTCTGGTGGAAGGCGGGCCGGTCGTTCCAGCCGCGCCGCCCGGCCAGGTCGGCGAGATGGGCGGCCAGGTTGCCGGGGGCGCCGGCGTCAGTGAGGGCGGGCTCGGGTGCGGTCGCGGGCGCGGATACGGACGGGGGCGTGAAGGGAGCGGTGGTGGTCATGATGTCCTGATGGGTCGTCATCGGGTGGCCTCCTCCGCGGTGGCCGACAGGGACGAGCGCTCCTCGTGTCCCCGCTCGTACTCCTGATAGGCCCGCATCTGCGCGGCCGTCTTCAGCAGCATCTCGTCGTACTCGGCGACCGGGTCCGAGGCGAGGACGATCGCGCCGCCGGCGCCCAACTGCATCTCGCCGTCGGCGATCACGGCGGTCCGGATGACGATGTTGAGATCCGCGCCGCCGCTGCACCCCAGATAGCCGAGGGCGCCGGAGTACACGCCCCGCGCCTCGGTCTCCAGCAAGTCGATGATCTCCATCGTGCGGAGCTTGGGCGCGCCGGTCATGGAGCCACCGGGGAAGCAGGCGCGGACGGCGTCCACCGCGTCGGTGCCCTCGCGCAGCCGTCCCTCGACGTAGGAGACGAGCTGGTGCACGGTGGCGTACGTCTCGGCGACCATCAACCGGGAGACGCGTACCGTGCCGGTGCGGCAGACCTGGCCCAGGTCGTTGCGGAGCAGGTCGACGATCATCAGGTTCTCGGCGCGCGTCTTGTCGTCGGCGGCGAGCGAGTCGCGCAGGAGGTCGTCCTCCTCCTGGTCGACGCCCCGAGGCGCGGTGCCCTTGATGGGCCTGGCCTCGGCCATGCCGTCGCGGGTGATCCGCAGGAAGCGCTCGGGTGAGGAGCCGGCCACCTCGAGGTCCCCGAACCGCAGGAAGGCCGCGTACGGTGCCGGGTTGACGCGGCGCAGGACCCGGTAGTAGTCGTACGCGTCCTTGGGGGCGGGCATCCGGGCCGCGTTGGTCAGACAGACCTCGTAACTCGTCCCGGCCGCCAACTCCCGTTGGCAGGCCTCGATGTCGGCGAGATAGGTGGTCCGGTCGCGCACCAGCCACGGTTCGGCGGCCACGGGGTCGGGCTCGGCGGCGGGTACGGGCGGCGCCGGGTGCTCCCCGGACACGAAGGTGAGCTGGGCCAGTGCGCTGTCGAGCCAGTCGGCGGCCTCCAGCGTGGCCTGCGGGGTGTCCTCGGCGACGCAGACGGCGTACGTGTAGCCCTCCTGGTGGTCCACCGCGATCAGCCGGTCGGCGAACAGCCAGCAGGCGTCGGGGGTTTGGGCCCGGTGGACGTTGGGCGAGGCTCCGCAGTCGGCCTTCGTCTCGTACCCGAAGAAGCCGACGTATCCGCCGGTGAAGTCGAAGGGCAGTCCCGTGGCATCGACCTGACGGCTCGTCAACTGCCGCTTCAGATAGTCGAAGACGCTCGCCCGGACCTTGCGCGCGGGCCGCCCGTCCCGCTCGATCTCACAGACGCCGCTCGTGACGTCGTACCGCACGAACTCGGCGAGCGGGCCTGACCCGTCCCCGAAGAACGAGAACCGTGAGCGTCCCTTCTCGACCTGTGAACTGTCCAGCCAGAAGGCGCGCGGCGAGCCGGCGTACATCCGGCCGAACGCGGCCTCCGTGTCCACGGCGGTGGCGATCCGGCGGGTGTGCAGCCGGTGGGTGGGGCGCGGTCGCGCGGAGCGGCGCTGGGCGGGGATGCGCGCGGTGCGGGCGGTGTGGGGGACGAGCGCCGGGGAGGGAGGCTCGGGCATCGCCGCCGCGCTGCGGGTGACGGCGGTGTTCTTCGTACGGAGCTTGCGGGCGCGTTCCGCTGTGAGGTTGCGGAAGTTCATGAACATGCGGCGCCCGTACTCGGTGAGGACCGACTCCGGGTGGAACTGCACTCCCCACAGGGGGCGCGTACGGTGCCGCAGGCCCATCAGGACGCCGTCCTCGGCCCAGGCGGTGGCCTCCAGGGTCTCGGGCAGCGGCTCGCGCACCGAGAGGGAGTGGTAGCGCACGGCGGTGAAGTGCTGCGGCAGTCCCTTGAAGAGGTCCTGCTCGTCGTGCCGGATCGTCGAGAGATGCCCGTGGCGGGGCTCGGGAGCGGGCACGATGCCGCCCCGCTCGCCGAGCGCGATCCCCTGGTGACCGAGGCAGACGCCGAGGACCGGTATCCGGGACTCGGCCAGTACACGTGCGCTGATCCCGAAGTCGCGGGGGGTGGCCGGGTGACCGGGACCGGGCGAGACGACGATGTTGTCGAAGGCTCCGAGGTCTCCGAGGTTTCCGGAGTTGTCGAAATCCACGAGAGTGTCGAATCCGCTGGTCGGCGCATCGTTGCGGATCACCACCGGCTCCTCGCCGTTGACTTCGGCGATCAGCTGGAACAGGTTGTACGTGTACGAGTCATAATTGTCGATGAGCAGGGTCTTCACCCGCCCACCTCCCTTGCGTCGTTCATGCCGTCGATCATGCGGTTCGCCTTTTGTGCCGTCCACGGAGTGCCTGGAGCGGCGGGTAGAGCCATTTCTTGAAGAAACGCTGCAGACGCGGCATGAGGATCCAGGTGACGAGTGCCGTCACGGCCAGACACAGCAGCAGAGTACGAATGAGTGCATTGACACCGCCGAGGAACGGAAGAATGGTCAGATTGAATATAAGCACGGGTGGAAAAACCGCGCTCATATTCACGAACCAGAGCTTCCATTTGTCCGGCGGGCGTGGCGGAGCAGGTGCCGGGGCGGCGGCCGGTAGGTCGGTCTGGGAGTCGAACCACACCCTGGAGCCCTGGATGCGCCGGCGCCCGGTCTCCCGTGCGAGCCCCTCCGCCCTGGCCGCCCACTGTGCCCAACTGACGGAGTTTTCCCAGGCCAGCGCCGAACTCTCACTGTCGAAGCGGTAGACCACATGCCACTCCGCCTCTCCGTCGACAAGTACACCACCCCCCAGAAAACCCTGCTCACGCGCCTTCGCGCGCAGCATGGCCCACCCCCAGGAGTGGAACTCGGTCTCGCGGCCCGGGATCACTTGATACGCCACCGTGACGGTGACGGGATTCCTGGTCACCCCGTCGTATACGGAGCACGACGCGATCGCACTCAAAGCTTCAACCAAGATTTTCGAAACCTCCTCAAGGATGTCCGTAAGGTGGCTTTTTGTCACTCTTTAGGGTGTCTTTCCGCGCTCTTTCGAACGATACTCGGGGTAACTTTTTCGGAATTGACGAAAGGCCTTGCCCGGGGGAGTGGTGAAGCTGCACGATCGCCATTCGACCGACGCGAGGGAGATTTCATGTCCAGGTACGACTGGGATATGACCCACGAGGGAATCGAGCGGGCCCGGTCCGTGATCGAGCCGGTGCGGAAAGAAGTGACCGCCCACCCGATTTACCGGCGGATAAACACCAGGGAACACATGGCGACGTTCATGGAGCACCATGCGTTCGCGGTCTGGGATTTCATGTCCCTGCTCAAGTCGCTGCAGCGGGAGCTGACCTGTGTCGACGTCCCCTGGGTGCCGCGCGGGTCGGAGGTGAGCCGGCGCCTCATCAACGACATCGTGCTCGTGGAGGAGAGCGACGAGCTGAACGGCGGCTTCACCAGCCACTTCGAGCTGTACCGCGCCGGCATGGGCGAGGCGGGGGCGGACACGTCCCGGCTCGACACGTTCATCGGTCTGGTGGGGGAGGGGCACGATGTGAACTCGGCGCTGCGTGTCGCCCAAGTGCCGGGCCCCGCCGCCGAGTTCGTCCGCACCACGTTCGAGATCATCAACGACCGGCCACTGCACTGCCGGGCGGCGGCGTTCGCCTTCTCCCGCGAGGACCTCATCCCCGACATGTTCGACCAGGTGATCAAGGAGGAGGGCACGGACAGGTTCCCCCTGTTCCGCGACTACCTCTCCCGGCACATCGAGGTCGACGGCGAGGAACACACCCCGATGGCCATGCAGATGGTGGCGGACCTGTGCGGCACGAGTGACGCGCACTGGGCGGAGGCGGCGGAGACGGCGACGGATGCGTTGGAGGCGAGGGTGCGGTTGTGGGATGGGGTGGTGGGGGTTCTGGGGCAGTGAGTTTCCCACCCACCCACCCACCCACCCACCCACCCACCCACCCACCCACCCGTTTCGGCCCTGTTAGCCGGGTACCCTCGAACCTCTGCGCGCCGGCCCGCATTTCAGCCCGTCCGGCGTCCGAGGACGAGGCTCGACGGGCGGGCTCGCACCTCCAGCGCCCGCCTGCTTCTCCGGCCCGTGCGGCGTCCGAGGGTGAGGCTCGGCGAGCGGGCCCGGACTGTCAGTGCCTGCCCGCATCTCCAGCCTGTCCGGCGTCCGGGGATGAGGCTCGGCGGGCAGGCCCGGATCTTCAGTGCCCGCCCGCTTCTTCAGCCCGTTCGGCGTCCGGGGATGAGGTGCGACGAGCGGGCTCGCACCTTCAGCGTCGGCCCGCATTTCCAGCCCGTCCGGCGTTTGAGGACGAGGCCCGTTCAGGGCCGTAGCGGGGGTCTGGGGACGCAGCCCCCAGGAAGGGATGGGACGGGTAAGGGCGGCGGGGGCGACTCTCAGTCCGGCGCCTCACCGAACCGCGCCAACGCCAACGCCCCCACCACGGCCACCCCGAACCCCGCCACCGCCAGCCACCCCAACCCCTC
>NZ_JARAXP010000001.1:442848-1112782 GCF_033793965.1 Streptomyces sp. ME02-8801-2C | reverse complement strand
GGCTCGGCCCGGTGCCAGGGCCGGGGCTCGGCCCGGTGCCAGGGCCGGGGCTCGGCCCGGTGCCAGGGCCGGGGCTCGGCCCGGTGCCAGGGCCGGGGCCACAGCCGTGCCCCGTACCACCACGGCTTGCCCCGGGCAGGCACGTGTCCGGCACGCGGGCCCGGGACTCGGGCCCGCAGCCGGGGCCGGGGCCAGGGCCGGCGCCAGGGCCAGGGTCAGGGGCGGTACTTCGGCCCCAGGGCCTGCGCCGACTACTTCGGGCCCAGGGGCTGTGCCCGGTGCCAGGGCGGGCACCCAGGCCGGCCGGGACCGGGCCCGGGCCCAGCGCTCGGAGCCCGGAGTCCGCGCCCGGCGCTCGGGGGTGCAAACAGCGCCGGACGGGCTGGAGAGACCAGTCCGTCCGGCGCCCGGGGAGGGAAGGTGCGCGTTCAGCCGCGGCCCAGCAGGCGGAGGACCGCCGCGGTCAGTTCCTCCTCCGGCTTGTCCGCTGCGCCCTGTGAGCGCCAGGAGACGAAGCCGTCGCTGCGGACCAGGACGGCACCGTCTGCTCCGATGCCGTACCGCGACGCCAGTGCGTCGTCCGGGTCGGTGAGGCCGCCGCTGCCGATTCGGTGGGCCTTGAGCGGGACGCCGTGGCGCTTGACGACCGCGACGGCCGCCGCCTCCCAGGCCTGGCCGCCGGCGGCGGTGACCAGGACCGGCCCCGAACCGTACAGGTCGAGCGAGGAGATGGCCTTGCCGTCGCGCTCCAGGGCCACGTGCGGGGCCCTGGTGCCGGCCTCGCCGCTGAGCTGCCGGGGCGGCACCGGCGGACCTTCGGAGTAGCGGTAGCCGAAGACGGTGGTGCTGTAGCTCTCGGCCGGGCTGAGCCCGCCGTCCTCACCGCCGTCCTGCCCGGTACGGTCCTGCATCATTGCCATGGTCTGCTGCAGGGTCATCCAGGCCACCGGCTGCCGCTCCGCCTGGTACGTGTCGAGCAGCGCCTCGCCCGCCGTGCCGTCGAGCACCGCGGCCAGCTTCCATGCCAGGTTGTGCGCGTCCTGGATGCCCAGGCTGGCACCGAACCCGCCCGTGGGCGGGACCAGGTGGGCGGCGTCGCCGACGAGGAAGACCCGGCCGCGCCGGTACTCGCGGGCGACCTGGGCGCCGATGATGAAGCTGAGCCACTTGGCGCCGCCCGCCGGCAGCTGCTCGATGATCCGCACCTTGAGGTCGGGCACGCCGATGGCGGCCCGCACCAGCTCGATGGCCTGCTCCTCGGTGACCGTCTCCAGGGTGGTGTCCGGCGGCATCGCCGTGGCGAAGATCCAGCGCTGGTCGCCGTCGTGCGCGAAGAGGATCGTCGAGGGTGCCGGCCGGTCGAGGTAGCAGACCCCGACCGGACGGCCGCGGGCCGCCTCGCTCAGGTCGGCCTCGAACAGCACCGACAGCGTGGTGGCGAACTCTCCGGGACCGTCGACCTCGATGCCCAGGTCGGAGCGGACCGGGCTGCGGCTGCCGTCGGCCGCGATCAGATAGCGGGCCCGTACGGTGCGTTCGGCCCCGCTCTCCCGTTCCCGCAGAACGGCGGTGACGCCGTCGTCGTCCTGCTCGAAGGAGACGAGCTCCGTGGCGAAGGCGAGTTCCGTGCCGAGCTCGGTGGCCCGCGCACGCAGCAGGTGCTCCAGCCGGTCCTGGTCGATCGGCGCCCATTCGCAGGGGCTGACCTCGCCGGTCGGGTCGGGGCTGTCCGTCGGCCCGCTGAAGTGTTCCTCGGCGGCCAGGGTCTCCGCTTTGATCATCTGGAGCTTGCTGAAGTCCGTGGCCAGGCTGGCCTCGGCCCAGATCCGGGACTCGAGCCCCGCCTGCCGGTAGACCTCGACCGTACGGGGGTTGATGCCCCGGGAGCGGGGATGGCTGAGGGTGTCGGGGTGCCGCTCCACAACGAGGGTGCTGACCCCGTGCGAGGCGAGGAAGACGGCGGTCGACAGGCCGGCGACCGCGCCTCCGACCACCAGCACCTGCACCTCTGAAGGCGCCTTGCTCATAGGAGACTCCTCTCTCTTGTTCAGGCCTTCTTGCGGCACACGACGAGCGTGTCGTACTCACTGAGGGTGGAGACCTCGACAGCGGCGAAGCCGACCTGCTTGGCGACCGCCACGGCCTCGGAGACGGGGTACTCCTCGCCGCCGTCGGTGACGAGCAGCATGTCGAGGCTGATCACGAGGTTCTCGATGTGCGTGGACTCGTCCTCCAGCATCCGGTCGTACATGAGGAGGGTCCCGCCGGGGTTGACGGCGTCGTAGGCCTTCGCGATGAGCGCGGCCCGCTGTTCCTTGTCCCAGTCGTGCAGTACGTGCCCGAGGACGACCACGTCGGCGGTGGGCAGCGGGTCGTTGAAGAAGCTGCCGCCGTGGAAGGTGATCTGTCCGGTCAGCCCGTCCTCTGCCACCCGCTCGTCGAACAGGGGCTCCATCGGAGGCAGGTCGAAGACATGGCCCGTCAGGTGCGGGTGGTGCTTGACGATGATGGAGCACAGGTTGCCCCGGGCGCCGCCGACGTCGAGTACGGAGGCGTGCCCCGACCAGTCGTACTTCTGGGCGAGTTCGGGCCCGACGACATGGGTGAGGGCGTCCATCATCCCGACGAACTGCCGCAGGATGTGCTGGTTCTGGGTGACGGTCTCGAAGTCGCTGCCGGACTGCGGCTTTCCGGTGCGCAGACCCTCGGAGAGCCGGCCCCAGGCGGGGTAGAGGTTCCTGTTCGACCGCTCCAGGAAGCCGCCGACGTAGCTCTTCTGACCGTGCACCAGGTAGGTGTCCGCGCCCGCGCCGTTGCGGTAGGTCCCGTTCTCGCGCTCCAGCAGACCGAGGGCCGTGAGCAGGCTCAGGAAGTCCGACAGACCACGCCCGTGCAGCTCCAGAGCGGCCCTGATCTCCTCCTCGGTGGCCGGGCCCTTCTCGTGGAGCACCGTGAACAGGCGCAGCTCGACGGCGGTCAGCAGCGCCTTGGCGTCGCAGAACATGTTGCCGAGCCGGATGATCCCGGCAGGAGTGCTGACGTCGGGAATGGTTTGCGTCATGCGCTTGTGCTCCTTCCAACGCCTGCCGTGGCCGAGTGCCACGCGGCCGGGGGACCGTCGCACGGCCGAGTCGAGAGGCCCTCGAACGGTGCCGGGGCGGTCCGGCGGGACGGCCGGCGAGCCCTCCGCCGAACCCCTTCGCTCCACCGCGTCTTGAGGCCGCGCAGCTATTCATCTCGCGTCTGTCCGTCCGACCGGAGCGTCCAGAGGGGACATGCATGTATGACGTGAGGATTCCAGTGCTGATCATCGGTGGAGGGCCCGTGGGGCTTGCCACCGCCCTTTTCAGCGGACGGCGTGGTGTACGCACGATGCTGTTGGAGAAGCGTGACAGCACCTCCACCCTGCCGCGCGCCCCCGGCCTGCAGGCCCGCACGATGGAACTGTTCCGGGCAGCGGGCCTCGGCGCGGACATCCGGGCACTGGAGATGGGCGACTCGCACGCCTATTTCGAGGGCGGCATCATCAAGGTGAACACGTTCGCCGACATCGACAACGCCGAGCTCCTCGAGGCCCCTTCGCTGGACGGGCCGACGGTCAGCCCCGAGCGGGTCATGGGCTGTGGACAGGACCGCTACGAGAAGGTGCTGGTCGCCAAGGCGCAGGAGGCCGGCACCGACATCCGGTTCGGCACCCGCCTGATCTCCTTCGAGCAGGACGCGGACGGCGTCACCGCCATCGCGGAGGAGGACGGCGGCAAGCGGTTCACCATCCGGGCCGACTACCTGGTGGGGGCGGACGGCGCCGGCAGTCTCACCCGCGAGGCGCTCGGCGTACCGCGCAACGGCCGCGGCACCGTCTTCAACGCCCTCAGCATCTACTTCCGGGCGCCCGAGCTCGAAGTGCTGCTGAAGGACCGTAAGTTCATCCTCTGCTACGCCAGTGCCAGCGGCACCCTGATGGGCCTGTCCCGGCTGCACGGCTGCGACCCCTGGCTGGCGGCGCCCATCTACTTCCCGGAGAAGGGAGAGAAGCCGGAGGACTACACCGACGAGCGCTGCATCGACATCGTGCGCCGCTCGGCCGGCAAGGACATCGACGTGGAGATCATGGACAAGGTGCCGTGGCGCGGCGCCCAGTTGGTCTCCGACACCTTCCGGGTGGGCCGGGTGTTCCTCGCGGGTGACGCCGCCCACGTGCACCCGCCGGCCGGTGGGTTCGGCGCCAACACCGGTATCCACGACGCCCACAACCTGTCCTGGAAGCTGGCCGCGGTGCTGCAGGGCTGGGGCACCGACACCCTGCTGGACACCTACGACGCCGAGCGCCGTCCGCTGGGCAAGGCCATGTCGGAGCAGGCGCTGGTCCGCAACCGGATCCGGCACGGCTACGCCACCGACCAGGACAAGGCCGACTTCGTCGACGACGTCGTCATCACCCTCGGGTACCGCTACCGCTCCTCGTCGGTGTCCGGGCCGGCGGACGCCAAGGTGCTCTCCCCCGACCTGGAGCTCACCGGCGAGCCCGGCACCCGCGCGCCGCATCTGTGGCTGCGCCGGGGGGACGAGGAGATCTCCACGATCGACCTGTTCTGGGACTCGTACGTGCTGCTCCACGGCCCCGACGGCGCCGACTGGGCACAGGCGGCGACGAAGGTCGCCGAGAAGCTCGGGATTCCGCTGCGCACCCATGCCGTGGGCGCGGACCAGGAGCTGCGGCCCACGGACCGCGAGTGGACCGACGTCTACGGGGTGGGCCCGGCGGGTGCGGTGCTGGTGCGTCCGGACGCCTTCGTGGCCTGGCGCTCGGCGGAGTCCGCGGACGACCCGACGGCGGTGCTGTCCGATGTGATCGCCCGCGCGGCCGGCCATGTGCCGACCACGGTCTGAGAGGACCCACGAGATGACTGACACCATCTCCGCCGCCGGACCGGCGGCCGTGCTGGGCCAGGCCATGGCGTTCCAGTCGGCGAAGCTCGTGCTGACCGGGATGGAGCTGGGCCTGTTCGAGGCACTGGCCAAGGAGCCGGGCGACGAGGAGGAGTTGCGCAACCGGCTCGGCCTCCACTCCCGGGGCACCGGGCACTTCCTGGCGGCCCTGGCCGAGCTGGGTTTCCTGGAGCGGGGTGAGTCCGGCCGCTACCAGAACTCGGACATCACCCGGTCCTGCCTCGTTCCCGGCGCCGAGGGCTATCTCGGTGGCTTCCTGCGGGCCGCCGACCAGGTGATGTACCCGGCGTGGGGCAAGCTCTCCGAGTCGCTGCGCACCGGGGCACCGCAGGCCGCCACGTACAGCGGCGAGGACATGTTCGGCGAGCTGTACGACAGCGAGGAGAAGAAGGACGGGCTGGTCGGCATGGCCGAGGACGCCAGTCGGCCGCTCATCCCCGCGCTGGTGGACGGCTTCGACTGGGCGGCTCACCACTCGGTGCTGGAGCTCGGCGGCTGCCGGGGCAACGTACTGGCCGGACTGGCCCGGGCCCATCCGCATCTGGACCCCTGCGTGTTCGATCTGCCGCAGCTGGAGCCCGACTTCACCGCGCACATGGCGTCGATCGGGATGACCGGCAAGGTCCGGTTCCACGGCGGGGACTTCTTCGCGGGTGCGCTGCCCGAGGCCGACGTCCTGATGATCGGCCACGCGCTCATCGACTGGAACGACGAGCAGCGCCGGCAGCTGGTCCGCAACGCCTTCGCGGCGGTGCGGCCCGGCGGGGCGTTCCTGGTGTGGGACCCGGTCATCGTGGACGGCGAGGACAGCTATCTGCGAAACCTGATCCGCAGCCTGAACCTCCAACTGATGACACCGCACGGCACGGGGTACGACCTCACCCAGTGCGCCGAGTGGATGCGAGAGGCAGGCTTCACCTCCGTCGACCACACCTCACTGGGCCACGACGTCACCCTGGTCATCGCCAGAAAGGAGTAACCCGCAACCGTGCCCTCCGGCCACGCGTGGCCCGCAATACGACCTGCGGCCACGCGTGAACCGCCAGTACGGCCACGGCCACGGCCACGTGTGAACGGTGATGTCACCAACGGCCGCACGTGAACCGCAGCATGACCACGGCCGCATGTGAACCGTGGCGTGACAGACGGCCGCGCGTGACCCGCAGCCCGGCCTGCAGCCCGGCCTGCAGCCGCGAGTGAACCGTGATGTCGCCAACGGGCACGCGTGAACCGCAGCGGGATGACGGCCGCGCGTGAACCGTGACGCGACCCACGGCCGCATGTGAACCGCAGTGCGACCACGGCCACCTGTGAACCGTGATGTCACCAACGGCCGCACGTGAACGCAGCGTGATCACGGCCGCGCGTGAACCGTGACGTCACCTACGGGCGCACTCCCCGCCCAGGCCCCCGGCACCGCCCGGAAGGCCGGGCGACGCCGGCCTGCACCCCTCCGGCCCCGGCAGCTCCGTCGCTTCGGCGTCGCGGGCCCCCGGGGCCTGTGGCATTCAGCCACGAATACAGGCCGCGCGTGGGCCGCGGCGCAACCCACGGCCGCGCATCCCCGCCCGCCGGCTCGCGGCACCACCCAGAAGGGCCGGGGCGACGCCGGCCTGCACCCCTCCGGCCCCGCCAGCTCCGTCGCTTCGGCGTCGCGGCCCCCGGGGCCTGTGGCATTCAGCCACGAATACGGGCCGCGCGTGGCAGGGCGGCGTAACCCACGGCCGCGCGTTGGCCCGCGGCGTGAACCACGGCCGCGCGTTCCCCGCCCCGACCCCCGGCACCACCCGGAGGGCCGGGCGACGCACCCCCAACAGTGACCCCCGCCCCTTCGGCATCGCAGCCCCCAGCGCCGGGGGGCGCGTTCAGCCGCGGATGCGGGCCACGTGTTTCTCCTGGACCTCGCGGCTGCCCCGGACGAAGTCCAGGAGCAGCCGCAGTTCGGTCTCCGAGTAGCGCCGGAGCCCCTCGACCGCCTCCTCGGCGAGCGGCCGGTAGATCTCCTCGGCGGCCCGCCGTGTGCGCTCGCTGGGCCGCACGACTGACCTGCGCCGGTCGTCCGGGTGCGGTTCCCGGGTCAGATAGCCCAGCTTGTCCAGCCGGTCCAGCATGGCCGTGACGCTGCCGGTGGTGAGTCCGAGCGCCGTCCCCAGTTCCCCGGGGGTGGCGCTCTCCCGCTGGAGCAGTACGTCCAGGCAGCGCAGATCCGTCTGGTTCACCCCCAGCCGGGCGGCGGCTGCCGCGTCGACCGCCTCCACCGCGCCCTGCAGGGCGCGGATCTCGCCGGCGAGTTCCCAGTACAGCGCCTCGTTCGTCGGGCCGTCCACCGCTTCACTTGACATTCAAGTATCTCGACCTTCAAGATAGAGGTACACCTTGAAGGTCAAGATAGTTGACTCCCAAGGAAAATCAAGCCGCAAGAAGGCGCAAGAAATCGGGAATGTTGCCCGGGTTCCAGAAAGGAACACTGTGATGAACAGCCCGCAGGACTCCGCACAGACCAACTCCGCACAGCCCAACACCGAACACCTCGAGACCTCCGACCACGGGGACACCGTCCGCGTGGAGACCTTCTACGTCAGCGAGAAGAAGCTCGGACACTGGACCGAGGCCCGGCGGATCGAGGTCCGCGCACGTCGGGCCTCGCTCCACCTCGACCTGCGCTCCCACCGGATCCCCGAGGGCGAGATCGTGGTCCACCTGGACGCCGAGCGCTCCACGGTCAAGCTGCTGGTCCCGGACGGGGCCGTGGTCGACGAGCGGGAGCTGGAGCTGCCCGACCGCTCCAAGGTCAAGGACATCGAGCGGCATGTGCCGGGCAGCGGACGGCGCATCCGGCTCACCGGGCGGCTGCAGCACAGCGAGATCCGGATCTCACGCGGCGGCATGGCGAACCTCAGCACGATGTTCTCCCGCGAGTTCGTCGAGGAGGCCCGCAGGGCGCACCGCGACGGCGACCACCCCGCCCTCCCCGACCCCTCCCTCCCGGGCCCCAGGCCGAAGGACATCGTCTGACAGTCGACGAGGTCTTGAGGGGCTCCCCTTACCTTCGCGGCCTGCCCGCCGGTCTCCGGACGGGCAGGCCACAAGACCACAGGGAGCCACGCAATGACCCAGGACCAGACTGAAGTGCCGCTCGCCGGCCTCGCGGTGATACCGGGAACAGCCCCGGCGTCCTCCGACGAGGAAGGGGACGCCCGATGGAGCTGAGCACGACCGCGAGGCTGCTGCTCGACCTGGTGGTGATCGTCGGGGTGGCACGGCTGCTCGGCGCGCTGGCCCGGCGCCTGCGGCAGCCCGCCGTGATCGGCGAGATCCTCGGCGGAATCCTCCTCGGCCCGACGCTGTTCGACGGCGAGATCACCTCGTTCCTCTTCCCCGCCGACGTCCGGCCGTCCCTGACGACGCTGGCCAACATCGGCGTGTGCGTGTTCATGTTCCTCGTCGGCCTGGAGTTCAACAGGGGCCTGCTGCGCGGTCAGGGCCGCATCGCGGTCAGCGTGTCGCTCAGCGCGGTCGTCCTGCCGTTCTCCCTCGGAGCGCTGCTGGCCCTGCGTCTCGTCGCGAACCATCCCACCGGCGACCGGCTCGCCTTTGTGCTGTTCCTCGGTACGGCGATGTCCGTGACGGCGTTCCCCGTGCTGGCCCGCATCCTGACCGACAAGGGCCTCATCGACACACCCATCGGCGGACTGGCACTCGCCGCCGCGGCCGTCGACGACGTGCTCGCCTGGTCGATGCTGGCCGCCGTGGCGGCACTGGCCGGCGCCGGCGGCGCCCCCTGGCAGATCCTGCTCGTCCTCCCCTACGCCGCCGCGCTGGTGTGGGTGGTACGGCCGCTGCTGGCCCGGCTGGCCAAGCGCGAGGCCTCGACGGGCAGGCCCACCGGGCGGGTGACCGGACGGCTCGCCGACGCCGGCGTACTGCTCGCCGTCGGCGCGGGCCTGTGGCTGTCGGCCCGGGCGACCGACTGGATGGGACTGCACCTGATTTTCGGAGCGTTCCTGTTCGGCATCGTCATGCCGCGCGAGGGCGCCTCGAGGCTCCGCCGGTACGCCCTGCCCCGAGTGGAGCAGCTCTGCTCGATCCTGCTGCTCCCGGTGTTCTTCATGGTGGCCGGCCTCAAGGTCGACCTGTCGTCGATGAACGCGACGGCGTTCGGCGAACTGGGGCTCATCCTGCTGGTGGCGATCGGCGGCAAGTTCGTCGGCGCCTTCCTCGGGGCCCGGTTCAACGGGGTGCGACCCCGGCATTCGGCCGTGCTCGCCGTCCTCATCAACACCCGTGGCCTGACCGAGCTGATCGTGCTGACGGTCGGGCTCCAGATCGGTGTGCTGGATCAGCCCCTCTACTCCCTCATGGTCGTGATGGCCCTGGTCACCACGGCCATGGCGGGCGTACTGCTGCCGTTCGTCTACCCCGACGAACGGATACGTCAGGACCTGGCCGCCCGCGACCAGTCGGCGCCCCTCGGCAGGACCGTCACCGGGGCACGCCCACCGCTCTCCGAGAAGTAACCGCCTACACCCTTTGTTCGAGCGGAACGGCAAGGTCCTCCACAGGCGTCGCCCGTGGAGGACCTTGCCGTCTGTCTGTGACACACGCCACGCACGCCGCACACGCCGAGCCGGGCGGACCGGCGGGGAGGCCGATCCGCCCGGCTCGGGCCGGGACGTGCGGAGGTCAGCGCAGGGCGGCCTCCGCGAGGAGTTCCAGTTGGGCCGGGTCCGCCGTGCAGGGGAAGACCAGCAGCTCGTCGCAGCCCGCCTCCGCGTAGGCCGACACCGTCTCGCGGAGCGCTTCCGCACCGATGACGACCGCCTTGGCGGCCATCTCGGCCTTGGGCCCGATGAAGGCGTAGTACGCCCGCAGATAGCGCTCGGCCACCTCACGGGAGCCGGGGCCCAGGCACGCGTACGTCAGGGCGACCAGCCGGGGCTTCTCCGGGCGCCCCTCGGTCCCCCAGGCCTGGCGGGCCCGGTCGGCGAGTTCCGCGTACCCGGTGGCCGAACTGCCTCCGGCGATCCAGCCGTCAGCGTGGCGGGCGGCCCTGGCCATCGCGGCCGGCGTGTGTCCGCCCACGATCAGCTCGGGAGCGTTGCCGTCCGGGAAGAAGGGACCGATGCCGGGCACCGGTCCCTTGCCCGCCCAGATGGCCTTCATCTCGGTGATCATGTCGTCCAGCCGCCGGCCGCGATCCCGGTAGCGCGCCCCGGTGGCCTGGAAGTCGTCCTCCCGGCCACCGGCCGCCACGCCCAGCGTCAACCGCCCGCCGGAGAGCGCGTGGACGGTGGCCGCCTGTTTGGCGAGGACCGCCGTGCCCGGCCGGTACGCGGCGATCAGGATGCTGGAGACCAGCCGGATCCGCTCGGTCACCGCGGCCGCGGCGGCGAGCGAGGTCAGCGACTCGTAGTTGTCGTACACCAGCCGGTCCAGCACGCCGAGACTGGCGAAGCCGTGGTTCTCGGCCTGCCTGGCCCAGGTGGTGAGCCGTTTCCCGTCGACGTCGGGAACCGTGGTGGGCAGCCCCACTCCTATCTCCATGGCGGGCTCCCTCCCCTCAGGCGGGCTTGCGGGCGACGAGCAGGGTGTTGCCGAGCAGCAGCGGATGGCTGGTGACATCGGCGAAGCCGGCCACCCGCATCCACTGTTCGCAGTCGCCGGGGTGGTAGCCCGCCCCCGCCGGAGTCATCACCAGCATGTGCAGGCTGGACACCAGCGCGGGCAGATGGGGTTCGTCCCCCGGCATCGGGTCGTACACCAGCAGCGCACCGCCCGGGCTGACGGCCTCGAAGGCCTTCGCCACCAGCTGCTTGCGTTCGTCGACGGAGAAGTCGGCGAGCACATGGCCGATGACCAGCACGTCCGCCGCGGGCAGGGGGTCGGCGAAGAAGTCCCCGCCGACGAAGTCGAGCCTGCCGTCCACCCCGAGGGTCTTGGCGTGCTCCGCGCACGGCTCGGCGTTCTGGGGCCGGTCGAAGACCTGGGCGGTCAGCTCGGGCCTCGCCCCCAGGATGAGCCCGGCGAGGTTGCCGCGCGCACCGCCGATGTCGGCGAGGGTACGGAAGTCGCTGAAGTCGACCGCCTCCAGCAGCTGCGGTATCAGCGGGGAGCTGAGGGCGTCCTGCATGGTGAGGAAGGCCTGCCGCGCCCGGGGGTCGTTCAGCATCTCCTCGAAGTCGCCCTCGGCCTGGGGCTTTCCGGTGCGCAGCGCCTCGGTGAGCCGTCCCCAGGCGGGGTAGAGCACGTAGTTGGCGCCGTCCAGGAACCCGCCCCGGTAGTTCTCGCCGCGCACCAGGCATGCCTGCGCCAGTGCGCTGTTGTAGTAGCGGCCCTCCTTCTTCTCCAGCAGCCCGAGGGCCACCAGGGCGTCGAAGAAGTCGGTGGCCGAGCGGGCGTGCAGCCCGGTGGCGGCCCGCAGTTCCTCGGTCTCGGCGCTGCCCTCGGCACTGCCCGCGAGTGCGGTGAACACCCCGACCTCGACGGCGCTGAGGAGCAGCTTGGAGACCGTGAAGCTGTGGCCCAGGCCGCTGATCTTGGTGATGTCCTCGGGGGAGACCGCTGTGGGCCGGGTCGTCGTGGTCATCGGGCCGTCCCTCCTTCCGCTCGCCGCAGGCCCAGGCTGGGCCCGAAGGACAGGTACAGGCCGCCCACGGCGTTGGCCGGGCTCATCGGGGCCTGCTTCTGCTCGTGGACCTTGTTGAGGTTGGCCAGGGGATTGGGGTCGCCGCTCTCGGCGCCGTTGAGGTGTGCGTGGACGCTGGCGTACACGTCCTGTGCGTCGTCCATGTCGGCGATGCCGGTGACGATGCGGTTGAACGCCTCCTGCAGGTCGAGGCTGTCGCGCTGGTGCTGGGTGAGCCGCTGGGCGTTGTAGAAGTGGTGCTCCTTGCCGCGGTAGCTCTCGTAGAACACGGACACCAGCACCAACAGCCGCTCGTAGGCGTGCCGGTAGACGGTCTGGTAGAACTCCCAGGCCTCGTCCTCCGCGACGTCTCCGCGCAGCACGCTGGACAGTGCGGCGGCGCTGAGCATCCCGCTGTACGTGGCCAGGTGGACGCCGGTGGACAGCAGCGGGTCCAGGAAGCAGGCCGCGTCGCCGCTGAGCAGGTAGCCGGGGCCGCAGAAGCGCTCGGCGGTGTAGGAGTAGTCCTGTTCGACCTTCATTCCGGACACCTGCTCGGCACCTTCGAGCAGCGCCGCCACCTGCGGGCACTCGGTGACGACCTGGTCGTAGACCTGCTGGATGCCGCCCTGGGCGCGCTTCTTCTCGTTGAAGATGTCCCGTCCGGTGACCAGTCCGACGCTGGTGGTGCCGTCGTGCAGCGGGATGACCCAGAACCAGCCGTCGGGGGCTGAGGCCACCGTGATGGCGCCGTCCGGGCCCCGGTCGAGCCGCTTGACGCCCTTCCAGTAGCTCCAGGCGGCCACGTTCTGGAACACCTCGTGGTACTTCCGGCTCTTGTGCTGCCGGGCGGCCAGCAGCCCGGTGCGGCCGGAGCAGTCGATCACGTAGTCGAAGCCGATGCGGCCGGACCGGCCCGGGTCCTTGGAGTCGACCCAGGTGGCGGCCACCGGCCGGCCGTCCTCGAAGTGGACCTCCTTGACGGTGGTCTCCTCCACCACCGTCACACCCAGCTCGGCGGCGTGGCGCAGCAGGATCTCGTCGAACTCCGAACGCACCACCTGCCAGGCGTTGGTGCCGTCCGCGCCGAGCCCGCTGAAGTTGACCTCCCACTCCTCCGGGCCCCAGAAGAAGTAGGCACCGCCCTTCGGCTGGAAGCCGTGGCGGTTCACCTTGTCCCAGACGCCGAGGTACTCGAGGATCGGCCGGCACGAGGGCAGGATCGACTCGCCGATGTGATAACGCGGGAACTTGTCCCGTTCCAGCAGCGTGACCTCGAATCCCTCCTTGGCCAGCAGACCGGCCGCCGTGGAGCCGGCGGGACCTCCCCCGATGACAAGGATCTGGGTGGAGTCGCGCATGAGCTCTCCAATCTCTGCGTCGCCGGGACGCGGTAGCAGGGTGGGATGCCGTGCCTCACCGTCGCGCCGGCCGCTGGAAGAGGGGTGGAGATGAACTCGATGAGCTTCTCGAGTGATGCACGAGGTCGATTCGGTTGCCTTCTGACTCAATGAGCTCCGCTCATTTCACAGCAAAAGGAGTCACCAGATGAGGACGTCGTTGAACGCGCGAAGATGGGCTGCGGGGACCGCCGTGTCCACGTTGCTGATGGTCGGCCTGGGCAGCGTCTCGAACGCCACCGAAGCCAAGCAGGACAAGGCCGACGTGGTCGCCGCGGCGACCCGTTACGGGCAGCCGAACCTGTACACCGGCGACGTCGACAAGATGCTCAACTTCTACAGCAAGGCCCTGGGCTTCACGGTGGACTTCCGGTTCCCCGCGGAGGGGCCCGGGATGTTCGGCACCGTGAGCAAGGAAGGCACTTACTACATCACCTTCTCGTCGTACGACACGATGAAGACGTACACGGGCCTGCCGCACATCGGGAAGTCCACGCACAAGCAGTCGGACGTCGCGGTGCTCGTCCCCGACGTCGACGCGGCCTTCGCCAAGGCCAAAGCCGCCGGCGCCAAGGTGCTCATGACCCCCAGGAACCAGCCGTGGGGTGAGCGTCAGGCCTATGTCGCGGACCCCGAGGGCAACTACGTGCAGATCTCCACGCACACCGACCACTGACCACTGACAACACGAGGAGAAAGAGGGAGCCGGCAGGGCCTCGGCCCTGCCGGCTCCACCGGCCGTCGTCCGTCTACCGGGCGGCGGCCACCGTCTTCTCGGTCACCTTCTCGTCCCAGGCCACCCGGTAGGTGTAGACGGGGATGGTCGCCTTGACACCGAGCTTCAGGAAGAACGGCAGCACCAGGTCCCGCACCGCGCGCTGGAGGCCGTTGGGTGCCGCCTTCTGGTTGCCGGTCCTGCGGCCCTCCTTGATGATCTTCTCCACCCGCTCCTGGCGGAGGGACTGGAAGGCGGCGAACGCCTGCTGCGGGGTGGGCAGGTCGCGCAGGCACTTGGCCAGGACGATCGCGTCCTCCATGGCCATCGACGCCCCCTGCCCCACGTGCGGCGAGGTGGCATGGGCCGCGTCACCGACGAGGCAGACCCTGCCCCGGTGCCACAGCGGCAGCGTCAGCATGTCGTAGATGGGGTAGCCGATGATGCCGCTCGGCGTGGAGTCGATGATGGCCGAAACAGGGTGATGGTCCTTGCGGTGGCGCTCCAGCAGCCGGGCCTTCCACTCCTCGTGGGGGGTCCCCTCCGTCTCGCCCCGCGCGGGCTCCTCGGCCTGGTGGTAGTTCTCGAACCAGTAGACCTCCTCGCCCGGGATGGTCTGGTAGCCGAAGAACCCCTTGTAGCAGAACGACATCCGCATCACGCCGTCGGCCGGCGCGGCGTCCTTGGAGCGGGTGTACCCGGCCGTGCCGATCACCCCGGTGTACTCGGGGTGGGGCGCGTCGGGCATCACGGTGTACCGGGTCTTGGAGTGGATGCCGTCGCAGCCGATGAGGATGTCCGCCTCGGCGGTGGAGCCGTCGGCGAAGTGCACCCGGACGCCGTCGGCGGTCTCCTCCACGCTCTTGAAGAACTTGCCGAACTCCAGCCGGACACCGCGCTTCACGGCGGCCTCGCGCAGGGCCTTGTTGAGCAGGCCCCGCTTCAGCAGCAGGGTCTCCGCCGGGTTCTCGCCGAGCTTCTTGCCGTGGTGGTTGAGGAAGGCGGTGCTGGTGGTCTGGCTGCCGACCCGCTCGACGTCCTCACGGATGCCCAGGGTGTCCAGTACGGCCAGTCCGTTGGGTGCCAGGTTCAGAAAGGCGCCGACCTCGTCGCGGGGTTCCTCTTTCCCCTCGTAGATGACCGCCTCGATGCCCGCCCTCTGCAGGAACAGGGCCAAGACCGGTCCGGCGATGCCGCAGCCGATCAGGACCGCACTCCTTGTCCGGGTCGTCTCCAGGTCACGCATCAGTCCACCTCGTCGTCTTGGATCGGCCCGCGGGCCGGCAGCATTCCTGATCTGGATTCGGCTTGTCGCTCCTCGGACGCCGACTTCCATGGCGTCCGGGGACTCTCTTATCTTGAGGGTCGAGATACTTGATTGTCAAGTGAATACGGGAGCGCCGCACCCGGGGCCGGGTACGGCGCTCGATGCCACAACCGCCTGTCCGGCAAGGAGCCGGTCAGTGGTGTGCGCTGTCGATCGTCCGTGGGGCCCTGTTCTCCGTCCCCGGCTTCACCACGGTGAACTGCCCCATCATTCCCAGGTCTTCGTGACGCAGGATGTGGCAGTGGTACATGTACGGGATCTTGGAATCGATGTGGGTCGGCAGACTGACCGCCAGTCGCACGGTGCCCCCCGAAGGCACGCGCACGGTGTCCTTGGGACCCCGCTGCCAGGCCTCGGGCTTCTTGCCCGCGTACTCGATGACGTTGAAGGTGGCCCCGTGGACATGGAAGTTGTGCACCACCTCCGCGTCGCCGGTCACCTCCCAGATCTCGACCTTCCCGGCCGGACACACCTCGTCGATACGGCTCATGTCCATGCTCTTGCCGTTGATGAGGAAGCTGTTGAACTCGAAGGTGCGGGTGCGCGGCTTCTCGGGGACCCCGATGGCGGCGGGGGCCCCGCGCAGGGTGTCGGGCAGCGGCCGGGACCGGGTGAGCCGGTCCCCCGCCCGCACCTCGATCATGTCGAAGGTGTCGTCCCCGCCGCCCAGCCGGTCGGTCGGGAACGAGAGCCCCAGCTCCGGCTCGAAACTGCGCAGCACGACGCGTTCCTTCGGCTTGAAGGCCACCACCACCTCGGCGCGTTCACCCGGTGTCAGCTGGAGCCTGCGCAGCGGCAGGGGCCGCTCCAGCAGCCCGTTGTCCTGGGCGACCAGATGGAACTCGCGGCTGTCGGTGAACCCCAGGTTGTAGGTCCTGGCGCCGGAGGCGTTCATCAGCCTGAACCGCACCAGCGTGGTGGAGATCCGGACATGCGGGTCGTAGGTGCCGTTCACCAGGATCGTGTCGCCGAGCACACCGGGGCTGCCCACCCCCGCCAGACTCTCCATGAAGGAGGCCCCACGCAGGTCGATGGTGCCGTCGTCGTTGAACTGCCGGTCCTGCAGGATCAGCGGAATGTCGTCCACACCATAGGAGTTGGGGAGACCGGCCCGGTCCGCGTCGTCGTCCTCGAGGATGAAGAGGCCCGCCAGGCCCCGGGACACATGGTCGGCCGTGCTCTGGTGCGGGTGCGGGTGATACCAGAGGGTCGCGGCGGGCTGGGCGATCTCCCACTCGGGGTTCCAGACGGCTCCGGGCTGCACCATCTGGTGCGGGCCGCCGTCCATCTCGGCGGGCAGATGCATCCCGTGCCAGTGCAGGGTGGTCGCTTCCGGAAGACGGTTGGTGAGCGAGACCGCCACCTTCTGCCCCCGGCGGGCCCGTAACGTCGGCCCCAGGAAAGCCCCGTTGATGCCCCAGGTCGGTGTCTGCCTGCCGGGCAGCAGCCGGCTCTCCCCCGTCTGGGCGGTCAGCTTGAACACATGGCGTCCGGAGCCGTCGTCCTCGCCCTCCAACAGCGGAGGGATTCTCACCTTGTTGGCGAAGGAGAGCTCGCCGACGTTGCTGAGCTTGCGCCCGCTGTACACCCGGGCGAAGTTGATCGCGTACGCCCCGCCGCCGACCAGGCCGACACCCAGCAGGCCGGCCGTCGCCAGCAGGATCCTGCGTCGGATCGTACGGGGGCGTTTCGGCGCCGCCGGGCCCTGTCCGCTCTCGCCGTTTCCTGTCACCGTGGAGTCGCTCTCGTCACTTCCCCTGTGATCGTCGGTCATGTAATTGTGGCTACCGGTCATTGGGCAATGATGGGGCCGCATACTGGAGTTACGCCCGATTATCGGTCGACTTCGGCTCGAGCGCGGCTCGAGTCCCGCTCCAGGCACACCCTCCGCTTCCCGCCCACTCACCGCCCGCTTGAGCGGTCCTCCAGGCACACCCCGCATGCTCACGCACGTCCCATGTCCCCATGTCCGCCCCCGGATCAGGAGTCGACGTGCCCCCTACCCGTACCGCACTGGTGACCGGAGCGAACCGGGGCCTGGGCCTCGCGGTCGCCGCCGAACTGCACGCCCGGGGACACCGGGTCGTGCTGGCCGCACGTGACGAACGCACCGCGGTCGAGGCCGCCGGCGGCCTGGGCACCGAGGTCGTCCCGCTCGCCCTCGACGTCACCGACCAGGCGTCGGTCGACCGGGCGGTCAAGCACGCCGGGCCCGTGGACGTCCTCGTCAACAACGCCGGTGTGCAGCTGGACTGGGGCGTTGCGCCCTCCGCCGTCGATCTGGACCAGGTGCGGTACACCCTCGAGGTGAACCTGCTGGGCGCCTGGCGGATGGCGCAGGCCTTTCTGCCGGGCATGGTGGAGCGCGGCTGGGGCAGAGTGGTCAACGTCTCCAGTGGCGCCGCGTCCTTCGCGTACGGCCCCGCCGCGCAGTGCCCCGCCTACTCCGCTTCCAAGACGGCGCTGAACGCGCTGACCGTGATGCTGGCGAAGGAGACGGAGGGCAGCGGGGTACTGGTGAACTCCGTCAACCCGGGGATGGTCAGGACCCGGATGCGCCCGGACGCCGAACAGACCCCCCAGGAAGCCGCGCGGCACATAGCCGACGCCGCTCTGCTGCCGCAGGACGGCCCCTCGGGGGTCTTCCTGCGCAAGGACGGCACCATCCCCTGGTGACAGCTGCTGACATCTGGTGGCAGCCGGCGACTCGGACGGGGGGCGCGTTCTAGTGCGGCTGTACACGGACACTAGCGCCAGCTGCGTTGATGACTCCCCATCTCGTCCGACAAGGGGATCGCGACCATCATGTCTACTCGTCCACCCGGGACCGCCTCCGCGGTCCGGTCCGATCAGGCCGGGGTCTTCTCCCGTATCGCGGGGTTCGCCAACCGGCATCGATGGACCGCGCTGATCCTCTGGCTCGTCATGCTCGTCGGCGTCTGGGCCGGCGCCTCGCAGGCGGGCGACCGCTACCGGGACGACTACTCGCTGCCGGGGACCGAGACGCAGAACGCCCTCGAGGTCCTGAAGGAGCACGGCGCGGGCAACGCCTGGAACACCGTCGACATCGTGCTCCACGACAAGGACGGCCTGCGCACCCCCGGCACCGAGAGCGCGGTCGCGGGGATGCTGAAGGAGGTCTCCGGACTGCCCGGCGTCGTCCAGGTGCAGAGCCCGTACGAGGACCGGTCGGCGATCTCGGCCGACGCCACCGTCGGCTACGCCACCGTGGAGCTGGACCGGCCGTCCGAGAACGTGCCCCTCGAGCAGAGCAAGAAGATCCTCGACACCGCGCGGGAGATCCAGAAGGACGGGCTCCAGGTCGAGCTGGGCGGTGAAGCCGCGCGGAAACTGGGCGAGAACCAGGGCAGCGGGGCGGAGGGCGCCGGAGTCTTCGCGGCGCTGGTGATCCTGCTGTTCATGTTCGGCACGGTGATCGCCGCGAGCCTGCCGATCATCACCGCGGTGTTCGCGGTCGGCGCCACGCTGGGCATCATCGTGCTCGCCTCGCACCAGTTCACCATCGCCAGCTACTCGCCGTATGTCATGGCCCTGGTCGGTCTGGGCGTGGGCATCGACTACGCGCTGCTGATCTTCGCCCGCTACCGGGCCGAGCTGGTCAAGGCGGTCGACCCGGAGGAAGCCGAGCGCAGGGCACTGGAGGGCGCCGGACGGACCGTCCTGTTCGCCGGCTGCACGGTGATCATCGCGCTGCTCGGACTGGTCGCCCTCGGCCTCGGCTCACTCCGCGGCATGGCACTCGCGGTCGCGCTGACCGTCCTGCTCACGATGGTGGCCTCGCTGACCCTGCTGCCCGCGCTGCTCGCCATCTTCGGCAAGCGCTTCGCCCGCCAGTTCACGGCGCGCGAGGAGAAGCGGGCCGCCAAGGGCCGCGCCGAGGAGGGTACGCGCTGGCGGGCCTGGGGAGAGGCCGTACAGAAGCGGCCGTGGGCGGCTCTGGTGCTGCCCCTGGTGGCGCTGGGCGCGCTCGCCGTTCCCGCGGCGGACCTGCGGCTCGGCCTCGCGGACGCCGGCAACGACCCGGACGGCACCACCAGCCGGGTCGCGTACGACCTGCTCGCGAAGGGCTTCGGCCCCGGGTTCAACGGGCCGCTGGTGATCGTGGCCGAGGGCGACAACGCCGTACAGGCCGCGGGAGCCGCCGCGGGCACGCTCAAGACCACCCCGGGCATCGCGCTGGTCAACGGCCCGATCCCCACCGAGGACGGCAAGGCCGCCATGCTCCTCGCCATCCCGAAGACCGCGCCGCAGGACACCGCGACGACGGACCTCGTCCACCGGCTGCGGGACGACGTACTGCCCGGGGTGGCCGAGCAGACGAAGGCCGAGTACCTGGTCGGCGGGGCGACGGCGTCGGTCATCGACTTCTCCGAGACCATCGGGGGCAAGCTGCCGCTGTTCGTGACCATCGTGATCGGCCTCTCGATCGTCCTGCTGACGATGGTGTTCCGCTCGGTACTGATCCCGCTCAAGGCCGCCCTGCTCAACCTGGTGAGCGTGGGCGCCGCCCTCGGCGCGGTCGCCCTGGTCTTCCAGCACGGCTGGCTGGGCGCCGAGCCCGGACCCATCGAGGCGTTCATCCCGACCATGATCTTCGCGATCGTCTTCGGGCTCTCCATGGACTACGAGATCTTCCTCGTCTCCCGGATGCGCGAGGAGTGGCTGCGCTCGAAGGACGCGGCCAAGGCGGTCCGGGAGGGCCTCGCGCACACCGGCGCGGTGGTCACCGCGGCGGGCGCGGTGATGATCGTGGTGTTCGGCGCCTTCATGCTCAGCCCGGACCGGATGCTGCGTCAGTTCGGCTTCGGACTCGCGGTGGCGATCTTCGTGGACGCCGTACTCATCCGCTGTCTGATCGTGCCGGCGGCGATGCGCCTGATGGGCGCGCACGCCTGGTGGCTGCCGAAGTCACTGGCCAGGGCCCTGCCGGAAGTAAAGGTGGAAAAACACTGAGCAGCGTCCCCCCGGCAACCTGACACCCGGCCGGACGCCAGGCCGCTGGGTACCGCCGTCCCCCTTCCAAGACGCGCGGCACCCAGCGGCCACACCAACTCTTTCAAGCCCGTACGGCACCTTCGGCCGTACGGCACCTTCGGCCGAGCGGCACTTGTGGGCCCGGCCCGCGTTACCAGTCCGTCCGGCGTTTGAGGACAAGGCCCGTTCAGGGCCGGAGGGGGGTCTGGGGGCGCAACCCCCAGGAACGGGATGGGACGGGTAGGGGCGGCGGGGGCGAAAACCCCTACCCCCCAACCCCCCGCCCCGACGCCCCCTCCAACAGACACACCGTCTGACTGAGCAACATCTCCCCACCCCGCCGATACGGAGCAAGCCGCCGCCGATTCTCCACATGCGCCTCACTGTGCTCGAACAGATGAAAACTGGGCGCATCAACCCAGTCAGTGACGACGTGATACACGTCCTCCTCATCCACCGACCGAGCCAACGACTGACAGACACTCCCCGGCTGCGCCGCGATCCCCCGCCCCACCTCCTCCCACACCTTCTCGAACTCAGCTCCCTGACCAGGCACGATCTCCATCCGCAGCATCACACGGAAGGGAAGGGAATCCGGCATCTGACTGACCTCCTGCACGGAACGGGCTCGACTCGGACCGCCCAGTCTCCGTGCCCGGACTCAACACCCGCTCAAGAAGAGACACTTCGAGCCGTCCTCGACCAGCCTCCGACACCTCGGCGGGAGCCTTGCTCCTCTCCCAGTGACCCGTTGGAGGAGCCATGACCGCGCCGGCCAAGTCCCCCGTCCAGCCGTCAGGTCCGTCCGGACACACCGGCCGACAAGGACTGCTGGGCTGGCCCCGCTGGTTCACCACCCTGTTCGGCACCGACATCTGGGAGCGGTTCAGCTTCTACGGGATGACCGCGATCCTCGTCCTCTACGCGACGGAGCCGACCGCCGACGGCGGGCTCGGGATGACCAACGAGGACGCCACGCTGCTCTTCGGCCTCTACATGGCCTCGGTGTTCCTCTCCTCCGTACCCGGCGGCTGGCTCGGCGACCGGCTGTTCGGTTCCGTCCGCGCGGTCCTCTACGGGGGCGTGCTGATCGGACTCGGACATGTGTCGCTGGCCCTGCCGGGGCACGTGTTCTTCTACCCCGGCCTGCTCCTGATCGCCGGCGGCACCGGGCTGCTCAAGCCCAACATGGCCAACCTGCTGAGCGCCTTCTACGCTCCGCGGGACCGGGCCGGCCGGGACGCCGGTTTCGCCATCTTCTATATGAGCGTCCAGGTCAGCGCACTGGCGGCGCCCGTCGTGGTGGGGGCGGTCGGCGAGACCGTCAACTGGCATCTGGGCTTCGGGCTGGCCGCCGCGGGCATGGCCATCGGGCTGGTCCAGTACGTGCGCGGCTCGCACCACTTCGGCGACACCGGCCGGACCCCCGAGCGCGCCGCCACCCCCGCCCAGCGGGCCAGGGTGCTGCGGACCGTCGGCCTCACGCTGGCCGTGGTCGTCATCGTCTACGGCACGGACGCGGCCATGGGGACCTTCAAGATCGCCCATGTCATGGGGCTGATCGGGTTGTTGACCGTCGTCGTACCGGTGGTGTTCTTCTGGCGGCTGATCCGCAACCCGCTGCTGACCGCGCAGGAGCGGATCCGGGTGAAGACCTACATCTGGCTGTTCCTCGCCTCGGCCCTGTTCTGGGCGATGTTCCTGCAGGGCGGCTCCGTCTTCGCGATCTTCGCCAAGGAGTCCACGGACCGTTCGGTGCTCGGCTTCACCGTGCCCACCAGCTGGTTCCAGTCCGCGACACCGCTGTTCGTCCTGCTCACCGCCCCGCTGTTCGCCGCGCTGTGGAAGCGCGCGGGGGACCGGATCGGCACCGCCGTCAAGTTCGCGATCGGCATGGCGTGCACGGCGCTGGCCTTCGGGGTGATGGCGCTGGCCGCGTGGCGGACCGGCTCGGCGGAGGGTGGCCTGGTGTCCCCGTGGTGGCTGGTGGTCGCGTTCCTGCTGCTGGCCGCCGGGGAGGTCGCCTTCGCCCCGGTCGGGATGAGCGCGACCACCGCCGTGGCCCCGGCGACCTTCGTCAGCCAGATGGTGGGGCTGTTCTGGCTGGCGGGGGCGCTCGGCGGCGGACTGGGCGGCAACGCCCTGAAGGTGTCGGGCGACGAGTCCCCGTCCGCCGCGTATTTCCTCGCGTTGAGCCTGGTCCTGCTGGCGGCGGGGGTGGCCCTGGTGCTGGCCCGTGGGCCGCTGGGCCGACGGCTGGGGGTGTGAGCACCGCCTGCGGCCGGGCCGCGGCGTCGTCCTTTCCCAGAAGTGTCCCTGGAGGTGTTCGCCTTGACAGTTCCCACAGCAACGGTCGTCGTCCCGGCACCGGAGCGCGAACGACGCCCACGGCAAGGCCGTGAAACCCCTGAGATCCCGGGCCGCGCGCCCCTGGCCCACGAGCCCGTGCCCGCGCCGCCTGGGACCGCGCCGCCCGGGAACGCCCCGCAGGTGGTCGTGCTGGCCGGAGAGGACGAGGACGCCTGCCGCCGGGAGCCGCACATCTGGCGGGGCATCGACTGAACAGTGGCCGCGAGGCGCCGGGTCAGCCGTCCTGCCGGGACTGTTCGTCGCCGGCCCGGGCCTTGGCCCGTTGCTCGTTGGCGTAGTTGAGATAGTTGTAGACCGTGAAACGGCTGACCCCGAGGGCGCTCGCCACGGTCTCGACCCCGTGCCGCACGGAGAAGGCGCCGCGCGCCTCGAGTATCCGTACGGTCTCCTGCTTGGCCTTGCGGTCCAGTTCGGCCAGCGGCTTGCCGTGCCCGCGCTCGAGAGCGGCCAGGATGTGGTCGAGCGAGTCGGCGAGCTGGGGCAGGCGTACGGCGATCACGTCGGCGCCCTCCCAGGCGAGGACGACGTCGTCGGGGCCGGCCTGGCCAGGCGGGAGCAGTTCGCCGCCCATGGCGTCGACGAGCGGTTTCACGGCCGCGACGAACGCCGCGCCGCCGGAGCCGTCCCCGACGCCGGTCACCGGCCGTTCTCCCCGTCGATCACGTTGACCTGGAGCGAGATCCGGGTGGCGCCGGCCTCGAGGGTCCGGCGCAGCACCGCGTCGAGGGCGGTGAGCACGGCGTCGGCGCGTCCCTCGGCGGTGTTGCCGAACGGGCCGACGTCCACCGCGTCCAGTTCGGCCGCCTCGATGACCTCACGGGCGACCAGCGCGTGGGCGGGTGCCTCGTCGAGGTCGAAGGGCTCGGTCGTGAACTCCACTCGCAGTCGCACTGTGCACATTCTTCCGTCGGGTCGTGTCCCAGCCGCTGGGACACGACCCTAACGGACTCCCCTGTGGCACACACCGGCGCGCCGCCTCCGTGGTTGCCGAACCGGTGTCCGGCACCGCGAACTCGCCTACCCTCGCAGGGAGTTCGCCGTCGGCACCGGGTCGGCGACGGCGCCCCGCGAACCGGCGCCGCCCAGTGCGCGGGCGAGCGACACGGCCAGTACGGTCAGCACGGCGAGCGTCCCGCCCCATGCCGCCAGAGCGGGCAGCGGGGACACGGCCCTAACCGCCCCCTGACCAGGCCGCCACACGAGCGAACCCCCTTGACAACCCCGGACATTCGGCGGCAGTCTTCCATAAGACAGAAATTAACTTCCACGATACGGAATTAGAGAGAGCGCCGACGGCCATGGAATTCCCAGAGCAGCGCTACAACGTCAACCTGTCGATCCTCTTCACGGAACTCCCGCTCCTGGAGCGCCCGGCGGCGGCCCGGGCCGCCGGTTTCACCGCGGTCGAGCTGTGGTGGCCCTGGCTCGACTGCCCCACCCCGCCCCGCGCCGAGCTGGACTCCCTGCGGGCCGCGATCGAGGACGCGGGGGTGCGCCTCAACGGCCTGAACTTCTACGCCGGACAGCTGCCGGGCCCGGACCGGGGCGCCCTGTCATTGCCGGGCGAGGAGTCCGAGCGGTTCCGCGCCAACATCGAGGTGGCCGCGGGTCTGGCCGAGTCGCTGGGCTGCGGCGCGCTCAACGCGCTCTACGGCAACCGGATCGAGGGCGGGGACCCGGCGGAGCAGGACGCGCTGGCGCTGGAGAACCTGGTACTCGCGGCGCGTGCCGCGCACCGTATCGGCGCGGTCCTTCTCGTCGAGGCGCTCAACAAGCCGGAGTCGCCCCGGTATCCGCTGGTGAGCGCGCCGGCCGCCGTGGAGGTCGTGGACCGGGTCAACGAGGCGAGCGGCCTCGGCAACGCCCGTTTCCTGATGGACCTCTACCACCTGTCCATGAACGGCGAGGACCTCCCGTCGGTGATCGACCGCTTCGCCGCGAAGACGGGCCATGTCCAGATCGCCGACAACCCCGGCCGAGGCGCCCCCGGCACCGGCACCCTCCCCCTCGCGGACCACCTCGACCACCTGCGCAAGGCCGGTTACGACGGCTGGGTGGGCCTCGAGTACAAGCCGGGCGACCGGCCGAGCGCCGAGGCGTTCGACTGGCTGCCGCGCGAGGCGCACCGAACCCCCTGACATCGCAGGGCGGCAACACAGCAGTGAAAGCAGCAGACCAGCGCAGACCAGCAACAGACCGGCAGCAGACCGGCAGCAGAGAGGCGCCCCCTCATGAGCAGTCTTCCCAAGGTCGCCTGGATAGGTCTCGGCATCATGGGCTCCCCCATGTCCGAGAACCTGATCAAGGCGGGCTACGACGTCACCGGTTTCACCCTGGAACAGGACAAGCTCGACCGCCTCGTCACGGCCGGCGGCACGGCCGCGGGCTCGATCGCCGAGGCGGTGCGGGACGCCGACGTGGTGATCACGATGGTGCCCGCGTCCCCGCAGGTCGAGGCGATCGCGTACGGCCCAGAGGGCATCCTGGCGAACGTGCGGCCCGGCACGCTGCTCGTCGACATGTCGTCGATCACCCCGCGGACGTCGGTGGATCTGGCGAAGGCGGCGGCCGAGAAGGGCGTCCGGGTGCTGGACGCGCCCGTGTCGGGCGGTGAGGCGGGTGCGGTCGAGGCCGTGCTGTCCATCATGGTCGGCGGCGAACGGGCCGACTTCGACGCGGCGATGCCGCTCTTCGAGACGCTGGGCCGAACCATCGTGCTGTGCGGTCCGCACGGCTCGGGCCAGACGGTGAAGGCCGCGAACCAGCTGATCGTCGCTGTGAACATCCAGGCGTGCGCCGAGGCCGTGGTCTTCCTGGAGAGGTCGGGCGTGGACCTGAGGGCGGCGCTGGAGGTGCTGGGGGGCGGGCTGGCCGGCTCGACGGTCCTGGCCCGCAAGAAGGACAACTTCCTGGACCGCGACTTCGCCCCGGGCTTCCGGATCGACCTCCACCACAAGGACATGGGCATCGTCACGGACGCGGCCCGGGCGGTCGGCGTCGCGCTGCCGGTCGGCGCGGTGGTCGCCCAACTCGTCGCGTCCCTGCGGGCGCAGGGCGACGGGGGCCTGGACCACTCGGCCCTGCTGCGGGGCGTGGAGCGGCTGTCGGGCGCCGGCCTCTGATCTTCCGGGCGGTGCCGGCGCCGACAACTGTCCTGTCGCGCCCAGGCGTCGGCGCCACCCGGAAACCTCCGAGCCGAGAAGAGAACGAGAAGAGATGAGGGGGGTGCCCACACGGGCACCCCCCTCATCTCAGCTCCCCCGCCCTCGACGTCAGATTTTCAGCGCCCTGATCGACGTCGGCGCATGGCCCGGCTCGGTCGCGATGTCCTCGAACTCCACCACGTTGCCCATGTCGTTGGTCGTCGACATGGAGATGTTCGTGACGCGTTCCAGGATCGCCTCGACGACCACCGGGACCCGGTGCTGTGCCGCGAGCTTCTTGGCCTGCTCGAAGGCGGTGGCCAGTTCGGCCGGGTCCGTCACCCGGATCGCCTTGCAGCCGAGCCCCTCGGCGACCTTGACGTGGTCGACGCCGTAGACGCCCAGTTCGGGCGAATTGAGGTTCTCGAACTCCAGGTTGACCTGGAAGTCGATGTCGAAAGCCCGCTGCGCCTGCCGGATCAGCCCGAGGTAGGAGTTGTTCACCAGGACGTGCACGTACGGGATGCGATGCTGGGCGCCGACCGCCAACTCCTCGATCATGAACTGGAAGTCGTAGTCCCCGGAGAGGGCCACCACGGACGCCTCCGGGTCGGCGACGGCGACACCGAGCGCGGCCGGGATCGTCCAGCCGAGGGGGCCCGCCTGGCCGCAGTTGATCCAGTGGCGGGGCCGCTGGACGTGCAGCAGCTGGGCGCCGGCGATCTGGGAGAGGCCGATCGTCGTCACGTACCGCGTCTCGGGGCCGAACGCCCTGTTCATCTCCTCGTACACGCGCTGCGGCTTGATCGGGATGTCGTCGAAGTGGGTACGCCGCTGGAGGCGTGCCCTGCGTTCCTGGGTCGCCGCCGCCCACTCCGAGCGGTCCGGGAGGCCGCCGCCCGTGTCCCTCAACTCCCTTGCCACCGTGACGAACAGCTCCAGCGCGGCCCTGGCGTCGGAGGCGATGCCGTAGTCGGGAGCGAAGATGCGGCCGATCTGGGTGGGCTCGATGTCGACGTGGACGAAGGTGCGGCCGGCCGTGTAGACGTCGAGCCGGCCGGTGTGGCGGTTGGCCCAGCGGTTGCCGATGCCGAGGACGAAGTCGGACTCCAGGAACGTGGCGTTGCCGTAGCGGTGCGAGGTCTGGAGGCCGACCATGCCGGCGTTCAGGTCGTGGTCGTCCGGCAGCGCGCCCCAGCCCATGAGGGTGGGGACGACCGGGACGCCGGTCAACTCGGCGAATTCCACGAGGAGTTCGGCCGCGTCGGCGTTGATGATGCCGCCGCCCGCCACGATCAGCGGCCGGTGCGAGGCGTTCAGCATCGCGAGGGCCTTCTCGATCTGGGCGCGGGTCGCGGCCGGTTTGTGGACGGAGAGGGGTGCGTAGGTCTCCGGGTCGAACTCGATCTCCGTCTGCTGGACGTCGACCGGCAGATCGACCAGCACCGGCCCGGGACGGCCCGACCGCATCAGATGGAAGGCCTGCTGGAGAACTCCGGGGACCTGCGCGGCCTCCAGCACGGTGGTGGCCATCTTGGTGACCGGCCGGGCGATGGAGGCGATGTCGACGGCCTGGAAGTCCTCCTTGTGGATCACCGTGGTGGGGGCCTGCCCGGTGATGCAGAGGATCGGGATCGAGTCGCCGGTCGCGGAGTACAGCCCGGTGATCATGTCGGTGCCGGCCGGGCCCGAAGTGCCCACGCAGACGCCGATGTTGCCGGGGCGGGTGCGGGTGTAGCCCTCGGCCATGTGCGAGGCGCCCTCGACATGGCGGGCGAGGGTGTGGTTGATGCCACCGGCGGCCTGGAGCGCCGCGTAGAAGGGGTTGATCGCCGCGCCGGGGACACCGAACGCGTGCGTGACGCCCTCCCGCTTGAGGATCTCGACTGCCGCGCGGGCAGCGGTCATACGTGCCATGGAGCAACTCCTCGGATTCGTACTCCCGTCGCGCCCCGCGGAGAGTGTGAAGAACTCTGAAGTCCCGCAACAAATTCCGCATTGCGGAATTTGTTTTCTGTTATCTGGAAACAATGTAAGTGGGGCCGGAAAGGCCGTCAAGAGACGGACAAGCGGGGGTCAGGTGGAGCACGATGGGCTCTGACCCCGACGTCACTTAGTGGAGTGGGCCATGGCCGAGAGCATGCCGGTGCGGTGCCCGGCCTGCCTGCGCGAGCATCTGTACGCGGCGCCGTCCTATCCGTGCGCGTGCGGTGCGCCGGTCAGCCCGTCCCTCGACGAACGGGCCTCCGCGACGGCCGTCACCCACCGCGTCTGGGACGAGCAGTGGCTCACCGTGCGCTGCACGGCCTGCGACCGGCAGGACCAGTGGCCGTACCCCGAACTGGGCTGCCCGTGCGGCACGGTCCTGCGTATCCCGGTGACCCGCTCCGCTCCGGACACCGGGCCCCCGCAGGGCACCGCGAAACTCCCCGGCGCCCTGCGCGTCCCGCGCTCCTCGGCCCGCCCCCGGCGCGCCTTCCAGCCCGTCACCATCCGCACCGCGCGCGACGCCGTCACCGCCGCCGCCCTCTATCTGCGCTGGCTCGGCTACCAGGACATCCGCCGCGCGGACCAACGACCCACGTCCGGCGTCGGGCTCGCCGCCCGCGGGGTCCTGGCACAGGTCGACCCGACGGTGAACCCGGCGACCCTGCGGGACATCGAGTGCCTGTGGCTGACGGCCATGACGGAGTCCTCGACCTGCGTCTACTTCTCCCTCGCCGGCTTCGAGAACGAGGCCCGCACCCGCGCCGACGACCTCGGAATCCCCCTCTTCGTCCTCGACCTCACCGGCACCCCACAACCGGTGAACACCCCAGCAGACGACCTGGACGAGACCGGAGCCTGAACCCGTCAACGGCCGTGCGGAGGACGGATATCCAGGTGCCCGAAAGACTCCCCCGCCGGATACTCGACAGATGCGCATCCGCACCGCGACCCCGGCCGAACTCCCCGCCCTACGCGCCATCGAACGCGCGGCCGGCTCCCTCTTCCGAACCCTGGGCACCGCAGCGCCCCCAAGGGGCGCGGGGAACGGCGCGACCAGCCACGACGACGCCGCAGCAAACGGACATCCCCACGTGCAGACCGCGGACATCGCGGAGATCGCCGATGACGAACCCCCGGCCCTCGAGGTGCTGGAGCGATACCGGCAAGAGGGCCGCGCCTGGGTCGCGGCCGACGACGAGAACCGCCTCGTCGCCTATCTGATCGCCGAACCGGTGGACGGCGACGCCCTCCACGTCGAACAGGTCTCCGTCCACCCCGACTTCGCGCACCGGGGCATCGGCAAGGCACTGCTCGCGTACGCGGCCGAGCGCGCCCGCGACGAAGGCCTGACCCACCTCACCCTGACGACCTTCAACGAGGTCCCCTGGAACGCGCCCTACTACGCCCGCCTGGGCTTCCGCACCCTCGACCAGGCCGAACTCACCCCGGGACTACGGAAGATCCGCGCCACGGAGGCCGAGCACGGCCTGGACCGCTGGCCCCGGGTCTGCATGCGCAGACCCTGACGAACGGCCGTCGCCCCTTCACTCCCCGGCGTAAGTCTCCCTCAGCTCCACCTTGCGTACCTTTCCCGACACCGTCATCGGGAAGGCGTCCAGGAGTTGCAGGCGGCTCGGGATCTTGTAGTGGGCCAACCTTCCCTCGCAGAAGGTGCGCAGTTCGGCGAGGGTGAGCGGTTCGGCTCCCTCGTGCGGGATGACGCAGGCGAGGACCTCCTCGCCGTACCGCTCGTGCGGGACCCCGACCACCTGGACGTCGGCGATCTTCGGATGGGCGTACAGAAACTCCTCGATCTCGCGCGGGTAGATGTTCTCGCCGCCCCGGATGATCATGTCCTTGATACGGCCGACGATCTCGACATAGCCGTCCTCGCGCATCATCGCGAGGTCGCCGGTGTGCATCCAGCGGCCGGCGTCCACCGACTCGGCCGTCTTCTCGGGCTGCTGCCAGTAGCCGAGCATGACGCTGTAGCCGCGGGTGCACAACTCCCCTGCGGTGCCTCGTGGTTGGGTCACCCCGGTCGCCGGGTCGACGACCTTGACCTCGATGTGCGGGAGGACCCGGCCGACCGTGCCCGTGCGGTGTTCGAGGTCGTCGTCCCTGCGGGTCTGGAGGGAGACAGGGGACGTCTCCGTCATGCCGTAGCAGATGGACACCTCGGCCATGTGCATCTCGGCGACCACCCGTTTCATCACCTCGACGGGACAGGGCGAGCCCGCCATGATTCCGGTGCGCAGGGAGGAGAGGTCGTAGGTCGCGAAGTCGGGGAGGTTGAGCTCCGCGATGAACATGGTCGGTACGCCGTACAGCGAGGTGCAGCGCTCCTGGGCCACCGCCCGCAGGGTCGCCGCCGGTTCGAAGGACGGCGCCGGGATCACCACGCAGGCGCCGTGCGAGGTGGCCGCGAGGTTGCCCATCACCATGCCGAAGCAGTGGTAGAAGGGCACCGGCACGCACACCCGGTCCTGTTCCGTGTAGGCGATCAACTCCCCTACGAAGTAACCGTTGTTGAGGATGTTGTGGTGGGAGAGCGTGGCCCCTTTGGGGAAGCCCGTCGTGCCCGAGGTGTACTGGATGTTGATCGGGTCGTCGCAGGAGAGTTCCTCGAACTGGGCGTCAGGAGTGCCCCGTTCGAGAAACGCCGTCCAGCTCGGGTCGCCGATGTAGACGACCTCCCTCAACTCCGGGCAGCTGCCGCGCACTTCGGTGACCATGGCCCGGTAGTCGCTGCTCTTGTGCGCGAGGGAGGCGAAGAGGAGACGGACGCCGGCCTGTTTGAGGACGTACTCGACCTCGTGGGTGCGGTACGCCGGGTTGATGTTCACCATGATCGCGCCGATGCGCGCGGTGGCGTACTGGACGAGCATCCACTCGGGACAGTTGATCGCCCAGATCCCCACCCGGTCGCCCTTGGCGACCCCGGCGGCGACCAGCGCGTACGCCAACTCGTCGACGTCGGCGGCGAATTGAGCGTACGTCCAGCGACGCCCCGACGGTACGTCGACGAGCACCTCCCGGTCCGGCCAGGCGGCCACCGCCCGGTCCAGGTTGGCGCCGATGGTGTCGCCGAGCAGGGGGGTCGAGCCGACTCCGTGGCTGTAAGAGGTCACCGGAAGTCCTCCTCGCGGTACTCGTCCGTAGAGCCCGCTGCTGTCGCCTCGCGCAGCTCGATGCGGCGGATCTTGCCGGACACGGTCTTGGGCAGGTCGCCGAACTCCAGACGGCGCAGGCGTTTGTAGGGCGCGAGAACCTCGCGGCTGTGCTCGAACAGCACCTTCGCGGTGTCCGGTCCCGGCTCCCAGCCCTCCGCGAGCACGATGTACGCCTTGGGCACGGCCAGGCGCAGTTCGTCCGGCGCGGGGACGACGGCGGCCTCCGCGACCGCCTCGTGCTCCAGCAGCGCGCTCTCCAGCTCGAAGGGGGAGATCTTGTAGTCGGAGGCCTTGAAGACGTCGTCGGCCCGGCCGACGTAGGTGATGTAGCCGTCCTCGTCGCGCGAGCCGATGTCGCCGGTGCGGTAGAAGCCGCCGGCCATCGCTTCCGCCGTCCGGTCGGCGTCGCCGTGGTAGCCGGTCATCACGCCGACCGGGCGGGTGGCGAGGTCGAGCGCGATCTCGCCCTCGGTGGCGCCCGGTTCGCCCGAGACGGGGTCGAGCAGGACCACTCGGTAGCCGGGGCTCGGGCGTCCCATGGAGCCCGTCTTCAGCGGCTGGCCGGGGCTGTTGGAGACCTGGACGGCGGTCTCCGTCTGGCCGAAGCCGTCCCGGATCGTGACGCCCCAGAAGCGGCGCACCTGTTCGATGACCTCGGGGTTGAGCGGCTCCCCGGCGGCCACGACCTCGCGCGGCGGGGTGCGCAGCTGGGTCAGGTCGGCCTGGATGAGCATGCGCCAGACGGTCGGCGGGGCGCAGAAGGAGGTGACGCCCGCGCGGTCCATCTGCGCCATCAGCCGGGCGGCGTCGAAGCGCGTGTAGTTGTGGATGAAGACGGTCGCCTCCGCGTTCCAGGGCGCGAAGAGGTTGGACCAGGCGTGCTTGGCCCAGCCGGGCGAGGAGATGTTCAGATGCACGTCGCCGGGCTGGAGACCGATCCAGTACATCGTCGCCAGGTGCCCGATGGGGTACGAGGCGTGGGTGTGTTCGACGAGTTTGGGGCGGGCGGTCGTGCCCGAGGTGAAGTACAGCATCAGGGGGTCGTCGGCGTGGGTGGGTCCGCGGGGGATGAACTCCGCGGGTGCCTCGTACGCCTCCTCGTACGGCTGCCAGCCCTCGGGGGCGCCGCCCACCGCGACGCGGGTGTAGGCGCCGGGCACCTCGTCGAACTTGCCGGTGTCCTCGGCGCGTACCAGGACGTGCGAGACCCGGCCGCGGTCCACCCGGTCGCGCAGGTCGGCGGGGCCGAGCAGCGGGGTGGCGGGGATGACGACGGCGCCGATCTTCATGGCGGCGAGGGCCGTCTCCCACAGCTCGGTCTGGTTGCCGAGCATGACGAGAAGCCGGTCCTCCTGGCGGACCCCGAGGCCGCGCAGCCAGTTGGCGACCCGGCCGGAGCGGGCCGACATCTCGGCGAAGGACACCCTGGACTCGGAGCCGTCCTCCTCGACGATGTGCAGGGCGGTGCGGTCGTTCCCGTCCGCGATGACGTCGAACCAGTCAAGGGCCCAGTTGAAGCGGTCGGGGCGGGGCCAGCGGAACTGCTCGTACGCGGTGGCGTAGTCCTCGCGATGGGTCAGCAGGAAGTCCCGCGCCTCGCGGAAGCTCTCGGTCACCGTCGTCATCAGTCCTCCTTGGTCCCGGACCATTGCCGGGCGACACTCTGGCATCGTGTAATCCGTGATGCAGGTCTCACTACCCCCGAAAGGGGGTGAGTGCCACGTACGACCGGCGAACACACCACGAGCGGGCCGCGACGAAGGGGCGATGACGTGGCAGCAGACACGGCCGAGGCGGCCGAGGTGCGGCAGGCGCTTGCCCGGCTGCGGCGGTCGACCGGGCTGCCGGTCGCCTTCGGCGGACTGGTGGAGCCCGGCGGCCGGCATGTGCGCATCAGCGAACTGAGCGGCACCTCCACCCAGGCGCTGCGCGCGCTCGCGGTGACCTCGGGCAACGGCCTGGGCGGCCGGGCGGTGACCCTGGGCCGCCCGTGCGCGGTGACGGACTACTCCGCCTCCCGGCAGATCAGCCACGAGTACGACGTCCCGGTCGCCGCCGAGGGCCTGCGCTCCGTGCTGGCCGTCCCGGTCGTCGTACGGCGCCGGGTGCGCGGGGTGCTGTACGGGGCGCTGCGCACCGCCCAGCCCCTCGGTGACCGGCTGCTCGGCGCGGCGGTCGAGGCGGCCAGGGACGTCGAGCAGGCGCTCGTCGTACGGGAGCAGGCGCGGGAGCTGATGGCGGCGGCGCGGCCGGAGCCCGCCGGTGCCGCGCGGCCCGGTGACGGGGCGTGGGAGCAGGTGCGGGAGGCGCATGCCGCGTTGCGTGCGCTGGCGCCGCGGATCACCGATCCGGAGTTGCGGGAGGCCCTGCTCGACGCGTGCGGGTTGCTGGCCGCCGAGCGGCCCGTTTCGGGGGTCGAACTCGCGCCCCGCGAGCTGGACGTCCTGGCGTGTGTCGCCTCGGGGGTGTCCAACGCGGTCGCCGCGGAGCGGCTGGGGCTGCGTCCGGAGACGGTGAAGGGGTATCTGCGCTCGGCGATGCGCAGGCTGGGTGCCCACTCGCGCGGGGAGGCGGTGGTGGCGGCGCGGCGGGCGGGGCTGCTGCCCTGACGGAACGCTCGGTGCGGGCTTTTTCTCGTCACGCTCCGCGCACGCATAAGGAACATTCATTCACAAGTGATGTGAATTTCCCCATGCCGCTACCGTCCTGTTATTTGCCTCACCGCGCCACCGGTCCGTATTTCAAAGATCTGTTGCCTAATATTGGGCCCCACACGACACAGGAGGGGAGCGGTGACCGTGCGACGGGACTTCCAGGAGTCTGGCCGATGCCGCTCTGACCTGCTCATAGGACGGGACGAGGCGCTCGCGTCGGCGCGCGAGCAGCTTTCGCGCGGCGGCAGCGTACTGCTGCACGGACCAGCCGGAATAGGAAAGTCCGTCGTTTTGCGGACATTGGCCGCGGAATACGGTGAATCGGCACAGACCGTGCTGCGCTGCTCCGCCACCGAGTCCGAATCCCATCTCCCCTTCCTCGCACTCGCCGATCTTCTGGGTCTCGCCCTCGACGAGGTGTCCGGCCGGCTGCCCGTCGCCCAGCGTGTCGCCCTGGAGTCGGCGCTCACCGGCCGGGGCGAGTCCACCCTCCAGCGCGACGGCCTCGCGCTGCGGCTCGCCGTGCTGTCCGCGCTGCGCGCCCTGGCCGCCAAGGGTCCCGTACTCGTTGTCGCCGACGACCTCCAGTGGCTGGACACCGCGAGCACCGAACTCCTCGGCTTCGCCGCCCGCCGCCTCGGCGACGACCCCGTCCGGATGGTGTTCGCGGGGCGGACGGACGGTCAGGAGTACGACCGCTATCTACGCGCGTCCACACCGGACACCCTGGCGGTCCGGGTCAACCCGCTGAACCGCACCCAGGTCGAGACACTCCTGCGGCACCGGGGCTACGACCTCCCGCGTTCGACCGTGCGGGAGATCCACCGCACCAGCGCCGGCAACCCGCTGTACGCCCTCGAACTGGGCCGGGCCCTCGCCGAGAACCCCGCTCCCCCGCGTCCGGGTGAGCCGCTGCCGGTGCCGACGTCGCTGCGTGCCCTGGTCCTGAGCCGGCTGGAGATGCTGTCGGACGACGCCCGCCGCACCCTCCTCGTGGTGAGCGCCGGGGCCCGCCCCACCCTGGACCTGCTGCACGCGGCGGGCCGGACGAACGCCGAGGCCGAGACCGCCCAGGCCGCCGCCCTCGGCCTGCTGGCGCCGGATCCCGAGGGTCCGGCCGTACGGTTCGCGCATCCCCTCGTCTCTGCCGCGCTGTACGCGGAGGCCGGCGCCCAGGAGCGCAGGGCGGCGCACGCCGCGCTGTCCACGGCCGCCTCCGACCCCATCGAGCGGGCCCGGCACCTCGCCCTGGCCACCGACGGCACCGATCCGGAGGTGGCCGCCCGCCTCGCCGAGGCAGCCGCGCTGGCCCGGGACCGCGGGGCTCCGACGGTGGCCTCCTCGCTCGGGCTGCTCGCCGCCCGCCACACCCCGGCCGACAGCGTGCCGACCCCGGACGAGCACCGACTGCGGGCCGCCGAGGACGCGATCACCGCCGGTGAGCTGGACCTGGCGCGGGACATCGCCCGTCAGGTGCTCGCCAGGAGCACGGTGCCCGCTGAACGGGTGCGGGCCTGGATCATCGTGATCGACACGGCGGGCCACGCCATGACGGAGGTCGACGCCGTCTTCCCGCAGGCGCTCGCCGACGCGGGGGACGACCCGCGGCTGCTCGCCCTGATCCACTACCAACTGGCCTGGCGGGCGCTGCTCGTGGAGGGCGACTTCGCCGAGTGCCGTGAGGAGGCGGCGCGTGCGGCGGAGCTCGCGGAGCGGGGCGGCGACCGGCACATGGAGCTGATGTCGCTCTCCTTCCAGGCCCAGACCGAGACCCTGATGGGCCACCCGGAGGCGCCCGCGACCATCAAGCGCGCGCTGAAGGAGCCCCAGGACCCGCAGGTGACGGTCCATCACAACGGCATCGGCTCGGCCCGCTTCCGCTGGCTGATCATGAGCGACCAGCTGCCCGAGGCGCGGGCCACCATCACCACCCTGCTGCGTGAGGTCCGCCGGCGCGGGTCGGTCGAGAGCGAGGTGCACTTCCTGCGCGGCCTGGCCGAGACCGAACTGCGCTGCGGGCACTGCGGCCGGGCGCTCGACGTGGCCCGGGAGAGCCTGCGGGTGGCCCGGGACACCGGTATCGGCGAGGTCGCCTCCGCGATGCTCGCCGCGCTGGCCGAGGCGTCCGGCGGCGATGTGGACCGGGCACTCGCGCTGGCCAAGGAGTCGGTCGAGCACGCCGAGGAGAACGGCGACCTGCTGTATCTCTCCCGGGCCCAGGCCGCCCTGGGATACGCCCGGTTGGTGGCCGGGGACGCGCCGGGCGCGGTGCAGTCGCTGCGCCGGGCACGGGAGTTGGAGCACGACCTCGGCGTCGACGACCCGGCGCGCGGACGCTGGCAGGGCGACCTCGCGGAGGCGCTGGTCCGCGTGGGCGAGCTGGACGAGGCGCAGGAGGTCATCGACGTGTCGCGCGGCCACGCACTGCGGCTGGGGCGCGAGAGCGTGCTCGCGGTGCTCGACCGGGCGGAGGCCCAGGTGCGCGCCGCACGCGGCGAACACGAGGCGGCTCTCGCCCAGTTGACGTCCGCGCAGGACCGGCTCGCCAAACTGGGCTACGGCCTCGAGGAGGCGCGGGCCGCCCTCGCCCTGGCCGAGCTGCGCGCCGGCGCACCGCCCGGGCCGACGCGGGCCTCGGCCCCGTACGACGAGGCGGCACGGCTGTTCAGACGTTCCCGCGCGCTGCCCTGGCTGCGTCGGGTCGACGCGGCCACCGTGCCGGCTCCCGCGCCGCAGCCGCTCGTACGGCAGCCGCAGGCCGTCGCCGCGCTCGACGGGCTCGCCGCGATGGAACGTCAGGTCGCGGCGCTCGTGATGGAGGGCGCGACCAACCGCGAGATCGCCGGACGCCTGTTCATCAGCGTCAAGACGGTCGAGGCGACGCTCACCCGGGTGTACCGGAAGCTGGGGATCCGGTCTCGGGTGGACATCGTCAGGCTGGCGGCGGGTCACCACACCAACTGACAGCCCGCTTACCCGTATACGCCCGCACGCCCGCCGTGCGGCCGTGTGCGGCCTGCGCGCAATCCGTCCTCGCGCTCCCACCGTACCGCGCCGTCGACCCCGTACGACCGAGGGTTTTCCCTCCCCCAACTCACCTAGGGGGTTCCCTCATTGGGTGGGTCCTTATCCGCCTCCTACCTTGTGGATGTGCCGCTCGCCGGGCATCGGGGCAGCACCACCGCCCTGTACATCACCACCCCCCACACCCGCGCGTCCCCCCACCGGCATCCCCCCAAGAGGAGAACCCATGTTCGGGCTCGCTCGTGCCAAGAAGGCCGCCGCTGTTCTGGTGGCCACCGCTGCCGCCGCTTCGACCGCGCTGATCGCCGCTCCCGGCGCGGTCGCCGCGCCCCAGCCCATTGTGGGCGGTACGACAACCACCGCGGCCGCGTACCCGTACGTCATGCAGATCACGGACGCCTCGCAGAACCAGTTCTGCGGTGGCACCCTCGTCTCGGCCACCAAGGTCGTGACCGCCGCCCACTGCATGGTCGACGAGACGACGAGCAGCGTGCGCGTCGTCGGCGGCCGTACCTACCGCAACGGCACCAACGGCACCGTCAGCCGGGTCACCAAGATCTGGATACACCCGAGCTACACCGACGCCACCAACGGCGACGACGTGGCCGTGCTGACCCTCGCCACCGCGATGCCGTACACCACGGCGTCGTACGTCACCTCGTCCCAGACCGGCGTGTACGCGGCCGGCACCACGGCCCGCATCATCGGCTGGGGCACCACCTCCTCCAACGGAAGCTCCTCCAACCAGCTGCGCACGGCGACGGTCCCGACCGTCTCCAACGCCAGCTGCTCCAGCTCGTACGGCTCCAGCTACATCGCGAGCGACATGGTCTGCGCCGGATTCACCTCCGGTGGCGTTGACACCTGCCAGGGCGACAGCGGCGGCCCGCTGATGATCGGCGGCGTCCTGGCAGGTATTACTTCCTGGGGAGAGGGCTGCGCGTCAGCCGGCTACCCCGGGGTCTACACCCGGCTGACCACCTTCTCCAGCCTGGTGGCGACGCAGGTCGCGTCGTAACCAGCGGCGGAACAGCCACCACAGTCTCCCGAGTACCCCTCGGGTGAATGCCAGGGGGCGTTGCGGACCGGCCACGAGCGGTCCGCAGCGCCCCCTATCCACGTTCCCGTACGACTGTCCCGAGCCGGATGTCGTATGCCTCTCCCTCGTGCAGGACCGCGAGCATTCGCTCCCCCTCCTCGACGACCGCCTTCCACTGGTCCTTGGTGAACCCGCCGAACGGCTCGACGGTGAGCGTGCTGTCCTCGACGCGCCACAGGCCGGCCAGGAAGCCGTCGACGAGCAGGACGCGGTGCGCCTGATTGCCCGTCCAGCTACGGCCCTTGAGGTCGGCGGGGACGACCCGGCCGCGGTCGGCGTGCGAGAGGAGCAGATTGTCGAACTCGGGCAGGAAACGCGGCGGGGCCGGGGTGTCCGGGTCGGGGCGGGGCGCGTCGGGGAGGTCGAAGAGTTCGGTGCCGTGCTCGTCCCGGAAGGTGAGCAGGCGCGGCCGGAGGCGTTCGAAGGCGTCGCGCAGCCGGGTCAGTCCGGCCCAGGTCTGCATGTCCTTCACGGAGGCCGGGCCGAAGGCGGCGAGGTAGCGCAGGACGGTCGTGTCGAGCAGCACGGCAGGGTCCCGGTCCGGTTCTGCCGCCCGGCCCAGCCAGTGCTCGGCGGTGGTGAGGGCGACCTGCCCGCTGCGGCCCCACAGTCCGCGCGGGGTGACCTGGACGAGCGGGAGCCGGCAGCGGGCGGCGACGGACAGGGACTGCGGGTCGGCGTCCGGCCACTCGACGAGAAGCGCCTCGCGCAGCTGTTTCATCGTGCGCGGCTCGGCCTCGACGAGGTCCCGGGCGAGGGCGGTGAGCCGGTCGAGGTCGACGCCCACAAGTCCCTTGCGGAAGTAGGTGAGTTCGCGGTCCCGGGCGGGCTGGACGAGCGGGCGCAGCGTGAGGCAGTCGTCGGCGGTGTGGGTGTGGATGGTCGAGCGCATGGTGACGATACGGACGGCCTCCCGGTCGGCCATGAGCCGGGACAGGTCCTCGGGGGCGAAGCCGTCGAGGCGGGCGGCGAGGGCGTAGTACGGGGGCTTCACGTTCTGCGCCTGGAGCCCGAGGAGGTGTGCGAGGGCCTCCTTCGCGGACATCGGCGACCGGGTCAGCAGCGACTGCCGGGCCAGGGTGGCCCGGTTGAGGGCGCGGGGGCCGAGGACGGGGGCCGCGGCGGTGGAGGCCGACGCGGGGTTCCCCGCCGGGCCGGAGGTCGAGGTCGTCTTCGTCATGTTCCGCACGCTAGCCGCACTTGCGGACAGTTCCGGTCCGCAACCCCGGCCGGGATCCGGACCGGAGCCGATCGACCTTCCGCCGGTGTCAGCCCTCGCGTTCCGCCCCGACGAGGACGAAGGCCATCGTGACCGGTTGCCCGCTGAGGTTGCGCCAGCCGTGCCGGGTGCCGTTCTGGATCACGACGTCCCCTGCCGAGAGCCGGGTGCGGTGGCCGTCGTCGAGTTCGAGGACGATCTCGCCCCGCAGCACGATCCCGTAGTCCACGGTCGGCGTCGTGTGCATGCCGTCGGGTTCCATGAGGTCCGCGATGCCGGGCGAGTCGGCCCGCTGCTCGAGGTCGAAGGCGACGGGGTCGAACGCCGGGTCGGCCATCGCGGAGTCCGGCGGGAAGGTCAGGACGACGAACCGGGTGCCGCCGGGTGCCGGGAGCAGGCTGGTGAGCTTCGCCGTGGGGTCCTCTCCGGTCCGGTCGATCCGCTCGCCGGGTTCGGTGGCCCACGGCACCCGGGACACCCAGCCCGGCAGACTGGTGAACTCCCGGCTGCGCGGGACGGGGCCGTCGCTGACGACGACGGACCTGCCGTGCTCGTCATGGCCGGTGACAACTCTGCGCATACGTCTCTCCGTGAGGTGGTGATCGGCGCGGGCCGAGGATGCCGGACCTGTCGACCCGGTCGGGTCAGGCAGACAGACCGCCGCCGGGCCCGGGCTGCGCCCCCAGCGCGGTCGTCCAGGCGTCCAGGGCGTCGGCGACCGTGGGGGCGGGCGCCCGGAGCAGGGCCGACGCCACCGTCCGTACGAACAGCCGGTGCCGTTCGTCGGTGAGGTACTCGACCGGGGACTTGCCGTCGACGCGTGCGAGCAGCAGCGCCGGCAGGAGTGCCGCGGCCCGCGCTTCGAGGATCGGCCTGGGCTCCCAGTCGACACACCGGGCGTACGCCTCGGCCAGCACCTGGGCGGACCTCAGGAGATCGGGGCGCCGCTCGGGCACCACCAGGCTCTTGAGGAGCAGATGGGTGGCGCAGAAGGCGAGGTCGAAGGCAGGGTCTCCGTACCAGGCGCACTCGGCGTCCAGCAGGACGGGACCGGACGGCCCGACCAGGATGTTCTTGGGGCTGACGTCACCGTGCACCAGAGCGAGGTGGGTGGTGGCCGTGCGTTCGGCGAGGCCCTGAAGGGCGTCGCTCAGCTTGGGGTGCGCGGCGGCGGTGGCCAGCAGGTACGGCTCGACGCGCAGCGCGTGGAAGTTGTCGTCGGTGGCGAACTCGGCGGCGAGGGCCGCGTCACCCGCACTCGCCGCGTGGAGGCTGCCGAGCAGCTCCCCGACGGCCGCCGCGGTCTCCACCCGCACCTCGCCGTCCAGCAGTTGGGCCTTCCACATGGGATACCGCTCCGGCGGCAGGTACGCCATCGCGAAGAGGCCGGCCTCGGGGTCGTGGGCCAGCAGCCCGGGCACACTGTCCGGACGGTGCCGGGACGCGAACCGCATCCACGCCCATTCGTAGGCGTTGCGCGAGACCGGTGCCTGCCAGTCGGCGGCGACCTTCAGCTTGGCGAGGGCACGTTTCACGCAGAGCGACCGTCCCGGCAGGTCCACTCGCCACAGGTCGGACGAGACACCGCCGGCCAGCGGTGTCCACCGCGCGGCCTCACCGGGCACGGCGAGCTGGTGTGCGGTCAGGAAGTCGGTGAGCGCGGGTTCCGGGCTTGCCTGCGCGGGGAGCCCGCTCATCGCCTGTCCGCCGGCACAGCGGGAAGATCACGGGGAGTGTTGCGGGCGTGAGCCGGCGCCTCGCCCGCCAGGATCCGTACGACTTCCTCGGCGGCCCGGCGGCGCAGCTCCGTGACCGAGGCGTCGGAGGAGAAGGCGACGTGCGGGGTGAGCAGCGCGCCCGGCTGGGCCAGCAGGCTGTCAGGGACGTGCGGCTCGCTCTCCAGGACGTCGAACGCGGCTCCGTCCAGATGTCCGCTGTCGAGCGCCTTGATCACCGCGTCGGTGTCCACGAGGCCACCCCGGCTGACGTTGACCAGGAGGCCGCCCTGCCGCATCAGCGCCAGTTGTTCGGCTCCGATGATGTGGTGTGTGTCCGGGGTGAGCGGCACGTGGAGGATCACCACGTCGCTGCGGCGCAGCAGTTCCTCCAGGCCCACCATCTCCACGCCGTGGGTGTCCTTGGGCGGGTACGGGTCGTGGGCCAGGATCCGGCAGCCGAACGCGCCGAGCCGGCCGGCGGTGGTACGTCCGATGCGTCCGTATCCGACGACGCCGCAGGTCAGCGTCGACAGGCGGCGCAGCCGGGCACTCGCGGGGTTCCAGCGGCCCGCGCGGACGTCCCGGTCGAACACGGCCAGGCCCCGGGTCCAGGCCAGCACCATGCCGACGGCGTGGTCCGCGACCTCCTCGACGCAGTAGTCGGGCACGTTGGTGACCCAGACACCCCGCTCGGTGGCCGCCTCCACGGCGATGTTGTCGAGGCCGACGCCGAGCCTGGCCACGATCCGCAGGTCCGGCGGCATGCCGATCGCGGTGGCGGAGACCGGCGCCCAGCAGGTCAGGATGGCGTCGGGCCGGTGCTCGGCCACCAGTTTCTCGATGGCCTCGGCGGAGGCGGGTTCGGCGGGACCGGTCACCAGGGTGTGGCCGGCTCCCTCGATGACGGATCGCTCGACGGAGTCGTCGGGCCAGGCGTAGTCCGTGAGGAGCACGGTGCCTGGGCGGCTCGATTGGTTCATTGCAGGTCGTCCTCGCAGAGTCGTGCGGCCGCGGCGAACGGTCGGGCGTCGCGCCCGGTCGCGTCCGGTGAGCGGGTCTGATCGTCACCCGGAAGGGCGGCCTACGGCATGTCCGATGGGCCGTCGGCCGCCTTGGGTGGGCCGGAGGGAGTCTCTGGGCTCGTCGGCGCTCGCCGACTTGTGGTCGGGGCGGGCGCCGGGGAACGCACCTGGAACGGATCACGGGATACCAGGGCACGTTGCATCACTTTGTCACAGCCACGTGATGCTAACGATAGCACTCGGGCTCTTCGCCCCGTCAAGGGTGTGACGTACACGTGATCGTCGGCATCCCACCGCGGGCCCGATTCGGAGCGGAGGAACCCCGCCACCAAGGGAAAAAGAGCGGCGCCGAAGAAAAACCGGGACGGACATCTTGACGCGCCCGGTACTTCCCTTCATGGTTTCTGCCAGCGCCGACCGTGTGACCGAGAAGTGTCCGCACGAAGTCCGGCTGTCGAAGACGCCATAGCCACGGACGTCCCCGACGGGCGATACACGACTGAATTCCGCATTCGGTGTCCGACCGCGCGGCAGCCTGTCGCCCCATTTTCCGTCAGTCGACGACCGCACAACCGTCGCCGACGCGAGTCCGTGTTCAGCTCACCGCTTTTCGTCCTCGCCGTACAGCCCCGTACGGCGATGGATCCGCCACGGCCAGCCGTGGCCCCTTCCTCTTCAGGAGCCGCTATGACTCACGCAGCGCAAGTCGACACCACCACGGTGCCCGCCGGGGAAACACAGGAAAGCAGCCGGCCCTCCCTTTCCCGCCCCATGATCGGCGTGGGCTTCCTGCTGATCGTCCTCTCCTACATGGTCAACGCGATGGACCGCCAAGTCTTCCCTCCTCTGCTGCCCGACATCCGCGCGGAGTACGGCTTCTCCCTGGAACAGGGCGGGCTGCTGGCGACGAACTTCACCCTCGGCATGGCGCTCGCCGGCCTTCCCGCCGGCTATCTGCTCGACCGCTTCCGGCGCAAGACCATGCTGCTGGTCAGCATCGTGATCTACTCCCTGGGCACCATGGCGACGCCGCTGGCGACCGGATTCACCGACATGTCCCTGTACCGGGTGATCTCGGGCTTCGGTGAGGGCATGCAGTCCGCCGCCATCTTCGCGGCGATCGGCGCCTTCTTCGCCCAGCGGCGTGGTCTCGCCTTCGGCGTCATCGGCGTGGGCTACTCGATCGGTGTGTTCATCGCGCCGCTGATCGGTGTCGAGCTGATGAGCATGCACGGCACCTGGCACTCGCCGTTCTACCTGTTCGGAGCGGCCGGACTGCTGATCGCCACCGCCTCCCTGTTCCTCGTGCGGACCGGGCTGACCGAGCACACCGTCGAGAAGGCCGCCGCGACCGAAACCTACGAGTACATGCCGGCTTCCGCCTACAACCGGAACACGGTCGCGCTGGCCGTCCACGCGGTCGTCAGCGGCGTGGCCATCTACGGGTTCCTCGGCCTCTACCCGACGTTCCTCATCACCTCCCTGCACTACACCCCCGGACAGGCCGCACTGGCCATGAGCCTCCTCGGTTTCGGCGGCATGACGGCTGTGTTCGGCGGCTGGCTGGGTGACCGCATCAACCAGCGGAACCTGCTGGTCCTCAGCCTGCTCGCCGTCTCCGCCATCAGCGTGTGCATCTACACGACGCATGCCGCGGTGGGGACGCAGTGCCTGTTCGCCTTCCTCATGGGCGCCTTCGGGCTGGGCTTCATCTACCCGAACACCAACAGCGCGATACAGCGGGCCGTCCGCCCCGGACAGATCGGACGCGCCTCCGGCCTCTTCGTCACCAGCTACTACGGACCGGCGGCGTTCTCGGGCCTGCTCTTCGCCGCCCTGGTGGACTCCTTCGGCTGGGAACGGGCCGGGCTGCTGCAGGTCACGGGCCTGCCGCTGCTGGGCGTGGTCGCCCTGGCCTTCGTCCGCACCTCGGAGTTCAACAACGCGGCACGTAAAGCGCTCCGTTAGCCGCACAGTGCCCGACGAGCCGGCCGCACAGTGACCGACCAACCCGCCGGCCGCACAGTGACCGACCTGCGGGACGGTGGGGACCGGCCCGCCCACGCGGCTCCGCCGCACACGGGACAGCCCCGCGCCTCGCACAGGGCGCGGGGCACATCCTGACAATCCACAAGGGGCCTGCCCACCGCCGAGCGGTGGGCAGGCCCCTTGTACGTGGTCGGCTGCGTGCGAGGTCAGGGGCACTCGGCCACAACGGGGTTGCGCAGAACGCCGATGCCCTCGATCTCCACCTCGACCACGTCTCCGGGACGGATCGGTCCGACGCCGGCGGGCGTGCCCGTCATGATCGCGTCTCCGGGCAGCAGCGTCAGATAGCGGCTGAGGTAGCTGACGAGGTCGGGAACGGTGAGCAGCAGGTCGGCGGTGCTCGCCGACTGCACGACGGCGCCGTTCAGACGGGTCGTCAGCGACAGGTCGGAGGGGTCCAGTTCGGTCTCGACGACCGGTCCGAGGGGAGCGAAGGTGTCCTGCCCCTTTCCGATCAGAAGGGTGCCGAACGCGCTTTCCCTGCGCTGGACGATGCGGTCGCTGACGTCATTGCCACACGTATATCCAAGGATGTACTCATGGGCGTCGGAGGGCTTCACATGACGGGCTTCCTTTCCGATGACGACGACCAACTCGCCTTCGAAATGGATCAGTTCACCGCCCGCAGGATAGACGATGGCGTCATCCGGACCTATCACCGAGGTACTGGGCTTCATGAAGCACACGGGAACTTCCGGGACCTCACGATCGGTCTCGTCGACGTGTGAGGCGTAGTTGTAGGCGAACCCGAAGACCCGCGGCCGTTCGAGCGGCGGGAGAACGGCCACGTCGCCGATTTCGTCGACCTGCCCGGTGGGAGTCAGTCCGGTGAAGGGATCCCCCTCGAATCTCGTGATCCGGGCGCCGCCGGATTCGAGTTCTCCGTAATGACGTGTGCCGCCGACGGCATACCTGATGATCCGCAAGGAAACCTCCGCAAGTAGTCCGCAGGTTGGCAGCCAAGCATGGGCTGCATGACCCATCCAGCAATGCTAACGTTAGCACGCAGAAGACGATCAGCCCCGGACGCCCTTCCGTCCGACTGCGGAGCGCGACGTGAGCGCTATCGTTGGCACACGGAATGTGACGACACGGGATCAGTCAGCTCGAGGGGGCCCTCACGTGATCACGACCAAGGACATCGCGGAACGCCTCGGAGTCTCCGTCTCGACGGTCGGCCGGGCGCTCGCCGACGATTCCCGGATCAGCGAGGAGACCAAGTTCAAGGTCCGACAGGCCGCCTCCGAGATGGGGTACGTCGGCAACCGGGCGGCCCGGATGATGCGCGGCGCGTCCAGCAACGTGGTCGCGCTGGTGATCCCGGACATCCGCAACAGCTTCTACTCGACCATCGCGCACGAACTGTCCAAGAACATGGAGGCCGAGGGCTTCCAGCTGATGCTCGCGGAGACCGACGACGACCGGATGGTGGAGCTGCGCCATCTGCGGGAACTGTCCGCGACCCGGGTGGCGGGCGTCATCATCGTGCCCACCGCACGCCCGCACGGCGACACGGTCAAGCTCCTGCGCACAGTCCCGCACCTGCAGTTGCTGCGCCGCCACCCGTCGCTCGGCTCCCAGTGGTTCGGCGTGGACGACCACGAGGCGCTGCGTCGGGCCACGGCCCACCTGGTGGCGCAGGGCCACACCCGTATCGCGTACCTGGGCGGCCCCGAGGAACTGCCCACGGGCGCGGAGCGTCTGCGCGGCTTCCGCAGCGCCCTGCGCGAGGGCGGTCTTCCGGACGACGCCGGGCGCACGGAACTGGGCCCGCCGTCGTCCGTGGAGCACGGCCGCCGGGCGATGCGCCGGCTGCTGAAGGGCCCGGGCGCCCCCACCGCGCTCGTCCTGGGATCGATCCAGCTCACCCGGGGAGTCCTGGAGGAACTGTCCGAGCAGGGTGTGAAGGTGCCCGGGGAGCTGTCCGTGATCGGGTTCGGGGACGAGCCGGGGTTCTCCTGGTGGGGTCCCGGACTCACCACGACCGGGCTGCCGATCCAGGAGATGGCCACCGGCTGCGCGCTGTGGCTGATGCGCCGGCTGAAGACCGCGACGGGCAACGACGGACCGTACACGTCGGTTTCCCCGGGATCGCTGATTCTGCGCGGCAGCACGGCGCCACCCGGAGAGAGGTCCGCGTCCAGGTCCCGCTGAGCCGCAGGCGGCGCCACCCGCACCCGTGAAGGCGCCCGGAGCACATTGCTCCGGGCGCCTTCACGTGCACCCGCCGGAACCCGCCGTAGCCCGGTGGCGGTTCAGTACGTTCCGCCGCGCAGTCCGCGCATGACGCGGGCGGTACGCACGAGTTCGTCGAGCACCTGCTCGGCCGCCGCCTCATGTATCTTGCCGGGCCGGAAGGCGCCGCCCTCGACGAGTTCGCTGACGAACGGGATGCTCACGGTCGGACCGATCGGCAGCATCCGGAGGTTGGCCACGATCTGCTTGCCCATCTGCACCGCCCGGGTGCCCGCCGAGACGCCTCCGTAGCTGACGAACGCGGCCGGCTTGTGCTGCCACTCCACGACGAGGTAGTCCCACGCGTTCTTCAGCGGGGCGGGGAAGCCGCCGTTGTACTCCGGGGTGACGAAGACGAAGGCGTCCGACGCCTCGACGATCCTGCTCCACTCGCGTGTGTGGCTCTTCGTGTACTGCCGCAGGGCGGGAGGATTCGGCTCGTCGAAGAAGGGGAGGGCGAGTTCCCCCAGGTCGACGATGTGCGACTCGAACTGCTCGCACTCCGCGACCCGGGTGGCGAACCAGTCCGCGACGGACCTTCCCACCCGCCCGGGACGTGTACTGGCCACCACAGTGGTGAGGGTCATAGGCGTCACAGAGGGCTCGGCTGCCATGTCTGGCTCACTTTCTTTCCTTTCGGCCGCTCCCCGGCCCGGCGGGCCCGCCACTGCCTGCGCTGTCCTTCTGTCCAGGAGCGAGCGGGCCCGCCGGAGTTCTTGCGGGGTGGAATCGTGCGAACGATAGCACTGACGTCAAGAGCCGGCCAGAAGCACCGGAGTCGCATGACACGCAGAGGCGAACAGCACCCACCCGCCCCTTGACATCCCCGCCAACAGTTCGCACGATTGCGCTATCGTTAGCACGACGACGAAGAGAGCCGGACAATCCTTCGCTCGCTCGCAGCGCCTTCGAACCGATCCGGGTGCCACCCCTCAGGGTCCGCCCCCACCCCGTTCGTCGGCGATGACCTCCGTACGCCTCGCCGCGCGGAGGTCCCTGCCCCGATGACAGGCACGGACTCCCCGGCCGTCACCCCCGGCCCTCACCCGTGTCGTCCGAACTCCGAAAGGTTGCACCGCCATGACAGACGCGCGGATCGCCCAGCTCCACGGCCGCAGAGTGTGGGACTCACGCGGTCGGCCGACCGTCGAGGTCGAAGTGCACCTCGCGGACGGCGCGGTCGGGCGGGCCATAGCGCCGGCGGGGGCCTCCACGGGCCAGGGCGAGGCGCTCGACCTGCGCGACGGCGGCAGCCGTTTCGGCGGGCTCGACGTCCAGCGCGCGGTGGGCTCGGTGAACGACGCCATCGCGCCCGCGCTGCTCGGCCGGGACGCGGGCGACCAGGAAACCGTGGACCGGCTGCTGGTGGACCTCGACGGAACCCCCGACCGCGGCCGTCTCGGCGGCAACGCGATCGTGGCCACGTCCATGGCCGTCCTGCACGCCGCCGCCGCTTCGGCGGGAGTGCCGCTGTGGAGGCATCTGGCGGGCGAACGCCCGGTCCGCATTCCGCTGCCCGAGATCCAGATCTTCGGCGGCGGCGCCCACGCGGACCGCCGGGTCGACGTACAGGACTTCATGGTGATGTGCCCGGCGGCGGGCAGTTTCTCCGAGGCCCTGGACTGGACCGCGGAGATCTACCGGGCCGCCGGAAGCCTGATGCGCACGGCGGGGAAGGCCCAGGGCGTGGCCGACGAGGGCGGTTTCTGGCCGGCCTTCGACTCCAACGAGGAGGCGCTGGAGATGCTGACCCGCGCCATCGAGACCGCGGGCTTCACCCCCGCGACCGAGGTGGCGATCTCGCTGGACGTCGCGGCCTCGCAGTTCGGCAGCGGCGGGCGGTACACGCTGGCCCTGGACGAGCGCACGCTCGACACCGCGGCGTTGATCGACATGCTGGGCGGCTGGATCGAGCAGTATCCGATCCTGTCCGTCGAGGACCCGGTGGGCGAGGACGACCACGACGGCATGCTGGAGTTCACCCGGCGCTACGGCGACCGCTGCCAGGTGATCGGCGACGACTACCTGGTCACGAACGCCAAGCGCGTGGAGGCCGCGGCCACCGTCGGAGCGGTGAACGCCGTCCTCGTCAAGCCGAACCAGGCCGGTACGGTCACGGAGGCGCTGCAGGCGCTGCGGGCCGGAAAGGAAGCCGGCTTCGGCACGATCGTCTCGGCCCGTTCCGGCGAGACCGAGGACATCACCATCGCCCATCTGAGCGTCGGCTGGGACGCCGGCCAGCTGAAGGTGGGCTCGTTCACCCGCTCCGAGCGCATGGCGAAGTGGAACGAGGTGCTGCGCATCGAGGAGTCACTGGGTGAATCCGCGGAATTCAGCGGCTGGTCGGCCTTCACATTCGCCGGATCGAAGGCCTTCACCACCAAGCCGTAAAAACGGCAGCGAAATCGCACGTATTACAGTCATAGAAATCCAGCACTCCAGCAATTCAGAGCCGATCCGAGCACGGAGACCAGCATGCTGCCACCCGTCAATCTGCGTCCGAGTTTCAACATCACCCGCTCCAGCCATGTGCGTCTCACGGTCGCGGATCTGGCCGAGAGCCGGAACTTCTACGTGAACGTGCTGGGCCTGGTCGTCAGTGACGAGGACGAGCGCACCTGTTATCTCCGGGGCCTCGCCGAAGCCTGCCACCACAGCCTCGTGCTTGAGCTGGACGAGGAGGGCGCGGGCAGGTGCGCGCGGATCGGCTTCCGGGTGTTCTTCGACGAGGACCTCGACCTCGCGTACGACTGGTTCCGTGAGCGGGGGCTGCCCGCCGAGTGGGTCGACGCCCCGTACCAGGGCCGCACCCTGCACGTCAGCGACCCCATCGGCACACCGCTCGAGCTGTGCGCGCACATGGAGACCCGGCCGCGGCTGCACATCGACTTCGCGCAGCACAAGGGTGCCCACGCGCAGCGCCTGGACCACTTCCAGACCTTCGCGCCCGACACCTACGAGCTGTGCGCTTTCTACGGCGAGCTCGGCTTCCGAAACTCGGAGTACCTGGAGCACGGCGACAAGCTCCTGGGCGCGTTCATGTACCGCAAGGGCACCTGCCTGGACCTGGCGATCGTCGAGAACACCGGTCCCGCCCTGCATCACTTCGCCTACACCGTCTCCGAGAGCCACGACATCTTCACCGCCTGCGACTGGGCCGGTATCCAGGGCTACGGCGACGGCGTGGAGCGGGGTCCCGGACGGCATGGTCCGGGCGGGATGCTCTTCGCCTACCTCCGCGATCCCGACGGGCACCGGGTGGAGGTTTTCAACAGCCACTACCAGACGATCGACACCGAGATCGAGCCCGTGCGCTGGGACGCCGCCTCGCTGAGCACCAACGCCCGCTGGGGTCTCCCGGCCCTGGAGAAGTGGTACTTCGAGGCGTCGCCGTTCGTCGACGTGCCGCAGATCCCGCCGGTCGAGCCGCCGAAGCCGATGTCGCTGGAACGGTTCCTGCTCGAACAGTCCGCCCGCTGAGCTTCCGTACGTCCCGTACTTCCAGACTTTTCAGGAGTCACCCATGGCACGAGTCCCCTATCTGCGCCGCGAGGACGCGGACGAGTCGCAGAAGCCCCTGTACGACCGGCTGGAAGCCGAGCGCAAGGTGCCGACGGCGAACATCTTCCTCGCCCTGACCAACGCGCCTGTGCAGCTGGACGCCTTCCTCACCTACGCCAACTCGCTACGGGCCGCCGACCTCAGCCCCAAGCTGCGCGAGCTGGCCATCCTGACCGTGGGGTACGCGACCCGGTCGGCGTACGAGGTCGCGCACCACCAGTCGCACGGGCTCAAGGCCGGGCTCACCGAGGAGCAGCTCGCGGCGGTGGCCGACTTCGAGTCGTCCCCTCTGTTCGACGGCACGGAGAAGGCGGTGATGCGCCTCGCCAAGGAGTCCACACTCCGGGTCGACGTCTCGGAGGAGACCTGGCGGGCCGCCGCCGACCACCTGACGGACAAGCAGATGGTCGAACTCTCGTTGTCCATCGCCTGGTACAACTCCGGCGTCCGCATCATGGGACTGCTCGGCATCGACCTTGAGGACAACTACCCCAACCCTTTTCCCCATTCGTAGGGAATTCTTGATGTCTCCGCCCCCGGCCGCCCGGGACGGAGCAGTTCCAAGGAGTATTTCAATGGCGAAAATGCTCGCTGCGCGACTGCACGCGCTCGGTGAACCGATGTCGGTGGACACGATCGACGTGCCCACACCGCGCCCGACGGACGTACTGGTACGTGTGAAGGCGTGTGGGATCGTGCCGAACATGGCCAACGTGATCAACAACTGGCCCACGTGGTTCCCGCACCAGCCGTTGCCGAAGTTCCCCGCCATCTTCGGCCTGGACGCCGCCGGCGTGGTCGAAGCCGTCGGCGAGGCGGTGCTGCACACCAAGCCGGGCGACCGGGTGTACGTCAACCCCCTGCGTTCCTGCGGCAGTTGTCAGGTGTGCCGGGGCGGCGAACTGAGCCGCTGCCGCTACTTCACGCTGAACGGCTACTTCAGCACCTCCCGGGACGGCCAGCGGATCTTCGACCTGTACCCGTACGGCGGCTTCGCGGAGTACATGACCGCCCCGCAGTACTCGATCGTCAACATCCCGGACAACATGACGTTCGAGCAGGCCGGCAAGCTGGGTTACATCGGCACGTCCTACGGCGCCCTCAAGAACGCTGCGGCAGGCCCCGGCCAGGTCGCGTTGATCGACGGGATCACGGGGACGCTCGGTGTCGCGTCGACAGTGCTCGCGCTGGCCTCCGGCGCCTCCCGGGTCCTCGGCACCGGCCGCAACGAGGAACTCCTCAAGCGTGTCAGGGAACTCGACCCGGATCGCGTCGAGGTCTTCCGGCTGGGCGAGGGCTCCACCGGTGAGTGGGCGAAGTCCCGCACCGGCGGCGAGGGGGCGGACTATGTGATCAGCGCCCTGGGTGCCAAGGCGCCGGTGGACACGATGCTCGACTCCATGCAGGGTGTCCGGCGGGGCGGCCGAGTGGTCAATGTCGGCGGAGTGGCCGACCGGCTGCCCGTGGACGTGAAGTGGCTCATGGACGAGCAGGTCCAGCTGATCGGCTCCAACTGGTTCAGCACCGCGCAGGGGCAGGAACTCGCCGACATGGTGGCCACGGGCGCCCTGGACCTGTCCTATCTGCAGGCCAAGCCGTTCCCGCTGGCCAGAGTCAACGAGGCGATCTCCGGGCTCACGGACCGCGACGGCGGATTCAGCAACTACGTGGTCATTCCCTGACCCCACCCCTGCACACCCCCTACTCACCCCGCGGCGTACCTGTCCTGCCCTGACGGCGCCGCGGGGTGTCGTTCTACTTCCAGGACGGAGGAGCCGGTGGAACTGCGCTGGTTGGAAACATTCGTCACCGTCGCGGAGGAACTGCACTTCGCGCGCGCGGCGGACCGGCTGCATCTGGCTCCTTCGGCGCTCAGCGCGCAGGTCAGGGCGCTGGAATCGCATCTGGGGGTCCGTCTGATCGACCGCGGGCGGCGTACCCGCCCGGCGCTCACCAACGCCGGACGGCTGTTCCTCGAGGAGGCCCGGCTGACCCTCGCGCAGGTCGCCCGGGCGGAGGCGGTGGGCCGGCGTGCCGGGCGCGGTGAGCTGGGCCACGCCGAGATCGCGTACGTGGCCTCCGCGGCCTTCTCCGGTGTGCTGACCGACGTCCTCACCCGGTGCTCGGCCCTGGACACCCATCTCACCGTCCAGGTACGCGAGTTGGAGACACCTGCCCAGCTGGAGGCCCTGTCCTGCGGGGACATCGACGTCGGTTTCCTGCGCTGGCGGCCGGAGTACCCGGCCGGGGTAACGGCCACCTGTCTGCTCACCGAGGGGGTCGTCCTGGCGCTGCCCGACGGCGCCCCGCTGGCGGCGTACGAGACGGTGCCGGCGGCGGAACTGCGTCACGAGCGGTTCGTGGCACCGCACTTCGACGAGGAGTACGGCTGCCGCGACCAGATCGTGGAGGTGGCGCGGCAGGGCGGCTTCAGCCCGCAGTGCGCGCCTCCCGTACGGGACTTCATCGCCGCTCTCACCCTGGTGGGCGGCGGTCTCGCCGTGGCGCTGGTGCCGGACTCGCTGCGCCGCGTACGGATACCTGGCGTCGCCTACCGTCCGCTGGCCGACGTACCGCTGACCACCCGGCTGGTGGGCGCGTACCGCAGGGGTGAGACCTCGCCGGCGGTACGCGGTGTGATCCGCCGGCTGCGGGAGGCGGCCTTGGCCGCGACCGTCGACGGCTGAGGTACAGAACGACGACCCGACACATGTCCGTGCGCGAAGAGCGCACCGTATCGGCAGCTCGAGGAGTTGACCGGCCTGCGGTCAACACCGCGGCGCGGACCGTGGGCACAAGGACACACGGAGGAACACATGACATCGATCAAGCACGTGGGAGTCGTCGGCGCCGGGCGGATGGGCCGGGGCATCACCGAGATCTGCGCCCGGGCCGGGCTGCACGTCACGTTGTGCGACGTGACCGAGGACAGAGCCCGCGCGGGACTGGCGGGTGTGGCGGACTCGCTGCTCAAGGCGGAGAAGCGCGGAGCCATCGCGCCGGGAGCTCGCGCCCATGCCCTTGCCGGGGTGTCGGTCTCCTCCGATCTCGCCCGGCTGGCCGGTGCGGATCTGGTCATCGAGGCCGCCGTCGAGGACGAACCGGCCAAGACGGCGCTGTTCCGGCAGTTGGACGAGGTCGCCGACCCGGCCGCCGTACTGGCCGGCAACACCTCCTCGGTCCCTGTCGCCCGGCTCGCGGCCGCGACCCGACGGCCGGAGGCCGTGATCGGGCTGCACTTCTTCAACCCGGTCCCCGTCATGCCGCTGGTCGAGGTGATCCCCTCGCTGCAGACCTCGAAGGCCACGGAACTGCGCGTGCTCGCCTTCGTGGACGAGATCCTGGGCAAGAGGGCGATCGTCACGCAGGACCGAGCGGGGTTCGTGGTCAACTCGCTCCTGATTCCCTACCTGTTGGCAGCGGTGAGGATGGTCGGCTCCGGTATGGCGACGGCGGAGGACATCGACAAGGGAATGACGGCCGGCTGCGCCCACCCCATGGGTCCGCTGCGCCTCGCCGACATGATCGGCCTGGACACCGTGGCGGCGATGGGCGAGGCGCTGTACGAGGAGTACCGGCAACCGCTGTACGCCCCTCCCCCGTTGCTGCGCCGCATGGTCGAGTCGGGCCTGCTGGGCCGTAAGTCGGGAGAGGGCTTCTTCAGCTACCGGGCGGCCTGACGGCGTCAGCCCAGGTGGCCGGCTGTACCCACGCCGGCCGGGGCGCAGGCGTGCGTCATGAGCTCGCGCAGCGGCACCTGCTACGAGACGGCCAGGCGCCGGAATCTGCTGTTGTGGAACACCAGGGGCTCTCGGTCGGGTTCGGCCTTCAGACCCTGGATTTCCAGCAGGACGATGGTGTGGTCTCCGCCGGGGAGTTCGGCGTACAGCGAGCAGTTCAGCCAGAGACTGGCGCCGTGGATGTACACGCCGCCGCCGTCGTCGGCATCCCAGTCGACTCCCGCGAACCGGTCCCCCTCCCCGCCGGCCAGCGACCGGCAGATCGTGTCCTGGCCCTCGGCGAGCACGCTCACGCCCACGTGGCTGCGCTTGCGCAGTTTCGGCCAGGTCGTGGAGGTGTCCTGCACGCAGATCGATATCAGGGCGGGTGAGAGGGAGACCGGGGTGAATGTGCTCGCGGCCATGCCCACCGGGGTGCCGGAGTCGAGTGCGCACACAGCGGTCACTCCGGACGGGAAGCAGCCGAAAGCCTGGCGCAGCAGGTCAGAGTTGGTCGGTGTCACGTGGAGAGGGCTCATCGGGGGCCACCCTTTCGGTGTCGGCGTATGGGGTGCGGCCGTGCTGCGGCGCGGATCGCGGGTTCGCAGGAGGGGCCTCAACGGCGGATGCATTGCCTGCTCCGAGATGCTGAGAAAGTCCTTGGCAGGCGGGAGCTCGTCAGTTCTGTCCCGACAGGACCGCGCCCAGCTGGCGCATCGCACCGGTGTTGCCGACCACGTGCTGGGAGACGCAGCGGACATCGCGCCAGCGGCGCTGGAGCGGACTGCTGCTGTAAAGGCCCGCACTGCCCGAGAGGGTCATGATCTCGTTGATGATCCGGATGCCCTCGTGGTGGATGTGCTGAGTGGTGCCCTTGTAGCTGAACCACTCGGCAGGGGTGGGCGCCTCGCCCGCGAGGGCGCGGTCCATGACGGTACGTCCGGTCTGCTCCGACAGGGCTGCCAAAGCCGCTGCGCGCAGCCGCAGTTCGGCGAACTCCTCCTGGAAGACCGGGTCCTCACCGAGCAGAGCCCTGGGGTTGAACGCCGGCCGCTTTGTGGCGGCCAGCTCCGCGAGATCCGCGAGTGCACCCTCCAGGGCGCCGAGGATGACAGCGTCGTGGGAGGCACCGGTGGGTGAATAGGGCAGGTCGTAGAGGGGCGCGGGGATGTTGTTGGCGCCGAACATCGGGCCCGTGTGGTGCTCGGGCACGAAGACGTCGTCCATCGTGAAGTCGGTACTCTGCGTCGCACGCAGGCCGACCGCGTCCCAGGTGTCGAGGAACGTCACCTGCTCCGGCCGCAGCAGCGCGACCCGCATGTCCGGGCGGCCGTCCGGCAGCGGAGGCGCCCCTTCGACCAGAAAACCTCCGAGCATCCAGTCCGGGGTGAACGGGCCGCTCGCCAGCGGCCAGCGGCCACTGATCCGATAACCGCCCTTCACCGGCGTCGCCAGCCCCTTCGGAGCCACCGCCCCTCGGAGCATCAGGTCGGCACCGCCCGCGAAGACCTCCTTCTCGAGCGTCTCCAGCGGCAGCGACCGTACGAAGAACCACGCCATCGAAGCGGCCTGGACGGTCCAGCCCGTCGATCCGTCGGCCCGGGAGATCTCCCGCACCACCCGCGCGCTGTCCACCAGCCCGAGCTGCTCGCCGCCCCACACCCGGGGCAGGGCCATCCGGAACACTCCGGCCTCGCGCAGCGCGGCGACGATCTCCACCGGAACCGCTCGGGCGTTCTCACCCTCGGCGGACCGCTCCGCGATCTCGGGAAGGAGGGCGCGGACGCGGTCGAGAACGCTGTCGCCGGTTCCCCGGTCCGCGGAGGGGCCGGGGTCAAGAAACGTGGTCATGAAAATCTCCCGAGCTGGACGTGCGGAGACTGCTCGTATTCGTATGCCGAGCTTTTTCCACAGGTGAACTGCGGCTTAGAATGACATCTGCGCCACATCCAGGAAAAGCAGAACTTTCCTATAAGGCTTGTCGAGAGTTCCGATAGCAGCAGGAGAGAAATGGCAGCCAGTTTTTCGCTCCGCCAATTGGAATACTTCGTCGCTGTGGCGGACACCGGCTCGATGAGCGCGGCAGCGGTGCGGTGCCATGCCTCCCAGGCCAGCATCTCCGCAGCGATCAGCGACCTCGAACGCCGTCTCGGCGTCCAGTTGCTGGTACGACGCCGGGCGAAGGGTGTCACCCTCACCGAAGCCGGCAGCCGCATCCTCGGACGCGCCCAGGCGATGCTGACTCAGGCCGACGAGATCACGGCCAGCGCCCGGGCCGAGGAGGGCCGACTGGCCGGCCGTCTGACGATCGGCTGCTATTCGGCCCTGACGCCCTTCCTGATACCGCTCCTGGCGGACGGGTTCACGCGGCTTCACCCGGCGGTCAACTTGGAGCTGATAGAGGGTCAGCAGGAGGAAATGCGGCAGGCCCTGGTTCAAGGCTCGTGCGACGTGGCCCTGTTGTACGCGTTCGGTGACGAGGCCGGTCTGTCCTGTACGACGCTCCGCGCGAGGCGCCCGTACGTCATCGTGTCGGCCGGCCACCCGATCGCGGAGCGCGCGTCCGTGTCACTGGCCGAGCTGGCGGACGAGCCGCTGATCATCTATGCGGAGCCGCCCGCCCAGCAGAACGCCGACACCTGGTTCGCCCTCGCCGGAGCACGGCCGAACATCCGGTACCGGACCTCGAGCATCGAAGCACTGCGCAGCATGGTCGCCCGCGGCCTCGGCTTCGCCACGCTGATCCAGTCCTGGCCCACCGACACGAGCGTCGAAGGACTCCCACTGGCATCCGTGCCCATCAGCGACCCGCTGGACGACGTCGCGCTCGTGATCGCCTACGCGTCGAACGTCACTCCCACACACCGGGCCCGCACGTTTCTGCGGTACGCCAAGGAGACCCTCGCCGACGAGGGCGTATCGCTGACAACGGACTGACGTGCGCCCGGCCTTCATCGCCCACTGCGGCGGCACCCGTAACGGGGTCCGAGCGCGCACCCGCCCCGGGTCCGCGTCCGGGTCCGGGTCCAGTCGCGGCGCTTGTGCCGCCTGCGGCAGGACCTGCGGCAGGTTGAGCAGGACCGCGACGACGGGCACCGCGCTCGCCCGGCCGTCGGTGGCCGCGTCACCGGCAATCACCGACGGCCGCCACGGTTCGCACGGCGGCGGCCGGAACCCTTCCAGTGGTCAGCGCATCCGCGCGCCCCGGTCGCCGCGACCTTGCGGATGTCGTCGAGCGCGGAGTCGGGCCCCCTGCAGACGACCGTCACGTGAGCGTGTCGGACGCCTCCTTCAGCCCGTCCGACGGTTCAGCGGAACGCGGGGTACCCGGTGATCGCCTGGCCGACGACCAGCGTGTGCATCTCGCTGGTGCCCTCGTACGTGAGGACGGACTCCAGGTTGTTGGCGTGGCGCAGCGGTGAGTACTCCAGGGAGATGCCGTTCGCGCCGAGGACGGTGCGACACTCCCGGGCGATGGCGATCGCCTCCCGGACGTTGTTGAGCTTGCCGACGCTGATCTGCTCGGGCCTGATGCGGTGCTGGTCCTTGAGCCGGCCGAGGTGGACGGCGAGCAGGGCGGCGTTGCCCAGGGACACGCTCATGTCGGCGAGCTTCTTCTGGGTGAGCTGGAAGGCGCTGATCGGCTTGTCGAACTGGATGCGGGAGTCGGCGTACTCGACGGCCGCCTGGATCGAGTCGCGGGCCGCGCCGACCGCACCGAACAGGATGCCGAAGCGGGCTTCGTTCAGGCAGGACAGCGGGCCGCGCAGGCCCTCGGCGAGGGGCAGCCGCGCCGCGTCGGGCAGCCGTACGTCGTCGAAGGAGAGCTCCGAGGTGATGGAGGCGCGCAGCGACATCTTCTGCTTGATGTCGCGTGTGGTGAATCCGGGCGTGCCGCGCGGGACGAGGAAGCCGCGGACGCCGTCCTCGGTCTGTGCCCAGACGGTGGCCACGTCGGCGATGCCACCGTTGGTGATCCACATCTTGGAGCCGTTGAGGACCCAGTCGTCGCCGTCGCGGACGGCCCTGGTGCGCATCCCGGAGGGGTTGCTGCCGAAGTCGGGCTCGGTCAGGCCGAAGCAGCCGATGGCTTCACCGGCCGCGAGCCGGGGCAGCCACTCCTGCTTCTGCTCCTCCGAGCCCCACTTCCAGATGGAGAACATCGACAGCGAGCCCTGCACGGAGACGAAGCTGCGGAAGCCGGAGTCCGCCGCCTCCAGTTCCAGACAGGCCAGTCCGTAGCTGACGGCGTTGGTGCCGGCACAGCCGTACCCTTCGAGGTGCATGCCGAGGACCCCCAACTTACCCAGTTCCGGGGCGAGTTCACGGGCGAAGTGGGCGTTCTCGAACCACTCGCCGATGTGCGGGCGCACCCGGTCGGCGAGGAACTTGGCGACGGTGGCCTGGATCTCGCGTTCCTCGTCCGTGAGGGTGGAGGAGAAGTCGAGCAGATCGAGCGGGTCCTTCATGGGCTTGCCATTCATCGTAAGCTCCTGTGGCTCTGGTGGTTGCTGTGCGTTCGGGTGGCGCGGCGGTCGGGTGACCGGCTTCAGGGTGCTCAGGTGTGGTCGTCGCGGACGCGGTCGAGGATCTCCGCGGTGTGCCGGCCCAGGCGTGGTGGCGGCAGCCGGTACTGCGCGGGGGTGGCGCTCAGCGTGATGGGGTTCGCGACTTGGCGGGAGGGCCTGCCGTCGGCGCCTTCGGAGGGCGGGGCGGGCAGGTCGACGATGCCGGGAAGGCCGAGTTTCTGGGCGAATCCGAAGGCCTCGTCGAGGCTGTTGACCGGTCCGGCGGGCACCCCCGCGGCCAGCAGGACGGCCGACCAGTGGTCGGCGTCGGCCACGCCCAGCCGTTCGCTCAGGATGTTCCGCAGGTCGGCGCGGTGGGCGACCCGGTCGGCGTTGGTGCGGAAGCGGTCGTCGGTGGCGAGGGCAGGGGCCCCGAGGACCTCGGCGAGCGCCGCGAACTGCCGGTCGTTGCCCACCGCGATCGCGATCGGCCGATCGGCGGCCGGGAAGGTCTCGTACGGGGCGATGCTCGGGTGCGCGTTTCCCATCCGGCCCGGTACCACACCGGCGACGGCGAACGCAGAGGCCTGGTTGACCATGGCCGAGAGCAGCGAACCGAGCAGGTTCACCTCCACGTGCTGCCCCTCCCCGGTGGCGTCCCGGTGCCGGAGGGCCGCGAGGATCCCGAGCGAGGCATGCATGCCCGTGATCACATCGACCAGGGCCACGCCCGCCTTGACCGGCTCCCCCGACGCGTCGCCGGTCACGCTCATCAGCCCGCCGACGGCCTGGACGAGCAGGTCGTATCCGGGGATCGCCGCGCCCGCGCCGCTGCCGAAACCGCTGATCGAGCAGTACACCAACTCCGGTTGCCGGGCACGGAGTTCGCGGGGGCCGAGTCCCAGGCGTTCCATCGTGCCGGGGCGGAAGTTCTCCACCAGCACATCGGACTCGGCGACCAGCGCGCGGGCCTGTCGTAGGCCGGTTTCCGTCGTGAGGTCCAGCACGACGGACCTCTTGTTGCGGTTGACGCTCAGGAAATACGTCGAAGTGCCCTCGTGATCCGCCGGGGGGTGCCAGGCCCGGGTGTCGTCGCCGACGCCGGGCCGTTCGACCTTCACCACGTCGGCGCCCAAGTCGGCGAGGAGCATGGTGGCGTAGGGCCCCGCCAGTACCCGGGAGAAGTCGGCGATCCGCAGACCGTCCAGCGCGCCGGGCCGTGCTCCGCCGGGAACACCGTCCTGTGTCACCACCAGCGCCCCGAACTCTCGGCGCGGTAGGTGAGTTCGACGACGGGCATGCCCCCGCCGGGAGGAGCGACGGACCGTACGACGGTCACCCGCGCCCCCACCGCGACCGCCACCGGCGCCGTGCCGGTGACCTGGCAGAGAACGTAGAAGCCCTCGTCCATCGCGACGAACCATGTGTTGTGCGGGACGTGGCCGTGGCGGCGCACGACGACTCCGGAACCCTCGCTGCGCTCCCGGGTGAAGGCCGTGGACCCGCAGGCACGGCAGAAGGAGCGACGGAAGGCCGGGGAGCCGCACCAGCGGCAGCGCTGGAAGAAGAGTTCGCGGCTGAGCGCCGACGCGTCGTCCTCTCCCGACTCTGTGTGTTCAAGGGCATCTGTCTGGAGCATCACGGGCCTCCTGCGAGCAGTCCGCCGACCGGAAACGAAGGGGTCGGGATCCGATGTGGCTCCCTCACCCTCGCCCCGCTGCGAAGCGGTGGTCAACGACGTACTGACGCATCTTTGTGCGCGAGAAACGCTCCGTTCGAGGAGGTCAGGGCGGGTTTCCCGGCGCTACGCTCCCCTGGGCGCGCACTCCGCGTCGCGCCGCCCATCGCGCCGCCGCACCGCCCGGTCCGGTCCCGGCGCCGCTCTGAGCCAACCGTGGAAAACTGGGTAGGAGGCTTGTCCGGGCCGGACGAGAATCGGAGGACGACGTGGACTGGGGACGGTTCGCACAGCAGATGGCGTCGATGGCGCGGGATCTCCTGGCGCAGGACTCGGTTGCCGCCACGCTCCGGCGGATCACTGCATCGGCCACCGAACTGGTGGAGGGCTGCGACGCGGCCGGCATCCTGGTGCTGCACGGCGAGCGGGTCGAGACCCTCGCCCCGACCGATCAGCTCGTCACCGACAGTGATCAGCTTCAGGAGCGGCTGCGTGAGGGGCCGTGCTTCGACGTGGCTCACAACTCCGAGGGCGAGCGGGTCTTCCGCATCGCCGACCTCACCGGCGAGCACTCGCGCTGGCCCGCCTACGCCCCTCAGGCCCACGAGCTCGGAGTGGGCAGCATGATGGGCTTCCTGCTGTTCACCGACGACGAGGACCTCGGCGCGCTGAACCTCTACTCGCGCAAGCCGGGCGCGTTCACCGAGGCCAGCGAGCTCGCCGGATGGCTGCTGGCCTCCCACGCGGCGGTCGCCTTCTCCAGCGCCCGCACCCATGCCCAGATGGAGCAGGCCGTCGCCACCCGCCATGCCATCGGCGAGGCGATGGGCATTCTCATGGGCCGCCACCATGTGACCGAGGAACAGGCGTTCGACGCGCTGCGCCGCTACTCACAGCAGCACAACGTCAAACTCCGGGAGGTCGCCCGGCGGATCTGCGAACAGGGCGACCTCACGTGACCCGAAGCGGGCGGCTCCCCCGGCACTACGTCTGAACCAGAGGAACCTGAGCAGGCTCAGCCCCATGGGAACGCCGAACCTCACCTACGGACCAAGTCCCCCCTCCCGCCCCTTCCACACCCCGGTTCCTCGTCGGAGAGTGCGGGGAGCGGTCGGGACCGGTGTACCTCAGGTCGGGGCGGGTGCGACTCAGGTCGGGGTGAAGGCGACGTTCAGCCGGGTGAGGCCACGGAAATTGAGGCTGCGCTGCCACTGCGGGGGCTCGGATTCGTCGAGCCGCAGGCCGGGGAGGCGGGTGAGGAGCGCCTCCAGGACGATCGCGCCCTCCAGCCGGGCGAGCGCCGCGCCGAGGCAGAAGTGCGGACCGTGTCCGAACGCCATGTGCCGGCCCCCGGAGCCGGACCGCTCGAAGTCCAGCACATGGGGGTCGGGGAAGACGGCCGGATCCCGGTTGGCGGCGCCGCCCACCAGGAGCACCGTCTGCCCCTCGGCGATCTTGCGGCCCGCGAGGTCCAGATCGTGCCGCGCCCGGCGCAGCATCAGCTGCACCGGGGCGTCGTAGCGCAGGAGTTCCTCGACGGCCGCGGGCATCAGGTCGGGCCGGGCGCGCAGTCGGTCGGCCGCGTCCGGGTGGCGGAGCAGGGCGAGGGTGGCGTTGCCGATGAAGTGGGTGGTCGTCTCATGGCCCGCGATCAGCAACAGGGCGCAGTTGGCGAGGAGTTCGTCGAGATCCTGATCGGCGTCACCGGCCTGGGCGGTCACCGTCGCGCGCAGGGTGCCGGGGGTGGGCGGGGTGTCCTGGCGGGTGAGGAGCTCACGGAGGTAGGCGAGCATCTCCGCCATACTCTGTGAGGCCTCGCGGTTGCGGTCCGCGTCGAGCCGGGAGTTGCCGATTGCCTCGGCGACCGGATCGGACCAGGCGGCGACCGCGGCACGGTCCGCCTCCGGTACGTCGAGGAGGTCGCAGATGATGGTGAGCGGGAGTGGGCGGGCGAGGTCGGCGACGATGTCCATCCGGCCGGTCGGCGCCACCCGGGTGATGATCCGGTCGACGGCTTCGACGACCCGGGCACGCAGCGTCGCCACCGCACGGGGAGCGAACGCCTTGCTGATCAGGGCCCGCAGGCGCGGGTGGTCGGGGATGTCGTTGTAGAGCATCTGCCGGCTCAGGACCCGGGCGAGCGGCCGCAGCTCCTCCGGAACGGCCTCGATGTCCGGGTAACGCACCGAGGACAGCCCCGGGGCACCCGCCGCGCTGCTGACCACGGCGTGCCCGGTCGCGATCCAGGCGCCCGTCCGGCGGTCCCAGAAGAGGTCGTCGGCACTCCGCAGTTCTTCGTAGAAGTCGTAGAGCCGCTCTTGGACTTGGGGCCGAAACGCCGACAGGAGCGATGAAGGGGTGCGCATCGGCCCATTCTTTCAGCGCTGCCGACCCACGGATGCCGACCCGATGTCGACCACACGCGCCCAACCCGGCGGCGAGTCCGGCACATACGCGTCGATGTCGTCGTCCACAACGCCCGCGGGGGCACCGAGTGACCGCGCAGGCCGTCGCACGGCAGGCTCGGGCGTGACGGTCCGTCACTTCTGTCCGAAAATCGTCCGATTCCTCCGAACGGGCCGATTCGATCTTCTTCACGGTTCCTATACATAGCGAGATGGGGGTGTTCGCTCCACGAGACGAGGAATCAGTGTTCAGAGCAGAACCAGGCACCACCGCCTCGCGTCGGCGCGTGCACGCCGCTCCGCCCGGCCGACGCAGACGGCTCGCCGGCCTGACCGGCCTGAGTCTCGCGCTGGTCGCGACCGGTTCGCCCGCCCTCGCGGTCGCCGGGTTCGGCCCGCTCGCCCCGACCACGCGTGCCGCGGCTCCGGGCGACGGCACGGTGACCGTACGGGTCGTCACCGAGGTGGACGCGGACGGCGCCTACGACAGCGTGCTCGAGCCGGGCCTCGCCGGCGTCAAGGTCAGCCTGACGGACGACGCCGGCACCGTCCGGAACCTGACGACCGGGGCCGACGGCACCGTCACCTTCACCGCCACGTCCGAACTCACCGGAGGCAAGTACCGCGTCCAGGTCTCCAATCCGGACCCCGGCAACCTCTCCCCCGCCGTCGCGGGCCCGGGCACGGGCGCCGACGTCATCCGCGGCAACATCGGCTTCGTCGACGTGTCCGGCGGTACGGACGTCACATACACCACCGGTTTCTGGGAGCCCGGCGTCTACTGCCAGGAGAACCCCTACCTCGTCAGCTGCAACCTCACCAAGGGCGACGCGCCGAACACGTACAAGGGCCTCGTGTCCTTCAACGGGAGCTTCACCGGCAGCACCCCCGACAGCGCGGTCACCCAGCTGACCGACAACACGAGGCAGCAGGCCGTGTTCGGCATCGGCGTGGACCGCACCGGCAACAAGTACCTGGGCACGCTCGTCAAGCGGCACACCGCGTACGGGCCGGCGGGCGGCACCAACACGATCTACCGCCAGTTCGGCACGGACCCCGCCGTGGACGCCTTCGTCACGCTGCCCGGCAGGCTCACCCCGCACGAGACCACCGACAACTGGCTGCACGACGACGCCGTCTACGGCAGGGTCGGCCGCGAGGGCATCGGCGATGTCGACGTGTCCGGTGACGGCAGGACGCTGTACGCGGTCCACATCGGCGACACCAAGCTGTACGGCGTGGCCATCGTCGGCTCCGGCGCGACGGCCAGGGCCGGCACGCAGACGGCGTACGACATCCCGAGGCCGAGGGCCTGCGTCGGCGAGTGGCACCCGTACGGCATCGGGGTGCGCGGCAAGCGGGTGCTGGTGGGCGGGGTGTGCGGCGCCGAGACGACGGTCTCCACGTCCGTCCCCTGGGGCGACCCGACCCAACTCAGCGCGCACGTCTACGAGTTCGAGAACGGCACGTTCAGCGAGATCTTCACGCACGCGCTGAACCATCCGCGCGGATGCGCCTACCGGTTCACCGGTCTGCCGGCCGACGCCCACCGCTGCACCAAGCCGTCCACGGTCGGCCAGGTGATGAGCGGCGCGTGGGAGGCCTGGAACGAGCGGGTGCCGGGCAGCGAGTCGCACTCGTTCGTCTCCGCGCCGCAGCCGATGCTGGCCAACATCGAGATCGCCGACAACGGCGACCTGGTGCTCGGCTACCGCGACCGCTTCGGCGACATGACGGGCACGGCCACGTTCGCCCACAACTCCACGCGGCGACCGCTCATCACCGGCATCGCCGCAGGTGACGTACTGCGCGCCTGCAAGTCGGGGACGACGTACACGCTGAAGAGCGACGGTTCCTGCGGCGCGCTGTCCGGCAGTCTGCGGGGCGACGGCAAGAGCCCGGGCGGCGGCCGGCTCCACGACGACTCCACGACACTCGAGGACGCGGTCCACGACCAGATCGGCGAGGGCGCCACGGCACTCCAGCCGTACCGCGACAAGCTGTTCGGCACGGCCCACGACCCGTACGACGCCTTCCAACAGGGCGTCCGCAACTGGACCGCGACCGACGGCCCGGCCCACGGCAACCTGCTCATCCAGGCGACCTGGGACAACGGCCTCGCCCTGCGCCAGAACCTCTTCGGCAAGGCCAACGGGCTCGCCGACCTTGAACTCGTGTGCGACCAAGCGCCCGTCCAGATCGGCAACCGGGTCTGGTACGACTCGAACGGCAACGGCGTCCAGGACCCGTCCGAGCCACCCGTCCCGGGCGTCGTCGTCACGCTGACCCCGCCGACCGGGCCGGCACTGACCGCCACGACCGACGCGAACGGCGAGTACTACCTGGGTACGGAGGACGGGCTGACGCCGAACACGGCGTATGCGGTCGAATTCGACTACTGGGGTGTCGACCCGTCGGCTCTCCCCGGCTCACCGACCCTGGCAGAGCTGAAGTGGACGCAGCGGGGACCCGGCCGCGACCGTTCCCTCGACTCGAACGTCGACTCGGCGGGCCGAACCACGGTGACCGTCGGCGACCCGGGCGACGTCAACCACCGGATCGAGGCGGGTCTTGTCGGTCCGGTCGACAGGCTGGGCCACCGCGTCTGGTACGACACCGACGGCAACGGCGTCCAGGACCCGGGCGAGCCCGGCGCGAAGGACGTCACCGCCGAGTTGATCGACCCCGCCACGGGTGACGTCCTCAGGACCGTCAGGACGGACGCGGACGGGCACTACCAGTTCACCTCCCTGCCCGACGGACGCTACAAGGTCTGCTTCCGCGGCCCGCGCGGCTACCTCTGGACCAGGCAGAACGCGGGTGCCACGGGGGACGGCTCGGTCGTCGACCCGACCAGCGGCTGTTCCCCGGTGGTCACCCTCCGCCCCGGCGACCGGACCGACCTCGCTCTCGACGCGGGCCTGGTCGGGGAGTTGAGGCTGAGGCTCGTCCAGACCGACGGGAAGACCGGCGAGCCGCTGCAGGGCGCGGTCTTCCAGCTGTGGATCGACAGCAACGGCAACCCCGGCCTCCAGCGCCAGGGCGTCGGCAAGGACCGGATGGCCGGCGACTGCGTCACCGGCCGCACGGGCCGGTGCTCCTTCGACGACAACCGCATCGGCACGTACTACCTCGTGGAGAAGGACGTCCCCGAGGGCTACGTCCTGCCGGCCGACCCGGTCTTCGGCCCGTACGGACTGACCCTGGCGAACGGCACGGGCACCGCCGGACTGCTCGTGCGGATCACCAACGAGCGGGGTGAACCCTGCAAGGGCGGCACGTGCTGACGCCCTGCCCAGCGGGGTGACGGCCGCGCACCCGGGAGGGTGACGCGGAGCGGGCCGCGTACCGGTGTCGACCGGTACGCGGCCCGCCCGCATGAGGCAAAGAGAATGTTTGGCGCGATCGTAGAGGTATCGTCCATTTCACTCTTATGACAGCACATACCTCTTTCCCCACGCCCGACGGCGCGTCGGCCCCCGCGCGCCGTGACGTGCTCACCCGCGCCGCAGCGCTCGGCGCCCTCGCCGCGACCGCCTCCGGGTGCGCCGACGCCGCCCGCTCCCGTCCCCCGGCCACCGCGGGCCCGCCGGCGTTCCGCTTCCGGGGCCCGCGCCAGGCCGGCGTGACGACCCAGCAGCAGACCGCCGCGCTCGTCATGGCGTACGACCTCGCACCGGCGATACGCGGAGCGGGCGGCGTGCGCGCCCTGCGGAAGGTGTTCGGACGCTGGACGCGGGCGCTCGCGGAGGTCCTGGACGGCGAACTCGCGCCACCAAATCCCGTACAGGCCAAGGAGATCAAGGCGATCGGGGGCGCCGGGAGGTCCCGGCTCACCGCGACCGTGGCGATCGGCCCCCGGCTCCCCGGGCTGCTGTGCGTCGCCGCGCCGCGCGCGCTGCGGGAGCTGCCGCCGTTCCCCGACGACCGGCTCGACCCCGCGTACGGCGGCGGCGATCTGCTGGTGCAGCTCTGCGCCGACGGCCCTCGGGCCACCGTGGCGGCGGCCGGTGCGCTGACCCGGCTGGCGGGCGACACCCTGCGCCCGCGCTGGCGCCAGACCGGCTTCCTGCCGCCCACAGCGGCCGGGCAAACACCGCGCAACCTGCTCGGTTTCAAGGACGGCACGGAGAACCCGACGCCCGAGGAGTGCGAGCGCTGGGTGTGGGTCGACGACGCCACGTTCCTCGTCGTACGGCGCGTCCATATCGACGGCGCCGGGTTCGCGCGGCTCGCCGCGGGGCGTCAGGAGGAGATCGTCGGGCGGCACCGGGCGAGCGGCGCGCCGCTGGGTGGGCGGCACGAGCACGACGATGTGGACATCTTCGCGAAGACCCCGCAGGGCCGGTACGTGATCCCGCTCGGGGCACATGTACGGGCGGCGAGCCCCCGGCTGGACGCGGGCGCCCGGATGCTGCGCCGGGGCTACAGCTACGACGCCGGTCCGGACGACCGGGGGCTGCTGTTCCTCGCCTTCATGCGTGACCCGGCGCTGTTCGCGCGCGTCCAGCACCGGATGGCGGCGACGGACGAGCTGGGCCGCTTCACCGAGCACCGGGGTTCGGCGGTGGCGTACGTCCTCCCGGGTGCCCTACCGGGCGAGGACCTGGGCGCGCGCCTGCTGGCCTGACCGACTCCGGCTCCGCCTTTGTCTCCGGCCTCAACTTGCGTTCCGTACCCGGATTTACGCCCCAGACGTACGCGGCGTCGTCCTCGGCGAGGGTGTGGCGCAGTTCATGGACCCGCCGGGTTGCCTACGATCGTGCCGTGGTCGACTTCCTCCTCGAACGTACGGTGCCGCTCCCCCTCGACGAGGCCTGGCGCCGCCTCACGGACTGGCCCCGCCACGCGTCCGTGGTCCCGCTCACCCGCGTGAAGGTGCTCACCGGCCCGCCGACCCACGTGGGCACCGTCTTCGTCGCCCGCTCGGGAGTCGGTCCCCTCGCCTTCGACGACCGGATGGAGGTCACCGTCTGGCGGCCCCCGACGCACGACTCCCCGGGCCTGTGCCGCCTGGAGAAACGCGGCCGGGTCGTCCTGGGCTGGGCGGAGATCGAGGTGCGCCCCGGCCCGGGCGGCCGCTCGCGGGTCGTCTGGCGCGAGGAGTTGCGCGTACGCCTGCTGCCGTCACTGTTCGACCGCCCGCTGGAGGGCGCGGCGCGCCATGTGTTCGGTCGGGCCGCGAACCGCCTGCTGAGGACGGCGTGACGGACGTTACGATCGACCCGGTGTGCCGGCGGTACGGAAGCCGGTCGGGGGAAGGGGAGAGCGTGCCCGAGGAGAGCGTGCGGCTGGAGCTTCGGATCGACTCGGGTCCCGGAGCCACCGCGGAGCAGACGGATCGTCAGGTCCGCAGTCTGTACAAGGATCTGCGCACCCTCGGCCTGCTGCGGGTCGAGCGCGGGACGAGCGCCGCGCCGGAGAAGTCGATGGCCGGTGTGGGCCACGACCTCGGGGTGCTGGTGGTCAGCGGGGCGTTCTCCGCCGCCGCGCTCAAGGCTCTCAGCAACGTCGTCGTGGCGTTCGTGCAGCGTTCGAAGGCGCGGTCGGTCGAGTGGGAGATCGACGGGCACAAGGGGTCGTTCGGCGCTCTGTCGGCCAAGGACCAGCAGGCGTTGGTCGAGGCGGTGACCGCGCGGATCGAGGCGGGGACGGCCGCGGCGGGTGCTGCCGCCGTGACCGGTCCGAACACCAACAGCGAGCCGGGAGTTGGCGATGGCGGGACGCCGGATCGCACTGCTCGTCGCGACTGACGGCTACCAGGATCCGGGGCTGAGCAGACTCCGGGCGCCGGCCCGGGGTGCCGGCGAGCTGAAGCGGCTTCTGGAGAACCCCGCGATCGGCCGTTTCGACCCGGTGCTCGAACTGCTGAACAGGCCCAAGGACGAGATCGAGTCCGCGGTCGAGGAAGTGCTGAGCAATCGCGACCCCGACGATCTCGTACTGATCTACTTCGCCTGCCACGGCATCCGCAATGACGCCGACCGGCTGTTCTTCGCCACGCTCAGCACACGGTTGGCGCGTCCGCACACCACCGCGATCCCGGCCGCGCTGCTGCACCAGCTCCTGGACGAGTGCGAGGCCCGGACCAAGATCGTGCTGCTCGACTGCTGCTACAGCGGCCTCTTCCACCGGGGCAGGCCCATGTCGCCCGCTCCCGTGGACGTGAAGTCGGCGCTCGCCGGGCGCGGCACGTTCGTCATCACGGCGTCGACGGAGCTGGAGTACGCGTACGACGGCGAGCATCTGACGATCGACAACCCGCTGTCCGCACCCCGGTTCACGGCAGCCGTGATCGAGGGGCTCAGCACCGGCCTCGCCGACCTGAACCGGGACGGGGTGGTCACCCCGGAGGAGCTGTACACGTACGTTCACGACACGGTGGTCAACCAGGCGGGGCCCGAGCAGACGCCGACCAAGTCGGGTCAGTGCGAGGGGAATGTCGCCCTCGCCTACGCGCCCCGGATCGACGCGGCGGCCGGGCCCGGCGCCCGGGCGGCCCTGGCCGACGAGCTCAGGCTCGGCACACTGCTGCCGCCGCCCGTGGAGACCGTCGACCGGGGTTTCAGCTGCGACGCGTGGGAGGGCACCTCGCGGCTGGTCGTGCCCGTCGGCAGACTGGAGAACAGCACCGGGGGCGACCACCTGTGCGTCGACTTCTCCAACAGGGACGGGAACGCGGCGGTCGTCGGCAAGCTGGGCAGCGGCAAGACGACCCTGCTGCGGTCCCTGATCATGTCGCTGGCGCTGACCCACACCCCGAACGAGGCGGAGTTCTATCTGCTGGAGGGCGCGGTCAACCGGCTCGGAGTGCTGAGCTCGCTGCCGCATGTGCGCACGTTCGCGGCTCCGCACGAGCACAGCGCGGTCGAGGGCGCCCTCGCCGCGGTCAAGGCCGTGATCTCGACCCGGCGCACCCTGTTCCGCGACCTCGACATCGACTCCATCGAGGCGTTCCGGGCGCTGCGCAACACGGGCCGGATCGACGAGGGGGCGGCGAGTGACGTCTTCCTCGTCGTGGACGGCTGGCTCGACTTCACCTGGGAGCACCCGGAGTTCGCGGACACCGTCCACAAACTCGCCAACACCGGCCTGAACTACGGCGTCCATCTGCTGGTCACGGCCCGCCGTTGGAGCGACTTCACCACGGACCTGCGGGGGTTGCTGGGCACGCGGCTCGAACTCGCCCTGGACGACCCGGAGGAGTCCTTCTTCGACCCCGCGCTGGCGGCGGGGGTCTCGGTCGGGTGGGCGTTGTCCCGGCGCCGGCGTTTCCGGGTGGCGGTCCCGCGCTTCGACGACGGAACCGGGCCGGTGGCGGCGCGGGAGTCCTTGGTGGAGACGGCGGAGCGGGTGCGGGCGGGATGGGCGGCGCTGCGCACCGAGGACGACAGTGCCGGGGCGCTCGTCAGGTTTCCCTCCGGTCGCCAGGGAACCGTCTTCACCGGTCTGTTGGGCGTGGACAACCCGACGTCGTTGAATCTGCCGGCCCTGCGGGCCCGGTCGGCCCCCGAGGAGCGATTGCGGGTGCCGATCGGTGTCGGCGAGGGCGGCAAGCCGGTCTTCCTCGACCTCAAGGAGAGCGCGCACCACGGAATGGGCCCGCACGGCCTGTGTGTGGGCGCGACCGGCTCCGGCAAGTCCGAACTGCTGCGCTCGATCGTGCTGGGACTCGCTGTCCGCCATTCGGCGGAGGAAGTGGCCTTCGTGCTGGCCGACTTCAAGGGCGCGGCGACGTTCGCCCCCCTGCGGGATCTGCCGCACACCTCGGCCGTCATCACCGGCCTGGAGAACGATCCGTCGCTCGTGACGCGGATGCACGACGCGATCAGCGGTGAACTGCAGCGGCGCCAGGCGCTGTTGCGGGCCGCGGGTGGTCTGGCGAGTGTCCACGAGTACACGAAGGTCCGTGCCTCCCGGCACGATCTCGAACCCCTGCCGACGCTGCTGCTGGTGATCGACGAGTTCTCCGAACTCCTTGTCGCGTACCCGGACTTCGCCGAGCTGTTCGTGCAGATCGGCCGGGTCGGCCGGGCCCTGGGTGTGCACATGCTGCTGGCCTCGCAGCGGCTGGAGGAAGGCAGGCTGCGCGGGCTGGACAGTTTCCTGTCGTACCGCATCGGACTGCGTACGTTCTCGGCGGCCGAGTCCCGTACGGTGCTCGGCTATCCCGACGCCTACCATCTGCCACCGGACCCGGGTGCCGGGTTCCTCAAGTCCGACGAGGCGGACGTACTGGTCCGTTTCAAGGCCTCGTACGTGTCCGCCCCGCTCCCGGACGCCGTCGACGACTCGGCCTCGGTCCTGGACGTACTCGTCGGCCAGGTGCTGGCGACGGAACCGAGTACGCGTCGGATCTGGCTGCCGCCACTGGACGCGTCGCCCTCGCTGGAGTCGCTGCTGCCTCCGAAGCAGGCCGGCGCCCGGCGGGGACGGGGAGGACGGGACGTGGGCCCGCCTGTCCCGCCGTTCAAGCGCCTGGAGCATGTCCCCTTCGCGGTGGTCGACGAGCCGTTCCGGCAGCGCATGAGTGCGCTCGAGCTGGATCTTTCCGGGGCCGAGGGGCATGTTCTCGTCGTCGGCGCACCGCAGTCCGGCAAGTCGACCGCACTGGTCACGCTCATCGCGTCGCTGGCCCTCACCCACACACCGGTCGACGTGCAGTTCTACTGTCTCGACTTCGGCGGCGGGGCGCTGGCGCCACTGGCCGGACTGCCGCACGTCGGGGGCGTGTTCTCCCGGCTCGACGCGGACCGGGTCCGGCGTACGGTCGCCGATTTCGCGAGAATTCTCGCGGAGCGCGAGGAGTTCTTCCGCACCCACGACATCGAGTCCGTCAGCGCGTACCGACGGCGTCGCGCCGCCGGGGAATGGCCTGACCAGACCCTGGGCGACCTCTTCCTCGTCATCGACGGCTGGGCGACCCTCCGGGCGGACTACGAGGCGCTCGAACCCGTCGTCACGGACCTGGCCCTCCGCGGCTTGGCCTACGGTATGCATCTGCTGGTCAGCGCCTCACGGTACGGGGAGATCCGCCCCACGCTGCGCGAAGTCCTGGGCAGCAGGGTCGAGTTGCGCCTCGCCGATCCGATGGATTCCGAGATCGACCGGAAACAGGCCAGGAACGTGCCCCTGGGGAGCCCGGGACGCGGGCTGTCCCGCGACCGACTGCACTTCCTCACCGCGTTGCCCTGCCTGGAGGACGATGTCGACCCGGAACACACCCCCGGGGCGGCGGCCCGACTGGCCGCACGGGTGCGCGAGAACTGGTCGGGGCCGACCGCTCCCCCGGTGCGCACCCTGCCGGACCTCGTCCTGCTGGAGGAGCTGCCCGGCCCCGAAGAGGCTCCCGGCCCCGCCGTCGCCGTGGGTATCGACGACGCGAGCCTCCTCCCGGTGTTCCTCGACCTGTCCAACGACCCCTTCTTCCTCGTCTACGGAGAGTCCGAGTCGGGCAAGAGTTCGTTCCTGCGGATGCTGGTGCGGCAGCTGTGTGCGCGTCTCTCGCCGGACCAGGCCCAGTTCCTCGTGGTCGATTACCGACGGTCGCTGCTCGGTGAGGTGCCCGAGGAGTATCTGCTGAGCTACGGACCTTCGGGGCCCGGGGTCGCCGAGATCGTCAAGGGAGTGGTCTCCGTTCTGGCGGCCCGGATGCCCGGTCCCGATGTGACGGCCGAGCAACTGCGCGACCGCAGCTGGTACCGGGGCAAGGACGTGTATCTGCTGGTCGACGACTACGACCTGGTCGCCACCAGCACCGGCAACCCGCTCGCCCCGCTCATGGACTACCTGCCGTTCGCCCGTGACCTGGGCCTGCGGGTCGTGCTGGCGCGCAGGTCTGCCGGGGCGTCGAGGTCTCTGTACGAGCCCTTCGTGGCGCGGTTGAAGGAGCTCGGCGCACAGGGCCTCATGCTCTCCGGCGACCCCGGCGAAGGCTTCCTCCTGGGCACCGTCAAACCGAGTCACCAACCGCCGGGACGCGGCACCCTGGTGACCCGCAAGTCCACCCACGGAGTCCAACTCGGCTATCCGCAACCGAAGTTCGACTGACACCGGGGTCAGGCCACGGAGCCGATCCGTCCCGCCGGTTCCGGTGCCGAGGTGACGTCGTGGTGGATGGGCGTGTGCGCTCCGGTCAGCGAGACCCCGCTGCCGCCCCGTCTGTCGGCCACGATCTCCGAGACGATGGACAACGCCGTCTCCTCGGGCGTACGGGCGCCGAGGTCGAGCCCGATCGGCGACCTGAGCCGCGCCAGCTCCAGCTCGGTGACGCCGGCTTCGCGCAGCCGCTCGTTGCGGTCCAGGTGGGTCCGGCGGGAGCCCATCGCGCCGACGTACGCCACCGGCAGCCGCAGTGCGAGCTGGAGCAGGGGTATGTCGAACTTGGCGTCGTGGGTGAGGACGCACAGGACCGTACGGGCGTCCACAGCCGTCCGCTCCAGGTACCGGTGCGGCCACTCGACGACGATCTCGTCCGCCTCGGGGAAACGGGCGGGGGTGGCGAACACCGGGCGGGCGTCGCAGACCGTCACGTGGTAGCCGAGGAACTTGCCCATGCGGGCCAGCGCCGAAGCGAAGTCGATCGCGCCGAACACGATCATGCGGGGCGGCGGGACGGACGACTCGACCAGAACCGTGAGCGGTGCTCCGCAACGAGAGCCCTGCTCACCGATCTCCAGGGTGCCGGTGCGACCCGCGTCGAGGAAGGCACGCGCCTCGGCGGCCACCGTGCGATCCAGCTCGGGGTGGGCGCCGAAGCCACCCTCGTACGAGCCGTGCGGGCCGTCCGGTCCGACGAGCAGCGCGCGGCCCAGCAGTTCCGCCGGGCCGGCGACGATCCGGGCGACGGCCGCCGCCTCCCCGCTCGCGGCGGCGGCCAGCGCCGACGCGTACACCTCACGGCCGGGATCCGACGCCCGTACCGGTGTCACCAGGATGTCGATGACACCGCCGCACGTCAGGCCGACCGCGAAGGCGTCGTCGTCGCTGTAGCCGAAGCGTTCGAGGACCGGCTCGCCGTCCGTCAGTGCCTGTCGGCACAGCTCGTACACCGCGCCCTCCACACAGCCGCCGGAAACCGAGCCGATCGCCGTGCCGTCGGCGTCCACCGCGAGGGCGGCACCGGGCTGGCGGGGTGCGCTGCCGCCGACGGCCACCACGGTGGCCACGGCGAAGTCGCGTCCCTCCTCGACCCACCGGTTCAGTTCTTCGGCGATGTCGAGCATCTCGGTCTCCTTGGCGACGGTCGTACGGAAAGGGACGGCCCGGTGGGGGCTGGTCGCGCAGTTCCCCGCGCCCCTAAAAAGACGAAAAGCAGGGGGCGCAGCACGCTTTTCAGGGGCGCGGGGAACTGCGCGAGGAACCCCCACCGGACCTGCACCCGACAACGCGCCGAACTACACCGTACCCGTGAGGTGTTCCGGCCTCACCGGGGTCTTCGTCAGCTCCAGGCCCGTCGCGTTGCGGATCGCCGCCAGGACGGCCGGGGTGGAGGACAGGGTCGGGGCCTCGCCGACGCCTCGGAGGCCGTACGGGGCGTGGTCGTCGGCCAGTTCGAGGACGTCGACCGGGATGGTCGGGGTGTCCAGGATCGTGGGGATCAGGTAGTCCGTGAAGGACGGGTTCCTCACCTTGGCCGTCTTCGGGTCGACGACGATCTCCTCCATCACCGCGATGCCCAGGCCCTGGGTCGTGCCGCCCTGGATCTGGCCGACGACCGACAGCGGGTTGAGCGCCTTGCCGACATCCTGTGCGCAGGCCAGTTCGATGACCTTCACCAGGCCCAGCTCGGTGTCGACCTCGACGACGGCCCGGTGCGCGGCGAACGAGTACTGGACGTGTCCGAAGCCCTGGCCGGTACGCAGGTCGAAGGGTTCGGTCGGCCGGTGCCGCCACTCCGCCTCGACCTCGACCGCCTCGTCCCCCAGGACGTCCACCAGGTCGGCGAGGACCTCACCGGCGTCCGTGACGACCTTGCCGCCCTCAAGGAGCAGTTCCGCCGTCGCCCAGGCCGGGTGGTACGAGCCGAACCTGCGACGCCCGACCTCCAGGACCTTCTCGCGGACCAGCTCGCAGGAGTTCTTGACGGCGCCACCGGTGACGTACGTCTGCCGGGAGGCCGAGGTCGAACCGGCCGAGCCCACCTGGGTGTCGGCGGGGTGGATGGTCACCTGGGTGACGCCCAGCTCGGTGCGGGCGATCTGGGCGTGGACGGTTACCCCGCCCTGGCCCACCTCGGCCATCGCCGTGTGCACGGTGGCCACCGGTTCTCCGCCGACGACCTCCATACGTACCCGGGCTGTCGAGTAGTCGTCGAAGCCCTCGGAGAAGCCGACGTTCTTGATGCCGACCGCGTAGCCGACGCCCCGGACGACGCCCTCGCCGTGGGTGGTGTTGGAGAGGCCGCCCGGCAGCTGGCGTACGTCCGCCGCCTCGCCCGCCGTCAGCCACTGCTGCTCCGGCGGAAGGGGCATCGCCTTGACGCGGCGCAGGAGTTCGGCGACCGGGGCCGGGGAGTCGACGGCCTGGCCGGTGGGCAGGAGCGAGCCCTGTTCCATGGCGTTGAGGCGGCGGAACTCGACCCGGTCCATGCCCACCGCGTCGGCGAGCTTGTCCATCTGGGCCTCGTAGGCGAAGCAGGCCTGGACCGCGCCGAAGCCGCGCATCGCGCCGCAGGGCGGGTTGTTGGTGTAGAGGGCGATGCAGTCGATGTCGACGTCGTCGACCACGTAGGGGCCGACGCCGAGCGAGGCGGCATTGCCGACGACCGCCGGGGAGGCGGAGGCGTACGCGCCGCCGTCGAGGACGATCCGCGCCTTCAGGTGGGTCAGCTTGCCGTCCTTGGTGGCCCCGTGCTCGTAGGTGAGCTTCGCGGGGTGGCGGTGGACGTGGCCGAAGAAGGACTCGAAGCGGTTGTAGACGATCTTCACGGGCTTGCCGGTGCGCAGGGCGAGCAGACAGGCGTGGATCTGCATCGACAGGTCCTCGCGCCCGCCGAACGCGCCGCCGACACCGGACAGGGTCATCCGGACCTTGTCCTCGGGCAGGCCGAGCACGGGCGCGATCTGGCGCAGGTCGGAGTGCAGCCACTGGGTGGCGATGTAGAGGTCGACGCCACCGTCCTCGGCGGGGACCGCGAGGCCCGACTCCGGGCCCAGGAAGGCCTGGTCCTGCATGCCGAAGGTGTACTCGCCGGTGACGACGAAGTCCGCGCGGGCGCGGGCCGCTTCGACGTCGCCGCGGACGATCGGCTGGCGGTGGACGATGTTGGGGTGGTCGACGTGGGCGAAGTGGTGGTCCGTGCGGTTGTCGTGGACGAGGATCGCGTCCGGCGCGGTCGCCGAGGCCTCGTCGGTGATCACCGGCAGGTCGCGGTACTCGACCTTGATCTTGGCGGCGGCGCGGCGCGCGGTCTCCGGGTGGTCGGCGGCGACGATGGCGACGGGTTCACCGTGGTGGCGGACCCTGCCGTGGGCGAGGACCGGGGTGTCCTGGATCTCCAGGCCGTAGGTGCGCACGTCGGTCGGCAGGTCGTCGTACGTCATGACGGCGTACACGCCGGGCAGTGCGAGGGCCTCGGCCGTGTCGATGGAGACGATCTCGGCGTGGGCGACCGTGGAGCGCAGGATCTGGCCCCAGAGCATGTCCTCGTGCCACATGTCGGACGAGTACGCGAACTCGCCGGTGACCTTGAGGGTGCCGTCCGGGCGGAGGGTGGACTCGCCGATCCCGCCCTTGGTGTGCGCACCCTGGGTGACCTTGGTGGGGGTCCCGAGGGGGGTGTTCCTGCCGGGCATGTCAGACCGCCTCTCCCTGTCGGGCCGCCGCCAGCCGGACCGCGTCCATGATCTTCTCGTAGCCCGTGCAACGGCACAGGTTGCCCGAGAGCGCCTCGCGGATGTCCGCGTCGGTCGGGTTGGGGTTCTGCTCCAGCATCTCGTCGGCGGCGACCAGCAGACCGGGCGTGCAGAATCCGCACTGGACGGCTCCGGCGTCGATGAACGCCTGCTGGATGGGGGCCAGTTCGATGCCCTCGCCGGTCTGGGAGTCGGCGGAGCCGGTGGGCTGCCATCGCTTGGCGGCGTCAAGTGACGTACCGCAGGCGCCCGTTCCACAACTCCCGTGTTCCGTACGCTGCTTGGCGTAGTCGGCGAGTCCCTCGACCGTGACGACCTCGCGTCCTTCGACCTGTCCCGCGGCGACGAGGCACGAGCACACCGGGACTCCGTCGAGGCGGACGGTGCATGATCCGCACTCGCCCTGTTCGCAGGCGTTCTTGGAGCCCGGCAGGCCGAGCCGCTCCCGCAGCACGTACAGCAGGGACTCGCCCTCCCACACGTCGTCGGCCTCCTGCGGCCGTCCGTTGACCGTGAAATTGACGCGCATTACGCCACTCCCTCCGTGCGGGCGGCGGTGCCGCGGTACGACTCCCAGGTCCAGGTCAGCGTGCGCCGGGCCATCACGCCGACCGCGTGACGGCGGTAGCTCGCGGTGCCCCGGACGTCGTCGATGGGGTTGCAGGCGCCCGCGCACAGGTCGGCGAACTGCTTGGCGACCGACGGCGTGATGATCTTCCCGTTGTCCCAGAAGCCGCCCTCGTCGAGCGCCGCGTTCAGGAATTCCTCGGCCGCCTTGGCCCGGACGGGTGTGGGCGCCGCCGAACCGATCCCCGTGCGGACGGTCCTGGACTCCGGGTGCAGCGCGAGCCCGAAGGCGCAGACCGCGATGACCATGGCGTTGCGGGTGCCGACCTTCGAGTACTGCTGGGGGCCGTCCGCCTTGTTGATGTGGACGGCGCGGATCAGCTCGTCGGGGGCGAGCGCGTTGCGCTTCACGCCGGTGTAGAAGTCGTCGATCGGGATCAGCCGGGTGCCCCGTACGGACTCGGCCTCGACCTCCGCGCCGGCGGCGAGCAGCGCCGGGTGGGCGTCACCGGCCGGGGAGGCGGTGCCGAGGTTGCCGCCGACGCCGCCCCGGTTGCGGATCTGCGGGGAGGCGACCGTGTGCGAGGCGAGGGCCAGGCCCGGCAGCTCGCCGCGCAGGTGCTCCATGATCCGGGCGTACGGGACCGAGGCGCCGAGCCGCACGCCGCTCTCGACGGTCTCCCACTCGTAGAGGTCGCCGATACGGGTCAGGTCGAGGAGGTACTCGGGCCGGCGGTGGTCGAAGTTGATCTCGACCATCACATCGGTGCCGCCCGCGATCGGCACAGCGGTGGGGTGCTCGGCCTTCGCGGCGAGCGCCTCCTCCCAGCTGGCGGGGCGAAGGAAATCCATGACCGGCTCTTTTCCTCTTCGTCGCGTACGTCGTGCCGATGGCTTGTTCATGTGATGTTCACGGGGGATGAGATCAGTACACAGGGCTGTCCTCCACCGGGGTCAGTCACGGAAACCATGAAGGAGTTGGCTGGCCAGGGCGATCGTCTTGTAGATTCGTATGAACAGAGGCCATCAGTAACCTCTCTGATTTTCCCCGGAAACAGTGATCGCCGCGCAGGCGGAAAAGCGCGGCTCGCAGACAGAACGGCGGCGACGAGAATGCGGCTGCGCGCACTGCTGGACACCGATGCGCTGGGCCTCACGCTGCTCGGCGGCGAGGACGAGCTGGACCGCACCGTGCGCGGGGTGATGACCACCGACCTCAGGGACCCCAGTCGTTACCTCTCGGGCGGCGAGCTGGTGCTCACGGGTCTGGCCTGGCGCCGGGACCCCGGGGACTCGGAGCCCTTCGTACGGCTCCTGACGGGGGCCGGGGTCGCGGCACTGGGCGCCGGTGAGGCCGAGCTGGGGAGCATCCCGGACGATCTGATCGCGGCCTGCGCCCGGCACCGGCTGCCGCTGTTCGCGGTGCACGAGTCGGTCGCGTTCGCGACGATCACCGAGCATGTCGTACGGCAGGTGTCCGGCGAGCGCGCCGGGGATCTGGCGGCCGTCGTGGACCGGCACCGCCGGATGATGACCTCGGGTCCGGCGGGCGGCGGCCCCGACGTGGTCCTGGACCTGCTCGGCACCGACCTCGACCTGCGCGCCTGGGTCCTCTCCCCCGCCGGACGCCTCATCGCGGACTCGAAGATCTCCGGCCCCGCCCCGGCCCCCGAGGTGTGCGCGGCGCTGGCCGCCGAGCACCTCACGGCAGCCCGCACCGGCAGACGCGGACCCCACCGAGTGGCGGTCGGCGCTGCGACGTACTCCCTCTTCCCCGTCCGCGCGAGCGGCCGTACCGCCCCGCAGGGCGGTTCGCGGGACGTACGCGAGACCCTGCTGTCCGACTGGCTGCTCGCCGTCGAGGCAGACGCCGGGGACTGGCCGGCGGAGCGGCTCGATCTGCTGCAGGGCGTCACCCAGCTGATCGCGGTCGAACGCGACCGGCGCGACGCGGCACGCACGGTACGGCGGCGGCTCGCCGAGGAGGTCCTGGAACTGGTGCAGTCGGGCGCCGCGCCGACCGAGATCGCGGCCCGGCTCAGGGTCGCCGCGCCGGTGCTGCTGCCCGGCCTCGGCGCGGCCCCGCACTGGCAGGTCGTCGTGGCGCGCGTGGACTGGGCGGGCGGCGAGGTCGAGGGCGGTCCGGTGGCGCAGGCGTTGCTGGAGGAAATTCTTGTCGACCCGCTCCTGACGGGCCCGGAGCACTCCGACCGGATCGCCGTGGCCCACACGGGGGACGAGGCGATCGCCCTCGTACCGCTGCCGGCGGTGTCGTCGGAGCACGACGGTTCGGAGACGGGAATTCTGGCCGAAAAGCTGCTCGCCGGTGTACGGGACCCGCTGTCCGCCGGCCTGGACGACGACGGACGGCTCACCATCGGTGTCAGTGCGCCCGTGCACTCGGCCGAGGGGCTGCGCGGGGCGCTCGAGGAGGCCCGGCACGCCCGCCGGGTGGCCGCGGCGCGCCCCGGCCGGGTGTGCGCGGCGGGCCACCAGGAGCTGGCCTCGCATGTGCTGCTGCTGCCGTTCGTCCCGGACGACGTCCGCCGCGCCTTCACCGCCCGCCTCCTCGATCCCCTGCGGGACTACGACCGGCGCCACCGCGCCGAGCTGATACCGACGCTGGAGGCGTTCCTGGAGTGCGACGGCTCGTGGACGCGGTGCGCCACGCGACTGCATCTGCATGTCAACACGCTGCGCTACCGGGTGGGGCGGATCGAGCAGTTGACGGGCCGTGACCTGTCCCGGCTGGAGGACAAGCTGGACTTCTTCCTGGCGCTGCGCATGAGTTGAGCGGAGGCGTTCCGGGATACGGGATACGGGCCGGGGGTGCGGGGAGGGAGCGCGGGGCGGGGGTGCGGGGCGTACGGTCCTGGCGCGCGGAGGTGGCGCGCGCCGGGTGGGGCCGGTCGCGCGGCAACCCCGGCGCTTATTCTTCCCCGACTTTGTGAATTCTTTCACCTACCCTCTTGGCCCGGCACCGGGATTCGTGCTGAGATGCCGCCACCACTCAACAAGCTCGATGGCGTGCTCGGGGAGGGCAACGTGGCGTACACCGCCATGTCTGGTTCCGGAACGACCTCTGGTGACGATCCACTCCAGACCGCGGTATGGCGGCTGCGCTCACGCGCCTGCTGGGCGGACGCGGCGGCCCTGCTCGACGCCGCCACCCCCGACGCCTCGCTCCAGCGGGCCGCGCTGCTGGTGGAGCGCTGCCTCTACACCGAGCAGGGCTGGCAGGAGGCCGAGGACGCGCTCCGTACGGCGGAGGCGCTCGCCCAGAGCGACGACGAGCGGGGCGCGGCGGCCTGTGAGCGCGGGCAGTTGGCGTACGCGGCCACCCTGCTCGGCGTACGGGACCGCGCCGACGAGGCGCGGGCCGCGCTGGGGCGGGCGGCGGCGCTGATCCCTCCGGGGGCTTCCGGGCGGGCGGTGCTGGACTTCCGGCGGGGGCTGCTGGCGGAGAACCTGGCGCGTTCGCCGCAGGCCGCGCGGGCCGCGTACCGGCGCGCCCACGCGGGGGCCACCGCGCATGCCGATCCGCTGCTGTTGTCGTTCACGTGGCGCCATCTGGCCGGACTCGCCCTGCGGGACGGGGAGTTGGCGGAGGCGCGGCACGGGTTCGCCGAATCGCTGCGGATTCGGGAGGAGTTGGGGTATCTGGTGGGGACGGCGCCTGCGTTGGCCTCGCTGGCCGATGCGGAGTCCGAGCCGGAAGCCTCGCGGCTGCGGGCGGAGGCTGGGCGGTTGTTCCGGTTGCTCGGGGGTGTGCCTACGTGGTTGGCGCGGCAGTTGGCCCCGCCGGCGGCCTCGGCCTAGTTGTTGGCGCCCACTGGGTGGGGTGGTCTGGTCGTGTGGCGGGTGCGGGTGCGTTGTGGCTTGTCGCGCCCACGCGGCGGAGCCGCAGATCAGACACAGCCCCGCGCCCCTGAGGTCGGATCAGTGAGCGCCTGTTACGTGGTTTCGGGTCAGTGACTGGACCAGTTGTACGTCTCTGTCGATCAAGGCGTCCAGCAGGGTTGTGTGGGCTGCCGCGTCTTCCATGAGGGCTGTTCGGGTCGTGGCGGCCTTCGTGTCCACCAGGGGCCATTGGGCTCGGCGGTGCAGGTCGTCGGCTATCTGGACCAGTTGGGTGTTGCCGGAGAGGGACAGGACCGCCCGGTGGAAGGCCCGGTCGGTCTCCGCGTAGGTGGCCCGGCAGCCGGTGGACGCCGCGCGTGCCGTCGCCTCCGCGAGGGGGCGGAGTTCGTTCCAGCGTTCGGCGGGCACCGTACGGGCCAGCCGGAGCAGCACCGGGAGTTCGATCAGGGCCCGGATCTCGGCCAGCTCGGCCAGCTCGCGGGCGCCGCGTGCCACGACGCGGAAGCCCCGGTTGGGGACGACCTCGACGGCCCCCTCCAGCGCGAGTTGCTGCATCGCCTCACGGACGGGCGTCGCGGACACCCCGAAGCGGTCGCCCAGGGCGGGGGCCGAGTACACCTCCCCGGGCGCCAGCTCGCCCCCGACCAGCGCGGTACGCAGTGCGTCGAGGATCTGGCCGCGCACGGAGGAACGCTGGACGACGGGACGTGCCTGCTCGGTGCGCGGCAGGGGGATCGGCGCCTCGCTGTGCGTGTGCTCGCCCCGGGCGCCGGCTACTGGCGTACCCGCAGCGGCGTCCGGACGGGCCGTCGGGCCACTCGCGGCGGGGCGTCCCCGGTTCACGTCGGCGGCCCTGAGCTGCTGTGGAACGCGTACGGCGGCCGACTGCGGGACCGGGGCCCCGGTGTCGGGCGAGATGTGCGCGCCCTGCGGGCCGGCGTGCTGCACGGGGGCCTCCTCCGGGCTAGATGGCACCTTGACGGCACATGGGGTCATTACGGCGGGTTGTTACTCGCCCGTCAAGCACCATAGGCGCACATTCCGTCAGTTCAAATCCCGATTCGAGTCCGGGTTCGGATTTGCGCCGCGCCCCGGCCGGATCCGGTGTTGGATCCGGATCACCCCACAGACAGAATGGATAAGGTAAGGCTTACCTTTGATCTTCGAGTCGTCTACGAGATTCGGTGGTCCCCGCATGTCCGCTCCCGCCCAGATCATGCCCGGCCGGCTCCGGTCCGCCGTCACGGATGCGTACGACCGGCTCGCCGAGGCCTACCCGGACGCGACCGTCATCGAGCTGGACCCCGGGCAGCCGCATCCGCGCGGCGCCGGATGGGTGCGGGCCGCCGGTCTCGCGGACGGCGACGGCGATCTCGACTCCTTCCTCGCCTGGGACGACGAGCAGGTGCTGCGGGACTACGGACAGCGGGGCCGCCCGGACGTCGTCGCCGGTTTCGGCCTGCACCGGTACGCGTGGACGGCCTGCCTGCTGATCACCGTGCCGTGGCTCCTGCACCGCCGGGTGCCCCGGCTGCCCGTCGAGAACGTCTCCTACCACCGCACCGAGGGTCGCTTCGCTGTGCGCACCGGCACCTTCGCCTGTCTGCCCGGCGATCCGGCGGCGGCCCTGCCCGGCGCCCGGGTCGTCGGCGACGAGGAGGCGCTGCGCGCGGAGGTACGGGCGGCGCTCACCGAGCATCTGGAGCCCCTGCTCGGCGGCTTCGGGCCGCGGATGCGGCGGCGCGGCCGGGCACTGTGGGCCGTGGTGACCGACGACGTCGTGGAGGGCCTGCATTACATAGGACAGGTCGTCGGGGAAGAGGACCGTGCACAGCGGGAGCTGGAGCTGCTGCTGCCGGGTTCGACGCGGCCGTTCGTCGGGACGGCCGGGTTCAGGGAGGTGACCGCGCCGGACGGTGCCGCGCTGCCCGTTCGAGACCGGGTCAGCTGCTGCTTCTTCTACACGATCCGGCCGGCCGAGATGTGCGACAACTGCCCGCGGACCTGCGGGAACGACCGTATCGCCAAGCTGTCGGGCGTCGCCGCGACTTGAGGCTCCCTCAGCAGGAGGCCCCTCCCCCTGCGGTCCGGCATGGCGTGCCGTAGTATCGCCGCCGTAAGATCATGTTCGAATGAGGGCCCCAACGGTTACAGCCACTTCACAAGTTCCTCACTTGCCGCAGGAACTTTCCGTGGAACCACCCGTACGGGTAGTCTTATTCGAACTCAACTCCCGCCCCTCAAGCGGCAGTTCGAGCAGAATGTCGCCCTGAGCATCCCCTTGCACCTCCTTAGGCGGCCTCTTGCCCCGAAACCCCCTGAGGGCTGAGGGGATTGGGCCAATATGGCGGGCGTTACGCCCTATCCCAATGCAAGGGACCCCAGATGAGACTGACCGACATATCGCTTAACTGGCTGCTTCCGGGCGCCGTACTGCTCCTGGGCGTGCTGGCGGCGGTGGCGGTGCTGGCGCGCGGCAAGCGCTCCTCGGGGGCGAAAGCGAGCCAGGACGACTCGTGGGAGCGCACCGAGGAACGCCGTAGGCGCAAGGAAGCCGTTTTCGCCACGGCTTCCTATGTACTCCTCTTCTGCTGTGCGGCGGTCGCCGCGGCGCTCTCCTTCCACGGCCTCGTCGGCTTCGGCGAGCAGAACCTGAACCTCACCGACGGCTGGCAGTACCTCGTCCCGTTCGGTCTGGACGGAGCGGCGATGTTCTGCTCCGTGCTCGCGGTGCGCGAGGCCAGCCACGGTGACGCGGCCCTCGGCTCCCGGATACTCGTATGGCTGTTCGCGGCCGCGGCCGCCTGGTTCAACTGGGTCCACGCGCCCCGGGGTCTCGACAACGCGGGCGCCCCGCAGTTCTTCGCCGGCATGTCCCTGTCCGCCGCCGTCCTCTTCGACCGCGCGCTGAAGCAGACCCGCCGGGCCGCCCTGCGCGAGCAGGGTCTGGTGCCGCGTCCGCTGCCGCAGATCCGTATGGTCCGCTGGGCGCGGGCGCCCCGTGAGACGTACAAGGCCTGGTCGCTGATGCTCCTCGAGGGTGTCCGCAGCCTGGACGAGGCGGTCGACGAGGTGCGCGAGGACCGGCGCCAGAAGGAGCAGGCGCGACTGCGCCGGCGTGAGCAGGAGCGGGCCGAGCGCGCGCACCTCAAGGCGATCAGCCGGGGCCACCGCGGCCCGTTCGGCGGCGGTGGCGGCGGCGGTCAGTCCGTAGAGGTGGAGCGGGCGCCCGCCCAGGTCACCTCGGAGCCTGCCATATCCTCCGCGGAGCAGCTGCCCCTGCGCGCCCGTCCCTCCCTTCAGCCCGTTCGGGGCAGCAGTGACTCGATCACTGTCGACCTGACGGCGGAGGACGACACGATGGCCCTGCCCCGCCTGGACAGCCTGGAGCGCAAGCTCCGGGACCTCGAGCAGCAGTACGGCTGAGCAAGGGCAGCAGCACTGCCGAACACGAGTTGAGCGCGAGTCGAGCGCGAACCGATATGGGGGCGTGGCCTGTTCAGGCCGCGCCCCCGTTCAGTTCGAACCACACCGCCTTGCCCACGCCGTGCGCCTGGACTCCCCACGCGTCGGCCAGGGAATCCACCAGCACCAGACCTCTGCCGTGCGTACCCTCGTCGGCGACCGGCGCGCACAGCCTCGGCCTGCGTCCCACGAAGTCCCGTACCTCCACGCGTAATCCGCGCGGTGACACGGTGGCCGTCAGCACCGCGTCGCGGTCGGTGTGGACCAGCGCGTTGGTCACCAGCTCGCTGGTGAGCAGTTCCGCTATCTCCGAACTGCCGGGCCTTCCCCAGTGCCGCAGCAGCTCGCGCAGTGCTCTGCGGGCCTCCGGCACCTCCCGCAGATCCGAACAACCCAGCCTGCGCCTCATTTGCGACGCCTCCCCCCGGTCCACGCCATCGCCCGCGTCATCGCCGCTGTCGAAGCCGATGTCGATGTCGTCGTCAATGCCGTCGTCGATGTCGTCGTCGATGTCGTCGTCGATGTCGATGTCGTTCTCGGTCGTTTCCTCCGCCGTTTTCGCCGAGAAGGCCCCGATGGTTACGGGACCGCCCCCTCCTGCCTGCCTCTTCATGACCCCCGCCCGGACGCCGGTGTAGTCCCCTCCTGATCGAACGCGTTCACGGGATCCATGCCCGCGACCTGAACACGGCAGTCATGTCGAATTCTCAACGTCCGGATGTACGGGGCTGGTTGGACCGTCACCGATCGGATCAGGACATCGACGGCGCCCGTCGGACGCTGCTGGAGGGGCGTCTGGAGCGGACGCTGCAACAGTTCACGCGCCCGTCCAGCGTGGGACGGGCGCGTGAGGGCGGCGGATCGGCCGAACCGTCCAGTGGGGGCTGCCGATCCGGCCGTAGGTCACTTCCCGCCGATGCCCTGCGTACCGATGTTGATGATCCGGTGGTCCCGGGTCATGTCGACGATCAGCCGGGTGGTGCTGGTGGTGCTGCCCGAGCCCCAGGTCAGCTTGACGACGGCTTCCGTGTGGTCGGCGGTGCCGTTGGCCACTCTGACGTGCAGGTATATGGACCAGACCAGGGCTGCGTCGTCTCGATCACTCCCCCGGTACCTCTCCGTCGACCTCGACAAGGACCGGCCCATCGCCCGTTCGGCGGCCGGCGACGACGTGGGGCCGGGTCAAGATCGGCCAGGCCAGTACGAGCCGACGAGTCAGGTCTGCTCCACCTGCGGCGTCAAGGACGGACCCAAACCTTTGCACGTCCACCAGTGGACCTGTGCCGCCTGCGGCACCCTCACAGCGCGAAGAAACAGGAAGCCACGGATTCACCACCGGAACCGCGCCGCGTAGCGGCACAGCAACCGGTAGAGAAGGCCAGAATCCTCGCCGTTCAAGGCGAGGAGCATGTCAAGGTACTCGTCGCGCGAGTGGGTCCCACGCATGGACTGAGCAACCTCATCCGTTCCATATCCCTCTCCTTCCGCCCATCTCCCGTCGCGCCCCCTCACGCCTCCCAGACAGCGGCGGCCGTACGGTCGTCCGCGTACCCCTTGACCCGTACCTGGGTGTCCGCGAGGAACGCGGCGAGGCCGGGCGGAGTGGGACCCGACCAGCGGTCCGCGAGGTATTCGCACAGCTCGGGCTCGCCGCGCAACGGGTCGGCGAGGCCGCCGGTGCACAGCAGGAGCGTGTCCCCCGGGCGGGCGACGGAGGCGCGGAAACGGAAGGGCTCCCGGGGCGGTTCGGGGGCGGGCTCGTACGGGCTCGGGGGCGTGGTGATCCCGAGGTCCATGGTGAGCCGGTCGCCGTCCGGGGTCTCGTGGGGCGACGAGCCGAATCCGACGACCGGCTCACCGGCGGGGATTTCGGCGACCCGCGGTTCGATGTCGTGCCACTCGCCGTCCCGGAGCCGGAACAGTCCGCCGGCGCCGACGCCGAAGAAGACGCGGGTACGGCAGTCGGGGTCGGCGGGGAGCAGGAGGCAGCGCAGGCCCGCGGTGTACTCCTCGGGTTCGATGCCCTGTTCGGCGGCGCTCGCCCGGAGCTTGCCGAGGCTGCGGTCGGTGAGGCGGTGCAGCCCCGACTTGAGGTCGCCCCGCCGGGCGGCGCGGAGGTCCTCGGCGAGCCGCACATGGCTGCGCCCCACCGCCCGGCCGATCCAGTGGCACGCCTCGGCCGCGGCCCGGTGCGCGCCGGGCGTGGCACGGGCGCCAGTCGCCATGGCGATCAGGACGAGCGCGTGGTCGCCCGATCCGAAGCGGGCGGTGAGGAGGGAGTCCCGGCGGGGCTCACCCCGGAAGCGCGCGGAGTCCCCGCGCAGGGAGACCGCCCGGAGCGTGCTGGCACCGTACTGCGCCCCGTCGAGCACGGTGTCCGCGACGAGGTCCTCCAGGTCGTCGGGGTCGGCGGGCGGAAGGGCGGTGGGTTCGGGCGCGTAGGTGGGCGGGCCCGAACCGACGTGGTCGACGGCGCCGGGAGGCGCGACGACGGCGATGCCGGATGAGGCGTACCCGGGCGCGCCGGGGTCCTTGGGCGCGTGCGCCGGGACGGCGGGAATGTCCCGGCGGGTGGGAGTCCGGAGGGCGGCAGGCCCGTCCTGGCCGGAGGCGGCATCACGCGGCTGCTCACCTGGCGGGCTGCCCGCCCAGCCGGAACGGGGAGCCGCCTCCGGGCCGTCCCCGGAGGGCGCCGCCGAAAACCCGTCCCGCGCGGACGCGGACACGATGCCGGGCGGGACATCTGACGGCGGCGGAGCGTCCCACACGGCACCGGCGGCGTCGACCGGGCCCGATGCCTCGGGACCGGCCGCCCCGCCACCTCCATGAGCCGGTGCCGGTGCCGCTCCCCCGCCGGGTCGTTCCGGGGCGCCCGTGGGGTTCTCCGAGGGCGGTGTTCGATCAGGGGCGGGCGGGGTCGGTGGGTACGGGGTGCGGGTGTCGTCGGGCGGTGGTGAAGGGGTGTTGTTCCGGAAGCCCAGGGGGAAGGTCGCGGGGCCGGAGGGCATGGCGGGTGGCGGCTCCCAGGGGGCTCTGGGCCGGCCGGAGCCGGGCTCGCTGCCGCGTGCCGCGTCCCATGTCCCGTACGGGGCGCCGCCGCGCTGGGGCGGGACCCCTGGGGCGCCGGGTGCCTCGAACGGCGGCTCCGGTGTCCGTCCCTCGCCGAGTCCGCGCCGCGCGGGTGCGGTTGCGGGCGACCCGAACACCGGGTCCGCCTTCGCCGCGTCGACCGTGCCCGACGCCGAGGCGAACCGGTCGTCCAGGGAGTCGCCCGCGGCCGTGGGCCCGGTGTCCTCGGTGGAGTCGTCGTACAACTGCCCCCACCAGTCGTCCTCATGACCGGTGGACCTCTCCCCCTGCTGGCTCATGCCGCCAATTGTCCACCGGATGGGCCGGTTGAAAACGGGGCATCCGGAAAATCCGGCGAGGTGTTCCGTCGTGAACGGCGTGTTCGACGGCGTGTCGGATGACATGGCGAACATGCGACCGAAACCAGTCGTCGGGCGGCCCTGCGGTCCGCCGTACCGACGATGATGTACGGGACGGTGGGAGCGAGACGTTGGGGATGTGGGCGGAGGGCGGCACCCGGTGCTTTCGGCGATAGGTCTGGACGAGGCGCACGAGTCGGCGTACCGGGCCCTGTTGGCCGCGGGCGCCGCCGATGTGCCGGAGCTCTCGCGACGGCTCGCACTCGGTGAGTACGTCACCGAGCGTGCCCTGCGCGGGCTGGAGCGGCACGGGCTCGCCGCCCGGTCGCCGTCCCGGCCCGGCCACTGGGTCGCCGCACCGCCCGGCGTCGCGCTGGGCGCCCTGCTCACTCGGCAGCGGCACGATCTGGAGAGGGCGGAACTGGCCGCCGCACTGCTCGCCGAGGAGTACCGGGCGCGGTCCGCCGAACCCGCCGTACCCGACCTGGTCGAGGTGGTGACCGGCGCGGCGGCGGTCGCCCGGCGGTCGGCGCAGCTCCGGCTCGGTGCGAGCAGCGAGGTGTGCGCGCTGGTCGCCGGGAAGCCGGTGGACGTGACCGACCGGGAGGAGCGGGCGGAGGAGCGTTCCGCCGCCCCCGGGCTCGACCGCCGCGTGGTCGTCGAACGCGCCGTGCTTGATCTGCCCACCGGCGTCACCGACCTGACCGCCGCGCTCAACCGGGGCGAGCGGGTCCGGGTCGTGGACCGGGTGCCGGCCGAGCTGGTGATCGCGGACCGCTCGCTCGCCGTCGTCCCCCTCGCCTCCCGTACGACGGAGCCCGCGGCGTTCGTCGTCCATGCCGGCGAGCTGCTCGACCTGCTGTCGGCCCTGTTCGATTCGGTGTGGCGGGACGCGCTACCGCTGCGCCTCGGCGCCGCCGGAGGCATGGCGGACGACGACTTCACGGACGGTGCGCCGGACCAGCCCGACGCGGCGGACCTGGAGATCCTGTCCCTTCTCCTGGCCGGGCTGACCGACGCGAGCGTGGCCAGACAGCTGGACCTGGGGCTGCGGACCGTACAGCGCCGGGTGAAGCGGCTGATGGAGTTGACGGGCGTGACGACCCGGCTGCAACTGGGCTGGCACGCGTACGAGCGGGGCTGGATCACCCGCGACGGACGGGCCTGAGCCCACCGGCTTCCTTCCCTGACCTGCGGCTTCCTTCGCTCTCCGGCAGGCTGGGCAGATGGGAGTGTGGGATCTCCTGCTGATCGGCCTGGTGATGCTGTTCGGTCTGTGTGGAGTTCTGTTGCCCGGGGTCCCGGGGTCGTGGCTCGTGTGGGCCGCGGTCTCGTGGTGGGCGCTGAAGGATCCGCGGGCGGTCTCGTGGTGGGTGCTCGTGGGCACGACCGTCGTCCTGTTCCTGTCCCAGGTGGTGCGCTGGCAACTCCCCCCGCGCCGACTGCGGGCGAGTGGCGCGACCCCCCGGATGGCGGTGTACGCGGGGACGGGCGCCCTGCTCGGCTTCTTTCTGCTGCCGGTGCTGGGCGCGATCCCGGGGTTCGTGGGCGGTGTCTATCTCCACGAGCGGCTACGGCTGGGCCGGCACCGCGAGGCGGTCGCGGCCGTACGGAGGGTGATGAGGGCGGGCGGCACCAGCGTTCTGGTCGAACTGTTCACCTGCCTGCTGATCATGGGAGCGTGGCTGGGCGCCACGTTCTGGGGCTGACGCCCTTACAAACCGCTGAGGTCGGCTACAAACCCCTGAGGTCGGCCAGGTCGACAGAGTCGGCCATGACCCGCATGCCGGCGGCGTTGAAGTGGAGATGGTCGCCGGAGTCGTAGGCGCCGCGCATCCGGTGCGGGAACGCGGGGTCGCGGACGGCGGCGTCGAAGTCGACGACCGCGTCGAAGAGACCGCTGCCACGAATGACGCTGTTCACCTGCCGACGTACGGACTCATGGGCCTCGCTCCACCGGGCATGGCCGCCGTACGGGGTGATGGTGGCGCCGATGACGCGGATGCCGTGGGCGTGGGCACGGGTCACGAGCGACTTGTAGGCCTGCTGGAAGGCGCTCGGGACGGTCTGCTCGGGGGTGCCGTTGATGTCGTTGATGCCCTCGAACACGATCAGCGTGCGCACCCGGGTCCGTGAGAGGACGTCGGCGTCGAAGCGGGCGAGGGCGCTCGGGCCGACGCCGTCGAGGAGGACGCGGTTGCCGGAGACACCCGCGTTGAGGACGCCGAGGCGGCGGCTCGGGGGCAGGGCGGCGAGCCGGTCGGCGAGGCGGTCGGGCCAGCGGCGGTTGACGTCGGAGGCGGTGTTGCCGCCGTCGGTGAGGGAGTCGCCGAGTGCGACCACACTGCCGGCGGCGGGTGCGTCGAGGACGTCCACGCCGGTGACGTAGTGCCAGGAGCCGAGGGTCTTGGTGTAGGCGTCGCCGCCCTCCACGGCGGCCCAATTGCCGCCGGGGGCAAGGAAGTTGGTCTGCCTGGCCGTACGGTGGTAGGTCATCGGGCCGGAGTCGCCCGGAGTGTGGACGGTGACGAGCAGGTTGGCGCCGGCCGGTACGGCGAGCGCGACGGTGTCGGTGACCCGGTCCTGGCCCGCCGGGATCGTCACCGTACGGGCGCCCGCGAAGGTGGCCGCACGCATCGAGCCGGGTTGGGCGTCCGGGCTCTTCGGCTCGCCGAGCGCCTGAAGGGCGACGGTGACGGCGCCGAGGCGCAGGGGCTTCGTGCCGAGGCGGTTGCTGAGGCGGACACGCAGCGCGCTGCCGCCGACGCTGATGTGCAGGACGTTGCGGATGGAGGTGTCGGGTTTGGCCGGCACGGTTCCGGATGCGGCGGCCTCCCAGGTACCGGTCCAGACACGGGGGACGGGGGTCTCCCGACCGAGGGACGGGCCGGGGGCCGGGGGCGGTACGGAGATACTTCCCGAGTCGGCTCTCGCCACGGGCGGGACGATCGCGAGGGCGGTCACGAGGGCCGCGAGGATGTGCCGAACCATGATCGCGCGGGTCATGTGCGCATGGTTGCCCGGCCGATCGACCGACCCAACGCGCCCGTCACACCCATGGCGGCACGCACGTACGTTCGCCCATACACCCACCGCAGCCCCTCCAGGGGGCGGGAGCGGGCGCACAGCCCCGGCGGGAGCGGGCGCACAGCCCCGGCGGGAGCGGGCGCACAGCCCCGGCGGGAGCGGGCGCACAGCCCCGGCGGGAGCGGGGGCGGCGCGGGAGACCGCGGCCGCCCCCGATGTGCTAGCGCTGTCGCCCCCGCTTCGCCTCCATCGCCGCCTTCCCCTCCGCCCCCTTCTTCTTCCAGTCCTTCCGGATTTCCGCCCGCAGGCGCGCATCCGTCTTGGCCACGATGTACTGGTTCTCCCTCAGCAGCTTGCGGTAGCTGTCGAGGCGCCGATGGGACAGCGTCCCCGAGTCCGCCGCCTCCAGCACCGCGCACCCGGGCTCCGCCGTGTGGGCGCAGTCCTGGAAGCGGCAGTCGGCGGCCAGTTCCTCGATCTCGGCGAAGACCTGCCCGACGCCGGTACCGGCGTCCCAGAGGCCGACACCGCGCAGCCCCGGGGTGTCGATGAGGACACCCCCGCCGGGCAGGGCGAGCAGGTTGCGGGTGGTCGTGGTGTGCCGGCCCTTGCCGTCGACGTCGCGGATGGCCTGGACCTCCATGACGTCCACGCCGAGCAGTGCGTTGGCGAGCGTCGACTTGCCCGCACCGGACTGCCCGAGCAGCACGGCCGTACCGTCCGAGACGACGGCCGCGAGGACGTCGACGCCGTCCCCGTTGGTGGAGCTGACGGTGAGCACCGGCACGCCGGGGGCGGTGGCCTCCACGTCCTGGACGAGGTACGAGAGTGTCGTCGCGTCCGGTACGAGGTCGGCCTTGGTGAGCACCACGACGGGCTGCGCGCCCGATTCCCAGGCCAGCGCCAGGAACCGTTCGACGCGGCCGAGGTCGAGTTCGACGGCCAGTGACACGGCGACGATGGCGTGGTCGACGTTGGCGGCGAGGATCTGGCCCTCGGAGCGCTTGGAGGAGGTCGACCGCACGAACGCGCTGCGGCGCGGCAGGTACGTACGGACGTACCGGGGATCACCGGCCGGTTCGATCACGGCCCAGTCGCCGGTGCAGATGACCCGCAGGGGATCGTGCGGGGTGACGAACGCGGTGTCGGCGCGCAGCACCCCGTCGGCGGTGGCGACGTCGCACTGGCCACGGTCGACGCGGATCACCCGGCCGACGAGCAGCCCTTGGGATGCGTACGGGGCGAATTCGGCGGCCCATGCGTCGTCCCAGCCGTAGGGGGCCAGAGAGCTCGACGAAGTGGAGGAAGCCGAAGGAGAAGCGGAAGCGGACGAGAGATTCAAGGGGAACCCTTCAGGGGGTGGCCCCGGCCCACGTACCGCGCGACGCAACGCAGCGTCGCGCAGTGCGAAGAAAACAGGAAGGCTCAGCCGGAGGTCATGGAGGTGGGGTGGACGAACTTCTGGTTGGGGGCAACGCCCGTCACAGAGACAGCCATCGGTCACACCTCCCGTTTCTCACTCAGCTGATGGCGGCGGTCAGCAACCGCCGTGTGAAGCGCTCCACACTGTAGGGCGGTACGCACCCGAGTGCCACCGACTTTCGCCGCCGGCGACCGTTCCTTTGCCGAGGTGACGACACCCCCCGCACCTGCCACGATGAGGCCATGACAACCCCCCGTCTCACCGAACTGGCCGAGCGCGCCCAGAAGTACGTCGCCGAGGACCGCCCCGAATCGGACGTGCTCGCCCCCGGCAGCGTCTGGAACCTCTCGCAGACCCTCCAGCACTGTGCCCAGACCGTCCGCTACTCGGTCGCCGGATACCCCCGTCTGAAACCGCCGCTCTTTCGCGCCACCGTGGGAGCGCTGGCGAAGCGGACCTTTCTGGGCCGGGACCGGATGCGCCACTCCCTCGGCGCGGTGATCGACGGCGCCCCGCAGCTGGACCGGGACCTTCCGCCGGCCGCAGCCGTCGCTCAACTCGCCGAAGCAGTAACCCAGTTCACCGAGCACACAGGAGCGCATGCCCCGCATCCGGCATACGGACCGTGCACCCACGACGAGTTCGCGCGGCTGCACGCGATGCACCTGGCCGAGCACCTGCCCGGGCTGGCCCGCGACTGACAGGGGTCCCCGGCGGGAGGGATGCGCCGGGCGCGCCGTCAGCAGTGAGGGCTGCTCGTGACGCCCGGCTCCGCACACCACCCGGTTTCGGCTGAACAACTGGGGCCCCGTCAGCCGTAACTGATCGGTGAGGCGGTGGGGACCGCCCCGAGCGAAGGAGCACACCATGATGGCGACCGCGCAGATCGGCGTCACCGGCCTTGCGGTGATGGGCCGGAACCTGGCCCGGAACTTCGCCCGGCACGGTTACACCGTGGCCCTCCACAACCGGACCCCCGCCAGGACCAAGGCGCTGATCGAGGACTTCGGGCACGAGGGCGACTTCGTGGCCGCCGAGACGGCCGAGCAGTTCGTGGCGGCCCTGGAGCGGCCCCGGCGGCTCATGATCATGGTGCAGGCGGGGGCGGCCACGGACGCGGTGATCGACGAGTTCGCGGCGCTGCTGGAGCCCGGCGACATGATCATCGACGGTGGCAACGCCCACTTCGCCGACACCCGCCGCCGGGAACAGGCGCTGCGCGGGCTCGGTATCCACTTCGTGGGGGTGGGCGTCTCGGGCGGTGAGGAAGGCGCCCTGAACGGGCCGAGCATCATGCCCGGCGGCTCCGCGGGGGCGTACGCGGCGCTCGGGCCGATGTTCGAGACGATCAGCGCCAAAGTGGACGGCGAGCCCTGTGTCACCCACGTCGGCACGGACGGCGCCGGGCACTTCGTGAAGATGGTGCACAACGGCATCGAGTACGCCGACATGCAGCTGATCGGCGAGGCCTACCATCTGCTGCGGCAGGTGGGCGGTTACGAGCCCGCGCGGATCGCCGAGGTGTTCCGGCAGTGGAACAAGGGGCGTCTCGACTCCTATCTGATGGAGATCACCGCCGAGGTGCTCGCCCACACCGATTCCGCCACCGGCAGCCCCTTCGTGGACGTGGTGGCCGACGCCGCCGGGCAGAAGGGCACCGGTCGCTGGACCGTACGTACGGCCCTGGAGCTCGGTTCGCCGGTCACCGCCATCGCGCAGGCCACGTTCGCCCGTGCCGCCTCGGGCCAGCGGGCCCTGCGCGCCGCGTACCAGCGGCTGCCCGGCGGGACCAGCTGGGACCTCACCGCGTACGAGGCGGAGCGGTTCGCCTGTCTGGTCGAGCACGCCCTGTACGCGTCGAAGCTCATCGCCTACGACCAGGGCTGGAAGATGATTCTGGACGCGTCGGCGGAGTACGGCTGGGACATCGACCTCGGCGCGATAGCGAAGATCTGGCGCGGTGGCTGCATCATCCGCGCCGCCTTCCTCGACCGGATCCGCGCCGCCTACGCCGTCGATCCCTGCCGGGTCACCCTGCTCACCGAGGAGGGGTTCACGGCCGAGATCGCCGACGCGCAGGTCCCGTGGCGTGAGGTCGTCGCCACGGCCGCCCGGCACGGTGTCCCGGTCCCGGCCTTCTCCGCCGCCCTGTCGTACTACGACACCCTGCGCGCCGAGCGCCTGCCGGCCGCCCTCACCCAGGGCCAGCGCGACTACTTCGGCGCCCACACCTACCGGCGCACCGACCGCGAGGGCCGCTTCCACACCCTCTGGGAGCGGGCCGACCGGAGTGAGACCGAGGTGATCTGACCTCGCTCCGCGAGACGGGATCCGACCTTTCGGCTAAATGTCCTGGAGTTCTCCAGAGAATTCTTGGGTAAGTGCACTCCTTTAGCACGTGCCGCAAGGAAGGTGGCTGGAAATCGCCGAGATCAGGTTGTCCAGGAGGAAGGGCGGAAACGAGGCGGAATCGGAGGCGTTACGGGCACGTATCGCCATTTGCTTACTCTTTGCGGCTCTGGGTCTGACCAATGCCGCTTGGTCCTCTCGAATTCCGGATATTCGCCACAACGTGGGCGCTGACAACGCGACCTGGGGGCTGGTCGGAGCGTCGTCGGCCGTGGGAGATCTGGTCGCCATCGCGGTGACCATGGTTTTGATCGGCCGGACGAGAATTCGCAGGCTCACCCGGGTAGGCGCACTTCTGATGCTGCTCAGCGGGCCGCTGCTCGCCGGCGCCTCGGCATTCTTCGCGCTGGCCGCCGGGCTGGTGATCTGGGGGTTCGGTGCGACGCTGCTGGCCACCGCGGTCAACACCCAGGGCGTGACCGCCGAAACGACCTACGGCCGGAAAATGGTGCCGTTCTTCCACGCCTGCTACAGCTGCAGTGTGCTCGTCGGCGGCCTGTACGGTTCCGCTTCGGCTGCCCTGGGAATGACTCCGGGAGTTCAACTGGCCATCAGCACGGCGACCTTCGGGCTGCTCCTTCTGGTGACCGCCAACTGGCTGCCGGACGACGCTCCGCAGGCGGACGCTTCCCACACCCCGCTGAGAGAACGGCTTCGCAACCGCTGGGGTCCCCAGTTGCGGCTGCTCGCGCTCCTGGCCTTCGTCGCTTCCTTCATCGAGGGGACGGTCGGCCAGTGGTCCGCCATCTACGCCACCGACAGCGCCGGCGCGAACGCCGCGGTGGCCGCCGGCATCTACACGGCCTTCACCGTCGCCATCCTGGTCGTCCGCCTGGTCGGCGACCTCGTCATGCGGCGCGTCGCCGTCCGGACTTTCCTGCAGTGGTCGCTTCTGATCGCCGGGCTGGGGATCGCGACGGTGATCCTCTGGCCGTCCACGGCAACGGTCGTCGTCGGGTTCGTCGTCGCGGGTGTCGGCATCGGCTGCGTCATGCCGGCGGTGATCCGCCTGGCGGGCAAACAGCCGGACGTCAGCGCGGGTGAGGGAGTCTCCACGGTGACCCTCGGACAGTGGCCCGGCTTCCTCCTGGCGTCGCCGGTCATCGGCGTCGTCGCGGGCGCCACGGATCTGCGTACAGCGCTCACGCTGCTGATCGTCTGCGGTGTCGGCGGCGCACTGTTGGCAAGGAAAGTGGAACAGGTCGAGCTGAGTCAGAAACCCAGCAGCACATGAACGCCGGACAGGCCGCCCGGAGGAGGACACCCAGGTCGTCGTGAGCCCGGTGACCCCGGGCTCGCGACGGGCCCGTACCCGGCATCGGGTGGGTCAGGTCGTGCTCGTGCAGGGGCTGCCGTTCACCGTGAAGTCGAACGGGAGCTCGTTGTCGCCGTCGCGGCTGGCGAGGAAGCCGAGGGAGACCGTGCCGCCCGCCGCGACTGCCCTGTTGTAGTCGGCGGCGGTGGCCGTGACGCGGGCGCCGTCCTGCCTGAAGTTCGCGTCCCACATCTGGCTGACCCGCTGGCCGTTGTGGAAGCTCCAGGCGATGCTCCAGCCGTCGAGGGCCTTCGTGGAGGTGACGCTGATGGTGGCCTGGAAACCGTCGGGCCACTCGTTGACGAGGTCGAACTCGACGTCACAGGACACCGGGGCGCTCTTGGCGGGGCTCGGCTTCGGTTTCTCACGGGGCTCGGTGGACGAGGAGGTGCCCTGGGGCTCCGGATCGGGCTTGTCGGTGGCTGTCGGGGACGAGCCGGTGTCCTGCTTCGAGTCCTCCTTCGAGCCCTGGTCCGTCGGCAGGGGGGACGCGGACGGGGTGGCGCCCACGGGGACGGTCAGGCCGGACGGCAGTACGGACGCCGGGTCCACGACGGGCTTGTTGTCGCTCGCGCCGCCCCGCGCGGTGGTGTCGCCGTCCGATCCGCCGAAGGGCATCAGCGACACCGTGAGCGTCAGCGCCGAGACGATGACGGCCGCGACCAGGATCGCCGTACGGCCGATGCGTGGGCGGAACTCCCCGATGGTGAGTCCGGTGTTCATGCCCGCTTCGGTGCGCCCGCCGAGCAGACCGGCCTCGGCCGCGCGGCGGCGCCGTTCCAGATAGGCGAGGCCGCCCCAGCCGATGACACCGCCGGCGAGCGCGGCGGGCAGGCCGCTGATGCCGCCGTAGAGCCGCAGGCAGGCGGCGGCCTCGGCGCACTCCACGCAGGTCGCGAGGTGCCAGGAGAGGTCCTCGGGGATCTCGGCACCCTGCGAGCGGGTGACGGCGTCGAGCAGCCGGGCGAAGCTGCGGCACTCGGAGCTCATCGGGATGTCGAGGAGGTTGCGCTGGCACCGGTCCCTGAACAGGCCGCGCACCTGGACGAGTTCGTCGGCGGCGGTGTGCGGGTCGAGGCCGAGCCGGCGGGCCACGACGGGCAGCGGCAGTGCCTCCACCTCGGCCAGCCAGAGCAGGGCGGCGTCCGGTTCCTGCATGTCGCGCAGGGCGCGCAGCGCGAGCGGGCGGCGCAGCGGCGGGCCCACGTACCGGGCGGCCTTTTCGGAGTTGAGCCAGAGCCTCAGGTCGGGGTCGAGATGGTTGCCGTGCCCGGTTTCCTCCCAGGACGCGGCGGTACTGCGAACCGCCGCCAGCAGCAGGGGTATCCAGGGCAGCCTGGGTATGCGGCGCCCGGTGTTGCGGGCGCCGAAGTCGGCGGCCCGGGCCGCGTGGATACCGTGCGTGAACGCCTCGGCGGCCAGCTCCGTGCCGGCGGAGGAGCCGGACGTGCACAGGTCGGCGTACGAGAGGACCGCGTCCCAGCACTCGGAGAACAGCGCTGCTTCGGCGGCGTCCTGAGGGGTCGGCAGATCTGGCATTTGGGGGGACTCCAGCATCAACGGCTTGCACACGCCAACGTCAAGGTCAGGGTAAAACGTCAACTGCCCTCAGAATCAAGGGAGTTGAGGGGAACGTTTTCCAGAACGGAGCCCCGAGCTTTTCACGTTTCCCGCACAACTGACAAGCGACGTATTCACATGTCCACACATGTCAACGCGGCTCGCCGTGCGGGGGTCGCGAAGTGAGCGGAACGACGTGTTTGTCCCCGTCCCCCATACGCTTCGCGGCGGCGCTCCGTTCAGGCCCGGGACACCGGATCCCGGGCCGGCAGGCTGTCCATGAAGGAGCTGACGGAGAACACCGCGCGGCCGGGGCCGGGTTCGCCGTAGCCGGGGGGCGAGTCGAGGCCGAAGTCGTCCATCGTGGCGCGGTAGGCCTCCAGCAGACGGATGTGGTACTCCAGCGGCGCGCCCTGCGGGTTGGCCTTGCCGAGCGGGGTGGTGGGCTCGGGGCACCAGGTGGTGAAGCGGGGCGTGATGCCGTGCGACATGAAGAAGCGCAGGCCCTCGGTGGTGGACGCGATCGCCTCGTCGACCGTCGTGAACCCGGACGGCTCGGCCATCTCCACACCGGCCACGAAGTTGGGGATGACGTTGCGCGCGCCGAAGACCTCCGCCGAGTCCAGGATGCGCTTGTGCCACTCGTCGCGGCCCACGTAGCGCTCCTTGCCGGGGCAGTACAGCTCGAAGAGCTTGCGGTCCCACACCTCGTAGTTGGGGTGGTAGATCTGCACGCCGTAGTCCTTGAAGCGCTGCACGTCGTCCTTGGGCAGCGCCTGCGCGACGACCTTGCCGATCCAGCGTCCCGGGAAGTGCTCCTCGATCGCCTTCGCGTACATGCCGTAGAAGTCGGCCTCGTCGCGGCCCTGGAGCTTCGAGGTGATCGCGCCGCCGGTGAGCGTGTAGGCGGTGGATGCCTTGCCGGTGTCGTACCGGTTGATGATCTCCAGCGCCTCGAGGACCTCGTCGACGTCCTTGACGCCCGTGTAGGGCCGCCCGGCCGCCTTGTGCTGGCGCCAGTTGTGGTTGATGTCGCAGTACTGGCACTCCTCCTTGGCGCCGAAGTACTGGCAGACCCGGAAGACGGTCAGATAGATCAGATAGCCCCACTGGATGGTCGGGGCGACCTCCATGACGGACTTCCCGTTGGAGAGGGTGTGGCGGTAGTACTCCGGCATGGGCGGCACCCCGACGTCGGAGATCCGCTTCCCGTCCAGGTAGAGGCCGAGGACGCCGTGTTCGTCGGCGGCCACCCGGTAGGGCGAGGCGGGGTTCACCCGCACCGACACGACGGTCCGGCGCAGGTCGTAGGGCCCGCCGGTGAGGATGATCTCCTCCGGCGGGCGGCGCAGCGCGGCCTCGCCCAGCTCGGGCAGGGTGCCGTGGTCGAAGGAGAAGATGAAGTACGACTTCGGCTTGACGTCACCGCTCTCGTTGTCGCTGAGCGCGGACGCGTCGAAGGCCACACCACCCCTGAGCAGGTCTTCCTTGAAGACGGCTTCCCTCGGTACATGGGGAAAGCGCTCCATCAGATCCTCGACCAGCGCGGTGCGGCTGCCCATCCCGTGTCTCCTCCAGCTCCGGCGGTGTCCCGGCGTTCGACTCCTCACGGTATGCCCCCGCCTGCGCGCGTGGGGCCGCGGGGCCCCTCGGGCATGTCCTTCGGCGCCGCGTGAGAGGGTCGTCGCACCTGAGCGGAGGGACAAAACCCATGGCCGAGACGCTGACCAACTGGGCGGGCAACATCATCTACACGCCCGAGGAACTGCACCGACCGCGTTCCCTGGACGCCCTGCGGGCGCTCGTGGCGGACAGCGAGCGGGTGCGGGTGCTGGGCAGCGGGCACTCGTTCAACGAGATCGCCGAGCCGGGCGCCGGCGGTGTCCTGCTCTCGCTGGCCGGCCTGCCCCAGGAGATCGACGTGGACACGGCGGCCCGTACGGTCCGGGTCGGCGGCGGGGTCCGGTACGCGGAGCTGGCCAGGGCCGTCCACGGGCGCGGACTCGCGCTGCACAACATGGCGTCCCTGCCGCACATCTCGGTGGCGGGGTCGGTGGCGACCGGTACGCACGGTTCGGGGGTCGGCAACGGTTCGCTCGCCACCGCGGTGCGCGAGGTCGAGCTGGTCACCGGGGACGGCTCGACGGTGACGATCGCCCGGGGCGAGGAGCGGTTCGAGGGCGCGGTCACCGCGCTCGGCGCCCTGGGCGTCGTCACGGCCCTCACCCTCGACCTGGAGGCGGACTTCGAGGTCGAGCAGTACGTGTTCACCGAGCTGCCCCTGGACGGGCTGGACTTCGAGGCGGTGGCCGGGGCCGCGTACAGCGTGAGCCTGTTCACCGACTGGCGGGCGCCGGGCTTCCGGCAGGTGTGGCTGAAGCGGCGGACCGACCAGGCGCCGGTGGACTTCCCGTGGGCCGTGCCCGCCACCGAGGCGATGCACCCGGTGCCGGGGATGCCGGCCGTGAACTGCACCGAGCAGTTCGGGGTGCCGGGGCCCTGGCACGAGCGGCTCCCGCACTTCCGGGCGGAGTTCACGCCGAGCAGCGGCGAGGAGCTCCAGTCGGAGTACCTGCTGCCGCGCCCGTACGCGCTCGACGCGCTGCGCTCGCTCGACGCGATCCGGGACGTCGTCGCGCCGGTGCTGCAGGTGTGCGAGGTGCGGACGATCGCCGCCGACACGCAGTGGCTGAGCCCGGCGTACGGGCGGGACAGCGTGGCGTTCCACTTCACCTGGGTGGCGGACACCGAGGCGGTGCTGCCGGTGGTGCGGCGGGTCGAGTCGGCGCTGAACCCGTACGGGGCGCGTCCGCACTGGGGGAAGGTGTTCTCGGTACCGGCGGAGGTGGTGCGGGGACGCTATCCGCGGCTGGCGGACTTCGGGGCGCTGGCGGCGTTCCTGGACCCCTCGGCGAAGTTCACGAACGCGTTCGTCCAGGAGGTGCTCGGCGGCTGACCTCGGGCCAGGGGCGGTACCACGTGCGAGGGAACTTTCTTCAGCCCCTTTCCTAACCCCTTGTCGAACCTCCCCCGCTCCCATAGCCTTGCGCCGCGCCGGTGCCGTCGTGCTCCGGTCTGTCCGCATTCAGGTCCGCACGGGATCTGCTCGGCGAGGGGGCAAGCCCGGTGGTGAAGCGCACGTCACGTGACATCCGCACCGCGAACCGCTATGAGGTGCTTCGCCAGATCATCGCCCATTCGCCCACATCCCGGCAGGAGCTGGCCGCCGCGAGCGGGCTGAGCCTGGCCACGGTCGCCACGCTCGTCGGCGAGCTGCTCGAGCTGCGGATGATCACGGAGGTCGGGTTCGAGGACTCGGCGGGCGGCCGTCCCCGGGGCCTCGTGGCCGTCAACGCGTCGGGGGGCGCGCTGATCGGCGTCGACATCGCGGAGACGTACGTCCATGTCGAGCTGTTCGATCTCGCGCTGAACGTGCTGGCCCGCGCCGACGAGGACTTGCGCCCCGGCGAGAGCCTGCCCGAGCAGGTGGTCAGCCATGTGGCCGCCGCCGTGGGCTCCGTCGTCGCGCAGGCCGGCATCGAGGGCGCGCGAGTGCTGGGCGTCGGGGTGAGCGTGCCGGGGCAGGTGGACCGGGACACCGGCATCTCGGAGTACGCGCCCAACTGGGACTGGCACGACGTGCCCCTCCTCGACCTGCTGTCCGAGGTCATCGCCTACCCGCTCTACCTGGACAATCCGCTGCGCGCCGGCGCGGTCGCCGAGATGTGGTTCGGGGCGGCGCGCGGGCGCGGGGACGTGGTGGTGGTCAACCTCGGTACGGGGGTCGGCGCGGGGCTCGCGCTCCAGGGCGGGCTGTACCGGGGGGTGAGCAACAGCGCCGGCGAGTGGGGGCACACCACGCTCGTACTGGACGGGCGGTTGTGCCGCTGCGGCAACCACGGCTGCGTGGAGGCCTATGTCGGCGCACCCGGCATCATGCTGAATCTGCGCGAACTCGCCCCGGACAGCCCGCTGTTGCACCCCGAGGACCAGACCGCGACCATAGACGCGCTGGCCCGTGGGGTGGACGCGGGCGATCCCGTGGCCGTCGAGGTCGTCCGGGAGACGGCTCGTTACATCGGCGCGGGCATCGCGAACCTGGTCAACGTCCTCAACCCCGAGGTGGTCGTGCTCAGCAGCTGGGTCGCCCGCACGCTCGGCGAACCGCTGCTGCGCGAGGTGCGCGAGGCCGTCGGCCGGCACGCGCTCAGCAGGCCGTTCGCCGCCACCGAGATCGTCCTCTCCCCCATCCCCACCGATCCGGCGTGCCTGGGGGCGGCGACGTTCGCTCTCGAGGGCGCTCTGTCCTCGGTCACCCAGCGGTCGTCGACCGCCCGGCGGACCGGCGCGATGCCGCTGAAATAGGTCTGGTCCAATGGTCAACCGCGCCCGCGCGGACCGCTGTTGAGCGGTCCGCGCCTTTTCTGCGTCCGAAATACCGAACAGTCCGCAACGTTTCGAACGGGCTTCGTCCAACCCCTTGCCGAAGCCTTAGCCGAAGGTTAACGTCCCGCTCCGCACCTCCTGTTTCAGCCACTCGGCGCTTCGCCCGTGGCCCGCAGCCGCACCAGAGACAAGGACGTCACATGTCGGCCATGAGCAGCAACTGGGACCGCCGAACCATCCTCCGCGCCGCAGCGGGCCTGTCCGCCGCGGGCGCGCTGACCGCCTGCGGCGGCAACAACGGCCGCTCCGGCGGGAGCAGTTCGGGCACGAACCTCACGCAGTACTTCCACGCGTACGGCGAGGCGGGCACCGAGCAGGCCATCAAGAAGTACGCGAAGGCCTACGACAAGGCCAACGTGACCACGCAGTGGATCACCAGCGCCGACTTCGAGAGCAAGCTCTTCGCGACGCTGCTCACCAAGAACGCGCCCGACGTGTTCGAGTTCCACCCGCAGCTCCAGATGGTGACGAGCGGTCAGGTGGCGGACCTGAGCGACATCGTCAACCCGGTCAAGGACGACTTCAACCCGGCCGACATCAAGTCGCACACGGTGGACGGCAAGGTCTACGGCGTCCGCATGATCGACGACCCGCAGTTCTTCTTCTACCGCAAGTCGATGCTGGAGGCGGCCAAGGTCGAGGTGCCCACCACGCTCGACGAGTTGGCCGAGGCCGCCGAGAAGCTCACCACCAACAAGGTCAAGGGCCTGTACATGGGCAACGACCTGCACAACGTCATCGACACGATGATCTGGTCGGCCAACGCGGACCACCTCAACGAGAAGAACGAGATCGCCTACCACACCCCCGGCGTCATCGAGGGCATCAAGAAGATGCGCAAGCTGTTCACCAGCGGCAACCTTCTCCTCGGCGCGCCGACCGAGTCCTGGGACCCGTCCTCGCTCAACCAGGGCCTGTGTGCCATCCAGTTCTGCGGCATGTGGGCGATGCCCGGGATCCAGGCGGCGCTCGGCGACGACTGGGGCGTCTTCCCCTTCCCGAAGACCATCGACTCCGGCAAGGAGTCGGTCTACAACGGCGGCTGGTCGATGTTCGTCAACGCCAAGTCCGAGAACGTCGAGGCCGCCAAGGAATACGTCAAGTGGCTGTGGATCGACCAGAAGGAGTACCAGGAGGACTGGGCCACCTCCTACGGCTTCCACATCCCGCCGCGCACCTCGCTCGCGGCGACGGCCACCAAGCTCAAGTCGGGCAACGCCGCTGAGGGCGTCCGGCTCTTCAACGAGTTCGGGCACTTCGACAACATCGCCTGGACACAGGCCATGCGCACCGCGCTCGAGGACGTCTTCGCCAACGCCGTCCGCAAGGACATGGACCCGGAGGCCGCCCTCGACAAGGCCGACGAGGCCGTCAACCGCGAGCTCAAGAAGCTGTTCGGATAGGCCGCGGGACGGATCAGGACATGTCGACGACGAAGACGCGCGATGTCGCGCGCCCCGCCGCGGCCACGGCCTCACCGGCCAAGCCGCGGCGGGCCCTGCGGGGCAGCCCCACTGTCAACTTCTGGCTCTTCACCGGGCCGTTCCTCATCGGCCTGGCGATCTTCGTCTACGCGCCGATCCTCTGGAGTCTCTGGCTCAGCTTCTTCGAGGCCCGCTTCACCGTCACGCCCGACAAGTTCGTCGGCTTCGACAACTACACGTACATGCTGACGAACGACGACTTCGTCGGCTCGCTCGGCACCTTCACCGCCTTCGCCGCGTTCATCGTGCCCACCACCTGGGCGCTCTCGCTGGGCCTCGCCCTGCTGGTGAACCGGCTGCGGTTCATGCGTGCGTTCTTCCGGTCGGTCTTCTTCCTGCCGACCGCGTGCAGCTATGTGGCCGCGTCGCTGATCTGGAAGATGTCCATCTTCAGCGGCGTCCGCTTCGGCCTGATGAACACGGTCCTCGGCTGGTTCGGGATCGAGAACATCGCCTGGCTGGCCGACCCGAACCCGCCCTGGTACTGGGTGGTCATCGTCAGCGCGCGTCTGTGGCTGCAGTCCGGCTTCTACATGATCCTTTTCATCGCGGCGCTGCAGAACATCCCGGGCGAGCTGTACGAGGCCGCCGCCATCGACGGCGCCAAGCCGGGCTGGCAGACCTTCCGGTACATCACCCTGCCCCAGCTGCGCGCCACCTCCACCGCGGTGATCCTGCTGCTCCTGATCGCCGCCTACCAGGCCTTCGACGAGTTCTTCAACCTCCTGTCGAAGACCACCTGGGGCCGGCCGCCCCTGGTCGAGCTGTACTACAAGGCCCTGGGCGAGAGCCAGGACTACGGTTCCGGCAGCGCCGGAGCGGTCATCCTGACCGTCTTGATCTGCGCCGTGACCCTGCTCCAGGGCAAGTTCATGGGCTTCGGAAGGGGGGACGAGTCCAAGTGACCACCACGATGCCCGAGGTGCCCGAGGTACGGGACCCGGCGCCGCAGTCGAAAAAGCCGCGCCGCGTCAGGCGTGGCGGCGGTGTGATGAGCTCCACCGGGCTCTACATCGCCACCGGTATGGCCGCCTTCTTCTTCCTGATCCCGTTCTATCTGCTGGTCCGCAACGCCCTCTCCACGGACCTCGAGATCACCGGAGAGAACTGGAAGTTCTTCCCCACGGACATCCAGTGGGGCAACATCAGCGAACTGTTCAACGACGGGACGGTGCCCTTCGCCCAGTCCCTGTGGAACTCGGCGATCGTCGCCACCCTGCACACCGTCGGGGTCCTGCTGGTGTGCTCGCTCGCCGGATACGGCCTGGCCCGTATCCCGTACAAGCACGCCAACAAGGTGTTCTACGCCGTCCTGGGGACCCTGATGGTCCCGACCGCGGTGACCTTCGTACCCAGCTTCGTGCTGGTCTCGTCGCTCGGCTGGGTGGACACCTACCGGGGTCTGATCATCCCGGGCCTGTTCAGTGGTTTCACCTGCTTCCTGTTCCGGCAGTATTTCCTGGGGTTCCCCAAGGAACTGGAGGAGGCGGCTCGCGTGGACGGACTGGGCTACTGGGGTGCGTACTGGCGCATCGTGGTGCCCAACTCGCTGAACTTCTTCGCGGCGATGGCGACCATCACCTTCATCAACGGGTGGAACTCCTTCCTGTGGCCGCTGGTCATCGGTCAGAGTCCGGACGCGTGGACCGTTCAGGTCGCGCTCTCCAACTACATGACCAACCAGACCGTCGTCTTCCATATGATCTTCATGGCCACCGCATTTTCCATCCTGCCCCTGGTGTTCGTGTTCCTCTTCCTCCAGCGCTGGCTGGTGCAGGGGATCGCCCAGACCGGCATCAAGGGCTGAGCCGCCTATCGGGCTGAACCACGGGCTGAACTAGGAGACCGATGTCCTTCCGCACCACGGCAGCATCCACGGCGACGGCGACCGACTACGTCGAGGACGTCTCACCCGGCAGCGGGGCCCTTCCGCCCCGCGCCTGGTACGCGTCCTCGGACGCCGGGTCGCTGTCCCTGAACGGCAGCTGGCGTTTCCGGCTGTCGCCGACCGCCGACGGCGCGGACGACTCGTTCGCCGAGCCGGGCTTCGACGCCGGGGACTGGGCCGAGGTGACGGTCCCCGGGCACTGGGTTCTCCAGGGCGACGGCGCCTTCGGCGCGCCCATCTACACCAACGTCCTCTACCCCTTCCCGGTGGACCCGCCACGGGTGCCGACCGAGAACCCGACCGGCGACCACCTGCATGTCTTCGACCTGCCGTCCGACTGGCCCGAGCTGTCGGACGGCGGGTCGGTGCTGCGCTTCGACGGGGTCGAGTCGTGTGCCCGGGTGTGGCTGAACGGCACGGACATCGGCGAGTTCAAGGGCTCCAGGCTGGCCCACGAGTTCGCGGTCGGGCACCTGCTGAAGCCCGGCGGCAACGTCCTCGCGGTCCGGGTCCACCAGTGGTCGGCGGGCTCGTACCTCGAGGACCAGGACCAGTGGTGGCTGCCCGGCATCTTCCGCGACGTGACGCTGCTGCACCGTCCGGCGGGCAGCGTCCTCGACTTCTTCGTGCACTCCTCGTACGACCACACGAGCCGTGAGGGCACGCTCCGCGTCGAGTCCGACGTCGACGGGCGGGTCACCGTCCCCGAGTTGGACATCGATGTCAGGACGGGCGAGCCGGTGACGGTCGCGGTCGAGCCGTGGACCGCGGAGACGCCCCGCCTCTACGACGGTGAGCTGGTCACGGCGGGTGAGCGGGTGCCGTTGCGCATCGGCTTCCGGACCGTCGAGCTGGCGGACGGGCTCATCAAGGTCAACGGGAAGGCGGTCCTGTTCAAGGGCGTCAACCGGCACGAGTGGCACCCCGAGAAGGGCCGCTCCCTCGACCTGGAGACCATGCGGGCGGACGTGCTGCTGATGAAGCGGCACAACGTCAACGCCGTCCGCACCTCGCACTACCCGCCGCACCCCGCCTTCCTCGACCTGTGCGACGAGTACGGCCTGTGGGTCATCGACGAGTGCGACCTGGAGACCCACGGCTTCACCGAGCAGGGCTGGCGTGACAACCCCGTCGACGACGACCGCTGGACCCCGGCCCTCCTGGACCGCGCGTCCCGGATGGTCGAGCGGGACAAGAACCACCCGTCGGTCGTCATCTGGTCGCTGGGCAACGAGGCCGGCACCGGGCGCGGACTGACCGCCATGGCCGAGTGGATCCACGGCCGCGACAGCTCACGGCTCGTGCACTACGAGGGCGACTGGGACTGCCGCGACACGGACATGTACTCCCGCATGTACGCCGACCACGCGGAGACCGAGCGCATCGGCCGGCACCTGGACGGCGGCACCCACAGGCGCCGCCAACTTCCCTTCATTCTCTGCGAGTTCGGCCACGCCATGGGCAACGGCCCCGGCGGCATCGCCGACTACCAGCGGATCTTCGAGGCCCACGACCGCACCCAGGGCGGCTTCATCTGGGAGTGGATCGACCACGGCGTCAAGGACGAGCGGTTCGGCTACGCGTACGGCGGCGACTTCGGCGAGGAACTGCACGACGGCAACTTCGTCTGCGACGGGCTGGTCTTCCCCGACCGGACGCCGTCACCGGGGCTCCTCGAGTACAAGAAGGTCATCGAGCCGGTCCGCATCGAGGGCGACGGCACGGACGGCACCGTACGCGTGACGAACGCGTACGACTTCGCCGACCTGTCCGCGCTCACCTTCGAGTGGTCGTACGACGTCGACGGCACGGCGGTCGAGTCCGGCACCCTGGCGGTGCCCGCCCTCGCCCCCGGCGAGTCGGCGGACGTGAAGCTGCCGCAGCCACCGTCCGACGGCCAGGGCGCCGAGACGTGCTGGACAGTGCGGGCGACGCTCGCCGAGGACACCACGTGGGGGCCGAAGGGGCATCCGGTGGCGTGGGGCCAACTTCCCGTCCAGGCCCGCACCTTGGTGACCGTCGCCGCGAGTGAGCGTCCCGCCGATGCCACGATTGTGAAGGTCACCACCGGGAGCGAGCGCCACGCCCGCGACGAGCGGAAGGGCATCATGCTCGGTCCGGCCGTCTTCAACCCGTCCAGCGGCGCGCTGGAGTCGATCAACGGGATCGACGTCATCGACCTCAAGCTGGACGTGTGGCGTGCGCCCACCGACAACGACGAGGGCGCTGAATGGCAGCCCGACATCCGTTACGGCACACTCTGGCGGAAGTTGGGCCTGCACCGTATGCAACACCGCCTGGACTCCGTCGAGTCGGGCGAGGACTCGCTGACGGTACGGACCCGGGTGGCGCCCGCCGCCGCCGAGGTGGCCCTGAACACGGAGTACCGCTGGACGTCCGACGGCGACCGGCTGCAACTGACCGTGTCCGTCGTCCCGGAGGGCGAGTGGACGCTGCCGCTGCCGAGGCTCGGCATCCGGCTGGGGCTGTCGGAGGCGGACCGGGTCACCTGGTTCGGCGGCGGCCCCGGTGAGGGCTACCCCGACACCAAGTCGGCCTCCATGCTGGGCCGTTGGGAGTCGACGGTCGACGACCTCCAGACGCCCTACGTCCGCCCGCAGGAGAACGGCGCCCGTGCCGACGTGCGTTGGGCGGAGATCGGCGGACTGCGGGTCGACGGCGACCCGGAGTTCTGGTTCACGGCCCGCCGTTGGACGAGCGAACAGCTCGACGCGGCCGACCACCGCACCGACCTGACACCCACGGACACCGTCTGGGTCAACCTCGACCATGGTCAGCAGGGCATCGGCTCACAGTCCTGCGGGCCGGGCGCGCTGCCTCAATACCTGCTGCGGGTGGCGCCGGCGACATTCACTTTCGTGTTCACAGCAAACGAGTAGCACTTCCTCACCTCGCCTCTATCGGGGGAACGTTGAGCGGCAACATAGAGGTCCGGGGCCTGTCCCGGACCTTCCACACCACAGTGCGGCGTCCCGGTTTCACCGGGGCGCTGCGCTCCCTCGTCCAGCCGGAGCGGGTCGCCAAGGAGGCCGTCTCCGACATCACCTTCGACGTCGCGCCGGGTGAACTCCTCGCGCTGCTCGGGCCGAACGGCGCCGGCAAGTCGACGACCATCAAGATGCTCACCGGCATCCTCACCCCCACCTCCGGCGAGGCACGCGTCGCGGGCGTGGTGCCATACCTGGAGCGGGAGCGCAACGCCCGCAACATCGGGGCGGTGTTCGGCCAGCGCACCCAGCTCTGGTGGGACCTGCCAGTGCGCGAGTCGTTCTCGATCCTGCGGGACATCTACGAGATACCGAAGGACGAACACGCCGTACGCCTGCGGGAGTTCGACGAGCTGCTGGCGCTGTCCACGTTCTGGGACACCCGCGTACGGCATCTGTCGCTGGGCCAGCGGGTGCGCTGCGACCTCGCGGCGGCGCTGCTGCACGATCCGCCGGTGGTGTTCCTCGACGAACCCACCATCGGTATGGACGTGGTCGTGAAGGAACAGGTGCGGGAGTTCCTGCGCCACCAGGTGGAGGAACGCGGCCGGACGGTCCTCCTCACCACGCACGACATGACGGAGGTCGAGCGGCTCGCGGAGCGGGTCGTCCTCGTCAACCACGGCTGGCTCGTGCTGGACGGCACGCTGGACGAGATCAAGAAGAAGTTCGGCTCGACGTGGCAGGTCAGAGCCACGCTGGCCGACCCGCACGCGGAGGTGGCGGCGCTCCCCGGCATCGCTCTCCTGCGCCGCGAGGGTCCACAGGTGGTCTTCGGCCCCGAGGGCCCGGCCGCCCCGACCGTTCACCAGGCGCTCAAGCAGGTCATCGAGCGGTACGAGGTGACGGACATCGCCCTCGACGAGGCCGACCTCGAGGACGTGATGCGCGCCGCATACGTCCAGGCCGAGGCACTTGAACCGGGCGGGGGCGGCTGACATGGCTGTCCTGCACGCCTGGCGGGCCGCCCGGGTCACCCCCCTCGGTGAGCTGAACGCCCCGCCCAGAATGACCGCGGCCCTGATCCGGCTGACCGTCCAGGTGGTCCTGGTCGCCTCCCTGTGGAACGGCCTCTACCAGCAGACCGGTACGACGGCCGGCCTCAACCGCGAGCAGGCGGTGACGTACGCCGTCATGGCCGTACTCGCCTCCCGGCTGCGGGAGTTGGACCAGTACGCGGGCCGCGACACCGTACTCCAGCACATGCACTTCGGCACGATCGTGTACTGGTACCTGCGCCCGCTGCCACCCCAGCGCTACTACGCGCTGCGGGCCCTGGGCGAGCAGGTGTACGGCTTCGCCTGGGCATTCGCCGGGTTCGTGCTCTGTCTGGCCGCCGGAGTGGTCGAGCCGCCCGAATCTGCCGCCGTGGCAGGGGTGTTCGCACTCAGCCTCCTACTCGGCCAGCTGGTCCTCTACTACGTCATGCTCGTCATCGACCAGCTGTGCTTCTGGACGCTGCGCAACGGCGCCGCGATGCTCATCCTGATCTTCGCGCAGAACCTGCTGTCCGGGGTGTACGCACCGCTGTGGTTCTTCCCGGACTGGTTCATCACGCTCAGCGCCCTGCTGCCCTTCCAGGCCACGCTGAGTGTGCCGCTGTCGCTGTACGTGGGCCGCATCCCGCCCTCGGACGCGGCCTTCCAGCTCTCCGTGCAGGCCGGCTGGGTCCTCGTACTGGCCCTGTTCACCCGGTTCCTGTGGCGGCGGGCCGCCCTCCGAGTCGTCGCCCAGGGAGGCTGAGACCGTGAACGCCGTACGTATCGCATGGCGCATCACGCGCCTCAACTTCCGTGCCCAGCTCGAGTACCGCTCCGAGTTTTTGCTGATGATCGCGATCGGTGCCATCTGGCAGGTGTCGGTGATCGTGTTCGCGACGGTGCTGCTGACCCGGTTCACCGGGATGGGCGGCTGGGACAGCTCGGAGGTGCTGCTGATCCCGGCGACCCGGATGCTGGCGCACGGCGTCTTCGTGCTGTTCCTCGGGCGACTGCACGGCATCGGCCGGATCATCCAGGAGGGGGCGATCGACACCTATCTGGTCCGCCCGATGCCGGTGTTCCGCCAGGTCCAGCTGTCCTACTTCCCCACCAACGCCATCGGCGACCTGACGGTGGCGATCGGACTGATGGCGGGCGCGCTCTCGCGCAGCGACCTGGACTGGACGGCGGGCCGCATCACGTACCTCGTGGTCTGCGTCCTCGGCGGGATGCTCCTGGAGGCGGCCCTGTTCACGGTGGTCGCCTGCGCCTCGCTGCGCTTTCCGGCCGCCGACTACTGGGGACGCTGGCTGGAGGAGCTGCTCGGCACCTTCGGGAGCTATCCCCTGAACGTGCTGCCGAGGGCGGTAGGCGGCTTCCTCACCTTCGGCCTGCCCCTGGCCTTCGTCGCGTACTTCCCGGCAGCGGTCCTGACCGGCCACGACACGGGCGTCCCGTACTGGCTGGCGGCGGCGTCGCCGTTGCTGGGGCTGGTGGCGTTCCTGGGCGCGAGGCTGCTGTGGCGGTGGAGTCTGGGGCACTACACGGGGGTTAACGGGTGACAGGTAGGGCGCACCGGGCCGGGGTACGCGGGGAAGCTGGACAAGAAGCTGGACGAGGCTTATTCGGGCAAGCGCGCGAGCCGCGGTTCGGCGTCGACTCGTAGCCAGTATTTGACCTGCAGGTCAAATACTGGCTACGGTAGCGACATGGGCAGACCGAAGAGCTTCGAACCGGACGTGGTGATCGCGCGGGCGATGGAGACCTTCTGGACCAAGGGCTACACCGACACCTCCCCCGCCGACCTCGCCGAGGCGACCGGAGTGGCCAAGGGCAGCCTGTACCACTCGTTCGGTTCCAAGCGTCAGCTGTTCGGCAAGGTGTTGGACCTCTACGGCCGGACGCGTTCCGAGCAGGCCGAGGAGTTCCTGTCACGGCCGGGCACCGCCAAGGAGCGCATCCGCGCCTACTTCGTGCTGCTGATGGACGCGGACCTGGACGGCCCGGTCCGGCGTGGATGTCTGGCCCAGAACACGGTCGGGGAGCTCGGTGGACGTGACACGGAGGCCACCCGCGCGGTGCTCCGCATGGAGGAGGGGCTGATCGAACTCCTCGCCGCGCGCATTGCGCAAGGGCAAGGGGACGGTGACGTCGACCGGGGCGTCGATGCCAGAACGCAGGCGCTGTTCCTCCAGAACACCCTCGCCGGGCTGCGGGTCATGGCCAAGACATTCGACCGGCCGGCGCTCCATCGGATCATCGACACGGCCCTGACAGGCCTCTGAGAAACGACGCTTCGGGTGGCAGCCCTTTTTTGTGCCCGAGTTTTTGACCCCCAGTTCAAGAATCTGCAATTCTCCGAGAGGGAGATCATGGACCTTGGTATCAGCGGAAAGACCGCTCTGGTCACCGGTGCGAGTCGCGGCATCGGCCTCGCGATCGCTTGACCCTGGCCGCGGAGGGCGTCCGGGTGGTGGGTGCCGCCCGGACCGTCACCTCCGAACTGGAGGAGGTCGCCGCCGCGGCCGTCTCCGTCGACCTCAGCACCCGCGACGGGGCGACGTCGATCGCCGATCAGGCGCGCGCCGCGGTCGGCGGGATCGACTTCCTCGTCAACAACGTCGGCGCGGGTGACGCGGACGGCATGGCCGTCGGCACAGTCCTCGACGTCGGCGACGAGCAGTGGCAGCGGATATTCGATCTCAACCTGTTCAGCGCGGTGTGGACCACCAAGGCGGCGCTGCCGAGCATTCTGGAACGCCGGGGCGCGATCGTGAACATCTCCTCGATCAACGCACGCGTGCACACCGGCACGCCGGTCGGCTACGCGGAGGCCAAGGCGGCACTGACCCAGTTCGGGAAGCGGCTCAGCGAGGAGCTGGCGCCGCGCGGTGTCCGCGTGAACACCGTTTCCCCGGGCGTTGTGGCCAGTCGGCTGTGGACCGACCCGGACGGCTACGGCGGCAGGGTCGCCGCCGCATACGGGGTCGGCCACGGCGACCTGCTCGCCTCTCTGCCCGCGCAGGTCGGCGTCGCCTCAGGGCGCCTCACCGAACCCGAGGAGGTGGCGGACCTGGTCGCCTTCCTGCTGTCCGACCGCGCCGCCAACATCCATGGCGCCGACCACGTCATCGACGGCGGCACCCTCAAGGCCGCCTGACAGCCCGGCATGCCCGCCCGCCTCCTCCCGCCACTTCCCATTCACTCCACAACCGGAGGGTTTCCCCGTGGACTCCACACCGCACTCGACCGCTACGCATGACGTACCCCTGAGGGCGACCGTGTTCGTCGGCCACTGGCCGACGATCCCCGCCCGGGAGAGCGCCGAGGTCCCGCCCGGCACGTTCTCGCCGACGACCGCGACGCTGATCAGCGGCCCCACCGAGATCGTCCTGATCGACGCCCTGCACCTGAAGGCGGAGGTGGAGGAGCTGGGTGATCTCATCGAGCGGACCGGCAAGCGCCTGACCTCCATCTACGTCACGCACGACCACGCCGACCACTACCTCGGCATCGGCCCGCTCCTGGAGCGTTTCCCCGGTGCGAAGGCGGTCACGCTGCCGCACATCCTGGAGTCGATGCGCACCACCTGGGACGCCCAGGCGGCGCAGTGGAAGCTGATGTTCGGCGACACGGCCGTGCCGCACGGGCCGATGCCCGAAGCGCTGGAGGGCACGACCCTGTACGTCGACGGCTGTCCGGTCAACGTCATCCCGGTCAAGCAGGCCGACATCCACCCCACGAGCATCGTCCACGTCCCGGCGATCGACGTCGTCGTCGCGGGGGACTCGATCTACAACGAGGTCTTTCCCATGCTCGCGCTCTCGACCCCCGACGAGTGGAAGGACTGGCTCGACACGCTCCAGGTCATCGAGGACCTCGCGCCGCGCATGGTCGTGGCCGGGCACCGTCGTCCCGACGGCGACGACCATGCCGTCGCGGCCATGATCAGTCAGACCCGGTCGTTCATCCACGACTTCGCCGCCGCATCCGAGGTCGCCAAGGACACCGGTGAGCTCTTCGGCATGGTGAAGGCGAAGTACCCGCACCACGCCAACGACTGGAGCCTGCTGGTCTCGGCGCACGCGGCGACGCGGCGAAACGGCTCAGCCTTGTAGCCACACCCTGCCGCACGGCCAAGGGCCGGCTCCCCGCGTACGGAGCCGGCCCGTCGACCTTCAGCAGTCAGCCTGCCGGGGCGCCCTCGTACAGGGCGAGGGTCTCCTGCGCCCTGCGGACCAGCGCGTCACGCAGTTCGGCCGGCTCCAGGACCTCGACGGCGGGACCGAAGAGGAGCAGCTGCTCGGCCGAGCCCAGCGAATTGAACCTCACCTCCAGTCGCACCGGATCGGTGCTCTCGGCATCGGCCGGCTCCTGCGGCGGCGGAGCTGCGAGATCCGCGCTGTGCAGAGCCAGGAATTTCGCCAGCATGGGGCGCTGGACCTTCACCGTCACGCTCACCGATGTGGGCACGTTGTCGACCCCATGTCGCAGGGTCTCCCACAGGCCGGCCAGCTCCACCCCGCTGCGCCGTTGGACGGGATCCTCGGTGACCGTCGCCGAGAGCATCCGATCCACCCGGAACATCGTGGGCTTCTCGCGGTGATCGGCGATCAGGTACCAGATGCCCGCCTTGTTCACCAGCCCGTACGGATCAAGGGTGTAGGAGCGCACCTCGGCATCCCGGCCGTGACGGTAGCGCAGCCGAAGCCGCCGGTCGTTGAAGACCGCGGCCTGGAGCACGCCGAGGTCGACACTGAGCTCCTGAGGGCTGCTGCGCCAGCGCACCGGGTCGATCAGGATGCGGCGGCTGGCGAGATCGGCGCCGCCGCGAAACGGCGCGGGCACGGCGGCCATGACCTTGCGCAGCGCCGAGCCGATCGCCTGGCCCAGCCCCAGGTCGGCGTGGGCCCGGTCGGTGACCAGGACGAACAGGGCGCGGGCTTCATCGGCCGTCAGGCCGGTGACATCCGTGCGGTAGCCGGGAAGCAGGGCGATGCCCCCGTTGCGGCCGCGCTCGGCGTACACGGGCACACCGGCCGCGGACAGCGCCTCGACATCACGGAAGATGGTCCGGACCGACACTTCCAGGCGCTCGGCCAGGTCGGTCGCGGGCACCTGCCCGTGGGTCTGCAACAACAGCAGCAGCGACAGCAATCGGTCGGATTTCATATTTCAAGAATGACCCGGATACATGACGAAGCCCGTCATGTATCCGCAGTATCCGCAGTGTGCTGGTCTGCACATCCCGAACCACACCGGAGCCGGCGCGACCACGCGACTCCAGAGCCACCACCGCGGGCGTGGCCAAAAAGTCCCAGGTAAACATGACGGCACATGTCAGGTATCTCCTCGTACGTTCGTGGGGCACAAACATGCGGCTCGGCACCAGAGCGAGCACCAGCCAATCCACATTGCAGGAAGGGAGCGACATGTCGAACTCATCAGCCGACATGCACCTCGAGCGAACCCCGGACGAGCGTTTCGAAGGCCTCGTCGACTGGCCGTACGAGCCGCACTACGTCACGGTCGGCGACGGTCTGCGGATGCACTACGTCGACGAGGGGCCGGCCGACGGTCCGGTCGTGGTCCTCGCTCACGGCGAGCCGTCCTGGGGCTATCTGTACCGCAAGATGATCCCCGGCCTGGTGGCAGCGGGCCGACGGGTCCTGGTCCCGGATCTGATCGGCTTCGGCCGCTCGGACAAGCCGGTCGACCGGGCCGCGTACACCTACGAGTCCCACATCGCCTGGACCGGTGACTGGCTGGACCAGCTCGGTCTCACCGACATCACCCTGTTCGGCCAGGACTGGGGCGGCTACATCTTCAACGTGCACGTCGGGCTCACGCCCGACCGGTTCGTGGCCGTGGTCGCCTCGAACACCGGTCTGACCGACCCGGATTTCATGGCCTCACTGACCGAGGAGCAGTTCGCGCAGGGATTCAGCGCGTTCCTGGAATGGCGGGAGATGTCCGAGGCGCCCGACCTGACCGCTTCGCGGGCGGTGGCCAGCGCGCTGAGCGTGAGCGGTGACGTCCTGACCGAGGAGGAGGCCGCCGCTTACGACGCCCCCTTCCCCTCCGAGCGGTACTTCGCCGGGGCACGGCAGTTCCCGCACCTCGTCACGCTCGAGACCCCGGAACCGCTCGCGGCGACGCTGCGCAGTGCCTGGGCCGGGCTGGAAGCCTTCGACAAGCCGTTCCTGACCGCCTTCGCCGAACACGATCACATCTCGCGCCCCTTCGAGGGAATCTTCCAGGCCCGCGTCCCGGGTGCGAAGGTGCAGAAGCACGTGACGGTTCCCGACGCAGGTCACTTCCTGCAGGAGCAGCAGCCCGACCTGCTGGTCGAGGCCATCCTCAGCCTCGGCTGACAGCCCACCCGCACGCCACGCCCCACACCCAGCGGCCCACGCGAGTGGTGTGGGGTCGTGGCGGAGACCGGCCACACCCCTGCCGGGAACGAGGTCCGCCGGGGTTGCTCTGTATGCGGATCATTGCGGCTGCAGCCGATGTTCGCCGAGGCCGCCCGGCAGGGCATCATGCCCGCCATCGCGATGAGCGACCACGGCAACATGTTCGGTGCATACGAGTTCCAGCAGGTCGCCGAGGGCTTCGACGGCGTCAAGCCGATCACGTCCGCCGCTACTTCAAACCGTCGCCCGAAGCGATCTCTGAGCTGACCAGCCTGCTCGCCCCCGGCAACGCGCGCCGCTGACCCTGTTGCCGCATAGAGCATTCTTCCGACAGGCACCTCTCGCAGTCGAGAACTCCGGGCGGAAAGAGCTCACTGGCGCGGAATGAGGACAACACGCTCAACACGCACGCCGTGCTGTTCGACGGGACAAAGGCGGCTCTGGTGATCCTCGGCACGGGTGTCGCGCTGGGGGCCGCTGCGGTGAAGGCCGCGCCGCATGTCAAGAGCGGTGCGTACGGGACGGCGCTCCGTCGTACGCCGCGTACGCAGCGGCTTGTGCATCATCGTGCGCTCGCAGACCGCGACGGCGAGTTGGAGATCCTTTACTCCGCCGCCACCTACCCGCAGGTCCAGCGCGCGTTGCTGCCGGACAGCGTCGTCGCCGTCCAAAGCCGCCTCAACGGACGCGACGGGAACGTCAGCCTCGTCGGCCAGGAACTCGCCGTAGTGGACATGTCGTCCGCCGAGAGAAGCGGGAAGCCACCGTAGGGCGATGTGACATACCGCGAGTCCAGCTGAGTCCCGCCGACCCGACGTCAGCAGCAGCCGACGGTTCCAGACCCCGCTCCGGAAGTCCCCCATCCTTCGGCTCGGGTGGCGGCCTGTCAGGGTGGCCAGGATCAGAGCCCGCCAGGCTTGCCCACTGCGCAGGCGAATACCGCAACTCGAATACCGACGCTTCACCAGTGCCCCGACACCACGCCCGAAGGGCTGACCGGCGGCGTCACCGGCGCCCCTGGCCTCGCCGGCCCCGCTGCTCCTGGGCCGCTACGACGCGCTTGGGCACCTGCGGCTGATCGCGCGCACCACGCTCCTTTACACCGCCGTACGCCGCACCCTCGCACCGCGGCTGCACCAGGCTGACGCCGATCACCCCTGGCAGGGGCGCCACTTCAGCGTGGGCCGGGGCACCCGCGGCGAGCTGGAGTACCACCCGGTGCGCCTCGACCTGGTGGCCGAGTTCGAGGCCGATACCGCTGTCCACGAGGGCCGTTGCCGCGGCTGCTTGCCAGCTGGCCGCGGACGCCACGCGGGCCGGATCGGACACGTCGGGCCCCGTCCGCCGACGGGACCGCAGACCGACCGCACTCCGCACCTGGGCACGCCGAAGACTGTCGTGCCGCTTCGACCTGCACCCTTGGACCTGGGTTCTCCGGAGGCCCGCACGAAGACCACCGACGATCTCGCGTCCACCGCGATCAGCAGGGTCAGAAGCCGTTGCGCATCCACCGTCAGCGACGGCGCGTCGAGCCCTGAGCTTTCCACGCGGTTCATGCTGGTCAGGGCGCTCGCTCATACGGCGGAAGCACAGTGACGTGTGCACCCCGAGCCTGCCTTTTCAGGGCTTCGGGTCGGTGGTGTGGGTACGTAGGTGGTGGGCGTAGTCGCCGGTGTGTTGTTCGGCCCAGTCCTGCAGGTGTTGCAGTGCTGAGGTGACGCCACGGGCGAGGTCTGTCAGGGCGTACTCCACTGTCGGTGGGCGGCTGGCGTGCACGGTGCGGGTGATCAGTCCACCGGTTTCGAGGTCGCGGAGGGTCTGCGCGAGCATCTTGTCGCTGACGCCGCCGGCCCGCCGACGCAGCTCGGACCAGCGTTGCGGGCCGTCCATGAGATCCACCAGGACCAGGGTGGCCCACCGGGCGGTGACCAGGTCGAACAGTTGCCTGCTGGGGCAGGCGGGATTACGGACGTTGCCTCGCGCGCTTTCCTGCACGTGCTCACCTCACCTGAAGGTATGTACTTCCCAGGAGAAAGTAACTCGGTCAGAGTGAGTGGGCCAACCCCTGATCGTCAAGGAGTACCCGTGGTAACCGACGTTGCCGTGACCCCCGCCGCGAACACCGTGACGGTGCTCGGCGGCCCCACAGCCCTGATCCACCTGGCCGGCTGGACGCTGCTGACCGATCCGACCTTCGACGCCGCCGGCACGGAGTACAAAGACGGCCCGGTCGTGGTGCGCAAGACCGCCGACCCGGCGCTGGAGCCCGCACAACTGCCCGCTCTCGACGCCGTCGTGGTCAGCCACACCGGGCATCTGGACAACCTCGACACCGCCGGGCGTACGGTGGCCTCCGGTGCCTCGGAGGTGTTCACCACCGTCGCCGGCGCCAAGGATCTCGGGGGCGCAGCCGTCGGCCTGGAGCCCTGGCAGACCCGGACCCTGTCGAAGCCGGGCCGTACGCCGCTGAACATCACTGCGGTCCCCGCCCGCCACGGTCCGGTCGGCACCGAGGCCATCACCGGTCCGGTCACCGGCTTCCTCCTGCACACCGACGACGGGTCGGCACCGACGGTGTACGTCTCCGGTGACACCGTCGACCTGGACGCGATGAGCGACCTGGCCGGCCGGTACCGCGTCGACGTGGCGCTGCTGCACCTGGGCGCGGCCGGCTTCGAGGAACTCGGTGACATACGACTGTCGCTGACCGCGATCCAGGCCGTCGAGGCCCGCCGCCGCCTCGGCGACCCCCTCGTGGTGGCCGTGCACGCCGAGGGCTGGGCGCACTACACCGAAGACCGCGACCACGTCCAGCAGGCCTTCGACGCCGCCGACGCCCCCCTGCACTGGCCCACCCCGGGCCGACCCCTCACCCTGCCGGACCCGCACACCCACTGACACCTCACCCAGCGCCGCCGACGCTCTGACCCGCTCCTCCCACGCCACCGGAGACGCGGGAGCGGCTGCGGCCACCGCACTGTACGAGGGCCTCGCCACTGTGCCGGACGAGATCATCAGCGCGCACAAAAGCGCCCCGCAGCTTCTGGGGCTGACGCCGCGCACCGCCGGTCAATGGCTCATGCAGATCGGCCTGTAACCGACCCGGCCGTCCGCAACGAAGAAAAGGAAAGAACATGACACCCGAAGTCGTGCACGAACGCTTCGCCCAGTACCTCAAGGACCGGGACCTCGACGGATTGGGTTCCCTGTTCGACGAAGACGCCATGTTCGTACCGGGACCGGGACAGCAGCCGGTCTACGGCAGGGAAAGCATCAAGGAAGCGCTGAAGCCCTACCTCGCCTCGCCCAGCACCATGGAGGTGGGGGCCACGTCGGTCCATCAGAACGGCGACCTGGCGATGGTCCAGCCGTCCTGGCGGATCACGGGCGAGAGCGGCGTTGTGGAAGGAAAAGCGGTCGAGGTGATGAGGAGGACGAGCGAGGGGGACTGGGTCTACATCATCGACAACCCCTACGGCGTCTGATCTCGTCATCCCGGCATCACCGTCGGGCGACGGAGCCTCGTCACGGCAGCGGCGGCCGTATCGACTTTCTCGATGCGGTCGCCACTTGCGTTCCGGCGTCGATGCCACGGTCATGATCCGGTGTGGTCCGGGCGCAGTTGGCTGCTGAGGGTGCGCAGGTCTTCGACGTGGCGTTGTGCGGTGAAGGCTCCGCTGCCGGCGGTGAACAGGTCGGTGCCGGCGAAGTCCACGCGGGCACCGGCTGTCACGGCGCCGAGGAAGGCGGTGCGGCGAACCGCCGGTACAGCAGTGCTTCGTCGGTGCCGACCGGGGTCCGGCATCAGGCCGGTCAGCGCTGTGCGGGCGCGGTTCAGTTCGGCCGGGCCGCCGGAGACGGTGGCGGTGATCTGACGGCATTCGCAGGGAGCCGTGGCCACGAAGCCGTCGTCCACGCCGACACGGCGCTCACCCCGGCGGCCCGCAGACGCTGTTCGGCCTGTCTCCGCACCTGCCTCATGTTGGGGACCGGAGCCTCGATGGCGAGCTGGTCGGGCCGTCCTCCCCACGGCGAAGTGGCGTCCAGGGTGAGCAGGGCGCTGAATCCGGCGACGAAACCGGCCACACCGTGATCCGAAAACCGCTGAGGGCAGGGGGTGTGCGGGACTGCCAGGAGGTCGGGCGGGCTCTGGCCTCGGCCTCGGCCTGACCGTCGTGAGGGATGTCGCGAGGTCGCACGGCGGCACCGTCTTCGCATGCCAAAAAGGGCGGCGGCGCGGAAGTCTGGTTCAGCGCGAACGGCTCACGACTGGTGCGGCGGGCCGTCCGGAATCGGGGCCGGCTGGACGACAGCAGGGGGCAGTCACCGGGGGGACTCCGGCGCGACTGCCGGTTGTTCGGCTTCGGAACGAGACGGGACGCCGATGCGCAACTGCCCGGGCCGCTGTGCTCTGTCTGTGCGGGCCAGGGTGAGCGCGGCGCTCATGGCCAGAACGACGAGGGCGGCGCCCGAGAGGAGGAAGGCGTCCTGGACTCCGGTGAGTGCGATGGTGGTCGAGGCCACGAAGGGGGAAACGGCCAGGGCTCCTGCCACTCCGGCCTCCCACAGACCCAACGCCTTCGCCAGATGGTGACTCGGTATGCGCTGCTGCACCAGCGCGATCAGCGGGATGTCCGTGAGGGCCGAGGCCAGCCCGGTGGCGATCAGGAGCACTGCGGCCCCGGCTGTGGAGGTGACGATTCCGAGCGGCGCACGGAAGATTCCCAGCAGGGCCCAGGCCAGCACCGCCGCCAGGGCGAGTCTGCGCATCCGCAGGCCGGCCAAGAGGAGCGCCCCCGCCACTTCGGCGACCCCGGCGACGCCCAGCAGCAGGCCGTAGCGGCCGCCCTGCCCCACGACGGCGACCAGCCCCACCGTCAGGAAGCCACTGGTCAGAGCGAGGGCGAGCACGAAGGTCACGATGACCACCAGCACGTCGGGAGCGGCCCGAACGGCCCTGAGCCCGGCGGCGAGATCGGCCCACAGACCCGCCTGGCCGACGGCCAGGACGGGGCGGGCCACGCGGATGGCGGCCACGGCGCCCGCCGAACCGAGGAAGGTCAGTCCGTTGACCACCAGCGCCGCCCGCATGGAGCCGTAGGCCAGCAGCGGTGCGAGCATGAGCGGGCCGACGAAGAAGGCGGCCCGGAAGGCGACTTGCAGCAGCCCGTTGGCCTGCTGCAGACGGTCGGCCGGGACGATCTGCGTAACGATGGCGTTGCGGGCCGGGGCGAACGGGGCGCCGATCAGGGCCAGCAGCGCCGTTGTCACCACGAGCAGGGACAGGTTCAGCAGGCCGAGGGAGAGCAACACCGCTGCCACCGCCACCACGGCGACCCGGGCCAGATCGGTGGCGATCATCAGCTTGCGGCGGTCGTAACGGTCGGCATACGAGGCGGACACGAACGTGGCCAGGAACGCGGGCGCGAACGCGGCCACGCTGACCACGGCGACGGCCGTCGGGTCCTTCGTCAGCGACCAGGCCAGCCAGGCGGTCGCCGCGGTGTACAGGCCGTCGCCGAAGCGTGAGACGGCCTGGCCGACGAAGAGAAGCAGGAAATTGCGGTCCTTGAGCAGTGACATGCCGCCACTGTCGGATCTCCTCGGGCACCTGATCCACTTATTAGGCAGATGGCTAATCAATGGGGTCGGTGGTATGCAGAAAGCTCTCCAGGCTGGGAGCGAGATCCGCCACCTGCCCGGGCAGGAGCCGGTACAGGACGTAGTAGCCCTCACGCCGGCGTTCGAGCAGGCCCGCCTCCGTCAGGACCCGCAAGTGCTTGGACAGCGCGGCCTCGCTGACGCCGACCAGTGGAGCCAACTCCTGGGTGCTGCGCGGGCGTTCGGCGATCAGGCGGAGGGCACGCAGCCGGGTGTCGTCGGCGAGCGCGCGGAGCATGGCGACGAGTTGTGCGGGAGGAATCCTGGGTCGGGCTTCCCGGGCGATCGACGAGACAGGGAACACGAGGCCGAGGGGCCAGGGGCCGTCGCAGTTGACCCGTACGTGCGGCCACACATAGGTACTGGGGGCGAGCAGCAGGGTATCGTCCGGGCCGATGGTGACCTCGTGGTCGTGCGGGCGCTCCAGCCAGAAGCGTTCGGCCTGCCGGTCGCTGCGCACCTCCGGCCACAGGCCGCGAAGCATGCCGTACAGCCCGCGCTGTTCGATCTGGTGCCCGGCCTCGCTCACCCCGGCGGCCAGTTCCGGTTCGATCCGGGCCCATTCCTCCTCGAACGCCTCCCGCCAGTAGCGTTCCAGCATGCTCAGGAACCTTTCGAGGAGTGCGCGGGGTTCGTTCAGGAGCATTGCGGCCATCGCTTTATCGCTTTCCCGCGCGAGACGCTCCCGCAGCAGAGCGCGTACGTCCGGTTCCCGCAGCGCGTGGGGATCCCTGCCCTCGCCGCCGCCCGGCCACGGCGAAAGCAGCGGGACGGCGAACTCCAGCCGGACCAGCTCCGGGTCCGCCGTACGCAGGCCGGCCAACTCGCTGCCGAAGTCCGCCAGCCCACCGGTCGGCCGCGGAAAGAGGAACTCGGGAAAGTACGAGCGCACCGCGTAGGAGAACGCCTCGATCTCCCGCTTCAGCGCCGGCGACAGCTTGCGCATCGCGCGTACCCAGCCGTGCTGGACGGGGTGGTGCTTGGGCTCCACCAGCACATGAAGGCTCAGTACGGCTTCCATCGCCGGCGAGTAGGCGAACCCCACGCGCTCAGCACCACCGGCGGGCACCCGGAAAACAATCGTCATGACTCGTCATCCTCGCCGTCCGGCGTCCCCGGAGGGAGTGTGCCGCGCGAGACGGTGGTCGGCGATGGTGACTGACGATGACCTGTGCGTCGTTCTCACCGTCGGCCTGGCGGGGTCGTGCGGTTCCCGCAGCAGAGCTCGGTGCTGGACGACCGTCTTCTCGACGCCCTCGGCCAGGTTCGAAGCAGATGTGCCATCGGTCCGGGACGTGGACGGCGTTCGGGGCGCCGAGCCGTGCGGCCTCGGCAGAGGCCGTGGAGCGGTCTCGATCGTGCCGTAGTTGTGGCCCTTGCGGAGCGCGAAGTCGTCCATCCCGAGGGCGGCCGGGCGCTCCAGTATCCTCTGCAGGCCGGTGCTGCGTCTCCCGTGGCGGACCGTCAGCCCGTCGACCTGCTCGGCAAACGTCGCTTGCCTGCAGGAACGTTGACCGCAGCGGAAGCGCCGCACCTGTGACTCGATTAGCACCGGGCGCCCGCCGTACGTCATACCGAGCTTGGCCAGCACTCGGGCAGAGCCGAGATTCCGCGGGTCACAGGTGGCGGAGATTCGATGAAGCCCCTACCGAACGAAGCCGCGTGAGAGAAGCCGGCGTCCGGCGATGACGGTCATCCAGTTGGGGCTGACGCGGGACTTTTGTTTCACAACCAGACGAGTCGCCCTTCGGAGACCTCACAGACCGGATGGTTTCCATCGGCGATCTTCGTCAGCATCTCCGCCACGGAGTCGAAATAGTGAGCAAGTGATTCGTATTCACCCGTGATCGTGATCTCACCCACAAACCACCTACCGATACGCCCGTCCCGCACATCGATGAACTTTCCCATCCAGCCGTCCTGGTCCGACAGGAACGGGATCCACTCATTTCGCCAGAACGGATTGTCCGGCTGGTCCGAAGGGTCGAATCCACCGGGCGTAGCACGGTTCGCACAGAGCTTCTCCATCGCCCGGATGCCCAGAAAGAAGCTTCCCTCGTCCGGGAACCCGGCGAAGCCGCAACAGGCCACATCGTCGTCCACACCTTCTTCAGGAAGATCCAGATTGTTCTGCAGCAGCCACGCCCGCAGATCGTGAGGAAGGGGGATACCCATCCGCTCCTCGGCGGCCGCGAGTATCTGATCCGTAGCGGGCCCAGGCAGATCCGCGTGATCGGCCGGCGCGTGCTGTCGAAGAAGATTCATCACGCGGGACCAGCTCGCCACCACACTCATTTCCCTCTGTCCTCTCTGCACGGATGCCCCATACGACTGCGCCACTGCGGGGTTACCGTTCGAAGCGTCGATGCCGGACGCCGTAATCCCGAAGCGCGTGCGCAGAAATCCACAGTGCGGAGCGCCGACGGGAAATCTTCGCAGGGATGGTACTCCGAGCAGGCATCCTGCCTCCCAACTCCTCACGCACACGGCCGCTGTGCCTGGCGGACCCAGCCCTGCCCCTGCGCTTCCTTGCCGAATTCCCCTCGGTCCCCCGGACCAGCCGGCGGGAACGGCCTTGCCCATGCCCCATGGCTGCGCCTTCGGTGGGAGGCATTAACTCTGTTCAACCAGCGGGTGATCGCCCGACGACCCAGGAGCGGCGAATCGTCACTCCACTCCCTGTTCCCCCAACAGCCCTTGTACAGCACACTGTTGGCCCGTGAACCTGAGCAGTGTTCACTTCCCCCTCCCATGGAGACCCCCCACCATGAGAAGACTCATCGGCACCCTCGTCGCCGGCGCCCTGGCGCTGGCCGGGCTCGCTGCCACCGGATCCACTCCCGCGGTCGCCGCCACCTCGGGCACCTTCAACGTCCTCACGTACAACGTCGCGGGCCTCCCGGATGTGCTCAGCTCGGGCAACCCGAAGGTGAACACCCCGTTGATCTCGCCGCGTCTGGGCGCGTACGACATCGTCAACGTGCAGGAGGACTTCAACTACCACGCCGATCTGTACGCGAAGGACAACCACCCGTACCGCACGGCGACCAGTGGCGGAGTGCCCTTCGGGGACGGACTCAACACCCTCTCGGACTACCCGTTCCAGGACTTCGAGCGGGTGAAGTGGAGCAAGTGCACCGGCACCAACTGCCTCACCCCGAAGGGCTTTTCGCTGGCCCGGGTGCGGATCGCCGAGGGCGTCTACGTGGACCTCTACAACGTCCACACCAACGCCGACGACACCGACGAGGCACACGCCGCCCGCCGCGACAACGTCTCGCAGCTCTCCGCGTTCATCCGGGCCAACTCCTCGGGCAACGCGGTGATCGTCATGGGTGACACGAACACCCGCTACACGCGCACACCCGACAACATCCGCACGCTCGCGTCCGAGAACGGGCTGACGGACGCGTGGGTCCAGCTGGTCAAGGGCGGAACGCCGCCGGCCCAGGGCAGTGACCCGATCGTCTGCCCGACGACCGCGCCCACCAACAGCTGCGAGGTCGTCGACAAGGTCCTCTACCGCGGCAGCAAGCTGGTGAACCTCTCCGCGACCCGGTACAACAACGAGTGGGCGTCCTTCCTCGACTCGGCGGGCGGCAACCTCTCCGACCACTTCCCGCACACGGTCGACTTCTCCTGGACGCTGAACTCGAAGCTGCGCGCCAGCGATGTCGTCGGCGGGCCGCACGGCACGGCATTCAACGACTCCGACGATCTCCCGGCGACGCCTTCGCCCCGCACGCTCACCCTGCGCGGCGGCTCCCGCCTCGACGGGCTGTCCCTGGCGCAGGACGGCGGCACCACGCTGGTCCACGGCGGCACCGGCGGCACCGCCACCTCCCTCACTCTCGCGTCCGGCGAGCACCTCACCTCGGTGAAACTGACACAGGGTCAGAAGGACGGCCGCACAAGGATCTTCTCGGCGGCGTTCACGACGGACAGGTCCCGCACCCTGGCCTCCGGTACCGCCACGACGGACACCGCGACGTTCACGGCACCGTCGGGCTGGCAGATCGTTGGCTTCACAGGCCGCGCCGGCGACGAGATCGACCAGCTGGGCGTGGTGTACGCGCCGATCGTCTGACCCGGCCAAGTCCTGGGCTGGGAAGGCTTGTTGTGGGGGGCGGACACCACTGTGCGTGTCCGCCCCCTCCCGCTCAGTCCGCGCGTCCCGGAAAATCAGTCCTCTCCGGGCGCCCCAGCCGGTAGCTTCGGGAGGATGAGTGATCACTACGACGTGCGCGGCTCAGGCCCCGTCCTCCTCATCATCCCCGGCGGCGCCGGACATTCCATGGGCCTCGAGAACGCCACCGCCCTCCTCTCCGAGCGCTTCACTGTCGTGACGTACGACCCTCTCGGCCTCGCCCACGGCCGACTCGGCGAGCCGGTCGAGGAACAGCGCGTCGAGGGGTGGAGCGATGGCGCGGCGCGGGTGCTCGACGCGGTTCTTCCCGAGGGCGAGTCGGCCTATGTGTTCGGCAGCAGTTCGGGCGCCGTCGCCGCCCTCGATCTGGCGTCCCGGCACCCGGACCGGCTGCGGCACGTCGTCGCGCACGAGCCGCCGGTCGTCGCGGTCCTGCCGGACGCCGAGCGACAGCGGTCGATGTTCACCGAGGTGCGCGACGCCTACCGCACCCAGGGCGCCGAGGCCGCCTCGGTCCGTATGACGGCGGGCATGGAGGAACGGGCCCTCACCGAGGAGGAACTGAACAAGACGTCGGACGCGGCACCACAACCCCCGTCCCCCACCGATGAGTTGGCGACGCCGATGGGCGTCTTCCTCACCCGGGTCCTGGTCCCCTTCACCTCCTACAGCCCTCACCTCGCCGCCCTGTCCGCCGCCTCCCCCCGGCTCACCGTCGCCGTGGGCATCGACTCGGCCGGCCAGCTCCTGCACCGCACCACCACATTCCTCGCCCGCCGCACCGGCGGCGTTGCCCGCCCGTTCCCGGGAGGGCATCTCGGGTTGCTGACCCACCCGGCGGAGTTCGCCGCGCGGCTCAGGGAGACGTTGGTTCCGGTGGGCTGAGGTGGGTGGGTGCCCTGCTGCGGGGACTGGTCGTCGCCCGTCGCCCCTTGAGCGTCGAGCTCCGATTGCGAGCCGCGCGATCCGGCGGCAACCTTTCCCCGCCCTCCGGCAACAGACAGGTATGACCTCAGCACCACTCCCCCGCCCCACCGCCCACCGGCGTACCCACGCGGCCCGCAAGCCCCTGATCGGGGGGCTCGCGGCAGCCGGGCTGCTCGCCGGCGCCTGGTACGCGACCGCCGGGGCGGCGACGACGCCCGCTGCGCCGTCCCTCGCCGTCACGGCCACCGCCGTGACGCTGCCGGCCAAGTTCCCTTATCTGTCCGCCGGTTACAACAACACGCGGGAGTGGACGCGCACGGCGACCGCGGTCGCGCCCAACGGAACTCTGCGGGTCGCGTGGCCGGCGTCGGACGGGGTTCATGTGACCCCGCTGACCTCGGCCGGCAAGCGTGCGGGCGGTGACTCGATCGTGAAGGGCGCCAAGGAGGTCGGGGGGCTGATCGCCCACAACGACGGCTTCGCGCTGCTGACCCGGGTCGCCGACACCAACAAGTGGAAGGAGACGGCGGCGGCCCTCGTCCGCTTCTCCCAGGGCAGGGAGGCCTGGCGCACCAAGCTCACCGGCACCGCCTCCCACGACACGTCCCCGACGCTCGACGGCCAGCTCACCTGGAACGGCACCAAGTACGGCGCCTACTTCGTGGTGCACGGCGCGGGCGGCTTCGCGGACGGCCACTTCGGCGACAAGCTGTCGTACCTCAGCGCCAAGGGCGGGAAACTCAGCGGCGGTTGGGGCTGGGGCTGCTCTCACAACGAGGGCATCGCGCTGCACGCCGAGCCCACCGGCGCCTTCACCTCCCTCTGCTTCGACGACTGGCGTTCGGGTCTGTTCGTGTCGACGGGCATAGGCGCCCCCGACAACGCCCCGGCCGTGCAGCGCGAGCAGTGCTGGGCGGGCTACTGCGGCGGCACGTACGCGGGCCGCACCGGCGACCTGGTGAAGTCGTCCACGGGCCGCTACGCCACCGCCTACGGCTCGCGCGGATCGGCCTCCGCCGCGAAGAACCCGGACGACTCGAGCGGCCGGGGCTGGACGGTGAAGCCGAGGTGGAGCACGCACCAGGTGGCGGTGTCGCTTCTCAAGAACCGCAACTCCCCTGCGGGCAGGGCCCTTTACCTGACGAACGCGCCGGGCACGGAACACGTCAACGTCCGCGTGGCCCCGTACGGCAAGGACCGGCTGCTGGTGTCCTGGGAGTCCCTGAAGAACGCCAGGTGCGCGAGCGGTACCTGCACCGGCACGTTCACGGGCACGCACCTGCGGCTGATCGACTGGAACGGCGCGTTCAAGTCGCCGGACAAGGTCGTGCAGGCGCGTATCACGGGCGACATCGCCGCCCTGAAGGACGGCTCCCTGACCTGGGCGTACGTCCCGGTGACGCCGTCGTACGCGACCCCTCTGACGGGCGCCTCCCCGACCACGGCTTCGCTGCGCATCGCCCGTCTGGCGCACTGAACCACGGGCCTCACCGTACGGCCGCCGACTGTACGGCTGGTCGTACAACTCGTCGTACGGCAGGTCATACGACGGGTCCCGGCGCCGGAGCGGTCCCGGGAAGCCGTCGACCCTGGGACGCCCCGGTTCCGGTCGGGGCGCCCCAGGGGCTCATGCGCGCCCCTACGGGACGCGGGTCTGTGCCGCGGTGCGACTCCGCCACGTGGGCGCGACCGGTGCCCGCCGCCCGGGAGAGCGTCCCTCGGCGGGCGAAGAACCGCGTACCCCGCCGAGCGTCACCTCACCGCGCCCCGGGGAACCAGCCGCTGCGCCACCAGCTCGTCGCGCACCAACTCGGCGTACGCCGTGGCCCCTCGCACCGACGTGTGCGTGTTGTCGCGCTTCTCGTTGTAGAGGTACAGCGCCTTGGAACCCTCCACGCCGAGGGACTCCACCAGCGTCTTCGTCTTCGCCGTCAGGTCGATCAGCGGTACGCCGCGCTCCGCCGCGACCGCGCGGATCACCGCCGGGTGGTCGACGCCGAGGCCGTTGACCAGCAGGGCGGTGCCGTTGTTCAGGGTGCCGTCGGAGTTGAACCAGCGGCGCACGATCGGGGTCACCAGTACCGGTTTCCCTCCTCGCTCGCGAATACCCGCGACAAGCGTCTCCAGGTTCGCACGGTACGTCGGTTCGTCGGTCTGCTTGTCGTTGTGCGCGAGCTGGACGAGGACCAGGTCGCCGGGCCGGATCAGCGGCTGGACGGTCGCGAAGAGCGCCGGGTTGGCGAGGTAGGTGACCGTACTCTCCCCGGAATCCGCGTAGTTGGCGACGGACAGACCCTTGCGCAGATACTGCGGCAGCTCCTGGCCCCAGCCGGTGTAGGGGTCGGCGGGCTGGTCGCAGACGGTCGAGTCGCCGACCAGGAAGATCTGCCGGGTGTGCCGGGCGGCGGGGGTGACCCGGATGTCCGCCAGCGCCGGCGCCGACCCGCCGAGCACCAGGTCGAGGCCGGGGGTGCCCTCGGGGCCGGTCGGTTCGCCCTCGGGCGTACGGACGTTGACGGTGAAGCTGCGGGCCACGCGCTCGCCGGCGGCCGTGCCGGTCTCCGGGAGGAGCGCGCGCCGGGTCTCGCCGGTGACGGCGGTACTCGCGGCGGCGTCGCCGCCCAGCAGCACCCGTACGTCGTACGTGCCCGGCGCCACGTCGAAGTGGCAGGCGGTGGCGGTGCAGTTCTCGATGCCCAGGGCCCGCGGTCCGTGCGAGGGCCGCGCGTGAGCGGCGGCGGGCACGGCGGCCAGGGTGGTGACGGTGCTCAGGGTCACGGCCGCCAGCACAGCTCGGTTGAAACGTCTCATCGCGGTTGCCACAACAGTCCTCCGACGCTCGACAAGGCCCAGCGGCAGGACGGTACATGGTCTGGCAAGCGCTTTCTAGAGTCCTGCACGATTTCACACAACTGCCAACTTCCTTACAACGAAAGCCCTTTCGCAAAATCGATTCAACTGTCACTCTTCCCAACACCGCACGCCGCAACCCGTGTGCGTCCCCCACCCCCCCCCCCACACCCCCACCTCCGAAGGAGGCACCCCCATGTCCGCAGCCAACGACAGGCAATCCGGCAGCTCCGGCATCCACCTCGGCCGTCGTGCGCTCGTCCTCGGCGCCACGGCGACCGCCGCCGGACTCGCCTTCCCGGGCACCGCGCAGGCGGCGACCTTCGGCTACACCGACGACGGCACGAACTACGTCATCGACACCGGCGCCAACCTCGTCTTCAAGGTCCGCAAGTCCAACGGCGACCTGTCCTCGCTGGTCTACCGGGGCACGGAATACCAGGGCTACGGCGGCATGAACTCGCACATCGAGTCCGGCCTCGGCTCCTCCACGGTGACGATCAAACAGTCCGGTTCGACGATCCTGGTCAGCGTCACGTACGGCACGCTGAAGCACTACTACGCGGCCCGCAGCGGAGAGAACAACGTCTACCTGTGGACCAACAAGGCCGACACCTCGGTCTCGGCGACCCGGTTCATCCTGCGCGTCAAGGCCGGCCTGTTCCTCAACGACGAGCCCGACTCGTACACGTACACGAACAGCACGATCGAGGCCTCGGACGTCTTCGCGAAGTCGGACGGCCAGACCCGCTCGAAGCACTACTCGAAGCTGCGGGTCATCGACTACGACTACATCGGCTGGAAGACCGGCAGCGTCGGCCTGTACGTGGTGCGCAGCAACCACGAGAAGGCGTCCGGCGGCCCCTTCTACCGCTCCCTCCTGCGTCACCAGAGCGCGGACGGCGGCGGCCTGTACGAGATCCTGTACTACGGCCAGAACCAGACCGAGGACCAGCGCTTCGGCCTCCAGGGCCCGTACGTCATCGCGTTCACGGACGGTGGCGCGCCTTCCTCGTCGCTGTTCCCGGGGACGCTCACGACCCCCTGGGCGGACTCCCTCGGCATCTCCGGGTACGTCGCCGCCGGCGGCCGGGGCAAGGTCGCGGGCGTCGGGATCACCGGGCGCAACACGGCGTACCCGTACACGGTCGGGATCGCCAACTCGGCTGCGCAGTACTGGGGTTCGGCCCGGTCCTCCGACGGGTTCTTCTCCATCGGGGGTGTCCTGCCGGGGTCGTACACGCTCACGGTGTTCAAGGGGGAGCTCGCCGTGTACACCACCTCAGTGTCGGTGTCGGCCGGTGGCACGACGACCCTCAACTCGATCGCGATCCCGTCCTCGAACGACCCGAGCAACGCGAGCGCGATCTGGCGGATCAACGACTGGAACGGCACCCCGAGCGGCTTCAAGAACGCCGACCTGATGACGTACGCGCATCCGTCCGACGTCCGGGCCGCCGCCTGGACCGGCAATGTGGTGATCGGCAGCGGCAGCGAGACCTCGGGCTTCCCCTGCTATCTCTGGAAGGACGTCAACAGCGGTCTGCTGGTCTACTTCAAGCTGACCGCCGCCCAGGCCGCCGCCGCGCACACCCTGCGCATCGGCGTGACGACGGCCTACGCCAACGGCCGCCCGCAGGTCGTCGTCAACGGCAACTGGACCTCGCCCATCCCCTCCCCGCCCACCCAGCCGAACACCCGGTCCCTGACCAACGGGTCCTACCGGGGGAACAACAACACGTTCACGTACAACGTCCCCGCGAGCGCCTGGCTCACGGACACCAGTCAGTACAACGTGCTGAAGATCAACGTGGTGAGCGGTTCGGGGACGACCTCCTATCTCAGTGCGGGGACCGCGATCGACGCGCTGGATCTGCTGAGCTAGCAACTCCGCTGGGTATGCGGTTCGTTCGCCGCGGGCCCGGTGGGGGCTTGTCGCGCCCGCGTGGCGGAGCCACATATCGGCACAGTCCCGCGCCCCTGACGGGGCGCGGGTCCCCGCTACCCGTTACTGAGGGATCGTCATGTTCCGCGTGTCCACTGCTGGTTGGTTCCGCTGTTGCAGGTGTATGTGATGACGGCGGCCGAGTCGGCGGTGGACGCGCCGTTCACGTCCAGGCACTTACCACTCGCCCGGGAGACGAGCTTGACGTAGGAACCGGAGGTGGTGAGCGACCACTGCTGATTGGTGGCCGACGAACCGCAGTTCTCCTGAGTGACCGTGCCGGCGTTCTCCTGGACGCACAACGAGCTTCCCCGGGTCACCAGTTGGTAATAGCCGCCCGCGACGGACTTGAACCAGTACTTCTGGTTGTTGCCGCCGTTGCAGGTGTACTGCTTGATCTGGGCGCCCGACCAGAGCGACTGGCTGGTGACATCGGCGCACTTGGACGAGTGCCGGGCGATCAGCGTGTTGTACGTGGCGCTGTTGCCGGTGACCGTCCCGGTGGCGGTGTCGATGGTGACCTCGGGGGACCAGGACATGGACATCGTGGTGGACGACGGGAAGCTCAACGGCAGCCACACGTAACGGGAGTCGTTGACCGTACCGCCGAAGGAGTTGCCCCAGCGGTCGCCCATGTAGAGGTACGAGGTGCCCGAACTCCCCTGCACGGGAAGTACGTACGCGGCCTGCGAGCCGAACGTCGTGGAGTCGCCGACGTTGGTCATCGCGGTCCACGGGCCGGTGACGCTGGACGCGGTGGCGTACTGCTGCTGGTTGGGGCTCCAGCCGGTGGCGGCCGAAGTCACCATGAAATAGACGCCGTTGCGCTTGAACAGGGCCGGCGCCTCGCGGTGGCCGTTGTGCCAGGGGTCGGCGACCAGTGCGGCGATGCCGGTGTAGTCGGCGGTGAGCCGGTAGATCTGGAGGTCGTAGTTCTCACGGGCCGCCGAGATCATGTAGCCGGTGCCGTCGGTGTCGACGAACACCGTGATGTCACGGGACATGTGAACGCCCAGCGGGCGGAAGCTGCCCTGCCAGGTGTAGTTGCCGTCGACGGTGTCGGAGACGGCGACGGCCGCGCGGGCCTCGCTGTAGTCGACGCCGTTCTCCTTGTGCATCCACATCACGAACTTGCCGGTGGCCGCGTTGTACATGACCTTCGGCCGCTCGATGTTGGCGGTGGCGAGTTCGGAGGAACTGGACTGGGTCAGGACGTGGTTGCGGAACTCCCAGTTCTTCAGGTCGGTGGAACGGTAGGCGTCCACGTACCGGAAGGTGTTGTCGGCGTTGCGGTTCTCGCCGAACCAGTAGTAGTAGGAGCCGACCTTGATGACCCCGCCGCCGTGCGCGTGCACGGGGTCGCCGTTGGTGGCGGTGAACTGGGTGCCGTTGGTGATGGTGACGGCCGCCGCCTGGGCGGTTCCGGCGGTCGCGAGGGCGCCGGCCAGCGCCAGACAAAGGGCGAGGAGAACCGCGTACACACGTCTCATGAGCCACTCTCCATGGGTGAGCCGACCTGCGTGCCTGTCTGCTGGGTGTCGGCGACGGGGACCCCGAAGTCCGGGGTGCCGTCCGCGTTCCAGCCGAGCTTCTGCACCCGGGTGTGCCGGTTGGGATCGTTCAGCGGGTCGCCGACGATCTCCTTGTACTGCCGTGCGTGATAGACGAGGACGTCGGTACGGCCGTCCTCGGCGACGGTGAAGCAGTTGTGGCCGGGGCCGTACTGCTTGGTCGTGTCGTTGCTGGTGAAGACCGGTGTCGGGGACTTGGTCCAGTTGGCCGGGTCCATGAGGTCGGCGCGGGCGTCGATGGTCAGCAGACCCATGCAGTAGTTGAAGTCGGTGGCGCTGGCCGAGTACGACATGAAGATCCGGCCGTTGCGCTTGATGAACGACGGGCCCTCGTTGACCCGGAAGCCGATGCGCTCCCAGTCGAACTCGGGGGTGGTCAGCCGTATCTGAGGGCCTGTCAGGGTCACCGGGTCGGCCATCTTCGACAGCCAGACAGCGGTGTTGTTGTCCATCCCGGGCTCGTGCTGCGCCCAGGCGAGGTAGCGGGAACCGCGGTGGGTGAACGTGGTGGCGTCGAGGGAGAAGGTCTCCCAGGCGGTCTTCAGCTGCCCGCGCTCGACCCAAGTCCCCTTGAACGGATCGCGGTTGGAGTTCTCCAGGACCCAGATACGGATGTCCCAGATGGCCTCGGCGGGCGCGGACGCGAAGTAGACGTACCACTTGCCGTCGATGTGGTGGATCTCCGGCGCCCAGATGTGCGCGCCCATGACCCCGGTCTCGTGCTTGCGCCAGATGACGGACTCGTCGGCGGTCGCGATGCCGCGGATGGTGCGGGAGCGGCGCAGGATGATGCGGTCGTACTCGGGGGCGGTGGCCGTGAAGTAGTAACGGCCGTCGGTGTGGCGGTGGATGTGGGGGTCGGCGCGGTTGCGCACGAGGGGGTTGACGAACCGGTCGGCGGCGCAGGTGGCCCCCACCGGGGCGGCGGGGGCAGCAGTGGGGGCGGTGGCGGCGTGCGCCACGCCGGGAACGGTCACCAGGGCGCCCGCGGCCAGGGCACCCTTCAGCAGCGTTCTCCGGGCGGAGAGGGTGGGGTCTTCGGACAGGTCATCGGCGCGGCTCATGCGGACTGCCTCTCGGGGGTGGGGCACGAGATGTTGGCGTGTGTGTGTATGTGCGTATGTGGGGGTTGACACGAGAAACGTTCGTAATTACGAACAAGATCAGTCATTCCGAACGCCGAAAAGGTAAGCGTGTGTTACGGCGAGGTCAACGGGTCGGAGGGGACCAAAACCGCTGAGCAACTTTCTGTTATTACCCGCACGTCCGTTCCGTCTCCCGTGACGTGCACAGCAACCCCCCCATCACCAGCCCCGCCCGCCGGACCGTGACGGCCGCCGCGGCCCTCGCGACGGCGACCCTGTTGCTCGGCGCCCCGCCCGCGTCGGCGGCCGGCCCCAGGGACGCCACCGCCGACGTCCTCGCCGGCCGGGACGTCACCCTCACCGGCGACACGGTGGTACGGGTGCCCGCCGGGACGACCACCTACAACGGCGTCTTCCGCGGCGAGGGCACCCTCACCGTGCGCGGCACGGGCACCCTGATCCTGACGAGGGACAGCGACTTCACGCTGCCCAGGTCACGGCAGGGTCAGAGGGTGCGTATCCCCGGCGGCAACCACCCGTACGTCACGGTCACGAACCCCGACCCGCCGTCCGTGACAGTTGAACGGGGTGCCACCCTCCAGTACGGCAACGGCGGCACGACGGGACTGATCGGCCACTTCCCGTACAACACGCCGGCGTTCCGCCTCAACCAGGACAACATCCGCGTCGACGGCACCCTTCGCCTGTCCCTGAAGAGCGCGTACAACCTGGGCACCATCAGCGGCGCCGGACTGGTCACCCAACCCCGTTTCCTCTGGGGCACCTGGGACCTCTCGGGCATCCACGCCTTCTCCGGGGTGATCGACAACGGCACCCAGGTCAACGCGGGACGCCCGGAGTACGCGACCTCACTCCCCCGGGTGCGCAAGGTCCTCAACCAGGGCACCTGGACGGTCGACACACCGCTCGGCCAGACGGTCACCATGGGCATGGACTTCTACCAGCGCGAGTACGGCAGCGACATCAACATCCAGTCCCGCCCGGGCTCGAAGGTGGTCCTCACCGGCCAGTACAGCTGGTCGGACCAGGGCGGCGACACCAACCCCTCGCTCAGCGACCCCGCCCTCAACTGGACGCCCGCCCGCAAGAACGTCAACAAGCGCGGCACCAACATCAAGGGCGCGAACGTCCAGTGGGGCGACGGCACCACCAACAAGATCTTCATGCCGGGCACGGCCGAGACGGTGTACATCAACCTCCTTGCCGCCAGGTCCCGTTCCCTGCTCACCTTCGACTACGACGGCCCGGTGACGCTGGGCGCCCCCATAGGCGGCGGCCGGTTCCACGACACCCTGTCCGCGCCCGGCGCCGGGGACATCGTCATCAAGGGGACGCGCGGCAACGACGTCACGTTCGCCGCCGTCCAGTACTACGACGGGTCGACGACGATCGAGAAGGGCGCCGTCCTGCGCCTCGGCAGCGGCAAGAGGGGCGGCGACGGCGGTCTGTACACCAAGGGTTCGCTCTACAAGGTCGTGAACAACGGCTCGCTGGTGGTACGGAACACCAGCAGGCCGGTGACACTGTCCAGGATCAGCGGCAGCGGATCGTTCACCCAGTCCGGCGCGGCGACGACGACACTGACGGGCAGTGGAGTGACGTACGGCGGGAGTACGACGGTCACGAAGGGCACGCTGGCCCTCCGAGGCGGAGCAACTCTCGCACGCAGCAAGGTCATTCGGCTGACCACGGCGAGCGCGCGGCTGGACACGGGCCCGGCGGGGCTGCGCCTGGGGACCTCTCTCACCGGTTCGGGAAGGGTGACGGGCTCGGTGACGAACGACGGGGTGATGGCGAGCGGGCTGACGGTGACGGGAGCCTATACACAGGGTCCCAAGGGCGAACTCGTCCTGCGGGGAGGGCCGTTGAAGGTCGGCGGGACCGTGCGGCTGGCGGGGGCGGTGGACCTGTCGTCGGCGGGTGTGGCCTCGACCCCGGCCCGCACGATCACGGTGGTCGACAACACCGGGCGAGGGAGGACCACCGGCACGTTCAGCGGGCTGAGGGAGGGCGCCGCGTTGAAGCTCGCCGACACGACGTACCGGATCAGCTACCGGGGCGGCGACGGCAACGACGTGGTGTTGAAGGCGGTCGCCAAGGGGGCTTCGTCGACCGCGGGCTCGGGAGTGCGCTCGGGGTCGGCGGCGGGGACGGGCTCGGCTGTGGGCACGGCCGCCGACGCGAGCACCGACTCCGCCCCGGCGGCGGCCAGTTCGGGCATGGGCTGGTGGCCGTACGCGATGGCGGTGGGCCTACTGGCGGGCCTGATGATCCCGGCCACCCGGCGGGCACGGGGACGCGGGAACGGTCGGCGGCGGGGTGGGCGGCACGCGGCTCAGGGGTGATCGGCGCTCAGGGCCGACTCGGGGCGGGCGGGGCCTGTCTGCCTCGACGTGGGCTGCGCATACTGGGGGCATGGAATTCGCCGTCTTCATGACGCTGCCGGGGCTGGTCATCCTGCTGACCGCCATGGCCTTCGTGGACCAACTGCTCCTGCGGGCCGGGCGGGCCGGTGTGCTGCCGTGGCGGAACAGCGCCCGCCAGGGGCAGATATCGGCGACCGGGTTCGAGCAGCTCCACGCGACCTTCTCGCCCGGCAAGCAGAGCGAACTCAAGGAACGGCAGTCGGCCCTGATCCTGCGCGACGACGAGGAGGACGGGGCGCCGCCGCACCGGACGACGGTGGATCTGGGGGGCGGGGTCGCGGTCGTTCGGCTGCCGCTCTCCCGCACCTCGACCACCGGAACCGTACGCCGGCCACGGGGTAGCTCGATCTGAACCCGGCTCACCGGCAAAGGACTTACCCTTCTTCCGTCCGAGGGCCCGGGACACAACCGGATACCGGATTGCGCACGGCAGTTGTGGTCTCCGTACGGACGGTCAGTCAGCACCGGCTTCGGTACATCGGCGACCCGCCGCATGATGTCGGTGCCGATGAACTGCTCTCGCCCCTCAGGAGACCCCGTGCCTCAATCCGTTCGCCTCGTGGCCGCCCTCACCGCGCCGCGTTCCTTCTCGAGAGCTGATGACGCCCCGTACCTGGCGTATTCGGCCACCGCACGGCTGCTGGTACAGCGGACCGACTCGGAGCTGATCGTCCAGGAGATCGGGTCACGGGCCGCGACCTGGGCCACGGCTCCGGAGGTTTCCTTTCCGGCGCCCTGGCCGCGCCGGTTCGGCCAGGCCACGGTGTCCCCGGCCGGAGACCTGGCTGTGTTCACCGGGGCGCACGCGCTCCGAGCCGTCGACCGGTCGGGGAGCGTGCGCTGGGAGTTGAGGCACCGGTGCTGGGCGGGCTGCGCGGGACACTCGGCGTTCGAGGAGTACGCGGAGGACGGTGATCACCGGTATGCGGGCAGCGGCTCGGCCGCCTTCTCCGCGGACGGGAAACTCGTCTGGGCGCACACGTGCGGCCCACTGGTGCAGGACAGGCCCGACAGCGGTGAGACGGCCGAGGAGTGGCTGGTGATCGACGCCACGGACGGGTCGGTGCTCGCACGAGCCGAGACGGGCACGGTGGCTGCGGGATCGGTGCACGTTCCGTCGCCCGACCCGGGCCGGATGGGCCTGAGTATCGGCGAGGGCCAGGACGGGTCCCCCCTCAGATGGGGCCGCTGGGACGGAGCCAACCTCCTGGTCGATCGCTTCGGCAACGAGGACCGGGCCCTGATGTCGGTGAGCCCGTCCGGCGACCGGCTGCTCACCGTGACCCACTACCAGGATGCCCTGGCCATCCTGCGCGTAGACGACGGCTCCGTGGAAGCCGAGCTCGACACCGACGAGGTCCCCCGGCATCCCGAATCGGAACCCTCGGAACCCGATGACGAGGCCGAGGCCTTCTTCGACTACGAGGGCGGATTCATCGACGAAGCCAACGCCGTCGTCGGGACGGTGGAGAGCGACGAGGAATTCGGTGCGGCGCGTCACTGGCTCGTCGACACCGCTCCCCTGCGGATCGCCGGTGAGCTCGTCTATCCCCATCCGGTTTCCAGCCTGCCAACGGCCCTCGGCGACGGCACCTGGTACACACCGTCCGCAGCCGACAACGCCCTCCATGTCTGGGCCCTGCGCCCGGCGGACGGATCTCATTGACCTGCCTCCGGACGGGGCCCAATTCCGGGTGAAGGAGCCGCAACGCCTCGGCGTTGTGCAGCCCTCGGGCTACCACAGCGCCGCAAGACCGGAGACGGTATGCCGGGAGGACGTGTGGCGCTCGTGCCCCCTGACCGCGACAGACGCCCCCTTCGAATCGTAGGTTCATGCCCATGCGCACAGATCTGCCGTCGATAAACGCAGAGCATCCCCGGAACACCACGCTGCTGGACTTCCTGCGGGCGCAAGGGTCCCCGCCGCACGGACCGAACGACTACGCACTCGGTGAATGGCAGTTGCACACGCACCCCGATCTCCTGGACAGGTTGGCCCAGTTGGCTCCGCATGTGCCCCTCCATGCCGCATACGGCGTCCCGGTGTTGGCCTACGAGGGCATCGCGGTCGCCGCCGCCCTGGGGACCTCCACCCTCCTGGTACGCCTTCCCACAGCACCCTCGAAACTCGAAGTCGGCCTACCGGACCCGTCCCTCGCCGATGACGGATGGCAGGAGATCAATGCCTGGCAGAGCGAACTCCCTTCCGCCGAGGGGGACCGCAGGCTCTCCGGTGTCATCCGAGGAGCCCTTGCCCACACCCGGGACCTCGCCTCGTAGCGGCACGCCCCTCCACGCCCCACGCCCGATTGGTTAGGTGCCGATGTCCTCGCTGAGCCGTCTCCGGCGAACACAACCTGCCTCCGGGAATGTCTGGTAGGCACGGGGTGTGGAGGAACTTGAACGACTCAGCGACATCGAGCAGACCGCGTCCGGCGACGGGCAGCCGATCTGGGCCGCTCAGGGACAAGGCGGCGACAGCCTGGGCCCGGGGGTGCGAGCCTGGAGTCATGGCGCGGCGCTGGCGGTGGCGAGCCCGAGCCCGCGACAGGACCGACTCGCGGTTCGGGGTGACAGTGCCGACGCGGGCGTGCTGGTGCGACGGGTCCTGGACGAAGTCGGCCCGTCCTACCGGCTCTTGGGGGAGGCTCCCCTGATCGATGCGCTGGTGCGCCAGCTGCCCGGCCTGGTACCGGTTCACACCTTCTTCTGGATGGAGACCACCTCCCCCTGTGGTGCTGCTGCCGCGGGCGTGCGATGGCTGGACGCCGGCCAGGAGGAAGAGGCGACGTCACTGTTCGACCGCTTCTTCCCCGACTCCTACGCCCAGCCGGGACGCGCCGGCGTGTGCCGCTGGGCCGGGGTCGCCGGCGAGGTGAACGGCGGCGCCGGGGCGGAGCCGCTGGCGGTGGCTGCCGACGCGTGGTCCGCGGCCGGGTGCGGATTCATGGCAGGGGTGGTCACCCATCCCGCCGCCCGCGGGCGCGGTCTGGCGCGAGCCGTGTGCGGCTTCGTCCTGGATGCCCTCGTCCGTCGCCACGGCCGCGCCGCACTCATGGTGCTCACCGGCAACGCACCAGCCATCGCAACGTATGAACACCTCGGCATGAGCAAGCGCCTGTTCGAGGCAGCGCACATACCGGGCCGGTGACACCCCGGGCGGGAAGTGGTCGCGGAGCAGTGTTCACCGGCCTCACCCACCGCGCCCTGGGCCGCGGACTCTCCACGCCGTGGCGGGACGGCGTGACACTCACCAGCGTGAAAGGGATCTTCTATACCGGTTTGCTCAGGTTTACCCCCAGTAGAAGACTGGCCATGTCCGAAGTTTTCAGGCGTGTGCGCGGCCCCTGGGAGGCGTCATGTTCGTACGCGCGGTTTATGCGACCGGTGATCCCGCAAACATCGGCACCGCCATCGAGCGGCTCAGTTCCGAAGGCCGGGAAGCGGTCGCACAGCAGCCGGGATTCCGGGGGTTCGGGCTCTTCGTGGACCGGGAGCTCGGGAAGCTCCTGACAGCCAGTTGGTGGGAGACGGAGGAGGACCGGAGGAACAGCGACGAGGCGTTGCGCGAGCGGCGGACGGAAGTTTTGGAGCGGTTCGCTGCGACGACTACGAGCAACGATTACGAAGCGGTGGTCTTCCACCCCGTCCGGCAGCCTACGGCGGGAGCGGGCCTGCGGATCACCAGGGTGGAGTTCGACCCCTCCGACACGGATCTGTTCGCCGAGACGTTCCGGGCGTCGGTGATCCCCCGGCTCGAAACGCTTCCGGGGTTGGCCCGGGCGTCCCTCCTCGTCGATCGGGACCGGGGGCATGGCCTGGTCGGCGTCGTGTTCACCGACCGTGAGTCCCTTGCCGCGTCCCGGGCCGGCCAGGCGGCAGCCCGGCACGAGGGCGCCGCCAAGGCCCATGTCACCGTGACCGGGCTGGAGGAGTTCGAGGTCGTCTTCTCCGACGTGCGGAGCGAGTGAAGCGAGCAGCCGTGGGGCGACCGCACGCACCAGGCCGGTGAGGGCGGGCGTGCGGTCGCTGTCCCGGCGCGTCCGCGTCCTCAGACGGTCGCCTCCTCCACCGCGTCCTCCTCCGCCGTCTCCCGCCGCCCCCGCATCCACACGTACACCGGAATCCCCGCGAACAGGAACAGCACCCCCTGATACACCGCCGCGTACCCCGCGCCCGCGATCAGCCAGAACGAGAACGCGAAGGACAGGGCGGCCACGATCAGGTCGCGGACCAGGCCCGTCGGGCGGACGCGGGCGCGCGTGCCCCTGGCCAGCCAGTACAGCTGGGCCGCCGCTGAGAAGAGGTACGGGACGCAGCCCGTGAACGTCGTGATCAGGACCAGGACGCGGAACGTGGTGTCCGGGCCCGCCGTGTAGTTGAACGCGATGAGGATCGTGCCGAGGATCGCGCAGGCCCAGACGCCGAAGCCGGGCACCCCGCCCTTCCCGACCTTCGCGAACGGCGCCGGGAAGAGGCCGTCGCGGGCCGCCGCGTACGGCATCTGCGCGGCGAGGAGGATCCAGCCGTTCAGGCAGCCGACGATCGACGCGACCGCGACCAGCGCGATGGCCGTGCCGCCCCAGCTGCCGCCGGTGATCGCGTTCACGGCGTCGGCGAAGGGGGCGCCGGAGTTCACCAGCTTCTCGTGCGGGACCAGGCCGAAGACGGCGACTGTGCCGAGGATGTAGACGAGGGCCGAGCCGAGGGTGCCCAGGACGCTCGCCCGGCCGACGTTGCGCTCGGGGTCCTCCACCTCGCCCGCGCTGACCGCCGCCGACTCCACGCCCAGGAAGCTGTACAGCAACAGTGCGGCGGAGGCTGCCAGGGCGCCCGGCACGCTGTCGCCGGACGCGTTGAACGCGCCGAAGTTGTCCGTGTCGATGAAGAACAGGCCCACGGTGGCGACCAGCAGCAGCGGCACGAACTTCAGGATCGTCGACACGATCTGTACGGTGCCGACCCACCGGGTGCCCGCGAAGTTCGCGGCGGCCGGCAACCAGAGGGCCAGTATCGCGACCAGCGCCCCGAGGGCGTGGTTGTCGTTGAGGGGGATCAGTACGTCGACGTAGCCGACCGCCGCGACCGCCAGGGCCGCGATGCTCACCCATGTCATCGTCCAGTACGACCATGCCGACAGGAAGCCCGCGAAGGGGCCGAACGCGTCGCGCGGGTAGACGTACAGACCGCCGGTGACCGGGCTGCGGCGGGCCAGCTTGCCGAAGAGCAGGGCGAGCAGGACCGCGCCTATGGAGAGGACCAGGAAGGCGAGCAGGCTTATCGAGCCGTACGGGGCGACCGTGGCCGGCAGGACGAAGATGCCGCCGCCGATGATGTTGCCCATGACGAGCGCGGTGGCGGCGGCAAGGCCGAAGGTGCGGCGGCGGGGGGCGGCCGCGGTCGGTGCGGTCGGAGTCAGCTCCGGCTCGTCGGGCTCGGTGGTGCTGGGAGCAGTCATGACACTTCCGGTCAGCAGCGGGAGGGGGCGGGGAGGTAATGACAAGGAAGGGCAAGGAAAGCAGGGGCGGAGCAGAGTGGGGGGCGCGATGGTATCCCGCCGTCCCACATCGTGGGCGATCCGTTCATGCACTGGACATCTACGGCCGTCCGGGCAGTCGTCGAATAGCCTCGACGCATGACCAGCGACGCCTTCCACTCCCCCGCCCGCCCCTCCTTCCCCACTGTCCTCGCCACCGGCGCCCCCCTCGTCCTCGACGGCGGCATGTCCAACCAACTGGCGTCCGCCGGGCACGATCTGAGCGACGAGCTGTGGTCGGCGCGGCTGCTCGTCGAGCAGCCCGAGGCGATCGTCGACGCGCACCTCGCCTACTACGAGGCGGGCGCGGACGTCGCGATCACCTCCAGCTACCAGGCCACGTTCGAGGGCTTCGCCAAGCGCGGTATCGGCCGGGAGCGTGCCGCCGAGTTGCTCGGGCTCAGCGTGGAGCTGGCCCGCGAGGCCGCGCGCCGGGCGGACACCGAGCGGCCCCTGTGGGTGGCGGCGTCGGTGGGGCCGTACGGGGCGATGCTCGCGGACGGGTCCGAGTACCGAGGGCGGTACGGGCTGAGCGTCGACGAGCTGGAGCGTTTCCACCGGCCGCGGGTGGAAGTGCTGGCCGCCTCCGGGCCCGATGTGCTGGCCCTGGAGACCGTGCCCGACGTCGACGAGGCCGACGCCCTGCTGCGCGCGGCGCGCGGGCTCGGGGTGCCGGTCTGGCTGTCGTACAGCGTGGCCGGGGACCGGACGCGGGCCGGGCAGCCGTTGACGGAGGCGTTCGCGTTGGCCGGTGAGTCGGACGAGGTCGTCGCGGTCGGCGTGAACTGCTGTGTGCCCGAGGACGTGGAAGGCGCCGTGGAACTGGCGGCCCGCGTGACCGGCAAGCCGGTAGTGGTCTATCCGAACAGCGGTGAGGTGTGGGACTCCGACGCCCGTGCCTGGACCGGCAGTTCGACCTTCACGGCCGGCCAGGTGACGGGCTGGCGGGACGCGGGGGCCCGGCTGATCGGCGGGTGCTGCCGGGTGGGACCGAAGGCGATCACATCGATCGCGGACACGCTTCGGTGAGTGGTTGCGCGGTGCGTTGAATGCGTACGGGGGTGACCGCGCACTCGGTCCAGCAACCGGTACGCGGTGCAGCGACCGCGCACCCGGCATGGTGACCGCCTGCGCCATGCGGTGACCGCGCGCCTCGCGCACGTGACCGCAGGCGTCGCCGGGCTCGGCCGGGTGAAAGTTTCGGGGTGCCGGTGGCGCACGCCGCTGCTCCCCGCCGTTCGTCCGCGCTGCTAGCCTCCCGACGGGAACCGGTTGTCGGTGTGTTGCCGTGCTTCCCGGGGAGAGGGGTGGGGCGCACCATGACGAGGAAGAACGGGACCGGGGACAGCCCGGCGCGCAGCACCATCCGGGATGTCGCGGCGCGGGCCGGGGTGTCCGCGTCCACCGTGTCGCGGGTGCTCGGCGGCGACTATCCGGTGAGCACGGCGACCCGGGGCAGCGTCATGCGGGCCGTCCGGGAGCTGGACTACGTCGCCGACGCGCGTGCCAAGGCGGTCGCCGGTGTCGGGACGCCCACGCTCGCCTTCGTGCTCGACGACATCACCGGCCCGTCGTTCGCGCTGATGGCGCACGGCGTGGAGCGGGAGGCGACCCGGCTGGGTCATCTGTGCCTGGTGTGCAGCACGGACGGCGACGCCGCGCACGAGCTGCGGTTCGTCGAGATGATGCGCGCCCAGCGTGCCGCCGCCGTGATCCTGGTCGGCGGCACGGCCGACACCCCCGAGTACCGCTCCCGCACGGCCCGTATCGCCGACTCGCTGGCCTCCGTCGGCTCGCGTCTGGTGCTGTGCGGCCGGCCTCCGCTGGATCCCGGTACGCCGGTCACGGTCATCGAGTACGACAACGAGGGCGGCGCCTACGCCCTGTGCGCCCACATCCTCGCCCAGGGCCATCAGCGCGTCCTCTTCCTCGGTGGTCGCCCCGACCACACCACTGCCCAGGGCCGCGAACGGGGTTATACGGCCGCCCACCGCGCACGTGGTCTGGAGCCCGACCCGGCGCTACGGCTGCACGGTGACTTCACCCGGGACTCGGGTCACCGTCTGATGCGTCAAGTCCTGTCGCAGGGGCTGGAGTTCACGGCGGTGATGGCCGCCACCGACATGGTCGCGGCCGGTGCGCTGACCGCCCTCCACGAGGCCGGTCTCTCCGTACCGGGCGAAGTGTCGCTCGCCGGGTACGACGACATCCCGTTCGCCCGCGATCTGCATCCGGCGCTCACCACGGTCCACGTCCCGTACGAGGAGCTGGGCCGCCTCGCCGTCCGTACCGCCCTGGGGCGGACATCGGACGACCCGGACGAGCATCTGCTGCTGGGCACCCATGTCGTCGTACGGAACTCGGTGGCGGTGCGGCGGTAGACCGGCGTACCGCCACCCGACCGCGCCATCGTCGCTACGCCAGCCTGGCGTACGCCCGCACGTCCGCGTCCGCGTCCCCCGACACCGAGGCCAGCGCTTCGGCGACGCCCGGCCGGCCGTCGTGGCGGCGCAGGGCGCGTACCGCGGCCTTGCGGACGTCGGCGAACGCGTCGGACAGTGCCCCGGTGAGGGCGGGCACCGCCAGGTCCGGGGCGGCGGCGCCCAGTGCGGTGGCCGCGCCCGAACGGACCTGCCAGGCGGGGTCGCCCAGCGCCTCGGTGGCGGCCGTGTCCAGTGGGGGTGGGCAGCCGGTGGTCGCGAGCGCGGTGAGCGCGGCGGCGCGGACCAGTGCGTCGGTGTCGGCGAGCAGGGGCCCCAGGTCGTCCGGGGTGCCGACGGTGCCCAGGCCCTGGGCGGCGGCGACCCGTACCTCACGTGAGGTGTCGGCGGCGGCGCGGGCCAGTTCCGTTGTCGCGTCCACCGACACCAGGGCCCGGACCGTCTGGATGCGCACGCCGAGGTCGGGGTCGGCGAGGGTGCGGGCGTACAGGTCGGCGGAGCCGAGGCGCAGGGCGCGCAGGACGTCGAGCGCGGCGGCCCGTACGCCTTCGCGGCCGGGGTCGTCGAGGGCGAGCGCGGCGATCAGTGCGTCGCGCAGGGCGTCGTCGGGCGGCAGTACCTCGACGAGTTCGCGCAGGGAGCCGGCTGCCGACTCGCGTACGCCCGCGTCGGGGTCGCCGAGTGCGGTGGCCAGGGCCGGGCCGGCGCCTTCGGGGGTGGTCTCGGTGAGGGTGGCGACGGCGGTGCGGCGTACGGCCGGGTCGGGGTCGGTGAGGTAGGGGCGCAGGTCGGCGAGGCTCGGCTGTTCGTCGGCCAGGGCGAGGAGTTCGAGGATGCGCGGGGAGGGCGCGGTCGCCGTGGGGAGGACCGTACGGGCCTTGACCGTGCCGGAGCCGACGGGGGCGACCTCGCGGGGGCCCGCGGTCGCGACCTGTTCGGGGTGGACCTCGCCGAGGACGCTGACCTCGCCACCGGTCGGTTCGAAGCCCTCGACGGGGACGAGGTAGGGCGCCACCGGCCGGGTGAGGAACTCCATCGAACCGTCCGCCGCCTTGCGGACGTTGAGGTGCTTGAACCAGTCCGCGTCGTCGCGCTGCGGGATGTCGGTGCGGTCGTGGTAGAGGCCCCAGCGGCTCTCCGTACGGGCCAGGGAGGAACGGGCGGCCAGTTCGGCGCAGTCGCGGATGAAGTCGACCTCGGCGCAGCGCATGAGTTCGTGCGGGGTGTGGCCGCCCATGCCTGCGATGTCCTCGCGCATCCGCTCGAACGCCTCGACGGCGAGGGAGAGTCGGGCGCCGGACTTGGGCGGGGCGACGTAGTCGTTGACGAAGCGGCGGAGTTTGTACTCGACCTGGGGCTGTGGGGGGCCGTCGGGGTTGCGGAGGGGGCGGTAGATGAGTTCGTGTGCCTCGCGGAGCTGGTCGGGCGGCAACTCGCCTTCGTAGGCGCGGTGTTCGGTGGCGGCGTCGGCGCCGGCGAGGTCGCCGAAGACGAAGGCGCCGATCATGTAGTTGTGCGGTACGCAGGCCAGGTCGCCGGCCGCGTACAGGCCGGGGACGGTGGTGCGGGCGTGTTCGTCGACCCAGACCCCGGACGCCGAGTGGCCGCCGCACAGGCCGATCTCGGAGATGTGCATCTCGATGTCGTGGGTGCGGTAGTCGTGGCCCCGGTTGGCGTGGAAGGTGCCGCGGGTGGGGCGTTCCGTGGAGTGCAGGATGTCCTCGAGGGCGGCCACGGACTCCTCGGGGAGGTGGCTGAGCTTGAGGTAGACGGGGCCTCGTTCGCTGGCCACCTCTGCCGCGAACTCGGCCATCATCTGGCCCGACCAGTAGTCGGAGTCGACGAAGCGTTCCCCGTGCCGGTTGACCTGGTAGCCGCCGAAGGGGTTGGCGACGTAGGCGCAGGCGGGGCCGTTGTAGTCCTTGATCAGGGGGTTGATCTGGAAGCATTCGATGCCGCTGAGTTCGGCGCCCGCGTGGTACGCCATGGCGTAGCCGTCGCCCGCGTTGGTGGGGTTCTCGTAGGTGCCGTAGAGGTAGCCGGAGGCGGGCAGGCCGAGGCGTCCGCAGGCGCCGGTGGCCAGGATCACGGCGCCGGCGCGCACGGTGACGAACCGTCCGGTGCGGGTGTCGAATCCGGCGGCGCCGACCGCCCGGCCCCCTGCGGTGAGGACCCGGACCGGCATGACGCGGTTCTCGATGCGGATGCGCTCGCGCATCTCGCGGCGGCGCAGCTGCCGGTAGAGGACTTTCTTGACGTCCTTGCCCTCGGGCATGGGCAGCACGTAGGAGCCGGAGCGGTGGACCTGGCGGACCGCGTACTCGCCGTGCTCGTCCTTCTCGAACTTGACGCCGTACGACTCCAGGCGCTGCACCATGGCGAAGCCGCGGGTGGCGGTCTGGCGGACGGTGGCCTGGTTGACGATGCCGTCGTTGGCGCGGGTGATCTCGGCGACGTAGTCGTCGGGTTCGGCGCGGCCGGGGACGACGGCGTTGTTGACGCCGTCCATGCCCATGGCGAGGGCGCCGGAGTGGCGGACGTGGGCCTTCTCCAGGAGCAGGACGTTCGCGCCGTGCTCGGCGGCGGTCAGCGCGGCCATGGTGCCGGCGGTGCCGCCGCCGATGACCAGGACGTCGCAGGTCAGTTCGTCGGCGTCGTGGAGGGAGGGGATCTCGGTGAGGTCCACGGGGGACTCGGTGCGGGCCATGGGGTGGTGCCTCTCAGGTGCCGAGAAGGGCGGTGTCGTGGGAAGCGGTGTCGTTCGGAGCGGTGCCGAGGGAGGCGAGGATCTCGCGGCGCAGGGCGACCGTCGCGCTCTCGCCGTGTGCGGCTCGCTCGCGGGGCCGGGGGACGTCCAGTACCTGGCCGGTGCCGAGGAGGGCGACGCGGTCGCCGAGGAACACGGCCTCGTCGACGTCGTGGGTGACGAAGACGACGGTGGCGCGTGTCCCGTTGAGGACCTCGACCAGCAGGTTCTGCATCCCGGCCCGGGTCTGCGCGTCCAGCGCCCCGAACGGTTCGTCCATGAGCACGGCGCGCGGACGCCCGGCCAGGGCGCGGGCCAGCTGTACGCGCTGACGCTGGCCGCCTGACATCCGGTGCGGCAACTGCTCCTCGCGGCCGGCCAGGCCGACCTGGGCCAGCCACTCCGTGGCCTGCGCCCGTCGTTCGGCGCGCGGCAACCCCCGTATGGCAAGCGGGAGTTCGACGTTGCGGCGGGCGTTGCGCCAGGGCAGAAGGCCGTCCTCCTGGAAGACGAGGGCGCGGTCGGCCTCGGGTCGGGTGATCGGCCGGTCGTCCTGGCTCACCCGGCCCTCGATCGCGGGCAGCAGCCCGGCCAGGGTGCGCAGCAGCGTCGACTTCCCGCAGCCGGACGGGCCCACGACGGTGAGGAGTTCACCGGGGGCGATGTCGAGGTCGAGGCCGCTGAGCACCGGCAGTTCCGGGCGCCCGATGGTCGCGCCCGACAGCCGTAGCCGTACGCCCTTGGGGGCCTCGGTCTCCACTGCGGACGCACTGACCTGGGTCGTCATGAGGTCGCCCTCCCGGACGCTTGCGCGGTTGCGGCCGGGCGGCGGACCCGCGGGCGCACCGCCCGTTCGATGGCCGGGCGCGGCAGCCAGCGGGTGACGCGGCGGCCGGCGACCTCGACGGCGGTGGAGGTGAGCCAGCCGAGGAGGCCGATGGTGGCCATGCCGACGAGGACGCCCGGGTAGTTGACGATGGTGTAGTCCTGCCAGGTGCGGTAGCCGACGCCGTACTGGCCGGAGATCATCTCGGCGGAGATGACACAGATCCAGGACACGCCGATGCCCACCGAGAGCCCGCCGAGGATGCCGGGCAGCGCGCCGGGCAGAACGACGGAGGCGAGGACGCGCAGCCGGCCACCGCCCATGGTGAGGACGGCCTCCTCCCAGACCGGGGTCAGGGCGCGGACGGCGTGCCGGGTGGAGACCAGGACGGGGAAGAACGCGGCGGTGAAGGTGATGAAGACGATGCCCTGCTCGTTGGTGGGGAAGAGCAGGATCGCCACCGGTACGAGGGCGATCGCCGGGATGGGCCGCAGGACCTCGAGGAGCGGGCCGAGGAGGTCGGCGGCGATCCGGGAGCGGGCTATGGCGGTGCCGACCGCGATCCCGGCCACGGCGGCGAGCGCGAAGCCGGTGAGGATGCGGGTCAGGCTGTCCGTGAGGTCCTGCCAGTAGACGGCCGTGCCGAGGCGGTGCGCGAACTCGCGGGCGACCTGGGTGGCGGTGGGGAACTGGGCGAAGCGCAGCCAGAGGTTGACGTGGTGGCTGGTGAGGAGCTGCCAGATGCCGAGCGCGGCGAGCAGCGAGGCGGCGCGCAGCGCGTAGCGGGCGTACGGGGAGGAGAAGGCGGAGCGGGCGGCGGGGGCGGTCATTTGGCTGCCTGCCGGAGTGCGTCGGCGTAGCTGATGATCCGCGCTCCGGGGTGGGCGGCGGTCCAGGCGTCGGCGGCGGCCTCGGTGACGAAGGGCTTCAGGCCGGTGCGGTCCTGGACCCACACCGACTTGTCGGCGAACCAGCGGGTGCCGGTGGTGGCGTCGGGGACGTACGCGGCCCGTACGTCGGCGCGGTGGGCGGCGACATAGCGCAGCAGGGCGGCGGGGTCGGCGTAGGTGCTGGTGGTGGTCGCGCCCTTGAGCCAGACCTCGGGCCTGGAGGCGGGGGCCGTGGTGGCGGCGGCCTTGGCGTATCCGGTGCCGTAGGCCTTCTTGATGTACGTGTCGTCGACGAAGTCGGAGACGTTGACCGGGCCCGCGAGCTTGGCGGAGAGCAGCAGGGGGACGTCCTTCTTCAGGGCCGCGACCAGCTCCGGCTTGAGGGTGGGGTCGAAGGTGGAGATGCCACCCTTGCCGTTGTAGAGGTAGACGACCTCGGCGGGCAGGCCGGTGACCTCGGCGACCTTCTCGGCGGCGGTGACCGGGTGGGTGTCGAGATACTCGGTGGCCTTGATCTGGGCGCCGAGGAAGGCCTCGACGACGGCCGGCCGCTGGTCGGCGAACGCGTCGCGCACGGTGACTCCGTGCAGGGTGGGCAGGCCGAGGGAGCCGCCGTCGTACAGGGCCTTCGCCTTGCCCTGGAAGGCCAGCAGGCCGGGCCAGGCCACGAACTGCGAGAGCGCGTCGACGCTGCCCGCCTCCAGCGCCGAAGCGCCCACGGCGGGCTGCTGGTTGAGCTTGCCGATGTCCTGGTCGGGGTCGAGTCCGGCCTGTTCCAGGGCGCGGACCAGGGTGCCGTCGGCGGCCGAGCCGACGCTCGTCGACACCTTCTTGCCGCGCAGGTCGGACAGCGAATTCAGCTTGGAGTCGGGGGCGGTGACCACAGTGTTGAGGGCGCCGCGCGAGTTGTAGCCGGTGACGGAGACGAGCCGGGTCGGGGCGCTGAGCTGTTTGCCCCGGGAGGCGTTGATGAGCAGCGGGAAGTCGCCCATGGATCCGATGTCGACCTTCCCGGCGACCATCGCGGCGGTGATGGGGGCGCCGGTGGCGTAGTCCTGCCACTCCACCTTGTAGGTGATGCCGTCGCGGGCGCCCTGGGCCCTCAGCGCGCTCTCGAAGTAGCCGAGGGACCGCAGCAGGGTCCCGGCGGTGACGGTGTTGATGGTCTTGGACTGGTAGCCGACGGTCACGGTGACCGACTTGCTGTCCCCGGCGCTCGCCGAGCCGCCGCAGGCGGTGAGGGGGAGGAGCAGGGCGGCGGCGACAACAGCCGGAGCGATACTGCGGGACGGGCGGGACGGGCCGATGCCACGTGACCGGGCGGTGCCGGGTGCCTGGGTGCGCGCCACGGAAGACATGCTGGAAGAACCTTTCACCGGAGGAGGTAGGGCATGTTGACGGTGACCGCGCCCGTGGGGCAGCGGGCGGCGCACGGGCCGCAGTACCAGCACTCGTCGACGTGCATGTACGCCTTGCTGGTGTCCGGGTCGATGGCGAGGGAGTCCAGCGGGCACATGTCGACGCAGAGAGTGCAGCCGTCGATGCACTTGGACTCGTCGATCGTGACGGGCACGTCGGCACGCTGGGGGACGAGAGGCATGGCTGTCTCCGGGAATCGGCTGTCGAGGGTGTGGGTGAGGTGGGAGGGGTGGTTCAGGCGGACCGGTGGAGCAGTCCGCGCATGGTGATCCGGTCGCCCCGGAAGCGGATGAACTCCAGGTCCACGGGCCGCCCGTCGGACAGACAGGTGAGCCGCTCCAGCATCAGTACGGCGGCTCCGCGCGGGGCCTCCAGGACGGCCGCGGAGTGCGCGTCGGCGGTGACGGCCTCCAGGGTGATCTCGGCGGTGCCCAGACGCCGGCCGGTGATCTGCTCGAGCAGCCGGAAGACGTCGGTGTTCTCCAGGTCGGCGCCCAGGAGTTCGACCCCGATGTCCATCGGGATGTAGGTGAGGTCCAGGGACAGCGGCACCCCGCCGAGGCGGCGCAGTCGCTCCACGTACAGCACCTCGGCGCGCGGGCGCAGTCCGAGCCGGGCGGCGACCGGCCCGGGCGCGGGGACCGGGCTCATGGTGCGGACCTCGTTGGTGACGTGACCGTGCTCGTGGAGGGTCTCGGCGAGGCCCATCAGCCGGTCCAGGCCGTGCGGGTACTTCTGACAGGTGACGACCGTCCCGACCCCCGGCAGTCGCTCGACCAGTTGTTCGGTTCGCAGCAGGTCGAGGGCCTGGCGCACGGTGTTGCGGGACGCCCCGTAGTCGGCGCCGATGGCGTCCTCGTGCGGGAGTACGCCGTCGGGGAAGCCCTCCGTCAGGAGCTGGTGGCGCAGCAGGTCGGCGAGTTGCCGCGCCCGGTCCGCGCGCAGCCGGCGGCGTCGCGCTGCCGCGACGGGCGCGGTGTGTTCGCGAGTGCGGTCGGCGGGCATCGGGGCTCCCAGGGAGGCGGGGGTTCGTTTCCCCCGGACCATAACCGGGGGCCGCCCTCCATGGTGTTGCGGCAGTGTTGCGCCACCACCGCAGCGGCCGTTCACCGCCGTGAACTGGCGGTTTGCCGTCGTGGGTGAGAGATCTGCCACCTGGCCGGATCTCGCCAGGTGGCGGTGATCAACGTCGGGGAAGCCCGCCCGGGCGGCGTAGCCGCCGTACGGCGGACAGCGTCTCCGCACCCCGTGCGGGCAGCCGGGGCCGGGTGGCCGAGCCCGACGCGGCTTCCGGAGTCGTCGGGACCGCCGAGGCCCGGTCGGCCGCCCACAGGGCCAGTTCGCGGTCCCGAGGGCCGTCCACGGTGTGCGGGTCGCCGTCGCCGAAGATTCGCACGGGGTGGGAGGCGTCCCAGGGCCGCCAGCCGGGGTCGCCGTCGACGGCGAAGCGTACCCACGCCGTGTGCATGGCCTCGGCGAGGTCCTGCGGGGCGCCCTCACCCGCGAGTTTGGCGGACTCGGGCGCCTCGCGGGTGTCGAACACAAATCCCAGCTCGATGGCGTGACAGGCACCCAGACCGGGTCGGGTGGACGGCCAGGCGAACTCGTAGACGTATGCCCCGCCCTCGCCGTGGGCGTCCGCGAGCCGGTGCAGCGGTACGCGGAGCAGGTGGTCGGTGACCAGCTGGCCGACGAGGTCGGCCGTCCCGGCGTCGGGGTGCAGGACGCGGTAGCCGCGCGGTACCTCGGGGCCGCAGCGACAGCGGGCCATCGCGCCGGCCAGGGCGACCGGACCGAGCCGGTCGACGCGCTCGACGAGCCCACCCGGCACCAGCCACAGCCGGTACTCGTCCCGGGTCCAGCCCAACAGCAGGTCGACGTCGGCGGCGACCCCGTCGACCAGGGCTGCCAGCGGGTCGCGGGGTACGAGGTCGTCGTCGACGACGATGCCGAAGGCGGGCCCGCCGAGCACCGGGCTGCTCAGCCGCCCCACCTCGCCCTGGGTGCGCAGCAGCAACTCCCGGTCGACGGCGGCGAAGGCCTCGGCGGTCGCCGGGATCTTCAGCCGGGTCGCCATACGGCGCACCATCCGCCGTACCTTGTCACGGTCGCTCACCTCGGGCGGCCCGCTCTGCAGCACCGCCCGCCGGAACAGCCCGCGCGCCTTTGGGGAGGCGAGCAGCGCGCCGATGCTGATCGCGCCGGCCGACTGTCCGAAGACGGTGACGCGGTCGGGGTCGCCGCCGAAGGCCGCGATCGACGCCCGCACCCACTCCAGCGCGGCGAGCTGGTCACGCAGGCCGGGGTTGGCCGGCGCGTCCGGGAAGAGGCCGTAACCCTCCACGCCCAGGCGGTAGTTGATGGAGACGAAGACGACGCCGTCGCGGGCGAAGGCGTGCCCGTCGTAGACGGGGACGGCCGAGGAGCCACGGGTCAGGGCGCCGCCGTGGATGAACACCATGACCGGGAGGCGTGCTCCTCGGCCGAGCGCGGGTGTCCAGACGTTGAGGTTGAGGCAGTCGTCGCCGGGCACCACCGGGTCGGACAGCAGCCGGGCGAAGGCCTCCGAGTACGGCGGTTTCGGCGCGGTGGGGCCAAAGCCGCCCGCGTCGCGCACCCCGTCCCAGGGGGTGGGCGGCACGGGCGGCCGGAACCTGCGGGGGCCGAAGGGCGGTGCGGCGTACGGGATGCCGCGGAACACGGCGATCCCGTCGCGCTCGTACCTGCCACGGACGTCTCCGTGGCGTGTCCTGACCACCGGGTCGGTCGGTGCTGCCGTCATCTGCTCACCGGCTTCCTCGCCGCTCGTGAACCGTAGAGATCAGAGCAACACATGACCTGCCGGTATTCCCGCGGAAGGAGCCTTTCGGTGGGTGGTCGTGCGGCTATCTGGCGTACATGAGCGTGCCGAAGCCGAGCTGGTCGAAGCCGCCGCTCGTCGTGCCGTAGTCACCTCCCCCGCCCTCGGGCCGGACGCTCTCGGCCATCGCCTGGATGTACGGGACGGACAGTCCGCGCCGCTTGGCGTAGTGGTAGTAGAGGAGGTCCCAGACAGGGCGGACCTGGCCCCGGCTCGCGGAGGAGATCACGGTCTGTGACGACTGGGAGCAGTTCTGGCCGGTGCCCCAGGTGTAGGTGGTGTAGGGGACGTCGTTGCCCAGGTTGTACTTGGCGACGTACTGGGCGGCCTTCATGAACCGGTTGCCGTCGTGCCCGTACAGGTCGTCGCCCTGGGACCAGGCCATCTCGCAGAAGGCGCCCATCTGGCCCATGCCCATCATGGTGTGCCCCTGGTCCCGCCCCGACTCCTGCCACTGGCCGAGGGCGTAACCCGCGGAGTCGGTGTAGAGGTAGGGGACGGCGTGGGCGAGGGAGCCGTTGCCCGCGCCGGTCTTGAAGTAGTTGACCGCCTGGTCGTACTTGGCCGCGTCGTCGCACAGGATCCCGATCGCGAGGATCGAGTTCATGTTGCAGAGGTCCCAGTTGGCCCAGTAGTTGGTGATGCAGGCGTCGTTGTGGCCGGTGAGGAACTGGTTGTTGAGGGGGTAGAAGACGTCGAGCATCATCGTCTTGAACCGGTTGAGGTCGAACCCGCTGTAGCCGCGCATGAGTTCGGCCGCGTTGGCGAACTGGTAGCCGTAGATCCCGGCGGCCAGGAAGCGGTCGGCGTTGCCGGTGACGGAGGTGAGCGTCGACGACCAGGCGTTGAGGATCCGCACGGCCGTGTCGCCGTTGGCGGTGGTGCCCGCGATCTTCCAGCGCAGGGCGTTCTGGTAGGCGGCGTGGATGTCGTTGTAGAGGATGGTGTAGTTCTCGCCGGTGCCGCCCCTGATGATCGTGGCCTGGGGGCGGGGCGTCCAGGTGGACGCGGAGTGGGAGTTGGCGGTGAGGCGGTTCCAGCCGGAGCGCCAGGGGTCGGTACCGGCGGCGACCTGGACCTTGGCGCGGTTGAGTTCGCCGTAGGCGTGCAACATGCCGGGGTGGGTGAAGGTCGCTGGTGCGGCCTGGGCGGTGGGGGCCGTGATCGCGGCGGCGGAGGTGCCGACGGCGAGGGCGGCGGTGAGACCGCCGACGGACTTCAGCAGTCCGCGGCGGCTCAACTCGGTCTGGTTGTCGTTGACTTGATGGGGTCGATACTGCGGGGAGGAGTGCGTGTGGGGGTATTCGCGGCTCATTGCGATGCATCTCCAATCCTGGGGTGTCCAGGCGGATCAGGTGGGGCTGATGCTCACCTCGTCGAAGTACGAGGTGCAGCGGGCCAGGGGGTCGCGGGAGCAGACCACAAGGCCCACGTAGTAGGCGGCGTCGCCGAAGCCGGGGATGTCTCCCTCGGCGAGGGGGGTCCAGCTGACGCCGTCATCGGTGGAGAAGGCTGCGGAGAAGGTGGTCCCCGTGCGCTTCAGTCGGAGCAGACAAGGGAGTTGGAGTGCGGGGGCGGGGGTGGTGGGACCGGTGAAGGTGGAGGCGCCGGCGACCGTCCTGCGCAGCATCAGCTGTGCGGTGGTGCCGCCGGTGACGATCGCCCCGGCCGCCTGGTCGAACGGTGACAGGGACTTCGCCATGAGCAGTCCGACCCGGTCGGCGGTCGTCGCTCCGCTGCGGGAGACCAGACGGGCGGTGAGGACACTGTCCCCGGTGACCGGCCGCCGGACGAACTGCCCGGTCATTCCCTGGCCGTTGACGTTCAGGTCGGTTCCGGCACCGCGTACGACGAAGGTCCCGTCGCCTGCGCCATCGCCCTTCGGTTCGTACGAGGTGATGCCGGGCGTGCGGACCGCCACCACGCCGTAAGTCCCCAACTCCCGCTCGTCGAGGGCGACATCACCGAGGTCGCCGTACGTCCAGGGGGCCGGCGGCGGGGCGGAGACGGCGAGCGTGAGGCCCGCCGTCGCCACGCCGGAGGCGTTGCCCGCTACGGTCGTGACGGCGAACTCCCCGCTCTCGGCGGGCGTTCCGGAGACGAGCCCGGTACGCCGGTCCACGGCCAGCCCCTTGGGCAGCCCGGCGGCGCTGAACCGCACGGGTTGGTGCGAGGCCCGGATCAACTGCCGGAACGGCACGCCCACGTTGGCGTACGCCGTGCCGGCGGACAGCGCCTCGGGCACCGACGGTGTCGGCATGACGGCCGAGGCGGGCGCCGAACGCGGGCCACGGCCACCGGAGTTGGTCTTGGCGACGGTGTAGTGGTACGTCCGTCCGGGCGCCCCGGTGGAATCCGCGTACCGCAGCCGGGTGCCGAAGCCGACCGGTCCGACACCGGCGGCGACCCTCTCGTACGGGCCCTCGGGACGTGTGGCCCGCAGCACCGTGTACCGCGCCGACAGGTCCGGGTCGGTCCAGGTCAGCTCGACGGCGTCGGCTGCGGTGGCCGCCCGCAGGTCGGCGGCGGTGCGCCGGGGGCGCGGTACGCACCAGACGGTGCCGGAGGCGGACGTCACACGGACGTTGTCGAAGGCGCCGGTGCCGGTCTCGGCGTACTCCGCGTCGACGCCCAGGCAGGAGGTGAGAGCGAGTCCGGCGTACGCGGTGCGCCCCAACTCCACGTCTGTCACGCCGACTTGGGTCCAGTTCTCGCCGTCCGGGGAGATGGACCCCGTACAGCGGCGGCCCTTCCGCTCGACGCGTACCCAGTAGGGGGCGCGCAGCCGGTAGCCGTCGCCGGCGCCTTCGACGTAGGGCGCCGTGAGGGGTGTCGCCGACTCGGGGAGGGCGCCGAGGGCGGAGATCGGGAAGGACGCGGCCGTGGTGATGGCCGTCAGCTGCGAGGGCGGGACAGGCGTGCTGCCTGTCGCCGAGACCGTCGCTCCGGGCGCCTGACGTACGGTCCACACCCCGCTCCAGGTGTGCAGCGGCAGGCCCTGGATCAGCATCGACGCGTGCGGTGCGGCGGGGTCGAGGGAGCCGCGCAGAGTGACGCCGATCTTGGAGTACTGGGAGCTGAGCGGCCACACGATCCGCGCGGTCACTGTGCCGTCGCCGCGCAGGGGCACGTGGGCCAGACGGTAGGTGTCCGCCGTGCCGCCCGCCTCCAGGACGAACCGTTCACCGTCGAACACCGCCGAGCCGGGGACGCCCGTGTCCCCCACGTCCTGGCTCGACCAGGGTGCGGGCAGACCGGCGCCTGCCGTCGCCCATCCCGAACTGCCGCTCAAACCGAGGGAGTTGGTTGCGAGGACGGTGTAGTAGTAGGTCCGGCCTCGGTGTGCGTCCCGGTCGGCGTAGGTGTCGGTGGTGAGGGCGTCGGCGATCACCTCGTACGGGCCCTCGGGGTGGGTGGCCCGCCGTACCGTGTAGCCGGTCGCCCACGCGGACGGGAGCCAGGAGACGGTGACGGCGCTGTCGGTGCCGAGTGCCGTGACGCCCGCCGGGGCGGTGGGCGCGGCCGGTGCGGGGGCCGTCGTGCCGGCGAAGGTCAGGGTGCCCCAGCTCGGCAGGTCGTCGTTGCTGCCCTCGACGACCCGGGCACCGCCCGCGCCCCGGAAGACGGCGGCCTTCGTGTAGGGGGCCTCGAGGCCGCGTACGCCCGCGTAGTGCGCGTACGCCATCTCGTAGATCGGGGGCAGCGTGCCGCGGCCGGTCGCGGAGACGGACGTCTTGATGTACTTGCCGGTGCGGTCGAGGTCGGGGGTGAAGGGGACGTCTCCGCCGAGGTTGTAGCGGGCGGCGTACTCGAAGTTGGCGAGGACGCGGTCGCCGTCGAAGCCCCACAGGTCGACGCCCTGGTTCCAGGCGACCTGGGCGATGTCTCCGGTCAGGCCGACCGCGAGCTGTTCGTGGCCCTGGTCGCGGCCGGCCTCCTGGCCCTGGCCTGCGTCAGTGACGATGCGGTGGGCGATGCTGCCGTTGCCGGCGCCGGCCGCCATGAAGCGCAGGGCGTCCTCGAAGAGGGTCGGCTCCTCGCAGAACACACCGATGGCCAGGATGGTCTGAAGGGCCGTCAGGTCCCAGTTGCCGTTGGCGTAGAGCATGTAGCCGGACACCGCCGGATACCAGACGTCGAGGAAGGACGTCTCGCAGCGGGCGATGTCGGCGTCCGTCCAGCCGTCGTAGTCGCCGAAGTGGCGCAGGAGTTCGGCCGCGTTGACGAACTTGAAGGCCTGGAGGCCCGCGCCGAGCGGTCCGTCGGCGCCCGTGACGGCGGTGAGCGAGGCCGACCAGGCGTTGAGGATGTCGCGGGCCTTGTCGGCGTGGGCGCGGTTGCCTGTCACGCACCACATGAGGGCGTTCTGGTAGGCGGCGGCCGAGTCGGCGACGGCCTGGCCCATGAAGTTGGACGGGCCACGGCCCCAGGAGGTGACCTGGCCGGTGTTCTGCACGGTGTACGTGGACTTGGAGCGGGCGTGGGCGGCAAACGCCGAGTAACCGTCGTAGATGGGTGATTGGCGTGCCGCGACCGCGTCCTTCATCCGGGTCAGGTCGTCGGTGGTGTGCAGCAGGCCGGGGTGCGCGAAGGAGCGTTCGCCGGCCCCGGCCCGGGCGGCGGGCGCGGCGACGGCGAGTCCGGTCGCGCCCGAGGCCAGCAGCAGGGCGGCGGCGCCGCTGCCGCCGAGGAAACCCCGGCGGCTGAGTGGGGAGGTCGTCATGAGGTCGCGGCCGCCTCGGCCTCGGCGGTGGTGAGGAAACGGAGGTTGGTCACATGCTCGTTGGTGTGCATGGGGATGGTGTCGGTGGTGAGGTACCAGGTCGGCTTCTTCATCGAGTCCGCGATCACCGTGCCGTTGACGACGAGGTTCTCGAAGGTCACGTCCTCGATCGCGTGCTTGGCGTCGTAGCCGAGCAGCAGGCACGTGGCGAGCGGCTTGCCGGTGTAGGAGAGGTCCTTGACGTAGACGTTCTGGATGCCGCGCCCGACCGAGGTGTTGTACTTCGTGTTGTACATGACCCGCATGTGGATGAGCTGACCCCAGCGGAAGTCCTCGACACGTACGCCGTCGATCTTCACGTTCTTGATCAGGTTGCTGTCACCGGGGTTGAGGGCGATGCAGCCCTGGTAGCCCATCTGGGGCTCGCGGTGGTCCAGGATGTCGAGGTTCTTGAAGTGCAGGTTCTTGAGGACCTCGGGGTTGTCGGTGTTGCCGTGCGTGCCGACGTTGATGGGGTGGGCGACGTCCGCCCAGAGGGTGGAGTTGCGGACGGTGATGTTGGTGGTGTCGCCGTAGTACTCCCAGCGGTGGGTGTAGATGGCGACGCAGTCGTCGGAGTTGCGCATGAAGACGCCGTCGATGACGACGTCGCTGCTGCAGAAGACGTCGATGCCGTCGCCCCAGCCCTTGGAGCTGAAGGAGCCGAGACCCTTGATCGTGACGCCGGTGGCCTCGCCCAACTGGACGGCGTAGCCGTTCGGGTTGAGCACGGTGACGGCGCCGATGGAGATGTTCCGCGAGTTCTCCACGAGGGCTCCGCCGCCGGCGGTCCCGGCGAGCACTCCCCGGCCGGCGATCCCGGCGTGCTCGACGTCGCGGAAGATCACGGTCGCCTTGAGGACGGCGCCGCCGTCGAGGTACACGGTCTTGCCGGACGGGACGAGCAGCGTGCCGTCGGCGGTGGTATGGACGCCGGGGCCGTAGTAGATGACGTTCGGGTCGTCCACCGCGGGGCGCTTCTTCTCGACCGCGCGGGCGAACAGATGGAGGCAGTCGAAGATGTCGTCGTTGATCTGCACGACGACGTTGCGCGGCCCGTCGAGCGTGAACCGCAGAGTGTCACCCAGGACTTCGGGCTTGATGCCGTAGGAGTCCGGTCGCACCCGGGCCTTGGTGGTGCCGCCCTTGAGGTAGGTGACCTCGATCTCGACGGAACCCTGGAAGTCGAAGTATGCCAGCGAGGAGTTGTAGATCTTGCTCGACCCCGTGGTGGGGTTGATCTCCCCCAGTTGGGGCCGCCAGATGTCAAGGGTCTGCCACTCGCCGTCCGGGGCGGTCCTCACCCGCACCTTGAAACTGGTGTTGGTCGGCATGGCGGACGGCCGGGGGTAGGTGACGAGCGCCGGGGCCGCCTCGGCGTCGGCCGCCCGGGCCGTTGTGGCCGTCAGGTTGGTGAGACCGACGGCGAGCGCGGTGGCACCGGCCGCCTGGAGCGCGGTGCGGCGGGTCAGCGGCGAGGACGACACGAACGACGAGGAAGGCGAGGACTGCGACGACGGGGGCATGAACAACTCCTCTGTAGCAACCGGTTGTCATACGTCATTTGCTTTGCCGCTCCCGAGCTGAGGGGTGGCAGCGGCGATCGTGTCAGCAACCGGTTGTTGAGATCACTGGGTCTTCCCGACGAGTTGGGGCGGGCTTAATGTAGGAACCGGTTGCTAAGCGGTCAATGTTTCCGTCGTGTGAGCGGTGCTTTTCGAAATTTTCGATGGTCCGCGGGCGGGCCGGAGAGGCGGTTGGAAGATGGTCCGCACCGGAGGCAGGGCCGCCCCCACGGGTCCCACACTGGCGGTCGTCGCCCGGGAGGCCGGGGTCTCCGTACCGACCGCCTCGAAGGTCGTCAACGGCCGCGAGGACGTGGCTCCGGAGACACGGCGGCGGGTCACCGAGGCGCTGGACCGACTCGGTTATGTCCGCAGGCCCCGCTTCGACGCGTCGAAGGCGCCCGGCCTCATCGATCTCGTCGTCCATTCGCTGGACAGTTCCTGGTCGGGCGCGGTGCTGCACGGTGTGGAGGAGGCGGCGCACGACGCGGGCCTCGAGATGGTCGTGTCGGCGGGCCTGACCCGGACCCGGGGCGGGCGCCCGGAACGCGGCTGGCTGGACAAGCTCACGACCCGAGGCTCGTCCGGCGTGCTGTTCAACCTCGCCGAGCTGACCGCGTCCCAGTACGCCTGGCTCGACCAGCATCACATCCCGTTCGTGATGATCGACCCGGTGCTGGAACCGCCGCCCGGGGTGGTGTCCGTGGGCGCGGCCAACTGGCAGGGCGGAGTGACGGCGACCGAGCATCTGGTGGCCCTCGGCCATGAACGCGTCGCGGTCGTCGCCGGGTACCGGCGCAAGATGTGCAGCAGCGCCCGGGTCGCCGGTTACCGCTCGGCGCTCGTCGCCGCCGGGGTGCGCCAGCGCCCCGAGTACGTCTGCTACGGCGGCTTCGACGAGACGCTCGCGCACCGGCGCATGCTGGAACTCCTCGATCTGCCCGAGCCGCCGACCGCGGTGTTCGTCTGCTCGGACCGGATGGCGCTCGGCGTCTACCAGGCCCTGGCGGAAAGGGGTTTGAGGGTGCCGGACGACATCAGCGTGGTCGGTTTCGACGACCTCCCCGAGTCCCGCTGGACCACGCCGGCCCTCACCACGGTCCGCCAGCCCCTGTCGGAGATGGCGTCGACGGCACTGCGGCTGCTGGTACGGATGATGGCGGGCGACCGCCCGGAGAGCACGCGCACGGAGCTGTCGACCCGGCTGGTGGAACGCGCGAGCACGGCCCCTGTCCCGGCGGGCTCCTCCGGCACGTCGCCGCACGTCGGTTAGACGGTCCCGCCGCTGGACAGCTCCTCCGGTGGGCAGCCCTTCCAGTGGGCGACTCCTCTGCTAGACAGGTGCGATGACAGGTACCTCGGCAGGACAGACAGGGCTCGTCGTGCGGATTCCGGAGGCGGAGCCCGCGGTTGGGCAGTGGCGTGAGCGGCTCGATCCGGTGGCGCGCGAGGGTGTTCCGGCGCATGTGACCGTGCTGTTCCCCTTTCTCCCGGCGAGCGCGATCGACGAGGGCGTCCTCACCGCCCTGGGGGAGGTGTTCGGGCGCCACCGGTCCTTCCAGGTCGGTTTCGAGCGGTGCGGGCGGTTTCCGGGGCTGCTGTATCTCGCTCCGGAGCCGGACACACCGTTCCGTCGGCTCACCGAGGCGATCGTGGAACGCTGGCCGGACACCCCTCCGTACGGCGGGAAGTACGGCGATGCCGTCCCGCATCTCACTGTCGCGCAGCGGCTGGACGACGCCGCCCTGCTGGAGAAGGCGGCGGCGGACCTCACCAGCCTTCTCCCCTTCACGGCCCAGGTGTCTTCAGTCGATCTCGTGGCACACGACGGCACCCGGTGGCAGCACCGGAGGTCGTTCCCGCTGGCCCCCTGAACCAGGACGAGGAGACGTCCGATTCGTTCAAGACCGGCGCGGGTGGCTACGCCTAACGTGGCCGTATGACTCCACAACCTCCCACACCTCCTACGTCTCTTCCCACGCCCAGGTTCGACGCCATCGGCATTGTCGTGTCCGACCTCGCCGCCTCTGTGGCCTTCTACCGCAGGCTGGGGCTCGACTTCCCCGCGGGAGCCGAGGAGCAGCCGCATGTCGAGGCCGAACTCCCGGGTGGGCTACGGCTGTTGCTCGACACCGAGGAAACGGTCCGTTCCTTCCACCCCGGGTGGCGGCCGCCGAGCGGGGGCGGGCGGATCGGGCTGGCCATGCTGTGCGGGTCGCCCGCCGAAGTCGACGCCCTGTACGAGGAGTTGACGGGCGCCGGCCATCGGAGCGAGCTGAAGCCCTGGGACGCCGTCTGGGGGCAGCGGTACGCGTGTGTGCTGGACCCGGACGGCAACGGGGTCGACCTGTTCGCCCCGCTGGCCGCCGCCGCTCCGGCCGCCGAGTAGCTGCCCCAGCGGCATCCCCGCCAACTCCCGTACGTCTCGGGCGAAGTGGGCCTGGTCGGCGTACCCGGTACGGGTGGCCGTCTCCGCGAAGGGCACTCCGGCGCGGGCCATGACCAGCGCGCGCTGGAGGCGCAGCACGCGGGCCAGGGTCTTGGGGCCGTAGCCGAAGGCGGTCAGGGAGCGGCGGTGCAACTGGCGGGCACTGAGCCCCAGTTCGTCGGCGGTACGCCCGACCGGGCGGCCCGCTTCCAGGGCGGCGACGAGGCCGCCCAGCAGCGGATCGGGGTCGGGGGCGTGGGCCGCCCGTTCCAGCGCCACCTCCTCGAGCGCCGTCACCGGGTCCGGCGCCGCATCGACCCGCGCGCTCAGCCGCCGCACCTCGGCGGCTCCCCAGAGGTCGGCCAACTCGACGCGCCGGTTGCGCAGTTCGTGCGCGGGTACGCCCAACAGGGCGGGCGCCGTGCCCGGGAAGAAGCGGACGCCCGCCCAGCGCGCGGGGGCACCGTCGGGAACGTACGCGCGGGTGTCGGGCCCCGCGACCAGCAACCGGCCCTCGCGCCACAGCAGGTCCATACACCCGTCGGGCAGCACGGGCCGGACGCCGGACCCGCCCGTGGTGTTCGTCCACACCACCGCGCCCGGCACCCGGGAGGACCGCTCCTCGTACACGTAGGAAAGGCTATGCCTTGGGCGCGGGATGCTCCTGCGGGGCCCAGGAGACGCGGACGCGCTGCGGTGGACGACCTGGCGGGGCGATCACATCGGCGACGTGGCAATTTTCGGGCAGGACAGCCGCCCCTGGCAGATCAGCCCGCCCGAGGCCCCGCTCCGGCCCTCCCGACGGTCCGGCAGCCACATCACCGAGCCCCGCAGAGCCACCCGGGGCGACGCCCCACTCGCCCAGGACACTGCCCCTCACCAACACCCGAGCCCGAGTCTCCGGCTCGACCAGGAGACCGACGGCGGGTCACCCCCGACACCCGACACGGTCCGCAGACGGGCCAGGCCACCCGGGAGCGCTGAATCTGTCCCGGAGTCCCCTGCGCACCGAAACCCTCCGCCGCCGAACCCGCACCGGGGGCGGCACCCCGTCCGCTCAGGTGCCACTCGCCCAGGCCAGGTCGTCCAGGACCGTTGCACCTCTCCCGGAGCCCCCGGCGGTCAGACACTCGCGCACCGAGGCCCTCCAAACCGCCCAACCCACCCGAGGGCGACACCCCACCCGCTCAGGAGCCACTCGGCCAGGACTTCGCCCCTCACCGACAACCGAACCCGAGACCCTGCCCTGCGCCAACGCGTGGCGGGCGTCGGAGGAGGTGCACGGGAGACAGAAGTGCGGGCCCGTTCACTTCTCGGACGGTGGGTCCTCCCCCGGCTTCGGTGTGCTCTTCGCGTGTGTGCGCAGGCGGGATGTCACGTCCTCCGGGGGGAGGAAGCGCGACCAGCGTTCCGGGAATTCCGAGGGCATGTCGCAGTCGTCGGGGTCGTCGTCTGCTTCCTGGGAGTGGAGGGCGGTCATCCGGGCGACGTACTCGGCGGCCTCCTCCTCGCGGATGCGTTCGTTGGCGGCGCGCGCTGCGGCGGTGGCGGCGGCCGGCCAGACGCGGTCGATCGCGGCGTTGACGGCGGCTCCGACGAGCACCGCGAACGCGGACATCCCGACCCACAGGAGGACGGCGACGGCCGCCGCGAGCGATCCGTAGATCGTGGCGCCCTCGATCGTCTTGGTCAGGTAGATGCGCAGCAGGAAGCTGCCGAGCACCCACATCCCGAGGGCCACCAGCGCGCCCGGGACGTCCTCGATCCACGGGGAGCGCACCGGGACCGACACATGGAACAGCGTCGTCAGGAAGGCGATGGACAGCAGGATGACGACGGGCCAGTACAGCACCTGTACGAGCGTCTCCGACCACGGCAGGACGTCGAGCACCGCATCCGGCCCCGCCACCATCAGCGGCAGCGCGACCGAGCCGATCAGCAGCGCCACGACGAACAGCACGAAGGCCACCAGCCGGGTCTTGACGATGCCCCGCACGCCGTCGAGGCCGTACATCACGGTGATGGTGTCGATGAAGACGTTCACCGCGCGCGAGCCGGACCAGAGGGCGAACAGGAACCCTATGGAGATGACGTCGGGCCGGCCGCCCTTCATCACGTCGTCGAGGATCGGCCGGGCGATCTCGGTGACGCCCTTGTCGGACAGGACCGTGCGGGACGCCTCCAGCAGGTTGGTCTCCAGGCTGGTGATCGTGTCGGTGCCGGTCCAGTCGTCGACGTAGCCGAGCAGCCCGATCAGGCTCAGCAGCAGCGGTGGCACGGAGAGCAGCGTGAAGAAGGCCGCCTCGGCCGCCAGACCCAGGATCCGGTACTCGATGCACGAGTTGACGGTGTCCTTGAGCAACAGCCACGCGGTCCTGCGCTTGGAGACGTTCCGGTAGAGAACGCGCGCGCGGTGGAGTCGGCCGCTGGGGCTCCCGGGAAGTTCACTTGCTGCCTGCACGCCCTAACGGTATCGGGCGGGCGCCATCCCTCTCACCCTCCGGTACCCCGCTCACGGCGCCACGCTCCTTCGCCGCTCCCTCCCCTTCGCTCCCGTGACACCGCAGAAAGCGAGGAGAAACCCAGCGGAAACCCGACGGAACGATTCAGCAGAAAATCGAATACGATTTCTGTCATGCCCTCGGCGGCCATATTCCGGCGCCTTCAAACGGAATACCGCCCGGCAATTACACCCGGCTTACGGAAAGCTCCCTGGTGGGGCAGGTGAACAGGCAGTCGCCAACCGTACGAAAAGTCGTGACTCTGTAACAGGAAAGCGACATTACGCCAGGCCACCTTGACCCCCTCATAACCGGGTCGAAACAATTCGGATTGCATTCTCCGGGGGCACACCCACCCATGGAAGTGCGAAGTACCACGACACGGGGGCAGCCGGGCTCCGAACAAGCCCGCTCGAGCCGCGTCGCCCTTGATCCGCACGGAAAACGCGCGGATCGACATCGTCATCGAAACCGTGCCGCACGCCGCGCTCATCGACAACTTCCGCTCATACGCCGCACACGTATTCCATCCTCGTACGCCGCTTTCCGTACTCATTCCTCATAGCGCGTCACCTGTCACTCCCGTTCACATCCGCACCACGGGCACACAGCGGACGCGAAATCCATCATGCCAATTTACGGAGTACCCCCATGCCTTTAGCCGCACCGCGCATCGCCGGTGTAGACGTGGCCCGTGGCCTCGCACTGCTCGGTATGTTCTCCGTGCACGTCTTCGGAGACTTCGAGCCGGACGGTTCCCCGACGGTGGCCTGGCAGTTGGCGGGCGGCCGGTCCTCGGCGACCTTCGCACTGGTGGCCGGAGTCGGCCTGGCCCTCACCACCGGCGGCCGTACGCCCCGCATCGACCGGGGCTCGCTCGCCTCGGTCACCGCACGGGCGCTGTCCGTCGGCCTCATCGGGCTGCTGCTGGGCTACGCCGCCAACGCGGGCGGGCTCAGCGTCGATGTCATCCTCGCCTTCTACGCCCTGCTGTTCCTGCTCGCACTGCCCCTGCTGGCCCTGCGGGCACGGACCTTGGCCTGCCTCGCGCTCGCCCTGGGCGTGGTCTCGCCGTTTCTCGTCCACCTTCTCCGGGGCGCGCTGCCCGAACCCGCCTTCGACGGTGATCCGACACTCCAGGACGTCGTCACCGACCCGGCCGGCCTCCTCGGCGACCTTCTCGTCCACGGCGACTATCCCGTCCTGGCGTGGACGGCGTACCTCTGCGCCGGCCTCGCGATCGGACGCCTCGACCTCTTCGACCGGCGCACCGCGACCCGGCTGCTGACCGCCGGGCTCGCGCTCGCCGCCACCGCCTGGCTGGTCTGCTCGTTCTGGCTCCTGCGCCGGGGCGGTCTGGAGCGACTGCGGCAGAGCGAGTTCCCGGACGCGACCGGGCCGCACGCCCGCGACCAGGTCCGGTGGGACATCCCGGACGGCACGACCTGGTGGTCGATGCTCTCCCGCGCCCCGCACTCCACCTCGCCGTTCGACATGCTGCACACGCTCGGCGCGGCCACGGCGCTGCTCGCGGCGGTCCTGCTGCTGACCCGGATCACGGTGGTGCGGCGCGCGCTGATGCCGCTGGCGGCCGCCGGAAGCATGCCGCTGACCCTGTACACCGCCCATGTCCTGTTCCTCGCCACAGGAGCGCTGAACGGCTCCACCGGCCTCCAGTACGCCGTACTGGTCACGGGCTCGCTGCTGTTCGCGGTCGTATGGCGGCTCACCAGGGGCCGGGGACCCCTGGAAGCCCTGGTCGCGGAGGCGGCGCGGCGCGCCCGGAAGTGGGAACGGAGGCGGCGGGCGCAGGGAAGCACGCCCGCCCTGCCGGGCCGGCGATCCGACCACGCCGACCGGCTCGAACAGCCCGAACCAACCGGCCGAACCAACCGAACCGAAAGCCAGGACCAGCACCGCTAGGGAGCTCATCGTGGGGGGAACAGTGGGGAAACATGTGGGGGGAACACCGGTCGAGCAGATCCTCACCGAGGTGCTCGCCGGTGTCCTGAAGACCGACCGGGTACCGCCCGACAGCCACTTCTTCGACGACCTCGGTGCCAACTCCCTGGTCATGGCCCACTTCTGCGCCCGGGTCAGGAAGCGGGACGATCTGCCGTCGGTGTCCATGAAGGACGTGTACGGCAGTCCGACGATCCGGAGTCTGGCGGCGGCGCTCGGTGACACCCCGGCCGAGGCGCCGCTCGCGCCACCGGCGAAGGCCCCGCCGCCCGGCAGTACCTCGCGGTATGTGCTGTGCGGGGCCGCCCAGGCGCTGCTCTTCGCCGGGTACTGCTTCCTGGCCGGGCTCGTCACCGTCCAGGGCTACCAGTGGATCAACGCCGGGTCGGGGATCGCCGACATCTATCTGCGGTCGGTCGTGTTCGGCGGCGCCGCCTTCGCCGGGATGTGTGTGCTGCCGGTGATCGTCAAATGGGTGCTGGTCGGCCGGTGGAAGGCGACCGACTTCCCCGTCTGGGGCCTCGCCTATCTGCGCTTCTGGACGGTCAGGTCGCTGCTGAACGCCAACCCGATGCGCCTGTTCACCGGGAACCCCCTCTACGTGCTGTATCTGCGGGCGCTCGGCGCGCGGATCGGCAGGGGCGTCACCATCCTCTCGCCCGCTCTCCCGGTCTGCACCGACCTGCTGACGGTCGGCGCGGGCACGGTCATCCGCAAGGACTCCTACTTCCTCTGCTACCGGGCCGTCGCCGGCCGCGTCCAGACCGGCCCGGTCACCCTCGGCAGGGACGTGTACGTCGGCGAGAAGACCGTCCTCGACATCGGCACCTCGATGGGAGACGGATCCCAGCTCGGCCATTCCTCCACGCTGTTCGAGGGCCAGACGGTACCTGCGGGCCTCCGCCGGCACGGCTCGCCCGCCGAGCCCACCGACGTGGACTACGTACGGCTCCCCGAGGCCCCCTGCTCGGCCACCCGGCGGGCCGTCTACGGTCTCGCGAGTCTGCTGCAACTCCTGCTGGTGTACGTGCCGTTGGCGGTGGGCGGCGGGTATCTGCTGCTCGACCTGGCACCCCGGCTCGAGGCGCTGTTCGACCCGGACGTGGCCGACATGACCTCGGTGCGCTTCTACGCCGAGGCGCTGGGTCTGTCCCTCGCGCTCTTCGTCGCCACGATCGTCGTCGGAGCCATGACGGTGACCCTGGTCCCCCGGCTACTGAACCCGGTGATCAGGCCGGACCGGGTCTACCCGCTGTACGGCCCGCACTACGGGGCGCACCGGGCCGTCACCCGGCTGACCAACCTCAAGTTCTTCAAGTGGCTGTGCGGCGACAGCTCGTACATCGTCCACTACCTGCGGGCCATCGGCTACGACCTCTCGCACGTCGAGCAGACCGGCTCCAACTTCGGTACGGAGGTGCGCCACGAGAACCCGTACCTGGTCTCCGTCGGCAGCGGCACGATGGTCGCCGACGGGCTGTCGGTCCTCAACGCCGACTACTCCGCGACCTCCTTCCGCCTCTCGCGGGCGTCGATCGGGGCGCACAGCTTCCTCGGCAACCACATCGCCTACCCCGCCGGTGGCCGCACCGGCGAGAACGTCCTCCTCGCGACGAAGGTGATGGTGCCGCTCGACGGGGAAGTCCGGGAAAACGTCGGGCTGTTGGGCTCGCCGTCCTTCGAGATCCCGAGGTCGGTGGAGCGGGACAGCAGCTTCGACCAGCTGCGTGAGGGCGACGAGTTCCGCCGCCGTCTCGCCGCGAAGAACCGCTACAACCTGCGCTCGATGGGCCTGTTCCTGTTCGTGCGCTGGCTGCACTCGTTCCTCCTGACGGTGCTCGGCTTCGCCGCCTTCGCCGTGCACGGCACCCACGGCGTCGCCGCCGGGGCGCTGGTCGGCGCCTCCCTGATGCTCGGGCTTGTGCTCACCGCCGGGTACTACGTGCTGGTCGAGCGGCTCATCACCCGGTTCAGGCGCCTGGTACCACGGTTGGTGTCCATCTACGACCCGCACTTCTGGTGGCAGGAACGGCTGTGGAAGGTGCCGGCCGACTTTCTCGTCGTGTTCAACGGGACGCCGTTCAAGGGCCTGCTGTGGCGGCTGATGGGCGTGCGGATCGGGCGCCGGGTGTTCGACGACGGCGCCGCCATCACCGAGCGCACCCTCACCACGATCGGCGACGACTGCACGCTCGGCGCCCACAGCAAGATCCAGGCCCATTCGCAGGAGGACGGCACCTACAAGTCCGACCACATCGTCCTCGGCCGGGGCGTCACGCTCGGCGTCGGCGCGCTCGTCCACTACGGCGTTTCCATGGGCGACGGGTCCCAACTCGCCCCGGACTCCTTCCTGATGAAGGGCGAGTACGTGCCGTGCCTGACCCGCTGGGGCGGCAACCCGGCCGTGGCCCTGCGCGGCGACCAGATCCCGCCGGCCGAACAGACCAGCCTGCTCACCCACTCCGCGCGCTCCGCGCACACCGCACAGATATCGACGGGGGCAGTTCGATGAACACCATTCCACGCTGGACACCCGGCCCGGTCCCGGACGAGGACCCGCACCACCGCCGCCACGCGGTGTACGCCGAGTACGAAGTTCCCATCGACGACAGCCTGTTGCGCTCGGACTCGTTCGAGGCGGCACTGCTCGCCGCGCACGCCAAGGTCCTGGCCGCGCTCTCCGGTGAGCGGGAGGTCGTCACCGGGTACGTGGCGGTGAAGGGCGAGCGGCCCGTCCCCCGTCGGATGCTGGTCGGCCCCAGTTCCTGGCGGGAGCTGCTGGCCCTGACGGACCTCGCCGCCGAGACGGGCGACGCTGACGAGCCTGCGTACGAGACCGTGCTCGACCCGCACGGCGGTGAACCGGTCGATGACAGTGCCGTGTTGCACGTGAGCGTCGGCGAGCGCACCCTGCGACTGCGCCACCGCACCGATGTCCTCGACGCCGGAGCGGCTGCCCGCATCGCCGGCTACCACCTCACCGCCCTCTCCCTGCTGACCGCCGACCCGGACGCCGACCACGAGCGGCAGAGCCTGCTCTCCGGTGATGAACTCGCCTTCCAGTTGGACGGATTGGCGGGCCCCACCCGTGAACTCCCGGACCGCCGGGTGCACGAGCTGTTCGAGGAGCGGGTACGGCGGCACCCGGACGCGGTCGCGGCCGTGCAGGGCCCGACCGAGTGGACCTACCGGGAGCTCAACTCCCGTGCCAACCAGCTCGGTCGGGCGCTGCTGGCCCGGGGTCTGGCCCGGGAGGGAGTCGTCGCCGTGGTCACCGAGCGCAACCTCGACTGGATGGCCGCCGTGCTCGGGGTGCTCAAGGCGGGCGGTGTCTATCTGCCGGTCGAGCCGCACTTCCCGGCCGAGCGCATCGCCGCCACCCTCACCCGCGCCGAGTGCGCGTTCGTCGTCACCGAACACGGCAGCACCACCACGCTCGACGGGACGGGCACGGACGTACCGAGGCTGTACGTCGACGAGATCGGCGCGGAGGGGCACGCGGACGGCGACCTCGGGGTGGACGTCGGCGCGGACCAACTGGCCTACATCTACTTCACGTCCGGGTCGACGGGTGAGCCCAAGGGCGCGATGTGCGAGCACGCGGGGTTCGTCAACCACGTCCTCGCCAAGCTGGAGGACCTGGGGATCGGCGAGGGGCAGGTGGTCGCGCAGACCGCTCCCCAGTGCTTCGACATCTCGCTGTGGCAACTGGTGTCGGCGCTGCTCGTCGGCGGCCGGACGCTGCTGGTCGTGCAGGACGTGATCCTGGACGTGCCCCGGTTCGTGGACACGGTCGTGGACGGCGGGGTCAATGTCCTCCAGATCGTGCCGTCGTATCTCGAGGCCGTACTGGCCGAGTTGGAGGCAAGGCCGCGCCAACTACCCGACCTGCACTGTGTGTCGGTCACCGGGGAGGCGGTGAAGCGGGAGCTGGTGCAGCGCTGGTTCACCGCCCAGCCGGAGATCCGCGTCGCCAACGCCTATGGGCTGACGGAGACTTCGGACGACACCAACCACGAAGTGATGGACCGGGTCCCGGACGGACCCCGCGTCCCGCTCGGCCGGCCCGTGCGCAACGTCCGCGTGTACGTCGTCGACGAGCACCTCGCGCCCGTGCCGCTCGGAGCGCCCGGCGAGATCGTGTTCTCCGGGGTGTGCGTCGGACGCGGGTACGTCAACGACCCGGAACGCACGGCGGCGGCCTTCACCCTGGACCCCTACCGGCCCGGCGAGCGGCTCTACCGCAGCGGCGACCACGGGCGCTGGCTGCCCGACGGCAGGCTGGAGTTCCTGGGCCGCCGGGACACCCAGGTGAAGCTGCGGGGCTTCCGGATCGAGATCGGCGAGATCGAGAACGCGCTGCTGCGGGTGCCCGGGGTCCGGGACGGCGCCGTGGTGGTCGTCCGGGGCGCGCGGCTCGCGGCGTTCTGCACCGGGGCCGAACCCGTCGACGTACAGGCGCGGTTGGCGGAGTCGCTGCCCGCCTACATGGTTCCGGCGGCCGTGCACTGGCGGGAGTCGCTGCCGCTGACCGCCAACGGCAAGACCGACCGCAGGACGCTCACCGCGCTCGCCGAGGAACTCGACACCGCCGAGGAGCGCGCCGGAGCAGGCGTACAGGAACCGAAAACGGCCGGTGAGCGGCGGCTGGCCCTCGCCTGGGCCGAGGTTCTCGGTGTCCCCGCGGACCGGGTCGGCCGTCTGGACCACTTCTTCGACCGCGGCGGCACCTCGCTGTCGGCGGTCCGGCTCGCGATCGCCCTCGACCGGGCGATCACCCACAAGGACGTCATCCGCCTCCCGGTCCTCGCGGACCTGGCCGAGCTGCTCGACACCCCGGCCGCCACAGCCTGACGACCGCTGTGCGCGCCGCACCGAAAGGAACGAACGACACCATGACACTCTCATCCGCTTCGTCGACATCAACTCACGTGCCTCAGACGGCACTTCCGGACATCGAGCTGCTTCCCGGCCGGCCACCGACCCTGTGCGCACCGCCCGTCGCCGACCCGGTCGAGTGGGCGGGCGCCCACCGGGACACGCTGCGGGCGGCCGTCGCCGAACACGGCTCGCTGCTGGTGCGCGGCCTCGGCCTGCACGAACCGTCCCTGACCGGCGCCGTTCTGCGCCGGCTGGCCGACGGCCTGATGAAGGACCAGGAGGCCTTCGCACCCCGGCGGCGGTACGCCGACGGCGTGTACTCCTCCTCGAAGTGGCCGCCGAACCAGCCGATGTGCATGCACCACGAGCTGAGCTACGCGCTGGAGTTCCCCGGCCTGCTGATGTTCGCCTGCCTCGAGGCGCCCGCCGAGGGCGGCGCCACCGGGGTCGCCGACTCGGCGGCCGTGCTCGACGCGCTGCCCGCCGACCTCGTCCAACGCTTCGAGAAGGAGGGCTGGTTGCTCACCCGTACGTTCAGCGACGAGATCGGCGCGACGGTCGCCGAGGCCTTCGGCACCTCCGACCGGGCCTCCGTCGAACGCTACTGCCGCGCCCACGCCATCGAGTTCGCCTGGGAGCCGGACGGCTCCCTGCGCACCCGCCAGCGCCGCGGAGCCGTCCTGCGGCACCCGGTCACCGGCCGCCGCTGCTGGTTCAACCAGATCGCGTTCCTCAACGAGTGGACGATGGACCCGGAGGTCCACGAGTACCTGGTCGACGTGTACGGCGCCGACGGCCTCCCCTTCAACACCCGCTACGGCAACGGCGATCCGATCGGTCTGGACGTCGTCCAGCTGCTCAACGACGTGTACGCGGCGCACACCGTGCGTGAGCCCTGGCGCGGCGGCGATCTGCTGCTCGTCGACAACATCCGTACGGCACACAGCCGGGAACCCTTCGAGGGGCCGCGCGAGGTCCTCGCCGCCCTGGCCGACCCGGTCCGCCGCACCGACTCCGCCGACTCCACCGACATCGCCGGCTCCGCCGGTACCTTCGAAGGGACGTCCTCATGACCACGAACCCCGTCACGGTCCCGCCGTTCTCGGTCATCTCCGGTGAGCAGGTGCAACAGGCCCTCCACGGAAGGGAGTCGGACGTCGTCGACCTGGTCGAGACGGTGTACCGGCTGCACGGGGCCGGGGACTCGGTGAACCCGCCCTCGTACTTCCTGCGGTTCCCCGACCGGCCCTCGTCGCGGATCATCGCGCTGCCCGCGTCGATCGGCGGGGCCGTGCACGTGGACGGGCTGAAGTGGGTCTCCAGTTTCCCGGAGAACGTGGCGGCCGGGATTCCCCGGGCGTCGGCGGTACTGATCCTCAACGACCACGACACGGGCTACCCGTTCGCCTGTCTGGAGAGCTCCATCATCAGCGCCTCCCGCACGGCGGCCTCGGCCGCGCTGGCCGCCGACCGGCTGAGCCGGGGGCGCCCCCGGCCGACCCGGGTCGGGTTCGTCGGTACCGGGCTCATCGCTCGCTACATCCACACCTATCTGGCCTCCACCGGCTGGGAGTTCGACGAGACGGGCGTGTTCGACCTGTCGGCCGACAGCGCGGCCGGCTTCCGGGGCTATCTGGAACGGTCGGACGGCGTCGGCAAGGTCGTCGTGCACGACAGCGCCGAGCAACTGGTCAGGTCCGGCGACCTGTTGGTGTTCGCCACCGTCGCCGCGAAACCGCACATCGACGACGTGTCGTGGTTCGACCACCATCCGCTCGTCCTGCACGTCTCGTTGCGCGACCTCGCGCCCGAGATCCTGCTGGCCTCGGCCAACTACGTCGACGACGTCGAGCACTGTCTGAAGGCCGACACCTCGCCGCACCTGGCCGAACAGCTCACCGGGGGACGGGAGTTCATCGACGGCACGCTGGACGACGTACTCACCGAACGGACGAAGGTCCCGGTGGACCGGCCCGTGGTGTTCTCGCCCTTCGGCCTCGGAGTGCTCGACCTCGCCGTCGGCAGGTTCGTCCACGACGAGGTGGCCCGCCGCGGCGAACTGCGTGTCGTCGACGGCTTCTTCCACGAACTGCGCAGGCACGGCTGACTCGTTCAGGGGGGTCGGTCGCAGCGCCCGGTCACCGGGTGCCGTGCCACAGATCAGGCGCGCCGAGGACAGGCGCGCCACACTCAGGGGGACAACATGCCAGTCATTTCCCAGCCATCGGACTACAACGAGGATGAGCTCTACGTCGACCTCCGGGCCACCGTGGGCCTCCCCCTCTTCCTGAAGTGCGAGGGCTTCAACTTCGCCGGTTCGATCAAGATGAAGGCCGCCCACGAGATGGTGACGGCCGCCGAACGGGAGGGCAGGCTGCGGCCGGGGTCCGTTCTCGTGGAGTCCTCGTCGGGCAATCTGGGCGTGGCGCTCAGTGTGCTCGCGGCGAGCCGCGGCTACCGGTTCCTGTGTGTGACGGACTCGCGCTGCAACGCGCAGGCGATCCGGCTGATGGAGGCGCTGGGCAGCCGGGTGCACGTCATCGACCAGCCCGATCTGCGCGGCGGGTTCCTGGGCGCCCGGATCGGGTACGTCCGCGCGCTGTGCGCCTCCGACGAGCGGTACGTCTGGCTCAACCAGTACGCCAACCAGGGGAATTGGCGGGCGCACTACCTCACCACGGCACCGGCGATCGCCCGCCGGTTTCCCGGCCTCGACGTTCTGTTCGTCGGCGCCGGCACCACCGGCACCCTGATGGGCTGCGCGCGCTGGTTCTGGCAGTGGAACCGGCGGGTGCGGATCGTCGCCGTGGACGCCGTCGGCTCGGTCACCTTCGGCGGACCGCCCGGCCCCCGCATGATCCCGGGGCTTGGCACGAGTGTGCGGCCGCAGCTGCTCGACGAGTCGTACATCGACGAGGTGATCCGCGTGGAGGAGACGGACGCGGTGCGTGTCTGCCGTCGGCTCGCCTCCCGGGGCTTCCTCTTCGGCGGGTCCACCGGCACGGTGATCAGCGGGGCGACCCAGTGGCTGGCCCGGCACGACGGACGGGACCTCACGGCGGTCGCGATCGCGCCGGACCTCGGCGAGCGCTACCTCGACACCGTGTACCACCCCGGCTGGCTGGAGGCCCTCCAGGGCGAGCAGGACATGGCCGCCCTGGCCTCCGACGAACTGGCGACACTCTCCAGGCCGGCCTGACGGGCGGTCCGGGCACGGGTGCTGCGCTGCGGGCGGGGTATCCGGTGAGCACGACGTACTGGGGGGTACGTTCGTCTCATGGCAGCCAGCACCCACACCGTGACCAACCAGGTGCCGCCCCTGGTCGGATATGACGTGTTCACCGCCGACAAAGCCCTGGTGGCGGCCGTCGAGCGGCATCTGGACCCCGGGCTTCTGGACGAGGCCCGGGAGGACCTCTCCGGGCTCGGGAAGTCCACCGGGTCCGCGCAGGTGCAGGAATGGGGGGCGCTCGCCAACGAGAACCCCCCGAAACTGCGGACGCACGACCGCTACGGCAACCGGATCGACGAGGTGGAGTTCCATCCCGCCTACCACCGGCTGCTCGGCAAGGGCGTCTCGGCCGGGCTGACAGCGGCCTGGTCACGACCGGGCGGGCATGTGCGGCGGGCCGCAGGGTTCGTCGTCTGGTCGCAGGCCGAGGCCGGCCACGGCTGCCCGCTGTCGATGACCCACGCGGCGGTGCCCGCGCTGCGCACCGACCCCGCGCTCGCCGCCGAGTGGGAGCCCCGGCTGACGTCCACCGTCTACGAGGAGGGGCTCCAGCCGGCGGACCAGAAGGCCGGCGTGCTCTTCGGGATGGGCATGACGGAGAAACAGGGCGGCAGCGACGTACGGGCCAACACGACCGTCGCGACGCCGCTCGCCGAGGACGGGACGTACGAGCTGACGGGCCACAAGTGGTTCTGCTCGGCGCCCATGTCGGACGGTTTCCTGGTGCTGGCGCAGGCTCCCGGCGGGGTCACCTGCTTTCTGCTGCCCCGGGTCCTGCCCGACGGCACGCGCAACGAGTTCCGTATCCAGCGGCTCAAGGACAAGCTGGGCAATCGCTCCAACGCCTCCGCCGAGGTCGAGTTCGACGGGACATGGGTGCGCCGCGTCGGGGACGAGGGGCGCGGGGTGCGCACCATCATCGAGATGGTGGCGATGACCCGGCTCGACTGCGTGCTCGGCGCCGCCGCGCTGATGCGGCAGGCGGTCGCCCAGTCCGTACACCACTGTACGTACCGCGAGGCGTTCGGCGGGAGGCTGGTCGACAAGCCGCTGATGCGCAACGTTCTGGCCGATCTGGCCCTGGAGTCGGAGGCGGCGACGACGCTCGCGCTGCGGCTGGCCGCCGCCTACGACGACGGAGGCGAGCAGGAACGGGCGTTCCTGCGGCTGTCGTTGCCGGCCGCCAAGTACTGGGTGACCAAGCGCTGCACCCCGCTGGTGGTGGAGGCGTCCGAGTGTCTGGGCGGCAACGGCTATGTCGAGGAGTCGGGCATGCCCCGGCTGTTGCGCGAGTCGCCGCTCAACTCGATCTGGGAGGGCGCCGGGAACATCCAGGCGCTGGACGTGCTGCGGGCGATGCAGCGGGAGCCCGCCGCCCTCAACGCGTTCCTCCAGGAGGTCGGCAAGGCGCGCGGAGCCGACCACCGGCTGGACGGCGCCATCAAGGACCTGCTGACCGAACTGGCCGATCTGGACGGCGTCGAGGGCCGCGCGCGGCGGCTGGTCGAGCGGATCGCGCTGGTGCTCCAGGGTTCGCTGCTGGTCCGGTTCGCGCCCCCGGAGATCGCCGACGCGTTCTGCGCCTCGCGGCTCGGCGGCGACTGGGGCAACGCGTTCGGAACTCTCCCGCACACCCTGGACCTGACGTCGGTGGTGGAACGGGCCCGGCCGGTGACCTGAGGACAGGGCCTGTCGAGGCGCGACAGCGCCCGACAGGGGCGCGGGGAACTGCGCGACAAGCCCCCACCGGGCCGGCAGCCAAAAACCGCACTACCCGCGGAGCGCTTCGCGGGGGTGGTGCTGCGCCGACACGGCACCACCCCCGCTCACTTGCCCCGCATCGATCGGGAGCATGGACACCGCGCGGCGGCGTCGACCAAGTTTCAGCCACCGCAGGACGGTTCACCAGGGTTGCAGGGGGTTGCAACTTGTTGGCATGTGTGTGCGGAGTGTGGTCCTTCGGTGCTCACGGGCGGCACCATAAGACATTCAGTCAATACGGGCCGGGAGGACAAAGTGGCGAACCCGCCGATGGAGGTCGCGCGACTCGCCGGCCGCGACACGGCGAAGGCGGCACGACTGCTCAGCGACGTACGCGCGGCCCGCCTCATGGGACAGCGACCGCGTCTCGCGCCCCGCCCGGTGATCGACCAGTCCTGGGACCGGATGCTGCGCAGCGGCGTCGACCCGGACCACGACTTCCGTTCCGGTCTGCTGAGCCGTGAGGAACTGGACCGGCGGCGCGGGACGTCCAGGTTGCGGCATGTCCTCCCGGCGCTGCGGCAGGGGCTGTTGTCGGTCGCGGACGTCACCGAGCACATCATGGTCGTCGCGGACGAGCACGGCCGGGTGCTGTGGCGCGAGGGCAGCGCGTCGGTGCTGCGCAGGGCGGACTCGTTCGGCTTCGAGCCCGGCGCCGACTGGGCCGAGGACGTCGTCGGTACCAACGGGGTGGGCACTCCGGTGATCGCGCGGCGCCCCGTACAGGTTTTCGCCTCCGAACACTTCGTACGGTCGCACGCGACCTGGACGTGCACGGGCGCCCCGATCACCGACCCGCGCGACGGCAGGCTGATCGGTGTGGTGGATGTCAGCGGACCGCTGGAGACCATGCATCCGGCGACGCTTGCCTGGGTCGACTCGGTCGCCAAGCTCGCCGAGGCAGGGCTGCGGGAGCGCCACCACCACTCGTTGGAGCGGCTGCGGGCGGTGGCGGCGCCGGTGCTGGCGCGACTCGGCGGGCGGGCTCTGGTGGTGGACCGGGACGGCTGGACGGCCGCGGTGACCGGCATGCCGTACACGAACCGGGTCGCCCTGCCCAAGTCGTTGTCCCCGGGTCGCCGTTGGCTGCCGGCGCTGGGGCTGTGCGTGGTGGAGCCGCTGGCCGGGGGCTGGCTGGTGCACGCCGCCGCCGAGCCCGAACCTCGTGGCGCCACCCGGATCGTCCTGGACCTGGGCCGGGCTCGCCGCTGGTCGGTGACGGTGTCGGGTCCGGCGGGTTCCTGGACCCACGAACTGAGTCCCCGGCATGCCGAGTTGCTCTATCTGCTGGCCCTGCACCCGGCCGGCCGCAGCGCGGCGGGCCTGGCCGACGACGTGTTCGGCGACCCGGCCCGTACGGTGACCGTACGGGCGGAGATGTCGCGGATACGGCGTTATCTCGGGGCGTTCCTCGACCATCGCCCCTACCGCTTCAGCGACGACACGGAGGTGACCGTCGTCCTCCCCGACGATCCCCGCGATCTGCTGCCCCACTCGACGGCGTCGGCCGTGGCGCGGGGGCGGGGCTCGGAGAGCGAGGGCACCGGGGGCGGCCCGGAGGGCGACGCAGGGTGACCCGGCGGTGACACCGGCGTGAGAAAAGGCACCCGGACGGCCGCCGGGGGTCAACACAGGGCACGTATTCCGGAGTATTCGACCAGGCCCGGTGCCCCCTGACGTACCATCCTTCCCACGGCCCCCCACACTGCGACCCCGGTTCAACGCACGGATCGCGAGCCGCAGTTGGCCTGCCTCGGGAGGATGAATGAAACATCGCGGCAGACACCGCAGGCAGAAGAGGGGCCGAGCGCTGCGCGGCCTGCTCGCCGGAACCGCCCTCGCCCTGACCGCCGCGGCCACGATCGTCAGCGCCTCCCAGGCCGTGAGCAGCGACAACCCGGGTCCCCTGAAGTCCCTCACGTCCGCTGCCGAGCTGAAGGACTTCCAGCTCAAGGAGCACCTGGCGTCGAAGAGTTCACTGGACCGGCTGGCCGACTCCATGGGCGGCACGGTGGGTGTGAGCACCGTCCTGGAACACACCAACCGCACGCTGCACAACGCGGCCGAGTGCGCCCCCACGGAGACCGAGGCCCTGCCCGTCGCCCCGGCGGCCACCCGCGCGTACTGCTGGGACTCCGCCGATTCGGCCAGTCAGCGCTGGCTGCCGCAGTCCGTCACCACCTCCGGTGACGCGGACGAGGACGGCCGCTGGGGTGCCAACCGTGTGATCCTCTCCGGCTGGACGCACAACGACGCCAGGCCGGGCGAGCCCGAGGTCTCCCGGGGGCTGGCCCGGATCGCCGTCATCGACGCGAACAACCTGAGCAGCATGACGTACCGCTGGGTGCTGCTGGTCGTCCCGACCGACGACGGCTCGGACTACCGCAAGCTGGAGTCCCCGATCTCCGGCATGGTCTGGTACCAGGACAAGCTGCTGGTCACCGCCTCGGCCAAGGACTCCGACGGCAAGGCCCTGTACGTCTACGACATGAACCGCATCCAGCGTGCCTCGGTCGACAGCCCGGCGGTCGGCCGGGTGCCCGGCGGCTGGTCGGCGCACGGCTACGGGTACGTGATGCCCGCCGTCGCCTCGTACAGCCTGGCCGGCGGCGCCTGCGACCCGGCGTCCGACGACCGCCTCCCCTGCTTCGGCTCGCTGTCCCTGGACCGCACCTCCACGCCCGACAGCCTGGTGGCCGCCGAGTCGTTCCCGGCCGGCGCCGATCAGCACAGCCGTCTGTGGCGCTACTCGTTCAGCCGCGCGGGCGACCGTTCCGGCCTCCTCGCCGCCAACATGTTCGGCCGGGTGAACCCCGTCGAGGCCTACTCGACGAAGGCCACCGCCATCCAGGGCGTGCTGTCCTACCGTTCGCCGGGCGAGGAGAAGGCGGACTGGTACGTCGCCCACGCCCCCGGCGTGAAGGACCGGCACGGCACCCTCTGGCGCCTGACCGCCGACGGCGCGAAGGCGGCCCGCTGCGGCTCAGACGACACGTCCCGCCGCTGCTGGGCCGAACACGCCGAGTCCCTCTCCTACTGGGAGGGCACAGGCGAACTCTGGTCCCTGACGGAATGGGCGGCGGACAACCGCTCAGGATGGACCGGCACCCCCATCCCGAAACGAATCCTGTACGCCGTACCCCTGTCGTCGATCACCGACTCCCTGAAATAGCACTACCGATGAAGCCGGGGCGCGCCAGCGCCCCGGCTTCTCCAGGGGCGCGGGGAACTGCGCGACAAGCCCCCACCGAACCCGCAGCCGAACACCCCATGATTCCCTGTATCCCATGAGCAACATCCCCGTGACCACCTGGTCCCTGGAACAGACAGCCCCCACCGACCTCCTCCCTGCCGAGACCCCCGACGGGGACGTCAAGGTCGTCCACGCGGAACACCCCTCCCCCGAATTCAGCCGCTTCCTCTACGCCTCCGTCGGCGGCGACATCCGCTGGACGGACCGGCTGAGCTGGACGTACGCGCGCTGGCAGGAGTACCTGGAGCGGCCGGGCGTGGAGACATGGGTCGCCTACGACCGGGGCACACCGGCCGGCTACATGGAGCTCGAGCCCCAGGACGACGGCGTCGTGGAGATCGCCTACTTCGGGCTGATCCCCGCCTTCCGGGGCCGCCGGATCGGCGGACACCTGCTGTCGTACGGGACTGCCCGGGCCTGGGACCTCGCGGACCGGTGGCCGGGGCTCACCCCGACGAAGAGGGTCTGGTTGCATACGTGCACCAAGGACGGCGAACACGCGATGGACAACTATCTGCGCCGCGGCTTCACCCTCTTCGACACCAAGGTCGAGGAGGAGGCGGAGGTGAGCGCACCAGGCCCCTGGCCGGGAGCGCACCGCATCTGACCTGCGCCTGACCTGCGTCTGACCTGCTCAGGCACGGTCAGCCGCCCGGTGTTCGACCTGTCGTGACGCCGCCATGTGACCGACACCACCCTTGTCTCACCGTACGAGACAAGGGTGTCCGCATGGCGGACAATGCTGGACTGTGTCCAGATTGCCGTGACACGCTTCCGTCATGTCTGGAACTGGGATTGCCTTGGTGAGTCGGCGGCACGTCGACCTCGGCCGCATGTCCAGCGCCATCTGTCCGGCGAGCTGACCAGCCCTCAGCACCGCCGATCTCCTCCCCTCGCCTCAGTCTGCGCAGAGCCGCGCGAGTCTGACCATGCGCCGAAACGCGCAGGTAAGAGCCGCTTTCCGCCTGTCCCGAAGGACCAAAAATCATGGCCGCCACCCCGCAGAACCCTGCCGCCGCGCCCCGCCGCAAGGTGAGCCGTCACCGTGGTGAGGGTCAGTGGGCCGCGGGACACTTCACCCCGCTCAACGGAAACGAGCAGTTCAAGAAGGACGACGACGGTCTCAATGTGCGGACACGCATTGAGACGATCTACTCCAAGCGGGGCTTCGACTCGATCGACCCCAACGATCTGCGCGGCCGGATGCGCTGGTGGGGCCTGTACACACAGCGCAAGCCCGGGATCGACGGCGGCAAGACCGCGATCCTGGAGCCGGAGGAGCTGGACGACAAGTACTTCATGCTGCGCGTCCGGATCGACGGCGGCCGGCTCACCACCCAGCAGCTGCGGGTGATCGGTGAGATCTCGCAGGAGTTCGCGCGCGGCACGGCCGACCTCACGGACCGGCAGAACGTGCAGTACCACTGGATCCGGATCGAGGACGTCCCGGAGATCTGGAACCGGCTCGAGGCGGTCGGTCTGTCCACCACCGAGGCCTGCGGTGACACGCCCCGCGTCATCCTCGGCTCGCCCGTCGCCGGGATCGCCGAGGACGAGATCATCGACGGCACGCCCGCCATCGAGATCATCCAGCAGCGGATCATCGGCAACAAGGACTTCTCGAACCTGCCCCGCAAGTTCAAGTCGGCGATCTCCGGCTCGCCGCTGCTCGACGTGGCGCACGAGATCAACGACGTCGCCTTCGTCGGTGTGGAGCACCCCGAGCACGGCCCCGGTTTCGACGTGTGGGTCGGCGGCGGCCTCTCCACCAACCCGAAGATCGGCCAGCGCCTGGGCGCCTGGGTCCCACTGGACGAGGTCCCGGACGTCTACGAGGGCGTCATCTCCATCTTCCGCGACCACGGCTACCGGCGGCTGCGCACCCGCGCCCGGCTGAAGTTCCTGCTCGCCGACTGGGGCGTGGAGAAGTTCCGCCAGGTCCTCGAGGACGACTACCTCAAGCGCAAGCTGACCGACGGCCCGGCCCCGGCCCAGCCCGTCGAGCGCTGGCGCGACCACGTCGGCGTGCACCGCCAGAAGGACGGCCGCTTCTACGTCGGTTTCGCCCCGCGCGTCGGCCGCGTGGACGGCACGATCCTCACGAAGATCGCCGAGCTGGCCGAGGCCCACGGCTCGGGCCGGCTGAGCACCACCGTCGAGCAGAAGATGATCGTCCTCGATGTGGAGGAGACGCGGGTCGCCTCGCTCGTCGAGGGCCTGGAGGCGCTCGACCTGACCGTCAGGCCGTCCCCGTTCCGGCGCGGCACGATGGCCTGCACCGGCATCGAGTACTGCAAGCTCGCGATTGTCGAGACGAAGGCGCGCGGCGCCTCGCTGATCGACGAACTGGAGCGCCGTATCCCGGAGTTCGACGAGCCGATCACCATCAACATCAACGGCTGCCCGAACGCCTGCGCCCGTATCCAGGTCGCGGACATCGGTCTCAAGGGCCAGTTGGTCCTGAACGACGCGGGCGAGCAGGTCGAGGGCTTCCAGGTGCACCTGGGCGGCGCCCTCGGTCTGGAGGCCGGTTTCGGCCGCAAGGTCCGTGGTCTGAAGGTGACTTCGGACGAGCTCCCGGACTACGTCGAGCGCGTGCTGAAGAACTTCCAGGAGGGGCGCGAGGACGGCGAGCGGTTCGCCACCTGGGCCGCCCGCGCCTCCGAGGAGGCACTGTCGTGAGCGAGCGTGCCGCCCCCTTCTACTGCCCCTACTGCGGCGACGAGGACCTGCGCCCCGGCGAACAGGGCCATGGCGCCTGGGAATGCGGAGCCTGCAACCGAGCCTTCCAGTTGAAGTTCCTCGGGCTGCTCGCCCGTGGATTTCAGCCTCGGGAAACCGGAGGGGACAAGATATGACGACGGTTCAGAAAGACCGTACGACCGACGAGTTGAAGGCGCTCGCCGAGCAGGCGGGACGTGACCTGGAGGACGCCTCCGCGCTGGAGATCCTCCAGTGGGCGACCGACACCTTCGGCAAGAGCTTCTGCGTGACCTCCTCCATGGAGGACGCGGTGGTCGCCCACCTGGCCTCCCGGGCCATGCCCGGCGTGGACGTCGTGTTCCTCGACACCGGCTACCACTTCCCGGAGACCATCGGCACCCGTGACGCCGTCGAGGCCGTGATGGACGTCCGCGTCCTCACCCTCACCCCGGTCCAGTCGGTCGCCGAGCAGGACGCCGAGTACGGGCCGAAGCTGCACGACCGCGACCCCGACCTGTGCTGCAAACTGCGCAAGGTCGAGCCCCTGGAGCGGGGCCTCAAGGAGTACGCCGCCTGGGCGACCGGCCTGCGCCGCGACGAGTCCCCGACCCGGGCGAACACCCCGGTCGTCGGCTGGGACGAGAAGCGCCAGAAGGTGAAGGTCTCCCCGATCGCCCGCTGGACGCAGGACGACGTGGACGCGTACGTCGCCGAACACGGCGTACTGACCAACCCGTTGCTGATGGACGGCTACGCGTCCGTCGGCTGCGCGCCCTGCACCCGCCGGGTGCTGGAGGGCGAGGACGCGCGCGCCGGCCGCTGGGCGGGCCGCGGCAAGACCGAGTGCGGACTGCACGGCTGATGAACCGGACCCAGACCGAGACCGCGACCCCCGAGGACCAGGAGACACCAGTGACGACCGGAGCCACCGTATGGCTCACGGGTCTGCCGAGCGCCGGCAAGACCACCATCGCGTACGAACTGGCCGGCCGGCTGCGCGAGGAGGGCCACCTCGTCGAGGTGCTGGACGGCGACGAGATCCGTGAGTTCATCTCGGCGGGCCTCGGCTTCAGCCGCGAGGACCGGCACACGAACGTGCAGCGCATCGGCTTCCTCGCCGAGCTGCTCGCCCGTAACGGCGTCAAGACGCTGGTCCCGGTGATCGCGCCGTACGCGGACAGCCGTGAGGCCGTGCGCAAGCGTCACCAGGAGAGCGGTACCGCGTACATCGAGGTGCATGTGGCGACCCCGGTCGAGGTGTGCTCCGTACGCGATGTGAAGGGTCTGTACGCCAAGCAGGCCGCGGGCGAGCTGACCGGGCTCACGGGGGTCGACGACCCGTACGAGGAGCCCGAGACACCGGATCTGCGGATCGAGTCGCAGGACCAGACCGTCCAGGAGTCCGCGGCGGCCCTCCACGCGCTGCTCACCGAGAGGGGACTGGCATGACGACGACCGTGGCCAAGACGCACGGGGGCGACACCGACGCCCCGTACGCCCTCTCCCACCTGGACGCCCTCGAGTCCGAGGCCGTGCACATCTTCCGCGAGGTGGCGGGTGAGTTCGAGCGGCCGGTGATCCTCTTCTCCGGCGGCAAGGACTCGATCGTCATGCTGCATCTGGCGCTCAAGGCGTTCGCCCCCGCGGCCATCCCCTTCACGCTGCTGCACGTGGACACCGGGCACAACTTCCCCGAGGTGCTGGAGTACCGCGACCGGGCCGTGGCCGCGCACGGGCTGCGGCTCCATGTCGCCTCCGTGCAGGACTACATCGACCGGGGTGTGCTGAAGGAGCGTCCGGACGGGGTCCGCAACCCGCTCCAGACGCTGCCCCTGACCGAGAAGATCCAGGCCGAGAAGTTCGACGCCGTGTTCGGCGGCGGCCGTCGCGACGAGGAGAAGGCCCGGGCCAAGGAGCGGGTGTTCTCGCTGCGTGACGAGTTCTCGCAGTGGGACCCGCGCCGGCAGCGCCCCGAGCTGTGGAACCTCTACAACGGGCGGCACGCGCCCGGCGAGCACGTCCGTGTCTTCCCGCTCTCCAACTGGACCGAGCTGGACGTGTGGCAGTACATCGCCCGCGAGGGCATCGAGCTGCCGGAGATCTACTTCGCCCACGAGCGTGAGGTGTTCCAGCGGGCCGGGATGTGGCTGACCGCGGGCGAGTGGGGCGGCCCCAAGGCCGGCGAGACCGTGGAGAAGCGGCAGGTCCGCTACCGCACGGTCGGTGACATGTCCTGCACGGGCGCCGTCGACTCCGACGCGGTGACGCTGGACGACGTCATCGCCGAGATCGCCGCCTCCCGGCTCACCGAGCGGGGCGCCACCCGCGCCGACGACAAGATGTCCGAGGCCGCGATGGAAGACCGCAAGCGCGAGGGGTACTTCTAGCCATGAGCACGACCACGGAACGCACGGAACTCTCCGAGACCACGCTCCTGCGGTTCGCCACCGCCGGTTCCGTCGACGACGGCAAGTCCACCCTCGTGGGCCGGCTGCTGCACGACTCCAAGTCGATCCTCAGCGACCAACTGGAGGCCGTCGAGCGCGCCTCGGCGAGCCGCGGCCAGGAGGCCCCCGACCTCGCGCTGCTCACCGACGGCCTGCGCGCCGAGCGCGAGCAGGGCATCACCATCGACGTGGCGTACCGCTACTTCGCCACCCCCAGGCGCCGGTTCATCCTCGCCGACACGCCCGGCCATGTGCAGTACACCCGCAACATGGTGACGGGTGCCTCCACGGCCGAGCTGACGGTGATCCTGATCGACGCCCGCAACGGTGTCGTCGAGCAGACCCGCCGGCACGCGGCCCTCGCGGCCCTGCTGCGCGTCCCGCACGTGGTGCTCGCGGTCAACAAGATGGACCTGGTCGACTACCAGGAGTCCGTGTTCGCCGCGATCGCCGAGGAGTTCACGGCGTACGCGCTGGAGCTGGGCGTCCCCGAGATCACCGCGATCCCGATCTCGGCGCTGGCCGGCGACAACGTGGTGGACCCGTCCGCGAACATGGACTGGTACGGCGGGCCGACCTTCCTGGAGCACCTGGAGACGGTCCCGGTCGCCCACGACCTGAGCCACTGCCACGCCCGTCTTCCCGTGCAGTACGTGATCCGGCCGCAGACCGCCGAGCACCCCGACTACCGGGGCTACGCGGGCCAGATCGCCGCCGGCTCCTTCCGCGTCGGCGAGGCGGTGACGGTCCTGCCGTCGGGCCACGCGTCGAAGATCGCCGGTATCGACCTGCTCGGCGAGTCGGTCGACGTCGCCTGGACCACGCAATCGGTGACCGTCCTCCTGGAGGACGACATCGACATCTCGCGCGGCGACCTGATCGTGCCCAGCAAGGACGCGCCGCCGACCACGCAGGACGTCGAGGCGACCGTGTGCCATGTCGCCGACGCACCCCTGACGGTCGGCCACCGGGTGCTCCTCAAGCACGGCACCCGCACGGTCAAGGCCATCGTCAAGGACATCCCGTCCCGGCTCACGCTCGACGACCTGTCCCTGCACCCGCATCCGGGGCAGCTCGTCGCCAACGACATCGGCCGGGTGAAGATCCGCACCGCGGAGCCCCTGCCGGTGGACTCGTACGCCGACTCCCGTCGCACGGGCTCGTTCATCCTGATCGACCCGAACGACGGCACCACGCTCACCGCGGGCATGGTCGGCGAGTCGTTCGCGTCCCCGGAGCCCGTCAAGGACGAGGCCGAGGACGACGGGTGGGACTTCTGACATGAACTCCACCGACTACTACTCCACGTTCGCGAAGGAGGGCGGCCGCATCGGCAGCGGCGCCCTCGGCAGCGGGCAGGGCGGGGTCGCGCGATGTGCGTGCTGACGTACGCGCACCGCTTGCGCGCCCACACCCCCCACCGCCGTAGACGAAAACCTGCCGACCTCCCGGCCACGACCTGAGAGATCGTGACCGCCGGGCCTCCGAGAGGAACACCTCCCGTGCCTGCAAACTCCGCTCTTCGCCGCGGCTTCGCGGTCATAGCCGCGCTCCCCCTTCTCACCCTGGCCGCCTGCGGCTACGGCTCCGAGGCGAAGGACGACGACACCGCCAAGGTCGCCGCGGGCGCCCAGAAGATCGACGGGCTCGACTCCGTCAAGATCGGTTACTTCGGCAACCTGACCCACGGGACCGCCCTGGTCGCTGTGAACAAGGGGTACTTCCAGAAGGCGCTGGGCGCCACGGAAGCCAAGTACCAGGTCTTCAACGCCGGTCCGTCCGAGATCGAGGCCCTCAACTCCGGCTCCATCGACATCGGCTGGATCGGTCCCTCCCCGGCGATCAACGGTTACACCAAGTCCAAGGGCACCAACCTGCGCATCATCGGCGGTTCGGCGTCCGGCGGGGTGAAGCTCGTCGTCAACCCGAAGAAGATCAAGTCCATCAAGGACGTCAAGGGCAAGAAGATCGCCACCCCGCAGCTGGGCAACACCCAGGACGTGGCGTTCCTCAACTGGATCGCCGACCAGGGCTGGAAGGTCGACGCGGAGAGCGGCAAGGGCGATGTGTCGGTCGTGCGCACCGACAACAAGGTGACCCCGGACGCCTACAAGTCCGGTTCCATCGACGGCGCCTGGGTGCCGGAGCCGACCGCGTCCAAGCTGGTCGCCGAAGGCGCGAAGGTGCTGCTGGACGAGTCCGACCTGTGGCCGGACAAGAAGTTCGTGATCACGAACATCATCGTGTCGCAGAAGTTCCTCAAGGAGCACCCGAAGGCCGTCGAGGCGGTGCTGAAGGCATCGGTCGACACCAACAAGTGGATCAACGCGAACTCGGACGCGGCGAAGGCGGCGGCCAACGCCCAGCTCGAGGTCGACTCCGGTAAGGCGCTGAAGCCCGAGGTCATCGACCCGGCGTGGAAGTCCATCCAGTTCACCAACGATCCGCTGGCGTCCACCCTCAACTCCGAGGCGGAGCACGCGGTCAAGGCCGGACTGCTGGAGGACCCGCTGCTCAAGGGCATCTACGACCTCACGCCCCTCAACAACGTCCTGAAGGGCGAGGGCGAGAGCCCGGTCGACGACGCCGGTCTCGGCGTCCAGTAGTCCCCGATCCCGAGAGTTCCCAGGAGGTGACGACCATGGCCACCGCGATCGCCAAGGCCGAAACGGCCGAGTCAGTCGAGTACGCCGCCCGCATCGAGCACGTATCGAAGTCCTTCGCCGGGCCCGCCGGGCAGCAGCTGGTCCTCGACGACATCACGCTCGATGTCGCTCCAGGTGAGTTCGTCACCCTCCTGGGGGCCTCGGGCTGCGGAAAGTCCACGCTGCTGAACCTGGTGGCGGGGCTGGACCGACCCAGCGCGGGCTCCATCACGACGGACGGGCGTCCCGCCCTGATGTTCCAGGAGCACGCCCTCTTCCCGTGGCTGACCGCGGGCAAGAACATCGAACTCGCCCTGAAGCTGGGGGGAGTCGCGAAGAACGACCGGCGTGACCGCGCCGAGGAACTGCTCGGGCTGGTCCGGCTGCAGGGCTCGTACGGCAAGCGGGTGCACGAGCTGTCCGGCGGTATGCGTCAGCGGGTGGCGCTGGCGCGGGCGCTGGCCCAGGAGAGCCGGCTGCTGCTGATGGACGAGCCCTTCGCGGCGCTCGACGCGATCACGCGCGACATGCTGCACGACGAGCTGACCCGGATCTGGGCTGAGACGGGTGTCTCCGTCCTGTTCGTCACGCACAACGTGCGGGAGGCGGTGCGGCTCGCGCAGCGCGTCGTCCTGCTGTCGTCCCGGCCGGGCCGCGTGGCCCACGAGTGGACGGTGGACATCCCGCAGCCGCGCCGCATCGAGGACGCTCCCGTGGCCGAACTGTCCATTGAGATCACCGAACAACTGCGTGGGGAGATCCGCCGTCATGGCCAGCAGTGACACGAAGTCGGGCCTGACGGAGACGCGCGAGGCGCGGGCCGACGGCAACCAGCAGGCCGGCGGCCTGGAGGCCGGTCTGGACGCTCTGGACAACGTGACCATCGGGCGTACGCCCTTCTCGGTAACCTTCCGCGCCAAGATCCTCCCGCCGCTGGTGGCGACCGGCGTGGTGCTGCTGATCTGGCAGGCCCTGATCTCCTTCAACATCGTCACCGACCCGACGAAGCTGCCCTCGCCCGGAGATGTGGCGGCCGAGTTCAAGGACGCCTGGCTCGAGGGCAAGCTCCTCGGCTACATCTGGGTCAGTGTCGAGCGCGGTTTGCTCGGCTTCCTGCTGGCGCTGGCGATCGGCACCCCGCTGGGTCTGGTCGTGGCCCGGGTGAAGTTCATCCGGGCGGCGATCGGGCCGGTCCTGTCGGGCCTCCAGTCGCTGCCATCGGTGGCGTGGGTGCCGCCGGCGGTCCTGTGGTTGGGCCTGAACAACTCGATGATGTACGCGGTGATCCTGCTCGGCGCGGTCCCGTCCATCGCCAACGGCCTGGTCTCCGGCATCGACCAGGTGCCGCCGCTGTTCCTGCGGGCGGGCCGCACGATGGGCGCGACCGGGTGGAGGGGCGCCTGGCACATCGTCCTGCCGGCGTCGCTGCCGGGCTATCTGGCCGGTCTGAAGCAGGGCTGGGCGTTCTCCTGGCGCTCACTGATGGCGGCGGAGATCATCGCCTCCTCCCCCGACCTGGGCATCGGTCTGGGCGCTCTGCTGGAGAACGGCCGCAACGCCAGCTCCATGCCGATGATCTTCGAGGCGATCTTCCTGATCCTCTTCGTCGGTATCGCCGTCGACCTGCTGATCTTCAGCCCGCTGGAACGACGGGTACTGCGCGGTCGCGGCCTCCTGGTGAAGAGCTGAGCCCCATGCACAAGCAGCCGGTCGGCCCCGTCCTCGTGGTCATCGCCCACGGCAGCCGCGACCCGCGGCACGCCGCGACCGTGCACGCCCTCGTGCGGCGGGTACGGTCGCTGCGGCCGGGGCTGCGCGTGGAGACCGGCTTCCTGGACTTCAACATCCCGTCCGTACAAGGGGTGTTGGAGTCCCTCGCGGCGGAGGGCGTACGGGACGTGGTGGCCCTGCCCCTCCTCCTCACCCGCGCCTTCCACGCGAAGGCGGACATCCCGGCGGTCCTGCGGGACGCGCCGCGCCACCTCCGGATCCGCCAGGCGGAGGTGCTCGGCCCGTCGCCGCTGCTCCTGTCCGCCCTCGAACGGCGCCTGTACGAGGCGGGGTTGACGCCCGCCGACAAGTCCTCGACCGGGGTCGTGCTGGCCTCGGCGGGGTCCACCGACCCGGAGGCGATCGCAGTGATCGCTGATATCGCGCGGGAGTGGCGGCACACCGGTTGGTGCGCCGTGCGGCCTGCGTTCGCCTCCGCGGCCCTCCCCCGGACCGAGGACGCGGTACGGGAGCTGCGGGCCCTCGGCTGCTCGAAGGTCGCCGTGGCCCCCTATGTCCTGGCCCCCGGTTTCCTCCCGGACCGCATCGCACGGGGCTCGGCAGAGGCCGATGTCCTCGCGGACGTCCTGGGACCGGCGCCCGAGGTGGCCCGGTTGCTGCTGCGGCGCTACGAGGAGCAGGTGGCGGCAGTGCGGGTGCCTCTGGCGGGGCGTGCCGCGGTGAGCGCGTAGGCGTTTCCTGCACACCGGGTGCCTCCACCTCACACCGCTGGGACGAACGCGCTCAGGGTTCTCGGACAGACGCGACAGCCTCGTCCGTCAGCCGTACGAGTTCCGCCGACGGCAGCGAACCGGCCGGTCGACGTTCCCCCGCGAACGTGTTGGCCAGTCGTTGCAGCAGTTCGTTCAGAGGTGTCGGTACTCCGTGCAGCCTGCCCAGGAGGGCGATCTCGCCGTTCAGATAGTCGCTCTCGATCGTGCCGGTGCCCCGGCTGAGCGACTGCCAGGTGGAGCCGCCGCCGGGCTCGGTGCCGGGCAGCGGTCGCAGGGTGATCTTGTCGCCGCGCCTCGCCTTCGCCTCTTCGGCGCTCGCGTACGGGATCCCGGCCGCCGCGAGCACCGACTCGCCCTCGGCGTACACCCGCTCGCGCAGCCGTTCGCTCTCCGGGCTGTCCGCCGGGCCACTGAGCGCCCGGATCGCGTTGCCCAGGTTGGTGAGCAGCTTGGCGTACTGCCAGCGCGCGACGTCCGCTACGACCGGCGCCTCGATCGCCGCCGTCTTCTCCCAGTCGGCGGCGATCCGGCGGACGGTGTCGTCGGTGCCGTGCGGGTAACGGCCGAGGAAGAGGATGCCGGTGAGCGGGTCGCCCGCGGCGGAGACGACGCCGGGTTCCTCATAGGCCGCGGGGAGCCAGACGCAGACCCCGTACACCCGCCGGAAGCGGCGCAGCGCGAGACGTGGGCTCTCCACACCGTTCTGCGCGCAGAGCAACGGCAGCCGCTCCGCCGCCGTACCGCCGCCCTCGACGGGCGCCGGCCCCCAGGCCGCCAGGGCAGCTTCGGTGTCCTGCGTCTTCACGGTGAGGACGAGCACGTCGTCGGCGCGCAACTCCCCGAGTCCGGCGGGTCCGTCGACGGTGGGCAGGCGGTACGTGTGCGTCCCGTCCGGCGCCACCAGCCGCAGCCCATGCGCGCGCAGCGCCTCGTACTGGGCGCCCCGCGCGACAAGGACCACCTCGTGTCCCGCCCCGGCCAGCCGCCCGCCGACGGCACCGCCGACCGCCCCTGCCCCGATGATGATGTAGCGCATGACGGCCAGCCTGCCATGGTGCGTGCAGCGCGCAGGTACCGTCCGTCGCATGGCTTCGGAAAGATTCACGATCGGCGGCGAGCTTACGGTCGGCCGCCTCGGCTACGGCACGGCCCAATTGACCGGCCCCGGCTACTGGGGCCCGCGCGGGGACCGGGACGACGCGGTGGCCGTGCTGCGCCGGGCCGTGGACCGGGGCGTGACGCTCATCGACACCGCCGACAACTACGGCCCGTCGATCGCCGAGGAACTGATCGCCGAGGCCCTGCACCCTTACCCGGCCGGGGTGTTGATCGCCACCAAGGGCGGTGTCGTACGGACCGGCCCCGACGTCTGGCACATCGACGGACGGCCGGAGCGGCTGCGGGCGATGTGCGAGGCGAGCCTGCGTCGGCTGCGCCGCGAGACCATCGACCTGTATCAGCTGCACCGGCTCGACCCGCGCGTCCCGATGGCCGAACAGCTGGGCACGCTGGATGAGTTGCGCACGGAAGGCAAGATCCGGCATCTCGGCCTGGACTCGGTGACGGTCGAACAGCTGGGCGCCGCAACGGAGTTGACGTCCATCGCGTCCGTCCAGAACCGCTATCACCTCCTCGACCGTTCCGCCGAGCCGGTATTGAGGCTGTGCGAGGCGCACGGCATCGCGTTCCTGCCGTGGTTTCCGCTGGGCAACGGCGAGTTGGCGACGGACCCGGTGTGTGCGGAGATCGCCGCCGCGCACGGAGCGACCCCGGCGCAGATCGCACTGGTTTGGCTGCTGCGCCGTTCCCCGGTGCTCTGCCCGACCCCGGGCACGGGCTCCCTCGTACACCTGGAGGAGAACCTGGCCGCCGTGACCGTACGACTGTCCGGGGCCGAACTCGCTCGCCTCGACGCCGTCCGGTAGGTCAGCCCTCCTCGTCGCCGTTCTCGTCGCCGTTTTCACTGTGGAACGGGGTCGCCTGGTGGAAGTACAGCAGCCAGCCCCCGTCCTCGGTGTTCCGGCGCCACAGTGAACTCCGGTGGGCGCGGCGGCCGTTGTTCTCCGTGTCGAAGGTGAGATGGATCAGGTCGGGGGCCAGTTGTACGCCCGTCATCCGCGAGACCGCGATGCGAGGGGCGCCCGGTTCGGTGGTCGCGGCGAGGGACGCGATGATCGACGCCCGGTCCCAGTGCCGGCCCGAGGCGCCGAACTCGTGGAACCCGGGGTGCAGCAGCGCTCCCGTCAGCTCCGGTGAGGTGCGGACCTCCGGGTCGAGCAGCCGCAGCTCAGCTTCGATGACGGCCTCCACGGCGAGGTCGCGGCCTTCGGCGCGGCTGTCGTCAGGCGTTGGTCTCACTTCCCCGGTGCCTCGTCTCCCGTCAGTTCCACCAGCTTGACCACCGTGTTCCAGTTGCGGGTGGTCGCGATCAGGCCCTTCAGGTAGCGGGGCTTCGCGAGTTGCTCGGCGAGTTTGGAGCGGCCGAGGCCGTCGGGGGCGTACAGGTACAGCGCGCGGTCGCCGAGGCGGAACTCCTCGGGGAGGTGGGCGCCCTGGTCGATGTCCGCGAAGCGGGCCTTGTCGACGGGGGTGGAGAAGTAGGTGACGTGGAGTTGCTTGGCCTCCAGTTCGGCCGCAGGGAAGGGGCAGTCGTCCCTGATGGCGCGCAGGTGCGCGTGGTCGCGCACGATGACGTCGACGGTGAAACCGAAGTGCTGCGCGATGGCCTTCGTGATCTCCCCGGCGAGGGACTCCTCGTCCCCGTGACCGGTGGCGAACACGGCGTTGCCGCTCTGCAGATACGTGCGGACGCTGCCGTACCCGAGGCCTTCCAGCAGCGTGCGCAGCTCGGCCATCGGGACCTTCTTGTTGCCGCCCACGTTGATGCCGCGCAGCAGCGCCGCGTAGGTCTTTGTCGCCTGCTCACCTGTCGTCATCCGCACACCAGTCATCCGCACACCATAGGACGGCCCACTGACAGTTCCCCTGACAGACCACCCCGAGATCATCTTTTAGATGTAGGGGGCCGGTGTCCTACCCAGTGGGGAGACACCGGTGTCCGAGGGGAGGACCGCGGCCGGGCGCAGCTCACCGGCGAGTACGAGGAGATGGTCTTATCCGCCCCATACCTTCGAACTAAAGGTGATGGCAGGGGGCCGTCACCGCTTACGAGGGGGCAAGTCCGTCATGAGGAACGGAGATACGCGGGTACGGGGCATAGCCGCCCGGGCCGGCGGCTGGAGTGCCCGGCATCGCTGGGCGGCCGTCGGGATCTGGGTGCTGTTCGTCGTCCTGGCGATGGGCCTCGGCTCGGCCGCCGGCAGCGTCGAGGTCAAGGAGAGCGACCAGCTGGGGGGCGAGACCCACACGGCTGCCAAGATCATCGAGGATGCCGGGATCGACGAACCCGCGAGCGAGACCGTCCTCATCCAGACGAAGGACTCGGGCGTCAAGGCCACGGATCCCGCGTTCCGGGCCGCCGTGGCCGATGTCATGAAGGCGGTCGACGGGACCGGAAAGGTCACGGACGTCCAGTCGCCGTACGACACGGACACCCTTTCGAAGGACGGTCGCAGCGCGCTCGTCCAGTTCGACATGCGGGGTGACGCCGACACGGCGGGCGAGCGGGTCGAGCCGGTGCTGAAGGCCGTCGCGGACGTCCAGAAGGACCACTCGGAGCTGCGGATCGAGGAGATCGGCGGCGCCAGTATGAACAAGACGTTCGACGACGCCTTCGGGGACGACTTCAAGAAGGCGGAGCTGTCCGCCGTACCGGTGGCCCTCGGCATTCTGCTGATCGCGTTCGGCGCGCTGGTCGCGGCGCTGCTGCCGGTGGCGCTGGCGATCACCGCGATCATGGCGACGATGGGTCTGATGGGCATCGTCAGCCACCTCCAGCCGATGGACGACACCGCGAGTTCCGTGATGCTGCTCGTCGGTCTCGCGGTCGGCGTCGACTACTGCCTGTTCTATCTGCGCCGGGAGCGCGAGGAGCGGGCGGCGGGCCGCAGCCCCGAGGCGGCGCTGCAGATCGCCGCGGCGACCAGTGGCCGGGCGATCATCGTCTCCGGTGTCACGGTGTGTGTGGCGATGGCGGGCATGCTGTTCACCGGTCTCGCCACGTTCGAGGCGATGGGCCTGGCCTCGCTGATGGTCGTGGCGGTCGCCATGGTCGGTTCGGTGACGGTCCTTCCCGCGCTGCTGTCGCTGCTCGGTGAGCGGGTCGAGAAGGGCAGGATCCCGTTCCTGCACCCGGACAAGCGGCGCAAGAACGGCAACCGCGGCAAGGGCAACGGGGAGAGCCGTTTCTGGACGGCCGTGCTGAAGGTCGTACTCGCCAGGCCGGCCATCTCACTGGTGGTGGCTGCCGGTGCGCTGCTCGCCGTGGCCGCGCCCGCGCTCGGCATGAAGACCCAGAACCTCACCCTGGACCAGGAGTTCGGCGACTCGCTGCCGATCGTCGGCACCTACAACCGGGTCAACGACGCCTTCCCGGGCGGCTCGGAGCCGGCCGAGGTGATCGTCAAGGCGAAGGACATCAACGCGGCCGACGTGAAGTCCGCGCTGGCCGACTTCCGTGCGCGGGCGATCAGTTCGGGTGCCTCGCGCGGCCCGGTCGACATCAAGCTGCACGACGCCGAGAACATCGCCTTCGTGTACGTACCGCTGGTCGGTGGCTCCGACCTGGACAAGGCCGGGGAGAGCCTGGACAAGCTGCGTGACGAGGTACGCCCGGCCACTCTCGGCAAGGTCGACGGTGTCCAGGCGCCGATCACCGGGCAGGTCGCGGGCTCGAAGGACTTCAACGACCAACTCGCAGGCGCGGTCGCCCCGGTGTTCGCCTTCGTGGTCGTGTTCGCGTTCCTGCTGATGCTCCTGTCGTTCCGCTCCCTGACGATCGCGATCACCTCGATCGTGCTCAACCTGCTCTCGGTCGGGGCGGCCTACGGCATCCTGGTCGCCGTCTTCCAGCATGGCTGGGGCGCGTCTCTGGTGGGCGCGGAGGGGGTGGGTGCCATCATCACCTGGCTGCCGCTGTTCCTCTTCGTGATCCTGTTCGGCCTGTCGATGGACTACCACGTGTTCGTCGTCTCGCGAATCCGCGAGGCGCATCTGCGGGGCCGTACGACGAAGGACGCGATCCAGCACGGGGTGGTCACCACGGCCGGGGTCGTCACGAGTGCCGCCGTCATCATGGTGGCCGTGTTCGCCATCTTCGGGACGCTGTCGATGCAGTCGATGAAGCAGATGGGTGTGGGCCTCGCGGCGGCGGTCCTCATCGACGCGACGATCATCCGGGGTGTGCTGCTGCCCGCGGTGATGGCCCTGCTCGGCGACCGCAACTGGTACTTCCCGAAGTGGCTCAACCGCCTGCCGGACATGACGCACGACGAGACGGCGGAGCCCGCGTCACCGCCTCCGCCGCCTGCCGTGGAGGGTGAGCGGGTCGGGGTCTGAGTACTCCCCGGCAACACCTTTCGCGCATCTGAACAGCCTGCAAGTCCCTTGAGCTGAGGGCCCGTTGGTCACTGGGGAGCCAACGGGCCCTCTTCCCGTTCACCAACGGGGAAGCTCGGCCTCGATCAGGTCGGCGGCCCGCCGGGTGCCGCCCTCCTTCGCCATCCCGGCCTGGATCTCCGCGAGCCGGCGGGCGACCTCCGGATCGTCCACGAGCACGAGGGCGGCGGCGCGCAGCGTCTCGGCGGTCGCCTCCTCGGTGGGTACGTGGTGGGCAACCCCGAGCTGCCGCAGCATGTCCGCGTTGCCGAACTGGTCGGCGGCCTGCGGTACGGCGATCATCGGCGTGGCGGTGGCCAGCCCCTCCTGACTGCCGCCGGCCCCGGCGTGCGTGACGAACAGGTCGGCCTGCCGCAGGATCGCCAACTGCGGCACCCAGGACCGTACTTCGACGTTGGCCGGGAGAGGGCCCAGTTCGTCGGTGTCGACATGCCGGCCGACTTGCAGCACCAAGTGCCACCCCGGCAGGCCGCCGAACGCGCGCACGCACTCCCGGTAGAAGTCCGGCTGCTTGGTGAAGGCGGACCCGAGCGAGACCAGGACCGCCTTCTCCGCGTCGGCGGGCCGCTGCCAGTCGCCCTGCTCGGAGCGGTCGCCCTGGCAGGCGCCCACGAAGGTGTGGACGCGTTCGTCGACGCGGTCGGCGTTCGGCTGCAACGCCCTCGGGATCAGGACGAGGGATCGGGCGGGGCGGCCGGCGAAGGGATCGGGGTGCTGGGTGATCCCGTTCTCCTTCAGCCAGCTCTCGAACCGTTCGTAGTAGGCCCGCCCCCGCTCGGTCTGCCGGGGCTCGGCCCACATCGGCTCGGCGACCTCCTCCTCGTACCCGTCCCAGGCGACGAGTGTCGGCGAGAGGGAGACCGCCGGTACACCCCAGCGGTGGGCGAGGACGCGGGCCGGGTAGGAGGCGATGTCGTGCAGGACGAGGTCCGGCACACCCACCTCGCTTCCCTCACCCCCCTCGTACGCCTCGATGAGCTGCGGAAGTGCCTGGATGGCGTCGGCGAGGAAGGGCTCGACATTGTCGAGGAGGGTGGTGCCCCACGCCTCCGGGTCGGCCTCGGGACCCGGCAGCGTCGAGTCGTAGGGCACGGGCCGCGCGCCGGTCTCGGCCACCTTGTCGGCGAGCACGGGCGGAATCGCGTACGTGACCCGGTGACCGCGGGCCACCAGCTCGCGGATCACCTCGAGGCTCGGGTTCACGTGGCCGTGGGCGGCGATGGAGAACATGGCGATGTGAGCTGGAGTCATGGGCTCGACCATAGGCGAGACGAGACGTCTCGTGCAACGTGAATTGCGGGGCGGTTCTGCCAATCACCGGCCGGTTCACCGCTGATAGCGCGCCAGCACCAGGTTTCCGTCCTCCTCCAGCCGTTTCCGCAGTTCGGCGAGGTCGATCGCGCCGCTGTAGTACTCCTGGAAAGCGGGGGTCGCGACCTTGTCCTTCCACTCCGGGTAGCCACGTACGGACTGGGCCGGGGCAGAGCTGAGGTGGGCGGCGAGGGCGGTGCCCGTGGCCCAGCCGTCCCTGGGTGTGCGCAGGGAGGGGGACATAAGGGCCTGAGTGCCCGTGGGGAGCATCCAGTCGCCGAGGGCGAGGCGGGCCATGTTCTCGGGGCGCAGCATGAAGTCGATGAACTCGGCCGCCTGCGCCTGGTGTCGGCTGTCCTCGGCGATGGAGAGGGTCTGCGGGCTGACGCCCTGGGTGAGCCCGTCGGCGCCGGCCGGGGCGGGCAGCACCTGCCACTCGAAGCCCTTGGGTGCCTGCTGCTCGATCTGCTGGCGGTAGGAGAAGCCGAGCGGGACCATCGCGTACCGGCCGCCGAAGAACCCGGGGAGAGTGTCGGAGCCACCACTGCCGAGCGTCGAACTCGGCGCGCTGTCATCGGAGTTGACCTGCTCATGGATCGTACGGGGGACTACTTCCTCGGGGGCTTCGAAGCGGACGGTGACCTTGCCGTCCGCTCCCCGATGGAACAGCTGACCGCCCGTCGACAGCGACAGGTTGAGGGTGGCCGAGACGGGCTCCTTGAGCGGCCAGGCGACGCCGTACTTGCCGTCGCCGCTCAACTCGCGGGTCACCGACCGGAATTCGGGCCAGCTCCACGGGTGCTCCGGCGTGGGGATGCGGACCCCGGACTCCCGCAGCCACTTCGCGTTGGCGATCAGGACGCGCGGCTCCTGGAGGAAGGGCACGCCGTAGACGCCGTCGCCGAAGGTCGCAGTCTCCCAACTCCGCTGCGGGATGTCGGACTTGAGCCGCTCGGGCAGCAACTCGCGCAGATCGGCGAGGTAACCGCCGTACGCGAAGTCCGCGAGGTCGTCCGAGGCGTCGTGGATGATGTCCGGAGCCTCGCCGCCCTCGAAGGAGGTGAGGAGCTGGTCGTGGACGCTGTCCCAACTGCCCTGTACGTACTGGACCTTGACGTCCGGATGGGTCGCGTTCCACTCCTTCACCAGTGCCTTGTTGGCGGCGACGGACTCGTCCTGCCAGGCGAGGGACTGGAAGCGGAGGGTGATCCGGCCACCGTCCGCGGTGGTGCCCCCGCCTGTGCAGCCGGCGAGCAGCAGCACGAGGACGACGAGCCATCGCGCGCGCATCAGCTCTTCACCGCCCCTGCCATCAGGCCGCCGGTGATGCGGCGTTGGACGATCGCGAACACGACGAGCGAGGGCAGCGTCGCGAGGAACGCGGCGGCGGCCAGCGGGCCGAGGTCCGCCACGCCCTCCGCGCCGATGAAGTGGGTGAGGACGACCGGCAGGGTCTGTTTCTCCGGGGTCTTGAGGAGCACCAGGGCGAAGAAGAACTCGTTCCAGGCGGTGACGAACGCGAACAGCGCCGTCGCCACGATCCCCGGCGCGAGCAGGGGCGCCGTGACGGAGACCAGGGTGCGCAGACGCCCGGCGCCGTCGACGGCCGCGGCCTCCTCCAACTCGGCGGGCACGGCCCGTACATACCCGACGAGCATCCACAGCGCGAACGGCAGCGACCACACCACGTAGACCATCACCAGCCCGAAGACGGAGTCGATCAGCCGCAGGTTCTTCAGCGCCAGGAACAGCGGGATGATCACCAGCACGAACGGGAACGCCTGGCTGACCACCACCCATCCGGTGGCCGCCCGCCCCAGGAGCGTGCGGTGTCTGGCCATGACGTACGCCATCGGGGTCGCGAGCACTACGGCGACCAGCGCGGCCGAGGCCGCCGCGAGCAGGGAGTTCGACGCGGCGTGCAGCAGCGGCTGTTCGTCGAAGGCCTGGCGGAAGTTGTCGAGCGTGGGGTTCTTCGGGATCCAGGTGGGGTGCAGACTGCCCAGTTCGCGCGGGGGCTTGAAGGCGGTGGACAGCAGCCAGAGGAACGGCAGGGCCAGAAAGGCGAGATACGCGAGAAGGGCCGCGTACTGGCCGACGCGGGCGCTCTTGCTCGTCCTCAACTCTCCTCGCCTCCCCGCAGCCGGCCGACGAGGAACACGGCGAGAAGGACGGAGATCAGCGCGACCATCACACAGCCCATCGCCGCCGCGTAGCCGAACTGCCCGTAGCGGAAGGCCTCTTCGTAGGCGAAGAGCATCGGCAGGCGGGTACGCCCGCCGGGGCCGCCGTTCGTCAGGACGTACACCAGGGCGAAGGAGTTGAAGTTCCAGATGAGGTTGAGGGCGGTGATGGCGAACGCGACCGGCCGCAGGGCGGGCCAGGTGACCGTCCGGAAGCGGCGCCAGGCGCCGGCGCCGTCCATCGCCGCCGCCTCGTGCAGTTCGCGCGGGGTGTTCTGCAGCCCGGCGAGCAGGGGCACCGTCGTCTGCGGCATCCCCGCCCAGACGCCGACGACGATGACGGCGGGCAGCGCGGTCGCGAGGCCGCTGAGCCAGTCGCGTCCGTCGCCCAGACCCAGGTCGCGCAGCGTCTCGTTGAGGACTCCGGCGTCCGCGTTGTAGACGAGCCGCCACATGATGCCGACGACGACCTCGGGCATCGCCCACGGGACGATCGCGAGGGCGCGGGCCAGCCAGCGCAGCCGTAGCTCCTGGTTGAGGAGAAGGGCGAGGCCGAGCGCGAGCAGGAACTGCGGCACGGTCACCCCGACCGCCCAGACCAGCCCGATCCGGAACGACTCCCAGAACAGCGTGTCGTGCAGCAGGTCCTGGAAGTTGAGGGTGCCGATCCACCGGGTGGACGCGGTCCGGCCGGACTGGGCGTCGGTGAACGCCAGCAGGATCCCGTACAGCAGCGGTCCCACGCTCAGGACGAGGATCGGGATCAGGGCGGGCAGGACCAGGAACCAGGCGCCGTGGCCGCCGAGCGACCGGCCGCTCTCCGGTCCGGCGCGGGTCGCGTGCTTGGTCGGCCGCCTCGTTCCGGTCGCCAATGTCACGTGGTCGGCTCCTTTGGTCGCCCGAGGTGGCCCCGTCATGGTCGTGAAGCCCGTGTAGGCAGTCAAGGCACCACGCAAACGCCCCACCAGTGCGAATGCGACACTGACCGGCGGATGGCGTGAACCCGACGCCGTTCGCGGACGTACACGGACATCAACAGCCGGGTACGAGGGACTGCAGGACTGCACGGAAGGCGGACCATGGACGAGGCACGGGCCCGGGACGTACTGGCCACGGCGGACGTACTGCCGCCCGGCGCGGCGGCGGGCGCTCGGCTGCTCGCCCTGGGCGAGAACGCCGTGTTCGCGGCCGGTGACCTGGTCGTCAAGGTGGGCCGCGACGCCGAACTCCTCGACCGTGCGCGGCGGGAGCTGGACATCGCGCTCTGGCTCGCCGGGGCGGACGTCCCGGCGGTACGCGTGGCCACCCCGGAGTCGCTCCTCGTCGAAGGCCACCCGGTGACCGTGTGGCACCGGCTGCCCGATCCCGTACGCCCCGCCGAACCCGCGGATTTGGCCGAACTCCTGCGGATCGTGCACGCCCTGCCGCTCCCCCGCTCGTTCGTGTTGCCGCCCCGGGAACTCCTGGGCGGTGTCGAACGCTGGCTGCGGCTCGCCGGCGACGCGATCGACCCGGCGGACGCGGCCTATCTGCGGGAGCGCCGCGACGGGTTCGCGGCGGCCGCCGCCGCGCTCACCCCGCACCTGCCGCCCGGTCCGATCCACGGCGACGCGCTTCCCCGCAACGTCCACATCGGGCCCGAGGGTCCGGTCCTGGTCGACCTGGAGACCTTCTCCGCCGATCTGCGCGAACACGACCTGGTGGTCATGGCTCTGTCCCACGACCGGTACGGGGTTCCTGCGGAGGCTTACGACGCCTTCACGGGGGCGTACGGGTGGGATGTGCGGGAGTGGGAGGGGTGTTCGGTGTTGCGGGGGGCTCGGGAGACGGCGAGCTGTGCGTGGGTGGCGCAGCATGCGCCGGTCAATCCGGGGGCGGTGGTGGAGTTCTCGCGGCGGGTGAGGTCTTTGCGGGAGGGGGATTTGACTGTGCGGTGGTATGCGTTTTGAGCGCCTAGGGGGGTGGGGACTGGTGTTGTGGGGCGGGTGCGGGTTGTGTGGGGCTTGTCGCGCAGTTCCCCGCGCCCCTGTCAGTTACTCCCCGACCCTGATTTTCTGTGCTGCTTGTTGTAGTTCGGTCAGGACCGTTCTTACTGCCCTGCGGGCTGTTCGTTCTGGGCGGTGCAGGGCGTCGATGCGGCGGTTGGCCTGGATGCCTGTCAGGGGTTTGAGGGTCAGGGCGGGGTGGGGGCGGGAGGTCCAGCGGGGCATCAGGGCGAGGCCTCCGCCTGCGGCCACCGCCTCCGCCGCCACCGCGAACTCGTTGATGCGGTGGGCCAGATGGGGCCGCCTGCCCGCCGCGGTGGCGATGGCCTCGATCGTCGCCATGATCGGGAAGCCGTCGTGTACGGCGATCCAGGGCTGGTCGGCCACATCGCCGGGGGTCAGTCGTCGCTTGGCGGCGAGCGGATGGTCGGCGGGCATCGCCACGTCGAGGGGTTCGCGCAGCAGCGGGGTCGCCGTCACCGTGCGCGGCCAGGGCGGGGCGTGGTCCAGCCGGTGGGCCAGGACCAGGTCGTACTCCCTGGTCAGCGGCGGGAAGTCGTCCTGCGGCACATCCTGGTCGGCCAGCGCGAGAACCGGCCCGTCCGGAGCTGACAGGGCCCGCAGCAGCAGGGGGAAGAAGGCGGCGCCCGCGCTGTGGAACGCCGCCACCGACACCTGCCCGTCCGGCCGGTCCAGGAACTCCTCGACGGTGTGCCGGGCCCGCGCCAGTGCCGACTCCACCTCGGTCGCCGCGCCCGCCAGCGCCTGTCCGGCGTCGGTCAGCACCAGCCGCCGCCCCTGCCGCTCGGTGAGCGGGACCGGGATGGCGCGCTGGAGCAGCCGCAGTTGCTGCGAGATCGCCGAGGGCGTGACGAGCAGCGCGTCGGCGACGGCGGTGACACTGCCCAGCTCACCGAGTTCGCGCAGGATCCTCAGCTGACGTTCGTCCACGGGGCGAGTGTAGGCAGATGGTGTAGGGAAACTAAAAGATCCTTTTAGAAGCTGGTCCTAGGCTTCAGGGTTGTCGCCGGTGCACCGTGGTCGCGTGTCCGACTCCCGCCGTACCGACGCGGTACTCCTTCTTGTCGCGCTCGTCTGGGGCTCCAGTTATCTGTCCGCCCAGACGGCGACCTCCGCCCTGCCCGTCCTCGTGGTCCTGTTCGCGCGGTACGCCGTGTCCGCGCTCGCCTGTCTCGGGGTGGTCGCCGCCGGGGGACGGGGGGAGGGACGGGGGCTGGGCAGCGGTTTTTGCCTGTGGACGCGGGAGGAGGTGCGGGCCGGGCTGCCGCTCGGGGTCACGCAGGCCGCCGTCCTCGTCGTCGAGACGTACGGGGTCGCCCACACCACCGCCGCCAACGCGGGCCTCATCATCAGCCTGACCATCGTGCTCACCCCTCTCCTGGACCGCGCCGGACACCCCGGCGGACTGCCCCCGGCCTTCTACGCCGCCGCGGGCGTGTGTGTCCTCGCCGTGGGCCTGCTCATGTCCGGCAACGGCTTCCACGCACCGCGTCTCGGCGATGTGTTGATGCTGGGCGCGGCGCTGGTCCGGGCGGTCCATGTCGCCCTCGTCGGGCGTCTCACCACGGGCCGGCCGATCCGCCCCCTTCAGCTGACGACGCTCCAGACCCTGATCGGCACGGCCCTGTTCCTTCCGGCCGCCGCCCCCGACCTGCCCGCGCTCGCCCGTGCCGACGCCGGGACCTGGACGCAGTTGCTCTATCTCTCCCTGTTCTGCAGCGTGTTCGCGTTTCTCGCCCAGACGTGGGCCGTGCAGCGCACGTCGGCGAGCCGGGCCAGCCTGCTGCTGGGCACGGAGCCGATCTGGGCCGCCGCGATCGGCATCGCCCTCGGCGGCGAACACCTGACGCCGCTGACGGCGTTGGGAGCGACGCTGATGGTCACGGGCACGTACTGGGGTCAGTCGGTGGAACGGGCCCACCGCGCCCGCCGGGCGCAGAGGGCTCCCGCCCCGGTTTCCGTACCCGGTACTCCCGCCGTTGCCGCCCGTCCCGTGCTCGAGGGGTCCGCCCCCGAACCTCCGTGAGAGGCGCGGTCGGTGGTCAGGCGGGCTGCCAGAGCTCGATCCGGTTGCCCTCCGGATCGGTGACCCAGCCGAATCGGCCGACGCCCTCCATGTCCTGCGTCTCCTCGGCCACGTCCGCTCCGCGGGCACGCAGTTGGGCGAGCATCGCGTCCAGGTCCCGGACCCGGAAGTTGAGCATCGTCTGCTGGTCGCGGGACCCGAAGTAGTCGGTGGTGGACTCGAACGTCGCGAACACCGTCGGTCCGGCTTCCTGACGCCACAGGCCGTACTCGTCGACGTCCAGCCCCAGGCTGTCGCGATACCAGGCGCTCAGCGCCGCCGGATCGGCCGCCCGCATGAAGTGTCCACCGATTCCCAGCACACGTTCCATGCCGTCATCCTGCCAGGACGGCCGTCGGACGGACCGGCACCGAGAGCGGGATGTCGCCGTGCCCGGGGTGGGACGACCAGAGGCCGCCTCACACCACCTCGCCCACTGCCTCCCGCAGCGGCCAGGTGCCGTCCACCACCGCGTCCGCCTCCCCCTTGCGGCGCAGGAAGCTCTGGAATTCCGCCGCCCATTCGGCGTACCAGTCAATCTGGCGCCGATGCAGCTCCACCGGTCCGAGGGCCGCGACCTTGGGATGCCGTTCGGCTATCGCGCACGCGAGCCGCGCCGCGGCCAGGGCGTCCGCCGAGGCGTCGTGGGCCGCGTCCAGCAGGACGCCGTACTCCGTGCACACCGCTTCGAGGTTGCGCTTGCCGCGCCGGTACCGGTCGACGGAGCGGTCGATCGTGTACGGGTCGATCACCGGCGCCGGATCGAGACCGCCGAGCCGCTCCCGCAGGGACGGCAGACCGTGCCTGCGCAACTCGGCGGAGAGCAGGGTGAGGTCGAAGTTCGCGTTGTAGGCGACCACCGGTACGCCCGTCTTCCAGTACGTCGTCAGGACGTCCGCGATGGCGTCCGCGACCTGGTCGGCCGGCCTGCCCTCGCTCGTCGCGCGCTCGTTGGTGATGCCGTGCACCGCGACCGCGTCCGCCGGGATCTCCACGCCCGGATCGGCCAGCCATTCGCGGCGGCCGAGCGGTTCGCCGCCCCTCACCTCGATCACCGCGCCGGTGACGATGCGCGCCTCGCCCGGGTCGGTCCCGGTCGTCTCCAGGTCGAAGCCGATCAGCAGCTCATGGTGCCAGCCCATGCCTGGCCCCCCTTCTTACCTTCTTGGTGGTGCTTTCCCCCAGTGGTCTCCACGATCCCATGAGCCACTGACAATCAGAGGACCGCGTTCCGCTTGGGGAAGGTGAGCGACTCAGGACACAGGCCGCGAATCGGCCCAGGCCACCTCGAACTCCTCGCGGTATGTCGGCAAAAGGCCGATCTCCTCCGCTTCGCCCGACTTGACCACCCGGCTTCCACCCCGCAGCACCAGCACCGGCGCCTCCATCCCGCGCGTCCGGCGCAGATACGACTGCACGACCGCGACCCCGTCCGAGGCGTCCCCGTCGACGAGGTAGGCCGTGAAGCGGGGCGTCTCGTCGAAGACCTGGATCTCGAAGGCGCCCGGGTCACGCAGGTTCGACCGCACCCGGCGCATGTGCAGGATGTTCATCTCCACCGCGCGGCTCAACTCGCCCCGTTTGAGGCCGAGTTCCCGTTCCCGTCGCTTCACCGCGCTGGAGGCGGGGTTCAGGAACAGCAGCCTCACCCGGCAGCCGGACTCCGCCAGCCGCACCAGCCGCCGCCCGGAGAAGTTCTGCACCAGCAGGTTGAGGCCGATCCCGATGGCGTCGAGGCGACGCGCACCGCCGAAGAGGTCCTCGGCCGGGAACTGGCGCATCAGCCGTACCCGGTCGCTGTGCACGGCGACCACGTCCCCGTACCGGTCGCCCACCAGGTCCTCGACCGCGTCCACCGGCAGCCGGCGCGCGGAGGGCACGTCACCGCCCGCGCCAAGGGTCTCCAGGAGCTTGCCCGAGGCCCGTTCGGCCTGGTTGAGAACAGCCTCGGAGAGGGCCCGGTTGCGGGAGACCACGTTGCGGGTGACCTCCAGCTCGTCCAGGGCGAGTTCGACGTCACGGCGCTCGTCGACGTACGGCTCGAAGCACGGCCAGTGCTGCACCATCAGCTCGCGCAGCTGCGGCAACGTGAGGAAGCTGAGGACGTTGTCGTCGGCGGGGTCGAGCAAGTAGCCCTTGCGGCGGCTGACTTCCCGTACGGCCACCGCGCGCTGCACCCATTCCTGGCCGGCCGGGCCGGCGGCGGCGACCACCCACTCGTCGCCGTGGACCGGTTCGTAGATGGGACGCAGAACAGCGGCCACGACCGCGCGCAACCGCTGTTCGACGAGGTTCAGCCAGATATAGGCCCGGCCGGCCCGCTGGGCGCGTGTCCGCACCTCGTGCCAGGCGTCGGCGTCCCAGTCCAGTTCCGGGCCGATGGAACCCGTCTCCATCGGCCGTGCCAGGGACACCGCGCCGGGCGGGACCTCTGTGGAGTTCCCCTCGTGACCCTCGTCACCAGGGGGCAGCTCCAGCCCTCCCGAGCCCACCCGTGCACCGCCTTCCGCTCCCCCGAGCTCTCCCCGTGGCCGGTCCCGGCCAACGATCAAGGAAGGGTACTCCGCAAGCGGTCGGCGATGCAGCAGGATGGACAGGGTCGTTTCTCAACTACCGCTTTCGACATGCCCGTTCTGGTTGGCGAGCGCGGCGGGCGTGAGCGGATTCATAGCCGTGACATCGCGTGGGGCGATGGAGAAGCCCTGCCAGTGCACCGGCATGGGCTGCTGGTCCTCGTCCCGGGCTATGTGGTGGAAGCCCACGTTCATCCAGACCACCGGGTGGGTGAGTGTCTGTCCGTTGGTCCAGCCGTCGACGGACTTCTTGGCGCCGGGACCGCAGTTGAGCAGGTTGTCGCTGGCGAACTGCTCACACTTGTTGTACTCGGTGAAGTACACGTCGTGCTTGGTGTAGCTGCGGCCCGGGTACTTGGTGGTGGACCCGGGGACGAGCTCGTACGACCGGGCGTGGCCGTCCTTGTTCTTGCCCGTGGCGCTGACGACACGCCACCAGCGCATGTTCTTGGCGTCGCCCGCGAGTTCCTTCTTGATCTGGGTGCGGGTCGTCTTGTTGGTGGGACCCTCGTCGCCGCTCCGGGGCGGGCTGACCACGGAGTCGTACTGCTCGATCTTTCCCTTGGAGGAGCCGTCGAGGCCGAAGTCGAGCCGCCAGAAGACGTTGTGGCTGTGGCTGGTGGCGTACGCCCTGGCGCCCTTGCCGATGGGCCAGCCGCGGCCGTCGCCCGCGTCGTAGTCGTCGGGCGCGAGGCTGCCGGTGGCGCCGACGCTCATGTTGATGGTGCCGTCGTCCTGGAAGCGCCACTCGGTGATGTACTCGTACCAACCGGTCTGGTTGACGGTGTAGATGAGCAGGTCCTTGCCCTGGGTCTGCCAGACCTTGTTCGCGGTGTCGCCCTGCATCCGGTAGGCGTGACCGCGCGAACGGGTCGTGGTGCACAGGCCCTTGACGTTCGCGTGCGCCGGGTCCCAGGCCTCGGGGACCTTGACGGTCTTGATGGTGCCGCCGGGGCACTCACCGGGCGCCATGTTCATCAGGCCCTGGGCGAAGCCCGCCTGGGTGAGGTCCTGGTACTCGGCCGCCCCGTCGTCGTAGGGGACGTGGATCTGGCTGAGCTTCGCGGAGTTGAGGACCTTGATCGGCTGGGCCTCGCCCGGGGGCTGGTACGAGATCTTCTCCAGGACGAGCCCGGCCTCGGCCTCGTAGCGCCAGCACATCCGCCAGGTGGTGCCGGTGGAGAGCTTCTGTTCGATGCGGTAGGGCGCACTGCACTCGGCGGGCGGTACGGCCTGGGCCTTGGGCTGGGCCTTGGGCTGGGCGGTGGCCGGGCCCGCCGCCGTGGTGAGGCCGGCGGTCAGTGCGACCGCGGAGAGACCGGCGAGGCCGGCGAGCGCATATTTTTCGCGCATGACTGAGGGACTCCCTAGGAGGAGAGAGTTGGGCGGGAAGAATGGGTGACGCGGAGGTGGACCGAGGACGGGACGTGGTTGTCGCCCCAGGTCAGCCGAGCTTGGCCACCTTGCGGGTGCTCAGGTCGATGATGAGCGAACGGGAGTCGATCCACGGCCCGTTCTTCACCTTCGGGAAGAGCCGCACACAGCGGTGGTCGCCGCATGCGGCGAGTGCGGCGGGCTGGGCGCCCGGAACGGCCCGGTACACCATGCTGGTGACCAGGAGCTGGTCGGGCGAGGTGAGTTCACTGCTGGTGGCGTCCTTGTAGTCGGCCCGCAGGCCCGCGCCCAGCGGGTCGGCGATCAGCAGCTTGGTCGCCTCGATCGACTCGGCGCGGCTCAGGGGCGGCTGCACACCGTGCTGGGTGTCGGTCCGCTCGACCTTGCCGGTGTCGAGGTTCACGGTCTTGGTGACCAGCGCGTCGTTCTTGTAGTCGTAGAACGACACGTCCGCGCGCCGGGGCGCGTTCGGCTTGTCCACCTCGGCGGCCTCGGGTTCGGCGAGGTCGACGCTGATCCGCTGCGGGCCGCGTTGTCCCGTCACGTTCTCACCGGCGTCGCGCAGCTGCCGGCTGAGGGCGATGTTCTCGACGCGGGCCATCTCACCGTCGGTGAGCGGATCACGGCCCTTGCCCTTCGCGCCCTCGGCGGGCACCTGTTCGACGACACCGGGCGGCACCGCGGCCTGCCCCCCGCCGCCCGTGCTCGCCGAGCCCGAGGTGCCCCCGGAGGTGCCTCCGGAAGTGCCCCCCGAGGTGCCTCCCGAGACGCTCGAGCCTCCCGTACCCCCCGATTCGTCGGCCCCCGCCGATCCCGGCAGCGTCACCGCGACCATCACGGCCGTACCGGCCACCGCTATCCCCGCACCCGCCACCACCTTGCCCAGGTGGCGGCGCACGATTTTGCGCACGTTGTCCCCTTACTCCCCCTCACAGCCCAGGGAGTACGTGAAGAAGGAAAAGTTTTGGCATACCCGGTTTCGCGGGTACGCACTGGTCGAACGGTAAGAGGGACGTAAGTCGTAGGTGGTTCCATCACTTTCGGGGAGACTCGGAGTGGAGTCGCCCCAGCGGCGGACCACTACTGAAAGAGTCGAGTGCATGCAGGTCTGGCCAGGAGAGGCATATCCACTCGGCGCCACGTACGACGGTGCCGGCACCAACTTCGCGGTCTTCTCGGAGGCCGCCGACCGGATAGAGCTGTGTCTGCTCCACGACGACGGCTCGGAAACGGCGGTGGAACTGCGGGAGAGCGACGCGTTCGTCCGGCACGCGTATCTGCCCGGGGTGATGCCTGGGCAACGGTACGGCTTCCGGGCGCACGGTCCGTACGAGCCCGAGCGCGGCCTGCGGACCAACTCGGCGAAGCTGCTCCTCGATCCGTACGCGAAGGCGATCAGCGGTTCGGTGACCTGGGGCGAGGAGGTGTACGGCTACCACTTCGGCGAGCCGGAGCGGCGCAACGATCTCGACTCGGCGCCGCACACCATGTCGTCGGTCGTGGTGAACCCCTACTTCGACTGGGGCGACGACCGGCGTCCACGCACCGAGTACCACCACACGGTGATCTACGAGGCCCATGTGAAGGGCCTGACGATGCGCCACCCGGCGCTGCCCGAGGAGCTGCGCGGGACCTACGCGGCGCTCGCACACCCCGCGATTATCGAACATCTGACCGAACTCGGGGTGACGGCCCTGGAACTGATGCCGGTGCACCAGTTCGTCAACGACCATCGTCTGGTCGACATGGGCCTGAACAACTACTGGGGCTACAACACGATCGGTTTCTTCGCCCCGCACAACGCGTACGCCTCCTGGGGCGACCGCGGCCAGCAGGTCCTGGAGTTCAAGTCGGCGGTGCGGGCACTGCACGAGGCCGGTATCGAGGTCATCCTGGACGTGGTCTACAACCACACCGCGGAGGGCAACCACCTCGGCCCGACGCTGTCCTTCCGGGGCATCGACAACGCGCAGTACTACCGGCTCGCCGAGGACCAGCGCTACTACATGGACACCACGGGCACCGGGAACTCGCTGCTCATGCGGTCCCCGCACGTGCTCCAGCTGATCATGGACTCGCTGCGCTACTGGGTCACCGAGATGCATGTCGACGGCTTCCGCTTCGACCTCGCGGCCACGCTGGCCCGGCAGTTCCACGAGGTGGACCGGCTGTCGTCGTTCTTCGACCTGGTCCAGCAGGACCCGGTGGTGTCGCAGGTGAAGCTGATCGCCGAGCCGTGGGACGTGGGCGAGGGCGGCTACCAGGTGGGCAACTTCCCGCCGCTGTGGACCGAGTGGAACGGCATGTACCGCGACACCGTACGGGACATGTGGCGGGGCGAGCCGCGCACGCTCGCGGAGTTCGCGTCCCGGCTGACGGGGTCCTCGGACCTCTACCAGGACGACGGGCGCCGGCCGCTGGCCTCGATCAACTTCGTGACCTGCCATGACGGTTTCACCCTCAATGACCTGGTGTCGTACAACGAGAAGCGCAACCTGGCCAACGGTGAGGACAACCGGGACGGCGAGAGTCACAACAGGTCCTGGAACTGCGGCGCGGAGGGCGAGACCGACGACCCCGGCGTCCTCGCTCTGCGGGCGCGCCAGCTGCGGAACTTCGTCGCGACGCTGATGCTGTCCCAGGGCGTGCCGATGATCAGCCACGGCGACGAGTTCGCCCGCACCCAGGGCGGCAACAACAACGCGTACTGCCAGGACAACGAGCTCTCCTGGGTGCCGTGGCCGGGCTCCGGCGACACCTCCGACGGCAATTCCGACGCCGAGGGCGGGCCCGGCTCCACGGAGTTGCTGGACTTCACGCGCGCGATGGTGTGGCTGCGCCGGGACCACCCGGTCTTCCGCAGGCGCCGCTTCTTCCACGGCCGCCCCGTGGAGGGCACCCACGACGAGCTGTCGGACATCGCCTGGTTCACCCCGGCGGGCGAGGAGATGGTCCAGCGGGACTGGGACTCGGCGCAGGCGGGCGCGATGAGCGTGTTCCTCAACGGCAACGCGATCTCGGAGCCCGGTCCGCGCGGTGAGCGCATCCTGGACGACTCGTTCCTGCTGATGTTCAACGCCTCGCCGAAGACGCTGGAGTTCGTGGTGCCGGTCAACCACGGCCGACAGTGGCAGGTCGTGGTCGACACCGCCCGCCCGGAGGGCGTGGCGGCGGGCACGGGCGCGAAGGTGAAGGCGGGCGACCGGCTGACTCTGCTGGACCACAGCCTGACGGTGCTGCAGCGCCCGACCTAGCCGGAGCGGGCGGGTACGGGAGGCGGGCGGGGGAGCCGCGTGCCGGAGTCGATGACAGGAAAGGCGGCGGGGCGGGTACGTAGGTTCCCATGACACCTGAGCGTCCTGAGCCGGTCGTGCCCACGGCCACCTACCGCCTGCAGCTCCAGCCCGCGTTCCCGTTCGGCGAGGCGGCACTCGCCGTGCCCTATCTGGCCTCGCTCGGCGTCTCGCATCTGCATCTGTCACCGTTCCTGGAGTCCGTCCCGGGGTCGACGCACGGCTACGACGTGGTGGATCACGCGCGCGTGCGCGGTGAACTCGGGGGCGAGGAGGGGCTGCGGGCACTGGCGAGCACCGCGCGGGAGCACGGCCTCGGCCTTGTCGCCGACATCGTGCCGAACCACATGGCGATGTCCCCGCGCCACAACCGCCCTCTGTGGGAGGTGCTCCGGGAGGGCCCCGGGTCACCGTACGCGCGGTGGTTCGACATCGACTGGGAGGCGCAGGGCGGCCGGCTGCTGCTGCCGGTGCTGGGGCAGCCGCTGGGCGCGGAGTGGGACCGGCTGAAGGTCGAGCGGTGGCAGGACGCGCACCTGGGGTACGACGGTCACGTCCTGCGCTACTACGACCATGTCCTGCCCGTGCGCGAGGGCACCGAGGAACTGCCGCTGCCGGAGCTCGTCGACGCCCAGTGGTACCGCCCGGCATGGTGGCGGCTGGCGCGGACCGAGCTCAACTACCGGCGTTTCTTCAGCATCTCGGAGCTGATCGGGGTGCGGGTGGAGGATCCCGAGGTGTTCGCGGCGACGCACGGGAAGCTGCTGGAGCTGCTCGAGGACGGGGTGCTGGACGGACTGCGGGTCGATCATCCGGACGGTCTGGCGGACCCGGGCGGGTATCTGCGCCGGCTGCACGAGGCGAGCGGGGGCCGCTGGACGGTGGTCGAGAAGATCCTCGCGGACGGCGAGCATCTCCCGGCGGGCTGGCCGGTCGCGGGCACCACCGGCTACGACGCCCTGCGGCACATGGACGGCCTGTTCACGGACCCGGCGGGCGCGGGTGAACTCCTCGGCCAGTACCGGCGGTTCGCGGCCCCTCAGGCCGACCGGGGCGGGCACTGGGAGGCGACGGTACGGCGGGCCGCGTACAAGGTGGTGACGCATGAGCTGGCCACCGAACTGGACCGGCTGACCCGCGTGGCGAACCGTCTCTGCGCCGCCTCCCCCGACCCCGCGCTGCGCGACCGGGCTCCCTGGGCCCTGCGTACGGCGCTGTGCGAGCTGCTGGTCCGGCTGGAGGTCTACCGCCCGTACACCCCGGGGGACACGGCCGCCGTGGTCACCGAGGAGGCCGCCGCCGAGGCCCGGCAGGCCTTCGTCGTGCCGGAGGAGAGCGAGGCCGTGGACGTCGTACGGGACCTGCTGCTCGGGCGGCACGGGGAGGGGCCGGAGCAGCGGGAGTTCCGGGAGCGGTTCGCACAGACGTCGTCGGCGTTGCGGGCCAAGTCCGTGGAGGACACGGCGTTCTACCGCTACGTTCCGCTGCTGTCGGCGACCGAGGTGGGCGGCAGTCCGGGCAGCCCCGCGGTGTCCCCGGCGGACTTCCACGCCTACTGCGCGCGCGTGCAGCGCGACTGGCCGTCGACGGGGACGGTGCTGTCGACGCACGACACGAAGCGCAGCGCCGACGTACGCGCGGCCCTGGCCGTGCTCACCGAGTGCCCGCAGCGCTGGGCCGACGTCCTGGCGGAGGTCACACGCACCGGTGAAGGCGTGCCCGACGCCCAGCTGGCGTGGGCGGCCTGGCAGACGGCCTTCGGCCTGGGCCCGGCGGACGCGGAGCGCCTCCAGGGCGCCCTGCTGAAGCACGTCCGGGAGGCGGGCCTGCACACCGCCTGGACGGAGCAGGAGCCCGCGTACGAGGAGGCGGTGGCGGCGTTCGTGGCGGCGGGCCCGGGCGGGGCGCCCGGCGAGCACGTGACCGCGCTGCGGGACGAACTGGAGCCGTACGTCCGGGCGAACGTCCTGGGCGCGGCCCTGGTCCATCTGACGATGCCGGGCGTACCGGACCTCTATCAGGGCACGGAGAGCGAGTACCGGGCGCTGGTCGACCCGGACAACCGTCGCCCGGTCCGCTTCCCTTCCGAGGCGCCCGGCGAGAAGGACGAGCTGACGGCGACCGCGCTGCGGCTGCGTGCCCGGCGCCCGGCGGTGTTCGGCGACACGGCGACATACACGCCGCTCGTCGCCGAGGGCCCGGCGGCGGCGCACTGTCTGGCGTACGCGCGCTCCGGGGAGGTCGTCACGGCGGTCACCCGGCTGTCCCTGCGGCTGGCGGACGCGGGCGGCTGGCACGACACGCGGCTGCCGCTGCCGCCGGGCCGGTGGGCCGATCTGCTGGCTCCGGAGCGGGAGTTCACCGGGCACGCGCGCGTGGAGGAGCTTTTCACGCGGCTGCCGGTGGCACTGCTGGAACGGGTTGGAGAGGAGTGACGGCAGAAGTGAGGGCAGGGGTGACGGCGAGGGCGCGAACAAAACTCTGCACGCCCCTGTATGCGCCCGGGCGCTGGGCTCGCGGCGGCGTGCGCGCCCGGCGCTCGGGCGTGACGACCGGCGCGTGGTGGTGAGCCGCGTCGCCTTCTTCGCGCCCCGACGGATAGCCCGCGTACGGGCCCTGAAGGGCGGTGTGCGACCCGTCCCGCGCAGCCGAGGGCTCTGCTGACCGTTCCTCCGACCGGGACCGCCCCGACCGTCGGCGGTGGAGTGCTCCTTGGCGCCCCCTGGAGCCGCCCCCACTACCTTCTTGACAGTTCCTGGACGCCATGGGGTACTGCGGATTGCGACGCAGGGTGGACCAGACGGGGGTGAGTCTCCTGCCGGAGCTGCGCTACCCCAGTGTGAACGAACTCGTCTCGTCCGCCCGGGCGCTGGCGGCTCATCGGCCGGGCCTGTGCGCCTTCAGACAGGTCGGTGCCTCCCGCGCGGGACGGCCTCTGCACCTGCTGTCCGTGGGCCACGCGCGACGCGCCGTGCTCGTCGTCGCGGGCGCCCACGCCAACGAACCCACGGGCGGCTCCACGCTCCTGGCTCTCGCGCAACGAGCCGTGCACGACCGCGAGTTGCGTACCGATACCTCCTGGCACTTCCTGCTGTGCGCGGACCCGGACGGGGCCAGCCTGCACGTCACACCGGCGCCGAGCAGCCTGCTCGACTACCACCACGGCTTCTACCGGCCCGCCGGGCCCGAGCAGCCGGAGTGGTCGCCCTCCGTGCTGCCGCCCGACCGGCTCCCACCGGAGACCCGCGCCCTGACCCGGGTCATCGACGAGGTGCGGCCCTACCTCCAGGTCACCCTGCACGGCACCGACGTGGGCGGCAGCTGGGTGCAGCTGACGAAGGACGTCCCCGGGCTCGCCGAGCCGTTCGCCAAGTCGGCGGCGGAGCTGCACATCCCGGTGGAGACGGGCGCCTCGGACGCGGCGGGCTGGCCCGCGTCGGGACCGGGCGTGCATGTGATGCCGGCGCCGGGCTCGGACGCCGCGTATCCGAGCATGCCGGACGACGCCCGGCACAGCACCTGGTACCACGCCCACCGGTACGGCGGGCTGACCGCGGTCGTCGAGGTGCCGATGTGGGCGAGCGACCTGGTGGACGATCCCGCCCCGCATCCCGCGCCGGCGGCGGCGATACGGCGACTGGCGGACCGGCTGCTGCGGGACGGGCAGGAGGTCGAACAGGTCCTCGCCGACGCGCTGCCCCGGCTGGCGGGCGCCGAGGGGCCGCTGCTGCGGGCCGCCCAGTGGGCGCTGGAGCTGGTGCCCGGGCTGGCCGCCGACTGGACGCACACCCCGCCCGCCGACACGACGATGGCGTACGTCGGCAGTGTCGACGCCTTCGGCCGCCGGCTGCCCCTACGGGCCGCCGCGATGCTGCTGCGGGTCCTGCTGGAGACCGACGATCGTGCGGCGCCGCGCCTCGAACACCTGGTCGCGACATGGAGTGAGGCCTTCATGGACCGTTTCCGCGCGCGCTGGGTGCCCCTGGAGCATCAGGTGGAGCACCAGGCCCGCACGGTGCTCGCGGCGGCGCGGCACGCGCGCGAGGGGGCCCCTCGGAGGGACTAGGCGAAGCCGTTCGCCTCGTCCCTCCGGGCCCCGTGCGCGCCTACAGCGCGAAGACCGCCCCGGTCCGCGCTCCCAGTTCGCACGCGTTGGAGAAGGTCTTGTCGTACTCCCGCGCTCGGCCGTTCCACTCGCCCCGCGCGTGCACGGTGACGGGTGAGTAGAGCATCGGGCAGAGGATTTTCCTCGGCGGGATGGAGCCGATGTCGCCGTCCGCCCGGGAGAGTTCCACGCAGGCCCGGGCCGCGTGCGCGTGCCCCGTGGGCGGGTCGCACAGCACCAGCGTGCGGCGGGTGTCCGCGGAGCCCGGCTCGCCCCTGGTGACGCTGACGTAGAGCCAGTTGTCCCGGACGTCGTGCTGGGAGACCGCCTGGGCGGGGGCGGAGCCGGCGACGAGGAGGCCGACGGCCAGCAGGGCACCGCGTACCGCTCGCGCGGTCCTGAGGGTCCTGACGACACGTACGGGCTTGGTCGTGTCGGCGGTTGCGATCGTGTGGGTCATTCCCTGTGCATCGGCAGCGCGGTCCCCGCACCGCAGTCCGACTCACCCGAACGGGAGCCCACGCGCGCGCGTGGCTGCCGGTTCGCGCGGTTCCTCACTCCGCCGAGAGCCTGAACGCCATGTGCCCGAAGCTGATCTGGTCACCGGCCCGGACGACGGCCGCGCCGATCACCCGGCGGCCGTTCACCGTCGTGCCGTTGGTCGAACCGAGATCGCGCAGCACCCACAGGCTGCCCTGGTGCCGGAGTTCGGCGTGGACGCGCGAGACGGTCTCGTGGGTGAGCCGCAGCCCGTTGGCGGGGTCGCGCCCTATGCGCAGCGGGTGGCCGTTGCCGGGGTGGGGCAGCAGCAGCTTGGGCAGCCGCTCGGCCTGCCAGGCCCTGCGCAGCCGTACGGTGAAACCGGAGACCGCTTCGACCGTCCCGAACACCAGTCGGGACACCCGGCTCTCGGTGGGCAGGTCGGCGGTGAGGACGGCCAGTTCGTCGGAGCGGCGGGCGACGAGCGCGAGCTCCATGCGCCGGATGAACGTGTCGTGCGAGAGCCGGCCCAGCGCGACCCCGTCCCGGAGTGCCTTCAGCGCCCGGTCGCGCTCCGCGTCGGAGAGGCGAGCCGGATACGTGTTGAACTCGAAGGACGACGTCACGTTCGTGATTGTCGGGCAGCACGCGCGGGGTGTCCAGAAAACGCGGAAACGGCGGCCGACGGGCCGACCTGACGACACCTCAGGCAAAGATGAAGATTCAAGCACGGAGCCTCGGTGTTTGGAGCACCATGGGACGGGCTACCTCCCGGTGGGCACAGTCACGCAGACGAAGGGGATCCGTCCGTGCACTTCGAGGTGTGGGCTCCGCAGGCCAGTCGTGTGACACTCCGGTGCGACGGCGCCACGCGCGCGTTGGAACGCGATCCGGAGCGTACGGGCTGGTGGTCCGGCGAGGCCGAGGCGGGCGACGGGTCCCGTTACGGCTTCGCCGTGGACGACGGCCCCGTACTGCCCGACCCGCGCTCGCGCCGCCAGCCGGACGGCCCGGACGGGCTGAGCGCCGTCGTCGACCACGGGCGTCATACCTGGCGCACCGACTGGGCGGGCCGCGCGCTGCCGGGCGCGGTCCTGTACGAGCTGCACGTCGGTACGTACACGCCCGAGGGCACGCTGGACGCGGCCGCCGAGCGGCTCGGCCATCTGGTGGAACTGGGCGTCACCCACGTCGAGTTGATGCCGCTGTGCCCGTTCCCGGGGCGGCACGGCTGGGGGTACGAGGGGGTGTCCCTGTGGGCCGTGCACGAGCCGTACGGCGGCCCCGAGGCCCTGAAACGCTTCGTCGACCAGGCGCACGCGCTCGGTCTCGGCGTCGTTCTGGACGTCGTGCACAACCACTTGGGGCCGTCCGGCAACTATCTGCCCGCGTTCGGCCCGTACTTCACGGACACCCATCAGACGCCCTGGGGCTCCGCCGTGAACCTGGACGCTCCCGGCTCGGACGAGGTGCGCGCCCATCTGCTCGGCAGCGCGCTGGCCTGGCTGCGCGACTACCGGATCGACGGTCTGCGGCTGGACGCGGTGCACGCGCTGCGGGACACGCGCGCGTGCCACTTCCTGGAGGAGCTGTCGACGGCCGTGGACGCCCTCGCCGCCGACCTGGGCCGCCCGCTGTCCCTGATCGCCGAGTCCGACCTCAACGACCCGCGGCTCGTCACCCCGCGCGCGGGCGGCGGTCTCGGGCTGCACGCGCAGTGGAGCGACGACTTCCACCACGCGCTGCACACGGCGCTGACAGGTGAGTCGCAGGGCTACTACGAGGACTTCGCGCGGGCCCCCTTCGCCGCGCTCGCCAAGACGCTCACGGACGGCTACTTCCACGACGGCACGTACTCGACCTTCCGGGGCCGTCTGCACGGCCGCCCGCTCGACCGCACCGGTGTCGCCGCGCACCGGCTGCTCGGCTATACGCAGACCCACGACCAGATCGGCAACCGCGCCCAGGGGGACCGCCTTTCGGCCTCCCTCTCCCCCGGGCTGCTGGCCTGCGGCGCCGCGCTGATGCTCACCGGGCCGTTCACGCCGATGCTGTTCATGGGCGAGGAGTGGGCCGCGGGCACCCCCTGGCAGTTCTTCACCGACCACACGGACGCGGAGCTCGCCGAGGCCGTACGGCGGGGCCGGCGACGTGAGTTCACCTCGCACGGCTGGGCCGAGGAGGACGTGCCGGACCCCCAGGACCCGGCGACGCGTGACCGCTCCTGCCTCGACTGGTCGGAGCCCGGACGCGAGCCCCACGCGCGCGTGCTGTCCTGGTACCGGGACCTGATCGCCCTGCGCCACAGCCAGCCCGACCTCACGGACCCGGATCTCTCGGACATCAAGGTCGCGTACGACGAGGAGGCCCGCTGGATCGGCTTCCGCCGGGGCGACGTACGGGTGGTGGCGAACCTCTCCACGAAGTCGGCGGCGATCCCGCTCGGCCCCCGCCGGGCGCGGGTGCTGGCCGCCTGGGAACCGGTCGAACTGCCGGGCGCGGACGGGCTGTTGCACGTCCCCGGGGAGTCCTGCGTGGTGCTGGAGCAAGGGTGAGGTGAGCCAAGGGGCCGACCGGACTACTCCTCGTCGCCGTCCTCCCGCAGCTCGGTCACCCGTTCCAGCAGGATCGCCTCCCACGCCCGCCGCAGTTGGACCCTGAGCAGCGGCAGGGCGCCGGCCTCGCGGCGCGCGAGGCTCCCGGCCAGCCGGAGGACCGTGTCGCAGCGGGCGAGCCACAGGCCGCGCAGGCAGGGGCGGGCCGCGTAGCCGGCGAGGGTGGCGGCCCGTACGGCCGCGGGCGAGCCGACCGCGAGGGCGAGGCCGGCGATGTCCTCGGCCGGATCGCCGACGACCGCGTCGGTCCAGTCGACGACGCCACGCACCCTGCCGTCCGCGCTCACCACGAGGTGGCCGCCCCCGAGGTCGTGGTGCACGAGGACCGGCGTACCGGCCTGTGCGGCCAATTGCGTGGTGGCGGACGGGGTCAGCTGCTGAAGGAGCGCGGGGTCGAACTCGTCGGCCGCGGCGAGACGTTCGACCGCCTGCGCGGCGGCTCGGCGCAGCGCCTCGAGGGAGCGTGGCCCGACCCTCGGCACGCCGAGCGTCTCGGCCTGGCGTACGGGCACCTCGCGCAGCCCCGTGAGCAGCGCGGCCAGGTCGGCCTCGCCGACGGCGGAGATGTCGTGCTCCTCGGCGGAGCCGCCGGGCGGCCTCGTGTCCAGCGTGTAGGCCAGCCCGTCGGCCCACTCGCCGTGCGCCACCGCGCCGGGGACCGCGACGCCGATGTGCGGGCGTACGAGGTCACGCAGGCGCAGTTCGCGGCGCAGTCGGGCGGAGGTTTCGCGGTCGGGGGCCAGGCGCAGTACGTGCCGGGAGCCCACCCACCAGGTGGACGGGTCGCCGGTGGGCCGGATGTCGGGTCCGGTGCCGGCCGTGCTCGTGCCGCCCGGGCCGGCGGTGCCGTCCGCGAGCAGGGAACGGACCAGTCGGCGGACCGTGTCCGCGGTGGGTGTCGGTGCCTGGGTCATCGTCGCGCCGCTGTCGTCCGGGGGGGGTGGGGGCGGAGGGGTCGGGCTGTTCGGTCAGTCCACTATGACCAGCTCGCGGGTCGTGTTGTTGAGGCGCCGGCCGCCGCCGTCGGTCACGGTGACGATGTCCTCGATGCGTACCCCGAAGCGCCCGGGCAGGTAGACGCCGGGTTCCACGGAGAAGCACATACCGGGGACGAGGGGCAGTTCCTCGCCCTCGATCATGTACGGCGGCTCGTGTGTGGTGACGCCGATGCCGTGGCCGGTGCGATGGATGAAGTACTCGCCGTACCCGGCCTCGGCGATGACCGTGCGGGCCGCGCGGTCGACGTCCTGGCACGCGGCGCCGGGCCGCACAGCGCGGAAACCGGCTTCCTGGGCCTCGCGCACGATGTCGTGGACCCTGCGCCGCTCGGCGTCCGGTTCGCCGACGTGGACCGTGCGGGAGGTGTCGGAGCCGTAGCCGTGCAGCAGCCCGCCGAAGTCGAGGACGATCATGTCGCCCCGCTCGATGACACGGTCGCCGGCCTCGTGGTGCGGATTTGCGCCGTTGGGGCCGGAGGCGACGATGGTGAAGTCGACCTGGGAGTGCCCGAACCGCCGCAGCAGATCGGCGAGGTCGCCCGCGATGTCACTCTCCCGGCGTCCGCCGAAGGGAACCTTCCGAATCTCCTCGTACGTTGCGTCGGCAGCCGCGCCCGCGGCTGCCAGGTGGGCCAGTTCTGCCGCGTCCTTCACCGCGCGCAGCATCGGCAGTCCCTCGGTGAGGGAGACGTACGAGGCGTCGGGCAGCGCCCTCTGGAGTGCCAGCAGGTGCAGTGCCCAGGCGTTGTCGCTGACCCCGAAGCGGCCTGCCGGCTCGAGGAGGGACGCGGTGGCCGCGTAGGGGTCCTTGCCGTCGGTCCAGTCGCGCAGGGTCAGGGCGGGCGCGCCCACGGCGTGTGCCGCGTCCGGGGCCTCCAGCGCGGGGACCACCAGCACGGGGTCCTGCCCGGCGGCCAGTACGAGCAGGGTGAGGCGCTCGGTGACCGCGGTGGGCGCGTAGCCGGTGAGCCACACGAGGTCCGGTCCCGGCGCCACCAGGAGCCCGGCGAGCCCCGCGTCCTCGGCCGCCCGGGCGGCGCGGCGCATCCGGGCCCGGTAGTCGTCGGCGGTGAAGGGCGCGGGGCTGCTGCCGGTCATCCGGGCCTCCGTGAAAGGGCGCGAGGGGCTACGGGCAGCATCCTGCCCGGATGCGCGGGGCGGCGCGAGCCGGTTGACGGCGGTAACCACCTTCCTCCCACCTTCCTCCCCTGCCCCCAGCCTCTCAACTAACGGTTGGGAGTTGAGCAACCATTAAATCTAATGCTTAGATCTATCCGAACCATTATTCGAAGAAGGGAAGGCCATGCTCGTACTCGCCCACATCAGCGATCTGCACCTCGACGGGACCGCACGCTCCACGGCCCGCGCCGAACGGGTGCGCGACCGGCTGTGGGAGCTGCCGGGACGCGTGGACGCCCTGCTGGTGACCGGGGACATCGCGGACCACGGCACGGAGGCCGAGTACGAGGAGGCCGCGCACATCCTCGGCCTGCGCACCGGCGACGCGCCCTTCCCGGTGCTCACCTGCCCGGGCAACCACGACAGCCGCGCGCCCTACCGCAAGGCGCTGCTCGGACTGCCCGCCGACGACGGACCGGTCAACAGCGCGCACGTCTTCGACGACGGCGCCGTCCTGATGTGCGACTCCAGCGTGCCGGGCAGCGACGCGGGCGCACTCGACGACCAGACGTACGACTGGATCGAGGGCACCCTCGACGAAGTGGACGACGGAGTCCCGGCGCTGCTCGCCTTCCACCATCCGCCGGTCGCCCTGCACCATCCCCTGCCGGACGCCTACCAGCTGGCCCACCCCGGCCGTCTGGCCGCCCTGATGGAACGCAGGCCCCGGATCGCCGGGCTGATCACCGGGCACGCCCACACACCGGCGGCCACGACCTTCGCCGGCCGCCCGCTGCTCGTCGGCCCAGGGGTGACATGGACGCTCCGGCTGCCCTGGGAGGGCGAACAGATCGCGGACCGGGACGCGCCGGTCGGCCTCGCCTTCCATGTACTGACCGACGAGGGACAGCTGACCAGCCACTTCCGGGTGGTCGTCTGAGGGGGGACTGTGAGACGGGGGTCGGTCAGGTCACGGGGTCGGTCAGGTCACGACGCCCGGGACGACGACCAACTGCTGGTAGCCGCCGCGGTGCCGAACCGTCAGGGTGATCTCCGCCCCGGGCCGGGCGTGGCCGACCGCCCGGGCGAGATCGGCCGCCGAGTCGATGCGGGTCCCGCCGAACGCGAGGAGTACGTCACCCCGGACGAGGCCCGCGGTGTAGCCAGGGCCGGGGACATGGACACCGACGAGCAGGGCTCCCGCCTTCACGGCGTCGACGGCCTCCAGACCGAGCGTCGCGGTCACGGCGGGCGGCGCGGAGGCCGGGCTCGCGCCGCCCGAGGGCGACTTGGCGGGGCCCGCCCCGGACGCGGAGCCGGACCGGGACCCGACACCGGCGCCGGGCTCGGCGGGCGTTCCGCCAAGCGCGTCCGACCCCTCCCCCGGCTGGCCGGTCCCCCCGCCCTGTCCGGCCTGACGCTGCAGCTCCGCGAGCTTGCTCAGGCCGATCACCGTGGCGCCGAGAGTGCCGAGTCCGACGCCCGCGAGAACCAGGACGGTCCCGATGAACAGGCCGAACAGCAGGGTCGTCAGCCGTCGTCCGCGTCGGCGCGCGGCATGCGGGCGCCGGGACGGGCGGGATGTGGTGCCGTCGGCCGGTTCCCGCCCGGGCATCGGCTTGGGACGCAGCGCAGTCTGTTCCATGGTTCGTTCGCCTCCGGCAGGTGCTCTACCCGGCGCACCGGCGTACGACGAGCCACGAACGAGTGAGACTGACAGGGCGTCGGACATGGGCACCTCATCGCATAGAGCGGAGAAGGTCCGTAAACCGCCGACGGGAGCGGATCATCCCGTTGTCAGTGGGGGCTGTTACGTTCTGCCGCATGACCGATCACGCCCTGCGGCTGCTGCGACAGAGCCGTTCCGCCGCCGAACTGGCCGCGTTCCCGTTCGAGTTCGACCTCGACCGCGCCGACCACGCGGAGGAGGTCCGCCTCGCCTCGGGCGGACCGCTGACGCCGGTGGCGGGTGACGGCACGGGCGGTACCTATTTCCTGTGCGCGGACGGGTCCGTGCTGTACGCCGACTCGGAGGGCTCGGCCGGGATCATCGCCTCCAGTGCCGACGAGGCGCTCGAGACGGTGATCGGCCTGCCCGGCTGGCACGACTACCTGGACCTGTCGCCCGCCGACGGCATGGAGAAGATCCTCGCGCGGATCGCGGAGACGGAGGAGGAGATCCGCGCGGACTACGACATCGACGCCGAACGCGCCGAACTCCGGGCCCAGTTGGGGCTGCCCGAGCGCTCCCCGGTGGAGCTGATAGGCATGCTGCACACGGCTCTTCTGCGCACCGAGCCCGACTTCCTGCTGCTCAACGCGGAGGAGGGCGGTGCGTACGAACGGCTCGACCGGCATCCCCGCCCGCCCCTGTGGGAGCCGGTACTCGCGCAAGGCCGGGCCGACCTGACCGCGCTGCGAGCCGGCGAGGGCCCTGCGGCGTGGGACGCGGTGGCCCGGGACCCGCTGCGCCGCCGACTCGCCCTGCGCGCGGCACAGTTCGACCGCGCGGCCGACGACCTGGGCCTGCTGCGGCATCTGGTGAGGTACGAGGCCCAGTCGTCGATGACGGACGAACTGCGCCTCGGAGCCGTCCTGGTGGGCCTGCACGGTCTGGCCGAGGACCTGCCGCTGCTGCACGAGGTCCGGGACACGGACTTCGATACGGTGTGCGGTCTGAGCGACCTGCCCGGGCCCGGTGACTCGGGCGCCGATCTGCGGCGGTGGGCGCTGGAGACGGACGCCTCGATGTTCGGCACGGACCCGTCGGACGAGCCGGTGTTCACCTGGACGGACCTCGCCCGCGACCAGGGAATGACGGAAGTGGCCCGGGTCGCCCTGATCCGACGGCTGGACGAGATCGAGTTGGGGCAGCACCTGCTCCGGCGGCCCGATGGGGCGGCGGACGCCCTGGACACCTCCCCGCTGCGTGCGCTCGGCCGGGGCTTCGAGGAACTGGGCGACACGTTCCAGGCGTTGCGCGCCCAGCGTCTGTTCGCGGCCCTTCAGGACACGGCCTGGGCCCGGGTTTCGGCCCGGCTGACGCAGGCCCGCCTCGAACGCGAACTGGGTCTGCTGCCGCAGGCCACCGCCACGCTGGCGACCCTGCGCGCCGTCCTCACCGACCCCCGGGACACCTCCCTGCGCCTGTGGCACGGGGTGAACCTCGGCCGTTTCATCGCCGAGGAGCACTACGCCCTGACCCGCGCGCTGGCCGACGCGGACCTCCCGGAGGAGACCCGCACCCTGCTGGCCGCCTCCGACGCGATACTCGGCGAGCTCTCGGGGAACGCCTCGATGGGCGTCCGGGAGCTCGCCGAGGACACGGCGGAGCGGGTGCGCGACCTCGGCTGACCGGCGACGCCCCACGCACCGCCGACCGGCCTCCGAGTGGGCGGGCGTGCGGGATCAGCCGAGCATCAGTGCCGAGCCGCGGTCCGGCAGGAAGCCGTGGGCCCTGCTTGCCAGGTGGTCGGACTTGTAGCGGGGGACCTGCTGGTGCCAGTTCAGAATGCCGGACAGCCAGTTCCGCAGCTCGGCCACATAACCGTCCATGGTCGCGCGTGCCTCGTCCGTGAGCTTGAAGTCCTCGTACAGGACCGGGAACTCGTGCGCGGCGACGTGCTCGAACTGCTGCATGCGCTGGGTCATCAGGTCGTGGATGATGCCGAGCGCGGTCGGGTAGTCGCAGCCGAAGAAGTTCTGGACGACGAGGATGCCGTTGTGGATCTCCCCCTCGTACTGGATCTCCTTCTGGTAGGAGAAGACGTCGTTGATGAGCATCGCGTAGTCGGCGGCGGCCTTCTCCAGCGACTGGACGGGGCCGCTGCGGTAGATCTCCGGCGGCACGGTCCGGCCGTGGCCGATGCGGCACAGGCTCATCGTGAGGTCCGAGCCGAAGGTGGCGCGGCGCATCTCCAGGTAGTCGATCGGGTCGGGGATGCGGTTCTGGGACTGGTTGAGCAGTTCCCACACCCAGCTCTCGGTCATCACGTCCACCGCCGCGCGGAACGTGCGCCGCTGGTCGGGGGTCATCGTGACCGTCGTGCGCCGCCACAGGTCGATGAGGCCGCGTTCCATGGCGTTGACCGGGACGGGGAAGGCGTCGCCCTCGATGGGCATGCAGGCGGAGAGACGCTCGGTGCACAGGCGGGCCGCGGCCAGATCGCGGCGGTGGCCGAAGACCAGGGGGTAGTAGTCGTCGCCGTAGGTGCCCCAGGCCAGCCAGGCGGAGCTGAGGTCGAGGGCGTCGGCCGTCGCGTCGGGGTGGATGCCGGCAGCGCACAGCGGCAGGTCGGCCGCGGCGAGCTTGTCCTCGTCCCAGACGCCCTCCTGGAGCATGCCCACACTGTGCATCCAGCTGGTGAGACGGCCGCGGGCGCCGTCCAGGTGCGGGCTGAGGTTGAGCCGGAACGGCATGTAGAAATCGGGCAGTTGTGAGGGGCCGACCTGCTGGTAGGGCACATGCGTGTAGGCGCGCATGCGTTCGGCGCCGGCCGAGGCCAGCAGCGCGCCGATGTTGGCGGCGGACGTACCGAACCCGCCCATCGCGAACGGCCGCGACTCCTCCAGGGCGCCTTCGTTCATGTACCGGCTGGAGCGCAGGTGCCACTCGTGGCCGCCCGACTGCCAGTCCTGCAGTCCGCGCGTGTACGCGGCGACCGCGCCGACCTGGTCCGGCGTGAGGCCCTTCTCCAGGGCCAGCCCGGGCACCTCGGTGAGCGCGGTGTGCTCGAACTGGTGGAGCCGCGAGGTGAGGATGTCGTTGACTGTCTCGGCGGCCTCCTGGGTGGTGCACCCGAAGAAGGTCTCCAGGACGAGCACACCGTTGCTGAGCTCGCCCTCGTCCTCGACCTCCCGCTGGTAGGAGAAGAGGTCGTTGCGCAGGTGGACCCCGTCCGAGAAGGTCTCCATCAGTACCCGCAGCGGCCTCGACTCCGCGACGGACGCGGGCACTTCGGCCGTCGCGTACTCGACGAGCCCCGCCGACCAGGGCGCGCCGCCCACCTTGCGGCGCATCTCGATGTACTCGACAGGGTTGGAGATACGTCCCTCGTTGATATTGGAAAGTTCCCACATCGACTCGTTCAACAGATGCTCGGTGGCGACGGAGAACCGCCTGCGCCAGTCCACCGACATCGCCGGAACCGTGCGCGCCCAGAGGTCGGCGAGGCCCGCCTCCACCGGGTTCTGCGGCTCCGGTACGGGCGTCGAGAGGTCGAGCGGCATGAAAAGGGGCAGCCGGTCCAGATAGGTCTTGCCGCCGTCGCGGTCCTGGCTGCGCTTGAACACCTCCAGGAAGTGGTCGTCGAAGAAGAACACCCACACGTACCAGTCGGTGATCAACGAGAGGGCGGACCCGTCGCAGTCGGGATGTGTGTACGCGCACAACAACCCGTAGTCGTGCGCGTCCAGATCGGACTGCTCCCAGACGCCTGAACCCTCCAGCATTCCCATCTCCCGTGCCCAGACGGTCGAATGGGCACGTGCCTCTTCCAGATGCGGGTTGAGCCGCGCGGGATACGGCATATAAAAGTGCGGGAGTACGAACGGCTGTGTCATGGGCGGGGCCCTACCCCTGCACCGGACTCACCATCCGCCCAGCCGCACATGATCACACCATCGCGTGAATCAGGACCGATTCCGGGATTCCGGACGGGCGTTGTGAGTTCACTCGACATGCGATCACCACGACGACACTGGCGACACTGGCATCGACGACACCTGCACCTACGGCACTTGTGGCGACGACACCTGAATCACCGCACGGGTTCCGCTCGTGCGCCAGCGCTGCCCCTCCGCGGCGACGAGCGCCGCCTCGGTCCGGGCGTCGAGGCCGACGATCACGTCCGACTTCAGGGTGCGCAGGGCGGCGACCGGGCCTGGGAAGTACGCGGTCACGTCGGCGAACGGCGTGGTGGGGGGCCTGAGGCGGTCACCGACCAGGCGACGGTAGTTCAGGTCCCCCTTCATCAGGGTGACCGTGGCCGAGGCGAACTCCTCGCGAAGGTCGTCAGGCATCTCCGTGTACGGGAGCGGGCCGCAGGAGAAGGGGTGGGCGCGTACCACGAGCCGGCCGTCGGCCATCGCGGACCAGAGGCGACGGCCGTACGCGGTGGCCTCCCCCGGCGCGCGGGTCAACCGGCGCAGGGCGTCGACAACGTCGGCGGTCGTCGCGTCGGAGACGAAGTACGGGTGCGGTTTGACGTGCAGAACCGCATGTCCCGCATACCCCTGGGTGAGCAAGTGGTCCAGGAGCAGCAGGTCGGGCACGAGCTCGCGGCCCGCGTTGTCCGCGACCAGACACACCGTGCCGGCGGCGCGTCGGGCGGGCCCGAGCAGCGACCAGAGGGTCTCACTGTCGTCGGCGACGAGTCCGGCCGCCTCTCCGCCCTCGTCCGCGCCGGAGAGCCTGAAGCCCAGGTCGGCCCGGTTGCCCCACAGCGACCCGTGGAGCAGGGCACGCGCCTGCTCCTCCTCGGGCCTGCCCACAAGGTCGTCGAGCGTGGCGAGTTCCTCGTCGGTCTCGGGGGCGTCCAGTTCGGCGAGCTTGAAGGGGCGGAAGGGGTCGATCCCCCGCCATGCGGCCTCGCTTCCCTCGCTCCTCCCGCTTTCCCCTGTCACCCCGAAGTACCCGACCGCCTGAAGGAGTTGGCGGTAGAAGTAGCCCTCCGCCCACAGCCACGGCACATCGAACCAGGACTGTCCCGCGTACTCCCGGGTGCCCCACTCCTCCCACTGCTCACGGTCCTCGGCGCCGGCGGGGAGCGGTTCGACGGCGCCCTCGGTGCAGTTCTTGAGGAGCGCGTCGAGCGCGCGGTGCTGCTCGGGGCCGTACGGGAAGGCGTCCCGCACCTTCCGGATGAGCGCGGGGTGCCGCTCGGCCAGCACACTCCAGGGGAACGAGCCCGGCTCGTTGCCGAGGATCACGGGCGGGGACACGGAGTCGGAGGCAGGCATACGACTCACCGTACCGTCAGCGAAAAACGCGGCCGGGGACATCAGCACGCACAGGCGTCACGCACAGGTTCACTCACGAGCCTCACGCGCGAACCGCAGACACGAACCTCGCGCGCGGGCCGGCGGCCCGGAACCCGCCACCCTGCCCCCCGCAGGCGGGCGCAAGCCCGCGCACCGGGGTCGGACGGGACCGCCCTTCCCAACCGCCTCACGCCACCGCCCGTATCTCCCGCTCCAGTTGCGCCACCAGGCTCAGATACCGTGCCCGCCTCGGCGTGGGCACCAGTGCCCGGATGGTGAGCCGCCACATGTCCGCCGTGCGCCGGGGCTGGCGCGCCACCGGCTCCACCGCGCGGCTGACCACGCGGCTGCCCACGAAGAAGCTGACGAGGGAGTGTGCCATCGCCTCGACATCGACGTCCGGATGCACGTCGGCCTCCCTGACCGCCCCGATGAGTTTGCCGGAGACCATCTCCGACCACTCCCGGAAGGGGTGTCGCAGCGGCGGTCGTACGGCGACGTCTCCGGCGGCCAGACGCAGGCCCGCCCGGGCGATCGGACCCTCCACGGCCATGCGCGTGATCCCGAAGGTGACGCGGATCAGTGCTTCGAGCGAGGTGTAGCCGCGGCCGTCGATGTCTCTGGCCATCCGCCGGGAGGTCCTGGACTGGATCTCCAGGATGATGTGGGCCAGGTCCTCCTTCGCCGCGAAGTGGAAGTAGAGGGCGCCCTTGGTGACATGGGCGTGCTCGACTATGTCGCTCAGGCTGGTCGACTCGTAGCCGTGCCGGTCGAACAGGTCGGCCGCCGCCGTGATGATCGTCGCGCGGGTCTGCTCGGCGCGTAATTGCCTCGCCATCGCCGTCCGTCCCTCCCCAACGTCCCGGTGCTCCCGAACTCCCCGAAGAAAAACGGGATATGCCGTTTGTTTCTTACTCCCCGTACAAGATAGCCGACCGTTCCGCAGTGCCCACCACACACTCGAAAACCGCGCTTCCCTCCTGCGTTCCCACCACCTTCAGGGTGCCGTCGCCCTCGTCCGTCGACTCGATCCAGGTGGGCAGGTCCAGTTCGGCGAACCGATGGAAGGTCGTGTCGAAGGACACGGGTATCAGGCCGCTGTCGGGGCCCGTTCGCGCCATCGCGGCCTGGCGGGCGGACTCGAGGAGCAACATGCCCGGTATGTGGTCAAGTGGGTGATCGAAGAAAACGGCATGACCGGTATCAACTCTCAACTGCCAGTGACCTTCCGCCTGTTGAGGTGGCGCCAGCACCACATCCGCCGCGGATTCCCGGCCGACGTCAGCGGCCAGGAGGCCCGGCGGCACGGGCAGCGCGGTGACCGTGTCCGCCGTACGGCCGCCGCGCAGCCGGCTGAAGACGGCGCCACTGGTGCAGGTGAAGGCGACATCGGCGTGCGCGACCCGCATGCCGTCAAGCCGTACGTCGGCCTCGTAGCGGGCCGAGACAAGACGCTTGCCGCGGTGGCGGATGTCGGAGAAGGTGATGTCGACGACGGGTTCGGCCGGGACCGGCCCGACGCCCAGGTACTCAGGGACAGTGGTGATCCGGAATTCCTGGAGCACGAACTGGTGGTCCAGCGGCACCTTGTACTCGGTGTGGTTGAGCAGGGTTCCGGCCTGGCGTACGGTCTCCACGACGAGCAGCGGATCGTATGCCGTCCGATCGGGCGACACGTGTAAGCAATGGGCACGCGGCCATTGCGCGGAGACGCTGAACCGGTCGGTCCCCGTTCGGGACCAACTGGTCGGGAACGTCTCGGCGATCGCCGCGCGGTGCACCAGCTGACGCGGAACACCAGCCGTCATGGTCGGGATTTCGGCAGACTGCGGCACTGGAGGCAATGTCTCTCCCTCGGTCCCCGTGTGGCGTGGCAGACGGAAAGGCGCCCGCTCCGGTGAGCGATAGAGTACGAGGCGACCGGTTTGTTTTCAACGAGATGAGTCGGTCCGGCCCTATGATCGGCGGTTCCGGCGCACCTGACCCGCGCCGCACACGCCAGTACGACACCCACATTCGGCACCGGCACGGACACCGGTCAACTGGGCGCCAGGGAGGGGCTCTTATGGCGAAGCAGGAGCGCGCCATCAGGACGCGCAGGGCGATCCTGGAAGCCGCGGGCGCGGTTTTCGACGAGCACGGCTACACCTCCACGACCATCTCGATGGTGCTGGAGCGGGCCGAGGTGACCAAGGGCGCCCTGTACTTCCACTTCCCCTCCAAGGAATCCCTGGCGCAGGCGGTCCTCGACGAGCAGGTGCCGTTCGGCAGTGTGCCGCCGCAGCCCTGCAAGTTGCAGGAGATCATCGACATGACGTTCGTGGTCGGCCAGCGACTGCGGACCAACTCCCTGCTGCGGGGCAGTGTTCGGCTGGCGGTGGACCAGGAGATGCCCAACCACGTCGATCACTCGCAGCCCTTCAGGCAGTGGTCTGAGCGGCTGACGTCCCTTATGGAACAGGCACTTGAGCAGGGCGAGTTGCTGCCCACGGTGGATCCGCCGGAGACGGTGGACCTGTTGGTCGGCGGTTTCACCGGCATCCAGCTGATGTCACGGGCGATGACCGACCGGGCCGATCTCGGCCACCGGCTGTCCGTGCTGTGGGCGCACATCCTGCCGAGCCTGGCGGTGCCGGGGCTGCTGCTCGGCCTCGACAGCAGGGCGGACCGGGGTTCCCGTGTCCTCGCCGTGCCCGACTCGCTCGATCTGAAGGCGTCGTGATCCTGCTGACCGGCGCGACCGGCACCGTCGGCCGCCAGGTCGCCGCGCGCCTACCCGCCGCCGAGCCCGTACGGCTGCTGGCCCGCGACCCGGCCCGCGCCGCCGCGTTCGCGGGCCCGCAGGCCGAGGTGGTGGGCGGCGACTTCGAGGACCCCGCGAGCCTGCGCGGGGCGCTGACCGGCGTACGGTCGGCGCTGCTCGTCACCGCGGACCCGATGACGCACGTACACGACGAGAACTTCCTACGGGCCACCCGGGACTCGGGAGTTCACCATGTGGTGAAGCTGACCACCCTGTCGGTGACCGAGCCCGACGCGACCGACCTGGTGACGGAGTGGCAGCGGGAGAACGAGGGACTGCTGCGCGGCTCGGGGCTGTCCTGGACCCTGCTGCGACCGCGTGCGTTCATGTCCAACACGCTGGGCTGGGCCCGTTCGATCCGGACCGAGGGTGTGGTGCGGGGCGCGAACGGCACGGTGGCCACCGCGGCGATCGACCCGCGGGACATCGCGGATGTGGCGGTACGGGCACTCACGAATCCGGCGGAACACACCGGGCGGGCGTACGCGCTGACCGGGCCTGCGGGGATCACGCCGGTGGAACAGACGGAGATCCTGGCGGAGTTGCTGCGTCGGCCGCTGAAGTTCGTGGAACTGACGGACGATCAGGTGCTCCGGGGACTGCTGGAGCGCTGTCCGGAACCGGTGGCCCGGGCCCTCGTGGAGAGTGCCGCGCGGGGACGGGACGGCTCGAAGGGCCAAGTGGAGCCGGACGTAAAGAAGTTGCTCGCCCGCCCGGCACGCGGGTACCGGGACTGGGCGACGGAACAGCTGACGGAGTTCGGCGGCCCGGCACCCGAGTGACGAGCGCGGGCGCGCTCGCGAACACGGCCCCCACATGACGACGGGCCGGCCGGCGTCCATCCACGCCGGCCGACCCGCCCGTTTCTGTCACTCCGCCGGTTCGCTCACCGGCGGGTGGTTCGGCCGCTGGGTCGCGGGGCCGTCGGGCCGCCGAGTCCAGCCGGCCGGATCAGAAGGTGAGCTTCCACCCGTTGATCTTGCCGGTGTCCGAGGAGGCGACGTCCTGGACGCGCAGCTTCCAGGTGCCGTTGGCGACCTCGCTTGAGGCGTTCACCGTGTACGTGGTGTTCACGTTGTCGGCGGAGTCCGAGGTGCTCGAGGCCTTCAGCGGGTAGGTCGAACCGTCGGGAGCCACCAGGGTGATGACCAGGTCACCGCGGTAGGTGTGGGTGATGTCCACGCCGACCTGCAGGGCCGAAGGGGCGTTGCCGGTCCGGCCGGTGACGGCGATCGAGGACTCGACGGCGGAGCCGTTGTCCGGGATCGAGACGGCGGTGGAGGAGGAGAAGACGGTCCCCGTCGTGCCGCCACCGGTGCTGCCGCTCACGGCCTGCACGGTCTTGGTCGCGTCGGCCAGGCCCGCGCCGCAGCCGAGCGAGCAACTGACGGGCAGAGCACGGGCGTTGCTCTTGATGGCCGTTTCGATCTGCGCCGGGGTGAGCGAGGAGTTCGCCGACTTCATCAGCGCGACCAGACCCGCGATGTGCGGGGTGGCCATGCTGGTGCCCTGGTAGTAGGCGTACGACTCGGTGCCCGGGGTCTTCGTGCCGGAGTTCAGCGTGGAGAGGATGCCGTTGGCGGTGCCGGTGCTCATCTCGCCACCGGGGGCCGAGATGTCCACGACGGAGCCGTAGTTGGAGTACGAGGCGCGGGCGCCGGTGCGTCCGGTGGCGCCGACGGTGATGACGTTGTTGCAGTTCGCCGGGTTGGAGGTGGAGGCGTTCGCGTTCTCGTTGCCGGCCGCGACGACCACCGTGGTGCCGCGGTTGACCGCGCCGGTGATGGCGCTCTGGGTCGCCGCGGAGCAGGCGCCGCCTCCGCCGAGGCTCATGTTGATGACCTTGGCGACGTTGGTGTTGGCCGGGACACCGGAGACGGTGCCGCCGGACGCCCAGGTGATGGCATCGATGATGTCGGAGTCGTAGCCGCCGCACTTGCCGAGCGCGCGGACCGGGGAGATCTTCGCGTTGTACGCGATGCCCGCGACGCCCTTGCTGTTGTTGGCGACGGCGGCGATGGTGCCCGCGACGTGCGTACCGTGCCAGGAGGAGTCGCTGCCCTCGGTCTGCTCGCACTCACCGGCGGCGTACCAGTCGCCGGGGTCGGCCGGGTTGCTGTCACGGCCGTTGCCGTCCACGGAGACCGCGGTGTCGGAGATGAAGTCGTAGCCGCCGACGATGTTCGCGGCGACGTCGGAGTGCGTGACATAGCCGGTGTCGATGACGGCGACGGTCACGCCGGTGCCGGTCGAGGTGGTCCAGGCACCCGGGACGCGCATACCCGCGGTGGACTCGAAGAGGTCCCACTGCTTGGCGTACTCGGTGTCGTTCGGGTCCGCCATCGGCTTCTTGAGGCGGTCCGGCACGACGTAGGCGACCTGCGGGTCGGCCTGGTACTCGGCGATCACGTCGGCGACGTCCGTCTTGCTGAGCTCCTCGCCCAGGTCGACGAGGGCGGCACCGGTGCCGAGGCGGCGCTGGAAGTCCAGGCTCTCGCCGGCCTCCTTGCCCTTGGCGGCGGCGTCGGCGTCGGCGGCCTGGTTCGACGTGGCCTCGGCGGCGCCGGCCTTGTAGCCGACGATGAGTCGCTCGGCCGGGGCGGCGACCGCCTGCGCGGTGGCGTCCGGGGTGGCGACCTGAGCGGCGGGCTCCTGGGCGACGGCGACCGAGGTGGTGGCCGCGGCCACCAGAGCGGCGGAGACCGCGGCGACGGATATCAGCTTCCGCCCCGTGGCACGGGTGGGTGAAGTACGCAAGGGCTTTGCCTTTCGGGGCCGTACTCCGAGCCGCGGGGCAGCGGGGAGTGGCGGGCGAATCGCTTCGTCTTCGAAGCGGCGGGGGGTGCGGTTCGAAAAGCGGCGCAGCGGCCGGCCAAGCGCGAGCGGCCCGTTTCGGGGTTTCCTGTGGGGCGGCTGTGGTGGAACAGTAGGCAAAGGGAAGGTCATCCGGATACAGAGGAAACCCTCGATCGGTCCGGATCCCCACCCTCGAGAGCCGGAAACAGCCCCTGCACGAAGGCCAGTTGACCGGATTGGGCGGGTTGCGCGGGATTACCTGGGCATGGGGTGGGTCGCTCCGAGGGGGAGGCGGGACGGTACGGGGACGGTCACGTCGTGTCGGGGCCGTGGGCCGGCGATTGAACACGGCCCGCCCGTCTCCCGTACTGCCCGAGAGCAGACCCGTCCCGGGTCGGCCCGCTTGCAGACCTGCTCACCCTCGGTCGAGGAGACGTCCCGGATGACCGCCCACCGCCGCACTCTCCCGGCCGCCGCACTCGCCGGCGGCGCCGCCTTCGTGGCTCCGCTGCTGCTCACGTTGTCGGCGGCGGGTCCCGCTCAGGCGCACGGCGCGCCGACGAATCCGGTCAGCCGTGCCTTCGCCTGCTCCCCCGACGGCGGCAGTCAGGCCGGTACGGCGGCCTGCCGGGCGGCTGTCGCCGCGAACGGCGGGGCGCCCTTCACCTTCTGGGACAACGTGCGGGTCGGCGAGGTCAACGGCCGGGACCGCGCGGTGATTCCCGACGGCCGGCTGTGCAGCGGCGGGCTGTCCGACTACCGGGGGCTCGACCTCGCCCGCGCCGACTGGCCCTCGACGACGCTGTCACCGGGCGCCCGGCTGACGATGACGTACCGCTCGACGATCCCGCACACCGGCACGTTCAAGATGTTCCTGACGAAGCCCGGGTACGACCCGTCCGGCCCGCTGAACTGGTCCGATCTGCCGGACCGGCCGTTCGCCGAGGTCAAGGACCCCGCGATGACGGGCGACGCGTACCGCATCGGGATGACGCTGCCGTCGGACCGGACCGGGCGCCATGTGCTGTACACGATCTGGCAGAACTCCAGCACGGCGGACACGTACTACTCGTGCTCGGACGTGGTGTTCCCGGCAGCGAAGAGCAGTACGGGCGGCGCCGGGGGTTCCGGCGACACCGGCGCGAGCGCGCCGACGGCATCCCCCACGGCTCGGGCCGGCTCGACGGCGTCGAGCTCGCCGAGCGTGGCGGCAGAGCAGCCGGCACCGGCCGTGGAAAGCGGGCCGGCGGCGGAGACGGGACGGGCGGCGGAGTCCGCCGACTCCGCCGCCCCACAGGCCGCAGGCACCGTGGCCGGCGCCCCGGTGGCCTCGGCCACCGACGGCACCGGGACCCGGCACCTGATCGCGGGCGGGGCCGCGGCCGTACTGCTGGCCGTGGTCGCCGCCCTCGCCCTGCGACTGCGCAACCGGTGAACACCGGCCGCGCAGCCGATCATTGACGGTTCGTCAGTTGACGAAGACCGTGGCGTTGCCCTGCGTCACGTCCTGCACCGGGGCGTACTTCGCGGTGAAGTAGCCGTTGGCGAAGCACAGCGACGAACCGGACGTCTTGGTGAAGGCCTGGGCGGCGAAGTTGATGCTGTTGTCGGCCTCGCCGGTCGTACCGGACAGGCTGGGCGCCTGGTAGACGCAGTTGATGGTGCCCAGCAGGGTACGCAGCACCACGGTCGTCTGGATGGTGGAGTCCGCGGCCGGGGTGACGGTGACCGTGCCGTCGGAGCCCACCGCGGTGGTGTACGGCAGGTTGTTGACGGTCACGCTGTTCACGCCGAGCACACCCAGGACGTTGCTGGTGCAACTGCCGAAGGTGTGCGCGGTGACCGACTCGGTGGCGGTGCCGGGCGCGGCGGGGTTGTCGTCGACCCTCGCGGTGAAGGTGGACGCCGCACACGTGACGCCACTGGTGCCGGTCGCGCTGGAGTAGAGCGTGGCCGTGGTGCCGGTGGCGAGAGAGGCGCTGAGGACGTCGCCCACGGCGACGGCGTCGCCGGCCCCGCTGTTGATGGTGAGCACGGTGTCGGCGGCGGACGCGGGGGTGACCGCGGCGACCGACAGTCCGGCGACGGCGGCGGCGAGGGCGAGGACGGTGCGGGTACGAGTACGCATGATGCGGGTGCCTCTTTCTGGAGCAGGGGGTGTTGGGGGGTGGTGTTTTCTGGGGGTGGCTTCGATGTGGTCGGGACACGCGGAAGCGCGCGTTTCAGGACACATGAAGGGCGCGGAATGACGGCGTCGCCGGCCCGTGACGCCTTCTCCGTACGCGACGGACCGGCAACGACAACCGGCCGGTGACCGGTAGGAAGGCTTGGAGGGAGGCTTCCTGCCGGACCGGGCGGGACAGGGGCGAACCGGCGGCGGCCCATGGGGGAAACGGCCATGCCGGTGCCTCGGATGTGGACTGCGGAATGAGCAATGAGTCCGGGAGAGCGGTGACACGCACCGCTGCGGATCCGGCGCCACGGATCCGGGGAAACCAGGTTGAGTTGTAGACCTGAGGGACCGTCAACGTCAAGGCATCGGACGGAAGTTGGCGGCTCGGGTCGTACTTGTCGGGGAATCCGCCGACGTGTCTCCCGCTGAACTCCGGCGTGCTTCGGCGGGCCTCGCGACACCCCTCTCAAGGCCGTCTGGGAGCCCGGAACGGGCCCCGAACGGGCCTCGATCCCCCCGAGAAGTCACAGGTGGCGCATAATCCGCACCCTTTTTCCACAACTCCCTTGACCCCCCAAAGTAACCACGGGTAACTTCCTCCCGGCTACTGGGGCGTAACCGTGAAAGTCCTTGCAACCGCCGGGAGTTGTGAAGACGGAGTTCGCCGCAGCCGCTGTCCGCGCCAGGACAACGTGCCACTGAAGCTTGACCAGCATTGACGCAGTTTTGACTATGTACTGGGAGCAGCCATGGCCTCGTCCTCGGACGCCTCGTCGTCCGCCGGATCCAACCCCGAGCAGCCAGGAAGCGCCAACGCTTCCGATGGCGCCGCCGGCACGGGATCCACCAACGTGTCCGAATTCTTCGAAGGTGCCGGAAAAGGCACCGAGCGACGCGGGCGGGTCCGTCTGCGCCGCGCCGCCGTGATGGCGGTGCCGGCCACGCTGGTCGCCGCCACGCTCGCGGTTCTCACGGCGGAGGGCGCCCTGGGCGTCCAGTTCGCCATCTCCGGTATGCCGTTCACGGTCACCGCGACCGAGATGACCGGCAACGGGTTCGAGCAGTTCGGTGCCCTCGACCACATGATCGAGCACAGCCCGAACGAGGGTGACACCGGCGGCCAGGTCCTGGTCATCACCACCGCGATCAAGAACGCGTCGATCACCAAGCTGTGCCAGAGCGTCGACCTCGGCGGCATCAACCTGCTGATCAAGGCGGGCGGCAACGGCACTCCGGTGACCGCGACCGACCTGACGCTCGACGGCACCGAGCAGTCGGGTGACGCGTCCTTCACCAACATCGAGATCGGCAACGACGCCAGCACGCTCAGCAAGGCGGGCGTCCAGGGTCCGGCCGGCGTCTTCAGCCAGCAGGCGGACACCGTCCGTATCGCCAACCTGCGGTCGACCAACTACGCCACCACGGCGGCCGTGTTCAAGCTGCCCGGCCTGAAGCTCAGCTTCAGCCCGTCGGGTTGCTGATGACCGGCCTCGAGCAAGAGGGGGTGGGGCCCGCCTTCAGAAACTGGCGGGCCCACCGTCCGTTCGTGGGCGGGCTGCTGCTCACCCTGGGCGGGGTGGAGATCCTCATCACGATGAAGGTCTCCCTGAAGATCGTCGTGCACCTGGGTATGCAGGGTCTGGCCGGCTTCATGCTGCCGGCGCTGATGGTGGTGTGCGGTCTGCTGATCCTCTTCAACCCCGCGCAGCGCCTGTTCTACTCGATCGTCGGCATCATGCTGACGCTGGGCACCTGGGTCACCTCGAACCTCGGTGGCTTCTTCGTGGGCCTCGCCCTCGGAGCCGTGGGCAGCTGCATGGCCTTCGGCTGGCTTCCAAATCAGGACCCGCGGGTCAGCCGTCGGCAGCGGCGGAAGAACGAGCAGCAGGGCAAGGCCGCCATGGCGGCCCCGGAGACGACGGAGGCCGCAGCGGCGGACGACGGTCAGGCAGAGGGCGAGGGCAGCCTGCGCGGCTCGATCCGCTCCTCCACTGCCGTGTCGCCTTCGCATCTGACGACATAGGCGCCCCTGCCCGGCAACTCCGCGACCGCCTCGACGAGTTCGGTTCCTCGGTAGACGAGACCGACCCCGTCGTCCGTGCAGTGCGTGGTGGGCAGGGTGCCGTCGGCAACGAGCCGGTGCACCAGCGGGCGACGCCCCGCGTCACTGTCGTAGTGCACCCCGTTGCCGTACGGCAGGAAGCCCAACGCGTTGGTGAGCGGCCGGAGTTCTGGGCCGAAGGAGTCGGTGGTGCCCCCTCTGAACCAGCAGAGGGAGCCCGCGCTCACCCCGCTGAGCACGACCCCCGCCTCCCAGGCGCGCCGCATGATCCGGTCGAGGCCGTGCACCCGCCACACCGCCAGCAGATTGGCGACCGAGCCGCCCATGACCCAGACGACGTCCTGGTCGAGCACCGTGCCCTCGATGTCGTCCACGTTGGGCATGGGGAAGAGATGCAGCGGGGTGAGGTCGAAGCCCGCGACCCGGGCCGCCTCACCCATGCGGGCGGTGAAGTGTTCGGCGTCCCCGATGGCCGTACCGACGTACAGGACGCGCGGTCTGCGGCCGTGGACGCCCGAGAGGTCGACGGCGTGATGCACCAGGGCGTCGAACGCCACCATGGTCCGGCCGCCGGTGCGGTGTCCGCCGGAGGTCGCGAGGACGGTCGGTTCGGAAGCGGCCATGCGGATGATCTTACCGATCGGCGACAGGCTCCCGTCGGTCGGCCGCGGGCTCGCTCCTGACGGCAGCCGCAGCCCCCTCCGCACCCTCCCCCACCTGCGGGTCCGCCTTCATCGCCTGCGCCTCGCTCTTGAGGATGCGCATCGAGCGGCCCAGGGCGCGTGCCGTGTCCGGCAGCTTCTTCGAGCCGAACATCACGATGAACACGATCGCCACGATCAGCAGGTGCCAGGGTTCCAGTCCGTTGCGGAGCACAACCTCACCGCCCTTTCCTTCGTCACACATGACAGTTGCTACTTTGCGCAACTGTACAACCAGGGTGAGACGTCAGAAGGGCGCCGATGACCACCAGCACCAGCAGGGCCGTACCCCCGCGACACCGGTCCGCCGCGGGCACCCGGCGGCGCAAGCCGGTCAGGCGTGGACGGCTGGCCCTGGCGATCATCCTCTCGCTCCTGCTGCTCGCCGCGGCCGGCGCCGGCTGGGTCTATCTGAAGCTGGACAGCGACATCAACACCTTCGACGCGGGGGGCCTCTCGGACAACCGGCCCGCCGCGGGCTCGTCCAAGGGCGAGAACGTCCTCGTCATCGGCTCGGACGCGCGCAACGACGGAAACGCCGCCCTCGGCGGCGGCGACGTCAACGACATCGGCCGTTCCGACACCGCCTTCCTGCTGCACATCTACGCCGACCACAAGAACGCCGTCGCCGTCTCCATCCCGCGCGACACCCTGGTCACCATCCCGCCCTGCAAGCTGCCGGACGGCAAGTGGACGACCGCGCAGCCGGACATGTTCAACGCGGCCTACTCGGTCGGTGAGACCCGCACGGGCAATCCCGCCTGCACGCAGAACACGGTCGAGAGCATCACCGGGCTGCGCGTCGACCACACCGTGGTCGTCGACTTCAAGGGCTTCGCCGCGCTGACCGACGTGGTGGGCGGGGTGAAGGTGTGCCTCCCGCAGAACCTGTACGAGCGAGATCTCAACCCCCATCTCGACTCGCGCGGCAAGCTGCTCTTCGACAAGGGCGAGCAGAAGGTCTCGGGGCAGAAGGCGCTGGACTACGTCCGGATCCGGCACGGCATCGGCGACGGCTCCGACATAGGCCGGATCAAGCGCCAACAGGCCTTTGTGGCAAGCCTGTTGAAGGAGGTCAAGGACAACGGGCTGAGCCCGACCAAGCTGCTCCCCCTCGCCGACGCGGCCACCAAGTCCCTGACCGTGGACCCCGGTCTCGGCTCCGCCCAGAAGCTGATCTCCTTCGCGATGTCGCTGAAGGACATCGACCTGCACAACACGAAGTTCGTCACCATCCCCTGGCGGTACCAGGGTTCCCGCGTCGCGATCGTCGAACCCGACGCGAGCGACCTCTGGGCGGCCCTGAAGGCGGACCGCACCCTGGACGGCAAGGACGCGAGCGGCAAGAAGAAGGCCACGCCGAGCGCGCGCCCGGCCGCCATCCCGACTCCCGTGTCCGGCGAGGGAATCGCGGTCACCGTCTACAACGGCACCACCGTCACGGGTCTGGCCGCGAAGGCCGCCGCCGAGCTGACCGCCGAGGGTTTCACCGTCACCGGCACGGCGACCGCGCGCAGCCAGGACCACGCGACGACGGTCATCGAGTACGGCCCCGACCACAAGACGCAGGCACAGACAGTGGCCCGCGCCTTCCCCGGCGCGGCCATGCAGCCGGTCCCGGGGGCGGACATCAACGTGGTCGTCGGCCAGTCGTACAAGGGCGGCGCCACGGCCGCACCGCAGCCGACCTCGGTCCCGAAGGACGTCGTCGAGGGAGCCCGCTCGGCGGACGACAACCCCTGCTCGAACCTGACCTACGGCTGACCGGACCCCCGGTGCCGCCGGGCGACGGCGAGCACACCCCCGTACAGCGCCGGCACGACCGCCACACCCGCGTAGTACGGACCCGCCAGCCCCACCAGTCCCAGCGCCGGGCCGAGCGGGGACAGCGGCAGCAGCAGCCCCACGGCCGCGAGCGCGGCGGCCGCTCGCCCGACGGCTCCCGTGAGCCGGCCTCCGCCCCGCAGGAGGACCATCGCCACGGCCTGGGTGAGGAGGTTCTCGGTGAACCAGGCCGAGTGGAAGACGGCCCGGTCGTCCAAGGCGTCGGGCCCGTGCGGCGCGAGGGCGAGCACGACGAAGGTCGTGAGGTCGGCCAGGGCGTTGAGCGCGCCGAAGCGGCCGAGGAAACGGAGGAGGTCGCGGGAGCGGGGAACGGTCGGCCCGGCAAGGACACCGGGCGCGGGACGGTCGTACGCGTACGCCAGTTGGGCCGCGTCGAAGCACAGGTTCTGGGCGAGGACCTGGGCCGGGAGCATCGGCAGGAAGGGCAGCAGGAGCCCGGCGGCGAGCATCGCGACGACGTTGCCGAGGTTCGAGGAGAGCGTGACGCGCAGATACGTGGCGATGTTGCCGCCGCTGTGCCGCCCGGCCGTGACGGCGTGGGCGACGGCGGCGAGGTCCTTGTCGCCGAGGACGACGTCGGCGCTCTCCCGGACCACGTCCACGGCGGCGCGCGGCGCGATCCCGACGTCGGCGGCGCCCAGCGCGGGCACGTCGTTGACCCCGTCCCCGAGGAAGCCGACGGCGTGGCCGCCCGTCCGCAGCGCGGAGACGATCCGCGCCTTGTCGGCGGGGGTGCAGCGCGCGAAGACGGTCGTACGGCGAACCAGGTCCGTCAGTTCGGCGTCGCCGAGGCCGGCCAGCGCGTCCCCGTCCGCGACCTCCCCGGGGTCGAGACCCAGGTCGTGGCAGGCGCGGGCGGCGGTGCCCGGATGGTCGCCGGTGAGAACCTTCACCCCGACGCCGAGCGCGGTGAGGTCGCGCAGGGCCCCGGCGGCGGTGGGTGCGAGGTCGTCCCGCAGGGCGACGAAGCCCCGGAACGTCAGTCCCGGTAGGTCGGCCGGGGTCCAATCCCGGGTGCGCGCGGGCCGCTCGGCGGTGGCGACAGCGAGCAGTCGCAGTCCGCGTGCCGTCTCCCGGTCGGCGCGGGCGAGCAGCCGTGCCCGTTCGGCGGGGTCCAGCGCGCACCGCCCGACGACGTCCGCGACCGCGCCCTTGACGACGAGGACATGGTGCCCCGGCCGCCCGCGTACCACCGCCGTGGCCAGTCGCCGCACCGGATCGAAGGGCAGCGCCGCCACCCCGTCGTACCGCTCGCCGACCGGACCCGCCGCTGTCAGCAGCGCCTCGTCGAGGGTGTCCGGGGTGGGCGGATCGGCCAGTTGCAGGGTCCACCAGGCTGCTGTGGCGGCCCAGTCGAGGACCGCCGGATCGTCGTGTCCGGCCCCGTCCACGGCCCGTTCGACGACCGGCCGGTCCCGGGTGAGGGTGCCGGTCTTGTCAAGGCACAGGACGTCGACCGCGCCCAGGTCGTGCAGCGCGGGCAGCCGTTTCACCACGATCCCGTGCGCCCGGGCAAGCCGCGAGGCCTCGCGCGCCAGACAGGTGGAGACAACGACCGGCAGCATCCCGGGCGTCAGCCCGACGGCCACCGCGACGGCGAACGGCAGTGTCTCGGGCCCCTGCCCGTGCAGCGCCCCGCTCGCCATCAGCACGAGTGGCGGTGCGAGCAGCATGAACCGGATCAGCACCCGGGCGACACCGTGCAACGACCGGTCGAAAGCACTCCGCCGCGGGTTCGTCCTCGGGTGCCTTGCCGGGTTCCGCTTCGGGTTCCCCGCCCGGCGCACGGCCGTCTCGTGCGCGCCCGCGAAATGCGTGCGCGCCCCCGTGGCCACCACCACGGCGGTGGCGCTCCCGGAGGCGACGGCGCTGCCCTGGAAACACAGCTCGCGCCTCGCGAACAGGCCACGGCCCGCCCCCTCCTGCCGTACGTCCTTGGCGACCGGCGCCGACTCGCCGGTGAGCGGCGCCTGGTGCACGGTCAGCCCGGTCGCGCGCAGCAGCCGTACGTCGGCCGGGACCAGGTCACCGGGCCCGAGCCGGATCACATCGCCCGGCACGAGGTCGGCGACCGGGATCTCCCGGGCGTGCGGCGGCCCGCCGGTGTCCGGGCGGCGCAGGACGGTCGCGGTGCCGGCCCCGAGCTCGCGCAACCCGGTGAGGAAACGTTCCGCCCGGTGTTCTCCCGTGGCGCGCAGCACACAGCCGACCGCGACCAGGGACAGGATCACCGCGGCCGTCCCCCAGGCCGTGACGGCCGCCGAGACGAGCCCGAGACAGAGCAGTACAGCGGTGAAGGGGTCGCGCAGGCTCCGTACGAACCGGACGGGCCAGGGCGTCGGACGGGCAGCCGGGAGGACGTTCTCGCCGACCACCGCCAGCCGCGCCTCGGCCTCGCCGTCGGTGAGACCGCGCGGGGAGCTGTCGAGGCTCCGCAGTGTCCGGAAGTCAGACTCCACGGAGGTGCCGTACGGGGGCGTGCTCGGCGCGGTCGGTCAGCCGCCCGACCAGCAGCCGTACGACGGTCACGATGTCGGGGTCGTCGACGAAGTAGACCTGCCGGCGGCCTTCGCGCCGTGCGCGCACGAGCCCGGCGAGTCTCAGTTTGGTGAGGTGCTGGCTGACGGCGGGCAGGGCGCCGCCGACGCGCTCGGCGAGGCCGGTCACATCGCTCTCGCCCTGGGCCAGCGCCCACATGATGTGCAGCCGGGCGGGCGAGGCGAGCAGACCGAAGGCCCCGGCGGCCTCCACCAGCACCTCGGCGGGCGGATCGTCGAAACCGGAACTGTCGGTACCTGTCACCACCGGCCCAGTTTAGGCCGGGGCCGGACCTGTGCTGCGCCGCACGATGAGATGGGCGGGGATGACGGTGACGAGGTCGGTGTCGGTTTCCCTACCCGCGGTACCCGGGTCGGTGCCGCCGTCGATCCGGGCGAGGAGCAGCCGCAGCGAGCGGGTGCCGATCTCCTGGAAGTCGGTGCGGATGGTGGTGAGCGGCGGCAGCAGATGGGCGGCCTCCGGGATGTCGTCGTAGCCGACGAGGCTGACGTCGTCCGGGACCCGGCGGCCGGCCTCGTGGAAGGCGCGCAGCGCGCCGAGCGCCATCTGGTCGTTGGAGGCGAAGACGGCGGTGACGTCCGGATCGCGGGCGAGCCGCCTGCCCAGTTCGTACCCGGAGTCCGCGCTCCAGTCGCCGGCGAGCGGCTCGGGCACCTCGGCCCCGGCCTTCTCGAGGGTCTCGCGCCAGCTCGCGGCCCGGCGCTCGGCGGAGGTCCAACCGGCCGGTCCGGCGATGTGCCGGACCGTTCGGTGGCCCAGGTCCAGCAGGTGTTCGGTGGCCAGGCGCGCTCCGCCCCTGGAGTCGGCGGTGACCATGGGGGTGTCGTCGCCGAGGGCGTTGTCCATCACGACGAGGGGGATGTCGAGGTGGGCCTCGGCGAGCGCCCGGCCGACGCGCCGCTGCGGGGCGATGGCGATGACACCGTCGGCGCCCTCCGCCGACAGCCGGTCCACGGCCTGGACGACGGTGTCCCGGTCGGCGGTGTCGAGGGCGATGGAACTGACCAGGTAACCGGCGTCCTGGGCCGCGGTGTTGATCGCGGTGAGCGTGGAGGCGGGCCCGTAGCGGGCCGCGTCGAAGGAGATCACCCCGAGCATCCGGGTCCGTCCGCTGGCCAGCGAACGCGCGCTGCGGCTCGGGCGGTACCCGAGCGACCGCATGGCCGCCAGCACCGACTCGCGGGTCTCCGTCCGGACGGCCGGATGGTCGTTGAGCACCCGCGACACGGTCTGCTTGGAGACACCGGCCAGCCGTGCCACGTCGTCCATCACCGGCCGCGTTCCCGCGAAGTTGCGTCGGCTGCGTCCCTTGGGGGCGGCGCCACCACCGGCGCTTCGGGTCATGGGGGTCGCTTCCTTCGGCTTCGTCCCGTGGCGGTCGTGCCCCGCCCGGCTGGCCCACAGGATAGGCCGCCGGACGGCGGTCACCACCGGCCAGGACCTACCCTGTGATCATGTGAGTCCGGACCGTGACCCACTCGACACGCTCGATCCCCGCCTCCCCCACCGGCACGGGCACCGGCAGGTGCACGGGTGCCCCGGCCGCGAACGGCAGCACCTTCACCCGCAGCCCGCCGTCGGCGCGCAGGGCGTGGTCCGGCAGTCGGCCGAGGCCGATCTCCCAGACCCGCCCCGAGTAGAACTGGTCGGCGACCAGCGTGTCCCCGGCATACGCGCGGGCCACGTCCCCGGTCCAGTGGACGCGCAACAGCGTTCCGTCGCGCGGGAGTTCGTCCGGCAGATGGATGAGGTACTCGGCGGCGGCCGTGTCGAAGTGATTGTCGGCGGGAGCACTGGCCCGGCCCAGTACGCCGGTGACGGGGTCGGGGGCGGGCCCGGCGGCCCGGACGAGGGAGACGTCGAGGGTGCCGGAGGCACCGCCCGTGGGAAGCGTGTAGCGGGTGAACACCCCGTCCGACTTCGCCGTCAGGTTCCCGCCGGGAGGGCTTTCGGGCGCGGGCAGCACGGCGAACGACGGCCTTGCCGACGCGCTGTGCAGCCGCACCTCCCCGGCCACCGCGTCGAAGACGACCCCGTCACCGCCGTCGCTGTCCCTGTCGCCGCACAGGACGATCCGCTCGGCACCCCAGGCCACACCCCGGTAGGCGGTACGCGCCGTCGCCGCGTCCAGGACGAGCAGGCCGACCTGTCCGCCGTCCACCGTCCCGACCTCGACGAGGGCGTCGGTGCCGGGCCGCAGTCCGGTGACGAGGAAGCGTCCGTCGGCGGAGGCGACCTTCCCCATGGGGGTGTGCACATACCTCAACGTGCCGATGTCCAGGGCCAGTTCGACGGGGATCCCGTCCGTGGCCGCCAGCACCAGGACGGTACGTCCGCCGGCGTCGACCGTGCACACCGGCTGGGCGGTGGCCCAGTCGAGCCGCAGGCCGGCCACGTCGAGCCGTAAGGGCCAGCAGAAATAAGCACCCTGAGGGACCGTCACCGGCACGCTGGGCAGCGTCAGTTCGGGAGCGTCGGGAAACTCCACGGTGAACGACGTGTCCGGATGGTCCGGCAGCGGTTGGTGCGGCTGGTGGTTGTTGACGAACAGGAAGCCCGAGCCGCCGTCACCGCGTACCGCCCAGCGCAGCGTCTCCCGGTCGTCCTGTCCGGCAGGCCGCAGCTCGGGCAGCACGGACTCCATGGGTGCGATGCGCTCGCCGAAGTCCGCCAACATCAGGTGCTGCAGGCGCAGTTCGTCGTACGAGGGCCGGTACTGCCCGTACTCGCCGAGCGGTGCCTGGAAGTCGTACGTCAGGACGGGGAGGTCGTTCGGGTAGTCGGTGGCGTGGGACTCCTGGAGGGTGGTCAGCTCGCCCACCGGATTGGTGCCGCCGTGGAACATGTAGTAGCCCTGCCAGACCGAGCCGCACCCGATCTTCGTGAGCCCGAGCGCGCCGACGTCGGCGGCGTCGACCCGTGGCCTGCGGTGGTAGGCCACCGCCATCCCGCCGCCCAACTCGCAGGTGGCCCAGGGGAATCGGTCGGTCGGCACCGGTTCCTGACCTCGCACCCGGGTCGGCCGAAGGTCGGCGCCGATACCCTCGTCGTCACGCTGGTGGGTGAAGAAGAAGTGCTTGCGGCAGGTGTCGGGCCAGCCGCCGTCCCAGTCGGTCCAGAAGGTCTCGGGATAGCCGCCGTAGAGCGGAAGCAGCTCGTCGGGCGGGAGTTGGACCCCGCCCCAGGCCGTCGAGGTCCAGAGCGGGGCGCTGAGCCCGGCCTCCCGCGCCATCCGCTTCAGGGTGCGGAGGTGGCCGGGCTGGTCGTACAGCTCGTTCTCGATCTGGATGGCGACGACCGGTCCGCCGTGCGCCCGGTCGAGCCCTTTCAGCTGCTCGGCGATCGCGGTGAACCAGCCGCGTACGGGTCCCAGGTAGTCGGGGTCGTCGGTGCGGGGTGCGCCGGTGCGGGTGAGGAGCCAGTCGGGCAGCCCACCGTTACGCACCTCAGCGTGGCTCCAGGGCCCGATGCGCGGGATGAAGTCGAGGCCGTGGCGGGCGCAGAGTTCCGCGAACCGGCGCAGGTCGCGGTCGCCGTCGAAGCGGAGCCCTCCCTCGATCTCCTCGTGGTGGATCCAGATGAGGTAACTGGCGACGGCCGTCACCCCGCCCGCCTTCATCTTCAGGAGCTCCTCCTCCCACTCGCCAGCCGGGTAGCGGCTGTAGTGGAACTCGCCGGAGACGGGGAACCAGGGGCGTCCGCCGCGCGTGAACCAGCGGCTGGTCACCTCGATCGGGTCGGCGGCCCCCGGCGCGTCACCGAACGGGAGGTGGCCGGTGAGCGGGGGCCCGGCGGGCGGGGGAAACCGGAGGTAGTGGTGGGTCACGGCTTCACCGGTCCCAGGTCGGGGGCGTCGGTGAGCAGGGCCTGCGTGGAGGTGGTGGCGTTCAGCTCGAGGAGGAGCAGGTCGTTGGCACCCGGGCGCAGGACGGGGGCGGGCACGTAGAGGGTGCGCTGCGGGCCGCGGTTCCAGTAGCGGCCGAGGTGGAAGCCGTTGATCCAGGCCTGGCCCTTGGTCCAGCCGGGCAGTGACAGGAAGGTGTCGGCGGGGGTCTGGACCTCGAACGTGCCCTGATAGAAGGCGGGTTGGGTAGAAGGGACCGCACCGGAGGGAGCGAGGGGCAGCGCGCTGAGGTCGTCGAGGGTGAGCGGGTGGCTGTCCCAGCCGCGCAGGGCGGTGCCGTTGAAGCTGACCGTCCCGAGGAGACCCTTGGCCGAGCCGATGCGCGGCCCGTAGTTGACCCCACCCATGTTCTCCACGAGCACCTCGACCGCCGCTCCCGCGAAGGGAATCCGCACGGGCAGGGACTCGTCGTGCCGCTCGCGTTCGAGTACGCCCACGGGCGCGCCGTCGACGAACACCTGCGCCCGGTCGCCCACCCCGCCCGCGAAGTGCAGCAGTCCGTCGCCCGCGAGGGGGGCGATGGTGCGGTAGAGCACGTATCCGGCGCGCAGCCCCAGTTCGTCCATGGTCGCCGGGTCCTCGGTACGCACGGCCTTGGCGAGGAGCCCGGCATGGGGCAGCAGAGGTGCGCTCTGCCCCAACTCGACGACAGTGGGCGGGAGTTTGACGCTCGGCGCGGGGACCGGCTCGTCGGGGACGGGTGCGTGCCGGGCGATCACCTCGCGGAAGGCGTGGTACTTCGGGCCGGGGTCGCCGTTCTCGGTGAGGGCGGCGTCGTAGTCGTAGGACGTGACGATGGGCTGGTAGGCGTGGTCGTGGTTGGCGCCGTTGGTGAAGGCGAAGTTGGTGCCGCCGTGGAACATGTAGATGTTGACGGACGCGCCCGCCGAGAGCAGCCGGTCCAGGTCGGCTGCGGCGTCCGCCGCGTCCCGGGTGTGGTGCTCCTCGCCCCAGTGGTCGAACCAGCCGATCCAGAACTCCGCGCACATCAGGGGCCCTTCGGGTTGGTGGGCCCTCAACTGCTCCAGGGACGCGGCGACTTTGCTGCCGAAGGTGCCCGTGGTGAGCACACCGGGGAGGCTGCCGGCCGCCAGGTGCGCGGGGTTGGCCTGGTCGCAGGTGAAGAGCAACTCCCTGATCCCGCGCGAGCGCAGAGCCTCCGCGAGATGCTCGAGGTACGCGGTGTCGTCACCGTAGGCCCCGTACTCGTTCTCCACCTGGACGGCGATGACGGGACCGCCCGCCTCCGCGAGGTACGGCAGCAGGGGCGGCAGCAGCAGATCGAGGTAGCGGTCGATGGCGCCCGTGAACCGGGGGTCGCTGGAGCGCAGCCGGATGTCGGGGTCGGTGGTGAGCCAGGAGGGCAGCCCGCCGCCGTCCCACTCGGCGCAGATGAACGGGCCGGGCCGCAGCAGGACGTGCAGCCCCTCCGCCTTGGCCAGCCGCAGGTAGCGCGGCAGATCGAGGATGCCGTCGAGGGCGAGGGTGCCCGGTTCGGGCTGGTGGAGGTTCCAGGGGACGTATGTCTCCACGGTGTTGAGGCCCATCAGCCGGGCCTTGCGCAGCCGGTCGGCCCACTGGTCGGGGTGGACGCGGAAGTAGTGCATCGCGCCGGAGATGATCCGGAACGGTTCGCCGTGCAGCAGGAAGCCGTCGGACGTCGTTGTCAGAGCGGGAGCGGACATGAGGGGAGTTCCCTTCGGTCGGGAGCGGGATCTTCAGTGGGGGGCGCGTTCAATCGGGTGGGGAGCGGAGTTTCCAGTGGGGCGCGTTCAGTCGGTCCGGGTCGCCCGGATCAGCCAGACCGTGGCCGCCAGGCACAGCGCGGAGACTCCGCACAGCAGCAGCGGCACGGCCCGTACGCCTGACCACTCGATGGCCTTGCCGAGCAGTGGTCCGGCGGCCACTCCCCCGGCCATCGACGCGGCGATGACGACGGCGCCCGCTCTCCGCGCCCGTGGGGCGACCCGGTTCAGCCAGGGCAGCCCGGTGGGGAAGATCGGGGCGATGAAGAGACCGACGCCCGCGTAGGCGTAGGGGGCGAGTCCGGGTACGGCGGCCAGGAGCAGGCAGCCGGTCATACCGGCGCAGGACACCGCGACGATCGACTGGGGCGAGAAACGCAGGGCGAGCGGGGCCGCCAGGAAACGGCCCACCGTCATCATCAGCCAGTACACGGAGGTGGCCGTGGCGGCGGCTCCGGCGCCGTATCCGACCGTCTCCAGGTGCGTGGGCTCCCAGCCGCCGACGCCCGCCTCGATGCCCACGTGCAGGACGTAGAGGGTGACGAAGACACCGAGTACGGAACCAATACTGCGGGCGAGCACCTGCCCGCCCGGGCCGCCGGTGGCACCCGCTCCGGGCGCGGGGGCCGGTTGCGGTACGTGTTCCCGGACGCCTCGAAGGCACAGCAGCAGGGGCAGGTTGGCGAGGGAGAAGGCGAGGAAGACGGCCGGGTAGTGCTCCGAGCCGACCGCGCCGATCAGCGCCGGGCCGAGGATCGCGCCGATGCCGAAGTGGGCGTTGAGGATGTTCAGCATCGCCGTCGAACGGTCGCCGAAGCCGACCGCGAACAGCTGGTTGAGGCCGTAGTCGATACCCCCGAAGCCGAGCCCGGCGAGCAGGGCGGCGGCCAGCGCGACGGGCCAGTTGGGCGCGAGCGCGAAGCCCGCGGCGCCGACGGCCATCAGGACGTACGAGCTGCCCAGGACGCGCCGGTTGCCGAGCCGCACGTACAGCCGGTCGAAGAGGAGGACCCCGACGACCCCGCCGGCGAAGTGGGCGCTCAGCCCGAGACCCGCGGCCGACGGGGAGAGCCCGAACTCCTCGCGGAAGGCCGGGATCGACGGCCCGTACAGGGCCTGTACGACCCCGATCAGCACGAACCCGACACAGGAGGCGACCACGGCGACGGGGCTGAAGACCGGGGTCGTCGAGGTCGCTGTCGAAGCCGTCGGCGCGGGCGGGGCGTCCCGTCGCTCGGTGAGAGCCGGGCGTCCGGTGGGTCGATCGGTCACGAGGACTCCCGTCGCCTGTGGTCGAGAACGCGGCTGACTCGCCCTCGCTCCGATGCGGGGACGGCAACGATGTTACCGGTAACATTTACGGCGTCAAGATCCCCCGAGGCCTTTCGCCCCGGGGGATTCGGAAGGGAACCGGCGGAATCAGCCGCCCGCGCCGAGCGACCAGCTGGGATCGCTGCCCGCCAGTCGGCAGGTGAGGACGTACAGCGGTATCGGCGGGGTGTACGGGGAGTCGCCCTCGGGGCTGTGGAGCAGCCGGGGCCGGACGGACGGCGACACGGGCCGGGTGCCCGTCCAGGACGGGTCGGCCAGCTGGGCGCCGATGACGTACCGGACACCCGGCGGCCAGGTCACGCCGAGGTGCGAACCGGACGGCACGATCCACCACCACCGCTGGTCGTCGGCGAAGACACAGCCGACGCGGGGCAGCGCATCCATGATCCGCCGCCCGTACTCACGGGGTGTGCCCACGGCGTCACACCCGAGACCGGCGGCCAGGCGGGCCGGGAGTACGAGGGGGCCGGGGTGGGCGAGGTGGGCGTGCTGCTCGCGCGGGGGCTTGGTCGAGGGGGGCGCGTGCAGCGGCGGGGCCGGGAGGTGGGACGCGGCGGCGGCCTGGACGGGCCGGGGGATGAAGGACGTAGGGGACTGGTGGGTGACCGGGCGGCCGTACGGGCCGTGCGGGCGCGGGTCAGGAGCGGGAGTACGGGGGGTGCGGTGCTGGCGTTCCATACGGTCCATGTGAGGCGATTCCTTCGGCCGAGTGGGGGACGGGCCGGATGCGGTGCGGGGCCGACGATCGCCAGAGAGCGGGGGCGGCGGCCTGTACTGCGGGGGCGGAGGGGGGAGTTGGGGGGAAGGGAGGTCTGGGGGCCGCGGGTGCGGGGACGGCTGCGGGTATGGGGCTGGCCGGGGCTGGGGGCGGGGGCGGTACGGGGGCGGCTACGGCTACGGCGCTGACCGGGGCCGTGGCCGGTGGCGGCACGGGGGCCTGCGTCGGGGCCGGTACGGGGGCCGATGCCGAGGCGGATTTCGACGTCGGGGCCGGTATGGGTCTCGGGGCCGACGCCAGGGCCGATTCCGGTGTCGGGGACGGTACGGAGGCCGACGCCGGGGCGGATTTCGACGTCGGGGCCGGTACGGGTCTCGGGGCCGACGCCAGGGCCGATTCCGGTGGCGGGGACGGTACGGAGGCCGACGCCGAGGCGGATTTCGACGTCGGGGCCGGTACGGGTGCCGGTGCTGACGTCGGCGTCGATGCCGGGGCCGGTGCCGGGGCCGGCGTCGACATCGGGGCTGGCGTCGGCGCGGGAACGGGTGTCCGGGCGGGTATGGACGCGGCGGGCCCGGCGGTCGTGCGCGCAGCGGGGGCCGATACCTCGGTGGCGAGCGCCGTCGGGACCAGGGCCGTCGCACCGGCAGGCGTAAGGGACTCGGCAGGATCGGCCGAGTCGACCGGAGCCGGGACCGCGACCGGTATCGCTGCCGCGACCGGCGCCACCGGTGGCGGTGGGGCGGCCTCCGCCGACTCCGCCTCCTCGGTGGCCAGTTCGGCCCAGACCACACGCCCGGAGCCGTTCGGGGCGTCGTGCACACCCCAGTCGCGGCTCAGCATGCCGACCAGCAGGAGTCCGCGTCCGCACTGTTCGTCGGGGTCGGGTATGCGCTGGGCCGGCAGGGTGCCGCCACGGTTCTCGTCCTCGACCTCGAGGTGCAGCCGCCCGGCGGAGAGGTGCAGCCGGCACACGATCCGCTCGCTGGCGGTGTGGGTGAGGGCGTTGGTGACCAGCTCGGAGGTCACCAAGAGGGCGCTGTCCGAGGTGTCGGGGTCGACGCCCCAGGCGTCGAGCAGTTCACGCACCTTCCGGCGGGCCGTGCCGACGGAGGCCGGAGTCGCGGTCAGTACGAACATGTCCGACTGCGGAGAGTGACCGGAGGGGGCGGAGTGATCGGGGAGGTCCGGGTGGCCGGTGTGCCGACCCCTGGGCATTCGGCCGAGTGGCTGGGGGAGAGAGGGCGGAGCCATCGCCGTTCGCCTTTCGTTGCCTGTGCACCCTGGCCGGTGCGACACCGACCCGATGTGATCGACGAACCGGTCAACCCACGTCAAAAACGTGCAGGTTGCGGCCCCTTCTCCCCCAACAGGGCCACGCGGACTCGCCGTTCACCGTTTCCGGGAAGGTACGAACACTGTGACACCTGACAACAACGGCTCGCAACCAGCAAGTTGAAATTTGCAATTTGTGGGGTGCATGCTGCTCCCGTCGAAAGATGATCGTGACAGACTGCGACCCTGAGCCCGTCGTGAGGGGGGTAGGTGTGACCGCGGAGACAGACTGGGGCGGCGCCCCCTCCGTACTGCGCATGATCCTCGGCAGACAGCTGGAGGAGCTGCGCACACGCGCCGGTATCTCCTTCGAGGACGCGGGCGTGGCGATCGGGGTCAGCCACTCCACGATCCGCCGGATGGAAGCCGCCAAGGTGGCCCGGCTGCGCCTGCCCGACGTCGAGAAACTCCTGCAGACCTACGGGGTGACGGACCAGCAGGAGATCGACACGTTCCTGAAGTCGGTCCGCGAGGCGAACAAGCGCGGCTGGTGGCACAACTACCGGGATGTACTGCCCGACTGGTTCGCCGCGTATCTCAGCCTGGAACAGGCCGCGTTGCAGATCCGCGCGTACGAAGCGCAGTTCGTGCCGGGCCTGTTTCAGACGGCGGAGTACGCGCGGGCGCTGCTGGGGGCCGGCAATCCACACGGCTCCTCGGAGGAGACGGACCGGCGGGTGGCACTGCGTCTGCGCCGTCAGGAACTGCTGACCCGCGAGGCACCGCCGCGGGTGTGGATCGTGATGGACGAGACCGTGCTGCGGTGGCCGGTCGGCGGTCCGGAGGTGATGCGCGCGCAGATCGACCACCTGATCGAGATGAACGCGCTGCCCCATGTGACCTTGCAGATCATGCCGTTCGGCAACGGCCCGCATCCCGCGATGCGGGCCGGGGCGTTCCATCTCTTCCGGTTCAGGGCACCCGAGTTGCCGGACATCGTCTATCTGAGCGGTCTGGTCGGCGCGGTGTATCTCGACAAGGGCGACGACGTCGTCGTCTATCGCGAGGCTCTGGACCGGCTGGGTGCGCAGTCTGCGCCCGCCAGAAAGACCGAGGCCCTCCTCGGTGCGATTCGCAAGGAGCTCTGACATGCACCACCCCACGCATCCCCACCTCACGAACACCCACCCGAACCACTCCGGCCACCCCCACCCCATACGCAACGGCATGCCGGCCCGTGAGCTCGGCTCCCGCGGCTGGTCCAAGCCGTGGAGCGACGACGCGGGCGGCGCCTGCGTCGAGGTGAAGAAGCTCTCCGACGGCCGGGTGGCCGTCCGCCAGTCGACCGACCCCGACAGTCCCGCCCTGGTCTTCACCCCGCACGAGATGACGAGTTTCCTGGCCGGAGTAAAGGCGGGTGACGCAGACTTCCTGCTCTGAACTGGCGCTGAACTGCCTTGTTTCTACTGAGACTTGACTGGCTTGACTCAGGCTTACGACCCGAATGGGAGGGACGGCGTGCCCGACAACGGATGGCCGGCCGACCGCATCGACACGGAGAACGCACACTCCGCACGGATCTACGACTACATCCTCGGCGGTAAGGACTACTACCCCGCCGACAAGGAAGCGGGCGACGCCATGTCGCACGAGTGGCCCGCCCTGCCGATCCATATGAAGGCCAACCGCGACTGGATGAACCGTGCGGTCGCCTACCTGGCCAAGGAAGCGGGCATCCGCCAGTTCCTCGACATAGGCACCGGCATCCCGACCTCCCCCAACCTGCACGAGATCGCCCAGTCGGTGGCCCCCGAGTCCCGGGTGGTCTACGTCGACAACGACCCGATCGTCCTCACCCTCTCCCAGGGCCTGCTGTCCAGCAGCCCGGAGGGCAGGACGGCGTACATCGAGGCGGACTTCCAGCATCCGGAGGCCATCCTCGACTCCCCGGACTTCCGGGAGACCCTCGACCTGACCAAGCCGGTCGCCCTCACCGTGATCGCGATCGTCCACTTCGTCCTGGACGAGGACGACGCGGTGGGCATCGTCCGCCGTCTCCTCGACCCCCTCCCCTCGGGCAGCTACCTGGCGATGTCCATCGGCACCGCCGAGTTCGCCCCGGAGGAGGTGGGCCGGGTCGCCCGCGAGTACAAGGCCCGCAACATGCCGATGCGCCTGCGGACGTTCCCGGAGGCGGAGGAGTTCTTCGAGGGCCTCGACCTGGTCGAGCCGGGTATCGTCCAGGTCCACAAGTGGCACCCCGACGAGACGAGCGGCGAGGGGATCAGGGACGAGGACATCGCGATGTACGGGGCGGTGGCTCGCAAGCCGTAGTTCCAGAGGTCAGCGCTCGTCCCCGCGGCCCTTCCTTCCGGTTCCGGAGGGAAGGGCCGCTGTCACTCCGGCTGGGGCTCGAAGTCCCAGTACGGCCGCTCCCCACGGCGCACGGACAGAGTGAACGGGCTGTCGGCGCCCAGGTTCTCGACAAGTTGTCCCAAGGTCTCCCGCTCGAGGCGGTCGGCGGCGTCGTGCTGGCGGAGTGCGCGCAGGTCGGCTGCCAGCGCCGCCTTGCACAGAAGGGTCAGCGGGTGCGCGCTCCCGACGGCCCGCGCCGACCTGTCCATGCAGTCCCGGCTGTAGCCGGCGGCCCCCTCCGCGTCCCCGACGAGGCTGCGCGCACCGGAGACATTCAGCGAACAGCCCAGTGTCCAGGGGTGGTCGGCGCCCATCGCGGCGGTCATCCCGCGCAGGGCACGCTCGGCGATACGGAGCGCCTCGTCGCGGTCGCCCGACTCCCACAGCGTGAGGCCGACGTTGGCGGAGGTGCCGACGGAGAAGGGGTGGGCGTCTCCCAACAGGTCCGCGTAGTCCCGTGCGACGCGGTCCGCGAGGGTCCAGGCGTGGTCGAGGTCGCGCTGTTCGCGCAGGAGGGAGGCGTAGTCTGCGGCGACGAAGAGGGCCTGCGGATGGCGTGGGCCGTGGAGTTGGCGGGCGAGTTCGACGATCTCGCGCATGATGCCGTCGGCCTGCGGCAGTTGGCCGGACCGGCGCAGACACAGGGCGAGGTTGTGCTCGGCGACCATGGAGCTGACGGCGTAACGACCCATGACCTCGCGGTAGTCCTTCAGGTTCGCCCTTTGCCAGGCGAGAGCCTTGGGATATCGGCCACGCAGGCGCAGCGTCCAGCAGCAGCGCAGCTCGTTGTAGAGCGTTCGGTAGTGTCCCGGGCCCGCCTCCTCCCGCATCCTCGACACCAGCGAGCCGTACAGCTCGTACGACTCCTCATAACGCCCCAACAGGTCGAGCACGTTGGCGAGGTTGGAGCGGGCCTGCGCGCTCAGTGTCGCCTCTGCTCCTCTTGCCGCGGTCTCGGCATGAACGGTGTGCGAGAACAGCTCGTACGCCTCGCGATACGCCCCCAGCGCCACCAGAGTCCCGCCCAACCCGTTCTGAGCCCGCAGCAGTTCGGCGTCCTCCGCCGGCCGCCGTGCCGCCAGTCTGTCCACGACGGCCCGCCCCACCGCCTCCGCCTCCTGGTAACGCCCCACCCGCCGCAGCATGTTCGCGTGCTGGTGGGTGAGGATGAGCAGCTGGCCGCTGTCCGGCGGCATCCGCCTGTGCCATCGCGCGATGGTCAGCTCGCACAGCCGCAACCCCGCACGCGCCTCACCGCAACTGCGGAGGTACTCGATGCAGTTCAGCACCATCCGGGAAACCGAGTCCCGCGTGCTGTCCAGACCTCCGGAGATCTCCAGGTGCGGGATCAACTCGGCGTAGCGGGACCAGGTACGGGCGTCGAGAGGGTCACCGGGATCCGCGGCCGCCAGCGTGTCGCAGGCGACCTGGGAGAACAGATCGCGTTCGTCCTCGCCGAGGCTCTCGCGCAGCAGGGAGTGGTAGAGGCGGTGCACCTCGGCCCGCTGCACCCCGTCGTCCCCGAAGACCAGCCGTACGGCCGATGTCTCGGCCAGCCGCTGCAACGCGGCGTCCCACGCCTGCCGGTCGGCCGCGAGGGCCGCGATGCGTGACGGCAGATCGGCCCGTCGCTCCTTCCACAGCAGGTGCACCGGTACGGCGTCCGGCGAGAAGCAGGTGAAGAGCTTCAGGAGTTCGACCAGGGCGGGATGATGTTCCCGCAGCGAGGTCAGCGTGATCGACCAACTGCTCTCCAACGCCTGCGGATAGCCGGCCGAACCACCACCGGTGACGGCTTGGTCCAGCCGGCCGGAGTGGCCGTGATGGACGAGTTCCAGATAGTCGGCGACCGGCATGGGGTGGGCGTCCAGCCAGGCCGCCGTGTGGGACAACAGCAGCGGCAGGTCCTGCACCGCCTCGGCGAGGAGATCGGCTTCGGCGAGGTTCAACCGGGGGGCACGGCTCCTGGTGTACGCGATCGACTCCGCGCGGGAGAAGGGGGGCACGTCGATGCGGTGGACGCGCTCGTTGTCGGCCCAGGCGCGGCTGTTGGAGGTGATGAGAACATGCCCGGCGCCCTCGGGCAGCAGGTCCTCGGTCTCGGTCAGGTCGTCGGCGCGGTCGAGTACCAACAGCCAGCGGTGGTACGGCTGCCCGACGCGCAGCGCGGCCTGCACCGCACGAATCCGATAGCCGACGCCCTGCCCTGCGGCGAGTCTCAACTCCGATGCGAGAGCGGCGAGTTGCTCGCGTGCCGTGCCTTGGAAGCCCGCACTGATCCACCACACCACGTCGTATTCGTTTCCGTACCGGTGGACATATTCGGTGGCCGTCTGGGTCTTGCCCGTGCCCGAGGGGCCGAGCAGGGCGCACCGGTGGTGGTCGGCGCCACCGGGTTCCGGGCCGGGGGCGAGCAGGGCCTGCCGTATCCGGGTGAGAAGGGCTTCGCGGCCGGTGAAGCGGGGGTTGCGGAGCGGCGCGTTGGAAATGGCCGGTGCGATGCCGGGGAAGCGGGGGTCGGCGGTGCGGCGGTCGCCGTTTCCGGTGCTGACGCCGGCGCCCGTCAGTGGCGTACCGAGAAGCGCGAACAGGCGGCGCGCGGCCTCGCGTTCATCTACCGCGCGCAGATCCGCGAGCGGCAACGTCCCGACAGCGGCGGGCCGTTGACCCGAGCCGACCAGTACTGCCGCGAGACGGCCCGGTCGGTCGGCGGCGGCCTCGGGCAACGCGGCGTTCCACTCGTCGTCGCCGCGTCCGGCGAGCCGGCAGTCGGTGTCGCCCAGCACGAGCAAGGTCCTGCCCGGGCCACGCAGGAGACCGCCGAGTTCGTCCCACAGGGCCCTTGCCGGATCCGGGTACCAGAGCACCGCTGTCACACCGAACCCGGCGTCCTCCGCCTGGTTGGCGATCCAGGTGCCCCAGGCCTGGCTGGCGCCGGTGTGGGCGATGGTGATCCGCCGGTCGGGTGCGCCGTGCGTGCTCAGCCGGACCGAGCGTTCGGGCACCGGGCTGGGGGCGGGCAGTGCGTAGACGGCGCCGTCGGCCGCGAGCAGTTGCACGGGGCCCCAGCCGACGCGCTCGGTGACGGTGGCGCCGCGGCTCACGAGCAGGGTCCGGGGCAGCGGGTCGTCGAGCAGGTCGAGCACTCTGGGGTCGGTGTCCGGAACCTCGATGGTGAAGCCGCCCGTGCCGTCGGCCCGTTCGCCCAGCAGCAGATCCGGGCCGTACCGGCGGACCCGGAGCGAGACACGGGGCAGTCTGGCCGCGATCAGCCCGATGTCGGTCACCGAGAGGCGCTCCGGAATCTCGGGACGCAGGCTCACGCCGGACAGGCGTGCGCTGGTGACCGTGGCGAGCTGCCAGGCGGTGGTGGTACGGCGGACCGGGTCGGGTAGCCGGGGCCAGGCACCGGCGAACCAGCGGGCGATGCCGTCCCTGCCTTCGACGAGGGCCCGCAGGGCGGGTTTCAGCGCGCGTTCGATGGCCAGGTCGGCGCCCGCACCGTCCCGGATCGCGAGCCAGGTGGCCCGCTCCTCGGCGAACAGCGCCGGCGAACGGTCCTTGTGCAGGTGTTCGATCACGGACCACAGGCGGTGCACGGGCGCCCCGGCCGGTGATCCGGCCAGCCGGTCGGCGAGTTCGGCGCGCAGCGACGGCAACAGGTCGCTGCGGAGCGAGACATACCCGTACCCCCGCCGTTCGACGAGATTGCCGAACCACAGGTCGGACTCGGCCGACACGTCGAGCAACGGCGCGACCGCGATCCGTACCGTACGCATCAGCTCGGGCTCGACGCGGCTGGCGACGCTGAGCAGGACGGCGAGTTCGTGGCCCTGGCGGCCCGGGGGGCTCACCGCACCCCCCCGACTACCCGTCCCACAGTGGTCCCACGGTCCCAGGCCACCACCCGTAACCAGTACTGCCACCAGCCGGGCCAGAGCCGTTCGGGCAGCGGGACGAGGGCGACCGTGTCGCAGCCGTGCTGCCGGATCCGGAGCAGGATCTCCCGCCATTCCCGCTCGGTGCCACGGTGGGGGTCGAACGCCGGTCCCACCTGGCCAAGACCGGACAGAAGGAGTACTCGGGTGCCGTGCTGAGGAGGCTGGTAGGGCCGCCAGGTGCCGCGCGGGCCGGTGCCGACGCCTCGGGAGGGGCAGTCGGCGAAGCGCAGCACTCGGGTCCCGGCGACACCGACGAGACTGCGGACCTGATCGACGACGTCCTCGACGTCCTGGGCGAAGGGTTCCATCGCGGCGGAGATGTCGGCGAGGATCTGCACCCCGTAGCGCAAAGTGGGGAGGGGGCGACGCGGGATTTCGGCGAGCGGCAGTCCTCGGGCCAGATGGTCGGCGGCCCGTTCGACGTCGAGATCGCCCTCGGGCGTGACGCGGGCGAGGGCCGCGTGCAGCACGGCCGCGGTCGAGCGGGGTGCCAGGAGCGGCAGGTGCTGAGGCGGGCCGGGTTCCCCGAAGGGGGCGGACCGGGGAACGGGCAGGGGGTCGACGGCCCACCCGGTGTGGCGGGGTGGCCGGTGGGCGACGGGGACGAGCAGGGCGGCCTCCTCGTCGGTGGGCGTCGGCCGCACCGCGCCGGGGGGTTCGACATGGGGCCGCGCGGCATCGTCGTCGGCCGGGCCGTGCTGCCCGGGGGCGGAGACGGGCTGCGGGAGGAGGGCCGTCGGATCCGGCGGCGGTTGTGCGGGAAGCTCTCGCTCTGCCCCGGGGCCCAGACCGAGCAGCGAGGCCACGCGTTCCCAGCCGGCCGCGTCGCTCACTCCGAGCGCGGCGGCGGCGCGGACGACGTCCCCCAGCCAGATCTCCCGCGTCACCGGCATCACCATCCGTCCCCGGCTATCTGCTGGCGCTTGATCAGCACGCAGTTCTTCAGCCACTCCCAGCGTTCGCTGCGGAGGGTGATCCCGAGGGTGATGCAGGCGCGCAACGCGTCGAGGAACTCGGCGGTACTGGGTTCACGCAGGCCGATCGTCATGGCCTGTTCCCGTACCTTTCCCAGTTCCACGGCCAGCGCCTCGGCCAGCCGCAGTTCGTCGTCACCTACGCTGCCGTGCCAGGTCTTCATGTGCTCCTCGGCGATCCTGACCAGGCTCGGCACATCATGGTCGGGCAGCGACTCCACGACGCACCGCCGCAGAAACGCCTGGGGGAGCTCACGCTCGTCATTGGTCGTGATGACGACGAGATGCCGCGAGAACCGCGGGTCGACCTCCCCGACGGGCTGCTCCAGCCGTACCTCCGTCCCGGTCTCCACCACGGTGAACCGATGCGAACCCAGCGGCACCAGAAGGCTGTTGGGTACGTCGGGATCGGCCTTGTCGATCTCGTCGATGAGCACGACGGCGTGGTCGGGGCTGCGCCCGGCGTTGATTTCGGCGGAGGGTTCGAGACACTCGGACCCAGAGCTTTCCTGCTGGGCCGTCCGCCCTCGCCGCCGCGCGGACCGGGGCGCCAACGCCCACCACAGCACGCCCGGTTCGACGTAGGAGGCATCGTCGAGGCCGACGGCCCCCTGCCGGTGCGCCTGCGCGTCGGCAAGCCTGCGCACACTGTCGTAGCGCCAGAGCAGTTCGGTCGAACGGGTGGAATACGTGATGACGTGGTCGTAGTAACGCCAGCCGCGCTGCCGGGCGATGAAGGGCGCGAGGGACGACTTGCCGGAGCCCGGTCGTCCTCTCAGGAGCAACGGCCGGCCGGTGGCGAGTGCCACCTTCACGGCCTCCTCTATACGCGGGGACATCACATAGATCTCGCCGTCCCCGCGATCGGGACTGCGGAACCACTCCTCGGGACTCAGGTGCTCCGTCATCGGGCTCATCCCCTTCCCCGCGGCCGTCCTGGCCTGTCGTCGTCCCCGCCCCTGCCGTGGCCCCAGTCGTTGAGCATCCCGTAGGCGACCCTGATGGCGATCCGCTCGTCGTCGGCCCCGAAGGGCGGCACGAGCAACGCGGCGCCGGCGAGCCGGCCGGGTCTGGGGTCGTCGTCCGTCAGCTCGTCCCGTGGGATGAGAAGAATGTGCAGCCAGGGAATGTGCCCGTGCAGCCAGTCGACCACCCGCTCCGCCTCGTCCAGGGAACAGTGCTCGGCGAAGATCACGACGTAGGTGTCGCAGTTGGGCAGCTGCGGGGCGCTCGCGAGCGGTTCCCGGTCGGTCATGCCGAACCGGGCCCTGATGGTCCGCTCGCACCGGTACCGGAGCTCCTCCTCCGGGTCCTCTTCGCCCGGCGGCGGCGCGCTCACGACGATGGGCCAGTAGCGGCTGTGGTCCATACAGAAGGCCCGGCCGAGGTAGTACTCACCAGTGTCCGGGTTGCGCACGTTGAGCACGACGGTGCGAGGCCCGGTGCCGTCGGCGACCGGCAGCACGTGCCGGGCGGACGTGGCGTCGATCCAGACCGGCAGCAGCAGATGGACGAGCTGGTCGAGAGCCGTGCTGTCCATGTGCCGGGCGATCTCCCCGACGGCGTTGCGCAGCGCCACCGCGTCATGGGTGTGCAGCATCTGCGCGGCGAGGAAACCACAGCTGACATCCGTGACCGGAGCCCCGGCCAGGTGCCGGTCATGCATCCCGAGAGCCCGCCCCATCCGAGCGAGACGGCTCATCGTCCGTACCTGGCTCAGCTGCGCGGTGATGTCCTCGGCCCAGCGCTGTACGGGATCGTCGTCGTCCGGCAGCGCCGGCAGTGGCGGAAACGCCCGCACGATGACCGCCGCGGCCTCGGCGGGGTCCTCCGGCTCGCTCCCGGTGTCGCCCGCTCCCGCTCGTTGCACGAGTTGCAGGGACATCAGGTCCTCGAACCCGGCGGCCTGCATGTCCTCGGGGGTCACATCGCCGACAGGTGCGGGGAGGACGAAGAACGACTGGTTGAAGTGATGCCGCCACATCAGGATGTCGACCTCCCGATGCACCCAACCCGACGCCAGCGCCGCCCGGTTGACCAGAACCACCGCGGCACGGCACTCCAACAGCCATTCGTACAGCCGCGGATGCCATCTCTCCCCCGGCAACAGCCCGTCGGCATCGACAAGTACGTCGTATCCGCGCTCTCGCAGCCCGTGTACGACCTGCGAGCGCACCGCTGTCGCGTAGGAGTCGCCGCGCGTGCTGTGGCTGATGAACACCTTGTTCAATCCGTCGCCCCCAGTCCCCCGCCCCTAGGGGAATTCTGACTGCGGCTCAGCCCTCCCGCAATCGTGCGTCACCGACGGCTGCGCTGAGCCGCCCGGCGATGTGCCTGATCAGATGGGCGAGGTCCGGGCAATAGACGGACGGATTAAGAAATCCGGAGTCGGCCCGGAATCGATGGGCGTAGTTTCCTCCCCCACAGACCTCAACCACCGCACAACTCCTGCAGGTTGAGGAGAGAGCGGCGAGACCGATCTGGCGGGCCACGATGCCGGGGTGGTCTAGCACAAGGTCGAAGGCGTGCCGAAAGACATTGAACCCGGTGACCGGGGCCCCCGCATAAGTGGTCTTGAGTGAGTCGACCTGTTCGACAGCCCCATCCGTGTCGATCACGACGGCCACGACAGGAGAGGTACCCACTGCCTCAGTACCGCTGGGCAGTCCCATGAGCAGTCCGACGATTTCGGTGAACAGCCGAATGGTCGTCCGCATGTGCTCGGCGTCAAACCAGTGATCGAAAACGGCGGCGAGCCATCGGCCGTATGTTCCGGGGGTTTCGGCGCCGGACGGCGGAGCGGCCCAATTGGCGTGCGGCAGCAGCAGATCCAGACTCGGCGGCGCGTACTCCAGCAGCGACTCGTACACCTCGACGGGATCCATCGCGGGGTCGATGGTGCACAGAATTCCGGCGTACGCGTCCGGATGCCGCGCCAGAACCCGGAGCCCCCGGGTCGCGGCGGGCCAGGCGGGACGCCCCCGTCTGTCGATCCGACGGCTGTTGTGCCGGGCGAGCCCGCCGTCGAGGCTGACCCCGATTCTGATTCCGGCGTCGGCGAGTTCACCCACCACGGCGTCGGTGAGAAGCGTCCCGTTCGTCTGCGTGGTGACGTGCACCCGGCAGGACGTCCCGGCCTGTTCGGCCACTGCCCGCCGCACCGCTTCGGCATGGCGGACAAGAGGTCCCGGGCCGGACAGCAACGGCTCCCCGCCATGCAGATTGACGTGCACGTCGCGCAGTTGATGAGCCGCGGCGTGTTCGGCGATACGGGCGGCGGCGGCGTCCACGACCTCTGCCGACACTGCCCGAGGGCGCCCACGCCAACTCTGGTCCGGGCCTTCGTAGACGTAACAGTAGGTACAGGCGAGGTTGCAGCGACTGTGGACCTTCAGCACGAACTGCTGGAACGGGGTGGGGCGGGCGCCGGTGGCACGCCTGATCGCGTTGACGTCGAGACCCTGGACAGGCCACGGGTACGAGGTCACCAATGATCGAGGGGGGACGGCTGCTCCGGCGGGACGTAGGGCGAGTCGTCGTAGAACGCGCACCGGACAGAAGTACCGACCCGCCACAGCAGCATCTCGGCCACCGCCGCGAGAACCGGCTGTCTCGCATCCGCAGCCAGCATGGCCACATCCTGGCCGGAAAAGCTCGGCAATGGCTGGGCGCTGAGAGAAGGCGCCACGCCCTGAGGAACAGGCAAGCCTTCTCCAGGTGAGATGGAAAATCGCGCGTGTGACGGGCGCGACGTTAGCAGTTCGGGCGACGGCGTGTCACATGACTCGCAAGTACGGAAATTGGTCAGGTGGGTTGCGGTTCGAAGTCCCAGTACGGGCGGTCCCGGCGGCCCACCGCTGTGGTGTGGGGATGGCTGGAACCGTACTTCCCCGTGAGTGCGCGCAGCGCCTCCTGCTCCAGCCCGGCAGCCTCGTCACCCCGGCGCAGTGACCTCAGGTCGGCGGCGAGGGCCGCCTTGCAGGACAGGGCCATGGGATGGTTCTCGCCCAGTACCGCGGTGGCTCGTCGAAGGGTGTCCCTGCTGAGCTGCGCGGCGCGTTCCTCGTCTCCCGCGTAGCTGCGGGCGCCGGACAGGTTGAGGGCACAGCCGAGGGTCCAGGGGTGGTCCGCGCCGACCGCCCCGGCCATCCCGCTCCAGGTGGTCTCGGCGATCCTCAGCGCTTCCTCGCGCTCTCCGTACTTCCACAGCACCAGGCCGACGTTGCCCGTGGTGCCGATGGTGAAGGGGTGCGTGGGCCCGACCAGGTCGTGATAGCCGTTGGTCACCTCGTCGGCCAGTTTGCGGGCCTCGCCCAGATCGCCGTGCTCGCGCAGGAAGGTGGCGTAGTCCGCCTGGGTGTGGAGCGTGTCGGGGTGGCTCGGTCCCCGCTTGCGCAGGCCGTATTCCACGACGTGGCGCATGTGGTGTTCAGCCTGTGCCAGCTCTCCCGTACGGCGCAGACACAGGGCGAGATTGTGCTGTGCGAGCAGGGTGTTCGGGTGCCATTCGCCCGCGTCCCGCATCAGGAGTTCGCAATTGCGTTCCTGCCGGGATTTCGCCTCGTCGTAGCTGCCCAGGAGACGGAGCGTCCAGGCGTAGTACAGCGCGGAGATCAGGATCTGCGGGTGGTTCTCCTCCAGACTCGCCTGCCTCATTTTGAGGATGTGGCGGTGCAGTTCGGCCGCCTCCTGGTAATTGCCCAGCAGGAGCAGCGTCAGGGCGAGGTTGGACCGCCCCTGTGACACCGCCGAGGATTTCGTGCCGCGATCCCGCTCGTCGCGCCAGAGCTGGTAGGCGTCTACGTAGGCGCCCAGGGCCAGCAACGTCCCGCCCAGGCCGTTCTTCGCCCTCAGCAGTTCCGGATCGTCAGCCTCCCTGACCTCGGCCAGTCGGTCCACCGTCGCCCGGGCGACGGCCTCGGCCTCCCGGAACCGTCCGACGCGGCGCAGCATGTTGGCGTGCTGGTGGGTCAACACCAGCATGTCGGGGTCGTCCGGTTCCAGGCGGCTGCGCCAGCGGGCCAGGGTCTGTGTGCACAGCGCGAGTCCGTCCTGCCCCTCCCCGCGTGCCCTGAGGTACTCGACGCAGTTCAGGACCAGCCTGCGCACGGCCGGCTTGATGCTGTCGAGTGCCCCGGAGCTCTCCAACTGCGCGAGCAGTTCGGCGTATTTGGGCCATTCCTGGACGTTTCCGGGGTCGCGGGGATCGGCACCGGCCAGCACTTCGCAGGCGACGGACGACATCGCTTCCCGCCGCTCCTCCGGCAGGGCACTGGTCAGGAAACTGTGGTACAGCCGGTGCATGGTCGCGCCTCCCACTAGGGGTTCGTCCTCCGACGAACTCTCGTGGACGAGTTGTACAGCAGTGGACTCGGACAATCGCTGCAATGCGGCGTACCAGCGGAAGGGGTCGGCCGCGAGCGAGGCGAGATGGTCGGGCAGGTCGGACGGGTGGGCCTTCTGTATGAGACGCACGGGAATGGCGTCCGGCGAGAACAGCGCGAACAGGCGAAGCAGTTCGGAGGCCTCCGGATGGTTCGCCTCCAGGGTGTTGAGCGTGATCGACCAGCTCGTCTGGAAGCCCATGGGATAGTCGTCGGAGATACGGATGCCGATCTGGTTGGCCCCGCCCTTGCTGATCAGTTCGATGTAGTCCTTGGCGGGCATCCTGTTCGCGTCCAGCCAGGCCGCCGTCTGCGCCAGCAGCAACGGGAGGTCCTGCACGGCGTCCGCGAGCCTGTCGGCCTCCTGCTCGGTCAGGCGAGGGGCGCGACGGCGCACATAGGCAACCGACTCCTCACGGATGAACGGCAGGATCTTGATCTCCGAGAGGCGGCCCGACGTGGCCCAGTCCTGGGTCAGTGTCGTCACCAGCACATGGCCGTTGCCCTCGGGAAGCAGATCCTCGACCTGCGCCATGTCGTCGGCGCTGTCGAAGATCACCAGCCACCGTCCGAGCGGCTTCCCGGTGCGCAGCGCCTCGTGGACGGCCCGGATCCGCTCGCCCAGTTCCGAGCCCACCCACAGCTGCAGCCGGGGCGCGAGATCGGCGAACTGTTCGCGGGCGGTGGCCCTGAATCCGGCGTTGACCCACCACACCACGTCATAGTCGTTTCCGAACCTGTGTGCGTATTCGATCGCGATCTGGCTCTTGCCGACGCCCGAGATGCCACGCAGCGCGACTCGCGAAACGCCGTCCTCGCCCTGGTTCAGCTGGGAGTGCAGTTCCTCGAGGGCGCCGTCACGACCGGTGAAACGAAGGTTCCGCCGGGGAATGTTGAGCACGGCCGGCGGATCGTTGGGAAAGCGCGGAGCGAAGTCGCCGCTCTGCGACAGCTCGCCGGCCGGCAGCCCGAGCCGGACCAGAATCCGCCGTCTGGCCTCACCGGCGTCCAGATCCCGCAGGTCGACCGGGAGCAGCCGCTCACCGCCGGGCGGGATGGCACGCGTGGCCACACTGACCGCGGCGAACCGGTCCTCGTGTTCCGGTACGACCTCCCGGAGAGCGGCGATCCACTCCTCGTCGCTGCGCGGCCCCAGATTGAAGTACCAGTCGTCCAGGACGAGCAGAATCCGTCCGGGCGCCTCCAGCAGACTGCGCAGCGCCTCGGCCAGCGACATGCTGACGGGCGGGTCCCAGCGCAACAGTGTCGTCCGATGGCCCAACTGCTCCAGCTGGTAGGCGATCCAGGTGGCCCAGGGCCGGTTGAATCCCGCGTAGCTGATGACGGTGTGGCCATGGGACCTGGCTCCCCCGGCCCGGTCCGCCATGAGGTTCTCTCCCTACTCCGTGCCGTCCGGTCGCGCCCCGGAAGTCGGACACAGTCATCTGGTCAGCTCATAGCCCCTAAGGCATTGCCGTGGGAGACCACGCCGAAACGGCTGGAACAGGACGTTCGCCTCCGGTCGCCAGAACCAGCGCCGCAGCCACGTGCCGGATCAGTCGTTCCAGATCGTGGCAGTACACCGAGGGGTGCCTGAAACCACTTCCTTCACGATAGCGATGGGCATAGTTCCCGCCACCGCACACAGCCATGACAGGGCATGTCCGGCAGACGGCGCCCAGGGCCGCCACCCCTATCTGACGCGCCGACACACCCGGATGGTCGAGCGACTCGTCGAAGGTGTTGCGGAAGACGTCCAGTCCAGTGACCACCGCGCCTTCGTAGGTTTGCTTGAGGGAATCCAGTTGCTCGATTTCCCCATCCGTCTCCACGACGATCGCCGCCGTCGGTGACAGACCGACGGCCTCGAGCGTGCTGGGCAGGCCCAGGAGCAGCGCGATGATCTCGGAGAAGATCCGGATCCGCGGCGGTGGCCCCTCCCCCGAACGGCTGTTCCACCACAGGTCGAAGACCGCGGCCAGCCAGTCACCGTAGGGGGTTGCGCCCCGGTCGCCGGTCCGGGCCGCCTCGGGCGCGCGCACCGGCAGTCCCGGCGGTGGATTCGACCAGTTTCCGTGCGGAAGCAGCAGGTCGAGCATGGGGGGCCGCAGTGCGGCGAGGGACCGGTAGACCTCGCCGGGGTCGGCCGTGACGTCGACCGTGCACAGGATCCCGGCATACGACTGCGGGTTGCGCGCGAGCAGCCGCGCGGCACGTACGGCCCGCCGCCAGGAAGGACGCCCCGCGTGGTCCACCCGGCGTCTGTTGAACGCGGGCGTGCCTCCGTCGAGGCTCAGGCCGACCCTGATGCCCTCCTGGGCCAACCGGGTCAGGGCCTGTTCGGTGAGCAGGGTGCCGTTGGACTGCACGGTCGCACGCAGGACGCAGTCGGCCGGAAGGGCGGTTCGGATCGTCCGGACGTAGTCCACCAGGACACCCGGCCCCGACAACAGCGGCTCACCCCCGTGCAGGGCGATACGGACCTCGCTCAGCTCGTGGGCGCGCGCGTGTTCGGCGATGCGGTGGGCCGTCTGCCGCATGACGGAGGTCGACACCTGGGGCGGATGGCCCCGCCAGGATTCGTCCCTGCCGTGGTAGATGTAGCAATAAGTGCAGGTCAGGTTGCATCTGCTGTGGACCTTGAGCGTGAACTGATGTACCGGCACGGGACGCAGACCGTTGCGACGCAGGGCACGGACGTCGAGTACCGACAGCGGCCAGGGAGCGAGGAACTGACCCGCCGTGGAACCGCTCTGCTCGCACGACACAGGGAACATCGCGCCGCCACCTCCCCGAGGCATCGCCCGTACGTCCAATGCGGCACTCCGCGCCGAGCGGTGGACAGAGCCGGCCGTACCGGTCCGGTTCACCGCTCGAGCGAAACCGCCCTACGTCATCAGGGCGAGTCCTCGTAGTAGGCCACGGGCCGCGCGAGCGCGCCGGACCTCAGCACCAGTTGCGCGAGGACGTCGTTCAGCACGAGGTTGCTGCCGGTCCTCGGCAGTTCACCCCACTCGACCCCCGTGAGATCCGGGAGAGGTTCGTCCCACGCGATCGGCTCATCAGCCGCAGGATTCGACACGCCGTGCTCCTCCCAGCCACGTCGACCATCGGCAATTACCCGTGCGGGGAACACACGGAAACCTTTCTCGGGCCTCACCTGCGGGACATGACCGAAAGAACGATCGAATTAGGCCGAAGCAGTGCCCATCGCCCGCACCGACAGCGCACGCATCCGCTCCAGGGTCGTACGGGCCTCCGGATGCCGTGCGTCGCCACCCGCCCGCTGCCAGGTGGCCCAGGCGGCCCGATACGCGTCGAGAGCGCGGGCCGGGCCCGCCGTGCGTTCCAGGACCATGGCGCGTCGGTGCAGGGCACGGGCCATGACGAGGAGGTCGACGGACGTCTCGTCCGCGGCCGCGGCAGCGGCTCGGCCGTAGGACTCGGCGGCCCGGTCCTCGTACTGCGTGGTGGCGTGCTGCGGGTCGGCGAGGGAGCGCAGTACGTCGCCGCGCTCCAGCCAGGCCAGCGCCTCCGTACGGCTGTCACCGCCGGAACGGGCGCCACGAGCCGCGCGGGCCAGGATCCACTCGGCCTCGTGGAGATCGGTGAGCGAGCCGCCGAGTTCGTGGTGGCGGTGCAGGGCGCGGGCGAAGAGGAGCCTGCGGGCGGGCAGTGCCGGGGCGCTCTCCGACGTCTGGGCGAGTGCGGCACGCAGGACCCGTACGGCGTCCGTGGCGACGTCCACGTCACCGCCGTGGCCCGCCCGGTCCAGCAACGCGCCTCCACGCGCCGTGAGAAGTTCCGGGCGGCGTGGGTCGTCGGTGCTCAACTGCGCCTGCGCGGAGGCGAAATAGCCGTCGGCGGTCTCCAGTTCGGCCGCTTCGGCGGTGCGGGTCCAGCGGGCGGTGTGCGCCACGGCCAGCCGCCACAGGGCTCGCAAGCGCAGCTCGCCCGTGTCCCCCGCCACCCGCAGCGCCTCCCCCAACGCCCCCAGAACCTCCCGCGCCCCCTCGTCCCCCACCACCACCGCCCGTGCCGCCGCCAGTTCCAGCCAGGCCCGGCAGACGACCCCCCGGGCTTCGCCCGCCCGTTCCGCCAGGCCTGCCGCCGACTCGAAGTCCGCCGATGCCTGTACGGCGAGTGCGCGGGCCTCATCGGCCGAGTCGCGCTCACGCGCGTTGGCGCACAGCTCCATCAGCAGCGCGCCGCGGGCCAGCAACGCCGAGCCGGGCAGGGGGTGTTCGCCCGGCCAGCCCTCCAGGAGGGCGTCGAGCCGCACCTGAGCCCCGTACAGGAGGCGTCGATCGCCCAGGAGCCGGTAGCGGGCGCGGACCACGTCGACGACGCAGAGGAGCACGTCGAGCAGGGGGCGCGGCTCGGAGCGCACCAGGGCGTACGCGCGCTCCAGGCTCTCGGCGGCCTCGGCCAGGGCCCGGGCCCTCGTCCCGTCGTCGGGCTCGGTCGCGGCCCGGGCCCGGAGCACCTTGCCGAGGACGAGGTGCGCGTGGGCCGGCGGCGCACCGGCGGGGTCCGCCGCCGCGCGGACGGTGTCCTCCGCCTCCCGCAGCACCGCGCGGTCCCGGTGGATGTCCCAGAGGCCGAGCAGGCACTCGGCGAGCAGCGCCCTCGTGGCCGGGGTGGGTGTGGTCGCCCGCAGCAGGCGTACGGCGTCCCAGAGGTCGCGGATGCCGCCCTGGCGTTCGTAGCGGGCGAGGCGGCTGCGGGCCAGCCAGAGGGCCAGGGATTGCGAATGCGACCGGTTGATGACGAGGTTCGCGGCGCCTTCGACCTCCCTCGGCTGGAATCTGCGCAGCACCCTGCGGGGTACGTCGGCGAAGGGCTGCGGGACCGGGCGCCCGGCCGTCTCCTCGGACCCGTCCGTTGCCACCACGGCATGGACCGCCGCACCCGAGAGGTGGGCGACCACCGTCGCGGGGAAGTTCTGGGCCTTTTCTCCCCATACCCTTCCCAGGTAGCGCGAGCACTGTTGCAGCACCGCGCGGGCCTCGTCCAGTTCCAGTCGCCGCAGCAGCAAATCCCTTACGCCCGGGGCGAATTCGTACCAGGGTCCAGGACCGTCGCGTTCCTCCGCCACCTCCACCAGCAGGTCGCTGAACAGCACCTCGGCCAGTTCGACCGGGCCGGTCGCGGGGAGCAGGGCACGCTGGACGAGCTGCATCACGGGGTACGCCAGCGGTGCCGCCGAGAAGCAGACCGCGAGGCGGCGGGCGGCGGGAGAGGCGACGGTGCGGAAGTCCTCGACCAGCTGGGCCGGGGAGCGGTCGGGGCGTGGGCCAGGTGGTGTGCCCTCGTCCGCGGGCCCGACCATGGCCACCGAGGCCACCGGCGTGCCCGCCGACCGTTCCGACAGCAAACGTGCCCAGTCGCCGAGCGCGGCGGGCGTCGGCGGCAGGACGGGGACCGGCAGGGCCTCGTCGTGGCGTGGACGCGGGGCGCGGAACGGCTCGAAGCCGAGCGTTCCACCGGGGTCCGTCGTGCACCGCAGGGTGCCGGGTTCGGTGGCCAGCAGGGTCTGCGGCCACAGCCGCGCGGGCAGCGGCTGTACTACGGCCAGCGGGCCCGCGCGCAGTCGCCGGTGGAGGAACCGCTGGCCGGCGCCGTGTCGCCACAGCGGGCCCGAGCAGTCGCTGAGCAGCAGGGTGAGCGTCCGGCCGCTCGGGTCGCGCAGCCCTTCCGCCGGGGCGAGCCACTGGCTCCCGCCGGCCCGGCACAGCACACCGACCCCGCCGTCGGGATGTGGCCGCAGCCGATGGACGGTCACCGAGCGGAAGGCACCGGACTGTTCGCAGGCCAGGCGCAGTTCCTCCAGGGTGCGGTCCCAGGCGCCCATCGACGGCGAGTCGTCGACGAGCAGCTGCATCCGGGCCCGCCGGCGCCGGTCGGCCCGGAAGACCGGCAGGGCACAGTTCCCGGCGGCGCTCGCCTGCGCGGTGAGGGACTCGTCCAGCAGGTCGTCGCTCCGGGGTCGCGGTGCTCCCGTCAGCCGCTGCCAGTCCCGGAGGGGGCGCAGTGCGCGCGCCAGGGACAGCAGGTCCGGGAAGGCGGACGCCGTCGGTACGAGGATCTCGGCGCCCGGTGCGTCGTAGGTCTCCGCCGCTCCCGCAGGCTCCTCGGGGTCGTCCGGTCCTTCCTGCCCATCCGTCCCTTCCTGGCTCTCCGGCCGTCCTGTCCGCTCCGGCTTTCCTGCCTGCTCGAGGCCCTGCTCCCGCCGGTCTCCCGGTTGGCGTGGTCCTCCGCGTGCCCTGACCACCGCGAGGAGTTGCGGGGGCGCCGGGTGGTCCGCCGGATCTGCGGAGACGCCCTCTCGCCCGGCCTGTGTGCCGTCCGGGGCCCCCACACCCGGGCCGTTTCCGGCGCCGGTGTCCGCGTCGGCCATCCGCCCCGCCAGCCAGAGCGCGTCGGCGAGTTCGGTGGCGTTCGGCCTCACCCCGGCCTCCCCCAGGCGTCGGATCAGCGCGCCCAGCGGGTCCGACGGCCCCGCCTCCCCGCTCACCTCGTCGGCCGGTTCAGTGGGCGCATGAGCTGTTCGGCGAGGTGGGCGCGGGTGCCGGGTTCCTCGTCCTGGGCGTGGCGGGTGAGGTAGACGGCGTTGAGGAGTTGGTCGGCCGCCCGCTGTTCGCCGGGCCTGCGTTCCAGGAACCGGGCGATGACGTCCGCGTGTTGCTCGGCCGCGTCCTCGCCGAAGTGGGCGCGGACCATGGCGGCGAGCCGCTCCTCGTCCGGGGGTTCCAGGTGGAGGTGGACGCAGCGCCGGAGCAGCGGCACCGGGAAGTCGCGTTCACCGTTGCTGGTGAGGACGATGAAGGGGAAGGCGCGGCAGCGGACGCGTCCTTCGTGGACCTCCACGGATCGCCCGTCGTGGTCACGGACCCGTACGGCCGGGCGGTGTTCGGCGATCCGTTCCAGTTCGGGGATGCCGAACTCGCCCTCCTCCAGGACTCCGAGGAGGTCGTTGGGCAGGTCGATGTCGCTCTTGTCGAGCTCGTCCACGAGCAGTACCCGGGGGCGTGCAGTAGGGAGCAACGCCGTTCCGAGCGGGCCCAGTTGGAGATAGCGGCCGATGCCCTGAGCCAGCAAGTCGGTGTCTTCCGGCGGGTGTTGGCCGGAGGAGTGCGGTGCGGCCGGGTTCGGTCCGGCCTGACTGCTGTCGTCCTGGGGACGGTTTTCCGGGCGGGTGATCTGGAGGTCCTGGAGCCGGCCCAGCGCGTCGTATGTGTAGAGCCCGTCGGTCAGTTGGGTACGGCTGACGATCGGCCAGCGCAGTACGCGGCCCAGGCCCAGTTCATGCGCCACGGCGTGCGCGAGTGTGCTCTTGCCGCTGCCCGGTTCGCCGGTGACCAGGAGCGGGCGGCGCAGGTACAGCGCCGCGTTGACCAGTTCCAGTTCGGCCGGGGTGGGCCGGTAGTGCTCGGCGAAGGCGCGGCTTCGGCCGAGCCTTCGGGTGGAGACGGCGTCCACGGGAGCCGGCGGCCGGATCAACGGGCCACCGTCGAAGCGGCGCCAGGCAGGCGGCTCCGGGAGCCGGTCGACTCCGTCGTGCGGTTGTCCGGTGCCTCGGTAGATCAGCCACTCGTTCACGTCACGCTCCTCGGTGCAGGACGGGCGGGGCTGCCTGATCGCCGGAGGGAGGGGGCCGGGCGGGTCGCGTACGAGGTTGGCAAACATCGGGGCACGAAAGGGAACCGGAGGTCCCATTTCCCCTTCCGTTCCCCCTCCGCACAGGCAATCCTTCTGACACTACCCAGCTCCGACCGAGGAGGATCACCCGCGCCGGGCACACCCCGAACCGGCACGTGAACCACGGTTCCACCTGGTTGCTCACTTGACTACCAGGCGTCACATCCGATTGGCTCCGCCCCAGCGAAAGTCGGACAGTAGGTGCACGTCGCCCGACGATCGCGCAGTTTTCGGCGTACCCACACCCTCACTCGTCCCCCTCCCTTCTCCTCCTCGGCCGCGCAGCGAGGTGCCGCACTCCCATGAACACACCCCCCGCCTCTTCCGGTTCCGCACGATCCGCCCGTGCCACGGCCGTTGCCGCCGGCGTGGCCGCCGTCTGCCTTCTCGCGGCCGGCTGTTCGGGCTCGGGCTCCGACGCAGCGGACTCCGGCAAGGGCTCCGCCGCTGTCGGCACCGCCCGGCTCAAGGTCGCCCTGATCACCCACGGAGCCAAGGGCGACGCCTTCTGGGAGCGCGTGCAGAAGGGCGCGCAGGCCGCCGCGGCCAAGGACAACGTCGAACTGACGTACGCGAGCGACCCCGATGCCGCCTCCCAGGCCGGCCTGGTGCTTGACGCGGTCAAGGACAAGGTCGACGGAATCGCCGTGACCCTCGCCAAGCCGGACGCGATGAAGAGCGCGGTCTCGCAGGCGACGAAGGCCGGGATACCCGTGGTCGGTCTCAACTCGGGTATCGACGCCTGGCGTTCCGCGGGCCTGCTGGAGTTCTTCGGCCAGGACGAGAGCACCGCCGGCCGGGCGCTCGGCGACAAGCTGGACGCGCTCAAGGTCAAGCACACCCTCTGCGTCATCCACGAGCAGGGCAACGTCGCCCTGGAGGCACGCTGCGCCGGGGTGAAGAAGACGTTCGCCGGCGAGACCGAGAACCTGTACGTGAACGGCACCGACCTGGACACCGTGACGGCGGTCGTCGCGGCCCGGCTGAGCCAGGACTCGAGCATCGACGAAGTCGTCACCCTGGGAGCGCAGTTCGCGCTCTCAGCGGTGAAGGCGGTGGACCAGTCGGGCAGCAAGGCGAAGATCGCCACCTTCGACCTCAACAACGACATCGTGGGCGCCATCAAGAAGGGTGACGTGCAGTTCGCCGTCGACCAGCAGCCGTATCTCCAGGGCTATCTCGCCGTCGACTCGCTCTGGCTGTACAAGACCAACGGCAACGTCAGCGGCGGCGGCGCGGCCCCCGTGCTCACCGGGCCCGCCTTCGTCACCAAGCAGAACATCGCCGATGTCGCCGCCTTCGCGGCCGCCGGCACCCGCTGAGCCCATCAGGTCCGCCGCTTCCGACCCCGCCGGCCCCCTTCCGCAACCGTTCCGCATTCCCTTCCGCCCCGCCCCCGAATCCCCTTGCGCGGCAACCGTCGTACAACGGCTGCACCAAGCTTTGGGGGCTCACGGTGCGTACGTTCACTGGTACGGATAGCATCCTGCGGACCCTGACGTGTTCCGCCATCAGTTCCGCTTCCGCTGTCACCCACCATCCGCCACCTGCCATTTGTCACTCCCACCCACCGCTGATCGCCCTAGGACGACGATGCCTCCACGCAAAGGTGCCCGGCGCCGTCTCGGCTCCATACGTCTCTCGCTGATCCTGCTCGCGTTGGTTCCCACCGTCACCCTCGCCGCGATGTGGGGTGTGACGACGATTCAGATGTTCTCGGAGGGCCTGCGGCTGCGGGACCAGACGGGGCTCAGCAGGGCGACCGGTGCCATGGGGACCGACGCCACGCTCGCGTTGCAGAAGGAACGCACCCTGTCGGCCGCGTGGCTGGCCTCGCCCAAGGGCGACCGCTCCGCCCTCGACGCGCAGCGCAAGGTGACGGACGCGGCCGTCGCGAAACTGGTCGGCCAGACCAGGGCGATCCAGGAGGCCCCCGCCCGTATCGGGGAACGGATGTACTCGGTCATCGCGGCGACGGCCAGCCTGGAGTACTACCGGGGTCAGGTCGACCGGCTCACCGACATCTCCCCCCAGCAGGCGCTGGACCAGTACTCGTCGATCATCGGCAACCAGATCCACGCCTTCCAGGAGCTCTCCCAGGTCGACGACGGCGACCTCACCTCCCAGGCCGGCCCGCTCGTCGCGCTGGAGAACGCGGCCGAACTGGTCGCCCAGGAGGACTCGCAGCTCACCCTGGCCTGGCCCTCGGGCCGTTTCGACCAGCAGGAGTGGGAGGCGTACGTCCGGCTGGTCAGCGCCCGGCGCTGGGTCGTCGAGGACCAGCTGGTCCAGTCGTTGACCGGCTCGGCGAAGACCCGCACCGAGACGATCCTGCAGGGGACCGCCTGGAAGACCCTGACCTCCATCGAGGACCAGGTACTCGCGTCGGGTACGCCCGGCGGCGGCAGCGACCGGAAGATCACCCTGCCCAACCGGCAGAAGCAGTGGAACGCGGCGATGGACGAACTGAGCCTCCAGTACGGCTCCCTCATCCACGACGAGACCAGGGGGCTGCTCAACCGCAGCGCCGACGAAGCGCGGTCGCTCCTGATCAAGGCCGCCTCGCTGAGCGCCGGCGGATTCGCCGGGCTGCTGCTGTGCATCGTCCTGTCCTGGCGCATCACCCGGTCCCTGTCCCGCCGGCTGCGCGGCCTGCGCATGGCCACCCTGAGCCTGGCCGAGGACCGGCTGCCGGACGTGGTGGCACGACTCAACCGGGGCGAGAAGATCGACGTCGAGTCGGCCACCCCGCCACTGGACTACGGCCACGACGAACTCGGCCAGGTGGCCCAGGCGTTCAACGCCGCGCAGCGCACCGCCGTACACACCGCCGTCGAACTCGCCGACACCCGGCGGGGCTTCCAGAAGATCATCCTCGGCATCGCCCGGCAGAGCCAGAACCTGGTCAACCTCCAGCTCACCAAGCTGGACGCGCTGGAACGCGCCCACCAGGACCCGGAGATCCTCAAGGGGCTGTACGAACTCGACTCCACGGCCAGCCAGTTGCGCCGCTACGAGGAAAACCTCGTCATCATCAGCGGTGAACGGCCCGGCCGCAGCTGGACCGAGCCGGTCGCGCTCCTCGACATCCTGCGCAGCGCGGTCGGCGAGGTCGCCGAGTACCAGCGGGTCGACGTGCAGACCGAGGAGGACGTGTACCTCGCGCCGCCCGCGGTGGCCGACGTCATCCATCTGCTGGCCGAGCTGATCGACAACGCGACGGCCTACTCGCCCGCGCCCAGTCCGGTGGGCGTACGGACCGCGCTGGTCGCCAAGGGGCTGGCCATCGAGATCGAGGACCGCGGTCTCGGCATGTCCGAGGAGGACTACGCGTCCTTCAACGAAAACCTCTCCAAGGCGCCGCAGTTCGACGTGGTGGCGCTCGCCGACGACCTGCGCCTGGGCATGTTCGTGATCGCGCGCCTCGCCGTCCGCCACGGCATCCAGGTCACCCTGCGCTCCTCGCCGTACGGCGGTACGACGGCGATCGTGCTGATCCCGCACGAGGTGGTCGTACGGGAACTCACCGCGCCCGACACCGACTCCACCGTCCCGGAGGAAACGTCCGCGCAGGCGGCGGGAACCGTCGCCGCGGAGCGTCCGGCGCACGAGCGCACCCGGGAGACGCCGCCCGCCGCGGCCCGTGTCCGGACCGCCGACGCCGCTGCCGCGCCCCGGCCGGCCGCCCTCGTCGGGGCGGGCCGGAGCGGTGCGGAGAAGGCCGAGCAGGGCGGCGACGCACGCAAGGGCGGGCTCAGCCCGCTGCCGCGCCGTGTGCCGCAGACCAGCCTGGCCGCCGAACTGCTGGAGGAGGCCGGACCCGACGACACGTCCGACGACGCGCTCGACGAGTTCTCGGCGGAACGCGCGGCCTCCTCGCTCTCCGGGTTCCAGCGCGGAACCCTGCAGGCCCGTGACGACGACGCAGAAGAGCAGTACGACCATGGGGAGGACAACGCGCCTGAGGAACCCGACGCACCACTCCCCGCCGCTGGCACTCCGGTCACCTCGACTCCGCCCGCAGACCGCTGATGAAGGACAGAGAAATGACACGCCCCACCCCCGCCACGCACACCGAGCTCGACCAGTTGCTCACCGGACTCGTGGACCGGGTAGCCGAGGTCAACCACGCCGTAGTGCTTTCCGAGGACGGACTGGTCGTCAGCAGGTCCACGGCGTTCCTGCGCGACGACGCCGAGCGGCTCGCGGCGACCGCGTCCGGGCTGATGAGCCTCAGCAAGGGCGTCAGCATGGACTTCCGGGGCGGCCCGGTGCGCCAGGCGCTGATCGAGATGCGCAACGGCTACCTGATCCTCACGGCGGCAGGACCGGGCGCCCATCTCGCGGTCCTGACCAGCCAGGGCGCGGACGTCGGCGTCGTGGCGTACCAGATGAACATGCTGGTGAAGAAGATCGGTGAGCACCTCAGCGCGGCGCCGCGTGCCGGGGTCGCCGGCGCGGCCGGCGAGTGAAGTGAGCGGAAGCGACGCGGCCGGCCGTCTCGTACGGCCGTTCACGCTCACCGGCGGCCGGACCCGGCCCAGCCGCGCCGACTTCACACTGATCACCTCGGTGACGGCGGCGGACCCGCAGCCCGACGGGGCCGCGCGCCCGCAGCCCGAGCACGCTCGGATCCTGCGGTTGTGCGCACGGCCCGTGGTGGTGGCGGAGCTCGCCGCGCATCTGGATCTCCCGGTCAGCGTGGTCGTCATCATGCTGTGCGACCTGCTGGAGGCCGGCCGGATCACCGCCCGGTCCCCACGCCAGATCTCGCGCACCACGGACATGGACCTGCTCCAGAAAGTGAGGGACGGCCTTGGCCGGCTCTAGCCTGACCGTGAACGGGACCTCGGCACCCGACACGGTCAAGATCCTCATCGCCGGCGGTTTCGGCGTGGGCAAGACGACGATGGTCGGCTCGGTCAGCGAAATCGTGCCCCTGCGCACCGAGGAACCGCTCACCGCGGCCGGCCTCGGCATCGACGACCTCGATGGCATCGAGGAGAAGAAGTCCACCACGGTGGCCCTCGACTTCGGCCGTATCACCCTCAGCCGGGAACTGATCCTGTACCTCTTCGGTACGCCCGGCCAGCAGCGGTTCTGGTTCATGTGGAACGACCTGGCGATCGGTGCGCTGGGGGCCGTGGTCCTCATCGACGTACGCCGGCCGGAGACCAGCTTCGCGGCGATCGACTTCTTCGAGCGGCGGAACATCCCGTTCGTCGTGGGGGTGAACGGCTTCCACGGGGAGCATCCGTACGAGCCGGAGGAGATCCGGGAGGCGCTGGCGCTGCCGCAGCACACGCCGGTCCTGCTGTGCGACGCGCGGAACCGGGAGTCGTGCCGGGACGTGTTGATAGCCCTCCTTGACCAGTTGATAGCGACGGCGGCTTCGGGCGGGGGAAGCGCGCACAGCGCCTGAGGTCACGCGTGTGCAAGGTTTCCGCAAGGCGGTGGCAAGCCTTCCGACCAGGCTCCGGGGCACCGTTCCTAGGGACTGAGCGGGAGTGAGTCCTGTTGCCAGGTCTCGTGCTCAGTCGAACGCCCCGGACGGTGTTCGGCGTTCTGGTTGCCCGCGCTCGCTCCGCATCCGGGCGGCACGGATCGTGTCCGTGGTCCGGGAATGCGGGGGCGGCCCGCGGCCGGAGGCCGCTGATGAGCAACGCCTCACGCCCAGGAACAACCGTTCCGGCCTGGACGGTCCGATGCCCCTGCTCATCACTCCGGTGCTGTGGGGGCGGTGCCGTCCGTCGCCGGATCGGGTGTCCCTGGGCGCGCCTTCCGATCGCCACAGCGGCAGCATCGTGACGAGTGGTTGTGCGGGTTGTGGTGGTGAGGGGTTTCTGCCAGTGCTGCCCACCCCATTTCGAGGTGTAGGCGGGGTCGACGGCGATGACCGCGATGCCCGTCTGGTCGGCCATCGAGGCCAGCCAGGCGCGGAGTTTGGCGGTGGGCATGCCGGAGATCAGCTGGCGGAAGCGTTTGCGGCGGCCGTGTTTCTCCCGGGTCTTCTCGGCGGCGAAGTCCAGGTCCTCGACCGCGATGGCCGTCACACCGCACGATTGTGCCCAGTGCAGGAGGCGGGTGAGGGCGTGGCGGACTTGCGTGTCACGGTGCTGGGCGGTGCCGGTCAGGTCGTAGAAGAAGCGGCGCGGGCTGCCGGTGGGGTTGCCGTGGACGTCCAGGCGCCAGGCGGCCGTGGGGGCCCCCGCGCGAGCGAAGCCGAGCGTGGGGGAGATCGGCGTTCATGTCGACGCCGATCACTCCGTGGGCGAGGGCGGCCTCGATCGGGATGTTCGGGGTGGGTGGGATCTGCCAGGCGGCGGTCACATACCAGCGCTCCCGGCCGGTGTCGATGGGGGTGCCCCCGCTCGAGCGAAGCCGAGCGTGGGGGAGGATGCGGTAGGCGATGGCCCGGTTGGCTGCGGCCCTGTCGGCCCACTCCTGCCCCCCGGTGCGCGAACGCCACCTTGCACGCCAGCACGTACCGGCCGTGCGGGGCGTTGGCGAGATGCGCGAGTGGCGTAGGGAGTTTGAGGCTGACCTCGCCGTCGGGACTGACGCGGATCGTCTCGTTGCCGTACGGCTTGCCGGACTCACCGTCCGCCTGGCAGAACCAGCGCTCAGCCTCCCACCGCCCACGCCACGCCGACTCCGTGAGCCCTGCCGCCTCCAGGTGGTGGCGGGTGCGGGCCAGCTGTTTGCCGCCGCGCACGACGTGCACCACACCGGCCTCGCGGTCCGCCCGCGCGGCGGCCAGCCGGTCCTCCGGTACGCGCAGCCGCCGTGACTTGGCGTGCCATTCCCGCCGGGACCGGTAACCCCCGGGCGCCTTCCTCGTCCCCTTCTGCCCGACGGACTGAGACAGGCGGTCCTCGATGGTGCGGATGCCGGCTTCCAGGTCGTGGACGTACACCAGCTGGCAGCGGCGGGTCAGCGCCCACTGGTCATGCGTGGCCTTGGTGATCGACCCGGGCCACCGCGACGACGAGGCAGGTGTCAGCTCCCGCTTACGCACCGCCCACGCCTCACCGGAATGCTCCACACCGTCCCGGCAGCGCGCCCTGAGATCCCTCGAAGCCAACGACCCCAGATGCGCACCCACCAGCCGCAACACCTTCTCATCGCCGGGTGTCAGGTGCTTGAGACGAGTCCGGACGGCCACACCACTCGGACCGGACACGACGAACGGCACCGCGATGCTCCGCAGCTCACCCACCCCACCACCCCCGCCCGGTCCCCCTCGAAGATCCCGTCGCGATGGGAAACGAGCACCACCCATGAAGGTCACGCATTCGACGCAAGAACGTCAGTTCCCCACTGAAATCCGCCCCACGAGCGAGGCGGGCGACCCGACCGAGACCAGCAGCACTCACTCCCGTTCACCAGAACACCCTTGAACACACTCCAGCGGCAGCAGCTCCACACCCCTCCGCAGCAGCCCCGATCACCGCTTCAACGCCGTGAGGCCGGGGCGATGCCGCCCCGGCCTCACTTCGCTTCGCCCAACTTCACTACTCACGCGCCTTCACCTACAGGCAGTACCGAACCGTCCACTCGTCCACGTTGTACGTGTCCTTCGCGGGATCCGGTACCGAGGCAGGCTGCGCCGCCATCATGTCCTCCATCCGGATCCGGTCCGGCAACTGCCCGAAACGGGCCTGGCGGACCGCCTCGGCGGTCTCGGAAGCCCCCGTCCCGACCCGCGCCTCGACCTTCGCCGTGGTCTTCGCCCCGTACGTCATCCCAGTCCCCGTTCGCTCGAGCCGACTGTCGTTCCAGCGTACGCAGGCGCCCGTCTATTCCGCGTACGCCATCAGCAGCCCGGCGAGCAGCGCGGTGCGGACGGGCACATGGGCCAGCAGCACATGTTCGCCGCGGGCGTGCGCACCCCCGCCCACGGGACCGAGTCCGTCGAGAACCGGGCGTCGCAGCGCGGAGACGAAGTTGCCGTCACTCGCCCCGCCCACCCCTGTCTCACGGATCGTCAGACCGAGCTCGGCCGCCACCGACTGCGCCTGTTTGAACAGGAGTTGGGAGGCGGGCGTCGGCACCATCGCCGGACGGTTCCAGCCCCCGGAGACGGACACCCGTACCCGTGGGTCGGAGGCCGTGAGGGCGGCCAGTCCGCTGTCGACGCGGGCCGCCTCGGCGGGGTCGGCGACGCGTACGTCGATCCCGCAGCGGGCGTGCCCGGCGATGACGTTGCGTCCCGTACCGCCGCTGATCACACCGACGTTGACCGTCGTGCCGTGTTCGCGTGAGCCCAACTCCGTTATCCGGGTGACCAGTTCGGCCAGGGCGTGCACGGCGCTCGCGCCTCCGTACGGATCGAGGCCCGCGTGCGCCTCCACCCCCTCCACGGTCACCTCGAAGAGGCCGACGCCCTTGCGGGCCGTCTTGAGGTCACCGTCCGGCCCCGCCGCCGGTTCGCACACCAGGGTGGCCGCCGCGTGCTCGCTGAGCCGCTCGATGTGCGGCCTGGAGAACGGGCTGCCGATCTCCTCGTCGCCGTTGAGGAGCAGGCGTACGGTCGGGCGCGGCAGATTTCGTTCGCGCATCAGCCGTAACGCCCAAACGGCCTGTACCAGGCCGCACTTCATGTCGAAGGCGCCCGGCGCGCTCACCCTGCCGTCGTCCGTCACGGTGAACGGCCACTCGGCGAGGGTGCCGGCCGGCCACACGGTGTCGTAGTGGGCGAGCAGCAGGACCGTCGCCTCGGAGGTGCCCCGGTAGAGGAGTTCCAGGACGTCGCCGTGCTCGCCGCCGTCGTGGCGCACGGCCTCGTCGGGCGGGCCCAGCCGTAGAAGCGCCCAGTCCTCGATGGCGGCAAGGCCGGCGGACAGCAGCTCCTTGTCGTCACTGGGGGTCTCGTACCCGACCAGGGTGCGCAGGTCGTCGGTCATCTCGGGCAGGGCGGTACGGGCCAGGGACTCGATGTCGGGCAAGGGCACGGGCAGCTCCTCGGACGGCGTGGACGGAGTGGCAAACCCGGTAGCTACCCAGAAAACCGGGGAATCACCGTCGCCGGCCACTCGGTGATCACCATCGCGCCGGCCGCGAAAGTTACACGGAGATTGCGTTAACCCTTGACGCGCCCGCTCCGACTGCGTAGATATGACTGCGCAGTCATGACAGCGCAGTCAGAACATGGACGGGCGTTGTTCCACCTCATCCACGGCAGCCGCGGTCACCCTCCGGCTACCGTGGGCCACCGGCCACCGGCCACCGGGAGTCACCGTGACACGACAGACAGGACGGGGAGCGACCTCGTCGACGCCCCGCAGTGTCGACGTGGCACGTCTCGCGGGGGTCTCGCAGAAGACCGTGTCCCGGGTCTTCAACAGCGAGCCGTACGTCTCCGCTGACGTACGGCGCCGGGTTCTGCAGGCCGCCGAGGACCTCGGCTACCGGATGAACAACGCGGCCCGGGCTCTCGCCTCCGGGCGGACCAGATCCATCGGCGTGGTGACACTGGGCACCGCCCTGTACGGGCCCGCGTCACTGCTGATGGGGATCGAGCGCGCCGTCCGGGACACCGGATACGCGCTGCGGGTCGTCAACACGATGGAGGGCGACCCCTCGGGCGTCGCCGGCGCCGTCGGCTCACTCCTCGAACAGGGAGTGGACGGCATCGTCGTCTCCGAGCCGATCGACGAGGGGACGAGCATGGCGGAGCTGTCCGTCGACGTGCCGGTCCTGGTCATCGGCGCGCCGAGCCCCTTCGCCACCTCCCGCCCGGTCACCTCGGGCGGCGGTGCGGACCTGCTGACCCGGGCCGCCACCCAACACCTGCTGGATCTCGGTCATGTGACGGTCCATCATCTCTCCGGACCGCCACGCTGGTACGCGGCCAGGGACCGGCTCACCGCCTGGCGGGCCGCCCTCGCCGCGCGCGGCGCACCCGAGCCGCCCGTGGTCGTGGGCGACTGGTCGGCCGCCTCCGGATACGCGGCGGGCCGCCAACTCGCCGCCGATCCCTCGGTGACGGCCGTGTTCGCCGCCAACGACGACATGGCCATCGGACTGATCCGGGCCCTGACGGAGGCCGGCCGACGGGTGCCGGACGACGTCAGTGTGGTCGGGTTCGACGACATCCCGGTCGCCGCGTACGTCACACCGCCGCTCACCACAGTGCGGCAGCCGTTCGACGCTGTGGCGCAGGAAGGCCTCAAACGGCTCCTGCACGCCATCGAGAACCCGGACGAGGATCCCCTGCCGCCGAGCGACCCACCGGTCGACCTCGTCGTACGGTCCTCCACCGCACCCCCGCCCCACCGGTAGCCGCCCCCGCCAAGAGGCCGGTCAGCCCCACCTGCGGCCCCCTCCCTGCCCCCCTCTCGCATTCTCCTCACCCGCCCTCTTCCTCTCCCATCTCTCCACTCCCTTTCGCCCCGGCCGGAGTTCACCATGCGCAAAAACATCGCCTCTCCCTCTGCCATCAGCCGTCGCCTCCTGCTCACCGCGGCCGGCGCCGCGTCGCTCGGTGCGGCCCTCACCGCCTGTGGCGGGGGCGGGTCCGGCAGCGGATCGACCTCGTCGAAGCCGGTCAGCCAGGCCGACATCGACAAGGCGATGAAGACCCCGACCGAGCTGACGTTCTGGACCTGGGTCCCGAACATCGAGCAGGAGATCGCCCTCTTCGAGAAGAAGTACCCGGCGATCAAGGTCAAGGCGGTCAACGCCGGTCAGGGCGTCCCGGAGTACACCAAGCTGCGTACGGCCCTCAAGGCGGGCAGCGGCGCCCCCGACATGGTGCAGATCGAGTACCAGGCCATCCCGACCTTCACGATCACCGACAGCCTCCTCGACCTGCGGCCGTACGGCGCCGCAGCTCTCAAGTCGCAGTTCGTCGACTGGACCTGGGGGCAGGTCAGCGGCAGCAACGGCGAGCTCTGGGCGATCCCGCAGGACACCGGCCCGATGGGCATGCTGTACCGGCAGGACATCTTCGACAAGCACGGCATCGAAGTCCCCAAGACCTGGGACGAGTTCGCCGAGGCGGCGCGCAAGCTGCACAAGGCCGACCCGAATGTCTATCTGACCAACCTCGCCGCGAACCAGGTCGCCGCCTGGCACGGCATGCTGTGGCAGGCGGGCGCCAAGCCCTACGTCACCTCCGGCAAGAGCGACATCACCATCAGCGTCGACGACGCGGTCTCCAAGAAGCTCGGCGCGTTCTGGGGCGGGCTCGCACAGGAGGGCGTCATCGGTGTCGAGCCGGACTTCACGGACTCCTGGTACGCCGCGCTCAACAAGGGCAAGTACGCCACCTGGATGACCGGGGCCTGGGGTCCCGCCTTCCTCTCCGGTTCGGCCAAGGACACCTCCGGCAAGTGGCGGGCGGCCCCGATGCCGCAGTGGGACGCCGCCAAGCCGAGCGCCGGCAACTGGGGCGGCTCGACGACCGCGGTGATCCGTTCCACCAAGAACCCGATCGCCGCAGCCGAGTTCGCCAAGTTCCTCAACAGCGACCCCGAGAGCGCGAAGATGTTCGCGACGAAGCAGTTCTTCTTCCCGGCCACCAAGGCGCTGCTCGCGGACGCGAGTTACATCGGCGACACCCCCGCCTTCTACGGCGGCCAGAAGGTCAACGAGGTCTTCGCCGGCATCAGCGAGGAGGTCAACCCGGCCTTCCAGTGGCCGCCGTTCCTCGACCAGGTGGCCACGGACTGGACGGAGACCGTCGGGCGCTCCCTGGCCAGAAAGACCGACACGGTCGCCGCGCTCGAGGGCTGGCAGACGAGGATCACCACGTTCGCCAAGAGCCAGGGCTTCACCGTGAAGGCGGCCCCCTGACATGGCCAAGCAGCTCACGCGGGCCCGGTCGGCGGGCCCGCTGTTCATCGCCCCGTTCATGGTCCTGTTCCTCCTCCTCTTCCTCGCCCCGCTCGGCTACGCGGCCTATCTGAGCCTGTTCCAGGAGAAGTTGGTCGGCGGCACCTCGTTCGTCGGCCTGGACAACTACCTCACCGCCGTCAAGGACCCTCAGCTCCGTGACGGTGTGATCCGGGTGGCGACCTTCTTCGTGATCCAGGTCCCGCTGATGCTGCTGCTCGCCCTGCTCTTCGCGCTCGCGCTGGACAGCGGCCTGCTGCGGCTCGCCCGGGTGATCCGGCTGGGCATCTTCGTGCCGTACGCCGTGCCGAGCGTGGTCGCCACCCTGATGTGGGGCTACCTCTACGGCCCGGACTTCGGCCCGTTCGCCCAGCTCAGCGAGAAACTGAGCCTGCCCGCCCCGCACTTTTTGACCGACAGCTGGATGCTCGGCAGCCTGGCGAACATCGTCACCTGGGAGTTCGTCGGCTACAACATGATCATCCTGTACGCGGCCCTGCGGACCATCCCGACAGACCTGTACGAGGCCGCCGCACTGGACGGAGCGGGCGCCTGGCGGATCGCCTGGTCCATCAAACTCCCGGCGCTGCGGCCCGCGTTGACGCTCACCCTGCTGTTCTCGGTGATCGGCAGCTTCCAGCTCTTCAACGAGCCCAACCTGCTGATGAAGATCGTCCCGGACGTCATCGACAGCTCGTACACCGCCAACCTCTACGCCTACACGCTCGCCTTCACCAGCCAGCAGATCAACTACGCGGCGGCCGTCTCCTTCCTCCTGGGCCTGCTCATCGTGATCATCTCGTACGCCTTCCTGCTCACCGCGAACCGCAGGAGGCCCGCGTGACCACCACAACTCCCCCCGCGACCAGTGTGGTTCGAGCGACGAACCGGACGCCCGAGGCGCCGAAGAAGCGGCGCGGCCGACAGGCGGGCCGACGCAGCACACCCCTGACGATCGCCATGCTGGCGGTGCTCGCCTACTTCCTCCTCCCCCTCTTCTGGCTGCTGATCGCGTCCACGAAGAGCACCCGGGACCTGATCAACAGCTTCGGCCTGTGGTTCTCGGACGCGCCGCAACTGCTGACGAACATCCGGCTGACCTTCACCCAGGACGACGGCGTCTTCCTGCACTGGCTGCTCAACACCCTGCTGTACGCCGGTGTCAGTGCCGTCGGCGCCGCGATCCTGGCGGCAGCGGCGGGCTACGGGTTCGCCAAGTTCCAGTTCCGCGGGAACGGCGCCGCCTTCAACCTCGTACTCGGCGCGGTCATGGTGCCGGCGACGGCCCTCGCCATTCCGACGTACCTGCTGTTCGCGAAGGTGGGGCTGGTCAACACCCCGTGGGCGATCATCCTGCCCTCGCTGGTGAGCCCCTTCGGGCTGTATCTCATGCGGGTGTACGCACAGGACGCCGTGCCCGACAGCATCCTGGAGGCCGCCCGGATGGACGGCGCCGGCGAGTTCCGGATCTTCTTCCAGATCGTGCTGCGGCTGCTGGCACCGGGTCTGGTGACCGTGCTGCTGTTCACGCTCGTGGCGACCTGGAACAACTACTTCCTGCCGCTGATCATGCTCAACAACCCGGACCTGTACCCGATCACGGTCGGGCTGTCCTCCTGGGCCGCCCAGGCCCAGAACGGCGGGGCGGGCGCCAGCAGCGACATGCTCGCGCTGGTCGTGACCGGGTCGATGATCTCGGTGATCCCGCTCGTCGTGGCCTTCGTGATGCTCCAGCGGTACTGGCAGAGCGGCCTGGCCACCGGCGGTGTCAAGCAGTAACTCCCGGCCCGGTCACATCTGTTGCCCAACACCCCTTCCCCCACTGGAGGTTGACTTCATGGCGGTTCTGCCCGCCCGCGTCCTCTTCGGCGCCGCGTATTACCACGAGTACCAGCCCACCCACGGCCGCGAGTTCCGTCCCGGCGAACAGCTCAAGGCCGACCTCGACCTGATGGCCGACGCCCGGTTCACCGTGATCCGGGTCGGCGAGTCGGTCTGGTCGACCTGGGAGCCGGAAAACGGTCACTTCGACCTCGACTGGCTGCAGCCGGTGCTCGACGGCGCCCATGAGCGCGGTATCTCCGTGGTCCTCGGCACCCCGACGTACGCCGTGCCGCCGTGGCTGGCCCGTCAGTACCCGGAGATCACCGGCGAGCGGGCCACCGGACAGCGGATCGGCTGGGGTGCCCGGCAGGAGGTCGACTTCACGCACCCCGCGTTCCGGTTCCACGCCGAGCGCGTGATCCGGAAGATCGTCGCCCGGTACGCCGACCATCCGGCGGTCATCGGTTTCCAGGTCGACAACGAACCCGGCAACGAACTCCTGCACAACCGGGGCGTGTTCGAGCGCTTCGTCGACCATCTCCGGGCGAAGTACGGGGACATCGAGTCCCTGAACCGCGAATGGGGCCTCGTCTACTGGTCGCACCGCCTGTCCACCTGGGCCGACCTGTGGACCCCCGACGGCAACTTCCAGCCCCAGTACGACGTCGCCTGGCGGGAGTTCCAGGCCCTGCAGGTCACCGAGTTCATCGGCTGGCAGGCCGACATCGTGCGCGAGTACGCGAACCCGGACCAGTTCGTCACCACCTGCATCTCGTACACCCGCCCGGCGGTGCAGGACGACGAGCTGACCGACCGCCTCGACATCGCGTCGGGCAACCCGTACTACGACATGCAGGACGGCCTCGCGCTCCCCGACCGTACGCCGGACGCGCACGCGCAGCGCTGGAAGACGACGGGCGTCTGGGCCCTGTACCAGACCGCCGACTGGATGTTCTCGTCCAAGCAGGCCCCGTTCCTGGTCACCGAGACCAACGCCGGCTCCATCGGCTTCGCGTGGGACAACCGCCCCGCCTACGACGGCCAGTGGCGCCAGGCGGCCTGGGCGCTGGTCGGGCGCGGCGCCAGGATGATCGAGTACTGGCACTGGCACACCCTGCACTTCGGCGCCGAGACGTACTGGGGCGGCGTCATTCCGCACAGCGGCCGACCGGGCCGTACGTACGCCGAACTGGCGGCACTCGGTGCCGAGTTGGACGCGGCGGGTGCGCTGGTCGCCGGTCTCGAGCCGGACGCCGACATCACGATGGTCTACTCGACGCCCAGCAAGTGGCTGATGCAGAAGTACCCGCCGCTCGCGACGGGCGACGGCGAGCCGGACGACACCGCCTACCACCGGATTTTCGACCCGTTCTACCGGGGCGCCTTCGACGCCGGCCGTCAGGTCCGGATCGTCCACGCCCGCCAGCTCCACGACCCGAGCGGTGAACGGGAGGGCCTCACCCCCGAGGAGGCGGTGACACGCCACCCGGTGCTGGTCGTCCCCGCGCTGTACATGGTCGACGACACGACCCTCGACTGGTTCGCCGCGTACGCCGAGGCGGGCGGCCATCTGGTCCTCGGCCCGCGCACGGCGTACGCGGACCTCGAGGCGCGGGCCCGCCACGAGCTCTCCCCCGGCCGCCTGGTGGACGCGGCGGGCGTCAGCTACGACGAGTTCAGCAACCTGGCCGCCGAGATCCCGGTGCGTGCCGTGCCCGGCGGCCCGCTCCGGCTCCCGGACGACGCGACCGCGTCGCACTGGGTCGACGGCCTCACCGTCACCGACGCCGAGCCGCTGGTCACCTACGACCACCCGCACTTCGGCCGCTGGCCGGCGGTCACCACCCGCCGCCACGGCGCGGGCCAGGTGACGTACGTCGGTACGGTGCCGGGCCGCGACCTCGCCAGGGAACTGGCCGGCTGGCTGACCCCGGCCGCCCGCAGTGCCTGGGGCGAGCTGCCGGCCTCGGTCACGGCGACCACCGGCACGGCCGAGGACGGACGGCGCGTGCACATCGTCCACAACTGGAGCTGGGAGCCCGTGCGCGTGACGGCGCCGGCCGACCTGACGGACGTACTGAACGGCGGCCCGGTCCCGGCGGGCACCGAACTGGAGCTCGGCGCCTGGGACGTCCGGGTGCTGAGCACGGAGGCCTGAGGCGCTCGCCGATGGTGTAGCGGGCTACACCAGGCGTTCGGGAGAAGGGTCCCTCGTGGCGGCGGGCGCGCGGGGGGATGGTGTGGGGACGGAGATCGACACCCACTCGTCCCTCCGTCAGCCCGAGAAGTGACCCAGCCCCGAGAAGTGCCCCAGGAAGTGAAGGGATTCGTTTCCATGCCCTCGAACCGCCGCCGCGGACCTCGTCGTATCGCAGCCATCTCCGCCGCCGTCGCCACCGTCGCCCTGACCGCCGGGCTCCTCACCGGCTGCGAGGACCTCGACAGCTCCCTGGGCTGCCTCAGCAACGCCGACTCGATCGCGGACAGCGTCAAGGCGATCCACGAGGCCGGCTGGGACGCGGTGAAGGACCCGTCGAAGACCGACGCGTCCATCGACACCATCGACAAGAACCTGGAGAAGATCAACAAGGAGACGGACGACGACAAGGTCGACAAGGCGGTCGACGACCTGGGCAAGGCGATCGACGACTACAACAAGTCGATCCTCGACGGCGACAGGAAGCCCGACTCCAGCGGGATCGACGCCGCCGCCGACCGGCTGAAGGACGTCTGCACGTCGTAGGCAACAGAGGGAACGCGAGTGGGGCCCTGCCGTAGTACGGCAGGGCCCCACTCGCGTCCGGCTACCCGGTCCTCAGCCCTCGTCGGCCGTCAGCCGCAGCGAGATGCTGTTGATGCAGTACCGCTGGTCGGTCGGGGTCGGATAACCCTCCCCCTCGAACACATGCCCGAGGTGCGACCCGCACCGCGCACACCGCACCTCGGTCCGCACCATGCCGTGGGACCGGTCCGAGAGCAGCTCCACCGCGTCGGTGTCCTTCGGGTCGAAGAAGGACGGCCAGCCGCAGTGCGACTCGAACTTCGTGTCCGAGGTGAACAGTTCGGCCCCACAGGCCCGGCAGGAGTAGACGCCCTTCGTCTTGGTGTCCGTGTACTCACCCACGAAGGCGGGCTCCGTGCCGGCCTGACGCAGGACCGTGTACTCGGCCGGCGTCAGCTCCGCACGCCACTGCTCGTCCGGCTTTTCGACGTCGTACGACATGAAGCTCAGCCCCTTACTGCGAAGTCACCGCGAACGTCACCGCGGAAATCACTGCGGAACCGTGGACGTCACCGACCCAGGCGGTCCAGGATCCGCGGGCCCAGGTCCGTGACATCACCCGCGCCCATGGTGAGAACGAGATCGCCGGGCTTCGCCATTCCCGCGACGGTCTCGGGCACCTCCGCCTTGTCGGACACGGCCGTCACATCGGCGCCCGCCGCCCGCGCCGCATCGATGATCAGCGTGCTCGTGATGCCCGGGATCGGGTCCTCGCGGGCCGGGTAGATGTCCAGGACCACCGACGCGTCCGCCAGCGCCAGCGCCTGTCCCATCTCCTTGCCGAGCTCCTGGGTACGGGAGAAGAGGTGCGGCTGGAAGACCACCAGGATGCGCGCCTCGCCGACCGCCGCCCGCATCGCCTCCAGGTCCGCCGTCATCTCGGTCGGGTGGTGGGCGTACGAGTCGACGACCTGGACGCCGGCCGCCTCGCCCTTCAGCTGGAGCCGCCGCTTCACCCCCGTGTACGCCGCCAGGGCGGGGGCCAGCTCGGCCGCGGGCACGCCCAGCGCGACGCCCGCCGCGAGCGCGGCCACCGCGTTGTGCGCGTAGTGCCGGCCGGGCACCGACACCGTGAAGGTGAGCCGAGCCCCGTCCAGCTCGACGGTCACCTCGCTCTTCAGCCCCTGGGCGACGACGGACAGCACCCGCACGTCCGCGTCCGCCGACTCCCCGTACGTCACCACCCGCACGGAGTCCGGCAGACGCCGCGTGAGCTCGCGGGCGCCCTCGTGGTCGGCGGAGATCACCAGCGTCCCGCCGGGCACGATCCGGCCCGCGAACGTCTCGAAGGACTCGTAGATCTCGTCCATGGACGCGTAGTTGGCGTGGTGGTCGAGTTCGACGTTGAGGACGATCGCGACCTCGGGCGCGTACTTGTGGAAGCTGCGGTCCGATTCATCCGCCTCGGCCACGAAGATCTCGCCGTCGCCGTGCAGGGCGTTCGAGCCGGGCGCGTCCAGGTCGCCGCCGATCGCGTACGAGGGGTTCAGGCCCAGCTCGCTCAGCGACACCGCCAGCATCGACGTCGTGGTCGTCTTGCCGTGGGTGCCCGCGACCGCGATCGGCCGCAGACCGTCCATCAGCCGGGCGAGCGCGTCCGAACGGTGGACGACCGGGATCCCCAGCTCCGCCGCCCGCGCCAGCTCCGGGTTGTCCGCACGGATCGCGGAGGAGACCACGACACAGGTGGCGTCGTCGGCCAGATGCCCGGCCGCGTGCCCGATGTGCACGGTCGCCCCCAGCGCCCGCAGCGCCACGGCGGTCTCGGACTCCTTGGCGTCACTGCCCGCCACCTCGGCCCCGCGCTGCGCGAGGATCTTCGCGATCCCCGACATCCCGGCGCCCCCGATCCCGATGAAGTGCGGTCGGTCCATGGCGATAGGAAGGCCGGGTGCCATGTGCGTTTCTCCCCAGATGCGGTACGAAGCTGAGCCCCCAGCCTATTGGCCAAACCGACGGCACCTGAAAACGGACGCTGCGGCGACGTACCTAGGGGCGCGGGGAACGGCGCGACAAGCCACAGCGAACCCGCACCCGAACACCTACGCCTTACTGTGCGAAAACAACTTCAAAACCGGCACCCCCACCTTGTGCCGAGCCCGAGAAGCCCAGTCCCGGTGGAAGAACTCCTCCACATAGTGGGGATCGGTCAGCACGATGACCTCATCCGCCTCGATCTCCTCCACCAACCCCCGCAACGCGTCCAGCGGATGATCCTCGACGATCTGCCCGTCCGCCTCGTGCCCCGCCACCCGCAACGCCGCCAGCGACACCTCCAGCGCCCGCTCCCCCATCGCCGCCGCGTCCTCACCCTCGGGCGTCTCCGCCTCGTGCGCCGCCACGTCGAGCTCGCCCAGGGCGATGTCGTCGATGGCCCGCAGCAGCCGGTCGGCCTGGTCGCCGCGGGGCTGGAGCAGTACGTGGAAGGCGACCCCCTCCTCCCCGTGCAACGTGGTGACGAACTCCACGTCGGCGGATGTCAGGGCCTTCTCGATCATCAGTACGCTCGTGAACACGACAGGCGCCCTTCTCATCCGTGGGCCGCCATTGGCCCCTGCTGAAACCATCCTGCCCCGTGATCGCACGGGTACCGCGAGATTTAGTGTGCCCAGCGAAAGCCAAACGGAACGAGAGATTCCGCGTCGTGTCGGGACGAGCGGACCGCCACACGTCAGGAGCGGTGATACCGGCTGAACAGAAAGCCGGCCTCCTCCAGCAAGGACACCAGTTCGAGGTGCCGGGGGACCCCGACCGAGGGCCCGCCCGAGATCCGCTGGGCGTCTCCCACGGTGAGCATCGGGGAGATCGTCAGGCACAGTTCGTCGAGCACACCGGCCGCCACCAGTTGCCCCAGCAGCCGAGGCCCGCCCTCGGCCAGCAGCCGGGTGTGCCCGAGGTCGGTCAGGGCCTGGACGGCACGTGCCGGGTCCACGCCCATGCCGTCGCCGGCGACGACCACCTGGGCGCCCGCCTTCTCGGCCGTCGCGACCCGGTCGGGGGCGGCCGCCGCACCCGTGAGGATCAGGGTGGGTACGAGGGGCGAGGTGAACAACGGGAGCGAGTAGTCCAGTTCCAGACTCGCACTGACGATCGCGATCGCCGGTACCTCGGCCTGTCCGGCCGCCTCCCGGGCCGCGGCGAACTCCGCACGCGCGCGTGCCGGCCGGTAACCCTCCTGCCGTACCGTTTCCGCACCGACGAGGACCACGTCCGCCAACTGCCTCAGTGTGCCGAAGATACGCATGTCGGCGGCGGAGGAGATGGGCTGGGAGCGGCCGTCGTGCTGGGCGGCGCCGTCGAGGGTGGACACCATGTTGGCGCGCAGCCAGGCTTCCTGGCGCTCGTTCGTCCGTTCGGGGTAGGCATAGGCGGCGGCGATCTCGTCCAGGCTCCACTCGCGGTCGACCGCCGTGCCGCCTCCCGGCGGACCACCGGCATCGGTGCCGTCCACGGCCCCTCCCGAGGCCTCGGCCACTGTCTCTTCGGTCACAGGGAACAGGCGTCGCATACCACGCAGTCTGGCACGGCTCCCAGGGCCTGTCCGGGGGGCCGAACACCGGATCACGGAGGGCGGCGCACCCATTCACCCTGTTTGTCACGGTTGCCGACTCCACCGCCCCCGCCGTCCGCCGCCGCTCGGCCGGAAGAGGCCCCCATGCCTCCCCGCGACCCTCCGTCCACCGACCGCCGCGACCGCCCTCACCCCGCCCTCGTCGGCCGCCCACCGGCGCTCCCGGCCCGACCGGGCCCACCGGACAGGCTCTAGCATGGTGAACCGTGCCTACCACCCCCGCCGCCTCCGGTTTCGACCCGATGGCCCCGACAGCCCCGCTGTCCCTGTGCGTCCGTGAACCGCACGTTCCGGCGGACCGGCTGGTCGCCGAGATGGTCCCGCCGCCGCGGTTCGACTCGGTGCGCTTCGGTACGTACATCCCGGACCCGAACCAGCCCAGCCAGACCGAGGCCGTGCGCGTCCTCGACGGCTTCGCGGGCGGCCTCGGCGGGGCGCACGCCGTGGGGGGCGGCAAGCGGGGGTTCTTCGGTTTCGGAAAGGCCAGGGCGGCCAAGGTGCCGGCCGGCCCCAGGGGCGTCTACCTCGACGGCGGTTACGGCGTCGGCAAGACCCACCTCCTCGCCTCCCTCTGGCACGCGACCCCGGCGGAGCCCGCGCTCAAGGCCTTCGGCACCTTCGTGGAGCTGACGAACCTGGTCGGCGCCCTCGGCTTCCAGAAGACCGTGCAGACGCTGTCCGGGCACCGGCTGCTGTGCATCGACGAGTTCGAGCTGGACGACCCGGGCGACACCGTCCTCGTCTCCACCCTGCTCGGCAAGCTCGTCGACGCGGGCGTCGCGCTCGCCGCCACCTCGAACACCCTGCCGGGCAAGCTCGGTGAAGGCCGGTTCGCGTCGGCCGACTTCCTGCGCGAGATCCAGGGCCTGTCCGCCCACTTCCGCTCCCTGCGCATCGATGGCGAGGACTACCGCCACCGGGGGCTGCCCCAGGCCCCGGCGCCGTACTCCGAGGAGCAGGTGACCAAGGCGGCGTACGCCACCGAGGGCGCGTCGCTCGACGACTTCCCGCACCTGCTCGACCATCTCGCCCGGGTGCACCCCAGCCGGTACGGCGCCCTCACCGAGGGTCTGAAGGCCGTGTGCCTCACCGAGGTGCGGCCGGTTCCCGACCAGTCGACGGCCTTGCGGCTGGTCGTGCTCGCCGACCGGCTGTACGACCGCGAGGTACCGGTGCTCGCCTCCGGTCTGCCCTTCGACCAGTTGTTCAGCGAGGAGATGCTGAACGGCGGCTACCGCAAGAAGTACTTTCGCGCGATCTCCCGGCTGACCGCGCTGGCCCGCGACGGCAAGGGCCTCGTGGGACACGCCTGAGGCGGTCGCTCGTCAACCATATGAACTGCCGTGCGTCAAGGGCCGGTTCGCGTCATCCCACCCACGCTTTTCAGGCTCTCTTCAGCATGAAACGCTAAGTTAACCCAGCAAACAACTTCGCAGGGTTAACGTGTTTCTTGACCCGCGGTTGACCATTCGTTGACGCATACGAGAGCCGCGAGAATCCTGGAGGGGGGCACATGTTCCGAGGTACAACGGCCCGGACGGTGGTCGCACTCCTCGCCGCCGCCCTGTTGACCCTTCAGTTCTTCGCCCCCACGGCGTCCTTCGCATCCGCGCACACAGCGCGTCATGTCGAGGCCAAGACCGAGCCCAGAAACAAACCCAGGGCGGAAGCCCTGCGCGACGAGTACGTTACCTGCGGTAATGACCGTCGCCCCGACCACCCGAGCTGGCCGCTGCGCATCCGCGACCGGCATCGGATCGTCGACTCGGGCCCCGAGGTGCCCGATCGCCCGCTCCTCACCGTGGACCCCACCGCTCCGCAGGAACCGGAAGCGCGCGTCACACCCGGCCGTCAGGCGCCCAGATCACTGACCGCGCATACCCCGGCCGCACTCCAGGTGTTCCGCTGCTGAGAGCAGAGACGTCCCCCCACGCTCTGTCATGTACGTCCGACGCGCCATCGAGGCGCGCCAGGAGGAGTCACCACATGCAGCCCCTCATCGAGAACGCCCGTACCTTCGGTCAGCGCCCTGAGGAGTTCGCCAAGCTCGCCGAAGGCCAGTCCCCCCAGGTCCTGTTCATCACCTGCTCCGATTCGAGGGTCGTACCAACCCTGATCACAGGTGCCAGGCCGGGCGAGCTCTTCGAACTGCGCACCGCGGGCAACATCGTCCCCCCGTACGCCTCAGCCCTCCCCACCGGCGAGGCGGCCACCATCGAGTACGCCGTGGAGGTCCTCGGCGTCAGCGACATCGTCGTCTGCGGCCACTCGCACTGCGGTGCCGTCGGCGCCCTGGTGCGCGGCGACGACCTCACCGCCGTACCCGCCGTACGCGACTGGCTCGCGCACGCCGCCGAGGGCCCCGAGGCCCCGGACCCGGCCGACACCGACGACCCGACGGTCGCCTCGGCCGTCCAGAACCACGTCCTCACCCAGCTGCTCCGGCTGCGCTCCTACCCGTGCGTGGAACAACGCCTGGCGAAGGACCAACTGCGGCTGCGCGGCTGGTACTACGAGGTGCACACCGGGTCCGTACGCGAACACCGCGCCGCCACCGACGCGTTCGAAGCGCTGTGAGGGCCGCCGTGAACCTGCTTGCCAAGGCCCCTCATCTGCGGCAGGACTTCGCCGCCTCGCTCGTGGTGTTTTTGGTCGCCCTCCCGCTCTGCGTGGGGGTGGCCGTCGCCTCCGGTGTACCGGCCGAACTCGGCCTGGTCACCGGCATCGTGGGCGGGATCGTCGCCGGACTCCTGCCGGGCAGCAGCCTCCAGGTGTCCGGCCCCGCCGCCGGCCTGACCGTGCTGGTCTTCGAGGCCGTACGGGAGCACGGGCTGCCCGCCCTCGGAGTGATCGTGCTCGCCGCCGGGCTGCTCCAGCTCACCATGGGCGCCCTGAAGCTGGGGCGCTGGTTCCGGGCCATATCGGTCTCCGTCGTCGAAGGCATGCTGGCCGGAATCGGGCTCGTGATCATCGCCGGGCAGCTGTACGCGGCAGCCGGGCTGAAGGCGCCGGCCGCCGGGCTCGACAAGATCACCGGGCTGCCCGAGGCCGCCGCGAAGGCGGTGGGCAGCACCAGTGCGCTGGCCTCGCTGGCGGTCGGCGCGGGCACGATAGCCGTGATCGTGCTCTGGCGGCGGCTGCCCGCGAAGGTGCGGGCGGTGCCGGGCGCACTCGCCGCGGTGGTCCTGGCGACCGCCGTCACCCTCGTCTTCGATCTGCCCGTGGGTACCGTCGAGGTGAAGGGCCTGCTGGACGCCGTCCAGGTGCCCGGGCTCGGCGCCTTCGGGGAGCTGACGAGCCTGAGCGTGCTCGGCACGGTCGTGGCGTTCACGCTGATCGCGTCCGCCGAGAGCCTGTTCAGCGCGGCAGCGGTGGACCGGCTGCACGACGGTCCGCGCACCCAGTACGACAAGGAGCTGATGGCGCAGGGCGCCGGCAACACCGTGTGCGGACTGCTGGGCGCGCTGCCCATGACCGCGGTGATCGTGCGCAGCTCGGCGAACGTCCAGGCGGGCGCCCGGACGAAGGCGTCCCGGGTGATGCACGGCGTATGGCTGCTGCTGTTCGCGGCGCTGCTGCCCGGCGCGCTGGCGCTCATCCCGCTGCCCGCGCTGGCCGGGATACTCGTGCATGCCGGCTGGAAGCTCATACCGCTGCGCGGAATTGCGTCGCTGTGGCGCGAGCACCGGGGTGAGGCACTGATCCTGGTGGTCACGGCCGTGGCCATCGTGTCCGTGAACATGTTCGAGGGTGTGCTGATCGGCCTCGCTCTGTCGGTCGGCAAGACCGCCTGGGAGGCCTCGCACCTCAAGATGGAGGTCATCGACAAGGGCGCCGGCCCCGTCCAGGCGTATCTGTCGGGCAACGCGACCTTCCTGCGGCTGCCGAAGATCCTCGACAGTCTGGAGGCGCTGCCTCAGGACCGGCCGATCGAGCTGGACCTGTCGGGCCTGCACCACCTGGACCACGCCTGCCGCACGGCCCTGGAGAGCTGGGCCGAGCGGCACAGCGCGGTCGGCACGGAACCCGTCAAGATGCTGACGACCACGCCGTAGCCTCCGCCCCCGCGGTTGCCCGGTCCGGCGCTCGACCTGAGCCCCGGGCCGGGCATATCGTTTGTTAAGGGTGCCGATCGGCACGTACGGGACGGCTGTGAGAGGTCGTCGTCATGCTTGAGGAGTTGCTGGCCGCGGGCGTCGCCGCCGTGGGCGCCGGGATTGTCTATGTCGGGGCGGCGGCGCGGGTCGTCAAGCAGTACGAACGCGGGGTCGTCTTCCGGCTGGGCCGCCTCACCGGTGGCGTGAGGGCACCCGGGTTCACGCTGGTGGTCCCGCTCGTGGACCGGCTGCACAAGGTCAACATGCAGATCGTCACGCTGCCGATCCCGGCCCAGGAGGGCATCACCCGGGACAACGTGACCGTGCGCGTGGACGCGGTCGTCTACTTCAAGGTCGTCGACGCGGCGAACGCGATCATCCAGGTGGAGGACTACCGGTTCGCGGTCTCGCAGATGGCGCAGACCTCGCTGCGCTCGATCATCGGCAAGAGCGACCTGGACGATCTGCTGTCCAACAGGGAGAAGCTCAACCAGGGCCTCGAGCTGATGATCGACAGCCCGGCCATGGGCTGGGGCGTGCAGATCGACCGGGTCGAGATCAAGGACGTGTCCCTGCCGGACACGATGAAGCGTTCGATGGCCCGCCAGGCCGAGGCCGACCGGGAGCGCCGGGCGCGGATCATCAACGCGGACGCCGAGCTGCAGGCCTCGAAGAAGCTCGCGGAGGCCGCCGAGGTGATGTCCGAACAGCCCGCCGCACTCCAGCTCCGGCTGCTCCAGACGGTGGTGGCGGTCGCGGCCGAGAAGAACTCGACGCTCGTCCTGCCCTTCCCGGTGGAACTCCTCCGCTTCCTGGAACGGGCGCAGGCCCAGCAGCCGCCTCCGGGCGGGTCACCCGGGTGAGGCACGTTACGCGCGTGGTTCCCGAGGCCTGCATGGCGTGATACACACGGCAACGTCACAGTCCTGTCCGCCAGCAGGAAGGTTACCCCCATGTCCGCATTCGGTACGCCCGAACTCGACGGCCCCTCAGCAGACGCCCGCCCCACGGCAGTTGACGAGCCCGGCGCATCCCGGCGCCGGCTCCTCGCCCGCACCGGCGCCCTGGGTGCCGGTATCGCCTTCACCGGAGCCCTCTCCGAACTCTTCGCCGGTACCGCCGCCGCCCAGGAGCTCGGACATTCCGGCTACGGCCCCCTGGTCCCCGACCCGAAGGGCCTGCTCGATCTGCCGAAAGGTTTCCGCTATCGGGTGCTGTCCCGCGAGGGCGACCCCCTGCGCTCCGGCGAGGGACCGGTCCCCTCCAACCACGACGGCATGGCCGCCTTCGCGGGCCGGCACGGCCGCGTCCATCTGGTCCGCAACCACGAGAACCGCGTCACCGGCAGAATCCCGGTCCCGACCATCAAGGGCCTCACCTACGACCCGATGGGCAAGGGCGGCTGTACGTCCCTCACCCTCGACCGGGACGGTGACGTCCTCGCGGAACGGGTGGCCATCGCCGGTACGGCCGTCAACTGCGCGGGCGGGCCCACGCCTTGGGGCACCTGGCTGACCTGCGAGGAGACCGAGGACAAGGTCGGCACCAACGGCTACACCAAGGACCACGGCTTCATCTTCGAGGTCGACGGGGCCGACCCGCACCGCACCGGCGCCGTCCCGCTCACCGCGATGGGCCGCTTCCAGCACGAGGCGATCGCCGTCGACCCGAAGAGCGGCATCGTCTACGAGACGGAGGACGCGTTCCTGCGCCCCTTCGGCCTCTTCTACCGCTTCCTGCCCAAGAGGCCGCTGGGCGGGGTCGGTTCACTGCGCGCGGGCGGCCGTCTCCAGGCGATGCGCGTGCCCGGCGTACCCGACCTCTCCTCGATCCAGGAACCGGGCGCCTGCTTCGATCACGTCGAGTGGGTGGACGTACCGGACCCGCTGGCCGCCCAGACCCCCGTCCGTCTCCAGGACTTCGGGCCGAAGGGCATCACGCACGCGCAGAAGCTGGAGGGCTGCTACTGGGGCGGGCGGTGCGTGTACTTCGTGTCGTCGTTCGCCCACGCGAACGAGGGCTCGGCGGCCACCCACTTCGGCCAGATCTGGCGCTACGACCCCGGGGCTCGCCGCCTCACCCTCGTCATCGTCTTCGGCCCGGACACCGACATCCAGCTGCCCGGCGAGTCACCGGACAACATCTGTCTCGCCCCGAGCGGCGGCCTGATGGTGTGCGAGGACGGGGACGGCGCCCAGCACGTGTACGGCGTGACCCGCAGGGGCGAGGTGTACGCGATGGCCCGTAACGCACAGAACATTGGCACCGAAAGCGCCCCGGAATGGGGCGAGTTCGCGGGCGTCACCTTCTCGCCCGACGGCCGGACGATGTACGTCAACTGCTACACGCCGGGGACGACCTTCGCGGTGCGGGGCCCCTGAAAGCGGTAACGGACGCCCCCTGACCGGGCCATGGCTGGCAGGCCATAACCTGTCCGCCATGAACGTACCGGGGGACGTGATCGACGGCCGCTTCGAGCTGCTGGAGCGGCTCGGCAGCGGCGGGATGGGCACGGTGTGGCGGGCCCGCGACGCCGTGCTGCACCGCGAGGTCGCGTTGAAGGCGGTACGGCGTGACGCGGCGGCGGACGACGTCGTACGGGAGCGGGTACTGCGCGAGGCGCGGGCGCTCGCCCGGCTCAACCACTCCCATGTGGTGACGGTCCACCAGATCATCGAGGAGGACCCGCACCCCTGGATCGTCATGGAGCTCGTGCCCGGCATTCCACTCGACAAGCGCCTGCAGTCGGGCCCGTTGACGCCGGTGGAGGCGGCGCGGATCGGCGGCCAGGTACTGGAGGCGCTGCGCGCCGCGCATGCCGGGGGCGTCCAGCACCGGGACGTGAAACCGGCGAACATCCTGCTGCGGCAGGACGGCAGCGCGGTCCTCACCGACTTCGGGATCGCCGCGCTCCAGGGGGCCACAGCCCTGACGATGACCGGCGAACTCATCGGCTCCCCCGAGTACATCGCCCCGGAACGCATCCGTGGCCCCTCCGACGATCCGGCCGCCGACCTGTGGTCCCTCGGGGTCGTGCTGTACGTGTGCGTGGAGGGCGTAAGTCCCCTGCGCCGCGAGACCTCGCTCACGACACTGGCCGCCGTCCTCGAGTCCGACATCCCGCCGCCGTCCCGTTCCGGCCCGCTGACGCCCGTACTGGACGCGCTGCTCGACCGGGACCCGGCCGCGCGCCCGGACGCGGCCCGGCTGGCGGCGATGCTGGAGCGGGTGGTGGCGGGCGGAACGGCGGAGCACGTGCGCCCGACGCTGACCGCGCCCACGCCCATGCCCGAGGGCCGGGGCCCGGAGTTCGGCGGGCCGCCCCCGCGGTCGCCGAAACGCCGCAAGCGGATCGTCCTGTCCGCCGTACTCGCGGCCCTCGTCGCCGTCGCCGCTGTCCTGCTCACCCCGCGCCTCCTCGACGGGAAGGCGACGAGCGGCGACTCGGACCCGACGGCCCGTACGAGAACCTCACCGCCTCCCTCGGCCGTTCCGCCCGGCCGCTGGATCGCCCAGCTCCACTCCGAGCCGGTCGGCTCCGGGACCGCCGCCCGCGACACACGCCTCGCCAAGATCCGCGAGTCCGTCCCGGAGGCCAAGTTCGTGCTCAGCGACAGGTACGCCTCCCTGCGCCCGGGTTACTGGGTGATCTACGCCCCCGGCCCGTTCACCGACGGCCGTGCCGCGCTCGCCTTCTGCGCCGAACGCGGCCTCGTGACGCCGAGCACCTGCATGGGCCGCTACCTGAGCGACAGCCCCGCCGACTTCACCGACCAGTGCCTCCCGCCCGCCGCCAGTCCCACCGGCCGCTGCACGCGCCCATAGATCCCGACGGCTGGCGTGTCCCGCTCCCGGGTCGCAGGATCGAGGGACCGGACCGGAAGAGGGGTGCCCAATGGCCAGGAAAGGCTCGAAGCAAGGCGCCGCACAGCACAAGGAGAGCGGCCCGAGCACGCTGGGTGAGCTGCTGCGCCTCCCCCGGGGACAGCACGTGGACCTCGGCGCCCACGACGCCGGGGCCAGCCCGGGCGGGCCCGCCGACAAGGCCGCCGGGCTCGCGGACACCGCCCTGATGGGCGAACGGCTCGCCGACCTGCAGGAACGCCTGTGGGCCGCGGGCTCGGCCGGGGACCGGCGGCGACTGCTGCTCGTCCTCCAGGGCATGGACACCAGCGGCAAGGGCGGCACGGTCAAGCACGTCATCGGCCTGTTCAACCCGTCGGGCTGCCGGATCAAGGCGTTCAAGGCGCCCACCCACGAGGAATTGGGCCACTCCTTCCTCTGGCGGATCAAGAAGGAACTCCCGCACCCCGGCGAGATCGGCATCTTCGACCGCTCGCAGTACGAGGACGTCCTGATCGCCCGGGTCCGCGAACTCGTCTCCCGTGCCCAGCTCACCCGCCGCTACAGCCAGATCAACGGCTTCGAGAAGTCCCTCGCCGAAGACGGGGTGACCGTCGTGAAGTGCTTCCTGCACATCTCCTACGAGCAGCAGCGGCGCCGCCTCCTCGAACGTCTCGACAACCCCGACAAGCACTGGAAGTTCAACGTCGGCGACATCGAGGAACGCGCCCTGTGGCCCGCGTACCAGGAGGCGTACGAGATCGCCCTGGAGAGGTGTTCGACGGACGCGCCCTGGTACCTGGTCCCGGCGGACCGCAAGTGGTACCGCAACTGGGCGATCAGCCGGCTGCTGCTGGAGCACCTGGAGGGCCTGGACCCGCAGTACCCGAAGGCGGACTTCGACGTGGCAGAGGCCAGGGCACGGCTCCTCGCCACCTAGAAGACTCGTGGTCGCCGTCGTGGTCGCCGCCCATTCGACCGGCCTACGCTGGTGGCATGAGTGACGAGCACGAGGAGCGCCAGGAACAGAGGGCGCACGCGCAGTCCGAGACGTACGCCGAGTGCGTGCTGTGCCGGGAGCCGACCGAGTACCCGGCGTCCCGGAAGGGGATCACCCTGTGCCCCGTGTGCGAGTGGCAGGAGGCGCAGCGCAACGCCTGCTCAGGGTGAGCGGCGTGAGGTGAGCGCGCAGGCCACGGCGATCGCCGCCACCGTGAGCAGCGCTGCCAGCGCCAGCGGCAGCAGGGGCACCGGGACGCTGCCCGCGCGCGAACCGGTCACCAGGGACGTGATCGCCGACTTCGCCGGGGACCCCGTCGCCACCATCGCCAGCAGCGCGCCGAGCATCATCGCGGGGACGGCCCGGCCGGTCGAGCGCAGCAGCGGCCAGGTGGTGAGCGCGCCGACGGCCGTGCCGAGCAGGGCGCACGCCAGGGCCACGAGCAGTCCGGCGGCCCCGGCCGGGAGCGGTTCCACCCGAATCCGGTGGTCGGCGCTCGTCGGGTCGCTGATCAGGGTCACCAGGACGGTCGCGACCGTGCCGAGCGCCGCCGCGGCGGCCAGTGACACCAGGAGACAGGCGAGGTGCGCCCGGCCGGGACCGGCGGCCGCGGCCACGGCGGCGCGGGCGGCGGGCGGCTCGTTGCCCGCGCAGATCCGCACCAGCCAGGCGGCCACCGGCAACAGGGCCGCCGCCGCGTACCCGAGCGAGTCGAGCACCGGCTGCCCGCCCTGCACCCCGACGCCCAGGAACACCGCGTACAGGACGAACGGCGGCAGCCAGCGCTGCGAACGGACGAGCAGCGCGGCCTGGTAGCGCAGGAGGGCGGTCATCGGTGGCTTTCCTCGGGGGCCTGCGGTACGGGTACGGCGGTGTCGGCGGGCGTTCGGGTCAGGCCGGGCGCTGTCGTGGCCGCCGCCTCGACGCTCACCACGTGCCAGGGCGGGCGGGCCATGAGAAGGGCGCGGAGCACGACGTCCGAGTGGGTACGGGGGACGGTGAGCCGGTGGCCGCCGGGCGGCTCCGACCGCGCGCTCGACGTCGTCCACCTCAGCGCCTCGGCCGGGGGCTCCGCGCCCGGCGGCCCCTGGGCCTCGACGACCAGGTGCGGGCCGGTCGGCTTCGGTGAACCGGCTTGTGCCGTACGGCGGTCGAGGCTGCCCTCCGTCACGGTGTAGGTCTCGTCGGGCGCCCCCGCCAGGCGGCCCGGGTCGTGGTCGACGAACACCACCGAGGCGCCGGAAGCGGTCCGTTCGGCGACGACCCGCTCCAACTCGGCCCGGGCGGCGGTGTCGAGGCCCGTCCACGCCTCGTCGAGGACGAGCAGCTCGGGGTCGGCGAGCAGGGCCTGCGCGACCGCGACCTTCTGGCTGCTCCCCTTCGACAGCTGCGCCATGGGCGTCCGGGCGTACGCGGCGGCGCCGAGCCGCTCCAGCCACTCGTCGGCGGCGCGGGCGGCGGCCGTACGGGACAGTCCGTGCACGGCGCCCAGATGCGTGAGGTAGCCGTGTGCGGTGAAGGGGAGCGTCGCCGGGAAGCGTTCGGGGACGTACGCGGTGCGCGGGCAGCCGGTGAGGGTGCCCTCCGTGGGGGCGTCGATGCCGGCGAGGACGCGCAGGAGCGTGGACTTTCCGGTGCCGTTCGCGCCCTCGACCCGGGTGAGGGTGCCGGGCGCCAGCGTCATGTTCACGCCGCGCAGGACCCAGGGGCCGCGTATGCCGTACCGGCGGCCCACACCGTCCAGTCGAAGCTCGTGCCGCATGCGCCCCACCCTCTGCCCGGAAGAACCGATCTTCCGCCTGGCAGACTGAAGGACGTGACCAGTGACCAGGCCGTTCCCGGCGACAGCCCATTTCGCTCCGAGAGTTCCTCGCGGGACGAGGCCCCCCAGTTCGTCCTCCCCCTCGTCGCCCGGATCGAGAAGGCCGCGCCGCCCGCCCGTACGGACGCCCTGGAGACCGCCGCCCGGGCCGTTCTCGTGCTCCTCGGGGACGAGCGGTCGGCCGGTGAGGGCGAGTGGGCGCAAGCCGTGCGGGACTGGCAGGACGCCCGGATCCGCAAGGTCGTACGGCGGGCGCGGGGCGCCGAGTGGCGGCGGGCCGAAGCGCTCCCCGGCATCACGGTGACCGGCAAGTCGGCCGAGGTGCGGGTCTTCCCGCCGGTGCCGCTGGACGGCTGGCCCAAGGACCTGGCCCGGCTCCAGGTCTCCGGCACGGATCTGGCGGACCCGGAGCCGCCGCTCGACGCCGACCCGACGGTGCCCGTCCTGTGGCTCAACCCCGAGCTGGACATGTCGGCGGGCAAGGCGATGGCCCAGACGGGACACGGCGCACAACTGGCGTGGTGGGAGCTGTCGGACCAGGCCCGGGCTGCCTGGCGCGACGCGGGCTTCCCGCTCGCCGTCCGTACCGCGGAGCCGGCCCGGTGGGGTGAACTCACCTCCGGTGACCTCCCGTTGGTCCGAGATGCCGGTTTCACGGAGATCGCGCCCGGTTCGGCGACGGTGGTCGCGGACCATCGTCCCCTGGGCCGCACAGGGTTCAAACATCTTCGTTGAACATCATCGGGTTCCCGCGCGTACCTCCTGTCGCTGGCCATGCACCACATGCCCAACGACCAGTTGGTTCACCCGGGAGGCTCCTTTGCCGCGCTTCAACCACTCGGCCCTCGTCATCGCGGCCTTGACCACCACCATCGCCGCGCTCTCGTTCCCTGTGTGGTCGTACAACGACCGCTCCGGCACCGGAGTGGCGAATGTGGCCGCCGCCACGGTGAACACCCAGTGGGGTCCGCTGACCGCCAACGACCGCGACCTGATCGTGCGCGTGCGGCTGGCCGGACTGTGGGAGCTGCCCGCGGCCGAGAAGGCGATGGCACGTTCGAAGAGCCCCGCCGTCAAGGACGCGGCGGACCACCTGCTGACGGGCCATGCCGACCTCGACGAACGGGTGCGGACCGTGGCGTCCCAGCTCGGTGTGGAACTGCCCAACCAGCCGAACGAGCAGCAACAGGGCTTCCTGGCACAGATGGACGCGGCTCAGGACGGCGAGGCGTTCGACCGGACCTGGGCGAACCTCCTGCGGTCCGCGCACGGCAAGATCTTCCCGACCATCGGGGTCGTACGGAACAACACCCGCAACACCCTCGTGCGGCAGCTGGCTTCGGACACCAACCAGACCGTGCTCGACCACATCACGATGCTGGAGAAGACCGGCCAGGTCGACTTCGACGGCATCGCCAACGGCACGATCTGACACGTGTCGGCAACGCGGGCCGAGGCCCTGACCCCGGTCCGCCCGTCCGAACATCCCGATACGCCGCACGTATCTCCCTCACTGGCCAAGTGACAGTCCCCAACGACCAGTTGGTTTTCCCCGGGAGGCTTCTTTGCCCCGCATGAACGGCTCGATCCTCGTCGGCCTGGCGATCGCAGGCACGATCGGCGCGCTGGCGTACCCCGTCGTCTACTCGTACCCCCATCGCGACGACGCCGCGAAAGCGGCCGTGGTCACCGGTGAGACGTGGAACACGCAGTGGGGGCCGCTGACCGCACTCGACCGCAGCCTGATCGTGCGCGTGCGCCTTGCCGGACTCTGGGAGCTGCCCGCAGGCCAGCAGGCGATGCAGCGCTCCACGAATCCGGCCGTCAAAGAGGCGGCGAACCACCTGATCGTGGGCCACAACGACCTCGACAAGCGGGCGCGGACCATCTCCGCGCAGCTCAACGTCCCGCTGCCCAGCCAGCCGAACGCACAGCAACAGGGCTTCCTGGACCAGATGACGGCAGCCTCGGCCGCGGACTACGACAAGGTCTGGGCGAACCTCCTGCGGACCGCGCACGGCAAGATCTTCCCGGACATCGCGACGGTACGGAACAACACCCGCAACTCGCTGGTGCGCCAGTTGTGCTCGGACACCAACCAGACCGTGCTCGACCACATCACGATCCTGGAGAAGACCGGCCTGATCGACTTCGAGACCATCGCCGAGGGCGCCGCCGGACCGAGCGCCAGCCCGACCGGTCCGCCGCCGCCCGTCCCCGGAGTGGTGCCGCCCAACGCACCCGCGGTGGAGCCGACCGGCAATGTCGTGGGGACGTCGAAGCCGTCACCGGGGGCACCGGGCGTGGTCAACACCAACCGACCGGAGGCGAAGGACCCCAATACCGTCGTCCAGGGCCAGCAGTAGCCGGCCGGGAAGCGGCGGAAGGGCGGGCGGACGGAGCGAAAGCTCAAATGTTGCTCTGAACGTCTCCCTGAAGGGGTTCGGCCCCGGGGACACGGGCCATCACTCCGTGGACCGAGAAGGTCTCAGAAGGCGAGACACGATGAAGCAACAGCAGCAGCGACGGCAGCGCCCGAGGCGGCTCGGGCGACTGGGTACGGGCATCGGGTGGCGTCCGGAGATCGCGGACGCCGTGGAGGCCATGCCGGGCATCGACTGGGTCGAGGCCGTGGCCGAGAACCTCTGCCCGGGGCATCTCCCCGAGTCGCTGCTGCGGCTGCGCGAGCGCGGGGTGACCGTGGTCCCGCACGGTGTCTCGCTGGGCCTCGGCGGTGCCGACCGGCCCGCCGAGGACCGGCTCACCGCGCTCGCCGAGCGGGCCGAGGCACTGGCCTCACCGCTGGTCACCGAGCACATCGCGTTCGTCCGGGCGGGCGGTCCGCTGACCGCCTCCCCGCTGCTGGAGGCCGGGCACCTGCTGCCCGTGCCCCGCACCCGGGACGCCCTCGACGTGCTGTGCGAGAACGTCCGCATCGCCCAGGCGTCGCTGCCGGTGCCGCTCGCCGTCGAGAACATCGCCGCGCTCATCGCCTGGCCGGGCGACGAGCTGACCGAGGGCCAGTTCCTGTACGAACTGGCCGACCGGACCGGCGTACGCCTGCTCATCGACGTCGCCAACCTGCACACCAACCACGTCAACCGGGGCGAGGATCCGGCGAAGGCGCTGGCCGAGCTGCCCGTCGAGGCCATCGCGTACGTCCATGTCGCGGGCGGATTCGAGCGGGACGGCGTCTGGCACGACAGCCACGCCCACCCCGTCCCGGACGCCGTTCTCGACATCCTCACCGACCTCGCCTCCCGGGTCACCCCGCCCGGGGTGCTGCTGGAGCGGGACGAAAACTTCCCCGAGCCGGGCGAGCTGGAGCGGGAGTTGGGCGCGATCCGGGGAGCGCTGGAGCGGGCCGCGACCCCGGACCCGGCCGAGGAGAGGCCCACCACCGGCGACGCGTCCGACTCTTACGACGCCTCGCACGACTCCTCCGGCTCCGCGTACGCCCGCCAGCGCCTCGCCCTGGAGCAGACCGCGCTGCTCTCCGCGCTCGTCGCGGGGACCCCGGCGCCGGAGGGGTTCGACCGGGTGCGGCTCGGGGTGCAGTCGCGGGCGCTCGGCGCGAAGCGGGCCGACGTCGTGGCGAAGGTCGCGCCGGAGCTGCCCGAGATCCTCGGGGCGGCCTACCGGCCCGCGTTCCTCGCGTACGCGCACGGGCACCCCATGTCCGACGGCTACCGGCACGACGCGCTGGACTTCGCCGCGCATCTGCTGTTCGGCGGGCAGCCCGGGATCCCCGCGAACGCGGAGGGCCGGCGGCGGCTGCGCGAGTGGTGGCTGGATCGCTCGGGACCGGCTCCGCGCTCCCAGCGCCCCACGGCCCGGCTGGCCCGGGCCACCCGCCGCGTCCTGCTGCGCCGCTGACGCGCCGGGGCACAGAGCGACGAACGTCACTCCCCCCGCGTACCGCCGTCCCGCCCGCCCCATCACCCACGCGAAGTGTGCGTGGAGTAACAGTGCCGCTCAATACAGCACACTTCGGCGTCGGTTTCGTCAGTGTTTCAGGAGATGTGCACAGGGCGCGCGCTCCCCCATCCGGCGCCCGTACCCTCCTCCCGCTGCCGCCTCCTCGCGTACGGCGGTCGGCGTAGGGGTCGCAGTACGATGCCAACTCCGTGCCCGAAGCGCATTAGCGTGCGGTGCCGCGACAGGAGGCAAGGCACCATGCGATCCATCCAACGTTCCGGCCTCGGCGGCACCGGGCTCATCGTCGTGGGTCTCGCGGCGACCCTCGTGGCGCTGATCTTTCCGGTCTGGTCGTACACGGACCGCTCCGGAACCGGTGTGGACGTGCTCAACGCCCAGACCGTGTCGACGCGGTTCGGTCCCCTGTCGGCGCTCGACCGCGAGTTCCTCACCAAGGTCCGGCTGGCGGGTCTGTGGGAACTGCCCGCAGGTCAGCAGGCCCAGGAACGCGGCACCACCGAGGCCGTACGGATCGCGGGCCGTCATCTGATCGAGGGGCACACCTTCCTCGACGAGCGGGTCCGGGACGTCGCCACCCGGCTGAGCTTCGAACTGCCCAACCAGCCGAGCGAGCAGCAGCGCCAGTGGCTCACCACCATGGACGCGGCTCACGGCGAGGACTTCGACCGCGAGTTCGCCAACCTGCTGCGGATGGCACACGGCAAGGTGTTCTCCGTCGTCGCGCAGGTCCGTGCGAGCACCCGCAACTCCCTGGTCCGCACCCTCGCCGACGACGCGAACACGACCGTGCTCGACCACATCCAGGTCCTGGAGGCCACCGGATACGTCGACTTCGACGCCCTCGCCCAGGACATGGCCGCCGCGAGCACCCCGCCCCTCACCAACTCCCCGGCCCCGCCCGGCCCGACGCCCGCCCCCGCGTCGGCGGTCCCGGTGACGCCCTCGCCGGTGACGACCTATCCCCTGCCGCCGCCCGCGACCGTCCCGCCGTCGGAGGTCGGGGAGGTCGTGGAGTTCACGGAGCCCGCGCCGTCCTGATCCGGCCACCGGCGATACGGCACGTACCGGCCATACCTCGTCCATATCCTGAAAGCCCATGGCGTTCCCGGCACCCTTCGCATAGAACAACGGCATGTTCTGGTCCTTCCTCCTGCTGCTGGCCTGGATCGCCGCCGGTACGGCGTGCACCCGGCTGTGTCTGGCCGCCGTACGCGCGGCCGCCGCCGACCCGGACGCGGGCCCGAACGGACGCGGGCGTGATCTGACGCTGTACGAGGCCGCGTTCCTGTCCGGTGGACCGGCGCGGGTCGCCGATCTCACGCTGGTGTCGATGGCCCGTCAGCGGCGGCTGCTGCTCGCCCACACCGGCTGGGCGACCGTCGTGGACCCCAGCGGGCGCGACGAGATGGAGCGGTCGGTCATCGGCGCGATCGGGCCGGAGGGGCAGTCACGCATCGCTCCGGTACGGGCGGCCGCGGCCGGCGCGGACGCCGTCCGGGGGCTCGCGGACCGGCTGGTCGCCGCGGGGCTCGCCGTACCCGACGGCGCACGGCGCGGGATCGCCTTCGCCGTCCGCCAGGTGCGGTCCGCAGCGCTGGCCGTCCTCGCGCTGGGCGCGGTGGCCCTGCTGGTGCCGGGGCGGGACACCGTGCCGCGCGACCTGGTCGCCCTCTGGTTCGCGCTCCCCCTCGTCCTCACCCTGAGCTGCCTCGCCGTCGCCCGTATCGAGGTCCACCCGTACTCACGCTGGGCGTCACCGGCCGGGCAGCGACTCCTCACCGCCCTGACCCGGCGGACCAGGACCACCGGGCCCCACGGCGCCGGCGACGAACGGACGTACCTCACCTCCGTCGCCGTGCTCGGCGTCCGCGCGGTCGACGAGCCCGACCTGCGCGCGGCCTTCGCGCACCGGGAGACGCAGCACACCCCGCGCGAACGGCTGCGCTGAACCGCGCCCCTGTTCCCGGCGCCCCGGGAGTGTGTGGGGGCGCACAGGAGTGCTCACGGCGACACGGGCGACCGGTGCTTGCCTTCGCCGATCCTCGCCCGAAACATCCCTTCTGTTGCCACCGAAGGGATACGCGATGCGAGCTGCCGCCCTCTACTCGGCTGCCGGGTCCTTGCTGCTGACCACTCTGGCCGCCGCCCCGGCGGACAGCGCCCCGGGCCTGCCCGACCGCCCGGGAGGCCCCGGCTCGGCGGAGTTCCGGGGTTCCGTGCTGGCCGCCGCGCGGGCCGGGGCGGCCGGTATCCGGTTCGGGAAGTGCGCGGCGGAGGAGGAACTGCCCGACAGCGTGCGCTGCGGCACCGTCACCGTGCCGCTCGACTACGCGCACCCCGACGGCAAGCAGATCAAGCTCACCGTCAGCCGGACCCCGGCGACCGGCAAGGACCCGCGCGACCCCGAGCACAAGGTGCCCCACCAGGGCGCCCTCGTCTACAACCCGGGCGGCCCCGGCGCCTCCGGCATGTTCTTCCCGATGATCGGCGTCATCCCGGAGTGGAAGCGCATCGCGGGGGCGTACGACCTGGTGGGGTACGCCCCGCGCGGGGTCGCCCGGTCGGCGCCGCTGTCCTGCAAGGACCCGAAGCACTTCTTCAAGGGGCCCACCCAGGCACCGGTGCACCCCTCCCAGTCGTACAAGATGGAGCGGGTCGCCGAGGCGAAGGCGTACGCGCGCGGGTGCGCCGAGCGCTCGGGCGAGGCGCTGCGCCACTACCACTCGCTCAACAACGCCCGTGACCTGGACGTCCTGCGCGCCGCGCTCGGCGAGGACCGGCTGACCTTCATGGGCGCCTCCTACGGCACCTACTTCGGGGCGCTGTACGCGACCCTGTTCCCCTCGCACGTACGGCGGATGGTGTTCGACTCGGCGGTGAACCCGGACCCGAGCGGGATCTGGTACCGCAACAACCTCGACCAGTCGGCCGCGTTCGAGAGCCGCTGGGCCGACTTCCGGACGTGGGTCGCGCGCCACGACGACGTGTACGGACTGGGCGCCACGCCTGGGGCGGTGCAGCGGAGCTACGAGAAGGCGGCGGCGCGGCTCGCCACCGAGCCGGCCGGCGGGAAGGTGGGCCCGGGCCAGTTGCAGGGCGCGTTCCTGCAGGCCGGGTACTACGACGACTACTGGCCGCACCGCGCCCACGCCCTGGCCGCCTACCTCAAGGGTGATCCGCAGCCGCTGATCGACCAGGCGGCGCCGGTGATGGAGGCGGCCGTCGAGTCGGAGAACGGCAACGCGGTCTACACGGCGGTCGAGTGCAACGACGCGCCCTGGCCGACGAGTTGGCAGGTCTGGGACCGGGACAACACGCTGCTGGCGCGCACGGCACCGTTCGAGACGTGGGACAACGCCTGGATGAACCTGCCGTGCGCCTACTGGCCGGCGCCCCGGCAGACGCCCCTCGACGTACGGACCGGGCCGGGCGACCTGCCGCCAGTGCTGATCCTGGCGGCAGAACGGGACGCGGCGACGCCTTACGCCGGCGCGCTCGAACTGCGCCGCCGGCTGCCCGGCTCGGCCCTGGTGACCGAGCGGGGCGCGGGCACCCACGGCATCGCCGGTGGCCCGAACCGGTGCGTCAACGACCACCTGGACGCGTATCTGCTGGACGGCCGCCTGCCCCGCCGGAACGCGGACTGCGCCCCGCACGCGGCACCCCGGCCCGCGGCCCGGGCCGACCGTTCCCCGAAGGAGATGGCCGCCCAGGGCGCGTGACGCGGGCCGCCGTCAGGCGAGACCGGCGACCAGCTCGCCGATGTCCTTTCGGCGCCCCGTACCGCATCCCCCGGGTCAGTGACATCAGCGGCTCCGCCGCGGGCCCCCGGACCCCCGGGCCGACTCGGAGTGCCACCCCGATCAGGCGAGCCCTTCGACCAGTTCGGCGACCGACTTGCGGCGCCCCGTGTAGAACGGGACCTCTTCCCGGACGTGCATACGGGCCTCGGAGGCGCGCAGATGGCGCATGAGGTCGACGATGCGGTACAGCTCGTCGGCCTCGAAGGCCAGCAGCCACTCGTAGTCGCCGAGGGAGAACGAGGCGACCGTGTTGGCGCGCACGTCCGGATAGCCGCGGGCCATCTTGCCGTGGTCGGCGAGCATCCGGCGGCGGTCCTCGTCGGGCAGCAGGTACCAGTCGTACGAGCGCACGAACGGGTAGACGCTGACGTAGTTCCGGGGCGTCTCGTCGGCCAGGAACGCCGGGATGTGCGAGCGGTTGAACTCGGCGGGACGGTGCAGCGCCATGTTCGACCACACCGGCTCCAGGGCGCGGCCCAGCTTCGTGCGGCGGAAGAGGTTGTACGCCTCCTGGAGCTGGTCCGCGGTCTCGGCGTGCCACCAGATCATCAGGTCGGCGTCGGCGCGCAGTCCGGACACGTCGTATGTGCCGCGGACCGTCACGTCCTTCGCGGCGAGCTGGTCGAACAGCTCCTGGACCTCGTCGGCGTAGCCCGTGCGGTCCTCGGGCAGGACGTCCTTCAGCTTGAAGACGGACCACAGGGTGTAGCGGATGACCTCGTTGAGGTCCTTGGCCAGCTTGCCCTTGTTCGGGATGCGGGCCGCGTCGGTGGTGGGGGCGTCGTCGCTCATGCGCCTATTCTCCCGCTCCGTGTGCCGCGCTTCGCACCGGGCCCGCCTCCAGTGGTTCCAGCGCGTCCACCGCCGCGTACGCGCTCGCGATGCAGGCGGGGATGCCGACCCCGTCGTAGGCGGCGCCGCACACCGCGAGGCCCGGGAGCTTGGCGAGGTGTTCGCGGACGCGGTCCACGCGCGCGTGGTGGCCGACCGGGTACTGGGGCAGCCCGTCGTCCCAGCGGGTGACGCGGGTCTCGACGGGGGCCGCCGTCAGTCCGGTCGCCTCCTCGAGGTCGTGGCGTGAGACCTCGACCAGGTCGGCGTCGGGGCGCTGGAGGATCTCCGTCTCGGCGTACCGCCCCACGGAGGTCCGCAGGACCAGCAGGTCCGGGTTCTCGTCGGCGATCCAGCCCCATTTCTGGGAGGCGAACGTCGACGCCTTGATGGTGCGTCCGTCGACCGGCGGCACCAGGAAGCCGCTGCCCTCGGGAAGGCTGACGTCGGCGCGGCGGTAGGCCAGGGTGATCAGGGCCATCGACGCGTACTCCACGCCCGCGAGCTCGGCCGCGGCGGCCGGTGCCTCGGCGCGCAGCAGTCCGGCGGCCACCGGGGTCGGTACGGCGACGACCACCCCGTCGGCGTCGAGCACCCGTTCCCCGGCGACGACCCGCCACGCCGCCGCGCTTCCGGCCGTCCGGCGCAGCTCACTCACGGGCGCCCCGGTGACGATCTCACCGCCCCGCGCGCGCACCGACTCCGCGACGGCGAGCGGGAGTTGGCCCACTCCTCCCCGGATGCCCATGAAGACCGGCCCGCCCTGCTGGGGGGCGACGGCCATCCGGGCCTGGATGCCGCGCACCCCTTCCGTCAGGGACGCGTGCTTCTTGGCCACCTCGAAGAGCTGGGGTACGGCCGAGCGCATCGAGATGCGGTACGCGTCGCCCGCGTACACCCCGCCCAGCAGCGGTTCCACCAGCCGGTCGACGACCTCGCGGCCGAGGCGCGCGGCGACGAACTCCCCCACCGCCACATCGTCACCGACCTCTGTGCGCGGCAGGTCGGTGTCGCGCTCGATCCGGGCCAGCCCCTCGTCGGAGAGGACACCGGCCAGGGCCGAGGCGCTGCCGGGGACGCCCATGACGTGCCCCTTGGGCATGGGTCGCAGGGCGCCCCGGGTCCAGATCGAGGCCGTGGAGGTGGCGGGCGGCTGGAGTCGGTCGTCGAGGCCCACCTCGCGGGCCAGCGCGATGGCTTCGGGTCTGCGGGCGAGCATCGACTCGGCGCCGAGATCGACGCGCGCGCCCGCGATCTCGCCGGGCAGCAGCTTGCCGCCGACGCGGTCGGACGCCTCCAGGACGGTGACTCTCACGCCCCGGTCCAGCAGCCGGTGGGCGGCGGCCAGACCCGCGATCCCACCCCCGATGACGACGACATGCCCGGCACCCGCACGGGCCTCCACTGCGCTCATGCGACCCACCTTCTCAGACCCCTCTGACACTCCTGTCGGCGCACGCCGCCCGAAGTGTCCGGCGCGAGTTCCGACCGTGACCTCATCGGAACCGTAACCGGCCAACGTCCGAGCCCCTTCGGGCGTCGAAGGAGCGTCAGTCGTGCAACACGACGGTCCTGGACAGCCCAGGACGGTCCAACGACAGCCCTCGGGGGGAATCCACCACATGAACACCGTGCGCATACGCCGTACACGTCCCGTCCAGGTCATGGCGGGCGTCCTTTTCGCCGCATCCCTCGCCCTCACCGGCTGCAGCGCCGGTGCCGACTCCAGCGCGAGCAACGACTCGGGCGCCGCCGCAAAGGACGGGGCCGCCTCCGGCGCGCTGGAGGAGCAGGCCGGGGCGGAAAGCAAGCCGGGCGGCGGCAAGGGCAGCGGCGCCCAGGCCAGCGCGGCGCCCCAGGCGGCCACCGGCCCGCACATCATCCGTACCGTGTCCGTCTCCGTGCAGGTCAAGGACGTGTCCAAGGCCCTGGCCAAGGTGCGCGCCACGGCGGAGAACGCGGGCGGCTATGTCGGCAGCGAGACGACGACCCTCGAGGAGGGCGAAGAGAACGGGGACAACGGGGGGAGCGAGGCGGGCAGCGAAAGCACCGACGTCGTTCTGCGGGTGCCCGTCGGCAAGTACGAGGAGGTCCTCAAGGATCTGGAGGGCACCGGCAAGCTCCTGCACCGCGAGGCGGAGGCGAAGGACGTCACCGAGCAGGTCGTCGACGTGGACAGCCGCATCACCACGCAGCGCGCCAGTGTGAACCGCATCCGCGAGCTGATGGACAAGGCCACGAAGCTCTCCGATGTGGTCACCCTCGAGGGCGAGTTGAGCCGCCGTCAGGCCGATCTGGAGTCGCTGCTCGCCCGCCAGGCATCCCTGAAGGACCGCACCTCGCTGGCCACGATCAATCTCTCCCTGTCCGAGAACCCGGCCAAGGTGTCCGACGACGAGGACGACGACCCGGGCTTCCTGGACGCCCTCGCGGGCGGCTGGAGCGCCTTCGTGACGATGCTGCGCTGGATCGTGGTGACCCTCGCCGCGATCCTGCCGTTCGCGGCGCTGGCGGCCCTGCTGGTGTTCGTCTGGCTGCGTCTCGACCGCGCCCGGCGACAGCGCGCGGCCACCGAGGCCGCCCCGACGGCTGCCCCGGCGCAGCCGAAGGGCCCGGGCCAGGACTGAAAGGCCGGGTCCCCGTAGCGTGTTCGTATGAGCATGAGCGACGGCCGTACGAACGACCCGAACCGTGGGACCGAGCGTCTGGTGGTGATCGGCGGCGACGCGGCGGGCATGTCCGCCGCGTCGCAGGCCCGCCGGCAGAAGGGCCCCGGCGAGCTGGAGATCGTGGCGTTCGAACGCGGCAACTTCACCTCCTACTCGGCGTGCGGCATCCCCTACTGGGTGAGCGGCGACGTCCCGGACCGGGACCAGCTGATCGCCCGCTCGGCGGAGGAGCACCGGGCCCGCGACATCGACCTGCGCATGCGTACGGAGGTCACGGAGATCGACGTCTCGGGTGGCCGGGTACGCGCGCGTGACCTCGAGACGGGCGTCGAGTCATGGACGTCGTACGACAAACTGGTGATCGCCACGGGTGCCCGCCCGATCCGCCCCTCCCTGCCGGGCGTCGACGCCCCCGGCGTACACGGCGTACAGACCCTGGACGACGGCCAGGCGCTTCTGGACACCCTGACCACCACCAGGGGCCACCGCGCGGTCGTGGTCGGGGCGGGTTACATCGGCGTGGAGATGGCCGAGGCGCTCATCAAGCACGGCTACGAGGTGACGGTCGTCAACCGCAGCGACGAACCGATGGCCACCCTCGACCCGGACATGGGCCGCCTGGTGCACAAGGCGATGGAGGGCCTGGGCATCACCATGGTGAACAACGCCGAGGTCACCAAGTTCCTCACCGGCGACGACGGCCGGGTGCGCGCGGTCGCCACCGAGGACGCCGAGTACCCGGCGGACGTGGTCGTGCTCGGTATCGGCGTCCGCCCCGAGACGACGCTCGCCCGCACTTCGGGACTCCCCGTGGGCGACCACGGCGGCCTCCTCACCGACCTGGCGATGCGGGTGCGCGGCCACGAGAACATCTGGGCGGGCGGCGACTGCGTGGAGGTCCTGGACCTCGTCTCCGGCCGGCAACGGCACATCCCCCTGGGCACGCACGCCAACAAGCACGGCCAGGTCATCGGCGCGAACGCGGGCGGCGGCTACGCCACCTTCCCCGGTGTCGTCGGCACCGCCGTGAGCAAGGTGTGCGACCTCGAGATCGCCCGCACCGGCCTGCGCGAGAAGGACGCGGACCGGGCGGGCCTGCGCTACGTCACGGTCACCATCGAGTCGACGAGCCGCGCGGGCTACTACCCCGGGGCGGCCCTGATGACGGTGAAAATGCTCGCCGAACAGCGCACAGGCCGTCTCCTGGGCGTCCAGATCGTCGGCCGGGAGGGCGCGGCGAAGCGGGTCGACATCGCGGCGGTGGCCCTCACGGCGGGCATGACGGTGGAACAGATGACAGCCCTGGACCTGGGCTACGCCCCACCGTTCTCCCCGGTCTGGGACCCCGTACTGGTAGCGGCCAGAAAGGCAACATCAGCGGTACGGAAAAACACCGGCTGACAGGAGCGCCCTGGAGGGGCGCGGGGAACTGCGCGACCAGCCACGACGCACCCGCGCCCAGCGATCGACCGGCACCCCTAGGGCGCTACGCGGTCCCGTTGATCCGATCGATAGCCTGCCGAGCCTGCTCCCCCGGCGGCCGGGACGGCAACGCCGACACGGACGCCGACGCGGAAACGGAGGGGGCCTGCTGAGCCTGGGCCGGCTTCGCGTGGGCGCCCAGCCCACTGGACCGCAACCGGTGACTCACCGCCTCGTCGAGCGACACCGGCCGCTGCATCTGCGTCGCCAGCCGCCCCGCCTCCTGGCCGAGCCGGGCCACGTCCTCCCAGGGCAGGTGGACCACCAGTGCGAGTTCGGCCTCTCCGTTCGGCAGAGCCTGTACCGACTGCATCGGAGGAGTAACTCGGTCGTTCATCGCCTGTTCCTCACGTCGTCCCCGCGACCCGCCTTCGTCGTGCCGCGGACGTCGAGGACAGATACGGACACACGGACAGCCGCGTTCACCGGTTCGCGGGACGCATCGGGGGCAGTACTTCCTTGTGGTCATCCCCGTCCATGACGTGAACCCGGCAAGCCGCACCCCCTGGGTCACGTACGCGCTCATCGCCGCCAACGTTCTCGTGTTCCTCGCCATGCCCGGCACAGCGGGCTCGGTGACGGGGGAGAGCGGTCTGGCTCAGCTGTGCCATCTCCAGGCCTTCCTGGACCACTACGCCGCCGTGCCCCAGGAGTTGATCCACCACGAGCTGCCGCGGATGGTGCCGACGGGCGAGGTCGGGATCGGCAGGACGGGGCCGGGCTGTGTGATCGGCCCGCCGGGCTACGACAAGTCCCCCGCGCTGTCCGTGCTCACGGCGATGTTCCTGCACGGCGGCTGGCTGCACCTGCTGGGCAACATGCTGTTCCTGCTGATCTTCGGCAACAACATCGAGGACCGCCTCGGACACGTGCGCTACGCGCTCTTCTACGTCGCCTGCGGCTATGCGGCGTCGTACGGTTTCGCGCTCGTCAACGCCGACTCGTCCGACCCCCTGATCGGCGCCTCCGGGGCGATCGCCGGGGTGCTCGGCGCCTATCTGGTGCTGTTCCCGAAGGCCAGGGTCTGGGTGCTGGTGCCCTTCCTCGTCTTCCTGCCGCTGCGACTGCCGGCCTGGCTGGTGCTGGGCTTCTGGTTCGGGCTGCAGGCGGTGTACTCGTCCGGCGAGGGGGTCACCGAGGCCGGCACCGTCGCGTACGCCGCCCATGTCGTCGGGTTCCTCGCGGGGATGCTGCTTGCCTGGCCACTACGCCCAGGCACACCGCCGCCCCCGGAACCGCGTGGCCTTCTCTGGGGCAGGCGGGCACGGCCGGGCCAGTAGGAAACAACCAACGCACAGAATATCCACAGCATATCTGTGGCTCACCTCACGTTTCCCTTCGGGATGCGCGAGATTCCCCCGTACCGAAATCCGAAAAACTTCCCCGATGCTCAACAACTCGGGCATTTCGAAAGTCTCTAGATAGGGCAAATTTCCTGGACCGGCGCGCATCAACGCTCGCCGGATCTGCGAGGATCCGATTCAGGAAAGGCCAGGACTCTTCGCCGGGACCGGGGGAAAGACGCCGATGGACGCCATGGTGCTGCAGGCGCAGAAATTCATCAACACCACTTATGCGGGGGTCTCCGGAATACCCACGGTCGCCGAGGACGGCACAACCGGCTGGGACATCATGTACGCGCTGACCCGGGCTCTCCAGTACGAGCTGGGCATCACCGCCCTGTCCGACAGCTTCGGCCCGACCACGCTCAGCACACTCACCTCGCTCTATCCGGTCGTCGACGGGACGAACGAGAACGCCAACATCAATCGCATCGTCCAGTCCGGCCTCTATTGCAAGGGCTACGACGGCAGCGAAATATCCGGGTCGTACGACGCGACGACCGGCTCCAGTGTGACCGAACTGAAGACCAACATGGGTGTCGCTGGTGTTTTCCCCGGGGACGGTGTCACACCCAAGGTCTTCAAAGCGCTGCTGACCATGGACCCCTATGTCCTCATCAGCGGCGGCAGCGACCAGGTGCGCTCGATCCAGCAGTGGATGAACGCGAGTTACATCAACCACGCGAATTTCTTCGTCATCCCCTGCGACGGCTATTTCTCCCGGGACGTCCAGAAGGCGCTGATGTACGCGATCCAGTTCGCCATCGGCTTCGACGACGCCACGGCGAACGGCGTATTCGGTCCGGGCACGCAGGCCGGTCTGAAAGCCAACACCCTGTCGGTCGGTTCGAGTGGCACCTTCGTTCAGCTCTTCTCCGCCGCCATGGTCTTCAACAAGCGCTCGGGTGCGGTGTTCACCAGTACCTTCGGATCGGATCTGGCCGACGCGGTCGCGGACTTCCAGAGTTTTGTGCGCCTTCCCGTCACCGGCACCGGAAACTTCCAGACGTGGGCCTCCCTGCTGGTCAGCACCGGGGATCCGAGCCGCTCGGGCACCGCCTGCGACTGCGTCACCGAGGTCACCGCCGACCGCGCGGCAGCGCTCAAGGCGTCCGGGTACTCGATCGTCGGCAGATACCTGACCAATGTCGCGGGCACGACCCTCAACAAGAAGATCCAGCCCGGGGAGTTGGACACCATCGCCGGCGCCGGCCTGCGGGTGTTCCCGATCTACCAGACCTACGGCGGCTCGGTCAGCTACTTCAACCACGACCAGGGGGTGGCGGACGCGTCGGCCGCCATCGACGCGGCCCAGGGCTACGGTTTCCAGAGGGGCACGCGCATCTACTTCGCGGTGGACTACGACGCGCTCGACGCCGATGTCACCAGCAACATCATTCCGCATTTCCAGGGAATCCAGCAGCGTTTCGACGAGTATGAGGCCGGCTACAAGATCGGCGTCTACGGCCCGAGAAACATCTGCAGCCGAGTCGCCGCCTCCGGTGTGACCTCCGCGAGTTTCGTATCGGACATGTCGACCGGGTTCAGCGGAAATCTCGGCTTCCCGATGCCGGAGGACTGGGCATTCGACCAGATCTCCACGATCTCGGTCGGGTCGGGAACCGGCGCCATCCAGATCGACAACGACATCTCCTCCGGCCGGGACAGCGGACAGAACACCTTCGATCCGGTCCCCTCCCAGAAACTGGACGTCGCCTTCGACACGGCGAACCGTGACGCACTGCTGGCCGACATCCGGGCGACCATGCAGTCCCTGGGCGTGGACGAGACGACCTGGTACACCAATCATTCGACGGAGGACGCCCTGAACGTCGTCCTCCAGTACGACTCCTACATCACCGGACTCGCCCGCTCGCTGAAAATGCGCAAGTCCCTCATCCAGGTGCCGATCTTCTGGGAATACCGGAAGTACACCTATCTGGACGATGCCGCGAACGCCCTTGTCCAGGAGTACTACAGCTATATGGAGCAGATGGAGGCCTGGAACAACATGCCCGCCTGGCAGCAGGCCATCACTCCGGTCCCGGAAATGCCGGTCGGTGCCAGGGACGACGCCAGTGCGGGACTGGGCCAGATTTTCGCCGCCACCGCGATCAGTGCCCGGAATTATTGCTCCTCGGCGGGAATCACCGACGAGGCGACGCTCAACGCGTCGGACTGGCACACGATGGAAACCGTCTGGAACAACCTGTACACGAACAACGAGTACAACATCACCACCGTGGCACTCGTCCATATCTCCGATGCGCATTCCATCGGCCAGCGCATTCCCGGCCTTGATTACACGGACCCGGAAACACAGGCTGTCCTCGCACGCTACAACGGCACAGGCGGCGACGCGGCGGAGTACGGGGTCCAGAATTTGAGCGTCTACCAGACGTTCGAGAAGTACAACGCGCCTGCCCGAAATCTGTGACCCATGCCCAGCGAGCGGAGAAGAGCGCGGAAATGACTGGAGATTCTGGAGATCCGATGTCCGAACAGCATGGGAACGCAAAGAAGACCACCCGGCGCCCGACCCGCCGGTCCGTGCTGACGGCCGGTACCGGAGTGCTGGCCGGTACGGCCCTGTCCGGCTGGGCGGGGCAGCTCCCGGCGATGGCCGCCGGCAAGGGCAGGACGGTCAAACCCACCCGGCCGTCCACACCGACCGACGAAGACCCGACGCCGAAGAAGACCCCGCTCAGCGCCAACGGCTGGGCGACGGAGGCGAAGGCGAACGACGGCGGCACCATCTGGTCCAGAGCCGTCAACGGCAGCGATCTCTCGGTGGAGGTACGCACCGGGGACGTCGCCGCGGTCCTCCTCTACGTGGTGCGCCGTTTCCACTACGAGATCGACGCCCTGCGGGCCGGTGACGTGGTGGGCTTCCGGAAGCTGGGCGGTACCAGCCTCTCCTCCCCGCTGAGCAACCAGGCATCGGGGACCGCGGTCGCGATCCGTAGCGGCTGGTACCCGGAGGGCTCGTCCGGGGGCTTCTTCACGCCTCAACTGGCCGTCATCCGGGACATCCTCGCCGTGTGCGACGGCGTGGTGCGATGGGGAGGCGACGACGAGCGGCCCTACGAGGCGCTGTTCTCCATCGATGTCCCGCCCGGCAGCGCGGGACTGAGTACGATCGGCAGCCGCATCCTGGACTGGAACCAGCGGCCCGGCCAGGGCGCGGGCCAGCTCCCGGACCCGTCACAGCCGAAGCGCCGGTCCGCCGCTCTGGCCTTGGAACGTGCCCAGCGCGGCTCCTGACGCGACCCGGCAAACCCCAGCCACCAGGACAGGACAGATGTGAACACCAGCGACCCTGTCGCCGCCCCTCGTACGCGGTCAGCGCAGGAAAGCCGCCGCCTACGGGTCCGGGCCGGCTACGGGCTCGCCCTGCTCCCCGTCTCCTTCGTGCTCGCCGCCCTGGTCTGGCTCTACTGCGCGGACCAGTACGCCCATTCCGGCGCCGACTGGACCACCCACTGGCCGCTGGGGCTGGCCCTCTTCGCCGCCTCCGGACTTCTCGGCCTGCTGGCGTTGGGCCTGCCCCGACGATGGCTCGTGTGGCTGCAACTGCTCCTGCTGCTGCCGGCCATGGCGCTGTTCGCCTTCTGACAGGCCCCCCGGCTCAGCGGGCGGTGCTCGTGTGGACGTACTCCACGAGGCGGGTCAGCGCCTCCGGGGGTGTGTTCGGCATGACGCCGTGGCCGAGGTTGAAGATGTGGCCCTCAAGGCCCTTCGCGGAGTCGAGGACCTCGCGGGTCTTCGCCTCGACGGCCTCCGTGGAGGCGAACAGGACCGTCGGGTCGAGGTTGCCCTGGAGCGCCTTGCCGGGGCCGACGCGGCGGGCGGCCTCGTCGAGCGGGACGCGCCAGTCGACGCCCATGACATCCACGCCGGCCTCGCTCATCGGGGTGAGGAGCTCACCGGTGCCGACACCGAAGTGGATGCGCGGCACGCCGTACCCCTCGACCGCCTTGAAGACCTTCTGGGAGGCGGGGAGCACCGAGCGGCGGTAGTCGGCCTGGGCGAGGGCGCCGGCCCAGGAGTCGAACAGCTGGACGGCGGCGGCGCCGGCCTCGATCTGGACCTTGAGGAAGGCCGCCGTGATGTCGGCGAGCCGGTCGAGGAGGTCGGCCCAGAGCTGCGGATCGCCGTACATGATCGCCTTGGCGTTCTCGTACGTCCGGGACGGGCCGCCCTCGACGAGGTAGCTGGCGAGGGTGAAGGGCGCACCGGCGAAGCCGATGAGCGGGGTGGCGCCGAGCTCGCGGGTGAGCAGGCCGATGGCCTCGGTGACGTACGGGACGTCCTCGGGGGTGAGGTCGCGGAGCTGGGCGAGGTCCGCGCGGGTGCGGATCGGCTTCTCGACGACCGGGCCGACGCCGGGCTTGATGTCGAGGTCGACACCGATGGCCTTGAGCGGGACGACGATGTCGCTGAAGTAGATCGCCGCGTCCACGTTGTGCCTGCGCACCGGCTGGAGGGTGATCTCGGTGACCAGCTCGGGGCGGGTGCAGGACTCCAGCATCGGGATGCCCTCGCGGACCTTGCGGTACTCGGGCAGGGAGCGCCCGGCCTGACGCATGAACCACACGGGCGTGTGCGGCACCGGCTCGCGTCTGCACGCCTTCAGGAAGGCGGAATCCTGCACGGCGTCGTTCTTGACGGCGGCGGACGTCGCTGTCGGCTGCTGGCCCGCGGGGCTCTGGTTCGCGCTCACGACCAGAAGTCTCGCACGCCCCACCGACAGTCCCGCGAACAGCCCTGCCGACGGCTCTTGCCCGACTGTGGTCCGTCCCACGGGTGTCTCTCCCCGCGCGGGGGCTCCGTTCCCCTTAATCTTCCCCGCATGGCTGCGGCACAGGGACGACTGTCGGACGGCGCTGGCGAAATGGACGACGCGAAGGAGGGGGACCTGGATGCGGACACGGCACCGTTGCCCTTCCGGGCCGCCGTCGACGCGTTGCGGTCCGCGCGGCTGAGGCCGCAGATCGAGATCGAGCCGACGCGGGCGCCCCAGCGTCTGGCGCCGTTCGCATACGCCCTGGAGGCTGCCGTCGTAGACGGCGAGGAGGACCTGGCCGACGGCCGGCTCGTCCTGCTGCACGACCCGGCCGGGCACGACGCCTGGCAGGGCTCGTTCCGGCTGGTGACACTGGTGCGCGCCGAACTGGAGCCGGAGATGGCCGCCGACCCGCTGCTGCCGGACGTGTGCTGGTCCTGGCTGACTGGGGCGCTCCAGGCGCGCGGGCTGTCGTACGGCGAGGCCAGTGGCACGGTCACGCGCGCGAGTTCGCACTACTTCGGTGGGATGTCGGAGCGGCCGGCCGCCTCGCAGATCGAGATCCGCGCCTCCTGGACGCCCCGGGAGAGCCTCGGCGGGGTCCCGGACACCGCGTCCCATCTGGCGTCCTGGTGCGACCTGCTCGCCCAGATCGCGGGCCTGCCGCCGGCCGGCCCCGGAGACGCGTCGGTGGTGACGCTGCCGCAGCGGCGGGGCCCCCAGTCCCGTTAGAGGGCTCTGCCCCTGGCTCGCACTGAACGGCGAACGGCCTTGCGGTCCCCGTGCGGGGACCGCAAGGCCGTTCGCCGTTTTCATGCCTCGCCACGCGTTCCTTTAGTAGCTCTTTGTCGATACGGCCACTTTCGGCCGCGTATCGACGCAGAGCGAAACCGTTCGATCTTCGGATGATCGATCGCGTGTCCGAATTGCACGGATTGTTACTCACCAGATCGTGATCTTTCTCTAAAGGAGCACAGGTTTGATGCCGAAGACCTCTGTGACCTTGAAAGCACCGCACTCCAGGAGGCCTGGTGTCCGTTCTTCTTGAGCAGCCCGCAAGCCTGGTCGCCTACCGCCCGAACAAGCCGACCGCCATGGTGGTCGTGGCCGACCCCCGCGTCCGTTCCACCGTCACCCGCCATCTGTGGGCGCTCGGTGTGCGCGATGTGATCGAGGCCTCGTCCATCGCGGAGGCTCGTCCCCGCATCGGCAACCCCCGCGACATCTGCGTCGCCGACGTCCACCTGCCCGACGGCAGCGGGCTCACCCTGCTGTCCGAGACCCGTGCCGCGGGCTGGCCCAACGGCCTGGCCCTGTCCGCCGCCGACGACATCGGAGCCGTGCGCAACGCCCTCGCGGGCGGAGTGAAGGGTTACGTCGTCACCGGTACCCGCAACAACGTCGGCCTCCCCGGCCGGCCCGGCGCCACCCCCATCGGTGCCGGCGCCCGTATGCACCGCCGCCCCCCGGGTGCCCCGAGCCACCCGGGCGGCTACCGCGAACTGTCCGGCCGCGAGGTCGAGGTCCTGCGACTGGTCGCCGAGGGCCAGTCGAACAAGGCGATCGGCGTCTCGATGGGCCTGTCCGCACTGACCGTCAAGAGCCACCTCGCCCGTATCGCCCGCAAGCTCGGCACGGGCGACCGCGCCGGGATGGTCGCGGTGGCTCTGCGGACCGGGATCATCCACTGATCACTGATCACCGACCGAGATGACCGACATAATTCACTGACACGTGTGACACGTGACCGGTTTACGACCCCAAGGCGCCCGTCGACGGAACGTTCCGTCGGCGGGCGCCGTCCATACACAGATACCCTTGACAGGTGACCGAAGCCCAAGAGACCGCAGCAGACAGCTCACTGCGAACCACCGGAGGCGCCCCTCCGGACGACAACGGATCTTCTGAGGCTCCGGCGCCGATCCCCCTCCTCGAACCCCGTGACGGAATTCCGCCTGTCGTCACCGACGACAACGCGCTCGCCGAGGTGATCGCGGCCTTCGCCGCCGGCACCGGCCCGGTCGCCGTCGACGCCGAACGCGCGTCCGGTTACCGCTACGGACAGCGCGCCTATCTGGTGCAGCTGCGTCGCGAGGGCGCCGGTACCGCGCTCATCGACCCCGTCGCCTGCCCCGACCTCTCGGGCCTGGGCGAGGCGCTCGACGGCGTGGAGTGGGTCCTGCACGCCGCCACCCAGGATCTGCCCTGTCTCCGCGAGATAGGCATGATCCCCACCCACCTGTTCGACACCGAACTCGCCGGACGGCTGGCCGGATTCCCCCGGGTCGGCCTGGGCGCGATGGTCGAGGGCGTGCTCGGTTTCGTACTCGAGAAGGGCCACTCCGCGGTCGACTGGTCGACCCGGCCTCTGCCCGAACCCTGGCTCCGGTACGCGGCGCTTGACGTCGAACTCCTGGTCGACCTGCGGGACGCGCTGGAGAAGGAGCTGGACCGGCAGGGCAAGCTGGAGTGGGCCCGCGAGGAGTTCGACGCGATCGCCTCGGCGCCCCCGCCGGAGCCCCGCAAGGACCCCTGGCGTCGCACGTCCGGCATGCACAAGGTGCGCCGGCGCCGACAGCTCGCCGTCGTACGGGAGCTGTGGGAGACGCGGGACCGGATCGCGCAGCGCCGGGACGTGTCGCCGGGCAAGGTGCTGTCGGACGCGGCCATCGTCGAGGCCGCGCTCGCCGTACCGGCCAATGTGCACGCGCTGGCCGCGCTGACCGGGTTCGGGCATCGGATGGGGCGACGGCAACTGGAGCAGTGGCAGGCGGCGGTGGACCGCGTCAAGGTGCTCACCGACTCCCAGTTGCCCCAGCCGGGGCAGCCCGTGGTCGGGCCGCCGCCGCCACGGGCCTGGGCCGACAAGGACCCGGTGGCGGCGGCCCGGTTGTCCGCCGCGCGGGCCGGGGTCTCCGCGCTGGCCGAGCGGTTGAACATGCCGCAGGAGAACCTGATCACTCCGGACACGGTGCGGAGGGTGTGCTGGGAGCCGCCCAAGCTGGTGGACGCGGAGTCGGTCGGTGCGGCTCTTTCGGGATACGGGGCTCGGGCCTGGCAGGTGGAGCAGGTCACGCCGGTTCTGGTGGAGGCACTTTCCGCCGAGGCGCCGTAGGGGTTGGTAGCTGCTCGGCAAGGGGTGCACACAAGGACGTATTAGCTCGATGGTGTGATCGTCCTCGTGGTGGCTTGCGGCTCCTTGGGCTGTTTGGGTTAGCGTGTTGTGCGACCTGGGACAGCGGGTGCGGCGTTCGGCGTGCGGGGCCCCTGCTTCACCGGAGTGATGGTTCAGGGCCTCCCCGTCGCCTCTGGCCGTACCCACTGGCCAGGTCGTGAGGGCTGTGTTTGACAGCGGCCTCCGGCCGCGGGGGCCTCCCGGGCCCGGGCCACGCACAGGGTGCGTGTCGCCACCCGGGGTCGAGTACGCCGGGGACTGGGGGCACCCCCTCTGGGGGATACAACAAGTTGGCACAGCCCCGCGCCCCTGAAGAGTCACTTGGTCGCTCCCTTCATGAAGCCGTTGTAGATGAAGCGCTGCAACGACAGGAAAGCGATCAGCGTCGGCAGGATGACCAGGACCGCGCCCGCCGAGATCGTCTCCCAGTGGGCGGCGAACGGGCCCTTGAAGCGGAAAAGGGACGTCGAAATCACGCCAAGATCTTCGGACGGCATATAGAGGAAGGGGATGTAGAAGTCGTTGTAGACGGTGATCCCCTTCACTATCACCACCGTGGCGATCGCCGGCTTGAGCAGCGGAAAGATGATCTTCCGGTAGATCGTGAAGGCGTTGGCCCCGTCGAGGCGTGCCGACTCGTCCAGGGAGACCGGGATCGAGCGGACGAACTGCAGGAAGATGTAGATCGACACGATGTCCGTGCCCATGTAGAGCGCGATGGGTGCCCAGAGGGTGTCGAACATCCCGAAGCTGTTGACGATCTGGAACGTGGCCACCTGCGTGGTGACGCCCGGGACCAGGGTCGCCACCAGGAACAGCGCGATCACCAGCTTGCGGAAGCGGAAGGTGAAGCGGTCGATCGCGTACGCCGTCATCGAGCCGATGAGAACGGTTCCCGCGACGGCGAACAGCAGGATGAAGGCCGTGTTGGCGAACGCGGACAGCATCTCGCCGTCCTGGAACGCGGTCACGTAGTTGTGGAAGTTCAGGAGGTCGCCCGGCAGCGAGAGCGCCCCGCTGTCGTCCGCCATCTCCTTCTCGGACTTGAGCGAGGTCAGGACGATCACGCCCAGCGGCAGCAGCACGACCACCGCCGCGAGGACCAGGGACAGGTACACGAACGTACGGGCAACCGCTCGGCGCGTCATACGAGATCCACCCTGTCGTCCGGAACGAGCCGCCGCTGCACCCAGGTCACGGCGAGCACGATCAGCAGGAGTACGACGGCCGCCGCCGAGGCGAGCCCCGTCTTGTTGAACTGGAAGGCCAGCTTCACCGTCTGGATGACGAAGGTCTCGGTGCCGGTCGCCCCGCCGGTCATGATGTACGGGATCTCGAAGACCGACAGCGAGCCTGAGATGGAGAGGATCACGCTCAGGCTCAGCACCGGCTTGATACCCGGCGCGATGATGTACCGGAACTGGTGCCAGCGGTTCGCCCCGTCGAGTTCGGCGGCCTCGTACAACTCCCCCGGGATGGACTGGATCGCGCCCAGGAACAGCACGAAGTTCAGGCCCATGTAGCGCCAGACCGAGACGCCGGCGAGCGAGATGTTCGCCGACGTCGGGGTGCCCAGCCAGGCGTGGTCCGTATGGACACCGAACACGCCGAGCACCGAGTCGAGGGTGCCGCCGTCCTGGAAGAAGTAGAGGAACACGAAGCCGATCGCGACCCCGTTGATCAGGTACGGGAAGAACAGCACGCCCTTGAAGAAGTTCCGGAAACGGACGTTGAAGCTCAGGATCGTCGCGAAGTAGAGCGCGGCGACGATCTGCAGCGCGGAGGCGGCCAGGTAGTAGCCGCTGACGAAGAACACCTCGAACAGCTCGGGGCGCGTGAGGAGTTCGGTGTAGTTCTCGGCGCCCGTGTAGTGCAGTTCGGGGCTGACGCCGTCCCAGTCGGTGAAGCTGTACGCGATCATGTTGATGATCGGCGCGTAGGTGAAGGTCAGCAGCAGCGCGAGCGGGGCGATCAGGAACAGCCAGGGGGTCACGCCCCGCCACAGGCGTGCCCTGGGCGGGGGTGGTCCGGGTCGGGCGCCGGTGGCGGGACCGGGCGGCGGTTCCTTCCGGCGCACCGCCCTACGTCCCGCCATGTCGGCCTCGGTCGTGTCCGTCACTGCGTCCCCACGGACCGCTGGGCCTCCGTCCAGCGCTTGCCGAGGTCCCCGAGGAAGTCGTCGAGGCTTCCCTTGCGGGCGCCGCGGGCCAGGTCGACGAGATCCTGGCGGTAGTCGGGGGCGTAGAGGCCGACCTCCGACTCGGTGTCGATGAGCTTGACCTGGGCGCCCGCGGTGTCGTCGACCTCGATGAACTTCACGCCGGCGTCGTCGTACGGCTGGAGCACGGAGGGCAGCGGAGCGTCCTTGAGCGGGGAGATGGCCAGGTTGTCCTCGCCGTAACCGGACTTGTCGGTGAACCAGTCGATCCAGGCGCGGGCCGCCTCCTTGTGCTTGCTGTGGACGTTGACGGCCTGGTTGTAGTCGGGGCCGACGACCGCGCAGAACTTGCCGTCCACCTGGGCCGGGAAGGGCATGAACCCGATGTCGGCGGGGTCGACGCCGGCCTTCTTGGCCGCGTCCTGGAACTGGATGATCGCCCAGGTGCCGAGCCACTGCGTGGCGATCTCGCCCTTCGCCAACCGGGACTTGGAGGCCTCCCAGTTGGTGGTCGTGGGGTCCTTCTCGGCGAGTTTCTCGTGCACGATGTCGTACAGCAGGGTGTCGCCCACGCGCAGGTCTGCGCCCTTGGCCCAGGGGTCGCTCTTGACCAGTTTCGTCGTCGCCCCGGTGTCGCAGCCGACCGAGCCGTTGACGTACGTCCAGGACGTGAGCGGCCACTGGGCGGCGAAGTTGGTGTAGTACGGGTCCGCGTCCGTCTTCGACTTGATCGCCTTCAGGGCGGTGATGAACTCGGCGGGCGTGGTGGGCCAGTCGGTGATCCCGGCCTCCCGCCAGATTCTCTTGTTGTAGACGAAGCCGGGGGTCACGCCGATCGGGCTCTGGCCGTAGACCTTGCCGTCGACGGTGGTGAAGCCGGTGAAGCGGTACTTCTCGGCGCGCTCTGCCTCGGTACCCAGCGAGGCGAAGAACTTCGGGTAGTCGCTCTTCTTGATCACCGCGGGGATCAGCAGGACATCGCCGTAGTTCTCCGTGTTCATACGGATCTTGACTTCGGCCTCGTAGTTGGTGAGCCCCTCGAACTCGACCTTGACCTTCGGGTAGATCTTCCGGAAGTCGTCGGCGTACTTCTTCAGCGTGCCGTCCTGCACGAGGTCGGTCCGTACGGTGAGGACCTTGATGGTTCCGGTCACCTTTGACGGGTCGTCAGGTGCCTTGGCGTCCGCGCCCTTCGATGTTCCCCCGGTTCCGGTGCATGCGGAGAGCAGCAGACCGGCGGTGAGAAGTGCGGGAATCGTGCGGCGGTTCATGTGCATCAGCTCCGTTCGGGACGGACGAGCACTACAGGGATGGCTGATTCGGCACTCTGACACCACTTACTGAACCGGTAAAGTCCCTATTTCGCCAAGGGTGCCACCGGTTTTCCCGCGCTTCACCAACGCGGGAATGGAACGGTTTAGGAGTGCGCATGCTGGAGGCCACACCACTCACCGAGGGCTGGACCGTGCGGTACGAGGGGGGCGAACTGCCCGCCACCGTCCCCGGGTGCGTGCACACCGACCTGCTGGCGGCCGGAGTGATTCCGGACCCCTTCATCGGCCGGAACGAGACGGACGTCGCGTGGGTGGGGCGCCGGGAGTGGACGTACGAGACACAGCTCGCGGCCCCCTCGGTCCAGGAGCAGACCGATCTCGTCTTCGACGGGCTCGACACCGCCGCCGAGATCCGGCTCGACGGCCAACTCCTCGGCCGGGTGAGGAACATGCACCGCTCGTACCGGTTCGACGTGACCGGAATGACAGGGCGGCTGTCCGTCCGGTTCGCCTCCGCGTACGCCGAGGCGGAGGCCGTGCGGGAGCGGCTGGGCGAGCGGCCCGGCGCCTATGCCGAGCCCTATCAGTACATCCGGAAGATGGCCTGCTCCTTCGGCTGGGACTGGGGGCCGACCCTCGTCACCGCCGGGATCTGGCGCCCGGTACGCCTGGAGCACTGGTCGACGGCCCGGATCGCCCGGGTGCGCCCCGAGGTGACGGTCGACGAACACGGCCTGGGACAGGTCCAGTTGTCGGTCGAGGTCGAGCGCACCAGAGTCGAGGCCGGGCTCACCCTGGAGGCGCGGGTGAGAAGTCGCGGTCTCTCGCGCGACGGTGAGGTGCTGGCGCGGGGCACGGTCGACGGGACCAGCGGTGTCGTACGGCTCGAAGTGCCCGACGTGGAGCTGTGGTGGCCGCGCGGATACGGTCACCAAGCGCTGTACGACGTCGAACTGACGCTTCGTCATGACGATGTCGAGCTGGACGGCTGGCGGCGGCGCATCGGGTTCCGGACCGTCGGGCTCGACACGTCCGCCGATGCCCACGGGACCGGGTTCACCCTGGTCGTCAACGGGGAGCGGCTGTTCGCGCGGGGGGTCAACTGGATCCCGGACGACGTGTTCCCGTCCCGGATCACACCGGAGCGGTGCCGGAGGCGGCTGGCGCAGGCGGCCGACGCCGGTGTGGATCTCGTACGGGTGTGGGGCGGCGGGATCTACGAGAGCGAGGACTTCTACGACGTCTGCGACGAGTTGGGGCTGCTGGTCTGGCAGGACTTCCCGTTCGCGTGCGCCGCCTATCCCGAGGAGCAGCCGCTGCGGGGCGAGATCGAGGCGGAGGCCCGGGAGAACGTCGTACGGCTGATGCCGCATCCCTCGCTCGTGCTGTGGAACGGCAACAACGAGAACCTGTGGGGGTTCAGGGACTGGGGTTGGGAGCGGGCGCTCGCCGGGGAGTCGTGGGGCGAGGGGTACTACCTGGGTGTACTGCCGCGCGTGGTGGCCGAGTTGGACCCTACGCGGCCCTACACGGCGGGCAGTCCCTGGTCCGGGTCCTGGGAGCGGCACCCGAACGATCCGGCGCACGGCACGCACCACTCGTGGGAGGTGTGGAACCGGGAGGACTACGCCGACTACCGGCTCGAAGTCCCGCGTTTCGTGGCCGAGTTCGGCTGGCAGGCCCCGCCCGCGTACGCCACTCTGCGGCGCGCGCTGCCGGGTGAGCGGCTCGCCTCCGACTCCCCCGGGATGCTGCATCACCAGAAGGCCGACGACGGGAACGGGAAGCTGGAGCGTGGCCTCGCCCGGCATTTCCCCCTGCCTCAGGGGGACTTCGACCGCTGGCACTACCTCACCCAGGTCAACCAGGCCCGTGCCGTCGCCGCCGGGATCGAGCACTGGCGGGCGAACTGGCCGGTGTGCGCGGGGACCATCGTGTGGCAGCTCAACGACTGCTGGCCGGTGACGTCCTGGGCGGCGATCGACGGGGACGGGCGCGAGAAGCCGCTCTACCACGAGCTGCGGCGACTGTACGCGGACCGGCTGCTCAGCCTGCAAGTCCGGGGTGAGGGCGTGGTGTTGGCCGTCGTCAACCAGGCTGCGGAGCGGTGGTCGGGGACGGTGGAGCTGCGGCGGGTGTCCGTGGACGGCGGTGTGGTCGGTGCGTCGGTGCGGGTCGGGTTCGCGGCGGACCGGCGGGCCGTCGCCGAGGTGCGGGTGCCGGGTGAACTCGTGCCGGCGGGGGCCAAGGAGTTCCTGGTCGCGGACGCCAAGGCGTACGGGAAGCGCCCGGACCACGAGGTGCTGCGGGCGCTGTACTTTCCGGTGCCGGACCGCGAAATCCCTTACCCCCGGCCGGAGTTCGACGTGAGTGTGGCTACGGGGACGGTCACCGTCACGGCTCGTACCCTCGTACGGGATCTGCTGCTGCAGGCGGACCGGCTGGAGCCGGGAGCGCGGGCCGATCGTGGGCTGGTGACCCTGTTGCCCGGAGAACAGGTGACCATCGGGGTGCATGGCTGGAAGACTCCGGATGCCGAGACCGCCCGATCGGCCCTGTACTGCGTGGAGCCCGCCTGATGACGGCATTGCCGACCCCCCGCGTCACCATCAAGGACGTCGCCGCGCGCGCCGGTGTGTCCAAGGGGGCCGTGTCCCTCGCCTTCAACCACAAGCCGGGACTCGCCGAGGCGACCCGGGACCGGATCTTCGCCGCCGCCCGTGAGCTGGGCTGGGAGCCGAACCTCACCGCGCGGTCGCTGGCCGGGGCCCGGGTGGACGTGGTGGGGCTGGCGATCTGCCGGCCGGCCCGGCTGCTCGGGCTCGAGCCGTTCTACATGGACTTCATCTCGGGCGTGGAGAGCGTCCTGACCGAGCATTCGTGCTCGCTGCTGCTCAGGCTCGTACGGTCCCTGGAGGAGGAGGTCGGGCTACAGGAGTCCTGGTGGAAGGGGCGGCTGATCGGCGGGGCGATCCTGGTGGACCTGCGGGCCGACGATCCCCGGGTGCCGGCCGTCGAGCGGCTCGGGATGCCCGCCGTCGCGGTCGGGCATCCGTCGCTCACCGGCACGCTCACCTCCGTGTGGACCGACGACGCGACGGCCGTGACGGAGGCGGTGCGCTATCTCGCGGCGCTCGGGCATCGGCGGATCGCCCGGGTGGGGGGCGCTGCGGCACTCGGGCACACGAACATCCGTACGGCGGCCTTCGACGAGGCCGCGCGGGAACTCGGGCTGGCCGGGGCGTCGCAGATGGCGACCGACTACTCCGGTGACGCGGGGGCGCGGGCGACCAGGTCGCTGCTGTCCGCCTCGGCGGCGGACCGGCCCACGGCGATCCTGTACGACAACGACATCATGGCCGTGGCGAGTCTGTCCGTGGCCGCGGAGATGGGGCTCGGGGTGCCGGGCGATGTGTCGTTGCTGGCCTGGGACGACTCGCAGCTGTGCAGGTTGACTCGGCCTACGTTGTCCGCGATGAGTCACGACGTGCATGGGTTCGGGGCGGATGTGGCTCGGACGTTGTTCGAGGTGATCGGTGGGGGTGGGGGTGGGTCTCATCCGGTGGCTACGCCCGTGTTGACCCCGCGGGGGTCCACTGCTCCGCCCAAGGGGTAGCGGCTTTCTTTTGGTTTGCGGCTGCGGGCTCGTTGTGGCTGGTCGCGCAGTTCCCCGCGCCCCCGAGGTGGGTGCATGTAACCGGGGGTAACATGCGGAGGCTGTGTGACGTTCGCCGCTCTGGTGCTCAGGGGTGTGCAGTACGGTTACTCGTAAGTAGCATGGGGCTGAGCGCCCGCTCAGCGGTTGCGTATCGCAGCAGTGCCGTCCCGCACCTCTGGAGGAGAGCCATCGTGCCTCGTACCGTCAGGGACGTCGTCTTCGTCGACGGCGTCCGCACCCCGTTCGGCAAGGCGGGCCCGAAGGGCATCTACCACGAGACCCGCGCCGACGACCTCGTCGTCAAGGCGATCCGGGAGCTGCTGCGCCGCAACCCGAGTCTCGACCCGAAGAAGATCGACGAGGTCGCCATCGCCGCGACCACACAGATCGGCGACCAGGGCCTGACTCTCGGCCGTACGGCCGGTATCCTCGCCGGTCTGCCGCAGTCCGTCCCGGGCTACTCCATCGACCGTATGTGTGCCGGCGCGCTGACCGCCGTCACCACCACCGCCGGTTCGATCGCCTTCGGCGCCTACGACGCCGTCATCGCCGGTGGCGTCGAGCACATGGGCCGTCACCCCATGGGCGAGGGCGTCGACCCGAACCCGCGGTTCGTGAGCGAGAAGCTCGTCGACGAGTCGGCCCTGTTCATGGGCATGACCGCCGAGAACCTGCACGACCGTTACCCGCACATCACCAAGCAGCGCACCGACGAGTACGCCGTGCGCTCGCAGGAGAAGGCCGCCAAGGCGTACGCCAACGGCAAGATCCAGCAGGACCTGGTGCCGATCTCGGTGCGCAACACCAACGACCAGGTCGGCGAGACCGGCTGGGGTCTGGTGACCGCCGACGAGCCGATGCGGCCGGGGACCACGCTGGAGAACCTGGCGAACCTCAAGACGCCGTTCCGGGTGCACGGGCGGGTCACCGCCGGTAACGCGGCCGGTCTCAACGACGGCGCCACCGCGTCGATCATCGCGTCCGAGGACTTCGCACGCGAGAACAACCTGCCCGTCAAGATGCGCCTCGTCTCGTACGCCTTCGTCGGCGTCGAGCCCGAGGTCATGGGCTACGGGCCGATCCCGGCGACCGAGAAGGCCCTCGCCAAGGCGGGTCTCGGCATCGGTGACATCGGTCTGTTCGAGATCAACGAGGCCTTCGCCATCCAGGTCCTCGCCTTCCTCGACCACTACGGCATCGCGGACGACGACGCGCGCGTGAACCAGTACGGCGGTGCCATCGCCTTCGGTCACCCGCTCGCCTCCTCGGGTGTGCGTCTGATGACGCAGCTCGCCCGTCAGTTCGAGGAGCAGCCGGAGGTCCGTTACGGCCTCACCACCATGTGCGTCGGCTTCGGCATGGGCGCGACCGTCATCTGGGAGAACCCGCACCACAAGGACGCCGGAGGCGACAAGTGAGCACCACCGAACTCCTCAAGGGCGCGGCCGAGTTGTTCCCCGACGAGGTCGTGACGTCCGCGCACGTACGCCACCTCGACCTGCCGTTCGGCGCCGGGCGTTTCGCGCTGATCACCCTCGACAACGGCTTCGACCACACCAAGCCGACCACCTTCGGCCCGGCCTCGCTGGCGAACCTGAGCATCGCCATCGACCAGGTCGAGAAGGAGGCGTCGGCCGGCGAGATCGTCGGTGTCGGCATCACCGGCAAGCCGTTCATCTTCGCCGTCGGCGCGGACCTCAAGGGCGTCGAGCTCCTGAAGAACCACGACGACGCGCTCGCCATCGGCAAGGGCGGCCACGAGGTCTTCAAGCGGCTCGCCGGGCTCGCCGTCCCGACCTTCGGCTACTACAACGGTGCCGCCATGGGCGGTGGCGTCGAGGTCGGTCTGCACTGCGAGTACCGGACCGTGTCGAAGTCCATCGCGGCTTTCTCCCTCCCCGAGGTCTTCCTCGGCCTCGTACCGGGCTGGGGCGGCTGCACGATCCTGCCGAACCTGATCGGCGCGGACCGCGCGGTGAGCGTGATCATCGAGAACTCGCTCAACCAGAACAAGCAGCTCAAGGGGCAGCAGGTCCTCGACCTGGGCATCGCGGACGCGCTGTTCGAGGGCGCGGACTTCCTGGAGCAGTCGCTCATCTGGACGGCGTCCGTCATCAAGGGCGACATCAAGGTCGAGCGTCCGGCCGTCGACCGCGGTGAGGCCTGGGACCAGGCCGTCGCCCGGGGCCGGTTCATCGCGGACAGCAAGGTGCACGGGGCGGCCCCGGCCGCGTACCGCGCCCTCGACATCATCGCCGCGGCCAAGAACGGCGACCTTCAGCAGGGGTACGACGCCGAGGACGTGGCCCTCGCCGACCTGATCATGGGCGGCGAACTCCGGTCCGGCATCTACGCGTTCAACCTCGTCCAGAAGCGTGGCAAGCGGCCGGCCGGCGCGCCGGACAAGTCGCTGGCCCGTCCGGTCACCAAGGTCGGCGTGGTCGGTGCAGGTCTGATGGCCTCTCAGCTCGCCCTGCTCTTCCTGCGCCGCCTCGAGGTGCCGGTCGTGCTGACCGACATCGACCAGGAGCGCGTCGACAAGGGGGTGGGCTACGTCCACGCCGAGATCGACAAGCTGCTCGGCAAGGGCCGTATCAACCAGGACAAGGCCAACCGCCTCAAGGCCCTGGTCACCGGTGTGCTGGACAAGGCGGAGGGCTTCTCCGACGCCGACTTCATCATCGAGGCCGTCTTCGAGGAGATCGGCGTCAAGCAGCAGGTGTTCGCGGAGGTCGAGGCGGTCGCCCCGGCGCACGCGATCCTCGCCACCAACACCTCGTCGCTGTCCGTCACCGAGATGGCGTCGAAGCTGAAGAACCCCGAGCGGGTCGTGGGCTTCCACTTCTTCAACCCGGTCGCGATCCTGCCGCTCCTGGAGATCGTGCGCGGCGAGAAGACGGACGACGCCTCGCTCGCCACGGCGTTCGGTGTCGCCAAGAAGCTGAAGAAGACCGCGGTGCTCGTGAAGGACGCCCCGGCGTTCGTCGTGAACCGTATCCTTACCCGCTTCATGGGCGAGATCCAGAACGTGATCGACGAGGGTACGTCGGTCGAGGTCGCGGAGAAGGCGGTGGAGCCGCTGGGGCTGCCGATGTCTCCGCTGGTGCTGCTGGAGCTGGTCGGTCCTGCGATCGGGCTGCACGTCTCGGAGACGCTCAACCGGGCGTTCCCGGACCGCTTCACGGTCTCCCCGAACCTCGCCGCGGTCGTCAAGGCGGGCAAGAGGGGGTTCTATGTGTACGACAGCGGGAAGCCCGAGTTGGACCCCGAGGTCGCCGCGCTGCTGAAGCAGGGGGATGTTTCCCTGAGCGAGGAGCAGGTTCGGGACCGGGTGCTCGACGCTGTCGCGCAGGAGATCGGGCTCATGCTCGAGGAGGGTGTCGTGGCTGAGGCGCAGGACATCGACCTGTGCCTGATCACGGGGGCGGGGTGGCCGTTCCACCTGGGTGGGGTTACGCCTTACCTGGACCGTGAGGGGGTTTCCGAGCGGGTGAACGGGAAGCGGTTCCTGGAGGCTGGGGTGGCTTCTGTCCCGGTGTGACGGGTGAGTTGATCGCGCTGAGTGCCCTGCATGCCGCTTCGCGGTGTGCGGGGCACTTGGTTTCTCGCCCCCGCCGCCCCTACCCGTCCCATCCCTTCCTGGGGGCTGCGCCCCCAGACCCCCCTACGGCCCTGAACGGGCCTCGTCCTCAAACGCCGGACGGGCTGAATACGCAGCGGGGGTTCGGGGGCAGCGCCCCCGAGGATGGGACGGGTAGGGGCGGCGGGGGCGAAGGAAATCCGGGCCCTACACCGCCTCCCACGCCTCCAGTGCCAGCCCCGGCTCGTTCTTTCGGCGGGACACCCTCAGGTTTTCCGCGCCCGGTGACGTCGTCGCCGCGACCACCTTGCCGTCCGCGTCCTCCGACAGGGACACCCTTGCGTCCAGCGGCAGTTGAGGGCCCGACTCGGTCCACCACGCCCCCGCCGACTCCTGCTCGGTGGGATACGCGGCGAAGGCCACCCGCCCACTCGCCGAACGCTGGGCCAGCACCGTGCAGTCGACCCCGTCCAGCGTGCAGCGGATCACCGAGACCGGCCCGGGACCCGCGCCCGGCAACAGCTCGATCGGTTCGCTGCCCGCACGCCACACGCAGACCGTGTCCGCCTCGTCCAGGTAGAAGAGGCTCACGTGCTCCTCGGACGTGGCGAGCGCCCGCAGGCTGCCCGGACGGGCCGACGCCTTCAGCGGGGCCTCGTCGAGCTCCGGGATGTGGCCGGGCCCGCGCTGCGTCCAGCGCAGGATGCCGTGCGGCGAGTTGCCGTACAGCTCGACGCGTCCGGAGGCACGCGTGACAGCCGACAACTGCTCTTCCACGTCCTCGCCCTTGAGGTCCCGCCAGGGGCCCCAGCCGCCCTTCTCCTTCTGGCCGCGCATGCTGACACCGCCCACGGCGTTCCGTACGAACACATGGGCGCGCCCCTCCGCGTCGACGGCGACCGCCGGTACGCCGGTCCAGTCGCCCTTCTGGTTCGGGTGTCCCAGGCGCGTCCAGTCGAGGGCGGCGAGGGCGGGCCGGAAGTGCGTGGTGTGGACGAGGCCCGCCTCGCCCTGCACCGTGGGCCGCCATGTCGCCAAGTGGGCGTACCGGTCGGCGCCTTGGCCGACACCGAGCATGGCATGCACACGCAGGTCGCCGCCGATGCGCCGGGGTGGGAGCCAGGGCCCGCCGGGCCGGGACTCCGCGCGGCAGACGATCTCGTCTCCCACGGCGTCGTACGTACTCAGCCGGCCGTCGCGACCCCGTATGAGCCAGTCACCGTTGACCGATTCGGGGCGCCCCGCGGCCGCGTTGGCGGAAGGAGGAACAATGGGCACTGGACTACTTTAGTGTGCTCTTACCTTCGTCGCGCCCCCAGGCCCCCTTATCCGGTACCTGCGATTCCGGTGCCGCGTGCGACCCTGAACCCATGGATGCCCCGCTGCTTGTGATCGTCGACGGCGCGAATGTCGTCGGCTCGGTTCCCGACGGCTGGTGGCGGGACCGGCACAGGGCCGCCGAACGCCTGCGGGACCGGTTGGTGGCGTACGCGGAGGGCGGACTGCCGGGCCGCGCGGGGCCGTTGGAGATCGTCCTGGTGGTCGAGGGCGCCGCCCGTGGAGTGACGTCGGTCGCGGGCGTACGGGTCGTGCCGGCGCCCGGCAGCGGGGACGACCGGATGGTCGAGCTGGTCGCCGAGGCCGGGGACCGGGACGTTCTCGTCGTCACCGCCGATCGTGAACTGCGGCGGAGGGTCGGCGAGTTGGGCGCCGAGTGCACCGGGCCCCGTACGGTAAGGGGCGGTTAGGCCGCCGTACCGTACGGGGTCCGATGGTCAACTCAACTGAAGAGCGGGGTCAGTTGGTGCCGGACGTCGCCGCCTCCTCCTCGCGGCCGAGGCGGCTGTGGGACCGGCCGTAGAGGAAGTACACGCCGAACCCGATGGCCATCCAGATGCCGAACCGCAGCCAGGTCTCCGTGGGCAGGTTGAGCATCAGCCACAGCGAGGCCAGTACCGACAGGATCGGCAGGACCGGCACCCAGGGGGTACGGAAGGACCGGTGCAGGTCGGGGCGGGTCCTGCGGAGGATGACGACGCTGATCGCGACGATGATGAAGGCGAACAGCGTGCCGATGTTCACCAGTTCGCCGAGCGTCTCGAGACTGGTGAAACCCGCGACGATCGCGATGACCACGCCGAGCAGGATGGTCGGCCGGTAGGGCGTCCTGAAGCGCGGGTGGGTGTGCGAGAAGAACCGCGGCAGCAGCCCGTCACGGCTCATCGCGAAGAACACGCGGGTCTGACCGAGAAGCAGGATCATACAGACGGTGATGAGTCCGATCGTGGCACCGAAGCTGATCACACCCGCGAACCAGGGGTGTCCCGTGGACTTGAAGGCCTCCGCGAGCGGGGCGGTCACGGACAGCTTCGTGTACTTCAGCATGCCGGTGACGACGATCGAGACCGCGACGTACAGGGTGGTGCAGATCAGGAGGGAACCAAGGATGCCCCGGGGCATGTCGCGCTGCGGGTTGCGGGTCTCCTCGGCGGCCGTGGCCACCACGTCGAAGCCGATGAAGGCGAAGAACACGATCGAGGCGCCGGTGAAAATGCCCATCACACCGAAGTTGGACGGCGCCCAGCCGAAGATCAACTGAATCATCGGGGCCTTGAGACTGCTGCCGGCCGGCACGGACTCGGCGGGAGGGATGAACGGGTCGTAGTTGGCGGACTTGACGATGAACGCCCCGGCGATGATCACGATGAGCACGACGGTCACCTTGATCGCCACGACCACCGTGGTGACCCGCGCCGACAACTTCATGCCGAGGACGAGCACACAGGTGAGTGCCAGGACCAGAAGCGCGGCGAAAAGGTCGAAGCCGAAGCCCGACGCACCGTCCCGGCCACCGAGCACCTCGGGGACCTGCCAGCCCAGGTTGTTGTCCAGGAACGACCGGAAGTAGCCGGACCAGCCCACCGCGACCACAGCCGTGCCCAGCGCGAACTCCAGGACCAGGTCCCAGCCGATGATCCAGGCGGGCAGCTCACCGATCGAGGCGTACGAGAAGGTGTACGCGGATCCCGCCACGGGGACCGTGGAAGCGAACTCCGCGTAGCAGAGGGCGGCGAGGGCACAGACGACACCCGCCACGACGAACGACAGGGAGATCGCCGGGCCGGAGCTCAGCTTGGCCACCGAGCCTGTGTAGACGAAGATCCCGGTGCCGATGATGACGCCGACGCCGAAGACCGTCAGGTCCAGCGCGGACAGGGATTTTTTGAGCGCGTGCTCCGGTTCCTCGGTGTCACGGATGGATTGTTCGACCTTCTTCGTTCTGAAGACGGTGCTGCTCACGGGTGTACCTCCCACGCTGGGTCGTCCCGGCAATGATCGGGAGGGGGCGATGGGGGTCCCCCCGGTCGAGTGAAGCCGAGACTGGGGGAGCGCCTGCCCCGACGCGAGGGATTTCACGCCAATGGGCCGGTTCCACCACCGTAAAGGGTGGGGAAACCGGCCCTGGCGCTGTCGGCGATCAGTCGCGGGCGGGCTCCACCGAGTCGACCTCGGCCTGCTCGAACCGTCCGTCGATCCTGGAGACGAGCCCGGTGACCTGGCGGGCGATGTCCGGTGCCGTCAGCCCGATCTCCGCCATGACCTCGGCCCGGGAGGCGTGGTCGAGGAAGCGCGGCGGGATACCGAAGTCACGCAGCGGTACGTCGACCCCGGCGTCCCGCAGAGCCTGCGCCACGGCCGAACCGACGCCGCCGACGCGGGAGTTGTCCTCGACCGTGACGACCACGCGGTGCCGCTCGGCGAGCGGGGCCATGGCCTCGTCGACCGGCTTCACCCAGCGGGGGTCGACGACGGTGGTCGAGATGCCCTGCTGGTCGAGCAGTCCGGCGATCTCGAGGCACATGGGCGCCAGCGCGCCCACGGAGACGAGGAGCACGTCCGGGGTGTCGGTGCCGGGCTCGCGCAGCACGTCCATGCCGCCGACGCGTCCCACCGCGGGTACGGCGGGGCCGACGGCGCCCTTCGAGAAGCGGACGACGGTCGGCGCGTCCTCGACCTGGACGGCCTCGCGGAGCTGCGCGCGGACCTGGTCGGCGTCGCGCGGGGCGGCGAGCCGCAGGCCCGGGACGACCTGGAGGATCGACATGTCCCACATCCCGTTGTGGGAGGCGCCGTCGGTGCCGGTGACGCCGGCCCGGTCGAGCACGAAGGTCACACCGCACTTGTGCAGCGCCACGTCCATGAGGACCTGGTCGAAGGCCCGGTTCAGGAAGGTGGCGTACACCGCGAAGACAGGGTGCACTCCCCCGGTGGCGAGCCCGGCCGCCGAGACGGCGCCGTGCTGCTCGGCGATGCCGACGTCGTAGATGCGGTCGGGAAAGGCGTCCGCGAACTTCTTCAGGCCGACGGGCTGGAGCATCGCGGCCGTGATGGCGACGATGTCCTCGCGCTCCCGGCCCAGTTCGACCATCTCGTCGCCGAAGACGGAGGTCCAGTCGGCGCCCGAGGCCTTGACCGGCAGGCCGGTGTCGGGGTGGATGGGGCCGATGCCGTGGAAGCGGTCGGCCTCGTCCTGGAGGGCGGGCTGGTAGCCGCGGCCCTTCTCGGTGAGGCAGTGCACGATGACCGGTCCGCCGAAGCGCTTGGCGCGGGCGAGCGCAGACTCCAGCGCCTCGATGTCGTGGCCGTCGATGGGGCCGACGTACTTGAGGCCCAGGTCCTCGAACATGCCCTGCGGGGCGATGAAGTCCTTGAGGCCCTTCTTGGCACCGTGCAGGGTCTCGTACAGCGGCCTGCCGACGACCGGGGTCCGCTCCAGCAGGTCCTTGCCCTTGGCGAGGAACCGCTCGTAGCCGTCCGTCGTGCGCAGGGTGGCCAGGTGGTTGGCGAGACCGCCGATGGTGGGCGCGTACGAACGCTCGTTGTCGTTGACGACGATGACCAGCGGGCGGTCCTTGGCGTCGGCGATGTTGTTCAGCGCCTCCCAGGCCATTCCGCCGGTGAGCGCGCCGTCACCGATGACGGCGACCACGTGGTGGTCGTCGCGCCTGAGCACCTGGTTGGACTTGGCGAGGCCGTCGGCCCAGCCGAGGACCGTCGAGGCGTGCGAGTTCTCGATGACGTCGTGCTCGGACTCGGCCTGCGAGGGGTAGCCGGAGAGGCCGCCCTTCATCTTGAGCTTGGAGAAGTCCTGACGGCCGGTGAGCAGCTTGTGGACGTAGGACTGGTGGCCCGTGTCCCACAGCACCTTGTCCTTGGGCGAGTCGAAGACCCGGTGCAGGGCGATGGTGAGCTCGACGACTCCGAGGTTGGGGCCGAGGTGGCCGCCGGTCTTGGAGACCGCGTCGACGAGGAAGGTCCGGATCTCCTCGGCCAGCTGATCGAGCTGCTCCAGGCTGAGCCGGTCAAGATCGCGCGGTCCCGTGATGCGGGTCAGCAGCGGCACCCGTGCCTCCTTGCAGTAGAGCTGATCGAGCTTTCGCCGGGTGTGTCGAGTCTAGTGTTCCGCCTTCGCAACCGACGCCCGGCCTCTGCGTGATACGTCACGTGATCGGCCGTACCCAACAAATGTGCCCGGCATCGCCACACGATGCCGGGCACATTTGTCTGAAAGGCCGCCGAAGGCGCCTTTCAGGGGCGCGGGGAACTGCGCGACAAGCCACAGCGGGCCGGCGGCAAACGACCCACCCTCACCCCTACGGCGCTACCGCGTCACGCACGCCCCGCCGCCTTCTGGCTCTTACGCGACACCGAGTCGATGACAACCGCACCCAACAGCACCGCACCAGTGATCATGTACTGGATCGACGTGTTCATGTTGAGCAGATCCAGACCCGTCTGGATCGACTGGATCACCAACATACCCAGCAGCGCCGACCACACCGTGCCCCGCCCACCGAACAGGCTGGTCCCACCGATGACCGCCGCCGCGATGGCGAGCATCAGCGTGTTGCCGCCACCGGACGTCAGCGAAGCGCTCTGCGTCTGTCCGGCGAAGAACATGCCGCCGATCGCCGCGAACATGCCGGCGATCGCGAAGACCGCGATCCGGATCAGCGGGACGTTGATACCCGCACGCCGGGCCGCCTCGATGCCGCCGCCGACCGCGAAGACCTTGCGGCCGAACGTGGTACGCCGCAGCACGAAGTCCACGATCACCAGGCACGCGAGGAAGATCACCAGCGCGTTGGACACGCCGGAGGCGGAGTTCAGCACGTACGCCGCGACGAACGCGGCCACCGCGAGCGCACCGACGCGCAGCACGATCTCGGCGTTGGTCCGGTAGGGCACTCCCGCGGCCTTGCGCCGGCGCTGCTCGATGAGCGATCCGGCGAGCAGGGAGGCGACTCCGAGGCCGGCCAGCAGGTAGGCGCCGATGATGGCCTGGTCCATGAAGAAGGACCGCTGCCCGAGGAGGTGCACCGGGCCGGTGTCGGGGATGTTGATGGTGCCGGTCGAGCCGAGCAGCCACAGCATCAGGCCGTTCCAGCCGAGGAAGCCGGCCAGGGTGACCACGAAGGCCGGTACGCCGAGCCTGGCGAAGAACCAGCCGTGCAGACTGCCGATACCGATGCCGATCGCGATGGTCATCAGCAGGGCGAGCCATACGTTCACCCCGTGGTTGACCACGAACACGGCGAACAGTGTGGACGCCAGGCCGCTGACGGAGGCGACGGACAGGTCGATCTCGCCGAGCAGCAGCACGAACACCAGGCCGATGGCGATCATGCCGGTGGCCGACAGGTAGAAGCTGATGTTGGACATGTTCTCGGCGCTGAGGAACCGGTCGTTCTTCAACTGGAAGATGGTCCAGATGACGATCAGGCCGATGACGACCGGCAGGGAGCCGATCTCGCCGCCCTTCACCTTGCGCTTGAACTCGGTCCAGTAGCCCTTCAGGCCCTCTTCGCGGACCAGCAGACGCGGGTCGACGACCTGGACGGCCGCGGCCGTGGGGTCGTCGGCGGGGGCCACGGTGGCCTGGGTCTCGACCACGCCGTCCTTCTTCGTTGTCTTCGACGTGTCGCTCACTTCGCGGCCTCCGTGCTGCGACGGCCCGCACGACGGGTCACGGCGTTCTCCGTGGCCCCGGTGATGGCGGAGATGATCTCTTCCTGACTGGTGTCCTTCACGGAGAAGGAACCGTTGTTCCTGCCCAGGCGCAGCACGGCGACCGTGTCGGCGACCGCCTTGACATCGGCCATGTTGTGGCTGATGAGGATGACGCCGAGGTTGCGCTCGCGCAGCCGCTCGACCAGGTCGAGGACCTGCGCGGTCTGCTCGACACCGAGAGCGGCGGTGGGCTCGTCGAGGATGACGACCTTGGGGTCTCCGATGAGGGCGCGGGCGATGGCGACGACCTGGCGCTGGCCGCCGGAGAGGCTCGCGATCGGGATGCGCACGCTGGGAATGCGGATGGAGAGCGTGCTCAGCAGTTCACGCGAGTTCTTCTCCATCGTGACCTCGTCGATGACGCCGCGGCGCAGCAGCTCGCGTCCGAGGTAGAGGTTGCCGACCACATCGAGGTTGTCGCACAGCGCGAGGTCCTGGTAGACCGTCGCGACGCCGAGTCCCTGGGCGTCGTGCGGCCTGTTGATGCTGACCGGGCTGCCCTCCCACTCGATGACGCCGTCATCGATGGGGTGCACACCCGCGATCGTCTTGACCAGGGTGGACTTTCCTGCGCCGTTGTCGCCGACGAGCGCGACCACTTCTCCGGCGTGGACCTCCAGTTCGACATCGGTGAGGGCCTGAACCGCACCGAATCGCTTGGAGACTCCGCGCAACGCCAACACGGGCGTAGCGGACACGTGAACCATCTCCTTCGCCGCCTGACCGGCGGGGATGCCGCGCTGTCAAAAGGCGCGGAGGGTTGTGCACAAGGCACTGGTTTACAAGGTGAACATGCGCGATTCCGCTGCCGATGGCAACGGGTTCCGTCCGACGCCCGTCCCGGCAGCGGGGTCTGAAGGCCGGGGCGGGCGTCGGACAGGTCTCGCGGACCGCCGGGCGGTCATGTCCGGGCGGTCATGTCCGGGCGGTCATGTCCGGGCGGTCATGTCCGGGCGGGCGCCCGTGAGAGCGCCCGCCCGGTGCCGGCGGACTCCTTTGAGCGCCTGCGCGCCTACTGAAGACCGGCGGACTTGCAGGCGGCGGCGAACTCGCCGGTGCAGATCTCGGCGACCGTGTACAGCTTGTCCTTGACCACGGTCTCCTCGATGTTGGCCTTGGTCAGCGCAACCGGGACCAGCAGGTTCGAGGGCACGCTGTCGCCGGAACCACTGGTCTGCTTCGTGGTGGCGAGCGAGTCGATGCTCTTGCCCTCCAGCAGGGCGACAGCGAGCTCGGCGGCGCCGTCGGCCTCGGGCTTGTACGCCTTGTAGATCGTGCTGGCCTGGGTGCCGGCGAGGATCCGCTGGATGCTGCTGAGCTCGGCGTCCTGACCGGTCAGCGGGATCTTGCTGATACCCGCGCCCTTGAGGACGGTGGCGATGCCGCCCGCCATGCCGTCGTTGGCCGAGTAGACGCCCGCGATGTTCTTGGCGCCCAGCTGGGTGATGGCGGCGGACATCTTCTGGGCGGCGACCTTGTCGTCCCAGTCGCCGGCCTGCTCGTAGGCGATGTCGACCTTGCCGTCGAGGACGCTGTGGGCGCCCTTCTTGAACAGCCCGGCGTTCGGGTCCGAGGCCAGACCGTTGATCATCACGACCTTGGCCTTCGGAGTGGCCTTGGCGCCCAGCGCGTCGAGGAGGGACTGGCCCTGGAGCTGGCCGACCTTCTCGTTGTCGAAGGAGATGTACGCGGAGACCGGACCCTGGGCCAGACGGTCGTACGCGACGACCTTGATGCCCTTGTCGACGGCGGCCTGGATCGAGGACTTGATCGCGGCGGAGTCGACGGCGCTGATCGCGATGACCTTGACGCCCTTGGTGATCATGCTGCTGACCTGCTGGGCCTGCGTGGCAGCGCTGCCCGCCGCGTTGGCGTACTCCAGCTTGCAGTCGGAACAGAGTTCCTTGACCTTGGCGTCGAAGTACGGCTTGTCGAACTTCGCGTACCGGGTGGTGACACTGTCGGGCAGGAGCAGACCGATCGACTTGTCGCCGCCCGAGCTGGTCTTGCTGCCGCTGTCGGAGTCCTTGTCGTCGCCGGCCTTGCCACAGGCGGCCACGGCAAGGGCCATGGAAATCGCTGTGGTACCGATCACGACTCTACGCATCATGGCGTTCATTCGGTGGTGCCTCCCTGACAGGGCCGCAACGCTGCGGCCGAGGTGGCTGGAAGTCAACTCGGCCACACGTGCGACGTCAAGAAGTAAATCCTTAACGGGTTGGCAACGGCTTTGTTCGTTCTCTAGGTGAACGCAGGAGTCGCTGCGGTCAGCGTGCCGTCCAAAAGGGTCGAATCACCCATCTCGCTCAGCGCGAGAGCGAGTGCTCCGAGCACCTCCGCACGGCCTCCAAGTGCCCCTGGGAGAACGGACAGTTGACGCGCCGCACTGGGGATCGCATAGCGGCCGACAGACTCTCTTATCGGACCGAGCACCAGCTCACCGGCCTCGGCGAGATCACCGCCGAGGACCACCCTGCTCGGGTTCAGCAGATTGCAGAGATTGGCGACTCCACTGCCGATGTGACGGCCGACGTCGGCGATCACGCGACGACAGCCCGGGTCACCGTCCCGCGCCAGCCGTACGACACCTTCCATGGTCAGGTCGGTCCCGTGGCTGGACTGGAGGAGCGGCAGCACATAGCGCGCCGCTGCGAATGTCTCCAGACAGCCCCGGTTTCCGCATCGGCAGACGGGGCCGGATTCATCAAGAGTAATATGCCCGATTTCTCCCGCTGTGCCACCCGGGCCCCGATAGATCTTGCCGCTGATCACCAGTCCGGCGCCGACACCGCTCGCGACCTTGATGTACGCCAGGTCGCGCACCCCCCGGCCGCTGCCCCAGACCAGCTCACCGAGGGCGCCGAGGTTGGCGTCGTTGTCCACGTGCACGGGCACGCTGAGGCGCCCGCGCATCTCCTCGCCCGGCCTGGTGCCGATCCAGCCCGGCAGGATCGCGCTGGAGCCCAGGGTGCCCGACTCCCCGTCGATCGGACCAGGTACGCCCAGGCCCACACCGGCGATCTTGGACCGGTCGACCTCCGTTGCTACGATCAGGCGATTGACCAGCTCTTCTGCCCGGTCGAAGCCCTGTGCGGCGGAGGCGTCGACGTCCAGCGGCTCGGACTCCTCGGCCAGCACCTGATGGGCGAGGTTGCCTATGGCGACCCGTAGGTGCGTATGGCCGAAGTCGATGCCGATGACGATGCCGGCGTCGCCGCTCAGCGAGACCGCGCGGGCCCTGCGGCCACCCGCCGAGGTGGGGGTGACCTCGACCGTTCCGCCGTCCTTCAGCTCCCGCACGATGTTGGACACCGTGGCGGCGGACAGACCGGTGGTCCGGGCGATCTCGGCCTGCGTGAGCGACCCGGCGAGGCGCACGGCCCGTACGACCCGTTCCAGGTTGGCTCGGTGCAGTGACGACTGCGACCCCGGAGTCTCCACGACGACCTCCTGCGCGCCGGGACCGCTGCGATGAGGCCCCGTCTATGTCCAACTAGTGAACTCTAAGCTGAGCCGTTAGGGTCGCCTCCCGTCAAGAGGTTGAACTGCATCCGAGGTCTTGTACACATTGAGGCGCGCGTGCGCCATTTGTGGCCCGCACCCGCGCGTACGGCGGCTGAACGGAAGGTTCCGGTTACTTCAGCGCGCCCGCCGTGAGTCCGGCCACCACCTGCCGCTGGAAGACGATGTACGCGGCCAGCACCGGCAGCATCGCCATCACCAGTCCGGCGAAGAGACCTGACCAGTCTCCCTTGTAACCCTGGCTGGCGGCCAGCTGAACGAGCCCCTGCGTGAGGACCCGTTTGTCGGGGTCGGTGTTGAGCACCGTGGGGAGCATGTACTGGTTCCACTGGCCGAGGAAGTTGAAGATGCCCACGCTGATCAGGCCGGGCTTGGCCATCGGCAGCATGATCTGGAAGAAGGTCCGGGAGTGCGAGGCGCCGTCGACGAAGGCCGCCTCCGCCACCGAGGTCGGCAAGGTCCGGAAGAACGCGGTCAGGAAGAAGACCGTGAACGGCAGTGAGTAGGCGATGTAGACCAGGATCAGCCCGTGGATCGTGTTCAGCAGGCCCATGTTGTTCACGACGTAGAACAGCGGGACCAGCGCCAGCATGATCGGGAAGCTCATGCCGCCGATGAACAGGAAGTAGATGAACCGGTTCCCCGGGAAGTCGAAGCGGGCCAGGACGTACGCCGCCATCGAGCCCAGCACCAGGGTGCCGACGAGCGAACCGCCCACCACCAGGATGGTGTTGAGGAAGTAGTCGCTCATGTTGGCGTCGGTCCAGGCCCGCGCCCAGTTGTCGAAGTGCAGCTTGTCCGGCAGGGCCCAGGGCGAGCTGAAGATCGCGTTGTCGTCCTTGAAGGACGTCATCACCGCCCACAGGAGCGGCATCACGACCATGAACGCCCACAGGACGAGCATGCCGTGCGAGAAGACGTTGAGCGCTTTGCCCTCCTTCTTCTCCCGCGGCCGCGTGCCGGGCCCGTCCTCCTTGCGCACGGCCCCACCGGACTGCTGGGGAACCGTCTCCGGCGGTGTGCTGTCGGTCGTCTTCATGTGTGTCAGTACTCCAGCCGCTCGCGCCGGCCCAGCCGCATCACGAGGGCCGCGAAGGCCAGCGTGACGACGAGCAGGGCGACCCCGATGGTGGTTGCGTAGGCGGCCTGACCGTCGCGGAAGGCCTTCTGGTAGACGTACAGGACCATGACGGTCGTCGAGTAGTCCGGGCCGCCGGGCCCGGTCGTCATGATCTGGACGACCGCGAACGCCTCGGCGCCCAGCGCGAGGATGCCCATGTAGACCCAGCCGGACTGCACGGTGTCCCACAGCAGCGGCAGAGTGATCCGGAAGAACGTGGTCGCCCGGCCGGCGCCGTCGAGCAGCGCGGCCTCGTAGAAATCCGCCGGGATGGACGCCATGCCCGCGGAGAACAGCACCACGAAGAAGCCGACCGTCGACCAGACCAGCACCGCCATCACACACCACAGGGCGAGGTCCGGGTCGCCCAGCCAGAGCGGCTGGACGCTGTCGAGCCCGATGCCGCGCAGGAGTGAGTTGAGCGCACCACTCTCCGGGTTGTACGCGAAGGCGAACAGCAGCGCGACGATCGCGATCGACAGCACCTGCGGAAAGAAGTAGACGATTTTGTAGAACGAGGAACCGCGGACCCCGGAAATCACCGGTCCGCCGCGGCGGCGCTTCCCGCCCACATTGATCATGAAGGCGAAGAACAGCGCCAGACCGATCGTCACCAGCGGCAGCAGCAACGCGAACAGCAGGCTGTGCTGCAACGACTTCCAGAAGATCTCGTCGTCGAGCATCCTCCTGTAGTTGTCCAGGCCGACCATCTTGAATTCCGGGCTCAGTCCGGTCCAGTCCGTGAACGAGTAATAGATGGACTGGATGAACGGCCAGACGACGAATAGTGCGTACAGCCCCAGAGGGACCGCGAGGAATCCCACGATGAAGCGGTACTTGCCGTGCTGCATTACCACAGACCCCGTTCCGTACGCGGGTGCCGCCGCTGGTGACAGATCATCGGCTGCTATTCGGGTAGCCTGGTCGCCGTACGTTGCGAGAACCAAGCGCGTACATCGTGCTGATCGAGAACCAAGACAGCACATGCACCTCCAGACTTTGTGTCACAAACCGGGCTGGTTTCAACCCGGCTGGTGTTGATCGTGGAAGACCTGTCGAGTCGCTGACCCGCAGGCGGCGTGAGCCAGGAATCTCCCTGCTTCGGCTGGGGGAGGATTCAATGATGCTTGTAGTGCTTGATCGACGAGTCCTTCGCGGTCTCGTCGGCATAGCCCTGGATCTTCTTGATGGCCTCGGCCGGGGTGAGCCGTCCCGCCATCATCTCGCCCAGCCCGGACACGCCGATCTTCTCCTTCTGGAGCTGCACGTACCAGTCCTGCAGTCGCGGGTTCACCACGTTCTGGCCGGCCTTCTCCAGCGCCGCCACACCCGACTTGAGGCCGGGGGTGAGGGTGATGCCGTCGGTGCCGCCGTTGAACGCGGTCAGCGACTTGACCTTGCTGGTGAAGTTCTTCGAGGACGCCTCGCTCAGCATGATGCGCAACTGCTCCATGCCGCCCGCCGTGTTCTTCGCCTTCGCGGGAACGATGAACGGCTCGCCGCCGGAGGCCCAGATCGTGCCGAACGGCAGCTTGTCGGAGCTGTCGATGCCGGTCGGCCCGGAGACGGCGAGGTCGAAGTCGGCGGGGATGACGTTGGCCGACTCGTTCTCCACCCAGGAGCCGTTCGGGATGAACAGCGCCTTGCCCTTGGCCCACGCGGTCTGCGACTGGATGTGGTCGAGACCGGGGGTGCCCTTGAGGACGTACCCCTTCTTGTAGAGCTCGTAGTACGCCTCGAAACAGGCCTTGACAGCCGGGTTCTTCCAGGCGTTGGGCTCCAGGTTGTCGATCGCGTCGAGGACCTCGACGCCGCCGACCTTGCCGATCATCGCGTAGAGCGAGAAGGGCAGGTAGTACGGGTACTTGCCGGCGTAGGTCCAGCCGGCGATGCCCTTTTTCTTGGCCTTCTCGCACACGGCGAGCATCTCGTCCCACGTCTCGGGGTACGTGGCGTCGAGCGAGTCCAGGGCCTTCTGCGAGTACCAGACGCCGTACACCGTGTAGGCGTAGTACATGATCCACACCGGGTCGCCGTCGAACTGGCCCATCTCGACGATGCCCGGCCGCAGGGTGTCGCGGACCTTCTTGTTCGGGTCGTCGTAGGACGGGGCGTCCAGGAGCGGGGTCAGGTCGGCGAGCTGGTTCTTGCCGACCAGGACGCCCATGTCCATCTGTTCGGCGCCGGAGTTGTCGATCAGGTCCGGCGGGGTGCCCTGGTTGAAGCGGGGCTGGAGCGTGGACTGGATCTTCTGGGTGGCGGAGAACTTGACCTTCGCCTTCGGGAAGTTCGTCTCGTAGATCTTGACCGCGTCCTCGGCGTACTCCTTGCCGAAACCGCCGTCGAACAGCACGAACTCCAGCTGGGCGGTGTCGTTGACGGCCAGGGGGTTCTTCGCGGTCTTCTTGCCCGCCTTCGCCTTTTCCTCGTCGCCTCCGCCGCTGCTCGCACACGCGGACAGGAAGCCCAGCGTGGGGACGGAGATCAGGCCGAGGGCCGCGGACCGTTTGATCAGGTCTCGGCGGCCGAGGCCGTCGGTCGTGGCGCGAGTGGTGCCGGTGGTGCCGGTGGTGGTGCGGTCGGGGGTGCGGCTGTCGTCGGAAGTGGGTCCCATGCTCAAGTCCTCGCCTTCTCCAGGACTCAGGCGGTGAACCGGATCCTCCCGGCACCGCGATCGGGTCGAACTGGGTCGTGCAGGAAGTACTTAGTGCGTGATGCGCCCTGATCAGAGGGAATACCCGGCGGGCCGCGCGTTCGGCACGTCAAACCACCCTTCCGGCTCCCCTCACACCTGGCGTCGACCGGTCGAACAGTGGCAGACGCCGACAGGTATAGTCCACTTCCCGTCAAAGGGGCAAGATCGAATGCAGGGTTGACCATCGGTCTTTTCCGAGTTGAGACCTCGCGGAAATATGCGGACCGCCCGCATCCCTTTGCGCGGGAAATTCGCGATATTGGGCCCGAATGCCGCACCCAACACCCTTGACATCACTGGCCACTTGACTCCCTACTGGTTCCTGCGCGACCAAGGTGACAACGTTGTCCAGGTGGCAGGAGGATGCTCTCGCATGCGGCAGGGAGTTCGGCGCAAACGTCGGTCCGGACGGGAGTTCGGATCAATTCCAGCCATCGCGGCAGTGTTCGCACTGGTGATCGGCGGACAGGGTGCGGCGACCGCACTGCCCGCCTCCGCACCGGCCGCACCGGCCGTCGACCGGTCGTTCGCCTCCTCGTTCGAGGTGACCGAGGAGGCGCCCGACTGGCTGAACACCGTCGACACCGGGCCGGACGGCACGAAGCGGGCGTCCGGTGTCGACGGCGGCTACAGCAGCGGCATCCCGGGCAATGTGACCGACCATGTGACGGACGTCCGGGCGAGCGGCGAGAACACCGGTGGGGGCGAGGTGAAGGAGAACCTCGTCGACGGTGTGCCGGGGACCAAATGGCTGACGTTCGCGTCGACCGGCTGGGTCGAGTTCGACCTGGACGAGCCGATCGGCGTCGTCAGCTACGCGCTGACCTCGGCCAACGACCACGCCGAGCGGGACCCCGCCGACTGGACGCTCCAGGGCTCGCAGGACGGCACGACGGGCTGGACGACCATCGACAGCCGCAGCGGCGAGTCGTTCACCGAGCGCTTCCAGACCAGGTTGTACGACCTGTCACCACCCGCCGAATACCGGTACTTCCGGCTCGACATCGGCAGGAACAACGGCGGTGCCATGACCCAGCTCGCCGATGTCCAGTTCCCGACGGGCGGCGTCGACGCCCCTGTCCCCCCGGACATGCTGTCGCTGGTCGACCGCGGCCCGAGCGGCTCGCCGACCGCGAAGGCCCGCGCCGGTTTCACGGGCAAACGGGCGCTGCGGTACGCCGGTACGCACCGGGCGACCGGACGGGCGTACTCGTACAACAAGGTGTTCGACGTGAACGTGGCCGTCGACCCCGACACCGAGCTGTCGTACCGGGTCTTCCCGTCGATGGCGGACGGGGACCGCGACTACGACGCCACCAACGTGTCGGTGGACCTGGCCTTCACGGACGGAACCCTGCTGAGCGAACTGTCCGCGGTCGACCAGCACGGCTTCGCGCTCACGCCGCGGGGGCAGGGCGCGGCCAAGGTGCTGTACGTCAACCAGTGGAACCATGTCGCCTCGCGGATCGGGGCGGTGGCGCGGGGGAAGACCGTCGACCGGGTGCTGCTGGCGTACGACTCGCCGGCCGGTCCCGCGAAGTTCCGGGGCTGGATCGACGACGTGTCGCTGCGGATCGCCGCACCCGAACAATTTCGGGAACACCTGTCCGACTATGCGGTGACGACTCGTGGCACCAACTCCAGCGGGGCCTTCTCGCGGGGCAACAACTTCCCGGCGACGGCCGTGCCGCACGGCTTCAACTTCTGGACGCCGGTGACCAACGCGGGTTCGCTGAGCTGGTTGTACGACTACGCGCGGGGCAACAACGCCGACAACCTGCCGACGATCCAGGCGTTCAGCGCGAGTCATGAGCCGAGCCCCTGGATGGGCGACCGGCAGACCTTCCAGGTGATGCCGTCGGCCGCCCCCGGGACCCCTGACACCGCCCGTACGGCACGGGCGCTGGCCTTCCGGCACGAGAACGAGACCGCGCGGCCGTACTACTACGGCGTGCGCTTCGAGAACGGCGTCAAGGCCGAGATGACGCCGACCGACCACGCGGCGGTGCTGCGCTTCACCTACCCCGGCGCCGACGCGAGTGTCCTGTTCGACAACGTCACCGACCAGGCGGCCCTGACCCTCGACCCGGACAACGGCACCTTCACCGGCTACTCGGACGTGAAGTCGGGGCTGTCGACGGGGGCGACCCGGCTGTTCGTGTACGGCGAGTTCGACGAGGACGCGGTGGTGACGGGCGGGTCGTCGAGCGGGGTCAAGGGCTATCTCCGGTTCAGCGCGCCGAGCGGGGTGGTGACCCTGCGGCTGGCCACCTCACTCATCGGCGTCGAGCAGGCGAAGGCCAATCTGCGTCAGGAGATCCCGGAGGGCACGTCCTTCGAGACGGTACGGGCCGGTGCGCAGCGGCAGTGGGACGGGCTGCTCGGGAGGGTCGAGGTGGAGGGGGCTACGCCGGACCAGCTGACGACGCTGTACTCCAGCCTGTACCGGCTGTACCTGTACCCCAACGCCGGCTTCGAGAAGGTCGGTTCGAAGTTCCAGTACGCGTCTCCGTTCTCCCCGATGCCGGGTCCCGACACCCCGACGCGCACCGGGGCGAAGATCGTGGACGGCAAGGTGTACGTCAACAACGGCTTCTGGGACACGTATCGGACGACCTGGCCCGCCTACTCCTTTCTGACGCCACGTCAGGCAGGCGAGATGGTCGACGGGTTCGTGCAGCAGTACAAGGATGGCGGCTGGACCTCCCGCTGGTCCTCCCCCGGGTACGCCGACCTGATGACGGGCACCTCGTCGGACGTGGCGTTCGCCGACGCCTATGTGAAGGGCGTCGGGTTCGACGCGAGGTCGGCGTACGACGCGGCCGTGAAGAACGCGACCGCCGTGCCCCCGATGTCGGGCGTGGGCCGCAAGGGCATGGCGACCTCGCCCTTCCTCGGCTACACGAGCACCGAGACCCGTGAGGGCCTGTCGTGGGCTCTGGAGGGCTACCTCAACGACTACGGCATCGCCCGGATGGGCCAGGAGCTGTTCCGGCAGACGGGCGTGCAGCGGTACCGGGAGGAGTCCGAGTACTTCCTCAACCGGGCCCAGGACTATGTGCGGTTGTTCGACAGGGAGGCCGGCTTCTTCCAGGGCCGCAACGAGCGCGGCGACTGGCGGGTGGAGTCGTCGGCGTACGACCCGCGCGTCTGGGGCCACGACTACACGGAGACCAACGGCTGGGGGTACGCCTTCACGGCACCGCAGGACAGCCGGGGTCTGGCCAACCTGTACGGCGGCCGGGCGGGCCTCGCGGACAAGCTCGACGACTACTTCGGGACACCGGAAACGGCCTCACGGGAGTTCGTGGGCTCGTACGGCGGAGTCATCCACGAGATGACGGAGGCGCGGGACGTCCGGATGGGCATGTACGGCCACTCCAACCAGGTGGCCCACCATGTGAACTACATGTACGACGCGGCCGGGCAGCCCTGGAAGACCCAGAAGAACGTCCGCGAGGTCCTCTCCCGCCTCTACACGGGCAGCGAGATCGGCCAGGGTTACCACGGTGACGAGGACAACGGCGAGCAGTCGGCCTGGTTCCTGTTCTCGGCGCTCGGCTTCTATCCGCTGGTCATGGGCAGCGGCGAATACGCCGTCGGCTCCCCGCTGTTCACGAAGGCTACGGTCCATATGGAGAACGGCCGGGACCTGGTGGTCGAGGCGCCGGACAACAGCGCGCGGAACGTGTACGTGCAGGGTCTGAAGGTCAACGGCCTTCCTTGGACGTCGACTTCGCTCCCCCACTCGATCGTCTCCCAGGGCGGGACCCTGGAGTTCGACATGGGTCCCGAGCCGTCGACCTGGGGGACGGGCAGGAACGCGGCGCCGGTCTCGATCACCCAGGACGACACGGTGCCGACGCCGCGGGCGGACGTGGTGACGGGCGGGGGTGCGCTGTTCGACAACACGTCGGCGACGAGCGCGACGGTGACGTCCGTGAACCTGCCGGTCGCAGGTTCTGTGAAGGCCGTTCAGTACACGCTGACGTCCGCAACCCAGGCCGAGGCCCCGACGGGCTGGAAGCTGCAGGGTTCTTCGGACGGCGCCAACTGGCGGACCCTGGACCGGCGTTCCGGTGAAGTGTTCAGGTGGGACAGGCAGACGCGGGCGTTCTCGGTGACGTCCGGAGGCTCGTACTCGCGGTACCGGCTGGTCCTCGACGGTGAGTCGACACTGGCGGAGGTGGAGTTGCTGGGCTGACCACCACTTCCAACGCCCGCTTCGCCGGTCAGGGGTCGGGGAAGCGGGCAGGGAGCTGGGGCAGTAATCGGCGTAGGGCTGCGGCGTGCTGGTGGACCCGCATGAGCATGGTGCGGCGGTTGTGGACCGTGCCGGGGACGTCCTGGGGCGGGCCACAGCCGGCGGCGACGTAGGCCTTGTACAGTGACACGCTCCGACCTGCCGTGCCATCCGGCCCGATCAGGCTCAGATCCGTCCACACCCCGTGCTCAGGTCGTGCCCAGATGAACCCGACGCTCACTTCCAGGTCCGCGCGGCGGTACGTCAGCTCAGAGCCGTAGAAACACCGGTTGTCGTGCTCCTCCGGCTCGGCGAAGCCCTCGGTCTCGACGAGGAACGCGAAGGCGATGCGCGCCTCCGACTTGAAATCCTCGGGAAGGTTGGGTCGTTGCCCCATCCTTCGATGGTGTCAGCCAACAGCGAGGGTGAACACGTGCACGTTGGCATTGGCCGGAAGACGTACGCTCGCGATGCTCCGGCCCGGCGGTGCCTGGAACGGCCGGGTGGCGAAGATGTACGTCGGGACCGGGTCGCGGCCCGATCCCGACACGTTTCGGTACGGGGTCCTCGCGACGATCTCGTTGCCGTACTGGACGGTTCCCGTGCCTCCGCCGAGGGTCCAGTCGGTGAGGGCGAGGTCGACCGTGTCGGTGATGCCGTCGGTGTAGGTGACGGTCGCCTGGGCCCGCCGGTTGCCGAAGACCGCGCTGCCGATGAAGGACAACTGGGATGCCGGGGCAGGGAGTTGCAGGGTCTGGGCGGCTGCCGACGCGTTGTCCGGGCGGCCCGTCGGCGAAGCCGGCCAGGTGAAGGCCAGGCCGGTCGCCAGCCTGCCCCGTGTGCCCGGGGTCAGGCCTGCCGCTGCCAGGGCCTGGCGGGAGTAGCTCCAGCCACCGCCGTCGTAGTCGGCCTCGGTGTGGTCGCCCGGGTCGTCGGAGGTGCCCGTGTTGTCGTAGGCGGCGAGGAGCGAGCCGGGTGCCGCCACCGTGAGGGTGATCGGCTGCTCGTACGCCGTGTCCGTCGACGTCACCTTGATCCTCGCTTCGTGGAAGCCCTGCTCGACTGCGGGTCGCGCGGTGAGCGTGACCCGGCGGGAGCCGTCAACCAGCGTTCCGGCAGAGGGTGTTGCCGTGATTCCCGGCGGGGTCTCCACCTCGAAGCGCACCTCCGGACCGGCGGAGTCGGTGTCCGTCATGGACAGTGCTCGGATGTCCACCGCCGCGCTGCCGCCCGGTGCGATCGTCGCCGTGTCGGGGCCGATCCCGATCTGGTAGGGCTGTTCGCCCGCCCGGAAGGACGGTGGGGCGTCGGAGGGGGCGCTGCCCCAGGTGGGATCCGGGCTGGTGGCGAGGGTGTAGTCCAGGGTGCCACCGCGGCGGACGAAGGACGCGGGGAGCCACGGGCGGTCGCTCGTACGGCCGTCGACCATGAGGGAGTGGACGTATGGGGCGTTCGCCGACGCTCCCTGCGCGCGGATCGAGATGTCGTTGCCGTGGGGGCGGTTGATCTTGATCCTCGGGAACAGGGGTGAGGCCAGGACCAGTTCGGCTCGGGACGGCACCTGGGGGTACATGCCGAGCGCGGCGAAGACGTACCAGGAGGACATCGCGCCGAGGTCGTCGTTGCCGGGGATACCGCCCGGGCTAGTCGACCAGAGCCCTGTCATCGCCGCGCGCACGGTTTCCTGGGTTTTGTGGGGTGCGCCCGCGTAGGCGTACAGGTAGGGGACATTGACCGAGGGCTCGTTGTCCAGTTCGGACTTCTCGCCGCCGCTGCCCGTGAGGGCCCAGCTGCCGTCCGGATGGTGGAAGAAGGCGTCCAGGCGGTCAACTGCCCTGGCAGGGCCACCCATTGCCGCGAACAGGCCTGCCGGGTTGTGCGGGACCATCCAGGTGTACTGGGCCGCCGTGCCCTCGACGAATCCGTTGCCGGTTGCCGGGGTGAAGCCGGGGACCCAACTGCCGTCCGCCTTACGGTTGGTGACGTAGCCGACGCCGCCTGGACGGGCCGCGATGTTGAAGTTGTTCTGCCACCACTGGGCGCGCTTCATGAAGCTGTCCGCCGTTCGCGCCCTGCCTGCCGCTCGGGCCAGTTCGGCGAGGGCGAAGTCCGCGCCCGACATCTCCAGGGTCTCCGCCGCGCCGCCCCACGCGTTGGACACGGACGGCATGTAGTGGTGCGCCAAGTAGGCGTCCAGAGAAGGGCGTTGGCCGATCGACAGGACCGGTCTGCCCGCCGGTGACAGGTCCTGTCGCGTCGGTGTCGTCGCCGCCCGCAGCAGGGAGTCCAGCGCGCCGCGCAGGTCGAAACGGGTGCCGCCGAACGCGTGGATCCCGGCGAGGGTGGCGGGCGACGGGTCGCCGTTCATGACGTGGGTGCCGCTCGCGCCGTGCAGCCAGCGGTCCCACAACCCGCCGTTGTGGCGGGCGAGTTCGTAGAGGGACTGGGCGATGTCCGAGCCGGAGTCGGGGTCGAGGAGGGTGAGCAGCTGGACCTGGGAGCGGTAGGCGTCCCAGCCGGAGAAGGTGCCGTACTGGTTGTCGTGGCCCGCCCGGACCGGATGGACCTCACCGTCGCCGCCTCGGTAGCGGCGGTCGGTGTCGCTGATGATGTTCGGGTGGAGGAGGGAGTGGTAGAGGGCGGTGTAGAAGGTGGTGCGGTCCGCTTCCGTGCCGCCGCCGACACTGATGGCGGCGAGCCTTTCCCGCCAGGCCTGTCGGGCTGCGGACTCGACCGACGCGAAGGACCGGGTCGGCGGGTTCTCGGCCGCGAGGTTGGCCTCCGCGCCCTCCCGACTGACGTACGAGATACCGACCTTGACGCCCACGGGGCCTGTTCCGGGCTCGAACTCCACGTATCCGCCCGCCCCTTTGCCCGGGACGGGACGTCCGTTGGCAGCGGTGAAGCCGCCGGTTCCGCCGGACGCGGTGGTGGCACCCGGGGTCAGCCGGTCGTCCTGCCAGGTGCCCGACGCCTTGAAGGCGCGGTCGAAGCGGGCGGTGAAGTGGAGGGTGTAGTAGGGGCGCCGTCCTTCCGGATCGAGGTGGCCGCAGAAGTTGCCGGAAGTGACCGAGCCGGAGACCGTGCGGGCGGCGGGGTCGATCGTGACCGCCGAACCGGTCGAGCCCACCTCGGAGTTGGCGGTGCGGATCAGCATCGAGGCCGGTCGGCCGGACGGGTAGGTGAAGCGGGCGGAACCCGTGCGGGCGGTCGCCGTGAGGTCGGCGGTGACCCCGGACGCCATGGTCACCCTGTAGTGGCCGGGCTCCGCCGTCTCGTCGGCGTGGCTGAAGTCGGCCGCGTACACCGCGTCCCTGGTGTCGCTCGCCGGGGAGGACGTGACCTGGCCGGGGTACGGGAAGAAGGGGATGTCGCCGCTGCCGCCCGCGCAGCCCGTGCCGGACATGTGGGTGAGGCTGAAGCCGCGGATCCGGGTGGCGTCGTAGTGGTAGCCGCCGGGGGCCGCCGTTCTGGTGGCGTCGCCCCGGGTATTCTCCGGGCTCCAGGAGAGCATGCCGAACGGGACGACGGCGCCCGGGAAGACATCGCCGCCGTTTCTGGTGCCGATCAGCGGATCGACGTACGGCGTCGGGTCCTCGACCAGGGGGTTCGCGGGTGCTGCCGCCGCGTGCGCCGGGACGGGCAGACCCAGCGCCAGGGCGGCGGCCAGCAGCAGGGACGTAGGGCGGACACGCATGACGCGGCCCCTCCTCCTTCGGACGGGTCGCGCACCACAGGTCGCACAAACCGCGGGGACAGTGACGTGCGCCAGCGATACCACGGGAGAGGGCGCGCCCCGGAGAGGACGCGCGCTGGTGTCACGCGTGCGGGGTACGGGGTGCACTCCCGCGGGTGATCAACCGGCTTGACGATGTTGTCCGTTGGGGCGATAGAGTGTTGTCCAGACCACTGGACAACGTTGTCTCACCGCGTTGCCGTCTCACCCAGTTGTCGCATCCCGAAGACGTACTTCCCCGGGCCCCTTCCCCCGTACCGGCCCGGCTCGCGGACCCGGTGGCCGGCAGCCACCGGGTCCGCCCTGAGCGGACTCGCACGTGCGAGGTGCGGCCCCGCCGGTCTAACCGACCCGGCAGGGCAGGGTAGTTGCCGTGTCACCGCCGGAGCCCCGGACGACGTATCCGAACGTCGCGGACTTGCCCGGATCGAGGGAGCCGTTCCAGTTGGCGTTGTGGACCATCACCGCCTGGCCGTTGTAGGTCGCGTTGCCGTTCCAGAGGCTGTCGACAGCCTGGCCCGCCGGGAGCGACCAGTCGACCATCCAGCCGAGCATGGGCACGTTCCCGGAGTTGGTGACGGTCACCTCGGACTGGTAGCCGCCGTTCCAGCTGCCCGTCGTACGGCGGGCAGCCGTGCACGCGCCGGGCGGGGGCTCGGTGGGCGGGTTGCCGGGGTCCTTGATGCCCGTCACCTCGCCGTTGCCGCCGTCGAAGACGACGTCGGAGCAGGAGTAGAACGTCTCCTGGCTGTCGGAACGCTGCCACACCATGTAGATGATGTGGCGCCCGGACTTGTTCGCCGGAAGCTTGCCGTTCCAGGAGTAGTTGGCCTCGACGTTGCCCGGGGTGCCGTTGAGCGGCGGGTGGTCGACGCTCAGGAACGGCTGGGACTCGATGGCGTCCCAGGTGAGTGTCTTGGTCGGGTCGAAGCCGTCCTTGGTGATGTAGACGTAGAACCAACCCGGGTGTGCCGCCCACGCGTTGTACGAGAAGTCGACGTTGGCGCCCGAGGTGAGGTGGGTCAACGGCCAGTCGGCACTGGGGGTGTTGAACCCGGTGAAGTTGGTGTTGCCGCCGCTGCACAGCTGACCGTCCGGGACGAAGCCCCGGGTGCGGCCGGCGCCGTCCGAGCGCAGCACCGAGAACCAGTTGTAGAACGGCGTGGTCCCGCTGACCTGTTGTGCCGTCTTGCAGGCCGGATTGATCGCCTTGATCTCGCCGGTGTCGGTGAGGGCGTCCTGCCAGCACAGGAAGGTGCGGCTGCCGGGTTTCATCGGGGTGCCGTGGGCCTCCGCGTCACCGCCCGCCGTGACGACCAGGCCCAGGGCCGGGATCGCGGTGAGCAGGGCCAGGAGGACGAGGAGGAGGGATCTGCCCCGGGTGGGGAGCAGTAATCGGCGTGGGGTGCGGGGGGAAGGTGAGGGTGATGATGTCAGGGCCATGTCATGAACTCCTTCAGTCGTACGCGATGCGCCGTACGCCGTGGGATGCGTACGGAACGTGCGGGTGAAGGGGCGCGCCCGGCGAGGGGTGCGCGTGAAGTGCTATGTGCACGGGGGTGATGCGTGGGGGGTGGTGGGGTGGGAGCGGGTCCCGCTTACGGGTTCCGGTCCGCTCGGTGTGGGAGCGCTCCCACCTCACTCCCTTTCGAAGCTAGCGCCGCGGGGTGAAGATGTAAACGCCTGACGCATGTTCGCGACGGCCGTCGCGGGGGCGCTATGCCAGCGGTGGTGCCAGGCGAACCTGTCGAAGCTTCTCGAGACATCGCCATGACGGGCGTCGGGCGATCCTTCCGACGACCTCGTCCGTATCGGGCGGCTACTGTGCGGCGGCCGTGCGGCACTCGGCGGTGGCCCGACGCGCTTGCAGAAGCTCTTCGACCTGGCCGCGGACGTACACATGCGAAGGGCCGCACCCCCGCCGAAGCGGGAGTGCGGCCCCAACCGCCTTGCCTGATCGCCTACTTGCGGATCAGGTTGCGCAGCACGTACTGCATGATGCCGCCGTTGCGGTAGTAGTCCGCCTCGCCGGGGGTGTCGATACGGACGACCGCGTCGAACTCGACGCCCGTGTCGGTGGTCACCTTGACCGTGCGCGGGGTGGTGCCGTTGTTCAGCTCCTCGATGCCGGTGAAGGAGAAGGTCTCCTCGCCGGTGAGGCCGAGGGACGCGGCGGTGGCGCCCTCCGGGTACTGGAGCGGGAGCACGCCCATGCCGATGAGGTTCGAGCGGTGGATGCGCTCGTACGACTCGGCGATGACGGCCTTGACGCCGAGGAGCGCGGTGCCCTTGGCGGCCCAGTCGCGGGACGAGCCGGAGCCGTACTCCTTGCCGGACAGGATGACCAGCGGGATGCCCTGCTCGATGTAGTTGCGCGAGGCGTCGTAGATGAACGCCACGGGCGCGTCGGGCTGGGTGAAGTCGCGGGTGTAGCCGCCCTCGGTGCCCGGCGCGATCTGGTTGCGCAGGCGGATGTTGGCGAACGTACCGCGGATCATCACCTCGTGGTTGCCACGGCGGGAACCGTACGAGTTGAAGTCACGGCGCTCGACGCCGTGCTCCGTGAGGTACTTGCCACCGGGGGTGTCGGCCTTGATCGCGCCGGCCGGGGAGATGTGGTCGGTGGTGACCGAGTCGCCGAGCTTGGCGAGGACGCGGGCGCCGGAGATGTCCGAGACCGGGGTGGTCTCCATCGTCATGCCCTCGAAGTACGGGGGCTTGCGGACGTACGTCGACTGCGGGTCCCACTCGAAGGTGTTGCCCTCGGGGATGGACAGCGCCTGCCACTGGGCGTCGCCCGCGAAGACGTCCTGGTAGGACTTGGAGAACATGTCCTCGCCGATGGCGTTCGCCACGACGTCGTTGACCTCGGCCTCGGAGGGCCAGATGTCGGCCAGGAAGACCGGCTTGCCCTCCTGGTCCACGCCGAGCGCGTCGCGCGTGATGTCCACCTTCATGGAACCCGCGAGGGCGTAGGCGACGACGAGCGGCGGGGACGCCAGGTAGTTCATCTTGACGTCGGGGTTGATCCGGCCCTCGAAGTTGCGGTTGCCGGAGAGCACCGACGTCACGGCCAGGTCATGGTCGTTGACGGCCTTGGAGACCTCGTCCGGCAGCGGGCCGGAGTTGCCGATGCAGGTGGTGCAGCCGTAGCCGACGAGGTTGAAGCCGACCTTGTCGAGGTAGGGGGTGAGCCCCGCCTTGTCGAAGTAGTCGGTGACGACCTTGGAGCCCGGGGCGAGGGTGGTCTTGACCCACGGCTTGCGGGTCAGGCCCTTCTCGACGGCCTTCTTGGCCACCAGCGCGGCGGCGACCATGACGTACGGGTTCGAGGTGTTGGTGCAGGAGGTGATGGCCGCGACCGTCACCGCGCCGTGGTCGATCTCGTACGTCGAGCCGTCGGGGGCGGTCACGGTGACCGGGTTGGACGGGGCGCCGTTCGGCGCGACGGCCGGGGAGTCGGAGGCCGGGAAGGACTCCTTGCCGGCCTCGTCCACGGCGTCGACGTAGTTGAGGACGTCCGTCTTGAACTGCTCGGCGGCGTTCGCGAGGACGATGCGGTCCTGCGGGCGCTTCGGGCCGGCGATGGAGGGGACGACCGTGGAGAGGTCGAGCTCGAGCTTCTCGGAGAAGTCGGGCTCGGCGGCCGGGTCGAGCCAGAGGCCCTGCTCCTTGGCGTACGCCTCGACGAGCGCGAGCTGCTGCTCGCTGCGGCCGGTGAGCTTGAGGTACTTGATGGTCTCGCCGTCGATCGGGAAGATCGCGGCGGTGGAACCGAACTCCGGCGACATGTTGCCGATGGTGGCGCGGTTCGCGAGGGAGGTGGCGGCCACGCCCTCGCCGTAGAACTCGACGAACTTGCCGACGACACCGTGCTTGCGGAGCATCTCGGTGATGGTCAGCACGAGGTCGGTCGCGGTGGTGCCGGGGGTGAGCTCGCCGGTGAGCTTGAAGCCGACGACGCGCGGGATGAGCATCGAGACGGGCTGGCCGAGCATCGCCGCCTCGGCCTCGATACCGCCGACGCCCCAGCCGAGCACACCGAGGCCGTTGACCATGGTGGTGTGGGAGTCTGTGCCGACCAGGGTGTCGGGGTACGCCTGGCCGTTGCGGACCATGACCGTACGCGCGAGGTGCTCGATGTTGACCTGGTGGACGATGCCGGTGCCCGGCGGGACGACCTTGAAGTCGTCGAAGGCGGTCTGGCCCCAGCGCAGGAACTGGTAGCGCTCCTTGTTGCGGCCGTACTCCAGCTCGACGTTCTGCGCGAAGGCCTCGTTGGTGCCGAACTTGTCGGCGATGACGGAGTGGTCGATGACCATCTCGGCCGGGGAGAGCGGGTTGACCTTCGCCGGGTCGCCGCCGAGGGCCTTCACGGCCTCACGCATGGTCGCGAGGTCCACGACACAGGGCACGCCGGTGAAGTCCTGCATGATCACGCGGGCCGGCGTGAACTGGATCTCCTGGCTGGGCTGCGCCTGCGAGTCCCAGCCACCGATGGCCCTGATGTGGTCGGCGGTGATGTTCGCGCCGTCCTCGGTACGGAGCAGGTTCTCCAGCAGCACCTTCAGGCTGTACGGAAGGCGAGCCGAGCCTTCCACCTTGTCCAGCCGGAAGATCTCGTACGACTCGTCGCCCACGCTGAGCGTGCTACGGGCGTCGAAGCTGTTCGCCGACACGACAGTCTCCTTCATTGATGTGCGCGTTACACCGCATCCTGCCGCCACGACGACTTGGCCGATCCGCTAAGGTAAGGCTAAGTTAGGTAACCCTTAGTGGCGGAGATATCTCGATGTCGAGATAACTCTAGTACATGGGTGGCGAATGGTCATGCCCGGCCGCGGTGTGATGTGGCCATCACCGCGCGGGATCGGGGTAACCGACCCCTATGCCACTCACCTTCCGCAAGAGCTTCCGGATACTCCCGGGCGTGCGCCTCAACATCAACAAGCGCTCCTGGTCCATCACGACCGGCGGCGGCAGCCACGGGCCACGTCATACCCACAGCAGCACGGGACGCCGCACGACGTCCGTCGATCTGCCCGGCCCGTTCGGCTGGCGCCGCACCCGTCGCGGCGAGCGCCACTGACGGTACGTCACCCGTGCGGACTCCCCCAGAAGGCGCCATCTCATATCTGAGATAACCTCAACCCCATGGCAGACGACTACCTCGTACGCATCGGCAAGCTCATCCGTGACGCCAGGCAGCACCGGGGCTGGACGCAGACGCAGCTTGCCGACGCGCTCGGCACCAGCCAGAGCGCGGTCAACCGCATCGAGCGCGGCAATCAAAACATCAGTCTTGAGATGATCGCTCGAATCGGTGAAGCCCTCGACAGTGAGATCGTCTCGCTGGGCTACGCGGGGCCCATGCATCTGCGCGTGGTGGGCGGGCGGCGGCTGTCCGGTGCCATCGACGTCAAGACCAGCAAGAACGCGTGCGTCGCGCTGCTGTGTGCCTCGCTCCTCAACAAGGGCCGCACGGTGCTGCGCCGGGTCGCCCGCATCGAGGAGGTGTACCGCCTGCTGGAGGTGCTGGGCTCGATCGGCGTCCGCACTCGGTGGATCAACGACGGCGTCGACCTCGAGATCGTGCCCCCGGCCGAGCTGGACATGGCGGCCATCGACGCCCAGGCGGCCCGCCGGACGCGCTCGATCATCATGTTCCTCGGCCCCCTGCTGCACCGAGTGGACAGCTTCCGGCTTCCGTACGCGGGCGGCTGCGACCTCGGTACCAGGACCATCGAGCCGCACATGATCGCGCTGCGCCGGTTCGGGCTCGACATCGCGGCGACGGAGGGCCTCTACCACGCCCGCGTCGACCGTTCCGTCTCTCCTGGGCGCCCCATCGTGCTGACCGAGCGCGGGGACACCGTCACCGAGAACGCGCTGCTCGCCGCGGCCCGGCACGACGGCGTCACCGTCATCCGCAACGCGTCCTCCAACTACATGGTCCAGGACCTGTGCTTCTTCCTGGAGTCGCTGGGCGTACGGGTCGAGGGCGTCGGCACCACGACGCTCACCGTGCACGGCGTTCCGAACATCGACGTCGACGTGGACTACTCGCCCTCCGAGGACCCGGTCGAGGCGATGAGCCTCCTGACGGCGGCGGTCGTCACCGAGTCCGAACTGACCGTGCGCCGGGTGCCGATCGAGTTCCTGGAGATCGAACTGGCGGTCCTGGAGGAGATGGGCCTCGATCACGACCGTACGCCGGAGTACTTCGCGGACAACGGCCGTACGCGGCTGATCGACCTGACGGTCCGCCCCTCCAAGCTGGAGGCGCCGATCGACAAGATCCACCCGATGCCGTTCCCGGGCCTGAACATCGACAACGTGCCGTTCTTCGCGGCGATCGCCGCCTCCGCCCAGGGCCAGACCCTCATCCACGACTGGGTCTACGACAACCGCGCGATCTACCTCACCGACCTGAACCGCCTCGGCGGCCGCCTCCAGCTCCTCGACCCGCACCGGGTCCTGGTCGAGGGCCCGACCCGCTGGCGAGCGGCCGAGATGATGTGCCCGCCGGCGCTGCGCCCGGCGGTGGTGGTCCTGCTGGCGATGATGTCGGCGGAGGGGACGTCCGTGCTGCGGAACGTGTATGTGATCAACCGGGGGTACGAGGATCTGGCGGAGCGGCTCAACTCGGTGGGGGCGCAGATCGAGATCTTCCGGGACATCTGACGCCCCGTGGGAAAAGTGCTGCCACACCCCTCCTGACCTGCATGAATGCGAGGCGGGAGAGGAGGTGGCGGCGCCTCTGGGACTTTTCTGGGACTTTCCGCCGGGATCGAGAGCTTCCGGCCGCTGCGTCCTCGACATATTGCGTCATCGGAAAGATGTCGGCCTGAACGAGTCACGGGAAAGACCAGGTCAGAGCCCCTTTCTCGCCTCATTGCCCTGCGTGCGGGCGTCCAGAGCGTCAAACGAGCGTCACGCCGACAGCCCGTCCCTGCTGCTCAGGGCAGAAGAGACTGCGCACCCAGCTCACCGGCAGGATCCGCCTCAGCTTACTCCGGACGCCAGCTCGCACATCATGCTCCGCACTGCTTCTCCGGTCGCCATAATGGAGTCATGCCCTCGAGCCAACAGCACCCCGCACCCACGCCGAGCGACCTCTCGGGCGCGGTCGCCGAGGACCTGGCGCTGTACCGGGAAAAGTTCCGGCGGCGTCTGCCGGAGTCACTGGACGAGTTGCGCGGCCCGACCCAGGGGGCCGTGGAGCTACCGCTGCACATGGCCTGGTCCGGGATGACCTCGTACGACCTGGACAAGCCTCGCCAGCGCATGGGCCTGTACCGCACTGTCCTGCACGAGGGCCTGCGCGACGATCTGCCCCACTACCTCAACCAGGACCTGCTCCTCCATCTGTGGCCGGTGCTGCGCACCCTCGTCGGCCGCACAGTGCGCGCCGTATGGGAAGACGCCTTCCCCCAGCTCGCCTCCCGCACCCGGACAGCCGCGTGACCGACATGCCGGAGTTGCACACGCGGCTCCTGGCGGATGTGATCGCGCTCGGTTCCCCGTATCCACTTGTTCTCACCGGTGGATACGCCGTGCGGGCACACCGCCTCGTGAACCGCCCCAGCCAGGACCTCGACGTCGCCACCGAGAACCCTGCGCCCATGGCCGACATCGCCGCCACGCTCCGCGCCGGCCTGGAAGCCCACGGCTGGAAGGTGCACGCGCTGGAGACCGCCCCGCTGTCCGCCCGCTTCACCGTGACCGACCCGGCCACCGGGCAGGAATGCGAAGTCGACATCCTCAAGGAGATCTTCTGGCGGCCGGTCGCCCAGAGCCTGCACGGGCCCGTCCTCGCGGAGGAGGACGTGATCGGGACCAAAGTCCGCGCCCTCGCCGACCGCGGGGCGCCCCGCGACCTGATCGACGTGTTCGCGGCCTCCCGCCGCTGGAGCAATGCCGAGCTCGAGGAGTTCGGCCGCCGCCATGCCCGAGGCCGCTTTGAGCGCGAAGATCTGCAGTCGAACCTCACGGGCGCCGAGTGGACCGACGACGAAGCCTTCACCGCCTACGGCCTGGACGAGGCCACCATCAGTGCTCTCCGCACATGGGCCTTGGAGTGGGCCGACGACCTCGCGGCCCGGCTCCTTGAAGAGGCCGGTGATCCGGACATCGACTGATCGCGTCCGGACGAGATCACAACTGCAAACTAGGTCGCGAACTTGTCACACCGAGCACGCCGGGCAAGCTACGGCCCCGTCGGGGTGCGTGACCAACTGGGGTCATCCCTCGTGCGCCCCTATACACCTGGCCTCCAGGGCCTCGGCCGTAGGGAAGGCGGCGTGAACAGGGCAGCGCGCCGCGGGGATACGTAGGCCGTGTCCGGCATCAGCCGGACGCGCGGCCCGTCATGGGACGGCCTTAGCAAGGGCCAGAGACCTCGCCGTTCTGGTCGGCTATCGGCAAGGTGACCGTGAAAGGCGACCGGCCGCCCGGACATGCGGGCGGCCGGACCGGTGTCACGCACCGTCACATGCGGAGCGCCACGCACTGGCGCAACAGCGGTTCCAGGCGCAATTGAGTGTCCTCGCGGTCGAACACCTGAAGAGCGTCGAGGCAGGTGACAATCCACCGCCCCTCGTCCTCGTCCTCGATCTTGAGCGCCACAGCAGTCACCGCGCCCTCCAGATCGAAAGGGCCGTCCTTGAACTCGTCGTCGAGGGCCCGGTACCCAGCGGCAAGCCGCGGGTCCGCGTACACGCCGGTCGCCTCCGCCAAGGCGCGGGCCTCGGCCCGGTCAGCGCGTAGGTTCGCCAGGCGGCGCAACACCTCGTCGGGATCACCCAGTTCGCCGTGCAGGCGATGTGCTCGGCCGACCAAGAGCGGCCAGCCGCCGGTCAGCTCGTGGAGACGGTCCAGGCGGTCCTCCCTGTGGAACATGTTGACACGCTGAGCCCAGCCCCGCAGGCTGCGGCGGTCGTGACGGCGCAGGACCACCGGGGCGGCCGAGGTGGGTTCGGTTCCCGTCAGCAGGGTCCGCCACAGGGCCAGTTGGTCGGTGTCGGTGACGAGGACGACCGCGCGGGTGACTCCCGGGGTGACGGGCAGCAGCACCTCGGCCAGGTCGACGGCCTCCCGGCAGGTCTCAGGCCGCACCGGGTCCCGGTAGTTGACGAAGTCACTGATGACGACACGTCGTTCGCGAGGGCGGCCTCCGGTGAGCTCCTGCTTGTAGACGCTGGGCTTGCCGACGGGCGGCAGCGTCCAGCCATCGATCGGTCCGGCGATCGTACGCAAGGTCCGGGCGACGTCGGTGACTCCGGTAGCAGATGTGCCGAGGACGACCCTGGTCCGGCTGGACCGCTCGCCCAGGAGGTCGTCGAGCTGAGTGTTGGTCAGCGGAGCCGGCTGGCCGTCGGGGAGTTCTGGGCGGCCTTCCTGCACGATGCTTTCCTGGAGTTCACAGTCCTGTTCGGCCCTGAGCAGGCGGGCCTCCACCTCGTGGGAGGTCCCGATCATGCGCAGAGCGTTGGGTCCGCGCAGATGCCAGCCCAGGCCGTCGTGGTTGGGCGCGAGGATACCGAGGCCGACCATCTCGGAGAGGTACGCGCGGAAACCCTCGGTGTCGAGCTGTTCGAACCCCTTGCGCCAATACGTCTCGCACTCCTCGCGCAGCTCGGTGTCGCTCAGCCGCACCTCAAGGCCGTGATGGCGGGCGTGGTACGCCAGCACGTTGGCGATCACGTCGTAGCGGTGGTCAAGGCTCAGCGTGTCCTTGAAAGCCGCCGAGATGCCGTCTCTGAGCGCGGCGTCCGACTCCACGACCTCGATGTCGGTCACCTCCACCTCATAAGGGGGCCCCTCGGCTCCGCGCCGCGCCCGCTTGCGGTGCATCAGCTCGACCAGCCGGTGCCCGAACATCTGGAGCAGGAAGGGCTGATAGGAGCAGTAGCCGAGCACCCGGTTGACGAGATCCAGGTTCTTGAACTCGAACCCGAGCGCCCGCATCGGCTCGACCAGCAACTCGGCCGCGGACTGGGGAGCCAGCGGACCGATCACCTTCGGGGTCTGCGCGAGGTGGCCGAACGGCCCGTTGCTCGCGAGTTTGGAGAAGCGCTGCACGGAGTGCAGTCCGGCGAAGACGACCTTGGCGCGGTCCTTTGTGTCGGACCCGAGGCCCTTGAGCTTCTTGGTCTGGTCGAAGCGCGGGGCGTCCGCCTCGAAGAACTGGTCGCACTCGTCGAGCAGGACCAGAAGACGGCGGCGCGAATCCCCGTCCAGCCAGGTGCGGATTCCGACGCGCACCCGCTCGGAGATCTCCTGCCGTTTCCTTCGCCCCTGCGGCCGGTCGTCGAGTACCTGAGCTTCGGTCAGCTCCCGCTCCAGGACGCTCCACAGCGTCACCGGACCGAACGAGCTGCCTTTGCCGATGTTCTCCTGGTCGAGGTTGACGTACACCGCCTGGTGGTAGCCGGGGCGTTGCTCCGTGAACCGTTCCCCGGCGTCGGCGAGCAGTGCCGACTTACCGAGCCCCCGGCCACCGTAGATGACCTGGGTGCCGCGTGGGTCGAGGATGCTCTTGCGCTCGGCGTCACGGCCGTAGAACATCTCGCCGCCGATCCGGCCGCGCTTTTCCCTGATGTATGGGTTGACGCCCGAGAAGGGCAGCAGTGTCTGCGTGGCGGTGCTGACCTGGCGATCGCCGCGGGCAGCGAGATAGGCGAGGGCGGCGTCGTCCACGACCAGCAGCGGCTGCAACCGGCCTGAGCCGACGGCGAGTTCGACGCGGGCCTCGCGGCTCAGCGTGCCGAAGTAGACGAGGAGGAGGCTCGCATCGCTGGTGTCGCGCTCTGCCCAGCTCATGACGACCTTGGCAGGCGGTCTGCCCCAGACCATCATCACGCGCAGGTTGCCGCCCTGCTCCCTGATCTGCGAGCCGAACGCGGGCGCCTTCGCCCTGCCGTTGATCTCCACTCCGGTCGCTTCGAAAAGACGGTATTCCCGCCGGTGCTGGGACCGGTCGTCAAGCGGCCTGGCGCTCTTGGCGTCGTACCCGAGGAGCTTGAGGAGCGGGGGCACCTGTCTCGTCGGAGCCACCTGGAGCCGGTCCTTCCGCTCGACGGCGGCCAGCGCGCGCCACTCGTCGAGCGCCTCAGCCGCGAGTGCCGCCTCGTCGGTGGAGAGGCCGCCGTAGTCCAGGACGGGAAGCGTCGGATGCTTACCGCCTGACCGGACCAGTTCGATGAGGTCGTGGTCGATGCCTCCCGGCAGGCCGTCGGGCACAGCCGGGAAGAAGTCGGGCAGGTGGGACTCGCCTCCCTCGATCTCCGGGACGGGTTCGCCGATTTCCAGGAAGTAGACGAGGTCGGCGGCGGTAGCCAGGTCGTTCGTCTCCAGGCGCCGCAGCACCTGGGCCCGCTCCTCCGCGGTGGGGTCCAGGGCATCGAGCCGGGCGCGGATCCGGTCGGACGCTTGCTGCCTGAAGGCGGGCAGGTCACTTCGCACCGTGTCGAGCGCCCGCCGCACGTCCAGCAGGTCGTGCCGGTCGCCGCCTTCGAGGCGGTCATGGGCGTCGGCCAGCAGTTCCTGTAGGCCCAAGTCCTGATCCTCGGTCACGGCACCGTCGGCCTGCGCGCGGTGCACCTCGGCAACGAGATCGGCGTGTGTCTTCCGCAACTCCGTGCGCCGGACGGCTTCCCGGTCGTCGATCTCAGCGTCCGCGGGTGGGACGAACTCACCAGCCCGGGCGGCGGGCAGCAACTCTTGTCCGGCCAGCTCTACGATGCTACGGGCCGCGGTGAAGGCGTCGTGGGAGAGCCGCTCGTCGAGGGCGTCCTGCCAGCTCCGGTCGACCGCGGTCAGCAGCTCGTCGAGCGACGGCCGCTCGTCACAGGTGTCGCACACCTTCAGCAATTCCGCGTCCAGGACGATTACTGGGTCGACCGGAGCGCCGGAACGCCTGGTCACGGTGCCACCGGCCAGCATCGCGAACAGTTCCTCCATCGATGCGCGGGCCGCCCAGGCCGTCGCGGCAGCGATGGCGTCCAAGCGCCGCGCCATCTGCTCCAGCTCGCTCAGCGCAGCCTCCCTGCCGCCCAGCAGGGACTGGCGCAGGGAGGAGATCTCTTTGGCCGCCCGGTTGCCGTCGGAACGGTCGCCGCGACGGATACCTTCCACCGCCAGGCACCACTCCTTGACCAGGCTGACAGCTCGCTCCACCAGGTGCACCAGATCCTGCCGCCCTGAGCCCTGCAGCGGCTTGCCGCTGGACGAGCGGTGTCTGCGGTCCATGCGGTCGATCTCACTGTTGACCTCGGCCAGCTTCGCCAGTCGCTCGGCCTGCTCCCGCACCTGCTGTATCGCGTCGCGATTGTCGCCGACGACGGTCATGAGCAGCGATCCGAGCATCCCGTCGTCGGGGGCGAGCCAGCGCTTTGCAATCTCCGTCGCCCGTGCGAACCGCAGCCTCTGTGGCACGAGCAGGGCACGGCTCTGCTCACGCAGCTCCCGCAGCCGGACCTCCGTCTCGGAGACGTCGGCGACCAGCGGGGAAGCGATCAGCAGGGCACCGCTGAGGGCACGGTCCGCGACGGTGGTCGCCACCTCCGCGAGCCGGTCCGGGAGTCGGGGTGCCAGCGCCTTGAGCTGAGCGCCTGCCGAGTGGTCGCCGGTGATCAGGGCGGTACGCAGCAGGGCAGGCAGCACGAGGAGTTCGCTGCCCTCGGTGTGGTGGCCCGCGTATCCGCCGTACTGCTGGAGCAGGTCCGCCGTCAGCCGGGCGCCCCGGCTGTCACCGGATGTGAGCAGCGCGGCGGCACCTGCCAGGCGGAGCGCCGCCACCTGGGGCTCGGGGTGGCCGGTGGCCCGCGCCAGATGGTGGGCGAGTCCGAAGCGTCGATCCGCGACTAGATGCGCCAACGCCCGCTCGGCTGCGGCGTCGTCGGAGGCGTCATCCAAGGCTTGTCCCGCTTCTTGGACAGGCGTGTCCTCCTTGAGACAGATGGTAGGTGCGGCGGCCACCGAGACGGGCCCGCCCGGGTCCACGGGGGGTACCGGGTCGCTCGCGGCGGGAGGCGTGGCATGCGCATCGGCAGCGTGGACCGGCTCCCGGGCCGTTGTCAGGGCAGGCGCATCCGGGTCCGTGAGCGGTACCGGGTCGGTGTCCGCAGGTGGCGCAGCCTCTGCGTCGTGGGCATAGGCCGCCGGCTCAAGGGCCGCCGCAGCTTCCGGCTTGGAGGCATGCTCGGGCGCGGTCTCCTTGGTGGTTTGGCCAATGCTCTCCGCCGTATGCCCGGCCGGCTGTACGGCCGCATACTCCACGGTTGTCTCGGCGTCGGCGCGCTGAGGGGTTCCGTCCGCCCCGGCCCCGGTGGGTTCGCGGCCGGCATCCTCCGGCTGAGCCAACATCAGCTCTGGGGCCATGACCACCGCCATGGCACACGTGGGCAGCACCCGCACGACCTGCTCCTGCAGAACCAGGATTTCCGCCGCGGCCTCCGCCTGCCGGCCTAGCCTGATGAGCCGGGCCAAGGCGGCCAGCGCTGCGCTTTCCTCCCGTTGCGGCTCCTCCCACACCGGTGTGTCCAGCAAGCGGCGGGCCGCGCCGCGCACGGCCTCAGCCGCAGAGGCGGCAGCGGCGGAGCTGTCCGAGCAGGAGGCTACATCCAACAGTTCCCGCAGAGGCTCCCGTGCCCGGAGGTCACGCTCGTGCGCAGCCCGGTGCGCGTGTACGGCGCACGTCATATCCTCCAGGCGGCGAGGCACCCCCTCGATTCCCGCCGTGCGGAGCACGGCGTCGACGCTGTCGAAGACGGCACCCAGCGCGGCCAGCGGCGCTAGGTCCTCCTCCTGCGGGGGGCAGCCGTCCCGGACCGCACTGGTCACCTTCTCCGCAGCTTGCCGGGCTTGCGCGAGGGCCGACTGCAACTGTCGGCAGGCCGATTCCGGATCCGTCCCCTCATCGGTTCCGGCGCTGTCGGACGCCGTAGCGGTCGTCTCGTGAGAGGTGCCGGGGCCGGGTACCACGATCTCGGGAGTGGGGGTATTCGTGCTTGGCCGGTCGGCGACGGCAGCGCGCACAGGATTCCCGTCGCCCGCGACCGGCGTTTCGTCGCCTTCCGCTGCTTCGGGGGCGACGTCCGGGTTCGCCTCCACGATGGAGCGCGCCGCGGCACCGACAGCGGCGAGCTGAGCCGTCTCCTTGTCGTCGGCCGTCACCGCGAACCAGTCCTGCTCCGCCGCCCATACAAGGATGTGAGCATCGGTGACGGAGGCGTTGCACCACGCGAACACCGTGGCCCGGACAAGCGTCGCGCCCCACCGGGTAACGGGGTCGGAAACCGTCTCACCGTCCTGCGCGACGACGAAGTTGCCCACCTGATTCATCACGGTGACCGTGAGTTCTTTGATTCCGCATGTGCAGGTGTGCTGCCGTGCCTCACGCCGCAGCCTGGCGAGAACGTCCTGGCACAGGGCTTTACTCACCCGTCGGGGGGCCGCTATGCGGATGCCCAGCCGGCCGAGCAACTCCTGCCGGTCCTTTGGTCGCAGGGAGTTGAAGGCCAGTTCCACCATGTCGGCCGTGAGGTCGTTGAGGGCGGCGACGGCTGGGTGGTCCAAGGCGTTGAGCGCGGCGGCCAGTGCTTCGAGGTCCTGGGCCGAGACGCTCGACGGGGACCACGGCGGCCCCGTGACGACGCGGTAGCGGTCCTGCATGTACGCGTACTCCATTTCTGTGGACACCAAGGAGTCAGGAGAGGCTGGCCGGCCCGCGTGATGAATCAGCGACCACGCGTGTGCTCGGTGACGAACGTGTATCCGTAGGGCAGTTCCCAGCCGTCCGCCTTGCCGAGCCTGCGGCAGTGCTCCCGAAAGGCCGCACGCTGAACGACGCTGGGCGAGCACCCCGGTCGCAGGCGGCGCAGATGACCGGGGACGAATTGGATCCCCCGAAGCCCCTCGTCGCCCGGTTCGGTGCCGCCCCAGGGACGTATCACCCGCGGCCGCGCGGGGCGGTAGCCGATGAGGGGAACGGTCCGCTGTCCGTCGCGCGGCGGGAAATGAGGCTGACCCCCGGCGTCTCGGCTGCCGAGCGCCGGTTCCAGAAGCCGTTCCGCGAGCAGTTCCGCAACGGCCGATTCCAAGGCGGCGGCCTGTGACCGAGCCGGCCGACGCCCGTAGACCGCGCTCGGCAGGACCGAACGGTCCATAAGGGCATGGCCGTCCAGGGTGAGCAGACCGCAACGGCGCACCGTGCGCATCACCAGCTGCCGGGGACCCAGTCCGACCGCGCTGTCACCGTGGCGGTCACTTCCCGGGACGTCCTCCCTGGTGAGCACACGCGGGTCATAGCAATGCCCGATGTCACGGTCGCCGACCAGCACACGTTCCTCGAGCGACGTCGTGGCCATGCGGATCACCGAGCCGCCGCGGAGGCTGCGCAGCTCAAGCATCAGGCCGGAGAAGAAGTCGTCGGGCCAGACGATCCCGGTCAAACGGCCCGAAGTGTCACCGAGTTCGGCGATGACGTCCTGCACTGCCTCCTTCTCGTCCAACGCTTCGCCGGCATGGTCGAGTTCGAGGCGAACCGTGGGGCGCTCACGGTGAGACCGGCGAAGTTCCTCGACGACGTACGGATGTAAGGGAAACCAGCCGTCGATGAGCTGGGACAGCCGCAGGGGTGCCCGCCAGACGATCTCCTGTGCGTCACTCCGCAGGAGTTCACAGGAGCCGAGAGAGGCGTCGTCGCCCAGAGGCAGATCGACCGGGTCCAACTCTGTTTCCGGCTCTGGCTCCGATGTCGGGGGCAACGTGGACGTCCAGCCGCGTCCGGCCGGGGCCAGGGGATCTCCGTGCGCTTCTGCGTCACCGGGATGATGGGACCGCCACACGCCTCCGCCCTCGAAGGCGTCGTCGAGCGTGATCCGGGAGCCGTTCTCGAACAGGCCCTGGTCGCTGTCCCCTTGGACGACGTCGGCGAGCGCCACGTTCGCCCGGCACACCGCTGCGGCGTACCCCACTCCCTTGAGCACTTCCGTAGCTCCAGGGAACCCACGAAGCCGCGGTCCAACCGCTGTGTACACGGTGACAGCCGTGGTGAGGCCGTAACGGCGCCTCCCCGGGGTGGCCGCGCGTTCGACCGCTGCGGCAAGCGACCTGAGGTCGTCGCCGCCCAGCGGCCCGGTGTCCCGCCAGCAGTCCGCGAGGGAGCTCCGGGTCATGGTGTAGTCACCCCATGTACGCAAGACGGCACTGGAGTTGAGCACACCCCTCACCGTCCCAAGGAGACCGCTCAGCCCCGCTCGCAGGTCGTCGTCGTGCGTGCCGCCCACCAGTGCAGCGAGGGACACGGGGACGAAAGGACTGAGCAGCTGCTCCCGTGCCGTCGTCAGAAGATGCTCCGCATAGGCCGTCAGGTCGTCGCGCCGCGCCGCCTCCGGAGACGGGTAGCGGACCTCAACGACGACATGCCCGTCCTCGTTGATCCAGCGCCGGCGCGTGCGTAAGCGGAGGAGCTGGGCCGATGACAGGCTCAGAGCCGGGCCGAAGGCATGGAGATCCGGGACCAGGAGCTCCCTTCGCCGTGGCGCGGCGCCGTCTCCCGGTCTCCCCTGGCCCTCGGCCCCTGCAGGCGCCCCCGACACCCAGGCGGGTACGTCACCGAGGGTGCCCACCTCTGGGTGGGAACCCTCCCGATAGACGATCTCGGCGTACAACGGGTCCGACCCGGTGGCGACACACACCATTGCACCGACCGGGAGCACGGGGGCGCACTCGCCGAAGGTGATCACAGGGAAGTCGTCGAGACAGAGCGGGCTGCCGCCGTAGCCGTCGCCGCCGAGGTCATACCCGAAGTACACGGCGTTGAAGGCGACGGCAGTGTGCACGGGCGCCGGGCGGGCCACGACAACCGCTTCCAGATAGCGCCGCAACCAATCCCGTTCTTCGTCGGGTACGGCGTCATAGCCTTTCGTCATTGCAGAGGTCAACAGGGGCCGGTCACCGTACGGATCAGGCACCTGCGCCCTGTCGCGGAGCCTCGACGACACCCCCGGCCCCCCACGTTCGTCAACCGTTGCTGATACATACGGGTCCCCACCCATGACACCTCCGCCGCACGTCGGACCGCTGCGGTCTGACGTGCGGTAATTCCCGCAGAGTATGCCGACACGGAACATTCCGGAAGGTCTTTCGTCACTTTGCGATGATGGGCAGTGACTCGTATCGGGCACACCCCTCGTGCCGATATGAGACCGAACTCAGATGGCAGGACCTGGGCGGATCAACGTCCTGTTCACCCAGCACTTTGAGGTTCCCCCGGTGTGTGGGAGGTGCTGATCAGCTGGTCAGGGCGGGTTGACGGGGTTTTAGCTTCGTTCGTTCGGCCGTTGCCCGCTCGGCGTAGTGCTTCTCCTCGAACTCGACGGGACTGAGGTAGCCGAGCCGCTTCTGGATGCGCCGGCTGTTATAGAAGCCGTCGATGTACTCGAAGAGCGCGAGGTTGGCCTCGGACCGGGTGGTGAAGGTGCGGCCGCGGATGCATTCGGTTTTGATGAGCATCCAGAGGTTCTCCGCGAGGGCGTACTCCAGCGTGGTCAGCACCAGGTCGGCGTCCGCGCGGGCGGAGGTCTCCCATGCGACCACCCGGCGGGAGAACGCGTCGCGGATCGCGGACAGCCACAGGGGCCCCTCGCCGGTCGAGATCATGGTGAGGTCGGTGACCCACAGCCGGTTCGGGGCCTTCGCGGTGAAGTCGCGCTCGACCAGGTCCGGGGCCAGGGTGGCCTTGGGGTCGCGGCGCGTGAAGCCGCCCCGGCGTGGGCTGACGCCAGCGATGTCGGCCTCGCGCATCAGGCGCTCGACGCGTTTGCGCCCGACGTCGACGCCCTCGCGTTTGAGGACGGCATGGACCCGCGGGGAGCCGTAGACGCCGCCGGAGTCGGCGTGGATCTCCTTGATCTGCTCGGTCAGTTCGACGTCGCGGCGCACCCGTTCGCACGGCTCCTGTTCGACGCGGCGCCACCGGTAGTACGTGGAGGAGGCGATGTGCAGTTCCCGCAGGACGGGCTCGACTCCCAGGCGGGGATGCTCGTCGAGGAGCGCCGTCACCTGGGCCGGGTCGGGTCGAGCTGGGCCGCGAAAAAAGCCGAGGCCGTCCGCAGTACGTCGTTGGCCCGCTTGAGCTGGGCGTTCTCCTTACGCAGGGCCACCAGCTCGGCCCGCTCGTCGGTGGTGAGCCGATCGTCGCGCTCGTCGGCATCCGCCTCGGCCTGCCGGATCCAGCCACGCAGGGCTTCGGGATGCACACCGAGATCAACAGCCAGCTTCTTGATCTGCGGCTTCGGGTCGGAGGTCCGGTACATCCGCACCGCACGCTCACGCAACTCCAACGAGTACTTCCTGGGAGCAGCCATGGTCGATGTTCCTCTCATGAGAACCATCTGCCCCTCTGTCACCATCCTCCGCATCTCGGGGGAACCTCAAACCACCAGGTCCGGCTCCAGCCCGAACTGATGGTCCGGGCCTCCAGTTTGGTCCGCCGCTGACATCGCAACCGCCGCTTACATGTGGGTGCCGCCGTCTATGCGGATCTCGGTGCCGGTGATGAAGGCGCCGTCCACCGAGCCGAGCATGGCGACGACGCCCGCGACCGTCTCCGGACCGGCGAAACCCTGGCCGATGGCCGGGAGCAGCTTCATCATGACTTCGTAGTCCGCGTCGTCGGGCAGGCCCGGGCCGACGTTCTCCTTGCTGGTGCCGCTCGCGTCGGTCATGCCGGAGGAGATCGAGCCCGGCGCGACGGCGGTGAAGCGGATGCCCTGCTTGCTGTACTCGGCGGCGAGCGCGTGGGTCATGGCCTGGATGCCGCCCTTGCTGGCGGCGTAGGCGGCCATGTAGGGGTGCGCGAAGCTCGCCGAGGTGGAGCTGAAGTTGACCACGGCCGGGTTCTCGCCCCGGAGCAGCGCTGGGATCGTTTCGCGGATCATCAGGAAGGTGCCGGTCAGGTTGACCGCGATGACCTGGTTGAACTGTTCCAGGCTGGTCTCGTGGGTGTGCGAGGAGCGCAGGATGCCGGCCGCGTTGACCAGCACGTCCAGGCCGCCGCCGAGGGCGGCGAGGGCCGCCGCGACGGCCTCGCGGACGGAGGTCTCGTCGGCGATGTTCACCTGGACGGTGTGCAGACGGGCCTGGGTACCGGTGTCTGCGGCGAGCTTGCGGGTGGCGGTCAGGCCGGCCGTATCGACGTCGGTGGCGACGACGTGACCGCCCTCGGCGAGTATGCGCAGGACGGTGGCCTGGCCGATGCCGGAGCCCGCTCCGGTGATCAGGACACGGCGGTCGTTGTAGCGGTTCATGGGAGTGCTCCAGTCGCTGGCGAGTGAGTCTGGTGGTCGGTCGGCTGGTGGAGGTATGGCGTGGCCTTGGGTCGGCTGCCTGCGCGGAATCGTTCACAAAGGTGACGGCACCGCCGATGAGCCGGATGCATTCAGGCTGGGCGGAGTCGCAGGCAGGCCGGCCGGGCTCGCCCGACTCCAGGAACTGGCCCCAGGCGGTGGCGAGTTCCTCGCAGGTCGCCTGCTCGCGAGTCACGTTTGTTTCTCTTGCGACAGAGACGGAGCCCACGCGGACCAAGCCGTGATCGTTCAGCGTGCGTCGAGGGTGAGGTGTGAGACGCCGTGCAGGTGCGACGTCGCGGTGACGTGGACGCTCCCGGTCCCACCCGTGGATCGCAGGACGGCGAGAGCACGACCGCGGTGAGCGCGCTGAGTGGGATCGGTGAACGGACGGGTGGGGTCAGGTCTGGCGCTGCCGTACCCCACGAGTTCGGCCGGGCCCTCGACCCTGAGCTCGATGTCGTCGTCCGCGAGCATCTCCACCGTGCCGGAGCCGTCGACGATCTCGATCTCGACGAACGCGAGGTCGTCGCCGTCAGCCCGCAGGCGAGGCCGGTCCGAGGTCAGACGGACCTCGAGGTCGTCCCCCGCCGAGCGGAGCACCGTCCGGGACACCTCATGCCCTCCGCGATAGCCGACCGCGACGAGTTCGCCGGCGGCGTACGTGGCGGTGAACCGAGCGGTGTAGCGACGTCGGCTCCCGGCCCTGCGACGGCCGGCGGAACGCCCGTTGACGAACAGCTCCACCTCGTCGTCCGCGGAGTAGACCTCGATCTCGGCCTTGCGGCCCGCGCACCCGCGCCAGGCCCAGCTCTCGACAGCGTCGGTGCTGCGCCACGCGACCCGAGCGACGGGCTGTCCCGCCCGGTCGAGGGGCCGTACACCGATCGCCGGCCCGGGGTGCGTTCCCCATGCCACCTGCCCGAGGCGCAGCGAGAAGTCCGGCTGCCCGGTCAGGTCGATCACCCCGGGCCCGGCGATGAGGTAGGGGTACGGCTTGACCAGCCCGGTCCTGCGGCCGGGCGCCCACACCCCGACCCCCGACTCTCCCAGATATTCCCAGCCGACCCAGATGAAGTCGCCGATGACGGACGGGTACGCCGTGACGAGGTCCCACGCGCGGGCGATGTCTCCCGGCAGGGTCTCGCTGCCGACGATCACGCGGTCGGGGTACGCCTTCACGTCGTGCTTGTACCGCGCCAGCCCGTAGTTGTAGCCGGCGATGTCCACCTCACCGAACGCGTCGCGTGTCGCACGGTCGGCGATGGGGAGCCGCGAGACGACGTCCATCATGCGCCCGATCTGGTTGACCAGACGATTGGCTTCCGTGCTGCCGGGCCCCTGCTTGTTGGGTGGAGCCCCCTCCGGCGTGTCGGAAGTACCTGCGTACGGGGACCTGTTCATCGACGACAGGACGTTGAGGAAGATGTTGAGTGCCACCGTGACCGGGCGGTCCGGGTCCGCCGCCTTGACGTACGCGGTGATCTCACGCGTGAGCGCGACGCCGTCGGGGTGCGCGGTCTCGGGGATCTCGTTGCCGATCGAGTAGATGACGACGGAGGGCCGGTTACGGTCCTTCTCGATCATGCGGTCGGCGTCCTCGCGCCAGGTGTCAAGGAACCTGTGCGCGAAGTCGTGCGTGGACTTGGACTGGATCCAGTAATCGGCGAGCTCGTCCATCACGTACACGCCCAGCTCGTCGCACGCGTCGAGCAGGTGACGTGACATCGGGTGGTGCGCCGACCGGACGGCGTTGAAGCCGTTCTCCTTGAGGATCCGGATGCGCCGGAACTCCGCGGCCCGGTGGGTGGCGGCGCCAAGGACGCCGTTGTCGTGGTGGATGCACGCGCCGCGCAGGTTGACCTGCTCCTTGTTGATCCGCAGGCCGTGGCGCGCGTCGACGTGCACCGTGCGTAGCCCCACGAGCTCGCGACGGGTGTCGACGACGGCACCGTCGTGCTCGACCGTCGTGACGAGCTGGTAGCGGAACGGGTCCTCGGCGGACCACAGGCGGGCCCCGGGCACGTGCAGGTGCGCGATCCCGTCGTCGGCCGCCACGGCCTGCGCCACGGCCCCTGCCTCGGAGTGCAGTACGGTGCGGACGTGGACGGGCCTGTCGCTGTTGTTCACGACCGCGGTCCGGACCTCGACGACCGCGTCGGCGCCGTGGAGCGTCGTCCGCACGCCGACCCCGTCGTCCTCCAGGCGCACACGACCGCGGATCCGCAGGGACACCGACCGGTACAGGCCGGAGCCGGGGTACCACCGGCCTGCGGGCTGCGCGCTGTTGTCGACGTCGACAGCGATCTCGTTCTCGTCGTCCCAGTTCAGGACATCGTCGATACGGAAGCCGAACTCGGTGTACCCGCTGCGCACGGTCCCCACCCGGTGGCCGTTCACGGTCACGACCGACTCGCCCATGATGCCCTCGAACCGGAGCTGGACGTCTCCACCGCGGTACGCGGGGTCGGCGTACCAGCGCGTGCGATAGACGTACCGGCCACCCGGGAACCATCCGGTGTCGGACCTGCCGGAGGCGTCGGACGACCGGGGCTCGGTGATCATCGCATCGTGCGGGAGGCGTACGGCTGCCTCTTCGGCACTGCCCGGGCGGCACATGGTCCAGTCACGAAGGTCGATGTGATCTGCGTCGAGCTGCACGTCGGTCCTGGTCATCCGGTCACTTCCAGGGTGGTCGTGAGCTCGGCGGTGGAGCTGCCCCCGACCCAGAGGTCGAGGACGGTGGCGTCGAGCTGGTACGTGCGGGTCGCGGCGCTCCAGTACCGGAGCTGGTCGGGGCCGAGTTCGAAGCTCACCGTGGTGGTGGTGCCCGCGGGGACCGGGACTCGCTCGAAGCCCTTGAGCTCCCGCACGGGCCGCGACGACGCCCCGTAGCGCTGGTGGACGTAGAGCTGCACGACGTCGTCGGCGTCGCGCTCGGAAGTGTTGGTGACGTCGACCGACACGGTCGCGGTGTCCCGGCGGGCCATGGACGTCCGGTCGATCCGGAGGTTCGTGTACGCGAACGTGGCGTAGGACAGGCCGTGGCCGAACGGGTACAGGGGCGCCCCGTCGTCCTCGAAGTACCGGGCGTGCTGGTCCTGCGGGGCGAAGGTCCGGTAGTGGGAATACACGAGCGGCACCTGACCGACGTGGCGGGGCCAGGTGAAGGGCAACCGGCCGGCGGGCGAGACGTCACCCACCAGCATGGAGGCGACCGCTTCGCCCCCACGTGTCCCCGGGTACCACGCCTGCACGATGGCGGGGACGTGCTCGTCCGCCCAACGCAGGTCCAGCGGACGGCCCGACAGCACGACCAGGACCACGGGCGTGCCCGTCGCGGCGACGCGCTGCAATTGTTCGAGCTGACGGCCGGGAAGGTCGAGCGTGGAGGTCGATGCCTTCTCGCCGATCTGGTTCTGCGGCTGCCCGACGACCACGATCGCGATGTCGGCGTCCCGGGCGGCGGCGACGGCGTGCTCGATCTCGGCGTCCTCGTCCAGGTCGGGCGGGGTCGGGACGACCGTCGGGTCCAGGACGTCGAACGGCGACGGGTGCAGCCGCTCGGGGGCACCCACCCCGGCCGAGTACTCGACCCGGACGCCGTCCCCGAGCCGGGCACGCAGGCCGTCGAGGATCGTGACCGCCTCGGAGGTGTCGTGGTCGAGCACCCACGGTCCGAGCGTGTCGCGCCGGGAGTCGGCGAGCCGACCAATGACTGCGAGGCTGGTGAGCTGCTCGGGCCGCAGGGGCAGTGTGGCCGCGTCGTTCTTGAGGAGGACAAGGGTGCGCTCGGCCGCGTCCCGGGCGGCGTCACGGTGCGCCGCGGCGTTCAGGACCGCGGGTGCCGCGTCCTCGTCGGTGTAGGGGTTCTCGAACAGACCGAGCCGGAACTTCACCGCGAGTACCCGCGACGCGGCGGTGTCCAGCGTTTCCTCGGTGACCAGCCCGTCGCGTACCGCTTGCGGGAGGTGGTCGAACGCCGGGGTGAAGGTGCACATCTCCATGTCGAGGCCCGCGTTCAGCGCCCGCACGGCGGCGTCCCGCTGGTCCTTCGCGAAGTGCTGTGTCTCCAGCGACTGCACGGCATTGGCGTCCGAGACGACCCAGCCGTCGAAGTGCAGTTCGTCGCGCAGCAGTTCGCTCAGCAGCCACCGGTTCGCGGAGGCCGGCACGCCGTTGAGGTCCATGTAGGCGCTCATGACGTTGGTGGCGCCCGCTTCGATCGCGGCTCTGAAGGGCGGCAGGTACACGTTGCGCAACTCGGCGTCGGAGATGTCGGCGTCGTCGTAGTCGCGCCCGCCGCGAGCGGCGCCGTACCCCAGGAAGTGCTTCGCACCGGCAAGGACGCTCTCGGCCCCGAGGTCCCCCTGGAACCCGCGGACCTGCGCCGCGGCCATGGCCGAGGCGAGCACCGGGTCCTCCCCGGCCCCCTCGATCATGCGGCCCCAGCGAGGGTCGCGGGCGATGTCGATCATGGGTGCGAACGTCCAGCGGATCCCCGCCGCGCGCGCCTCGCGGGCCGCGACGACCTGCGCCGCCTCTGCGGCGTCCGGGTCCCAGCTCGCGGCCATCGCGATCGGCACGGGAAAGACCGTCCGCAGCCCGTGGATCACGTCGTTGCCGAACAGCAGCGGGATGCCCAGCCGGGTGTCCTCGACGGCGCGGCGCTGCAGTCGGTTGCCCAGGGCGGGGTCCTTGACGAACAGCAGCGACCCGGCGCCGCCACGGGAGACGGCGGTCTCGACCTCGTGGGGCTGCTGGACGAAGGCGCGGTGCTCGGGCGGCAGGGACTCGACGTCGAAGTCGTCGGGGATCGGCTCGCCGGTGCCCATGTAGAAGAACTGGGTGAGCTGTCCGGCCTTCTCCTCCAGGGTCATGCGGGCCAGCAGATCGGTCACCCGGTCCTCGACCGGCAGACCGGGGTTGCGGTAGCGCGTCTCGCCCTCCGTCTCCCGGGCGCCGGGGCCGGCGTCGTTCGGGATCGTGTCGGGGGTGGTTGTCATCGGGAGTTCTCCTTCGTTGTGTACCGGAACGTGCGCGGGTCGACGTAGCCCGACGGCGCCTCGACGCCGACGACGCGGCCGGAGCGCCACCCGGTCATCTCGGTGGAGAGGCAGCGGCCGTCGAAGGTGCCCGGGACATGCGGTGCTTCGCCTTCGACCTGCACGGACAGTTCGACGAGGTCGGCCTCGTCGGGCGCCCGGCACGGGTTGCCCGGCGGGAGTCAGTTCGCGCTCGGCGCGGCGGCGTTGAAGGCGGCGTACTGCTCCTCGAGGTCGAGGAGGAATTCGGGGCCGCCAGGCACCATGGCGGCCGCGTCGCGGATCGTCGTCTCGCCGGACTCGGTGTCGGACTGGTCGATGTACGCCGCGGCCTCGGGGAAGTAGCGGACCAGGGTGTCCGTGAAGATCTTCATGGCCCCCGGCCGGTCCATCAGCTCGCCGAGCGTGGTGTCCAGGGTGACCGGGCCGCTGGGTGGTGCCGTTGCCGGCAGGTGGACGGTCCAGGTGTGATGACCGGCGGTGACGTCGAACGGTGAGCCTGCTGGGCCGGGCAGGTCGACCACCGCGGTCGCGTTGGGCGGGACGAGCGCGGTGACGTGAAGCTCCTCGCCATCCAGACGCCAGGCGATCTCCGCGCGGCCGTAGGGGGTGAGCAGCGCCGCCCGCGCGCGGGTCAGCCCGCCGCCGGGGCGCGGGGCCAGGCGCAGTTTCCGGTAGCCGGGCTCGGCGGGGGCCAGGCCGGCGACGGTGCGGTGCAGCCAGTCGGCGACGGCGCCGAGCGCGTAGTGGTTGAACGAGGTCATGCCGCTGGGGTTGACCGTGCCGTCGGGCAGCAGGCTGTCCCACCGCTCCCAGATGGTGGTCGCACCCTGAGTGACGGGGTGGAGCCAGGACGGCTGCTCGGTCTGCAGCAGCAGTCGGTAGGCCGCGTCCAGGTGACCGGTCTCGGCGAGGGCGTCGCAGATCAGCGGCGTGCCGACGAAGCCGGTGCTGATCTTGTAGCCGCCGGCGCGGACCAGGCCGGCCAGCCGCTTGCCGGCGTGCGCGCGCTGCGCCTGGTCGGGCAGCAGCGCGAACTGGAGCGCCAGCGCATAGGCGGTCGGGGCGTCCGACATCATCCGGCCCGCGCCGGTGACGTACTCGGAGGCGAACGCCTGACGGACCTCGGCGGCGAGAGCGCCATAGCGGACGGCGTCCGCCTCGCGGCCGAGCAATCGCCCCGCCTGGGCGACGATCTCGGCGGAGCGGGCGAAGTAGGCGGTGGCGACGATCTCGCCGGGGGTACGCGCCTGATCCGGGCGTCCTGCCGGGGCGTTCGGATCCAGCCAGTCGCCGAACTGGAAGCCGCTGTCCCACAGGCGTGACTCCCCGGCCAGCGAGGCGACGTGGTCGACCCAGCCGCGCATGCTCTCGAACTGGGCCGCGAGCACGCCGAGGTCGCCGTAGGCGTGGTGGAGCACCCAGGGCACGACCGTGGCGGCGTCGCCCCACGCGGCGGTCGGGGTGTCGGCGCCGTCGACGCATTTGGGCACCACGAACGGAACCCCGCCGTTCTCACCCTGGTCGGCGGCGAGGTCGGCGAGCCAGGAGGTGAGGAAGCCGGCGCTGTCGTACAGGTAGGCGGCGGTGGGGGCGAAGACCTGGATGTCGCCGGTCCAGCCCAGGCGCTCGTCGCGCTGCGGGCAGTCCGTCGGGACGTCGAGGAAGTTGCCGCGCATGCCCCAGACCACGTTCTGGTGCAGCCGGTTGAGCAGTTCGTCGGAGCTTTCGAAGGTGCCGGTGCGCTCCAGATCGGAGTGGATCACCACGGCACGCAGGTCATCGGGATTCAGCTCGCCCGGCCAGCCGGTCACCTCGGCGTAGCGGAAGCCGTGGAAGGTGAACCGCGGCTCGAAGGTCTCCGGACCGCCGCCGCGCAGGATGTAGCGGTCGGTGGCCTGCGCGCTGCGCAGCGGTGCGGTGGCGAGCTCGCCGTCCTCCAGCACCTCGGCGTGGCGCAGCACGATCTCCTGCCCGGCCTCACCGGTCATCGTCAGCCGCAGACGGCCGACGAGGTTCTGGCCGAAGTCTACGATCGTCCTGCCCGAAGGCGAGGTCGTGACGGCGGTCGGTGCCAGCTCCTCGATCCGGCGGACGGGCGGACCCACGGGGGCGACGAGCGTCGCCGGGTCACGCTCCTCGACGCGCACGCCCCGCCAGTCGGTGGGCTCCACGCGGGCGTCGTGGGTCTCGCCGTCGTAGAGGCTGCTGCGGCGGATCGGGCCCTGGGCGGCCTGCCAGCGGCCGTCCGCGTCGGTGGTCACGGTGTCGGTGCTGCCGTCGGTGTAGCGGATCTCCAGCTGGGCCAGCCAGGCCAGCCGGTCGCCGTAGACGGCGCGCTTGTCGCCGGTGAAGCCGAGGCGGCCGCGGTACCAGCCGTCCGCGAGAAGAGCGGTCAGGTTGTTCTCGCCGTCCTGCAGGAGGGCTGTCACGTCATAGGTCTGGTAGCGCAGGCGCTTGCCGTACGTGGTCCAGCCTGGGGCGAGGACGTGGTCGCCGACCGGCGAGCCGTTCAGCTCCGCCTCGTAGACGCCGTGCGCGGTCGCGTAGAGCCGGGCGGCTGCGACGCCGGGGCGGATGGTGAAGCCGCGGCACAGGTGGGTGGCCGGCTGGTCCTGCTGCGCGTCCTCGTCCCAGTCGGCACTCACGAAGCGGGCCTGCCAGTCGTCCGGGTGCAGCAGCCCGGTCTCGGCGAAGGCCGGTTCGCTCCAGCCCGACCAGGCTCCGTCCGTGCCTCGGACACGTACCCGCACGCCCACGCGCTCTCGCGAACCGAGGGCGTCGAAAGGCCAGGCGACCAGGACCGACTCATCGCTCTCGGCCTCGGCCGTCGCGACCACGTCGCCCTCCGCGGCCAGTCGCTCGATCTCGTAGGCCGCCTGCCGCCATCCGGGCAGCTCGGTCCGGGTGGTCCACGACAGACGGGGGCGGGATTCGCCGATGCCGAGCGGCTCGCGGTGGTGCTCGAACCGCAGGCGCGCGACTGCAGGGGCGGGGAATAGGGCTTCAGGCACGGCGTCTGTTCCTTGCTGTCGGGGCTGTGCGCGGGCGTCGTACGCCTGTTGCGGCGATCACGAGGACGACTGAGGAATGGAACGATTCAATTCCCGGTGGTGGCTCTCGGCACACCGGTGAGATTCCTTGGCGGCAACCCTAGCGCCGAATCCCAAACAGAGCTAGGTTTCTGCTCCGTTAACCCAGCGCAACGCGCCATGACCGTCCCAGATTCCCGCCCCCTCCGGAATTCAGGGGTGGGGCGTCGGCCGACTGAATGGGTTCAACGCCCTACTGTTGCTCCGTCGACCGGAGCCCATCCATCGAGAGGGCACACCGCCGTGACATCCTCACTCAGCCCCGCCGCGCCTGCGGCCGAAGCCGAAGCCACCCACCCCGTCCGCGGTGCGCGCTTCGCGCTCATCGCGCTCGCACTGCTGTGGCCCACCCAACTGCTCACCCTCGTCGGCATGCTGACGGGCAACGCACAGGCGGCCGTGGCCATCCACTTCCAGACCACTCACATCGCCTGGTTCATCCTGTCCACGGCGCTGGTCTCCACCCTGCTGACACCGTTCGTGATCAAGGCCGCCGATCTCTACGGCAAGCGCCAGGTGATGATCGCCATCACCCTGATCGGCCTGGTCGGCGACATCATCGCCGCCTCCGCGGGCAACTACTCCATGATGCTGATCGGCCGCAGCATCGCCGGCTTCTACGGGCCGATCGGCGCCCTCACCTACGCCACCGTCCGCGAGGTCCTCCCGCCGAAGCAGGCCGCCACGGCCAGCAGCATCGTCGGCAGTGGTGTCGCCTTCGTCGCCATCGGCGGCCCGTTCCTGACCGGCTGGGTCCTGGACGACTACGGCTTCCGCGGGGTCCTGTGGTCCATCGTCGCGGCCACCGCCATCGGCCTGCTGCTGATCCTGTTCGCCGTGCCGAAGACCCACTACCGCGACCCCTCCGCCCGGATGGACTGGATCGGCGGCCTGCTGCTCGGCGGCGGACTGACCGCGCTCACCTACGGCATCGGCCAGGGGACGGACTGGGGCTGGACCTCCGCCGGCACGCTCGGCTGCGTCATCGGCGGCCTCGCAGCCATCGCCCTGTTCGTGGTCTCCCAGAAGCACATCGCCCAGCCCCTTGTCCACCTGACCATGCTGGGCCGTCGCAAGGTGTGGACCGTCATACTGGCCACCGCTCTCACCGGCGGCGCACTCTTCGGCACCGGCATCATCGCCTCGCTGCTGGTGCTCTACCCGAAGATCCCGACCATCTCGGACGGCCTCGGCATGAGTGCCACTCACGCGGCGGTGATCGGCCTGCCGGCGAGCCTCCTGATCCTCGCGGTCGGCTTCGGCACAGGGGTGCTGCTGCGGAAGGTCGACGCGCGCCTCCCGCTGGTCCTCGGCGGCCTGATCTCCACCGTGGGCTACCTGGCTCAGGCGGCCTACCACTACACCAACGCCGAGCTCATCTGGTGGGGCAACCTCTTCGCGATCGGCTTCGGCATGATCGTCGCGGTGATCCCGATCCTGATCATGCGGGCGGTATCGGCGGAGGAGCAGGCCATCGCCAGCGGCATTCAATGGATGTCGATCGGCGTCGTCACCACGCTGGTCACCACGCTCACGTACGTCATCCTGGCCCGCGACGGCAAGGTGCTCGAGGGAACCCAGTTCTACCTGGACCGGGGCTACAAGAACGCCTTCTACTTCGCCGCAGGTGTGGTGTTCCTCGGCACGCTTGCGGGGCTGCTGATCCCGCGCCTCAAGCCCGCCGCGGACGTGGAGGCGGCCTGAGCGGGAACGGGTGCGTGATGTCCGGCTCCGGACATCACGCACCCGGCGGCCGGCACAGGCGGTTGAAGGCGTCGATCGCGGCCACCATGTCGATGCCCTGGTCCAGCAGCCACTGCTGCTGCAGGCCGTCGGAGACGGAGATGAGAAGCTGCGCCAGCTGCTCTGCCGGGATGTCGGTACGCACGCTCCCCTCGGCCTGGCCCTGGCGCAACCCGTCCTTGATGGTCTCGCGCAGGCGGGTGTAACGCTCGGCGAAGAAGCCGTGCGCGGGATGCTCCGGGTCGGTCGCATCGGCCGACAGGTTCACGAACAGGCTGACCAGACCCGGCGAACGGGTGTTGTGCTCCGCAGTTCGGGCCATCGCTTCACCGGGGCTGATCTCCGGGCTCGCATGCTCCGCCGCGTCCGCGGTGTCACGCTCGGCGAGGACCGCCGTCAGCAGCTCCTCGCGGGAGTCGAAGTAGTGCAGCACCCCGGCCTGCGACATGCCGACCCGGTCGGCGATCTCCCGCAGCGACGACCCCCGGTCCCCATGCTCGGCGAACACCTCCAGCGCGGCGCGCATGATCTGCGCCCGGCGCTCAAGCCCCTTGCGGTACGGCCCTCTCGGCCTGCGTGCGGTGGTCACCGTCGGACCGTACCGCGCCTGGGACCCTCTGTGAAAACCGAATGACGTTAGCCGTTTACTGTCCGCTCTCAACTCCGAGAGCGCGCACCTGTCCACGTTTCCCGTCGCCACCGGTGGAGTGTTCTCACAGTCGGCAAGCGTCGTCGCCGACAGCGAGGAATCTGGTCCTGGTCCGTGTGGGGTTCTGGCCCACACGGACCGGACGGCCGGAGCGGCGCCCCCAGTCTTCTGGTTCAGGTTTGCCTTCATCTCAGTCCCCTGGGACTTTTCTGGGACTTTCGGCCCCAGCAAGCGGCACGAGCGTGAAACAGCCGAAAGGTCATTCGCACAGGTCATCGACCACAAGTCACTCATCGCGGCAGGTCACCGCGTTCCCTGGTCTCTTCCGGGACATCTGACGAAGTCGCCCACGCCGTGCACGGCCCCGGTCCGACGCGGTACAGGATCGCTGCCCGTGTACGGCCGCTCCAGCCCCAGCTTCTCCGCGCTCAGGCGACGAGGCGGGGGCCGGCGACCGGGGTGGGAGCCACGCCGAGGTGTTCGAGCAAGAGCCCTTCCCGGGTGGACCAGGGGCAGATCTCGACGCTCTTGGCCCCGCAGGCTTCCATGAGGGCCTGTGCGATCAAGGCTCCAGCGAGGGACTGCTCGGCGCGGTGCCGGGAGATGCCCGGCAGCTTGGCACGGCGGGACGGCGTCGCATCGGCCAGCAGAGAGACCGCCGTGCGCAGTTGGGGCAGTGTCAGCCGCTGTGTACGCGGTGTCCTGCTCTGGGCGGTGGCGAGCCGGGCGAGCTGTTCGAAGGTCTTGGAGGAGGCCAGCACCCGCCCTCCCCGCTCGGCCTGCGGCAGGCCGGGGACGGCTTCCAGAGACTCGCGGAGGTACTGCCGGACTTCGGCGAGACGGCGTCGGGACGGCACGGTGCCGCCGGGAAGCCGGTCCCGGGTGATCCTCCGGGCGCCCAGCGGCAGCGAGTGGACGACGCGGGGCTGGTCACCGGTACCGGAGGCGATCTCCACGGTGCCGCCGCCGATGTCCAGGACCAGCAACTGCCCAACCGTCGGCCCGGCCCACTGGCGGGCGGCCACGTAGGCCAACCGCGCCTCCTCCTCGCCGGTCAGCACGCGCAGGCGGGTGCCGGTGGCGCGTGCCACTCGCGCGATGATCTCGTCACGGTTGGGCGCGTCCCGGATGACGGAGGTCGCGAACGCGAACACTTCCGGTCCGGCCAGACGCGGACCGGCGGTGACGGCCTCGGCCACAGCCCGCTCGACACTCTTCATGCCGACCTTGTCCAGACGCCCCTTGCGGTCGAGGGTCTCGTGCAGTCTCAGCCGGACCTTGCGGGAGAACACCGGCTCCAGTACCGATCCCGGACGCCGCCGCACCACCGTCAGCAGAGCGCTGTGGCACCCGACATCGAGCACACCTGCCTGCCGCATTCCGCCGCCTCCCCCTGCCCCGCGCTCGACTGGCCCGGCTCCTTGTCCCATCCTCGAAACCCCCGACGAGAGCACGACGGGGATTCCGGGCCGGCATGTGAGCATACCGTCACCACCCGTTCACCCTCCGCCCCGGTCCACCGGGGTGGAGCGGGGACACGTGAGTTCCGGAATGAAGAACAGGGGCGCGCTGCCGTCGTCGGGACGTCGGCCCCGACGCGCCTCACAGGGGAGGAGATCCCCCCTGACCTGCGTCGACTTCCCACGACCGCTACACAGAAGGCCCCCGCAGTGCCGACCACGCGGAACGGCAGCTCAGCCGGTCAGAGCCAGCCCTTGACCTTCTCCACGAGACGGGCGGGATCAGGGTCGACCACCCGGACGTTCAACTGGGTGACACCAGCGGCGCGGATCGCCTCGATGCGCTCGCGTACGTAACCCTCGGGGCCGCGCAACGACACAAGTTCCGTCAGCTCGTCGGGAACAGTCGCCTCCGCCTCCCTCTTCCGCCCGGACAGGTAGAGGTCCTGGATCTTCTCGGCGGCTTCCTCGTAACCGTACGCGCGGGCCAGGTCGTTGTAGAAGTTCTTGCCCTTGGCGCCCATGCCGCCGAGGTAGAGGGCGATCATCGGGCGGAGCAGGTCGCGGGCGGCTGCCGCGTCCTCCCCCACGGCGAGGAGGCTGCCCGCGACGATCTGGAGATTCCCGCGTTCCGCAGGCCGACGTGCCAGTCCCTCGGTGAGTGCGCCTCCCCAGACCTCTCCGGCCTTCTCGGGGATGACGGCCGGAACCGCGGGCTTCGGCTTCGGCAGCGGCGAGGTGTGGGGCCTGCACCTCGCGTGGAGCGGCAACCACCGGATCCTGGCCGAGCGGCTGCCCGCCGGCCGCCCGGCCCTCGCCGCCGGTGAACTGCTCCTTCCGGGCGAGGTGGTCCTCGGCCCCGGCGAGGAGTACACCGGCCCGTGGCTCTACGGCTCCCACAGCGACCAGGGCCTGGACGGACTGTCCGCCCGCTTCCACGACCGCCTCCGCGCCCGCCCCGGGCACCCACACCGGCCCCGACCGGTGGTGCTCAACACCTGGGAAGCCGTCTACTTCGACCACGACCTCGACACGCTCACTCACCTGGCCGACCTCGGCGCGCAGGTCGGCGTGGAGCGCTTCGTCCTGGACGACGGCTGGTTCCGGCACCGCCGCGACGACCGGGCGGGCCTCGGCGACTGGTACGTCGACGAGACCGTCTGGCCCAGCGGCCTGCGCCCGCTGATCGACCATGTCCGCGCGCTCGGCATGGAGTTCGGCCTGTGGGTCGAACCCGAGATGGTCAACCCCGACTCCGACCTGGCCCGCGCCCACCCCGAATGGATCCTGGCCACCGGCGCCCGCACCCCCGCCGACCGCCGCTCCCAGCAGGTCCTGGACCTCACCCACCCCCGAGGCGTACACCTACATCCTGCAGCGGCTCGACGCCCTGCTCACCGAGTACGACATCGCCTACCTCAAGTGGGACCACAACCGCGAACTCGTCGACGCCGGCCACTCACCGGACGGTGAACCCGCCGTCCATCGTCAGACCCTCGCCGTATACGCCCTGCTGGACGAACTGCGCACACGCCACCCGGGCCTGGAGATCGAATCCTGCGCCAGCGGCGGCGGCCGCGTCGACCTCGCCATCCTCGAACGCACCGACCGCGTCTGGGCCAGCGACTGCAACGACGCCCTGGAACGCCAGTCCATCAACCGCTGGACCCAACTGCTCCTGCCACCCGAACTCGTGGGCTCCCACATCGGCGCCGCCCGCTCCCACACCACCGGCCGCACCCACGACCTCGCCTTCCGCGCCGGCACCGCGCTCTTCGGCCACCTCGGCATCGAGTGGGACCTCACCCGCGCGAGCGAGAGCGAACGCGCCGAACTCGCCCGCTGGGTCGCCCTCCACAAGCAGCTCCGCGGCCTGCTGCACACCGGCCGTATCGTGCGCGTCGACCACCCCGACCCGGCCCTGTGGGCCCACGGCGTCATCTCCCACGACCGGACCGAAGCCGTCTTCGCCCTCGCCTCCGTGGCCACCCCGGTCACCGCCCACCCCGGCACGCTGCGGCTGCCCGGCCTCGACCCCACCACCACCTACCGCCTGCGCCCGCTGCCCCCGGCCGACCAGGCCCCCGGCATGGAACGCGGAACCCCCGCCTGGTGCACCAAGGACGGCATCACCCTGCCCGGCAGCGTCCTGGAACGCGTCGGAATCCAGATCCCCAACCTCCACCCCGAACAGCTCATCCTGCTCCACCTCACGAGCCGCTGAACCTCCGCCAACTGCTCGAAGCCGTAGGACTGCAGTCCCTGCCCCGTAGGAGGCGCCTCGATGACAGCGACGGACTGGTTGGTCATCGACGGGTGACCGTGATGTGCACAGTGACTCTGACCTGTACAAGCAGGTCACGAACATGTCGCTGACGGGCTGCAGGGCTCCGCTGCTGCGGGTTCTGGTGGCTACGCGATCATGTGCGGCATGGACAGACGATCAGAGGGCGAGTTCGTGGGGGCAGCCGCCGCGGTCACACGGGAGCCCGTGGTGGACGGCCTCGCGAACCTCCCGGCGCTGCTCCGCACGCTTCCGCTGCCTCCTCCCAGCCCGCCCGCGCCGTCCTGAATCCGACACCCCCCGGAGGCGACTGGCGTGCGAAGGGACACTGGGCGTGGCGCGCAGCCAACCACCGATGATCAACTGTTCATCAAGCCGTGTGCGCCGGCGGCATCCCGGCCCCCGCCCTTGTCGCGTCGGTGCCCCAGCTGGCCAGCAGTCGTAGTGCCTCCGCGGACGGGGAACCGGGTTCGGCGTGGTACGTCGCCAGGGTCTGTTCATGGTCGTCGGCCAGGTGGAACGACTCGAGACGGAGGTCGAGTTCGCCGACGAGCGGGTGGTGCAGGCGCTGGATGCCGTGGCACTTGTCCTTGACGTCGTGGGCGGCCCAAAGCCGTCTGAACTCCTCGCTCTTCACGGAGAGTTCGCCCACCAGCGCGGACAGCCGGGGGTCGTTGGGATGGGAGCCGGCATCCAGGCGCAACTGAGCGACGACGTCGTTCGCTTTGCGCTCCCAATCCACGAACAGGTCGTGGTACTCGGGCCTCAGGAACACCAGCCGCGCCCAGTTCCGCTCGTGCGCGGGCAGCTCGGCCCAGTCGCCGAAGACGGCTGCGGCCATCCGGTTCCAGGCGAGGATGTCCCCCCGCCGCCCCACGAGGATCGCCGGGCCGCCTTCCATGGTGTCCAGCAGCGTCCGCAGGGGGCCCCGCACCTGCTGGGTGCGGCCGGCCGGCTTCTTCTTCTGCTGTTTCGGCTTCGCCAGGTGTGCGAGGTGGGCGTGCTCGGCGTCGCTCAGCCTGAGCGCGCGGGCGATGGCGTCGAGGACCTCCACCGACACGTGCTGCCCGTTGCCCTGCTCCAGGCGCGTGTAGTACCCCACCGACACCCCGGCCAGCTGCGCCAGCTCCTCGCGGCGCAGCCCCGGCACCCGCCGGTGCCGCCCGAAGTCCGGCAGGCCCACGTCCTCCGGCTTCAGCCGGGCCCGCCGGGTGCGCAGGAACTCACTGAGCTCGGCACGCGGGTCCAGAGCGCCGTCGGCGGGCTGGTGCACCGGTTCGGGGTATTCGTCCATGCCTCCGAGTATCCACGGTCGGACGCACACCAGCCTGCCCAAGCCAGTGGTAGGCACAGCGGAGGTACACAAAGCCGTGACCTGGGTGAATACCGGATCGTCCAGCACGCTGAAGCCCGTGCCCGGCTGGAAGGCAGCCGGGGCGTGACTGGCATCAGGAACGGAGTACACCCATGACCGCGACACAGGGGACCGAGTCGAGGACGCGCCAGAGTGACACGGCCGCGGAGGTGGTCGGCCGCCTTCGTGCGACGTTCAACACCGGCGTCACCCGCCCACTGGACTGGCGTGTCAACCAGCTGCGGCGGCTGAGGGCACTGCTGGTCGAGAACGAGCAGGAGCTGATCGAAGCCCTCTGGGCGGATCTGAGGAAGAACGCCGCCGAGGCGAAGACGCAGGAGATCGACTTCACCGTCGCCGACATCGACGAGACGCTGGCGAATCTCGAGAGCTGGCTGCAGCCTCGCCCGGTGGAGGTTCCCGCCCACTTCGGCGGTCCCGCGACCACGGCCTACACCAAGTACGACCCGCTCGGGGTCGTCCTGGTGATCGCGCCGTGGAACTTCCCGCTGCACCTTCTCATCGACCCCATCATCGGCGCACTGGCCGCCGGGAACACCGTGGTGGCCAAGCCGAGCGAGATCTCGGTGCACACATCGGCGGTGGCTTCACGCCTGCTACGTGAGTACTTCGACGCCGACGTGCTCACCGTCGTCGAGGGGGGAGCCGAGGAGACGACGGCCCTCCTGGAACAGCGTTTCGACCACATCTTCTACACCGGCAATGGCGCGGTCGGCCGGATCGTCATGGCGGCAGCAGCCAAGAACCTCACCCCGGTCACGCTCGAACTCGGGGGCAAGTCGCCGGTCTTCGTGGCGCCCGACGCCGACGTGGACGAGACCGCGAAGCGGCTGGTCGGCGCCAAGTTCGGCAACGCGGGGCAGCAGTGCATAGCCCCCGACTACGTCCTGGCCGATCCTGCCACCGCCGCCGCACTGGTTCCCGCCCTCCGCACGGCGGTCGACGCCCAGTTCGGCACCAGCCCGCAGACCGCGGCCGACTTCGGACGGATCATCAACGAGCGGCACTTCGACCGGCTCACCGCTCTGCTGGACTCCGGCCAGGCGGCGGTGGGAGGCCGGCACGACCGTGACGACCTGTTCATCGCACCGACCGTGCTCACCGATGTCGACCCCGCATCGCCGGTCATGCAGGAGGAGATCTTCGGTCCGATCCTCGCCGTCGTCGAAGTCGAAGACCTCGATGCCGCCATCGCCTTCATCAACGAACGCGACAAGCCCCTCGCGCTCTACGCCTTCACCGAGTCCGAGGCCACCAAGTCGCGCCTGGTGAACGAGACGTCCTCCGGCGGCGTCGCCTGGGGCCAGCCGGTGATGCAACTGCTCATGACCGGCCTGCCTTTCGGGGGCGTGGGCGAGAGCGGCATGGGCCGGTACCACGGCCGGTATTCCCTGGAGACGTTCAGCCACCTCAAGGGTGTCGCGGACGTCCCGCTCAACTAGCCTCGTTTCGTGAAACAGGCTGTCCGATGGGCGATCGGCCGGCAGAAGTGCCATCGGTCCGCTTCGCGGTGGCGCGTCGAGGTAGTCGGTCGCGGCACGGCCTGCAGACACCGATCCGTACCGACTCCGGCGGCGGCACCCATGACTTCGTCACCTGGCTGACTGCTGATCGTGCGCAGGGAACGAATGCCCTACTCCTGCGGGCAGTTGCGCTTGACCGGCGTCGGCGCCGGCGCCGGCGCCGGCGGCATGCGGCTCTCACCGCGTTCGCCGCCAACACCACCACCCTCTGCGTCGCAGACTTTCATCCCGTATTCCTCCGTATTGCAGAAAGAAGGAAACCCATGGCTGTCGATATTTCAGAAGTTTCTCCCTCTTCATCACTTTTCTCCCCCATCTCCCTCGGGAAGATCGAGCTCGCCAACCGCGTCGTCATGGCACCGATAACCCGGGTCCGGGCCGGTTCCTCCGGCATCCCCGGGGACCTCATGGTCGAGTACTACCGGCAGCGGGCGAGCGTCGGAATGATCATCACCGAGGGCACCTATCCCGACCACGCGTCGCAGGGGTATGTCGGTGAGCCGGGCATCGCCACCGACGAGCAGGCGGCCGGCTGGCAGCGGGTGTTCGAGGCGGTGCACGCCGAGGGCGGCCGCATCGTCCTGCAGATCATGCACGCCGGCCGCGGCACCCACCCCGACATCAACGGCGGCCGCCGCGTCCTCGCCCCCAGCGCGATCGCCATCGACAACAAGACGTTCACCGAGAAGGGCGAGCAGCCCTACCCCGTACCGGAGGCGATGACCACCGCGGAGATCCGGGCGGCCCTGGAGGACTTCGTCGCCGCGGCCCGCCGGGCCGTCGAGGCGGGAGCGGACGGCGTGGAAATCCACGGTGCCAACGGCTACCTGCTCCAGGAGTTCCTCTCCCCCGCGGCCAACCAGCGCACCGATGGATACGGCGGCTCGCCGCAGAACCGCGCCCGCTTCGTCGTCGAGGTCGTCACGGCGGTCGCCCAGGCCATCGGTGCCGAGCGGGTCGGGCTGCGGATCTCGCCCGAGGTCGACCTCGGGGACGTCTTCGAGACCGACCGGGACGACGTCCTGGCCACCTACGGCACCCTGCTCGACCAACTGCGCCCGCTGGGCCTGGCCTACCTCTCCGTACTGCACGCCGAGCCGGGCGGCGACCTCGTACAGGAGCTGCGGCGGCGCTTCGACGGCAAGCTGATCGTCAACAACGGCCCCTTCGGAGGGCAGACCACCCGCGAGCAGGCGCTCCAGCACATCGAGGCCGAGCACGCCGACGCCGTGGTCGTGGGCCGGGCCCTCATCGCCAACCCCGACCTGGTCGAGCGCTGGCAGGGCGGCCACCCGGAGAACGAGCCGCGACCGGAACTGTTCTACGGGCCGGGCGCCGAGGGCTACACCGACTACCCCTTCCTCGAAACGGCTTGACGCCCACGGTCACGCCGGCGATCACGGACTCGAGGACCGCCGGCGCGGGGACGGGACTCCGCTGGGGACGCTCGTGATCGAACGGAAGTCATGGACAGGGTTTACAGCTGTCCCTAACTCGCACAACAAGCAGAGAACGGGGCCGAGCGCCCCACCTCCAGCGAACTCCTCGTCTACGGCGTGGAGAAGTGGACCACCACCTCGTACACCGGTGATTCGACCGCGGTCTCCGCTCAGCAGGGCGGCACCGCGACCCGGACTCTCACCGACGCACGGCGACGGGACATGGAGAGGCGCGAACACGCGGGCCCCAACCCGGCCGACAGCCCTCTCCGCGGCCTGGCCGGCCGGGTCTCACATCTGCGCCGTGGGCGCGCGGAACACGGTCCGGCCGGCCTCGTCGACGGCGGCCAGCGCCCCGGACGGGGTCCGGCGGGCCGTCAGACCGGTGCTGTGCATGCCGAAGTCGAGTTGCTTCGGGGCCTTGTCGGCCGCCGCCCTGGGTGTCCTGACGACCAGGACGTGCTGGAAGCCCTCGACGGTGGCGGTCACTTTGAGGTCAACGTCCGGCACATCGGGGTGCCGGTTCCGCCGCGGCCGCCGCAGCAGTCGTGGCAGGCGGTGCGGTCAGATGGGATCCTTACCTCCGCTTGTGCGCGCGGTCGGGTACCCGCCGCGCAACGGTGTTCCCGGCATCAGCCGGTCAGTTGGTTGATCTTGCGGATCTGCTTGTCGAAGGCCCGGGCGGGGACGAATCGGCGCAGTGCGCTCACGCGTCCGGCCATGGAACCCGCGGTGTAGCGCAGCTTCGGCCTGGCGTCGGTCGCCGCCGCGACGATCGCCTTGGCGACGACGGCGGGGTCGTCGCCGTTCCTGACCGCATCCGCCAGCACGCGGTCGACGGCCTGCCGCTGCTTGGCGTAGGCGTGCAGGGGCGTCTCCGGCTTCGCGCTGTTGGCCTCGAACCCGGTCCTGGTGTAGGCGGGTTCGACGATGAGCGCCCGGACGCCGTGATCACGGACCTCGTGGTCAAGGGACTCGGTGTAGCCCTCGACCGCGTGCTTGGAGGCGGCGTAGGCGGCCATGTACGGCTGGGGTATGAACCCGAGTACGGACGAGATGTTGACGATGCGCCCGCGTCGCGCGGCACGCATATGAGGCAGGACCTCCTTCACCAGCCGCACGACGCCGAAGACGTTGGTGTCGAAGACGGACTGGGCCTGTGCGACGGAGGTCTCCTCGGCCGCGCCCGTCGAGCCGACGCCGGCGTTGTTGACGAGGACGTCGATCCGCCCGAACCGAGCGATCACCTGCTGGACCACGCCGGTGACCGACGCGTCGCTGGTCACGTCGAGGTCGAGAAACGTCACACCGCCGAGCGGAGTGACGCGCGATGTGTCACGACCCGTGCCGACCACGTCGAACCCCGCCGCGACCAGCGCGGACGCGGTCACCCTGCCGATGCCGGACGACGCACCCGTCACGAGTGCCACCGGTCGATCCGTCGTCATCACGCACTCCTCACCATCGAGAAACCAGTCGGTTTCCGCACTCCTCACACCGTAAACCGATCGGTTTCCGCACGCAAGCCAAGCAGGAGAGGAGAGATCGCACGCCTGCCGCCGATCCGTCAGCGCACGCCTGCCGCATCGAGCAGTGCGGTCACCGTGGGCGCGATGAGCCCCGGCAGACTGTCGGCGCCGATCCCGGCGCGGGCGCTGGCGCCGTCGAAGACCAGGCTGAGCTGCCGGGCCAGCAGGTCGGGGTCGCTCGCCCCGCCCCGTTCGGCCTCGGCACGGAAATAGCCGGTCAGGTTCTCCTTGACCTCGAGGGCGACCCGGCTCGCGGGGTGCCCCTGATCCTTGAGCTCGATCTGCGCGGCCAGATACCGGCAGCCGCGGAACTCGGGTGCGCCCGCCTGCGCCTTCACCTGGTCGAAGACGTGCAGGATGCGCTCGCGGGGCGCCCGGTCGTCGCCCGCCGGGGGCAGGAGAGCCGCGGCGAACGCGGCAGCACCTCCCTTCAGGCTTTCCGCCAGGAGCTGATCCTTGCTGTCGAAGTACTGGTACATGGAGCGCTTCGACACTCCGGCCGCTTTGCACAGCGCCTCGACGCCGACGCCGACGCCGTCTCGATAGGTGAGCCTGGCCGCTGCCTCCAGCAGCCGCTCCCTGGGGCTTGGTTTCAGTTCGGTGGTCATGTTGCGAGATTAACTCGAATCGGACGAAATGAAAACCGATCGGTTTCCGACCTCACCCCCACCCCCCTCCCGTCGGGCTTGCATTGAGAACCCGATCGGTTTACTGTGCTGGAAACCGATCGGTTTCTCATTCTTCTTTTCGTGGAGGCAGTCATGACCGCACTCAAGGGCGCCAACGTGTTCGTCACCGGCGGCAGCCGTGGCATAGGCAAGGCCCTGGTGGAGGAGCTCTACGTGCGCGGCGCGGGCAAGGTCTACGCCACCGCCCGCGACCCGCGCACCGTGACGCATCCCGACGCCGTCCCGGTCGCCCTCGAGGCCACCGACCCGGCCTCCGTCGCTGCAGCGGTCGCGCAGGCCCAGGACGTCACCGTACTGATCAACAATGCCGGCGGCTCGAACGGCGCCTCCTTCCTCAACTCCCCGGTCGAGGACGTCCGCCAGGAGTTCGAGACCAACTTCTACGGCCCGCTGCTGGTCACCCGCGCCTTCGTGCCGGTCATCGAGGGCAACGGCGGCGGACACATCCTCACCATGCACTCCGTGCTCTCCTGGATCGCCCTCGGCGGCGCCTACGGTGCCGCGAAGGCCGCCCTGTGGTCGCAGTCCAACTCCCTGCGCCTGGAGCTGCAGCCGCGCGGTATCTCCGTCACCGGACTGCACATGGGGTACGTGGACACGGACCTGACGGCCGGCGTCGACGCGCCCAAGGCAGACGCCCGCGACATCGCCGTACAGGCCCTCGACGGGGTGGAGACGGGAGCGTACGAGGTGCTCGGCGACGACATCACACGGCAGGTCAAGGCCGGCCTGGCCGCGGATCCGGCCGGGCTTTACCCCCAGCTCGCGAAGTAGGCCGAGCGCGGCCGGGGGCCGAGCGCGGCCGGGGGCCGAGCAGCTCCTGGCGTCGCAGTCGCCGGGGCGGAGCGGGCGTCCGGCCGGCGGCCGGCTGTGAAGACCTCTGCCTCCATGTACCTCGAATCCGAATAGGTCACCTGGGCACTCTCTCGCCCGGCATCCAGCGGCCTCGGCCTGATCGTGTGGTCCTTCCAAGGACCATCCGACCAGGCCGAGGCCGCTGACGCGTGCGCTCCCCCTCCCCGGCCGGTCTCGCCCCGGTCCGGCGGTGCGGGCCGAGAATGGCGGGTTCTGACCTCTTGACACGTCCTCGTAACGCAACTTAACGTTCGCGAAAGTTTCAGTCAACCGGTTTCCTCAGACGGAAATAACCCATCAAGTCCGAGCAGAGCCCATGAAGCCGGTCATATCGATATCGCTGGATGTCGGCCACAGTTGACGCGAAGTCAACCGGGCCGAGGAGCCGCTCCCGGCTCGCCGCCGACGCGACCACAGTCGCACCCGCGGTCCACTGACATCGGTGCGCGCACGGCCCGCACGTCTCCGGGCCCCCACATCTCCGTGCCCTCCATCGGCGGGCACGCCCGACCGCACGACCGCAGACCGGTGTCCTGGGGCACCGTCGTACTCACTCCTGGGAAGAACCGATGACAGCCGTTGCCCGCCCCCTGTTCCGCGACCCCGTTCGCCGAAGCGTGGCCGTGAGGGTCCGTCGTGCGGGGATGATCCCCGTCGTCGCCGCCGCGCTCCTGCTCGTCGGCGCGTGCCGGGCCGAGGTGCCGGCGGACTCCGGTGTGACCCTGCTCGACGGGGACCGGATCTCGGTCTCCGGCCCGACCATCGTCTCGGCCCTGCCCATCGACGACCAGGGCGACGTCGACGCGGCGACGGCCCGGAGTCAGATCCCGTCGCTCAAGAGCGTGGCGCTCCAGTACCCCGACGTCCGGGTCCTCGTCACCGACTCGGACGGGCACACGACCGAATCCGCCCTCCAGAACTTCGCGGCGAACTGGGCCCTCCCGCCCGAACTCGTGGTCGCCGCGGACTCCGCATCCGTGGGTGCGCAACCGCCCACGGACGGACAACTCCACACCCTGCTGATCGGGGCCGACGGACACGTCGCCGCCGAATGGTCGAACCAGGCCGCTCCGACGCAGGCCCTCGTCGCCGCACTCCGCAAGGCGACGGCGAGCCCCTCCACCCCTTCCGACAATGTCGTACGGAAAGAAGCACCATGAGACAAGTCGCAGAAATCAGACGGCTGTTCGTAGGCGCGGTCGTCACCATGCTGCTCGCCTGCGCCGCGGTGGCCCTGACACCGGCCGCCCCGGCCCACGCGGCGGGCTCGGCGTATTACGTGGACTGCTCGGCGGCGTCCAACGGGACCGGAACCTCCTCCGCGCCGTGGAACTCGCTGGCGGGCCCGAACGCGACGACGTTCGCCCCCGGCGACCAGTTGCTGTTCAAGCGGGGAACGACCTGCACCGGCCTGCTGCACCCGCTGGGCTCGGGCAGCGCGGCCGGCGGATCGATCACCATGAGCGCCTACGGCACCGGCGCCCTGCCGGTCATCGCCGGGGGCGGCGGCACGGACGCGATCTATCTGTACAACCAGGAGTACTGGGAGATCTCCGATCTGGAGGTGACCAACACCGGCGCCGTGAAGGGCGCGAACGCGCGGCGCGGCGTCTACGTGGTCCTCGAGAACTTCGGGACCGGAGACCACTACAAGGTCAGCAACCTCAACATCCACGACGTCAACGGCAACCAGTCGAAGGAGGTCGACGGCAGCGCCGGAATCCTCTTCTCCGTCATCGGGACCACCACCCCCAGCGCCTTCAACGACGTCGACATCGACGGCAACACCGTGGCCAACATCGCCCGCAGCGGTATCAACATGTCCAGCACCTGGCTCTGCCGTCAGTCCATAGGCTGCAACAACCCGGCCTGGACTCCCTGGAGCGGCGTCGTCGTCCACAACAACACCGTCCATGACACGGACGGTGACGGCATCGTCGTCCAGATGTCGCAGAACGCCCTCATCGAGCACAACGTCGTCTACAACGCGGCGAAGGCCCCCAACGCGGCGAACGCCGGCATCTGGGCCTGGGACTCCGACGGCACCGTGATCCAGTACAACGAGGCGTACGGGACCCAGAAGAACACCGGGAACACCGACGGCCAGGGCTTCGACGTCGACTACGGACAGGACGGCACCGTCGTCCAGTACAACTACAGCCACGACAACGCGGGAGGGTTCATCCTCTTCTGCGGCTGCGGCGGCGGATCGCACCTCGCGAGCAACGCGGTGGTCCGCTACAACGTCAGCGAGGACGACCGTCTGCGCGCCATCACCATGGACGGCTCGCAGGACTCGGCGTTCTACAACAACACCATCTACCTGCCGTCGGGTTCCACCGCCAACGTCCTCGAGGTCACCGGCGCCTGGAACGACCTGACGCTCGCCAACAACATCATCTACAACCTGGGCAGCGGCGGTTACGTCTACACGGCGGGCCAGCCGGCCTCGAACTTCGCCTGGCGCAACAACCTCTTCTACGGCAACCACCCGGCCAGCGAGCCCTCCGACCCGGGGAAGATCACGGCGGATCCGCTGCTCTCCTCGCCCGGCAGCGGCGGTACGGGCATCAACAGCGTCGCGGGCTACCAGCTCACCGCGTCGTCGCCGGCCATCGGCGCGGGTGTCGTCGTACCGAACAACGGCGGCAAGGACTACTGGGGCTCGACCGTCCCCGCGACCTGCGCACCCGACATCGGCGCCGACCAGTTCAGCACGCCCTCCGACGCGACCTGCCTCGCCAACGAGAACCTCGGCTTCGAGAAGGGGACGACCTCGGGCTGGAGCGCGTGGAACTCCGCCTCGGTGGTGAGCACGGGCGCCCACTCCGGGACTTACGCGGGGCGTGTCGGGCCGTCGCCCGCCTCGCTCGAACAGTCCGTCCCCGTCGCGCCCCGGACGACGTACCGCGTCTCGGGCTGGGTGAAGTCGGCGGTCGCCGGCGAGGTCATGAACGTCGGCGTCAAGAACACCGGTGGTCTGGAAACGGTGGCGAGCTCCAGCGGCACCTCCTGGACGTTCGTCTCCGCCGACTTCACCACCGGGGCGACGAACAACACCGTGCGGCTGTACTGCTACAAGAGTTCGGGCACGGGTAACGGCTACTGCGACGACATGGCCGTGACCCCCGTCAGGAACTACGCGATCAACGGCAACTTCGAGTCCGGTCACACCGTGCCCTGGCGCAACGGCGACTTCTCGCTCACGGGCACGGCGGCCAACGGCAACGCCGCCGGGCTGACCAACGCGTCCCTGAGCTCGGCCTCCCTGTTCCAGATCATCACCGGCCTCACGCCGAACACCACCTACCGGCTGACCGGCTCCCTCGCGAGCCAGACCGCCGGCACGACGACAGCACTGGAGGCCAAGCTGTACAACGGCAGCGCCGTCACGAGTGCGTCGACCACGTCGAGCACCTACTCGAAGCAGTCGACGACGTTCACCACCGCCGCGGGCGTGACCTCCGCCCGTATCTACTGCCACCTCGTCTCCGGAAGCGGCGACGGCTACTGCGACGAGGTCACCCTGACCCAGCAGTGACCGACGGCGTGGGCGTCCCGCACGGGCCAGGACCGTGCGGGACGCCCACGCCTGTGGCGTGACCGTACTGCCGGTGCCACGGTCACCCCCGTTCGGGTGTGGTGCGTGACGCGGACGAGGGCCGACCATGTCGCGTGACAGCGTCGTCGCCCGCACAGGAGCAGTACGTGACAGAGATGCAGATCGAGTTCGATGTTCCGGCTGAGATGCGTGACGGCACCGTGCTGCGCGCCGATGTCTACCGCCCCGGAGGCACGGGACCGTGGCCGGTGTTGCTGAGCCGGCTGCCGTACGGGAAGCAGATGCCCCTGGCGGTCGCGGTCCTCGATCCCCTGACGGCGGCCCGGCGTGGCTTCATGGTGGTCATCCAGGACACCCGTGGCCGGTTCGCCTCCGAGGGAGAGTGGGACCCGTGGACCCACGAGGAGAACGACGGGTACGACACCGTACGGTGGGCCGCCGCCCTTCCCGGCGCGAACGGCTCCGTCGGCATGATCGGCGCCAGCTACTTCGGCCACACGCAGTGGATGGCGGCCCTGGCCAAGCCACCGGAGCTGAAGGCGATCGCGCCGGTCGTCGCATGGTCCGACCCGGACGACGGACTGTGGACACGCGGGGGCGCGATCGAGCTCGGCATCACCGCGCCCTGGACCCTCATGATGGGCGCCGACGCCCTGATGCGCCGGCACGGCGCCGACCCTGCCGCGCTCGTCGGCGGCATCGGCGGTCTCGTGCAGGATCTCGACGGCCTGGCCGACGGCGGCTACGGCGAACTGCCCGCCGGGCGATACCCCGCGTTCGCCCGGCACGACCTTCCCGAGCTGGGCTACGAGCGTTCCCGGCGCGAGCCCGGCTGGGCGCGCACGTGTCGGGTCGCGGGCCGGCACGACGAGGTCGACCTGCCCACCTTCCACGTCGGCGGCTGGTACGACATCTTCACCCAGGGCACACTCGACAACTTCTCCGGCATGCGCCGCGCCGGCCGGTCCGCCACGCTGATCATGGGTCCGTGGTCTCATGCCAACCAGCAGCACGTCATAGGCGACGTCAACTTCGGGTTCGCCGCGAACTCCGCCTTCATGGGCATGCGCGGACCTCTGAACGGCCTCCAGCTCGACTTTTTCCAGCGCACGATCGGCCATGGGGAGGCTCTGGAGCCGGACACGGGCAAGGTGCTGCTGTTCGTCATGGGCGTCAACCAGTGGCGCGAGGAGACGGAATGGCCTCTGTCGCGGGCCGTGGACACGGACTTCCACCTGCGCGCGGACGGACGCCTGACGCAGGAGCCGCCGGCTGCCGCCGAGCAACCCGAGGAGTACGCCTACGACCCGATGGACCCGGTGCGGACCACCGGCGGGGCGCTGCTGATGACGGACGAGTTCCGTCCGGGGCCCCTCGACCAGCGGGACGTGGAGGCGCGTGAGGACGTTCTGGTCTTCACGACCGAACCCCTCGCCGAGGACCTCGAGGTCACCGGCCGCGTCAAGGCCGTGCTCTTCGCCGCCACGGACGGGCCCTCGACCGACTGGGTGGCACGGCTGTGCGACGTCGACGAGAAGGGTGTCTCCCGCAATGTCACCGACGGCGTCGTGCGGGTGCGCGCGGCGACGCCGGGCGAGGCGGCCGAGCATGTCGTGGACCTGTGGTCGACCAGCATCGTCTTCCGGGCAGGCCACCGCATACGCCTGCACGTCACCTCCAGCAACTTCCCCCGCTGGGACCGCAACCTCAACACGGGTGAACCCGAGGACAGCGCGACCACGGCCCGGGTGGCCCGACAGCAGGTCTTCCACGACCCCGCCCGACCGTCCCGGATCGTCCTGCCGGTGGTGGCTCGGGCCTGAGCAGCGGCGCGATGGTGGGAGGCGCCCCCCTCCCACCTGGCCGGCCTCGCGACGATCGACACCCGGCTCGACGTCAGGGCAGGCGGGGCAGCTCGTCCCGTGCCGAGTGGCTGAGGATGCGCAGGTCCTCGGCGAACCGTTCGAAGTCCTCGGGCGGCAGTGGCGCCACGAAGTAGCGGCGTATGTTCTCCACGTGGAGCCGGGACGCCCGTACGACGGTCTCCTCCCCCAGCGGCGTCAGCCGTACCAGCCGGCCGCGCCGGTCGTCCGGGTCCTCGGCGCGCTCGACCAGCCCGGCCGCCGCCATCCGGTCCACCAGACGGGTCACCCCGCCCGTGGTCAGCACCTGCTCCTGGGCGACGGCCCGCATGGACAGCCCCGGCCCTCCCGCCCGCCCCAGGATGAGCAGCACCTCGAACATGAGGTGGCTGATGCCGCACTCCTGCTCCAGAGACCGGCCGAGGATGTACTCGAGCCGGTTCGCCGCGCCCTGCAACCGCCCGAACGCCAGCACCAACGCGTTGTTCGCGGCTTCCTGAGGCGAAGACAACTCCGCCGGTTCGGCCATGTCACCACCTCGTCCCTCGTTCTCCGCAGCTCGCATCCACCGATCATGCCGTGTATCCGGCAGTGGAGCGCACCGCCCCCCGGGAAGCCCCTGGAAGCCCCTGGAAGCCCCTGGGAAGGAGGGCCAGATTTAGCAGAGTGCAAAATTTACCCTGAGCAATGATCGAATCCGTGCTGACTTCCGTACCTCCTGGCGTACGACCGCTCACACCAGGAGGTCCCATGCCCATCTCGGCCAAGAAGGCCGGAAACCTGTTCGTGTTCGGCGCGCTGGGTCTGACCCTCGCCGCGCTGGCCTACCCCGCCATGGTCGGGGTGCAGAACACGACGAGTTCACCGAACCGGATCGTCGCCAACACCCGCTACGGCCCGCTGACCGAGGCCGACCGGGACTTCATCGTCAAGGTGCGCGCGGCGGGGCTGTGGGAGTACCCGCTGGGCGAGATGGCGATGCAGCGGGGCACGAGTCCGGAGATGAGGGAGGCGGGCAAGCACCTGATCGTCGGTCACGCGGGGCTCGACGAGATGTGCCGGAAGGTCGCCCCGGAGCTGGGGGTCACCCTGCCCAACCAGGCCTCGCCGCAACAGCAGCAGTTCGTGGCCACCGCGGACGCGGCCACCGGGAAACAGTTCGACTCCACCGCGGTCACCATCATGCGGGTGACCCACGGTCAGATCTTCCCGACCATCGCCAAGATCCGCGCCACCACCGAGAACGTCATGGTCCGGGCGCTGGCCGACCTGGCCAACGACACCGTCCTCGACCACATGACCGTGCTGGAGAACACCGGCCTGGTCAATATCTCCCAGGTGAACTTCCAGCAGAGCACGCCGCCCAAGCTGCCCAAGGACGACACGACCCCACCGCCGCCCCTGCAGGGCGCGCCGATCGTCGCGCTCACCCCACGCCCGGACCTGAACATCAACACGGCAGCCCCGGCCCCGACGGGGCTGTCCGCTCCGTCGCCGTCAGCGGGCTGAGAGGGGCGGGATCCGATCGGCCCGGGTGCCCTCCGCCGCCGGGCACGGCGTCACACGATCACCGTGTCCGCCCAGCCGAGCGGGTGCGGCTCCGTGTCGTCCGCCGCCGGGGCCGGGGGCTCGCCGCCCGCCTCGCTGAAGGCAGTGAGCGCCTCGACTAGTGCAGCCCGCTGGGTCGGGGCGAGGCGTGCCACGATCGCCGCGACCTCGGTCCGCCGCCGGGCCATGACGTCCTCGACCGTGCGACGCCCCTCCTCGGTGAGGCCGAGCTGTGTCTCACGGCGGTTGTCGGGGTTGAGGTGCCGTTCGGCGAGGCCTGCCGCGATCAGCCGGTCGACCATGCGCATCGCGGTCGACGGGGCCACCTGGAGCAGGTCGGCGAGCGTGACCAGTTTGGTGTCACCGCGGGTGGACAGGACGACCAGCATCCGGAACTGCGGGAGCGTCACGCCCTCCTCGACCTCGGCGAGGGAGCGGGCGGAGACCGCCATCAGCAGCCGCGACGCGGTCAGCACCGCACGGGTCACCGCGTCAACATCGTCCATGTCCCCTGCGGGGGTCTCGTGCACGCCCATGGTTCCTTTCTACCGTGCCGGAGCGACCGCTCCCGCACGCGAGGGGAACAGATTTCCTCACCCCGGACCGTCACGGCGGACCGGAACCCCCGGCGGTGATCAGGCGGTTGTAACGTGACCGGATGCCGGACAACGACGCGAGCACCTCGAACAATTCGTACGACGGATACCGGGAACTCGGCGAGGACGCCTGGTCGTGGGTGCTGGACCAGGTCCGTGAGGACGACGGCCCCTGGCTGCCCGAGACGGTGTCCGAGGACGCGGCGCGGGACGGTTCGGACATCGCGCCCGGGAAGGACCGCGACTGTCTGTACGCGGGCATCGCGGGCCTCGCCCCCGTGCTGGCCGAGATCGCCCGCTACCGCGAACCGACCGACCGGGAGCGGTCGTTGGCGGCCGGCATCGTGGCGAGGCTGTCGGCGAAGGCGGCGGAGCGGACGGAACCGTCGCTGTACGACGGTCTCGCGGGCGATGCGACGGCGCTGCGGCTGCTCGCCCCGGGCACGGAGTCGGTGGCGCTGCGACGGCTGGCGGAGCTGGCGACACCCGACGGCTGGCGGACCACCGTGCAGTTCGAGGCCGGGTCCGACGCGCCCCTCAACGACATCATCATGGGCAGCGCCGGTGTGGTGCTGACCGCGGTCTGGGCGGGCGGCGAGTTCGCGGAGTCGATCGCGACGACGGGCTGCGAGGCGCTGCTGCGGGTGGCGGACCGTACGGCGGCGGGCCTGGACTGGGGCATCGGGGCCACTACGGAGTGGCGGGCGCCCAACTACTCCCACGGCACGGCCGGGGTGGCCTCCGCGCTGGCCGTTGCCGGGGCGGCACTTGGCAGGGAGGACTTCGTCGAGGCCGCGGTCCAGGGGGCCCGGCATGTGCTGTCGGTGGGTTCGCTGGACGACGGCGGCTTCGTCGTTCCGCACACGATCCCGCCGTCGAAGCGGGAGGTGGAGCCGGTGACGTACACCTGGTGCCACGGCCCGGCGGGCACCTCGCACCTGTTCACGGCGCTGGCCCACGCGGGCGTGACGGAGGTGGCGGGTCATGGCGTCGGCGAGCTGCGGCAGCGCTGTCTGACGTCGATCCTCACCTCGGGCCTCCCGGAGCGCCTGCGCCCCGGGTTCTGGGACAACGACGGCCGCTGCTGCGGCACGGCGGGCGTGGGCGACGTACTCCTGGACGCGGCACAGGACTGCACGGACGCGGCCACGGCGGCGACGCTGGTGCGGGGGGCCCGCACGATGGGGGACGCGCTGGCGAAGCGGGCGGTGAGAGACGCAGCGGGCACCCGCTGGCGCTTCGTCGAGTACCGCAAGGAGCCGCCGCTGCTGCCCCCGAACACCACATGGATGCAGGGCGCGGCGGGCATCGCGGCGTACCTCCTACGGCTGTCCCGCTTCCTGGAAACAGGACCGCGGTCACCGGTGGTGGACCGCCCCGACCAGTGGTGGGCGGTACCGGGGCGGTTGCGTACGGCGGGGGGGCCGGACCGAGGGCTGAGCGCACCCGAGGCAGGTCGCTCATGTCAGGGACTGTTCCGCCCAGATTGTTTTGCCGGTTCTGGTGTGTCTTGTGCCCCAGCTGGTGGTGAGCTGGGCTACCAGCAGGAGGCCCCTGCCGCCCTCGTCAAAGGTTCTGGCTCGGCGCAGGTGTGGTGAGGTCGAGCTGCCGTCGGTGACCTCGCAGATGAGTGTGCGGTCGTGGATCAGCCGGAGCTGGATCGGGTCGGCGCCGTAGCGGATGGCGTTGGTGACCAGTTCGCTGACGACCAGTTCGGTGACGAAGGCGGCCTCATCGAGGCCCCACTGCTCCAACTGGGCGACGGCATGCCTGCGTGCCTCGGCGACCACCTCGAAGTCGGCCGGCAGGTCCCAGACGCGGACCTGGCCGGCGTCCAGCGCACGGGTGCGGGCCAGCACCAGGGCCACGTCGTCGTCGGGATGCTCGGGCAGCAGGGCGGAGAGGACCTGGTCGCAGCCGTCCTCCAGCGAGGCCCCCGCGCGGTGACCGGCCGCGAGGGTCCGGGCCAGCAGGGCGATCCCGAGGTCGGGGTCGGGCTCGGCGGCCTCGACAAGGCCGTCCGTGAACAGGGCGACGAGGGTGCCCTCCGGCAACTGGATCTCGGTGGTCTCGAAGGGCAGCCCGCCCACCCCGAGCACCGGACCGACGCCCACGTCCACGACCCGCGTCTCGCCGTCCGGCAGGACCAGCACGGGCGGCGGATGGCCCGCGCTGGCGACGGTCAGCTCACGGGAGACCGGGTCGTACACCGCGTACAGGCAGGTCGCCCCGGTGGCGCCGACGGCCACCCGGGCGCCGCCGGTGGCGTTGTCGTCGTCGGCGGCGAGACGCAGGACCAGGTCGTCGAGGTGGGCCAGGAGTTCGTCGGGCGGCAGGTCGACGTCGGCGAGGGTCTGGACCGCCGTACGCAGTCTGCCCATGGTCGCCGACGCCTGGATGCCGTGGCCGACCACGTCGCCGACGACGAGGCCGACGCGGGCGCCCGAGAGCGGGATGACGTCGAACCAGTCGCCGCCGACCCCGGCGCCCGAGTCGGCGGGCAGATAGCGGGAGGCGACGTCCACCGCCGACTGCCGGGACGGCCCGCGCGGCAGCAGGCTCTCCTGGAGGGCGAGGGCGGTGGTCCGCTCACGGGTGAAGCGGCGGGCGTTGTCGACGCACAGGGCGGCACGGCTCGCCAGCTCCTTCGCCAGCACGAAGTCGTCCTCGTTGAAGACATCGGACCGGGTGCGCAGCAGGACGGCCACCCCGAGTGTCGTGCCGCGCGCGATGAGCGGCACCGCCACCAGCGAGGTGACGACGACTCCGCCCAGGCTCTGGGCCCGTACGGGCGCACTCGCCATCCACTGGTCGAAGTCGGCGGCCCCGCTGCGGCTGAGCACCGTCTGCCCGGTGCGCAGCGCCCGGGTGGGCGGGGAGTACGGCGGGTACGTGTCGGTGCTGCCCAGGCCGAGCACGGCCCCGGGCCCCCACTCCGTACCCGTGGCGTGGGCGACCCTGCGCAGCACGACCTCGCCGTCCGGGCCGGCGTCGGCGGGCTCGTCGCCGCGCATGACCGCCTCCAGCAGGTCGACGCCGGCGAAGTCGGCGAACCGGGGCACGACCAGGTCGGCGAGTTCCTGGGCGGTGCGGTCGAGGTCCAGGCTGGTGCCGATCGACACGGCCGCCTCGTCGAGCACCGCCAGCCGCTGCCGCGCCCAGGGCTGCTCGCTGCTGTCGAACCCGGCCATGCCGACCGCGCACACCTCGCCGGAGGCGTCCCGCACGGGCCACAGCTCCAGGTTCCAGGCGTGCTCGCGGATCCCGGAGGGCGCCCGGGTGAAGCTCTCGTAGTGCGCGGGTTCGCCCGTGGTGGCCACGTCTTTCAGGGCCTGCAGCGTGCCGCGCCAGTCCACGTCCTCCGGAACGCCGTGCGGGAAGACCTGGCCGCGCAGCACGTCCTCGTCGACGCCCATCACCTGGCAGGCCACGTCATTGAGCCGCCGGTACCGCTGCTCGATGTCGAAGACCGACATCGAGTACGAGGCCTGCCGGAACGCCTGTTCCACCAGGTCGCGTCCGTCCTGATGTTCGTCGTCAGCGTGCGCGGAGACCATGGAATCAGTGTCCTCCCCCCGCCCGAACGGCAACAACCGAACACGTCCGAACGCGCTCAGTGGGCCCAGTCGCCCCGCACATGCCCCAGATGCCGGGTCATCACGGCCCGTACGCGCTCCGCGTCCCGCGCGAGGAGCGCGTCGAGGATCTCGAAGTGCTCCTCGGCGGTCGACTTCAGCAGACCGCGTTCGGCCAGCGCGGTCAGCCCGTAAAGGCGGGACCGTTTGCGCAGGTCGCCGACGACCTCGACCAGGTGCTGGTTGCCGGCCAGGGCGAGCAGACCGAGGTGGAATCGGCGGTCGGCCTGGACATGGGCGATGAGGTCGCCGCTGTCCGCCGCGGCCACGCTCTCCTCCGCGTGCGTGCGCAGTGCCTCCAGCGCGGCCGGGTCGGCGGTCGCGGCGAGGCCGACGGTCGTCGGGATCTCGATCAGCGACCTGATGTGGGTGTACTCGTCGAGCTGCCGCTCGGAGACGGTGGTGACCCGGAAACCCTTGTTGGGCACGGGGTCGATCATGCCCTCCTTGACCAGGTCGAGCATGGCCTCGCGCACCGGGGTCGCCGAGACGCCGAAGCGGGCGGCGAGCGAGGGCGCCGAGTAGACCTCGCCGGGCCGCAGCTCACCGGCGACGAGCGCGGCCCGCAGCGCGTCGGCGACGCTCGCCCGGTAACTGGGCCGGGGCCCGCCGATGCTGGGCAGGGCGGGGCCGGTGCGCTGAGCGGCCATGGGCTCTCCTGGATGGAACTCGGGACGCGCGAGATCTCGTCTCGCCGGTTTGTGGTGGCGGTGTCAGAGTACGAAGCCGGCCGGGAACGGGTCGTCCGGGTCCAGCAGGTACTGGGCGGTGCCCGTGATCCAGGCGCGGCCGGTGATCGTCGGCACCACGGCGGGGCGTCCGGCGACCTCCGTGCTCTCGACGAGCCGCCCGGTGAACGATGTGCCGATGAACGACTCGTTCAGGAAGTCCTGGTGCAGCGGGAGTTCACCACGCGCGTGCAGCTGCGCCATCCGGGCGGAGGTGCCGGTGCCGCAGGGCGAGCGGTCGAACCAGCCGGGGTGGATGGCCATCGCATGGCGGGAGCGGACCGCGTTCGAGCCGGGGGCCGCGAGGTAGACGTGGTGGACGCCGTTGATGGTCGGGTTCTCGGGGTGTACGGGCGGTTCCGCGTCGTTGATCGCGTCCATCAGGGCGAGCCCGGCGGCGAGGATGTCGTCCTTGCGCTCGCGCTCGAAAGGCAGGCCGAACTCGTCGAGGGACAGGATGGCGTAGAAGTTGCCGCCGAAGGCGAGGTCGTAGGTCACCGTGCGCCCGTCGGCGAGGGTCGCCTTGCGGTCCAACTCCACCGCGAACGAAGGCACGTTGCGGATCGTGACCGCCTTCGCCGCGCCGTTCTCCACCGCCACCTCGGCGACGACGAGTCCGGCGGGGGTGTCGAGGCGGATCGTGGTGACCGGCTCGACCACCGGGACCATGCCGGTCTCGACGAGCACGGTCGCCACCCCGATCGTGCCGTGGCCGCACATCGGCAGATAGCCGGAGACCTCGATGTAGACCACGCCGTAGTCGCAGTCGGGCCGGGTCGGCGGCTGGAGGATCGCCCCGCTCATCGCGGGATGCCCGCGCGGCTCGTCCATCAGGAAGTGCCGTACGTCGTCCCGGTGTTCGCGGAACCACAGCCGGCGTTCGTTCATCGTGTCGCCGGGGATCGTGCCGATCCCCCCGGTGACGACGCGGGTCGGCATGCCCTCGGTGTGCGAGTCGACGGCGTGCAGGACGAGCTTGCTGCGCATACGGCGATCCTCTCAGGTCGTGGGGGTCGTGTCTCGTGCCTCGTGCCTCGTGCCTCAGGCGAGGCCCAGCGCGACGGCCTTCTCGGTGGCCTCGCGGACCGCCTTCTCCTGGTCCGGCAGCAGCGGCATGCGCGGCGGGCGGACGGGGCCGCCGTGCCTGCCGACGATGTCCATCGACAGCTTGATCGCCTGCACGAACTCGACCTTGGAGTCCCAGCGGTGCAGGGCGTGCAGCTGCTGGTAGAGCGGCAGGGCGGTGGCCAGGTCGCCCGTCACGGCGGCGCGGTACAGCTCGACCGTCGCCCGGGGCAGGGCGTTGGGGTAACCGGCGACCCAGCCCACCGCGCCGGCCGTGGCCAGCTCCAGCAGGACGTCGTCGGCGCCGATCAACACATCGAGTTCCGGGGCGAGTTCCTGGATCTGGTAGATGCGCCGGGTGTCCCCGGAGAACTCCTTCACGCCCTTGATGAGCCCGGCCGTGTGCAGCTTGGCGAGCAGTTCGGGGGTGAGGTCGATCTTGGTGTCGATGGGGTTGTTGTACGCCACGATGTCGATACCGGCCTCGGCGACGGCCGCGTAGTGCGCGAGCACCGAACGCTCGTCGCCGCGGTAGGCGTTGGGCGGCAGCAGCATGACGGCGGCGCAGCCGGCGTCCCTGGCCTGCGCGGCCCAGCGGGCGGACTCCGCGGAGCCGTAGGCGGCGACACCGGGCATGACCCGGTCCCCGCCGATCGCGGCGACCGCGGTCTCGACGACCTTCACCCGCTCCTCGACGGTGAGCACCTGGTACTCGCCGAGCGAGCCGTTCGGTACGACACCGTCGCAGCCGTTCTCGACGAGCCAGCGGCAATGGTCCGCGTACGCGTCGTAGTTGACGCTCAGGTCGTCGTTCAGCGGCAGCGCGGTGGCGACGAGGACGCCTCGCCAGACGGGGGTGGGGGCGGTGCTGCTCATGGGTGCCTCAGCTTTCGGAATCCGGGTTGGGGAAACGCCCTATAGGGGCGCGGGGAACTGCGCGACCAGCCACAACGGACCCGCAGACGACGTGGACCTCATGGTTGTCCGGGCTCCTGGGCCAACACACCCAGCGGGACCGGCCTCGCGAACGGCCGTTTCGCCGGCCCGGCAGGGCAGCCCGCGATCCCTGCGACGCCGGGTGCGCAGATCCGCCCCTGGCACCAGCCCATGCCGGCCCGGGTGAGGAGCTTGACGGTCCGCAGGTCGGTCGCGCCCAACTCATCGACGGCTTCCCGGACTTCGGCCGCCGTCACCTCTTCGCAGCGGCAGAGGACGGTGTCGTCGGCGACCTGTTCCACCCAGTGCGCGGGCGGGGCGTACGCGGTGTGGAGGGCCGCGAAGAACCTCCGCAGCCGGGTACGGGTCCGGGCGGCCCTCGCCCGGTCGGCGGGGTGAGGCTCAACTCCCTTCAGGCGGGCGGCGATCGAGTGCCCGGCGAGCTCGCCCTCGGCCAGGGCGAGCGCCGCTCCCCCGATACCGGTGGCCTCGCCCGCCGCCCAGACACCGTCGATGCCGGTGCGCTGTTCGGCGTCGGTGACGACGAAGGGGTCCCCGGTGGTGTCGATCGCGCACCCGAGGGTCTCGGCGAGGTCGGTGTGGGCGAGCATGCCGTGCCCGACGGCGAGGGTGTCGCAGGCGATCCGTCGCGCGGTGCCCGGCCGTACCCGGCCGTGCGGATCCAGGGCGGCGACGGTGACGGCCTCGACGCGGTCGGTGCCGTGCGCCGCGACGACTGTGTGACGTACCGTCACCGGCACTTTGTGGCGCAGTAGTTGGGCCGCGTACCGGGCGGCCTCCGCGACCTTCGCCGGGTTGGCGGCGAGCGTCGCGGTGTGCCGTACGAATTCGGCGGGGTGCGTGGACTCGACGTACGCGGCGACCTCGGCGCCCGCCGCCACGAGGCCGGCCGCGACCGGCATCAGCAGCGGCCCGGTCCCGGCGACGACCACTGTCCGGCCTGGCAGGACGAGGCCGCCCTTGAGCATCGCCTGTGCGCCGCCCGCGCTGACCACACCGGGGAGGGTCCAGCCGTGGAAGGGCAGCACCTTCTCGTAGCCGCCGGTGGCCAGGAGGACGGCGTCGGCGGTGACGGTCTGCGACTCCGTCTGTGCGGGACCGAGGAGAGCGTGTACCCCGAACCCGCCCCCACCCCCGAACTGCCGCTCCACAAACCACACATGACGATCCGCCAGATGATCGACCCGACCTGCGGCGACATGGGCCGCGAGGCGGGCGCTGAGCTTCTTCCAGGTGCCCCAGGCGTGGTGCAGGGCCTGCGGTCTGCGGGCCTTCAGCACCGCCGCGGGCTGCCGGTAGAACTGCCCGCCGGCCTGCGCGCCCGCGTCGAGCAGCACGACCCGTACGCCCCGGTCGGCCGCCGTCAGCGCGGCGGCGAGGCCTGCGGGACCGGCGCCGATGACAGCCAGAGAAGGTTCAGCCGAGGTCGTCATGACCGGTTCCCTCCTGGGTGCGGATCGCGTCGCCGGGCGCTGCCGGGACGAGGCAGGCCCGCTGGTTGGGGCGGTCGTTGACGGTGACAAGGCAGTCGAAGCAGACGCCGATGCCGCAGAAGATCCCGCGCGGCGCCCCGCCACCCCGGGTACTGCGCCAGGAGGTGATGCCCTGCGACCAGAGCACGGCGGCGACGGTCTGACCGGGCAGCGCTGCGATCTCCCGTCCGTCGACGGTGACCCTGTGCGCCGGTCCGGGATGTGCCTGGGCCAGCTCCAGGGGGGTTTTCCTCATCGTGGCCCTGCCTCCTTCGTCTCCTCGAAGCGGTCCGGCCGGAAGGGGGCGAGGTCCAGATCGGGGGTCCGGCCCGTCAGCGACTGCGCGATCAGGTGCCCGGTGCCGACCGCGAGCCCGATCCCCGCCCCCTCGTGACCGCACGCGTGATGGAGCCCCGGCGCCCGGGGATCGGCCCCGATGGCCGGCAGATGGTCCGGCAGATAGGGACGGAAGCCCAGGTAGGCGCGCATCGCGTGGACCGTGCCGAGAAGCGGGAAGAGGGCCGTGGCCTGGGCGGCCAGTCGGCGTACGACGGGCAGGGAGAAGGTCCGGTCGAAGCCGACGCGTTCGCGGCTGGCGCCGATCAGCACCGGGCCCGCGGCCGTGCTCTCGACGACCGCCGAGGACTGGAGCCCGGCGTCACCGCTGGCGACGTCGGCGACGTAGTCGGCGGCGTACACCTTGTGCCGGACGGTGCCGGGCGGCAGCGGTTCGGTGACCAGGACGAAGCCCCGGCGGGGCAGCACGGGCAGGTGGACGCCGGCGAGCGCGGCGACCTCGCCGCCCCAGGTGCCGGCCGCGTTGACGACGACCGGGGCGTGGATGTCGCCGTCCCCCGCCGTCCGGACGCCGCACACCGAGCCGTCCGGCGCGCGCAGGATGCCGGTGACGGTCGTACCGGTGCGGAGCTCGGCCCCGGCCCGCCGGGCCGCCCGGACGACATGGGCGGCGGCGAGGGAGGGCATCACCTGGCAGTCCTGCGGATACCGGACGCCGCCCGCGAGGCCGGGGGCCAAGTGCGGTTCCAGGTCGCGCAGTTGGGCGGCGTCGACGATGTCGGCCTCGACTCCCGCCGCCCGCTGCCCGGCGGCGAAGCCGGTCAGCGCGGCCATGCCCGCCGCGTCGGAGGCGACGACGATCCCACCCTTCGCCTCGAACTCGACGGCGCCACCGAGACCGCGTTCGCCGGCGAGGTCGTGCCAGAGCCGTGCGGAGAGCAGCGCGAGGTCCAGCTCGGGCCCCGGCTCCTTGTCGGAGACGAGCAGGTTGCCCTCCCCGGCGCCGGTGGTGCCGCCGGCCACCGGACCCCGGTCGAGGACGAGGGTCGTGAGGCCCGCCCGGGCGAGGTACAGGGCGCATGCGGCGCCCACCATTCCGGCACCGATGACCACAACATCGCAGGTCAGTCGCTTGCTCACGTCAGTACAATGTCACATACTCCTGACCGTGCCAAGGGCGCCCGGGCTCGACTCGCCGCCTCGCCGGGCGTCGTCGCAGCCGTAGCCGTCCCCGCCGACGCCCGGCTCGCCGACATCGAACCGCGGAACTCCCGTACCCCTCGCAGAGCCATAGGGGTGACAGGCGTGGGGGATTGGCACAGCGACTGATCAGTCGTCACCCGCCGACGTGGTAACCCTGACATATCCCCCCACTCACCCGACCGAAAGGTTCTGTCGCATGCGATGCCCCAGTCATGGCGGCCCGAAGTGCCAGTTCGTCCCCCCGCACATTCTCAATCACATCGCCAAAGCCACGGGAATGGACACCAGGGAGCCACACCCGGCCACCCTGTCGGCGACTGCCAGCACGCAGTTCCGGGACGAAAGGGCCCGCGCCGCAATCAACCTCGCAGCGCTGACTACACCCCGTCCGGGTAAATCAGACCGAGTGGTCCACGACTCCAAGAACCAGTGGGACCTGGCCCTGGCCCAACAGGTCCGCGGGGAGAGCGACCCGGCGGTCGGCAGCCCCAAGAACGCGAACATGGCGTACGACCACGTCGGCGAGGTGCGCTCTTTCTACGTCGACACGTTCGGCCGGGACAGCATCGACAACCGCGGCATGAGCATCAACGTCTACGTCAATTACGGCGTCGACTTCGACAACGCTTTCTGGGACAACCAGAACATCGTCCTGGGGAACGGCGACGAAACGATCTTCACGGATTTCTGCAAGTCGCCCGACGTCATGGGGCACGAACTGACGCACGGCGTCGTGCAGTACACCGCGAACCTGGAATACCAGGGCCAGTCCGGAGCCCTCAACGAGCACTTCGCCGACGTGTTCGGAAGCCTGATCGAGCAGCGGATGCGGAAAGAGGACGCGGGGACCGCCAACTGGCTCATCGGTGACGAGGTGATGGCGGAGGAGCTGTTCGGCGAAGCCCTTCGGTCGATGGCTCACCCCGGCACCGCCTACGACAACCCCACCATGGGGAAGGACCCGCAGCCGGCGCACATGAACAAGTACTTCGCGGGACCCGAGGACAACCAGGGCGTCCACATCAACAGCGGTATCCCCAACCGGGCGTTCTATCTGGTGGCGTCCGAGATCGGCACCGCCCACGCCGGCCAGATCTGGTACGCGGGGCTGCAGAACCTCTGGTCGACCGCGAAGTTCGAGGACGCGGCAGCAGTTCTCAGCGCACAGGCACGAATTCTCGCCCGCGAGAGCAAGGTGGCGAGGCACGCCCCGCAAACGGTGCGATCGGCATTCCGGGACGTCGGCATCATCTAGTCCTGATCACGGGTGAGGGCCCGCCAGTGACTGGCGGGCCCTCACCCATGATCAGGAAAGCCAATTTCACGAATGTGGTTCAATAGGCAAATATCTATAGCACTGCGTGTATGAGGAATTGATCTTGAGTACTGTTTCATCACCGGATTCGCCGACCGTGACCGCGGCTCTCGACAACAACCACATAGAGATCCTGGCCGCGTGCTGGTCGTGCGAGAGAACGGTGAGAAAGCTCGTGCCGCGCAGGAGCCGGACTCATCAGCATTTCCACTGGAACTGCGACACCTGCGAGGTCGCATGGGAAGGACCGGGCTCCCATCCGGCATGACAGCCAGTCGACAGGGCCCTGCCCTGAGGAGAGGGCCCTGTTGTCCGCGTCTCAGGCCTCGGTGAGGACGACTTCCTGGATCTGCTCCGAGTGGACGGTCGGCATCGGGATGAAGCCGGTGCGGCGGAACTCCACCAGGCTGGTCTTCACCCGCACCGGGCCGGGTTCGTACGCGCCCGGCTCGGTGGGCTTGGTGTTCGACCACTGGTGCCAGGAGCCGTCACAGCTCGCGGGGACGCTGTCCATGCCGTACCAGACGTTCTCGCCGCGCTCGATCGAGGCCGCGACGCGGACGGAGTCGCCGGTGCTGAGGCAGCGGTAGCTGCCGGCGAGGGTGAGCTCGCCGTCGGGCGTGATGCGGCCGGATTCGACCGTCACCTGGTCGAATCCCTCGTCGGCGGCCTGGGCCGCCGCCACGGCGGGCGACACTGCCAGCAGCACGACACCGGCGGCGACGGCCACGGCGCGGGAGAGGGCCGAGCGAGCCGAGCGGGACGAGATCGGGGAGACCGGAGAGATCGGGGAAATCGGGGAGCGGGGAAATGCCATGGGAGAACCTCCTGGGGGACTCGGGGGGAACTCCACAGGTACTGGCCCCGCGCGCTCGCGCGCGTGATCATCACCCCTTCGTCGGCGAGTCGTGCGCGCCGACTGCCCCGCTTTGCGGATTCGGGAGCTTTTCGGACCGCGTATCTCTTCCGAATGTCAGGGTGGTGTCACAGCACGTCCGTGTGCTGTCACGCTTCCTCGACACGACTTGGCACCGGCCCCGGGCCCGGGCATCGTCGGAAGTGGCAAGGAAGTGGCAAGGAAGCGCCACCCGAGCACCAGCATCCGATCCGGAGGCACACCATGTGTTCACACCAGCCCCCGTGCCCCTCGGCCGACCGTCCCGACCGGGACGCCGCGCACATCGTCGCCTTCCACCCCGAGCAGGGCTGGAACCTCCTGTGCAACGGCGCGATCGTCTTCGACGACACCGGCGAACTGCTGCCCGACGGCAGCGTGATCCTGCCGCACCGTCTGGCGACCGCTGCCTGAACCACCTCTGGTTCGCTACGGCAGCACCGCGAAGCCGTCGAGTTCCACCAGGGCCCGCTCGTCCCAGAGCCTTACGATGCCGACGACCGCCATCGCCGGATAGTCACGTCCCGCCAACCTCCGCCAGATACGGCCGAGTTGTGAGGCCTGGACGCGGTAGTCGGCGACGTCCGTGGCGTACACGGTGACTCGGGCCAGGTCAGCGGGCGTACCGCCGGCCGCGCGCAGTGCGGCGAGCAGATTCCCCAGGGCCCGCTCAAACTGCTCGGGCAGGGTGTCCCCCACGATTTTCCCGCCGTCGTCGAGCGCGGTCTGTCCCGCGAGGAACACCAGCCGGGAGCCGGTGGCGACGACGGCGTGCGAGAAACCCACGGGCGGCGCGAGGTCCGGCGGGTTGACCCGCTCGGCGGTCACCGGACCTCCTCCGCCGAATCCGTCGCATCCATCGCATCCGTCGCCTGCGGCTGCCGGTACAACTCCTTGGCGATGACCGTCCGTTGGACCTCGCTGGCCCCCTCGTAGATACGCGGCGCCCGTACCTCCCGGTAGAGGTGCTCGAGGAGATGGCCGCGTCGCAGCGCTCGCGCGCCGTGCAGTTGGACGGCCGCGTCGACGACGTACTGCGCGGTCTCGGTGGCCAGCAGCTTCGCCATCGCGGCGCGCGCCGGGACACCTTCGGCGCCTTCGTCGTACGCCGCCGCTGCCGCGTAGACCATCAGGCGAGCCGTCTCCGTGCGCAGAGCCATCTCGGCGACCTGGTGGGCGACGGCCTGGAGGTCCATCAGCTTGCCGCCGAACGCGTCCCGGCGGCGGGTGTGGCTGAGGGTGGCGTCCAGGGCCGCCTGGGCCATGCCGACCGCGAAGGCGCCGACGCTCGGCCGGAACAGGTTCAACGTGCCCATGGCGACCCGGAATCCACGGTCGGGTTCGCCGATGACGTCGTCCTCGGTGACCGGTACGGCGTCCAGCGCGAGGGCGCCGATCGGGTGCGGGGACAGCATGTCGAGGGCGGTGCCGGTGAGGCCCGGCCGGTCGGCGGGAAGCAGGAAGGCCGTGACTCCACGGGCCCCGGCCCCCGCTGTCGTACGGGCGAAGACGGTGTAGAAGTCGGCCTCGGGGGCGTTGGAGATCCAGCACTTCTCGCCGGTGAGGCGCCAGCCGGAGGAGCCGTGCGGGGTGGCCGTGAGGGAGAGGGCCGCCGCGTCGGAGCCCGCGCCGGGCTCGCTCAGTGCGAACGCGGCCACCGCGCTGCCCTCGCTCACCCGGGGCAGCCAGCGTGCGCGCTGGGCCGGGGTGCCGTGGGCGTGGACCGGGTGGGCGCCGAGGCCCTGGAGGGCGAGGGCGGTCTCCGCCTCGGTGCAGGCGTGGGCGAGGGACTCGCGCATCAGGCACAGGTCCAGCGCACCGGAGGTGAACAGCCGGGCGAGCAGGCCGAGTTGGCCGAGTTCGGCGACGAGGGGACGGTTGACGCGGCCCGGTTCGCCCTTGTCGGCGAGCGGGCGCAGCCGGTCGGCGGCCAGCGCGCGCAGCTCCGCGCACCAGACGGTCTGTGCCGGTTCGAGCGAGAATGCGGGCATCGCCGGTCCTCTCTCCGGGGCCGTCGTTCGCGACCCCACCCCGACGGTATCGCGCACCATTGACTGCCGTCACCAACACGATACGCTCCTAGGGCGAGCCCACCACTACGCCCACACGGCAAGGGGGCGAACCGCCATGGACCCCATGCAGCCCATGCAGTCTGTGCAGCCCATGTGTCCGAGGCAGCCCGGACACGGCGGGGGTCCCGAGGACCGTGCGGACCTCGAGGACCGCGCCGACCCCGCCCGCCGGATCCCCTCGGCCCATGTCGACACCTTCGCGCGCGACCGTCTCCCGCCCCCGGACCAGTGGCCCCGCCTCCACTTCGACCTGCCCGAGCTGCGTTACCCGGACCGGCTGAACTGCGCGGCCGAGCTGCTGGACGGCGCCGGTGACGATCAGGGGCGCCCGGTGTTCCGTACCGCCTCCGGCGAGGTGTGGACGTACGGCGAGCTGCGTACCCGTGTCGACCGGGTCGCGCATGTCCTGACCCGGGATCTCGGGGTGGTGCCGGGCCACCGGGTCCTGCTGCGCGGCCCCACGACTCCATGGCTCGCGGCCTGCTGGCTGGCGGTGCTGAAGGCGGGCGCGGTCGCGGTCACCGTGCTGGCCCAGCAGCGTCCGCACGAGCTGCGTACGATGTGTGAGATCGCTCAGGTGCGCCACGCCCTGTGCGACATCCGGGCCCTCGACGACCTCGCCGAGGCGGCGATACCGGGGCTGCGGATCATGCCGTACGGCGGTCACGGTCTCGACGACCTGCTGAACCGTCCGGTGCCCGGCACGCCGTATCCGGCCGTGGACACCGCTGCCGACGACGTGGCGCTGATCGCGTTCACGTCCGGCACCACGGGCCGCCCGAAGGGGTGCATGCACTTCCACCGGGACGTGCTCGCCGTCGCGGACACGTTCTCGCGGCATGTACTGAAACCGCGCGCCGACGACGTGTTCGCGGGCAGCCCGCCGCTCGGTTTCACCTTCGGGCTCGGCGGGCTCGTGGTCTTCCCGATGCGAGCCGGGGCGAGCGCGTTACTCCTCGAACAGGCGGGTCCCCAGCAGCTGTTGCCGGCCATCTCCGAGCACCGCGTGTCGGTGCTGTTCACGGCCCCGACCGCCTACCGCGCGATGCTCGACGAGCTGGACGCGTACGACACCGGCTCGCTGCGCCGCTGCGTCTCGGCGGGCGAGAACCTGCCCGCGGCCACCTGGCAGGCCTGGTACGAGCGCACCGGCCTGCGGCTGATCAACGGTATCGGCGCGACCGAACTGCTGCACATCTTCATCTCGGCGGCAGACCAGGACATCAGGCCCGGCACGACCGGGATTCCGGTGCCGGGCTGGCACGCGCGCGTGCAGGACGAGAGCGGCGAGCCGGTGCCGGACGGTACGCCCGGCCTGCTCGCGGTACGAGGCCCTGTCGGGTGCCGATATCTCGCCGATCCGCGCCAGGCCGCGTATGTGCGGGACGGCTGGAACATCACCGGGGACACGTACGTCCGGGAGGGCGACGGCTACTTCCGGTACGTGGCACGGGCCGACGACATGATCATCTCGGCCGGGTACAACATCGCGGGACCGGAGGTCGAGGAGGCGCTGCTGCGCCATCCGGACGTCGTGGAGACGGCCGTGGTGGGACGGGCGGACGAGGTGCGCGGACAGATCGTGGTGGCGTACACCGTGCTCAGGGAGGGCGTACGACGGGATGCGGAGGCGCTGCGCGCGTTCGTCAAGGGGGAGCTGGCCCCGTACAAGTGTCCGCGCGAGATCGTCTTCCTGGACGCGCTGCCACGGACGGCGACGGGAAAGCTTCAGCGCTTCCGGCTGCGGGGTTGAAGTGATCTTGACCAGAAATCAACCGCCGAGGGTAGTTGACCAGCGGAAATGGCGACGAGCAGTGATCCCGGCGGCCTAAAATGATCAACGTGTCCGAACAGCACGCCCCTCGGTCCCTCATCGTCACGCTCTACGGCGCCTACGGCCGTTTCATGCCAGGCCCGGTCCCCGTGGCCGAGCTGATCCGGCTCCTTGCCGCGGTCGGCGTCGACGCGCCCTCCGTACGGTCGTCCGTGTCCCGCCTCAAGCGGCGCGGCCTGCTCCTGCCTGCCCGTACGGCACAGGGCGCGGCCGGGTACGAACTCTCGCCGGACGCCCGCCAGTTGCTCGAGGACGGCGACCGGCGTGTGTACGCCGCCGCGCCTCCCCCGCAGGACGAGGGCTGGGTGCTCGCCGTGTTCTCCGTCCCCGAGTCGGAACGCCAGAAGCGCCATGTCCTGCGTTCCCGGCTGGCCGGACTCGGCTTCGGCACGGCGGCGCCGGGCGTGTGGGTGGCCCCGGCGCGCCTCTACGACGAGACCCGCCACACCCTGGAGCGGCTGCACCTCGACGCGTACGTCGACTTCTTCCGCGGCGAGCACCTGGGGTTCGCGGCGACGGCCGAGGCCGTCTCCCGCTGGTGGGACCTGGCCGCGATCGCCAAGGAGCACGAGGCGTTCCTCGACCGTCACGCGCGCGTGCTGCACGACTGGGAGTCGCGCGAGGACACCCCGCCCGAGGAGGCGTACCGCGACTACCTGGTGGCCCTGGACTCCTGGCGCCACCTGCCGTACACCGACCCCGGCCTGCCCGCCCATCTGCTGCCGGCCGACTGGCCGGGCGTCCGCTCGGCGGCAGTCTTCCAGGGGCTGCACGCGCGACTGCGGGACGCGGGCGCCGCTTTCGCGGGACTGTGACACGCAGGGTCAACTCCCCAGTGTGAGCCGGGGTTTGGGGGTGTCCGTGCGCCCGGTGCGCGGGCGTCGGCTGCCCGCGCGGTACGGTGCCGGCCAGCCGGCGCCCGGACCCTCGTACCCCTGCTCCGCTGCCGCGTGCAGGGTCCAGTTCGGGTCGTAGAGATGGGGGCGGGCCAGCGCGCACAGGTCTGTACGGCCCGCCAGGATCAGGGAGTTGACGTCGTCCCAGGAGGAGATCGCGCCGACCGCGATCACGGGGGCGCCGGTCTCGTGGCGGATCCGGTCCGCGAACGGGGTCTGGTACGAACGGCCGTACGCCGGACGCTCGTCGGCCACCACCTGACCGGTCGAGACGTCGATCGCGTCGGCGCCATGGTCGACGAAGGCGCGCGCGATCGGTACGGCGTCCTCGGCCGTCGTACCGCCGTCGGCCCAGTCCGTGGCCGAGATACGGACGGTCATGGGACGGTCCTCGGGCCATACCTCCCGTACGGAGTCGAAGACTTCGAGGGGGAAACGGAGCCGGGCGGTGAGCGGACCGCCGTATGCGTCCGTGCGGTGGTTGGTGAGCGGGGAGAGGAAGCCTGAGAGCAAGTACCCGTGGGCGCAGTGGAGTTCGAGGAGATCGAAGTCCGCGTGCGCGGCTCGGCGGGCGGCTGCCGTGAACTCCTCGCGAATCGCGGTGAGTTGCGCGATGGTCAGTTCGCGTGGAGTCTGGCTGCGCGGACCGTACGGAATCGGGGACGCGGCGACCAGCGGCCAGTTCCCCTCCTCCAGCGGCTCGGCGCTGTAGACGGCCTCCCACATCAGCTTCGTCGAACCCTTGCGGCCGGAGTGGCCGAGCTGGATGCCGATCGCGGTGCCGGGGGCCCGCGCGTGCACGAAGGCGGCGACGCGCTGCCAGGCCTCGGCCTGCCCGTCCGTGTAGAGGCCGGCGCAACCCGGAGTGATGCGCCCCTCGGCGCTGACGCACACCATTTCGGTCATCACCAGGCCGGCGCCGCCCAGCGCTCTCGCGCCCAGGTGGACGAGGTGGAAGTCGCCGGGGACGCCGTCCGTGGCCGAGTACATGTCCATGGGGGACACGACGACGCGGTTGCGGAGGGTCAGCCCGCGCAGCCGGAACGGCGTGAACATCGGCGGGGTGGCGGGAGGGCAGCCGAACTCCCGCTCCACCGAGGCGGTGAAGCGCGGGTCGCGCAGCCGCAGGTTGTCGTGTGTGACACGGCGGCTGCGGGTGAGGAGGTTGAACGCGAACTGGTGGGGCGGCTGGTCGAGGTAGCGGGGCAGGTTCTCGAACCACTCCAGACTGGCGCGGGCCGCCCGCTGGGTGGACTCGACGACCGGCCGCCGCTCCTCCTCGTACGACGCCAGCGCCTCGGCCAGGGTCGGCCGCTCCTCCAGGCAGGCGGCGAGCGCGAGGGCGTCCTCGACGGCGAGTTTGGTGCCGGAGCCGATGGAGAAGTGGGCGGTGTGGGCGGCGTCCCCGAGGAGCACGACGTTGCCGTGCGACCAGCGGTCGTTGACGACCGTACGGAAGGTGGTCCACGCCGACTTGTTGGCGCGCAGCGGCCGTCCGCCGAGGGCGTCCGCGAAGATCTTGGCGCAGCGTTCGACGGATGCCGGCGGGTCGATCTCGTCGAAACCGGCCGCCCGCCACACCTCCTCACGCATTTCGACGATCACGGTCGAGGCGTCGGCGGCGTACGGATATCCGTGGAGCTGCATCACGCCGTGCTCCGTCTCCGCGATCTCGAAGCGGAAGGCGTCGAAGGCGAAGTCGGCGGCGAGCCAGAGGTAGCGGCAGCGGTGGGTGGTCACCCGGGGCCGGAACTCCTGGGCGTAGGCCTCGCGGGTGGCACTGTGCACGCCGTCCGCGGCGATGACCAGGTCGTACGTCTCTGCCAGCCGCGCCGGGTCCGGCGCTCGGGTACGGAAGCGCAGCTCGACGCCGAGTGAGCGGCAGCGGGCGTGCAGGATCTCCAGGAGCCGCCGCCGGCCGAGGGCGGCGAAACCGTGTCCTCCGGAGGTGTGGCGGGTGGCGCGGTGGACGATGTCGATGTCGTCCCAGCGGGTGAAGTGCCGGCGCAGGGCGTCGTAGACGACAGGGTCGGCGTGCTCTATGCCGCCGAGGGTCTCGTCGGAGAGGACGACTCCGAAGCCGAAGGTGTCGTCGGGGGCGTTGCGTTCCCAGAGGGTTATGTCGCGATCGGGGCGAAGGCGTTTGAGGAGAGCGGCGGCGTAGAGACCGCCGGGGCCGCCGCCGATGATCGCGATGCGGTCCGCCGCCCCTGCGTCCGCTGTCCCCGAGCCCGCTGTCGCCAAGTCCGCCGCCCGGGAGGGAGGTCTCATCGGCCCCGCCATTTCGGGGGGCGTTTTTGCGTGAACGCCTCGTGGAATTCCCTGTAGTCCTCGCCGGTCATGAGGAGGGCCTGGGTCGCGGCGTCCAGTTCGACGGCTGCCGACAGTGGCATGTCCAGTTCGGCGGTGAGCAGCGCCTTCGTCTGGGCGTAGGCCAGCGCCGGGCCCCCGGCGAGGCGGCCGGCCAGCGTCTGGGCGGCCTCGTCGGCGCGGCCCTCCTCGGTCAGCTCGCTGATCAGGCCGATGCGCTCCGCCTCCGGCGCCCGGACAGGTTCGCCCAGCATCAGCAGGCGGGTCGCGTGGCCGAGCCCGACCACCCTGGGCAGCAGATAGGCGGCGCCCATGTCACCGCCGGAGAGGCCGACCCGGGTGAAGAGGAAGGCGAACCGCGCGGACGGATCGGCGACGCGGAAATCGGCGGCCAGCGCGAGAACCGCACCGGCGCCCGCCGCCACCCCGTGCACCGCCGCGATCACCGGGAACGGGCACTCCCGTACGGCCCGTACGACCTGCCCGGTCATCCGGTTGAAGTCGAGCAGCTGGGCGGTGTCCATGGCCAGGGTGGCGCCGATGATCTCGTCGACGTCACCGCCGGAACAGAACCCGCGGCCTTCCCCCGCCAAGACCAACGCCCGAACCGTCCTCTCCCGGGACAGTTCGGCGAGCAGGTCGCGCAGGTCGGCGTAGGCGCCGAAGGTGAGGGCGTTGAGTTTCTCGGGACGGGCGAGGGTGACCGTGGCCACGCCCGTGGTGGTGACGTCGAGGCGGAGGTGACGCCAGGCGGAGGTGCGGGGGGTCGAGCCGGTGAAGGGACTCATGCGCGGTCTCCTCGGCGAACGGGGGACGGCTTCGCATGAATTTATCATCTGTCCGTGACTGTCGTCACGAGGGCGCGATATAGGTGGTTCGGTGGGTGTGATCCGGTCCCGTCACGAGGTGTCGATAGCGCGGTAACAGTGGGAGTGGGCGAGGGAGACGGGCCGTTGGTCTGGGTAAGTCGACGGTGAGCGGGGCCGAAGGTCCCCTCGGCGCCCGACCAGCGCCTCTGCCGGACCCCGCCGTACCATTCCCATTGTTGAAAGCAGGACAGCCTGCTCCATGAACGGAACCGCCGTGCAAGAACCCCCCGCCCCCGTCCCCGCCTCCTGGCGTATCGCGCTGCCGCACACCGCAGCGGCGGTGCCTGTCGCCCGCGCGCTGGTTCGCACGGCACTGGCCGAGCTGGAACACGCGGCGGCGGACTGTGACACGGCGGAGCTGCTCACCGCGGAGCTCGTGGCGAACGCGGTGGAGCATACGGCGGGCAGCGCGCCGATAGAGCTGGTGGTGGAGCTGTTGCCGACCAGTTGTCAGGTCGAGGTGCACGATCCCGATCCGGCGCCGCCGGGGAATCTGACGCGGCCGGTGTACGAGGAGCCGGATCCTTGGCAGGAGCATGGGCGGGGGCTGCTGCTGATTCGGACGCTGAGCTCGTCGTGCGGACACCGGCCGACAGCGTCGGGCAAGGCGGTGTGGTTCAGGGTCCCGGTGGTACCGGCCCAGTGGCACCGGGCGTAAGGGTTTTCGCCCCCGCCGCCCCTACCCGTCCCATCCCTTCCTGGGGGCTGCCGCCCCCAGACCCCCGCTTTCGCGCTGAACGCGCTCGTCCTCAAACGCCGGACGGGCTGAAAATCAGCCCCTCCGGCGTTTGAGGAGCGGGGGTTCGGGGGCAGCGCCCCCGAGGAGGATGGGACGGGTAGGGGCGGCGGGGGCGAGAAAACGAACCTCAGCCCAGCGTCGCGACCAGTACCGCCTTGATCGTGTGCAGCCGGTTCTCCGCCTCGTCGAACACCACCGAGTGCCCCGACTCGAACACCTCGTCCGTGACCTCCAGCGACTCCAGCCCGTACGTCTCGTATATCTCGCGCCCCACCTTCGTACCGAGATCGTGAAACGCCGGCAGACAGTGCAGGAACTTCACATCCGCGTTCCCCGTCGCCCGCAGCACATCCATCGTCACCGCGTACCCCGCCAACGCCGCGATCCGCTCCGCCCACACCGCCTTGGGCTCCCCCATCGACACCCACACGTCGGTGGCGACGAAGTCGACACCCCGCACCCCCTCCGCCACCTCCTCGGTCAGCGTCACCCGCGCACCGCTCGCCTCCGCCAGCTTCCGCGCGTCGGCGACGACGCCCTCGGCGGGCCAGTAGGCCTGCGGCGCGACGATCCGTACGTCCATGCCGAGCAGCGCGCCGGTGATCAGATACGAGTTGCCCATGTTGAAGCGCGCGTCGCCCAGGTAGGCGAAGGCGATCTCCTTCAACGGCTTGTCGGTGTGCTCGGTCATCGTCAGTACGTCGGCCAGCATCTGGGTGGGGTGCCAGTCGTCGGTCAGACCGTTGAACACCGGGACGCCCGCGTACGCGGCGAGCTCCTCCACCGCGTCCTGGCTGTCGCCCCGGAACTCGATCCCGTCGTACATCCGCCCGAGCACCCGGGCGGTGTCCTTCACGGACTCCTTGTGCCCCATCTGCGAGCCCGACGGGTCCAGGTACGTCGTCGAGGCGCCCTGGTCCGCCGCCGCGACCTCGAACGCGCAGCGAGTACGCGTCGAGGTCTTCTCGAAGATCAGCGCGATGTTCTTCCCCGCCAGGTACCGCGTCTCGGCCCCGGCCTTCTTCGCGGCCTTCAGCTCGGCGGCGAGGTCGAGGAGCCCCCGGAACTCCTCCTCGGTGAAGTCGAGCTCCTTGAGGAAGTGGCGCCCGGCGAGGGCGGTCGGGACAGTCGCCATGGGGACGCTCCAGGTGATCCGGCAGGACTTACATGACATCGCAACAACAGACGAATGGAAGTCTATACGACGACTTACATTTCTATGCGGCCAAGGAAGCCCGGCTACGGACGGGAGGAGCTACACCACCGCGTCCCGCTGCACCGGACAGCTCATACAGCGCGGCCCACCCCTCCCCCGCCCCAGCTCACTGCCGGGGATCTCTATCACCTCGAGCCCCTGCTTCCGCAGATGCGTGTTCGTGGTCGCGTTGCGCTCGTACGCGACGACCACGCCCGGCTCGACGGCGAGGACGTTGCAGCCGTCGTCCCACTGTTCGCGCTCCGCCGCGTGCACATCCTGGGTCGCGGTCAGGACGCGGATCTCGCTCAGCCCGAGCGCGGCGGCGATCGCCCGGTGCATGTGCTCCGGCGGATGGTCGGTGACCTTCAACTCCTTGTCTCCCACGCCCGGTTCGATGGTGTACGAGCGGAGCATGCCGAGTCCGGCGTACTGGGTGAAGGTGTCACCGTCGACCATCGTCATCACCGTGTCGAGGTGCATGAACGCGCGCCGTTTGGGCATGTCGAGCGCCACGATCGTCTCGGCTGAACCGGCGGCGAAGAGCTTGTGCGCGAGCATCTCGACCGCCTGGGGCGTGGTCCGCTCGCTCATGCCGATGAGTACGGCGCCGTTGCCGATGACGAGGACGTCGCCGCCCTCGATGGTGGAGGGGTAGTCCGCCTGCCCCTCCGACCAGAGGCGGAAGGTTTCGTCACGGAAGAGCGGGTGGTGCCGGTAGATCGCCTCGAAGTGCACGGTCTCCCGCTGGCGCGCGGGCCAGCGCATCGCGTTGATGGAGACGCCGTCGTAGATCCAGGCGGAGGTGTCGCGGGTGAAGAGGTGGTTGGGGAGGGGGCCGAGGAGAAAGTCGTCCAGGTCCATGACGTGGAAGCGGACCGAGGTCGGTTCCGCGTGCGCGGCGAGGAACTCGCGCTTGGTGATGCCGCCGACGAGGAGTTCGGCCAGCTCGGCGGCGGCCAGGTTCTCGAAGGCGGCCCGGAGATGGTCGGTGGCGAGCGGCCCGTACTCCTTCTCGTCGAAGACACGGTCCAGTACGAGGGTGCGGGCCGCCGGGATCGCCAGGGCCTCGGTGAGCAGGTCGCCGAAGAGGTGGACGGCGACGCCCCGGTCACGCAGGACATCGGCGAAGCCGTCGTGCTCGGCGCGCGCCCGGCGCACCCACAGGACGTCGTCGAAGAGGAGGGCGTCCTTGTTGCTGGGGGTGAGCCTTTTGAGCTCTAGATCCGGCCGGTGCAGGATGACGCGGCGCAGCCGCCCGGCCTCGGAGTCGACGTGGAATCCCATGCCTCCATCCTGACCACTTCGCACCCTGTTCACCCGCTGGTCGACGGTATATGTGCGATAACCCTCCCCCTCCCGCTCCTCCCTCCCCCTCCCCCATCTCGTCCTCTTGACGATAAGCAGGTCGACCGCATATCGTCCATGTGACGACAAGTGGTGCCCCACCACGAGGGAATGGAAGACAGGCACATGGCCGACATCACCCGGCGCTTCGGCTGGCGCCATCTGCGCGGCACACCCACGGCCCACATCCGCCACCACCGCTCCGGCCGACTGGCTCACGACGGCCCCGGACTCAGCTTCTGGTTCCGCGCGCTGACCGCCACGCTCTCGGAAGTCCCGGTCGACGACCGGGAGTTGGCGATGACCTTCCACGCCCGTACGTCCGACTTCCAGGATGTGACGGTCCAGGCGACAGTCACCTACCGCATCAGCGACCCCGCCCTGGCCGCCGGCCGCCTCGACTTCTCCGTCGACCCGGACACCGGGGTCTGGCGGAGCGCGCCCCTGGAGCAGCTGGCGACCCTGCTGACGGAGACGGCCCAGCAGCACGCTCTGGACGTCCTCGCCCGTACGGCACTGTCGTCCGCGCTGGTCGACGGGGTGGCGTCGGTGCGGGAACGGGTCTCGGCGGGGCTTGCCGCCGAGCCACGGCTGCCGGCCACGGGCATCGAGGTCGTGGCGGTGCGGGTGGTGGCGCTGCGGCCGGAGCCCGAGGTGGAGCGGGCGCTGCGAACTCCCGCCCGCGAGCAGATCCAGCAGGAGGCCGACAGGGCGACGTACGAACGCCGTGCGGTGGCGGTGGAGCGCGAGCGGGCCATCGCGGAGAACGAACTGGCCAGCCAGATCGAACTCGCCTGCAGGGAGGAGCAGTTGGTCGACCAGCGGGGTACGAACGCCCGCCGGGAAGCCGAGGAGTACGCGGCGGCCGACGCGGTAAGGGCGGACGCCGAGGCGGCGCGCGTCATACGGCTGGCGGAGGCGGAGGCCGAGAGTGTGCGCGGGGTGGGCGAGGCGCGGGCCCAGGCCCAGGTGGCGTGGCTCCAGGCCCACGCCGACGCGGACGTGACGCTGCTGCACGCCCTGACGGGCACACGGCTCGCGGAGAACCTGCCCCGAATCGACAGCGTGACGGTGTCCCCGGACGTACTGACCGGCCTGCTCGCCAGGCTGGGCGGAGCACAGCAGTGAGTCTCGCTCCCCGGGCCGTCCTGGTCCATCGCACCACGGAGTACGAGGAGTTGGTGGCCCGGCACGGCACGCACGGCCAGGCCGCCTTCTTTCTGCGCTCGCGGGGCCGGGACATCGAGGAGATCGCCGAACGCCACCGCCTGACCCGTCGGTCCATGGCGGAGGTGACGGCGGCGATTCCCCTGACCTGGCGTCAGACCCAGGTGGAGCGGGCCGACTTGGACCGTTTCCTCTTCGGCCCCGAGGACGTGATCGTCGTGGTCGGGCAGGACGGGCTGGTGGCGAATGTCGCCAAGTACCTCACGGGTCAGCCGGTTGTCGGGGTCGACACCGATCCCGGGCGCAACCCCGGCGTGCTGGTGCGGCACAGGCCCGACACCGTGGCGGGCCTGCTGCCCGCAGCGCTCGCGCAGGGCACCGGCGCCGACGAACTCACCATGGTCGAGGCGGTGGCCGACGACACGCAGCGGCTGGTCGCCCTCAACGAGATCTACCTGGGGGCACCCGGCCACCAGACGGTCCGGTACCGCCTGGGTCTCGACGACGACAGGGGTGCCGTCGAGGCCCAGGCCTCCTCCGGGGTGCTGGTGGGGACGGGGACCGGGGCGAGCGGATGGCTGCGCTCGGTGTGGCAGGAACGCGGCGCCACCCTGCCCCTGCCCCGCCCCACCGACGACCGCCTCCTGTGGTTCGTACGGGAGGCGTGGCCGTCCCCGGCCACGGGAACGTCCCTGGTGGCGGGCGAACTGGCGGCGGGCACCGGCCTCCACCTCACAGTGGAGTCGGAACGCCTGGTCGCCTTCGGCGACGGAATGGAACAGGACGCGGTCCAACTGACATGGGGCCAGACGGTCCGGGTGGGGGTGTGCGCGGACAGACTCCGACTCCTCTAGCGCCGGCCCGCACCATCAGCCCGTCCGGCGTTTGAGGACAAGGCCCGTTCAGGGCCGGAGGGGGGTCTGGGGGCACAGCCCCCAGGAACGGGATGGGACGGGTAGGGGCGGCGGGGGCGAAAAACACCCCCCACCCCCTAAAGCCGCGGATCCACCGGCTCGGACTCCAACGCCAACACCCCGAACACCGCCTCATGCACCCGCCACAACGGCTCCCCCTCCGCCATCCGATCCAACGCCTCCAACCCCAGCGCATACTCCCTGATCGCCAACGACCGCTTGTGATTCAGGAACCGTCCCCGCAGCCGACCACGGTTCTCCGGCCGCGTGTACTCCGGCCCATAGATGATCCGCAGATACTCCCGCCCCCGGCACTTGATCCCGGGCTGCACCAGCCGCCCCTTCCCGTCACGCACCACCCCGCCCAGCGGCTTGACGACCATGCCCTCACCACCCCGCCCGGTCATCTCCAGCCACCAGTCGACACCCGCCCGCACCGACTCCGCGTCGCCGGTGTCGACGTACAGCCGCCGCGTCGTCTGCAGCAGACCCGTACCGTCGTTCTCCACCAGCCGGTCCAGCAGGGCGAGTTGCTCATCGTGCGGCAGTCCCGCCAGGCTGCGTCCCTCCGTCGCGAGGACCTGGAAGGGCGCCAGCCGGACCCCGTCCAGCCCTTCCGTGGGCCAGCAGTAACGCCGGTAGGCAGCCGTGAACGCCGAGGCGTCCGAGGCCCGTTCACGCTGGCGCGCGAGCAGGTCCCCCACGTCGATGCCCCGCGCCGCGACCCCCTCCAGCGCGGCGAGCGCTCCCGGGAACACCGCCCCGGAGGCGGCGCCGACCGCCGCGTACTGCGACCGCAGCAGCCCGGTCGCCTTCAGCGACCACGGCATCAACTCGGCGTCCAGCAGCAGCCAGTCGGTGGCGAGCTCGTCCCACAGGCCTGCCGTGTCCGCCGCCGACCGTACGCGGCCGAGGATCTCCTCGGTCACCGTCGGGTCGTCGACGAACGGCCGCCCGGTGCGGGTGTACAGCGCGCCGGTCGGACCGGTCGCGTCGTCCCCGGCACCTCCGCCGTGCACACCGAACCGCTTCCGGGCCACTTCCGCGTCCCGGCACACCAGGACCACCGCCCGCGACCCCATGTGCTTCTCCTCGCACACGACCCGCTCGACACCGTCCGCCCGGTACTGCTCGAACGCCTCCGCCGGGTGCTCCAGATAGCCTTCCACCTGGGAAGTCGCCGTCGGAGCCATCGTGGGCGGCAGGTACGGCAGCAGCCGCGGATCCACCGCGAAGCGGCTCATGACCTCCAGGGCCGCCGCCGCGTTCTCCTCCCGTACGGTGATCCGGCCCGCGTGCCGCGTCTCCACGACCCGACGGCCGTGGACGTCGGCCAGGTCCAGCGGGCGGCCGTCGTGCCCGCCCGGCGCCTCCGATCGCAGCGGCCTGACCGGCTCGTACCAGACCTGTTCCGCAGGTACGTCGACCAGTTCCCGCTCCGGCCAGCGCAGCGCGGTGAGCTTGCCGCCGAAGACGGCACCGGTGTCGAGGCAGATGGTGTTGTTCAGCCAACTGGCCTCCGGGACAGGCGTGTGACCGTAGACGACGGCCGCCCGGCCCCGGTAGTCCTCCGCCCACGGGTAGCGCACCGGCAGGCCGAACTCGTCGGTTTCGCCGGTGGTTTCGCCGTACAGCGCGTGCGAGCGGACCCGGCCGGACGTACGGCCGTGGTACTTCTCGGGCAGACCGGCGTGGCAGACCACCAGCCGTCCGCCGTCCAGGACGTAGTGGCTGACCAGACCGTCGATGAACTCCCTTACCTGGGACCGGAACTCGTCGCTCTCGCCGGTCATCTGCTCGATGGTCTCGGCGAGGCCGTGCGTGTGCTGGACCTTGCGGCCCTTGAGGTGACGGCCGTACTTGTTCTCGTGGTTGCCGGGCACGCACAGGGCGTTGCCCGAGCCGACCATGGCCATCACGCGGCGCAGGACGCCCGGGCTGTCCGGGCCGCGGTCGACGAGGTCGCCCACGAAGACGGCGGTACGGCCGGCCGGGTGCACCCCATCCTCGTAGCCCAACGTGCCGAGCAGCGACTCCAGTTCGGACGCGCAGCCGTGGATGTCGCCGATGATGTCGAAGGGGCCGGTGAGGTGGGTCAGGTCGTTGAAGCGCTTCTCGGTACGGACCTCGGCGCTGTCGATCTCCTCCACACCGCGCAGGACGTGCACCTTGCGGAATCCCTCGCGCTCCAAGTGGCGTAGAGAGCGCCGGAGTTCGCGGATGTGGCGGTGGATGACCCGACGCGGCATGTCGGCCCGGTCGGTGCGCTTGGCGTTGCGGTCTGCGCACACGTCGTCGGGGACGTCGAGGACGATGGCGATGGGCAGTACGTCGTACTGCCGCGCCAGCTCGATCAGCTGCTTCCGGCCGCTCTCCTGGACGTTGGTCGCGTCGACGACCGTACGGCGGCCCGCCGCGAGTCGCTTGCCGGCGATGTAGTGCAGGACGTCGAAGGCGTCACCGGAGGCGCTCTGGTCGTTCTCGTCGTCGGCGACCAGGCCGCGGCAGAAGTCCGAGGAGATGATCTCGGTCGGCTTGAAGTGCCGCCGGGCGAAGGTGGACTTGCCCGCGCCGGACGCCCCGATCAGCACGACGAGGGAGAGATCGGTGACGGGCAGCACGCGCCCCTTCTTCTCGACGCTCTCGCCGCTGTTCTCGACGTCGCTCTCGATCGTGCTCATGCTGCCTTCGCCTCCTTCTCGTTCACGGTCCTGTCGGTGGTGTCGGTCTTCATCGTGAACACGGCCATCTGTGTGGGCGGACCCACTTCCGGGTCGTCGGGGCCGACGGCCACGAACTCCGCCTGATATCCATGCCGTTCGGCCACCGCGTGCGCCCAGGCGCGGAACTCCCCGCGCGTCCACTCGAAGCGGTGGTCGCTGTGGCGGCTGTGGCCGGCCGGGAGGGACTCCCAGCGCACGTTGTACTCGACGTTCGGCGTCGTCACGAGGACCGTGCGCGGGCGGGCCGCGCCGAACACCGCGTACTCCAGGGCCGGCAGCCGGGGCAGGTCGAGGTGTTCGACGACCTCGCACAGCACGGCGGCGTCGTACCCCTTGAGCCGCTTGTCGGTGTAGGCGAGCGAACCCTGGAGCAGTTTGACGCGCGAGGCCTGCCGCTCCCCCAGCCGGTCCAGCTTCAGCCGCCGTGAGGCGATGGTGAGCGCGCGCATCGACACGTCGACGCCGACGATCTCGGTGAACGCCGGGTCCTTGAGCAGCGCCTGCACCAACTGGCCCTGCCCGCACCCGAGATCGAGCACCCGGGCGGACCCGGACGTCTTCAGCGCGGCGATGATCGCGTCCCGGCGCTGCACGGAGAGGGAAGTCGGCTTCTCCTCGGTCTCCGTCTCGTCCTCGACGGCGTTGTCGATCTCCTCGACGTCGCTGTCGTCGGCCTCGGCCAGCCGGACCAGCTCCAGCCGTTCCATCGCCTCCCGGGTCAGCGACCAACGGCGGGACAGATAGCGGCTGGTGATCAGTTTCTGCTCCGGGTGCGCGGGCAGCCAGCCCTCGCCGGCCCGCAGCAGTTTGTCGACCTCGTCGGGTGCGACCCAGTAGTGCTTGGCGTCGTCGAGGACCGGCAGCAGGACGTACAGGTGACGCAGCGCCTCGGCGAGGGTCAGCGTGTCCGACTCGAGGACGAGACGCACATACCGGGAGTCGCCCCAGTCCGGGAACTCCGAGTCCAGCGCGACCGGTTCGGCCGTCACCGTCCAACCGAGCGGCTCGAAGAGCTTCCGTACGAGGTCGGCGCCGCCCCGGGCGGGCAGCGCGGGCACCTCGATGCTCAACGGACGTGCCTGGTCGGGGAGTTCGGGCTTCGCCCGGCACTGGCCCTTCATCGCGCTGCTGAACACCGCGCTGAGCGCGACGGCGAGCAGCGAAGAGGCCGCGTACGGGCGGTCGTTGACGTACTGGGCGAGTGCCGCGTCGGGTGCGCCTCCTCGTCCCTTGCCCTTGCCGCGCCGGACCAGCGCCACGGCGTCGACCTCCAGCAGCAGCGCGGCCGTGCAGCGCTCGGCGGACGCCTCAGGGTAGAGGACGTGCGCGGTGCCGTAGGAGGTGGAGAACGTCTGCGCGTTGTCGGGATGCTTGTGCAGCAGGTAGCCGAGGTCGGTCGCGGGGCGTTCGGGGGTGCCGGTGGTGCTGATCGTCAGGAACACGGTGGGCCAGGCCTCAGTGAAGGGATTGAACTGGATGTCTGCTGTGCGTCAACGTACAGGGAACGGACCCGGCTCACTCAGGCATTTTCCCTCGTCGGCGGCGCGCACCCCGGGACCGAAGCGGAGCCGTTCCTCTCTCTTCTCGCAGGCCGGGGCCATGTGCCGCGTCGTCGTGACAAGATCCGCTGCCATGTCATCGTTGCCCGCGTGGTCATCAAGAACCGGTCGTCGTCTGCTGGTCGTCCTGCTGGCGCTGCTCGCGGCGGCGGGCGCCACTGTGGCGGAGGCGGGCACGGCCACCGGCGTCAAGGCGCGGCCCGCCGCCGGGGCCGCGACGCCCGACCGTCCCCACTACGACGTGAAGCTGCGCGGCGACGCCGACGGCTCCCACTGGACGGGCCGGCAGCGGGTGTCGTTCCGCAACGCCTCGAGCCGCCCCCTGCGTGAGGTGTACGTACGGCTGTGGGGCAATGGCGAAGACGGGTGCGGCGCGGCCGGCAAACCGTCCCCGGTCCGGGTGTCCAAGGTGCGCGGTGGCGCTCCGGGCCGGCTCACCGTGAACTGCACGACGCTGCGCATCGCCCTCCCGAAGCCGCTGACACGCGGCGAGCGGACGGCCATCGCCTTCGACGTGTCCATCGCCGTGCCCGAAAGGAACAACCGCTTCGGCCGCGAGGGCGCGTTCCGCTTCCTGGGCAACGCGCTGCCCGTCCTCGCCGTGCACGACGCGTCGGGCTGGCACCTCGATCCGTATGTGTCGACCGGCGAGAGCTTCTACGCGCTGGCGAGCGACTTCCGGGTGCGCCTCGACCACCCCTCGTCCCTCAAGGTCCCGGCGACCGGCCGCACTTGGACCCGTCCCGGCAAGCCCGGCCGTACGGTCACCCACAGTGTCGCCCAGCGGGTGCGGGACTTCGCGTGGGCGGCGGGACCGTTCCGTACCGCGACCGAGACCTCGCCCGGCGGTGTGCGCGTGAAGTCGTACTGGTCGCCGAACACGCCCGCCGCGGGTGTCCGCCTCACCCGCAAGGACGGCGTGGCCGCCATCGACCGGTTCGGCAAGGAGTTCGGCCGCTACCCGTACGGCGAGATCGACCTCGTGATGACGCCCGGGTTCGGCGGTGGCATGGAGTACCCCGGGCTGGTCATCCTCGGCACCACCGAGGAAGTCGGCGCCGTCGTCCATGAGGTGGCCCACCAGTGGTGGTACGGCATCGTGGGCAACGACGAGTACAACTCGCCCTGGCTGGACGAGAGTTTCGCCCAGTACGCCAACGCCCGCTTCTACGGCTGGGACACCGTCGGCTGCTGGTCGGAGGACAACTGGCCGAGCGATGGCGCCGCGCTCACCAACTCGATGGCGTACTGGTCCACGCACCGCGGCGAGTACCACGTCGTGTACATGGCGGGCCCCTGCGCCCTGTCTGATCTGGAGCGTACGCTCGGGGCCGGCACCATGGCGCGACTCCTCAAGCGGTACGCCCACGACCACTGGTACGGCGTCTCCACCACGGCCGACTTCAAGAAGGCCGCCCAGTCCATGACGAACAAGGACCTGACCCCCTTCTGGAAGCAGTACCGCATCAAGTGACCCACACCGCTACTTCGTCGCGTCCAGCAGCCGCTTGGTGAACCGGTGCGAGGGTGCGGTCAACACCCTTGCCGCCGGACCCTGTTCGACCACCTCACCGGCATCGAGCACGACGATCCGGTCGGCCAGTGCCGCCGTGTCCAGGTCGTGTGTGATGAGTACGACGGACAGGTCGTCGCGTCCTCGCCGGAGTCCGGCGAGGATGTCCAGCAGACCGCGCCGGGTGACCGTGTCGAGGCCCGAGGTGATCTCGTCGCAGATGAGGACGCGGGGTTCGGCCAGCAACGCCCGGGCAAGTGCGGCACGTTGGAGTTCGCCGCCGGACAGCCGACCGGGGAGACGATGTGCCTGGTCCTCGGTGAGGCCCAGTCCGGTGAGGGCCGCGAGGGCCGCTGCCCGGGCGTCCGGAGCTTCGGTGCCACGCAGTCGTACGGCCGTCCGCGCGACCTGGTCGACAACGGGCCGGTACTCGTCGAACGCGGCTCGTGCGTCCTGGAACACGTACTGCACGGCGGCCAGTTGACCCCGGTCACGTTCGCGCAGGCTGCGCGGGAGGGGACGGCCGTCGAGGATGACCTGGCCGTCGTAAGCCCGGTGGAGCCCGGCGAGAGAGCGGGCGAGGGTGGTCTTACCGCTGCCCGATCGGCCGACCACGGCAAGACATTCGCCCTTGTGGAGGCCGAGTTCGGGGACGCGGAGGACCTGGGTGCGGTGGTGGCGGGCGGTGAGGTCTCGGACGCGCAGGACGGGGGTGCCGGTCGGTCCGTGAGCGCCGCCATCGGTGCCGTCGGCGCTGTTGTCTCCGAACTGTGCCTGCTGGGAGAGGAGTTCGCGGGTCCACGCATGGCGGGGCGCGAGCCACACGCGTTCCGTCGGGCCCGATTCGACGACCCTTCCGTCACGCATCACCAGCACCTCGTCGGCCAGTGCGCGGACGACGTCGAGATCGTGGCTGAGCAGGACCAACGCGATGCCCTGGGCGACGACGGCTGTCAGCTCGTCGACAATGCGGCGCTTCGTCAACGCGTCCTGGCCGGTGGTGGGTTCGTCCGCGACGACGACCCTGGCCCCCAGCAGCAACGCCTGCGCCAGCACCACCCGTTGCTGCTGGCCACCGGAGAGCTGATGGGGGTAGCGGCGCAACAGGGCCTCTCCGTCCGGTAGTTGGGCGTTCGCCACAGCGTGCAGCACGCGGCTGCGAGCCTCTGTCCGGCGTGCCGCGCGGGGCAGGTCCCGGACCTGTTCGCGGGCGATGTCGTCGAGGAGGGCGCCCACCCGGCGAGCGGGGTTGAGCACGGCGGCGGGATGCTGGGGGACATGGCCGACCGGCCCGCCCCCGGGCACCCGTATCTCACCCGACACCCGGGCGCCGGGAGGGTGTTCGCCGAGGAGGGCCAGGCCGGTGGTGGTCTTGCCGCTGCCGGATGCGCCGACCAGGGCGGTCACCCGGCCGGGCAGGACACGGAGGTTGACGCCGTCGACGAGGGCGCGGCCGTCGATCTCGACGCGGAGGTTCTCGATCTCGGCGACAGGAGTGTCGAGAGGAGCACTGACGGGGGCGTTCATGCCGGTCGTCCCTTCTCGGCGGTACGTCGGGCGTCGCCGGGTCGCTTGTCGCCGCCGGGACGCCGGTCCAGCGCCGCGTCGAAGAGCAGGTTGCTGCCCGTCGTCAGCGCGACGATCAGCAGCGCGGGCACGACCACGGCCCAGGGCTGCACGAACAGCCCGGTGCGGTTGCGGTCCACCATGACCGCCCAGTCGGCGGCATCCGGCGCGACCCCGACGCCGAGGAAGGCGGCCGTGGCCACCAGGTAGAGCACGCCGGTGAGCCGGATACCCGCGTCGGCGGCGAGGGTGCGGAGGATGGCGCGGCCCACATAGCCGACGGCCATGCGCCACCAGGTCTCGCCCTGCATACGCAGCGCCTCGACGGCCGGCCGGGCGGCTGCCTCCGCTGCCGCCGCGCGCACGATCCGGGCCGCGTCCGGGATGTTGGCCAGCGCTACCAGCAGGGCGAGTCCGACCGTGCCCGGCTCGAGCACCGAGGCCACGAGCAGGATCAGCAGCAGTGAGGGCACGGCGATCAGCACGTCCAGGGGCCGCATCAGCAGCTCTTCCAGCCAACTCCGGTGGGTGAGCGCGCCGATGAGACCGAGCGGCACTGCCACGAGGTAGGCGAGCGCCGTCGCGGCGAGCGCGGTCACCACCACCGGTCGGCCGCCGTGCAGCACCTGCTGCCACACGTCCCGGCCCACGAAGTCGGTGCCGAGCCAGTGCCCGCCCCCGAGGGTGAACGACACCGCCCGCGGACCCGGTTCACCCGCGAACAACGGCCCGAGCAGGGCGAGTACGAGGGGTACGCCGATGACGGCCGCCCCGAGCACGAAACGCGAACGGCCCTTCACGCGGCCACCCCGGCCCGGGGCGCGAAGCGGTGTGCGACAAGATCGGCGCCCAGGTTGAGGACGACGGTGAGTACGCCGAACACCACCGCCAGCCCCTGCACGACCGGCACATCGCGTTCGGCGACGGCGTTCATCAGGACGGTGCCCAGGCCCGGGATCACGAACAGCGCCTCCACGACGATGACTCCGCACAGCAACCAGTCGACGGTGCGGGCGAGTTGCTGCGCCGCCGGGGCGACGGCGTTGGGCAGGGCGTGGGCGTACCGGACGCGGGCGCCCGGGATGCCGTACCGGTGCGCCTGGGCGACGTACGGCGAGTTCAGCGCGTCGACCATGCCGGCGCGTACGAGCCGGGACAGTGAGCAGACCGGCCGGGACAGCAGGACCAGGACGGGCAGGACCAGTGCGGCGGGGTGTGCGAGCAGGTCGGTGCCGTAGCCGAGGGCGGTCGGCGGCAGCCAGCCGAGCCGGAGCGCGAAGACGGTCACCAGCAGCACCCCGAGGGCGAACTCCGGTACGGCGTACACACTCAGCGTGACGAAGCTGACCAGCCGGTCCACAAGCCGCCCTTCGTGCCGTGCGGCCAGCACGCCGAGCCCAACTCCCAGCGGGATCAACAGGGTTACGGTGATGGTCGCGAGCAACAGGGTCGGACCGAACCCGTTCTCGATGTACCCGCTGACCGGGCGCCCCGAGGTCAGCGAAGTACCGAAGTCCCCGTGGGCGAGGCCCGCCGCCCAGTCCAGCAGCCGTTCGTGGGCGGGCCGGTCGAGGTGCATGGCCTCGCGGATGGCCGCGACACGCGCCGGGTCGGGCTGGTCCCCGGCGAGTGCGACGGCCGCGTCGCCCGGCAGCGCCTCGGTGAGCGCGAAGACCAGCAGCACTACAGCCACGGTCTGCGCGCCGCCGAGGAGCAGCCGCCGGACGACGAAGGAGCGCAGTCCGCTCACGCCAGCCAGACCTTGTCGAACCGCGCCCAGTCGAGCGAGTTGGCGGGCGCCTTCACCTCAACTCCCTTGACATTCCTGGCGGTTCCGATGATCCAGTCGGCGAACCCCCACACCAGGAACCCGCCCTCGGCGTACAGCCGACGCTGCATCCGCTCGTACACGGCGGTCCGCTCGGTCTTGTCCTTCGTCGACTGGGCCTGCTGGTAGAGCGCGTCAAAGTCCTTGTGGTGCCACTTCGTCGCGTTGGTGGTGGAGTCGGTGAGCAGCCGTTGCGAGATGTGGGCCTCGATGGGCATGGCGCCGGAGCGGTAGCAGCAGATCGTGCCGTTGTCGAGGACGTCGCTCCAGTACGTGTCCTTGCTGCCCATCTTCACGTCGATCGTGACGCCGGCCTTCGCGGCCTGGTCGCGGAAGATCCCGGCGGCCTCGGTGAAACCCGCGGCGACGGTCGAGGTGTCCAGCGCGACCTTGAGGTTCTCGGCTCCGGCCTGCTTCAGCAGGGCCTTGGCCCGGTCGAGATCCTGGGCGCGCTGCGGAAGGTCGGCGGCGTAGTACTCGTACCCCTTCCCGAACAGGTCGTTGCCGACGACACCCGCGCCGGACAGCGCGCCGTCGACGAGTTCCTGCCGGTCGGCGATGAGGAAGAAGGCCTCGCGGACGCGCTTGTCGTCGAAGGGCGCCCGGTCGGTCTTCATCGCGAACCCCTGCATGGAGCTGTTGCGCAGCCGCACGATGTCGATCTGCCCCTTGCCCTCATGGGCCCGGGCGGTGGTCGGGTTCAGCTCATGCGCGTACTCGACCTGCCCGCCGAGCAGCGCGTTCACCCGCGCCGACTCCTCGTTGGCGACGACGAACTCGATCTCGTCGAGGTGCGGTGCGCCCTCCCAGTAGTCGTCGAAGCGGCTGAACACGGCGGACCGGCCGGGCGCGAAGGACACGAAGCGGAAGGGCCCGGAACCGACGGGCTTGGTGTCGAAGTCGGTGCCGGTGGCACCGGCCGGCACGATGTACGCGCCGAACGCGGCCAGGACGTTGGGGAACTCGGCGGTCGGCCGCTTCAGTACGAACTCGATCCCGTTCGGGCCCGTGGCCCGGCTGGCGTCGAGGTCGATCGGCTCGAGGGAGGCCTTCGCGCGGAACGTCTGGTCGGGGTCGGCGATCCGGCGGTAGCTGTACAGCACGTCCTCGGCGGTGACCGGCTTGCCATTGTGGAAGGTGGCCCGGCGCAGGGTGACCTGCCAGCGGTCCAGGGTCTTGTTGGCCTCCCACTTCTGAGCGAGGCGGGGCTGCGCGGAGAGGTCGGCGCCGTAGTCGGCGAGCTTGTCGTACAGCGCCTTGGCGCGGGCCGCGTCGGCGAACAGGCTGGCCAGATGCGGGTCAAGGGTCTCGCTGGCACCCCCGCCGGCGAAGGCGGCACGCAGCCGCCCGCCCCGTCTGGGCGTACCGCTGCCGGAGCCGCTGCCCTCGGAGGTGTCGTCCGAGGAGTCGGCGCAGCCCGCGAGGCCGAGCACACCGAGCGCGGCGGTACCGCCCACGGCGGTGAGGAAGCCGCGCCGGCGCAGGGCGGAGAAGTCGTTCATGGGAATCCTTCGGGTCTCTACGGGGTGTGCGTTGGGTTGGCGATGAGTGGGGCGGGTGGGGCGGGTGGTGGAGTGTCGCGGCGTGCGTGTCGGGTGTCAGTGCCGACGGCGCGCGACCAGGTGCAGTCGGTCCGCGTCGGCCCTCTCGCCGGGCACCTCGCCCTCCTGCCAAGGGGGTTCGGTACGCGGTCCCGGACCGTCGTGCAGTTCGAGTACCTCGAATCCGTGCGCGGCGAGTACGTGACGCAGCTCCTGCGGGAACAACAGCCGCCAGGCGGAGCGCTGTTGGACGGGGGGCGTACCGTCGTCGGCCGTCCAGTCCCGTACCCGCCGCAGCAGCCCGGCCGTCCGGTCGACGGTGAGCGTGGTGACGGACCGGTAGGAGGTGCCCCGCCAGGTGAAACCTCCGACGGCAGGGGTGTCGAGCAGGTCGGTGCGGCCGAGGAAGTAGGCCCCGTTGCGCATCTCGGCGACGAGGAGCCCACCGGGGGTGAGCGCGCGCCGACAGGAGGCGAGGAACCCGTCGAGCTGGTCGTTGGTGTGGCAGTACAGCAGCGCGCTGTCGAGACAGACCACGGCGTCGAAGGCACCGGCGCCCAGTTCGAACCAGGTGAGATCGGCGCTGACGTACTCGGGCCCGGGATGCTTCGCGCGGGCGTGCGCGAGCATCGCCCCGGAGGTGTCGGCTCCGGTGACGGTACGCCCGGCGCGCTGCAGATACTCGGCGTCACGCCCGGTACCGCACCCGAGGTCGAGCACCCGCGCCCCGCCCCCGTGCCGACGCAGACAGTCCTCGACCCAGCGCCCGGCAAGCCGGTGGAGGTCGGGGAAGCGGGCCTCGTACAGCTCGGGGTGGTCGGTGAGCAGGTTGCCGCTGTTCACAGGGGGTTCCTCGGCACGGGGGTTCACAGCCGAATCGCCGCCGGGTCTGTTCACAGACGGGCCTTCGCTGGCGCCGTTCACAGCGGGATCATTGCCGGCCCTGTTCACAGCAGGGCCGCCGCCACGACGGTTCACAGCACGCTCGCCACTCGCCCTGTTCACAGCCAGCTCGTCGCCCAGGTCGTTCACACCCCGTCCCTCTCCCGCCCTGTTCACACCGTGCTCCTCTCCCGCCCTGTTCACACCGTGCTCCTCTCCCGCACCGGCGCCGGGGTCGTCGGCAGTGCCCCCAGCCTGTGCAGCCAAGCCACTCCCCCTGCCGACGCCAGGCCGAACACCGCGCAGAACGCCCACGGCAGCCACTCGGCGCCGCCCCGGTCACCCGCGTCCATGGCCCAGCCGACGACCGTGTTGCCGACAGCCGCGGCGATGCCGGAGACGACGTAGAAGATGCCGAAGTAGGTGCCCGTCAGCTCGGGCCGCCCGAAGCCCGGTATCAGCTCCATGACGAACGGCGAGGCGACCATCACCCCGACGTAGAGGATCAGCGCGCCCACCAGGACGGGTACGGCAGCCCACCACGACGCCTCCCCCTCCCCCGCCACGAGCATCGGCGGGAGAAACGCCAGCCCCATCAGTGCCAGCCCCGCCGCGATCCAACGGGCCCGCACACCACGCGACTTGAGCGAACGGGTGATCCTGAGCTGGAAGGCGAGGTTGGAGAGGGTGCCCACGACGAAGACGAGGCCGGCCGCGCCGTCCCAGCCGGTGGCCCGGCGGGCGCCGTCGGGGAGGAGCAGATAGAGCTGGTTCTCCAGGGTGAACATGCCGACCATGGCGAGCGCGAACGCCACGAAGGCGCGGTTGCCCACCACCTCGCGCCAGTCCGCGAGGAGCCCGCTCTTCGCGGGTTCGACCTCTCGGGCGGGCAGCACCAGGGCCTGGGCGACCGTGAGCACCGCGAAGATCGCGGCGGCGGTGAGCGCGGACGCCCGGAAGTCCACCAGGAGAAGTGCGCTGCCGAGCAGTGGCCCGACCAGCGCGCCGGTGGTGGCGAACACGTTGAACAGCGCGAACGCCTCGGCCTTCCGGCCCCCGGCCTCCTGCGCGAGGTAAGCCCGTACCGCCGGGTTGAACAGCGCCCCGGCGAGCCCGCTCAGCACGGATGCGGCCAGTAGTACCGGCAGCCCGTCGCCGAGGGCGAACAGTCCGAACCCGACCGTCCGCAGCCCGCACCCGGCGATGATCACTCCGCGTGCGCCGAGCCGGTCGGCGGCGGATCCCCCGATGATGAACAGGCCCTGCTGACTGAGGTTGCGCACCCCGAGGACGATCCCGACGACGGCCGCCGACATCCCCAGGTCCTCGCTGAGGTGGGTCGCGAGGTAGGGGATGAGGAGGTAGAAGCCGGTGTTGACGCCGAGCTGGTTGACGAGGAGCAGTTGGATGGCGACCGGGAAGCGCCGCATCTCACGCCACGTCTTCATACTCGCCCCCCGCGTCGGCCTCGTCGCTCTCGATGCCCCCGTCGCTCCCGTTGCCCCCGTCGCCCTCGGCACCGGACTCGTCGATCCCGCGCTCCTGAACTCCCAGACCAGGCAGGTCACTTGCCCGTACGACCCCGTCGGCACCGCCGATTCCGGACCACGGGTCCCTGGCCAGCAGCAGATGTCCGTCGAGGTCGGTCCAGCGGGCGCGGTCGGCGAGGTGGACGGCGGGTGCGATGCCGAGGGTGCTGGCGGTGAGGCAGCCGAGCATCAACTCCGTACCGCTGCCCTCGATCAGCCCGGCGATACGCAGGGCCGCGTGCACCCCGCCGCACTTGGCGAGCTTGACGTTGATGCCGTGCACGCGTCCGGCGAGTCGTCGCGCGTCCTCCAGGTCCACCGCGTCCTCGTCGGCGATCAGCGGCAACGGCGATCGCTCGGCCAGGGCCGCGAAGGCCTCCGGGTCGCCAGGGACGACGGGCTGTTCCACCGCCTCGACGCCGAGTTCGGCGAACCGGGGCAGCAACTCCCGTGCCTGGGCGATGTTCCAGGCCCCGTTGGGATCGAGGAGCAGTCGTACGCCGGGGACGGCGTCGCGGATGACGCGTACGCGTTCCACGTCGTCCTCCGGGTCCGGCGTCCCCGCCTTGACCTTGACGATCCGGAAGCCGCTCGCGGCGAGCCGTCGGGCCTCGTCGGCCGCGCGGCGGGAGGAGGTGATGCCGATCGTGCGGGCGGTGTCGGCGACAGGCGCGGCAGACGCCCCCAGCAGCCGGTGCACGGGCACCCCGGCGCGCTTGCCGACGAGGTCGAGGAGAGCGGCCTCGACGGCTGCGACGACGGCGGCGGGCGTGCTGTCACCGCTCGCCGACCCTCCACGCGGCCCGCCCGACCCTCCAAGCCCTCCCTGTCCCTCACGCAGGGCCTCCAAAGCGTCTTCCGGAGAGGCGAAACGGCTCAACTCCATGTCACGGAAGTGCCGTTGGAGTGTGCGGGTGTCGAGTCCGTAGTAGAGGCTGGTGACGGCCTCGCCGTGCCCGTACGACCCCTCGTGTTCGATGGTGAGCCACACGGCGTCGCGGGCGGCCATGGTGGAGCGGGAGATGCGCAGCGGCTCGGTGAGTTCGAGGCGGGCGGTGCGCAGGCTGGCCTTCACTGGTTCCTTTCCTGCGGAGAGAGCGGGTCGGTGACACGGGTGCAACGGACCCAGCCGGTGGCCTCGGCGGCGCGGGGGTGCGGAATCTCGACCGGACGGGTGGCCGCGGTGGCCGGGTCGAGGCCGTGGGCGAGGGCGAAGTCGTCGTCGTAGACGGTGCCGAGGTAGCGGTGCGGGCCGTCGGGGAAGACGGTCGCGACGACGGCGCCGGGGTGGACACGGGCCGCCCAGGCGGCGACGCGGGCGACTGCGCCGGTGCTCCAGCCGCCGCTGACGAAGCTCTCGCGGGCGAGTCTGCGGCAGCTGTCCACGGCTTCGGCGGGGCCGACCCAGTGGACCTCGTCGAAGGCCTCGTAGGCGACGTTTCGCGGGTGGATGCTGCTGCCGAGGCCGCGCATCAGGCGAGGTCGGGCCGGCTGGCCGAAAATGGTGGAGCCGGTCGCGTCGACCCCGATGAGCCGCAGCGCGGGCCAGCGCCTGCGCAGGGGTCCGGTGATTCCGGCGCTGTGTCCGCCGGTGCCCACGCTGCACACCAGGACGTCCAAGTGGTCGAGCTGGGCGGTGAGTTCGGCCGCCAGAGAGGCGTATCCGGCGATGTTGTCGGGGTTGTTGTACTGGTCGGGCCAGTAGGCGTCGGGGAGCGCGGCGAGAAGTTCACGGAGGCGGGTGAGGCGGGCCGCCTGCCAGCCGCCCTGTGCTGCCGGCCGGTCGACGATCTCCAGCCGTACTCCGTGCGAGCGCAGCAACTGCCGCATGGAAGGCTCGAGTTCGCTGTCGCCGACCAGCACGATGGGATGGCCGAGGGCCTGTCCGGCGAAGGCGAGTCCGACTCCGAGGGTGCCGGAGGTGGACTCCACCACCGGTGCGCCGGGACGCAGTTCGCCCCGTTCACGGGCGCCGAGCAACATGGACACGGCGGCGCGTGCTTTCATGCCGCCCGCGCCGAGTCCTTCGAGCTTGGCCCAGAACCCCGGCTGCGGCCCCGGGAGTTGGGCGGTGATCCGGGCGAGCGGGGTGCGGCCGAGGAGCGCCAGCAGCTCGTGACGTGCGGCTGGGGTGGACCGTACGGCGGTCGTTGTCATCGGGGGCCGCTCCCGCCGTAGCAGTGGATGGCGCCGGGGCCGCCGTCCAGCCAGAAGAAGGGGTACGGTTCCGCGCAGACCGCGCTCACCCCGTGTCCGAGGAAGCGGGGCAGGATGGCACTGCCGGTCTGGGCGAACATCACCAACTGCCGTCCGTGCGCCAGCGCATGGCGCCGCAGGGGCTCGAAGGTGCCGTTGCCGAGGGTCATCCCTGAAGCGAGTACGGCGTCACAGCGCCCGCTCTCCACCTCGGCGAGGGCGTCGGTCACCACCGGCTCGCCCCACTCCGTCGTACCGCCCTTGAGATCGCACGGAATGTAGTTCAGGCCCCGTGAACGCAGCTCCTCCAGAAGGGAGTTGACGACCCCGACGACCAGGACCGTGGCCCCGGCGGGCAGGTCGAGCAGCGACACGACGGTCTTCGCGCGCGCCTGCGACTTCATCAGCGAGGACCCGGCCGGGAGGTGGACCGTGCGGGCGCCGTGCTCCGGGAGGTGCGGGGTGATGTGCATGAGGTAGGCGTCGAGAGCGGCCACGCGTATGGGCAGCAGGGGGTGTTGGAGGAGCCGGGAGACGTCCGCGCCGACGCAGGTGTCGATCGCGTCGTCCGGGAGTTGTCCGGGTTCGACAGCGCAGGAACCGACGGCCGCGCCAAGTCGCAGGCTGAGCACCTCGTTGCGGTATCCGCTGCCCCGCCCGTCGTGCCGTACGGCCTGCCGGGTGGCGAAGGAGACGGAGACGCACAGCTCCTTCGGATCCGGCCCGAGGTCACCGGCGAGGGCGCGGGCCACCAACTCCTCACAGGAATCCGCCGGGGCAGGGGTCGTGGTGGGCGCTGCGGCGTTCACCGGATCACCAGTCCCGCGCGGAGTTCGCCCAGCAGGGAGTCGACGCGGGCGCGGGCGCCGAGACCGTCCGGGTCGGCCGCCATGACGTGTCCCAGGTACTCGTTGTTGCTGCCCGCCGCCTTGACTACGGTTCCCGGCTCGGCGAGCTGGACCTCCAACACACCTTGCTGGTCTCGGAGTTGGTCGCCTCCGGGCAGTGCCTCCAACGTGCCCTCCGTCTCGGGGACGAGGAAGCCGATGGCCGCACTGCGCAGTCCCGTGTCCGTGCGGCGCAGGTCGGGTGCCCGACCGAGGGAGACGTCCACGAAGGCGGCGGCGAGGTCGATACCGGTGACATGGCGGACGAGTTCGGTGATCCGGTTGCCGGCCGGACGGGGGTTGACCTCGACGACGCGCGGCCCGGCGGAGGTCAGTTTGATCTCGGTGTGGGCCACGACCCCCTCCACCAGTCCGAGCGCCTTCAGGGCGCCCAGTGCGGTCTGCTCGGCGGCCTCGGTGTCGGCGGCCGTGAGCGCGGCCGGGAACATATGGCCGGTCTCGATGAAGGCCGGCGCTCCGCCGATGCTCTTGTCGGTCACCCCGACGACCTGCACCGCGCCCGCGCAGGACACGGTCTCGACACTCACCTCGGGCCCGTCGAGGAGCTCTTCGAGGAGTACGACGGGCGGTCGCCGCTGCCCTCGCGCGTTGACCGGGAAGGCGCTCAACGCCCGGCAGACCTCGGCAAGTTGGGTCTCGTCGTCGACGCGTCGGACGTACATCCCCGCGCACAGGTCGACCGGCTTGACGACCAGGGGATAGCCGATGCCGGCGGCCTCGCGCACGATGTCGGCCCATTCCTCGCACACGGCGAAACGCGGCCCCGGCACCCCGGCGTCCGCCAGTACCCGGCGGGTGGCGTCCTTGCGGCAGGCGTTCTCCACGGCTTCGGGGCCGGAGCCCGGCAGCCCGAGGTGCCCGGCGATCCGGGCGACCGTGGGCAGGTAGTAGTCGCACGAGGTGATCACCCCGTCGAAGCGGAGCACCCCGTGCAGCCGCTCGACGTACGGCAGCAGTTCGTCGAGGTCGTTGGTGTCGGCGGTGACCACGTTGCGGGCACCGAGCAGTGGATGCGCCGCCCCCTCGGGGGCGCTGCGCAGGTAGTGGTGCAGGTCACGGGTGAGGAAGGTGAACTCGTGCCCGCTCTCCCGGATCGCCCGTGGCAGCAGTCTGCTCATCGATCCGACCCAGCTCTCGACCACCAGCAAATGAGCCACAACTCCCCTTTCCACCCCGGCGGTCAGAGCCGTCAGGGCAGCGCGAAGGCACCCCCGCCAGGGAGGGCTCCAGACTTGACCGTGGACACGTTATCGACAATCGTTTTCATTGTCATCTGATGACCGGACGATTACCGAAGTCGACACCGATACCGAGATTGCGAGATCCGTGACCCGTCCCCCACGCGGTACGGCCCTGCTCTGCGCCCTCCTGACCGGCGCAGCAACCCTCCTCCCCGCACCGACAGCGCACGCCACCCCTGCTCTCACCCCCACCCGCATCCACTTCGGCCCCTGTCCCGACTCCGTGCCGGAACCGGCGGCACCCGAGACCGTCGAGTGCGGCCGGCTCGACGTACCCCTGAACTGGGACGCTCCGGCGACGGGCGGCCCCCGGCTGCGGATCGCCGTATCCCGGGTCCGCGCCTCCGGTACGGCCGCCGAGCGACGCGGGATCCTCCTGGTGAACCCGGGTGGGCCGGGCGGTTCCGGGCTGCCGTACGCGGTCACGAAGCGGGCCAAGCTGCCCGAGAGCGTGCGGCGGGCGTACGACGTGATCGGCTTCGATCCGCGTGGCACCGGCCTGAGTTCACCCCTCGACTGCGGTGCGATGGGTGGCCTGTTCGACCGCGACCGGCCGGGAGCCGACCCCGTACCCATGGGCCCCCGCGCCGAGTTGACGTACCTCCACTCGCTGCGTGTCCTCGCGGACGACTGTGCGGCGGGCGTCGGGGACGGGGCGCTGCCGTACTTCTCCACGGAGCGGACTGCGCGGGACATGGACACGATCCGTGCCGCCCTCGGCGAGCACCGGACGAGCTTCCTCGGTGTCTCGTACGGGAGTTGTCTGGGCGCCGCCTACGCGGCCCGATTCCCGCACCGGGTAGGGAAGATGGTGCTGGACAGCGTGGTCGGACCGTGGGGGTGGTACGACTTCGACGTCATCCAGAGCCGGGCGCTGCTGCGCCAGCGGGACACCTTCTTCGACTGGGCCGCTCGTTACCCGGACCGCTTCGGGCTGGGCCACGGCGCCCCGGCTGTGCGTGCCGCGTATCTGCGAGTGCGGGACGGGCTTCGCGCGCGGCCCGTGGACGGTTTCGGGGCGGCGGCCTTCGACCGGGCCGTGTACCGCGCCCTCGGCCGCACCGAACGCTGGGAGGGCCTGGCCGACGGGCTGCGAACGTATCTGCGGGACGGCACGCCGGGTACGCTCCGCCCCGCGACCGCCCTCGACTCCCCGGACTCACGCGTCTTCGAGGCGGCGAACCGGACCGTGAAGTGCGCGGACGGACCCGGTCCGGCACCCGGACGCGTCCTGGCCGACCTCCACCGCACACGACGGCTGGACCCGCAGCCCGTGCTGACCGGCATGGAGGCGTCGACCTGCGCCTTCTGGCACCACCGGCCCGGCCGCCGTACGACCCTGGGCAGCCCCGCCGCCCCGCCCGTACTGCTGATCGCCTCCGCCCACGACCCGGTCACCCCGATCGAGGGCGCCCGCGAACTGCGCCGCCTGCTGCCCGGCTCCCGCCTCGTCACCCTCGACAGCGACTACTCCCACGGCGTGTTCGCGAGCCGGGGCAACGCGTGCGTGGACTCGACGGCCGCCGCCTACCTCGTCGACGGGCGGGTGCCGCCGGAGGATGTGCGGTGCGCGGGGCCGGGGCTGCCGGTGGTGGCCGCCCGGTAGCCCGCACACCGGCGCACGCCCCCGGGACGTACCCCGTCCGGACAGGAAGCCGGGCAGGAAGCCCGACCCGAGGTCGCCCCGAAGGCCGAGCCGATGTCCGACCCACAGAAAGACGCCCGACGGGGTACACCCCGGCCACGCGCCACGGATTACGACAGCTGCGCCTGCACCTGCGAGGAGATCAGCTCCAAGTGGTCCAGGTCGTCGAGGTCGAGGATCTGGAGGTAGAGCCGCTGGGAGCCGATCTCCGCGTACCGGCCGATCTTCTCCACGACCTCGGCCGGGGAACCCGCCAGTCCGTTGGCCTTCAGTTCGTCGACCTCGCGGCCGATCGCGGCGGCCCGCCGGGCCACCTCCTGGTCGTCCCTGCCGACGCACACCACGAGGGCGTTCGAGTACGTCAGCTCATCGGCCCGGCGACCGGCCTGCTCGACCGCCGCGCGTACCCGGCCGAACTGGCGCTCGGTGTCCTCGATCGACCCGAACGGCATGTTGAACTCGTCGGCGTACTGGGCGGTCAGCCGCGGGGTACGGGTCGCGCCGTGGCCGCCGATGAGCACGGGTATCTTCGCCTGCGCCGGCTTGGGGAGGGCCGGCGAGTCGGTGAGTTCGTAGTGCGTGCCGTGGTGGCTGAACGTTTCGCCGGTCTTCGTCTCCCAGAGGCCGGTGACGATCGCCAGCTGCTCCTCGAGACGGGCGAACTTCTCCTGCGGGAACGGGATGCCGTATGCCTTGTGCTCCTGCTCGAACCAGCCCGCGCCCAGGCCGAGTTCGACCCGGCCGCCGGACATCTGGTCGACCTGCGCGACCTGGATCGCGAGGACGCCGGGGAGACGGAAGGTGGCGGCGGTCATCAGGGTGCCCAGGCGGATGCGCTTGGTCTCGCGGGCGAGTCCGGCGAGGGTGATCCAGGCGTCGGTGGGGCCGGGCAGGCCGTCCCCGTCACCCATGCGGAGATAGTGGTCGGAGCGGAAAAATGCGTCGAAGCCCAGGTCCTCGGTGGCCTTCGCCACGGCGAGCAGGGTGTCGTAGGTCGCGCCTTGCTGGGGTTCGGTGAAGATGCGAAGATCCATGCCCCCATCCTGCACGGTCGAACAGCGGTCAACCCCACCGGTGTCCCCCGCCCCACGCTTCCCCGGGCGAGTGAAAAGCCGTCAACCCCGTACGAGCTGCGGCTCCGGACCAGTGACCCCGCACGGCGATGATCGTTGGCTCGGGCGGAGCCGGCCCGACCGGCGCCCGCGCCGGCGTCGACCGGCCGGCCAGTTCGATTGCCGGCCCACTCGTTTCCGGCGCGCACCCGTGTCGGCTCCGCTGGGAGCCAGGGGCCGAGGAGGCCGTCATTGTCCGAAGAAGTCGTGCCGCAGCAGGCGGGGCCCGCACAGCCGAAGGGGCTGCTGCAGCAGATGGAGGAGCTGATGGCCGCGCTGAACGCGGATCTGTCGGCGCTCGACGCTGATCTTCAGTCGGCGGGAGTGTCGTCGGCGCCCGTGGAGGAGACCGAGGCGGGCTGAGGCCGGCCCCGGCTGGGGGCTTCGCCGCCGGGTCCCCGTCCGGCCTGAACGGCCTTGTCCTCGAACTCCTCCGGAGGGGGAACCCCCGGACAGGCTGAGATCGCCCGGGCCGAGCTGCAAGGCTCGGCCCTCTGCCCGACAGGGCGCAATCGCCCTACCGCCCTACCCAGGCACCCGCTCCGCACCTCCCGCCGCCTCCCTGGCCGCGAGCTTGCGGAGCATCTCCAGGACCCGGTCGCGGGACTCGTCCGCCGCGTCGATGGATTCCATGCACTGCCAGTACGTCGTCTCGTCGGCCGCCGCGCTGGCGATGCCGACCAGGGCTATACCGGCCTCGCCGAGGAGGTTGCCGAGGCAGACGAGGGCTTGGTGGGCGTCGCCCAGCTCGGTGAGCTGGGCCGCGCGTAAGTCGCCCACGGCGAGGCACGGTTCGTCCAGTACGCCGCAGCCCCGGCCCGCCAGTTCCGTCAACCCCAGTGCCTCGCCCCGCAGTTCGGGCGGTCCGGTGACCGCGAGGCGGCTGCCGATCGCCTGCGCCAGGGCCTGCGCCTGCCACACCTCCATCAGGGTCTGCCGCACACCCTCGCTGATCGCCAGGGCATGTCTGCTCGTCAGGATGAGCCGCACAGCGTCCATGCGCTGCCCCCGTCTGTCCCCGACGCGCTTTTCGCACGTCCGCCCGAACTCCACCGTCCACTACCCAGAGTGAAGGGCAATGGGACGAAAAGCCAGAGGAAGGCGGAAATCTGCGGACACGAAATGAGCAACAGATCGCATTTTGACTTCGGAGAGTGACTATTCCGGCACGGGGAACCTCCGTTCGTTGCGGTCGATCTTCGCCGCGAGGGCGGCCAGCGCGTCGATCCCGAGCACCTCGCACAGCTGGAGCAGATACGCGAGCACATCCGCGACCTCGTCCGTCACCCGGTGGGCGGTGTCCGGGTCGTCCATTACCCGGGCCGACTCCCCGGGCGTCAACCACTGGAAGATCTCGACCAGTTCGGACGCCTCGACACTGAGCGCGCTGACGAGGTTCTTGGGGGTGTGGAACGGCTGCCAGTTCCGTGCCGCAGCGAAGTCGGCCAGCCTGCGCTGGAGTTCCGCCACGTCCAACTGGCCGGGTTCTTCGGCGTGTTCCTGATCTGTCACGGCTTCAGGTGTACCACCGTCACCCCCGCCACCTCCTCCGCCCAGGACGCGTCGCTCACCGTGCCGAGGAGGCGGATGTGCCCGCGGTCGCACATCCGGGCCGCCAGGCGAAGGAGTTGCTCGCGCTGCGATACGTCCAGGGACCGGTCGAAGCCGTCGGCCAGGACGGTGAGTGCCTGGAGGGCATCGGGCACCTCGCCGGGCCGGTCGACCATCAGGACTCCGGGGCCGGTCAGCAGGACCAGCGCCAGGCCCGCGTACCTCAACTCGCCGTCACCCAGCCTGCCGAAGGCGGTGAGCAGACCGTCACCCCGGTCGAGTACGGCCCGCACACGACCGTCGGCGACCCGGTCCGCCCGTACGTCCGTGACCGGGCCCGCGCAGCCCTCGCGGACGGCGGCGACCAACAGCCCGTGTCGGATGGAGCATTCGGACCGGGTGCGCCACAGGACCTCGGCCAGGTTGTCGCACCCCGGCAGGAGCCGTCCGCTGCGCACCGGGACCGCGGCGCGCATCCGGTCGGGCAGGGGATCACACGCGAAGACGGACCGCAGGGCGACCACCATCTGCTCGGCGGCGGCGATGACTTGGCGCTGCCCGTCCGTCTTCCCGGCGACCCGCAGCGGCAGCAGGGTCGTGCCGAGCCGGTCGTCGGGCATCGGGGCGCGGGTGACCGACGCCGAACCGGCCGTGTGCCAGGCGGCCTGGACGGTGCGCCTGCTGGGATCGACCAGTGCCGTCTCCAGCAGGACCACCCCGCCGGCGCTCAACCGCTCGCCCACGATGCGCAGTTCGGGCTCGGCCTGGACGGCGACGTCGAGCCGTACGGGACCTTCGGGGCCGTCCGCCGTACAGCCGATGCGGAAGCCGCGCCGGCGCTGGGCGTCGGGGCGGGCGCGTTCCGGGACGCAGGCGGCGGGGTCCGGGAACGCCTCCCCGACGGTGACACCGGAGCCGAGGCGGGCCAGCGACTCGTACGCCCTGAGGGCGGTCGACTTGCCGCTGCCGCTCGGCCCGGCGAGGAGGGTGAGCCGCCCGAGCGGGAACCCGGCCCGGCGGTGTCCCGCGTAGGCGGACAGTCTCAGTTCGGTGAGGCTCGGCCGGTCGGGACGCGCCGCCCTCTGCGCTGCGGTGGCCGGGGAGGGCGGTGAGTCCAGTGACAGGGTCATATCCGGACCGTAGGGCTCCGCCGCGAGGCGAACCGTTCCGTCCGCCGCACCTTCCTACGAACGGGGGACCACCGGATTTCGCTGTGAGCCCGCTCTCAGTTCTCCGGCACCCCGGCTCCACCCATGAGCCCGCCGACCTCGGTGCCGGGCGGGGTGAGAAGGAACACGTTCCGGTCGACCCGGTGCATCCCGCTCGCGAGGCCGAAGACGACACCCGTACTGAAGTCGAGGACCCGTTTGGCGGTGTCCGTCTCGGCGCCGGTGAGGTCCAGGAGTACCGGGATGCCCGCCATCAGCGTCTCGGCGACCTCGCGGGCGTCCGCGAAGACATTGACGCGGAGGACGACGAAACGCCGCCTGGCCTCGGTTTCCGCCTCGGGTATCGACCGGTGGCCCACCGCGGACGGCCATGCGTCCCGGCCTCTCAGCGGTACGACCTGGGCGAGCCCCTCCCACTGTTCGTCGGTGACATCGTGGCTGTTCATCGGCGCACTCCGTCCTGGCTCGCGCTGACAGTCTGCATCAGCCAATTCTTACTCATGGTCACCCGATCGGCCCAATACGACACGCTCAGCGACCCCCTGTGTGAGAAATATCCGAACACCCATACGTACCTCACAGCACTGACACTCTGGCTGTGCAGCGGGCGTAACCGCTCATGATCGGATCACGTGACATCGACGTAACGGGCAATTCGTACGCTCGCGGTAGCAGGCCCGGCTTGGCGCAGGACAGCGGAGCAGGACAGCGGAAGACGAGAAAGGCAGCACGTGACCACAACCCCCACGACAACGCAGGTGCGCACCGTGTGCTCGTACTGCGGGGTGGGCTGCGGAATCGTGCTGGACGTCGGGCTCGGACCCGACGGACGGCGTACGGTCTTCAAGGCCTCCGGGGACAAGGCACACCCCGCGAACGCCGGGCGGCTGTGCACCAAGGGCGCGACCACCGCCGACATGCTCGGCGCACCCGGCCGGCTGACCACCGCGCTGGTCCGGGGCGGCCACGACGACCGGGGCGAGGAGCTGGTCCCCGCGCCCGTCGCCGACGCCATCGCGGAGACCGCGCGCCGCCTGCGGGCGATCGTCGACGAGCACGGGCCGGACGCCGTCGCCTTCTATGTCTCCGGGCAGATGGGCCTGGAGGCCCAGTACCTGGCGAACAAGCTGGCGAAGGGGTTCGTGGGCACGAACCAGATCGAGTCGAACTCCCGGCTGTGCATGGCGAGCGCGGGCACCGGATACAAGCTGTCGCTGGGCGCCGACGGGCCGCCTGGGTCGTACGACGACTTCGACCTCGCCGACGCGTTCCTGGTCATCGGGTCGAACATGGCCGACTGCCATCCGATCCTGTATCTGCGGATGATGGAACGGGTCAAGGCGGGGGCCAAGCTGATCGTCGTCGACCCCCGGCGGACCGCCACCGCCGCGAAGGCCGACCTGTTCCTCCAGATCAAGCCCGGTACGGACCTGGCCTTCCTCAACGGTCTCCTCCATCTCCTGCACGCCGGCGGTTACACGGATCCGGAGTTCATCGCCGCCCACACCGACGGCTGGGAGGAGATGCCGGCCTTCCTCGCCGACTATCCGCCGGACGCCGTCTCCGCGATCACCGGCATCCCCGAGGACGACATCCGCGAAGCGGCCCGGATCATCGGTGAGGCCAGCGCTTCCGGTGAGTGGATGAGCTGCTGGACGATGGGGCTCAACCAGTCCACGCACGGCACCTGGAACACGAACGCCCTGGTCAACCTGCATCTTGCCACCGGCGCTATCTGCCGTCCCGGCAGCGGCCCGTTCTCCCTCACCGGGCAGCCCAACGCGATGGGCGGCCGGGAGATGGGGTACATGGGCCCGGGGCTGCCAGGCCAGCGGTCCGTGCTCGTCGACGAGGAGCGGGCGTTCGTCGAGGACCTGTGGGAGCTGCCCGCGGGCACGCTGCGCAAGGACGGCGCCGGGCTCGGCACGATCGAGATGTTCCGGCGGATGGCCGAGGGCCACATCAAGGCCTGCTGGATCATCTGCACGAATCCGGTCGCCTCGGTCGCCAACCGCCGGACCGTCATCGAGGGCCTGGAGGCCGCCGAGTTCGTCGTCACGCAGGACGTCTTCGCCGAGACCGAGACCAACGCGTACGCCGATGTCGTCCTGCCCGGCGCGATGTGGACCGAGGCGGAGGGCGTCCTCGTCAACAGCGAGCGCAATCTCACCCTCGCCCGGGCAGCCGTCGACCCGCCCGGCGACGCCATGGCCGACTGGCAGATCATCGCGGCCGTGGCCCGCGCGATGGGGTTCGAGGGGTTCGCGTACGAGAGCGCCCAGGACGTCTTCGAGGAGCTCAAGCAGGCGTGGAACCCGAAGACCGGGTGGGATCTGCGGGGCGTCACCTACGAGCGGCTGCGGGAGACTCCCGTGCAGTGGCCGGCCGCCTCGGTGGACGGGCCCGCGCGCAACCCCATCCGGTACCGGGATGCGGGGGGTGCGGGGCTGCGGTTCCCCACCGCCAGTGGACGGGGTGTGTTCTACGGCCGGCCGTATCTGCCCGCCGCCGAACTGCCCGACGACGACTTCCCGTTCGTCCTCAACACCGGACGTGTGCAGCACCAGTGGCACACGCTGACGAAGACGGGGAAGGTCGCCAAGCTCAACAAGCTGAACTCCGGCCCGTTCGTGGAGGTGCATCCCGAGGACGCACGGGAGTTGGGGGTCGAGGACGGCGACTCGGTCGAGGTCGCGTCGCGGCGCGGGCGGGCCGTGCTGCCGGCGGTCGTCACGGACCGGGTGCGGCCGGGATGCGTCTTCGCGCCCTTCCACTGGAACGACCTCTTCGGGGAGTACCTCAGCATCAACGCGGTGACGAGCGACGCGGTCGATCCGCTGTCCCTGCAGCCCGAGTTCAAGGTGTGCGCGGTGTCCCTGGTGAAGGTGCACCGCCCCGAGCCGCAGCTGCCACCCCCTGCCGCCCCACCAGCCGCTCTCCCCCAAGTGCTCCCCCAAGTGCCGGTCACCGTGCCGGAGTTGGCGTTCACGCCCGCTCCCCCGCCCGTGCTCAGCGCACAGGAACGCCAGTACCTCTCGGGTTTCCTCGCCGGTCTGCCCACCGGCGCCGTGGGGATTCCCGTGCTGCCCGCCTCCGCTCCCTTCAGCGCCGAACACGCCGACTGGGTGAACGGGATGCTCGCCGGCATGTACTCCAGGACCGTGGAAGCTCCGCCACGGGAACGGGTCGGGGTCGAAGTCGAGGTCGACGGGCGCGATGTCGTCGTGCTGTGGGCCTCGCAGACCGGCAACGCCGAGGAACTCGCCGGCGCGGCGGCCGAGCGGCTGAACGCGGGCGGGCACCGGGCGAAGCTCGTCGGCATGGACGAGGCCGATGTGGCCACCCTCGCGCGCAGCGCCGATCTCCTCTTCATCACCAGCACGTTCGGCGACGGCGACGCCCCCGACAACGGCTCCGGCTTCTGGGACACGCTCTCCGGGGAGCAGGCGCCTCGGCTGGACGGCGTGCGGTACGCCGTACTCGCCCTCGGTGACTCCTCGTACGACGACTTCTGCGGGCACGGGCGCCGACTGGACGCGCGGCTGGACGAGTTGGGCGCGGTGCGGATCGCGCCGCGCACCGACTGCGAGCCCGACTTCGAACCGTCGGCGGACGCGTGGCTCGACCAGGTGCTCGACGTACTGGACACGACGAACGGCACGGACAGCGCCGTCGGCGCGGACGGCGGGGACGGCGGGGACAGCGCGGTCGGCAAGATCGGCATGGGCATCAAGGAGGGTGAGGGCGCCCAGGTCTCCGCTCCCACCGTCTCTCCTGCGCCCGCTCCCGCCGTGCGGTCCGCCAAGCCCGCCCCCTCCCCCGCCCGGCTCGTCGGCAACCGGCTGCTCAGTCTGGCAGGGGCGACCAAGGAAGTGCGCCGGTTCACCTTCGACACCAGCGGTACGGGCCTGACGTACGAAGCGGGTGACGCGCTCGGGGTGCGGCCCGTCAACTCCACGTCCCTGGTGGAGGAATGGCTGGCCGTGACCGGGCTGGACGCCTCAACCGGTGTGGAAGTGGACGGAGTTGGCGAGTTCACCCTCTCCGAGGCACTGCACCGGCAGCTCGACATCACCCGGATCACTCCCGACCTGCTGCGCTTCGTCGCCGAACGGGCGCGGGACAACCGTGAGTTGAAGAAGCTGATGCGGTCCGACAACAAGGACGGGCTGGCCCGCTGGTCGTGGGGGCGCCAGGCCGTCGACGTGGTGACCGAGTACGGGGTACGAGCGTCCGCGCAGGAGTGGGCGAAGGTGCTGCGGCGGCTTCAGCCCCGGCTGTACTCCATATCGTCGAGCCCGCTCGTCGACCCGGCGCGGGTGTCGCTGACGGTGTCCGTGGTGCGGTACGAGAACCTGCACGGCCGACCGCGCGGCGGGGTCTGCTCGCCCTTCCTCGCGGACGCCGGGCCGGACACGGCGGTACCCGTCTTCGTACAGCGTTCGCCGCACTTCAGGCCGCCCGCCGACGCCTCGACGCCGATGGTGATGGTCGGGCCGGGCACCGGGGTGGCGCCGTTCGTGGGGTTCCTGGAGGAGCGGCGGGCGCTCGGGCACTCGGCGCCGAACTGGCTGTTCTTCGGTGAGCAGCACCGCGCCACGGACTTCTACTACGAGGACGAGCTGGCCGAGCTGGTGGCCGAGGGCACGCTGACCCGGCTGGACACGGCGTTCTCCCGCGACCAGCGCAACAAGGTCTATGTGCAGGACCGGATGCGCGAGCACGGACCGGAGTTGTGGCACTGGCTGCAGGATGGTGCCCACTTCTACGTCTGCGGTGACGCCTCGCGCATGGCCAAGGACGTGGACCGGGCGCTGCGGGACATCGCGGTGGCCCACGGTGGTCTGAGCGAGGACGAGGCGGGCGCGTACGTGAAGCAGCTCATGGCGGCGAAGCGCTATGTGCGAGATGTCTACTGAATCCGCATCAATAGCTGATAAATAACTACTGGCGGACATTCTTACCGGTCTCACACCGGAAGCTTCACGTCCGACCGCACGCGGCACACCGGGCAGGATTACCTTCCGATGTCGTGCACTTGGCAGAAACAGCGCCTGAAGCCGCGGCGAAGACGAACCCCCTGGGCATCCGGAGCCGGCCTTGGCCCCGGATCCCGGTGGCGGTGGCGCCGGAGGCCGACGCCCCCGCGCAGTGGCATCGCGTCCTGACGCTCCTCGCGACCGTCAGCCTGTTCATCGGCACGCGCGCGGTGTGGACGCAGGCCGCCAGTCGCGAGCTCGTCATCGCCGCCGTGATCTCGCTCTGCTATCTGTCGATCCTGGTCAGCGGGGTGCTGGCGCTGACCGCGCGCCGGACCCGGACACTCGCCCGCCTCGACCTGTGCGTCCTGCTGACGGCCATGACGCTGACCCTGTGCACGTTCGCCCTGAACCACGCGGGTGGCGACGAGGGCGTCCTCACCGCGCAGGCGGCCCGTGAACTGGCCGCCGGGCACCCCGTGTACGGGCAGCCCTGGCCGTGGCTCTTCCAGCACAACCCCGATGTCGCCCTGACCCCGACGATGAACGGCGGCTACGACCTCACCTACGGCTACCCGCCCCTCGTCCCGCTGCTGACGGCGCCGTTGCTGTGGCTCGGGCACGGCGCGCTGGCCGCGACCGTCGTGACGACCGGGGCGCTGCTCGTCGGCGCGGTGACGCTGTGGCGGCTGCTGCCGGTGCCGTGGCGGTCGGCGGCGACCATGGTGTGCCTGGGCTTCGGTTTCCTGCCGAGTTACGCGCGGCTCGGTTACCCGGCGATCGTCGCGCTCGCGCTGCTCATCCCGGTGGTGGTGCGCTGGCCCCGGATCGGGGCGGGCGGGCGGCTGGGGTGGGGCGGTTTCGCGCGGGCCGCCTGTCTGGGCGCGGCCTGCGCGGCGCAGCAGCTGCCATGGTTCCTCGTGCCGTTCCTGCTGGCCGGGATCTACGCGGTGCGCCGTGGGGAGCTGGGCGCCCGTACCGCGGCCTGGGTGGTGCTGCGGATCACCGGCGCGGCGGTCACCGTATGGCTGCTGATCAACACGTACTTCATGGTCAGCGAGCCACGCACCTGGGCGAGCGGGGTCGCGCTGCCGCTGACGCAGAACGCGACGATCCACGGGCAGGGCCTGGTGGGGTTGGCGCTCTACTACACCGACGGCAGCGACCGGCTGGCCTGGTACTCGCACGCGAGCATGCTGCTGGCGGGGGCGCTGCTGGCGCTGCTCGTCCTGTTCGTGCGGCGACTCGGTCCGGCGACGACGGTGCTGCCGTGGTGCGCCTTCTTCCTGGCGACGCGTTCGCAGGACGGCTACTACCTGCTGATGACGCCGCTGTGGCTGGCGGCCGCGGTAACGACACCGGCCACGTCCTTCGCCCGGGCGTGGCAGCCCCGGCCGCGTTTCCTGTCGGGCCCGCGTCGGCGCGCTGCGCTGGTCGCGACGGCCGCGCTGCTCCTCGTACCGGCGCTGGCGTGTACCGCCGTGGCGGCGACCGGGTCACCGCCGCTGGCCATGCGGGTGACGAGGGCGCTCACGACCGGGCCGACGGCCGTGTCGGAGCTGACCGTCCGGGTGACCAACAGGGACGACAGCGCCCTCACCCCCCACTTCACGCTCACCACCGGCCAGGGCATGACCCGCTGGTGGACGGCGGTCCAGGGGCCGGCCACGCTGCCCGCGCACACGAGCGCCGTCTACCGGCTCCAGCCGCCCGGACCGGTGTTCCGGGTGCCCCGGCGCCCGGGTACGCGCATCCGGCTGCGTGTCTTCACGGCGTCGCCGGACACCCTGTCGAGCATGGACATCCGGCTGCCGGGCGGGCGGCAGAACGTGAAGGACCACCCCGCCGTCCGGCCCGCGCGCTAGGTCTCGGCAGCCTCGGGCCCGGTGGCTTCGGACCCCGGCAACCTAGGCCTTGGCGCGGGTGAAGCGGAGGCTGGTCGTGACCGCCGTACGGCCGCGGATCATGCCCAGCTGGTTCCAGCCCAGGCCGAACTGGTCCCGGTCCACGCTGAACTCCGCGTCGAGGGTGAGCGCGTCGCCGCCCGCGTGGGTGAGGCGCGCGGTGAGGCTGGTGGGGCGGCTGATGCCGCGCACGGTCAGCTGACCGGTGACGTGGACGGTGTCGCCGTCGCGGAGTTCGGCGCCGCGCACCGCGAAGGTGATCTCGGGGTGGTTCTCGGCGTCGAAGAAGTCGGGTCCGTGCAGGTGCTTGTCGCGCTTGGCGTGGTTGGTGTCCAGGGAGGCGGCGTCCAGGGTCAGGGTGCCCGTGGCGGTGCCGTCGGGGAGGACCTCGCCACCGCCGCCGGTGATGGCGAACGTGCCCTTCACGGTGACCAGGTTCCACATCGTCTTGTGCTTGATGGCGACGGTGGACGCCGTCCGGTCGAGCTGCCACAGGCCGGTTTCCACGGCAACGGTCATGAGCTGTCTCCTGACAGGAACGAGGCTGGTGCGAGGTACGGGAACATCCGGAACCCAGGTCATCCAAATTTGGACGATGGGGCGACGACGCCAAATTAGCCTGTTATCCAAATCTGGACAACCCCTCGTGCAAATTTGGACAACCGGTAGAATCGACGAATGGCCGCCACCTCCGAACACCCTGCCGAGACGCCCGAATGTCCCGCCGCACAGGAGGGCGGCCTGCTCCCGACCGAGCTACGGAACTGGATGGTCCTGCTGGCCGCGACCGGGGCGATCGAGCAGCGGCTCGGGCCCGTCCTCAAAGAGACGCTCGGGATCTCCCACGACGAGTTCCTCGTCCTGTGCCTGCTCGCGGACCGGCCCGACGGCGGTCTGCGGATGACCCGGATCGCGGAGCTGCTCGGCCGCCCCAAGACCCGGCTCACCTATCAGATCGCCTGTCTCGCACACGCCGGGCTGGTCACCCGGCGCCCCGTGTGCGGTGACAAACGGGGCGTCGAGGTGGCCCTCACCGGCAAGGGGCGCCGCCTGTTCACGGAGTCCTCGCCGGCCCTGGCCGACGTCGTCGTCTCGGGGCTCACGGAGATCGGTCCCGAGGAGCGCGAGACGTTGTGCGGGATGCTGCCCGAGGAGGCGGACGGGGAGAAGCGCTGACTAGGCGACCAGGGCCGCCGGTTGCGACTCCGTCTCCGGCGCTGGCTCCGGCTCCGCCTCGGCTGCCGCCAGCAGGTCGACCAGGGTCGCGCGGGCCCTGGCCACACGTGAACGAACCGTCCCCACAGGGCAGTCGCCGACCTCGGCCGCCTCCGCGTAGGGCAGCCCCATCAGTTGCGTGAGGACGAACGCCTCGCGCCGTTCGTCGGGCAGCGCGGCCAGCAGGTCGAGCAGCGCGATGCCGTCGTCGAAGCCGGGCAGCCCGCGCGGCTGGGCCCGTTCGACGGTCACCCGCCAGTCCTCCGTGTCGCACAGCCGGGGCCGGGCGGCGGCGTGCCGGAAGCTGTCGATCACCGCGCGCCGGGCGATGGCCATCAGCCGGGAGCGCGCCGAGGAGCGCCCCTCGAACCGGTGCAGACTGCCGAGCGCCCGTAGGAACGTGTCCTGGGCGAGGTCGTCGGCGGCCTGTGGATCGGCGGAGAGATGGGCGACGTACCGCACCACATCGCGGTGCAGGGCGCCGACGAAGCGTTCGACGGCGGCCTGGTCGCCACCGCGGGCGGCGAGCGCCCAGGCGGTTATCGACTCGTCCATCGGAACCGCCGAGGAGGCCGCGGCGGAGGGTGCGGAAGCCGCTGGGGCCTCGAGGATCGGCGCGGGCGGTAAAGGAGTGATCACCTGGTGTCCTTCTCGGATCATCCGGCATCCGGCAGCGCGGCGGGCCGCGACGTGGCTGCGTGACATGGGCGCGAGCCGCTACCGGCAGAGGGAGGAGTGGTCGTACGCGCGTGCGACGCGGGGTACGACCGTGGCCCGAGACGCCTACGGGGTGACGCCGACGTCGATGTGCGTCGGCGCGACCTGGAGCGGGCCCGGGGAGCCTGCTGTCTCAGACGACAGCGGTCGCCGTCGGCGGGCCCCGGGAGGTGATCGTGTGGACGAGCGGAAGCAGTCGTGGCGCCCGGTCCGAGCGCCCGCGACGCGGGCGGGGACGGGGACGGTCCGGCAGCGCGGGCAGCGCGAGCGCCGTCCGCAGCGGGGCGGCCAGCCGGCCGGCCGCCGCCCGCAGAATGCGGAACGCGGCCCGCTCGCCGTACGCCAGCCACAGACCGCACAGCAGTGCGGCGAGCGTGTGTGCGGCGAGCATGCCGTACGAGGACGAAAGGACGTCCAGGCCGTGGCCGAGGTGGGCCGGGTGATCCGCACCCGCACCCATGCCCATGCCCATGCCGTTTCCGGCGTGGGCCATGTCCATGGCGTCCATCGGCATGCCGGCGGCATCGGGTCCCATGCCCATGCCCGCTCCCAGGCCCACGCCCTGCGTGAACGAGAAGGCCGAGTGGAGCGCGCCCTGGGCGACGACCACCACACCCACGACCAGCGGGAGTCCACGCTCGCGGCCGGTAAGGCACCAGCCCGCGCCGCCCGTCGCCAGGGCCCCTGCCGCCAGGGTCCACCAGGCGACGGTCGAGCCGGACATCAGCACGTGACCGAGAGCGGCGAGCAGCACGCAGACGGCCGCGAACACCGCGGCCCGCAGCGTGCGTGCACCCCGTCCGGCAGTCATGACGGCCCTCATTCTCCCATCCGAGGCTCGAACGTCACTGGTACGTGAGCGAGTTGCCGATCGACCGCTCGCCGGAAGCATGACGTGGAACGTCTCACCGCCGAACCAGGTTCCCTCGACTCAGATCGAATCCACAGGTCCTGTCAGCGCGCCGCCGACGCGGTGCGCAAGTGACCCCTGGTGTACGTCCCGTCGAGGGCGAGGGGGAAGCTGGTTCCGATCAACTCTCCCTGGAGGTACCTGAGATGACGAGCCGTCTGCCGCGCCGTACGGTGCTGGGCGGAATGATCGGCGGTCTGGCACTGGCCGCGGCCGGTACGGGGGCCGGAACCGCGGTGGCCGCAGGACGCGCACCGGACGCCACCGGACAAGGGCCCACCGGCCGAGGTGCCGTCGGCCCGGAGCCGTACGTGCCCGTCGCCGTGGGCGGCGGGGGCGGGCCCGCCGGGACGGACCGGGTGCACGTCCTCAAGGTCGGCCCCGCCACGGCGGGCACCGTCCTCGTGCTGGTGCCCGGCATGTTCGGGGCCGCGAACGACTTCCGGCTGCTGGCCCGTGACCTGGTCGCGGCCGTACCCGGCCTGCAGGTGTGGGCCCTCGACCGGCGGGAGGAGAACCTCGCCGACCGCACGGGCTTCACGGGCCCGGACCCCCTCGCCTACTACCTGGACGGCCACTACCGCAGCCAGGACCCGGCCGCCTCCCCGTTCGCCGCGCACTGGGGCCTGCCCCTGACCCTCACCGATCTGCGGGCCGTCGTCCGGGCGGCGGGACGCGGTGGCCGGCGCGTGGTGCTCGGCGGGCACTCCTGGGGAGCGACGACCGCGATGGCGTACGCGGCCTGGGACTTCGACGGCTGCCCCGGCCACCGGGACCTCGCGGGGCTGGTGGTCGTCGACGGCGGTGTCCTCGGGGCGTTCGACGGAACGGGCGACCCGGTTCTCGACTCGCCGGAGGAGATAAGGCAACGGCTGGCGGCGATCGACGCCGGGGCGGTCTTCGACCTGACCCTGAGCGGCGTGGGCCTCGGCAGCCGCGCGGAGAGCACCCAGATCTGGTACCAGCTCGCCGGCCACTACGCCCTGCGCGACCCCGACGGCCCCTCCCTCCTCCAGCCCCGTCTGCCCGACGCCCTGGCCCTGCCGTACACCGTCACCAACGCGGGCCTGCTGGGCGTGCTGGTCGACGCCGGTTTCGGCTGGCCGAACTCCATCACCGTGCACTCGGGGCACCTCGCCGACAGCGGGGACGTACGCGGCTGGGTCGACACCGGGATCACGCCGCTCAGCCGGGTCGCGGCCGCGTACGCCGGTCCGGTGCCGGCGGTGTGGGAGTGGTACTGGCCGGCCCGGCTCTCCGTCGACCTCGACGTCACGGACGCCTACACGGACTCCGCGCCGGCCCGTTCCCTGGGCCTGCGCCTGCTCCACGCCGACCGTCTCGACATACCGCTGTACGCCTTCGGGACGAGCTACGCCAAGGGCACGATCGAGGAGTCGGCGCGCAAGGTGGTGTCCAACTCCCGTATCCCGTACGCCACTTACGAGACCGACACGGGCATGAACCATCTCGACCCGCTCTTCGCCGCCCCGGCCCACAACACCCTGACGCGCACGCTCGCGGGGTTCCTGAACGGACCGGCGGCGGCACGCTGACGCGATAAACCCGGTCGGCCGGTCCCCGCGAGGACCGGCCGACCGGAAACGTCTCGCCCACCCACACCACACACTCGGCCCCCGTCGCTCACAAGGAGGAGCGGCGGGGGCCGAGTGTGTGGTCCCGGGGCGGTCACGCCACGGAGTTCAGCAGGTCGGCGACCACGTCCGGCCTTTCCAGTGCGATGAAGTGGCCGGCTCCCGCCACCTGGGTGAAATCGGCGGCCGGCAGCAGCCGCTTGTTGGCCTCCCGGTCCGAGGGGCGGGACCAGTCCTTCTCGCCGTAGACCAGGTGGACGGGCGCCTTGACGTCCGTGTAGCGCGGGCGGGCCGCGATGAGGCTGGGCAGGGCCTGGTAGACCGCCCGGGCGACGGTCGGGTAGCCGGGGCGGGTGCCCACCTGGAGCAGCTCGTCCATGTAGTCGTCACGCAGCGCGCTCTTGTCGCCCAGGCCGCCCTGCAGCACCTTGCGCAGGATCGGCTTGGGCTCCACCCCGGCGACCGTCGGGCCCACACCCGGCGCGAGGACACCGGTGACCACCAGACGCGCCAGAAGGCTGGAGCGGGCGATGCCGTCCTTGAAGTCGTAGGTGTTCACCGCGACGACCCGCCGTACCCGCTCCGGCAGATCGGCCGCAGTGGTCAGGGCGAGCACCGCGCCCATGGACTCCCCCACCAACGTCACGTCACGCAGGTCGAGTTCGGTGAGGAGGCGTTCGACACCGGCGCGCATCGCCGGCTCGTCGTACGACGCGCCGGGCACGATCTCGGAGTAGCCCATCCCCGGCAGGTCCAGGGCGTACACGGTGTAGTGGTCGGAGACCAGCGGGATGAGCGAGCGGTAGTGCTCGGCCTGCGTACGCACCGTGTGCAGCAGGACCAGGGGAGCGCCGGTGCCCGCCTTGAGGTATCTCAGCGTTCCCTCGTGCCCTTCGTGTCCCGCACGGGGGGCGAGGGTGTGGCTGGTGGTGCCGGGGACCTGAATGGTGGGGCGGGCGGCTTGGCTGGACATCTCGTGGACTCCTTGGGTGTGAACCGAGGGCGGGAAACCGATCGGTTTCGAGAAGAGTAAACCGAACGGTTTCCACGCGCAAGCCCAGAGCGCTCACTTGCATCGCGGAAACCGATCTGTTTTCCTGGTCCGGAAACAGATCGGTTTCCAGCCGATGTGGCGAGTTATCACCAGCGAGCGACAAAGGGAAGAAATGACTACCACCTTGGACCGTGGGGCGCCCGCCTCCGGCAAGACGAACTCGGGCCGCCGCGGCTCCCATGCCATGCGCTGGTGGGTGCTTGTCGTGCTGGGCACGGCGCAACTCATGGTCACGCTCGACGCGACCGTCGTGAACATCGCCCTGCCCGCGGCGCAGCACGACCTCGGTTTCAGCGACGGCAGTCGGCAGTGGGTCGTCACGGGTTACGCGCTGGCGTTCGGCAGCCTCCTGCTGCTCGGTGGCCGACTCGGTGACCTGTTCGGCCGGCGCACCACCTTCGTGGCCGGCCTGGTCGGCTTCGCGGGCGCCTCCGTCGTCGGCGGCGCGGCCGGCAGCTTCGAAGTCCTCGTCGGGGCACGTGTGGCCCAGGGCCTCTTCGCCGCGCTGCTCGCGCCCGCGGCACTCTCCCTGCTCAGCGTGACCTTCACCCAGCCGTCCGAGAGGCCGAAGGCCTTCGGCATCTTCAGTGCCCTGGCCGGCGCGGGCGCGGCGGTCGGACTGCTGCTCGGCGGCATGCTCACCGAATGGACGTCGTGGCGCTGGGTGATGTACGTGAACGTCATCTTCGCGGCCGTCGCGCTGGTCGGTGCGCTGTTTCTGCTGGCCAAGCCCGAGATCACCGAGCGGCCCAAGATCGACATCCCGGGCACCCTCACGGTGAGCGCCGCGCTGTTCGCCATCGTCTACGGGTTCGCGCACGTCGAGTCCACCAGCTGGACCAACCCCGTCACCCTCGGCTTCCTGGCCGGCGGCGTGGTACTGCTCGCGGTGTTCGTCTGGCTGGAGTCCAGGGTCGCGCACCCACTGCTGCCGCTGCGCCTCGTACTGGACCGGACCCGCGGTGGGTCGTTCGCCGCGGTGTTCGTCCTGGGCATGGGGATGTTCTCGATCTTCCTGTTCCTGACCTACTACCTCGAGGCCAGCATCGGCTACTCGCCGATCCAGGCGGGCCTGGCGTTCCTGCCGATGGTCCTCGGCATCGTCGCCTCCTCGACCACGACGCCCTCACTGCTGCTGCCCAGGGTCGGTCCGAAGGTCGTGATCACCGCCGGCTTCCTGGTCGCCGCCTCCGGTATGGCCCTGCTGACCCGGCTCACGCTGGACAGCACCTACGTCGCCCACATCATGCCCGGCATGATCCTGCTGGGCCTCGGCATCGGGGCGGTGATGACCACCGCGTTCCAGGGTGCGACCTCGGGCGTGCACCACGAGGACACGGGCGTCGCCTCGGCGCTGATCAACACCAGCCAGCAGGTGGGCGGCTCGATCAGTACGGCCCTGCTGACCACGGTCGCCTCGTCGGCCGCGACCGACTACCTGTCCTCGCACAAGCCGGGCGCGCTGACCATGGCGCAGGCCGGGGTCGAGAGCTACACGGCCACCCTGGCGTGGGGCGCCGGCATCTTCGTGGTCGGTGCGGCGCTCTCGGCGCTCCTGATTCCGAACCGGGCCCTGGCGCCGTCGGAGGGCGAGCCGGTGATCGCCCACTGAGCCAACCCGCTGCTGGGCCGACGTGACGGGGCGGCGCCGAAGATCGCCCCGACGGCCGTCTCGACCGTCACCCCGACAGCCATCCCGCCAGTCATCTCGACAACCGCCGTAAACCGATCGGTTTTCATTTGGTTGAATTCGAGTTAACCTCGCGGTATGACCACCGAGGCAAAGTCAAGTTCCAGGGAGCGACTGCTGGAGGCGGCGGCCACGCTCACCTACCGAGATGGTGTCGGCATCGGCGTCGACGCACTGTGCAAGGCGGCGCGAGTGTCGAAGCGCTCCATGTACCAGCTCTTCGAGAGCAAGGACGAGCTGCTGGCGGCAAGCCTGCAGGAGCGCGCCGCCGCCTTCGTCGCCGGGCTCCTGCCCCCGGCGCACGACGGCCGCTCGACCCGCGAGCGCATCACGTACGTCTTCGAGCAGCTGGAACAGCAGGCGGGCGCGCCCGAGTTCCAGGGCTGCCGATATCTGGCCGTACAGATCGAGCTCAAGGACCAGAGCCATCCGGCGAGCCGGGTGGCCCACGAGGTCAAGGGGAACCTGATGGGCTTCTTCCGCTCCGAGGCCGAACAGGGCGGCGCGAGCGACCCCGCCCTCCTGGCCCGGCAGCTCAGCCTCGTCTTCGACGGCGCCAGCGCCCGAGCGGGAATCCAGGCCGACAACCTGACCGGCCTCATCACCCCCACCGTACGCAGCCTGCTCGAGTCGGCGGGCATGCGCTGACGCGTTCCGCTTCTCCAGACAGGCTTCCGAAGCGCATTGCACTCTGCGGGCCACTCTCCGCCTCCGGCGGCAGGAGTGGCCCGCAGTGTCATGTCCCGACCCGCCCCGGCTGCCTGAACGTCGGCGATCTCCCCCGCACGGCCTCCCCTCGCCCCCGATGTGACCTCCCGCCTCCCGCACACCCGATCGCACGAGGTCAGCACGCATGCGCGGCGCTAGGCCGAGCGCCTGCGGTAATTGACAGGGTACGAAAGTACCCTCTAACGTACCCGCAATCGAGGTCCACCGTCGGCTCAACGAGGAGCACCGATGCAGCACCTGTACGACATAGACGTCAAGGTTCCGATGCGTGACGGCGTGGCCCTCGCCGCCAACGTGTGGCATCCGACCGAGGGCCGGGCTCCGGCGCTGCTCGTGCGCCTGCCGTACGGCAAGGACGTCATGGGCATCACCCTGGAGGGCATGCCCGACTTCCTCGCTCTCCTGGAGGCCGGTTACGCGCTGGTGGTGCAGGACTGCCGGGGCACCCACCGCTCGGAAGGCGAGTTCGTTCCTCATATGGCCGACCGGACCGACGGCGAGGACACCGTCGCCTGGATCGCCGACCAGCCGTGGTCGGACGGCACGGTGGGCATGTACGGGGCGTCCTACCTCGGGATGGTCCAGTGGGAGACCGCCGCGACCGGCGCCCCTGCCCTCAAGGCGATCGCGCCGACCTTCACCTCGATCGACAACTACGAGGCGCCCTGGTACGGCCCGGGCGGCGCCCTCTCACTGAGCCTGGTCACGCTGTGGAACGCCATGATGTACGCGGCCGACGCGCAGCGCGCCCTGGCCCTCGGCGAGGACACCCTGCCCCAGCTGCAGGAGCTCGGTACGGCGGTACTGTTCCCGGAGCGTCTCAACGAGGTGCTGCCGACGGCCGAGGTGCCGGTCCTGAAGGCGTACGGCAAGTGGTGGGACGACTGGATGGCCCACCCGTCCCACGACGGGTACTGGGACGCCATGGAGCTCACGCCCGAACTCAAGAACGTCACCGTCCCGGCGCTGAACATCGGTGGCTGGTACGACCTCTACATCGGGCAGACCCTGCGCACCTACGTAACCGCCCGTCAGAAAGCCGGCAGCGCGGAGGCGCGCGACGGGCAGCGACTGATCATCGGTCCGTGGGACCACACCTCCGCGGATGGCGTCTATCGCGACCGCTCCTTCGGCCCGCTGGCCAGTGCCCGCCTGATGGGCCTGACGGACCTGCATGTGAAGTTCTACGACCGCTGGCTGCGCGGTGACACCACCGCGCTGGACGGCGTGGCGCCGGTGAAGCTCTTCGTGATGGGCATCGACCAGTGGCGGGACGAGCAGGAGTGGCCGCTGCCCGACACGAGGTGGACCGACTTCCACCTCACGAGCACCGGTCGCGCCAACACCGCTGACGGTGACGGAGTGTTGACCACCGAGGCGCCTGCCGACGCCGGGCACGAGACCTACCTCTACGACCCGCGCCGTCCGGTTCCCTCGGCCGGCGGGGCGTCGATGCCGACGACGCCGGGGTTCTGCGGCCCGGTCGACCAGCGGACGGTCGCCGCCCGCGAGGACGTCCTGTGCTTCGCGACCCCCGTACTCGAGGAGGCCGTCGAGGTCACCGGCCCGGTCGGCCTGACCCTGTACGTCTCCTCCTCGGCGGTGGACACCGACTTCACCGCCAAGCTCGTCGACGTCTTCCCCGACGGCAAGGCGATCAACCTGTGCGACGGGATCCTGCGCACCCGCTATCGGAACGGCCTGGCCACGGAAGAGCTGATGGAGCCCGGCGCGGTCCACGAGATCACCGTCGACATGACCGGCACCTCCAACGTCTTCCTGCCCGGTCACCGCATCCGCGTGGACGTCTCCAGCAGCAACTTCCCCCGCTACGACCGCAACACGAACACCGGCGGCGTCATCGCCCGAGAGGGCGAGGAGCAGATGATCCCCGCGATCAACCACATCCACCACGGACCGAATCACCCCAGCCGTCTGGTCCTGCCGGTCATCGACCGCAAGGACCAGTCGTGAGCGCCGCCGACCGGGTCGCCGAGCTGACCGGGACCTTCGCGGCACCTTCCCTCGACGTGGCCGGGCTGCTGTGCGACCGGCACCCCGCCGACCGCGTCGCGTTCACCGTCGTCGACGACGCCGTCACGGCTTCGACATTGACCTACGGCGAGCTCGCCGCGAACTCGCACCGCTGTGCGCGGGCGTTGCAGGGGCTCGGGGTGGGTCCGGGCGACAGGGTGGCGACCCTGATGGGCAAGGGCACCGACCTGGTCACCGTCATCCTGGCGATCTGGCGGCTCGGCGCGGTCTACGTCCCGCTGTTCACCGCGTTCGCGCCCCAGGCCATCGCCCTGCGCCTGGAAGGGGCGGGTGCGCATGTCGTGGTCGTCGACCCGGACCAGCGCCACAAACTCGACCCGGGCCCCGACCTGCCGGACGACCCCCGGCGCCGCGTCGTCGTCACCAAAACGGCCGCGTCCAGCGAGGACACGCCCCTGATCGACCTCGTCACGGCCGCGTCCCCGGAGCCGGTGCCCGCCGTCGCCACGAGCGGGGACGGCCCGCTGGTGCACATGTTCACCTCCGGCACCACCGGCAAGCCCAAGGGCGTCATCCACCCCGTCTCCTACATCGCGGGCTGGCAGATCTATCTGGAGTACGGTCTCGGTGTCACCCGGGACAGCAGCTACTGGTGCGCCGCCGACCCCGGCTGGGCCTACGGCCTGTACTCCGCGATCGTCGCCCCGCTGGCCGCCGGCCTCCCCAGCCTCCTGCTGACCGGCGGCTTCTCCGCCGAGACGACCTGGCGCACCCTCCTCGACCACCGGGTCACCGACTTCACCGCCGCCCCCACCGTGTACCGGGGACTGCGCTCCGCTCCGGTACCCGTGCCACACGGCCTGCACCTGCGGAGGGCCTCCAGCGCGGGCGAACCACTGACCCCCGAGGTCAACGAATGGGCCGCCACCGCGCTCGGCCTGGCCGTGCACGACCACTTCGGCCAGACCGAGCTGGGCATGCCCCTGGCCAACCACCACCACCCCGAACTCGCCCGTCCGCTCAAGACGGGATCGATGGGCCGGCCGGTACCCGGCTGGAGCCTGACCGTCCTGGCCGACGACAAGGACGAGCCCGCCGGACCGGGCGTGCTCGGCCGGGTCGCGATCGACGTCGCCGGAAGCGCTCTGATGACGTTCCGCGACTACCAGATCCCCGGGCAGAGCGGCTCCAAGTTCACCCCCGACGGCCGCTATTACCTCACCGGCGACGCCGGACGGGTCGACGCGGACGGCGACTTCTTCTTCTCCTCCCGCGACGACGACGTCATCATCATGGCCGGCTACCGGATCGGCCCGTTCGAGATCGAGAGCGTCCTCGCCCAGCACCCCGCTGTCGCCGAGTGCACCGTCATCGGCGCACCCGACGAGGTACGCGGCGAGGTCATCGAGGCGTACGTCGTCCTGCGCGACGGCGGTGCCGGCTCGCCGGAACTGGCCGCCGAGCTCCAGCAGTTGGTCAAGACCCGCTACGCGGCGCACGCCTACCCGCGCTCGATCCACTTCATCGACGCCCTGCCGAAGACCCCCAGCGGCAAAACGCAGCGCTACCTGCTGCGCGACCGCCGCCGCACCGAACTCGCCACCACCCCGGAGTCACGTTGACCGGCACGGAACCTCTCCTCAACCAACCTCTCCGCACCGAACCTCTCCTTACCGAACCTCCCCTCCACGAACCTGCCCTGACCGAACCTCTCCTCGTCGAGCAACGCGGCCCCGTCCGATGGCTGTTGCTCAACCGCCCCGAGCGACGCAACGCCCTCGACATCGCCCTCGTCGAAGCCCTGGACAAGCAGATCACCAGCGCCGAGGCCGACCCCGGCACAGCGGTCGTCGCGGTGGCGGGCAGGGGCCCGAGCTTCTGCGCCGGAGGAGACTTCCACCAGTTCCTTCAGCTGCACGACGCGGGCCACAACCCGGTCGACTTCCTGACCGACGTGTCGGCATGCTTCAGCCGTATCGCGGCCAGCCCGAAACCATGGGTCGCCGTCCTGCACGGTCACGCCGTCGCCGGGGGCCTCGAACTCGCCCTGGCCTGCGATGTCGTCGTCGCCGCCGACAGCACGCTCATCGGCGACGGCCACCTGGGCCGGCGCCTGGTACCGGCCGGAGGGTCCAGCGTCCGACTGCCCGACGCGGTCGGACGGGGCCTGTCCCGCTGGCTCCTCCTCACCGGCGAACTGTTGCCCGCGCCCGCTTTCGCAGACACCGGCTGGATCCACGCGATCGTGCCCGAGGCCGACCTCGAGGCCACCGCCACCCGCGTCTGCCGGCAACTGGCCGACCGCAGCAGCCCGGCCCAGCAGCACCTCAAAACGCTGCTGCACCGGATCGACAGCATGCCCCCCGAGCAGGCCCTGCGCGAGGAACTGGCCACCTTCGCCGACAACTGGTCGGCCAGCTCGGTGGCCGACGCCCTGCGGGACTTCCTCACTCCCCCCACCACCAAGGCGGACAACACGTGAATCGCTATCAGGGACGAGTCGTCGCCATCACCGGCGCCGCACAGGGCCTCGGCCTCGCCATGGCGACCCGGTTCGCCGCCGAGGGCGCCACCGTCGCCCTGGCCGACGTCAACGAACAGGCCCTCACCCAGGCCGCCGGCACGATCACCGACGCCCACGACGCGAAACACCGCACCGACGTGGTGGACGTGACCGACTCGGCCCAGGTCAACGCCTGGATCGACGGCGTCACCGCCGACCTCGGCCGCCTCGACGTGCTGGTCAACAACGCCGGCATCATCCGCGACAACCGCGTCGAGGACATCACCGACGAAGACTGGCACGCCGTCGTCGGCGTCAGCCTCACCGGCGGATTCCACTGCGCCCGCGCCGCGTTCGGCCCGATGAAACGGCAGGGCTACGGCCGTATCGTCAGCTTCTCCTCCATGTCCTGGCGCGGGAACTTCGGCCAGACCAACTACGTGGCCGCCAAGGCGGGCATCGTCGGCATGACCCGCACCCTCGCGCTCGAAGGCGCCCGCCACGGCATCACCGCCAACGCCATCGCGCCCGGCCTCATCGAAACCCCCATGCTCGCCTCGATGAACGGCCCGGCACGCGACAAGCTGACCGCGAAGGTCCCCATGCGCCACACCGGTCGCCCCGAGGACATCGCCGAAGCCGCGGCCTTCCTCGCCGGCGAGGCCGCCGGCTACATCACCGGCGTCGTCCTGGACGTGGACGGCGGCATCTCCATCGGCTCCTCGATCCGGTAGGGCCGCTTCGACGGTCAGGCGGTGACGGTGGACTCGCCGTCCGGCACTGTCACGGCCCAGGCGGCCATGGTGTCGAGGACAGCGCGCAGCCCCTCGCCGAGAGGGGTGAGCCGGTACTCGACCCGTGGCGGGATCTCCGCACAGGCGGTGCGGACGACGATGCCGTGCCTCTCGAACCGGCGCAGCCCGCTGGTCAGAGTGTGCGGGCTGATGCCGGGCAGAGCATCGCGCAACTCGGTCCCTCACCGCCGCGGGCAGGCCCGTGACCGCTCTGACCCGCAACGCGGGCATTGTCGTGGACGGTGCCCGCGTGCTGGCCGTCGACTACTCCTCCACGACAAACCTGACCGATGCCCACCGCGGCGCCGAGGGGGTGTTCGTCCACCTGCCGGTGACCCCGGAGGAGGACCGCCTGACCTTCGCACGCAACGTCGTGACCGCCGTCCGCGAGGCCCGGCCCGCCCGTGTGGTGTTCTCCACCAGCGGCGCCCTCGTCCACCCCGACGGCGACAGTCGACGGGACGACTCGGCCGGGACCACCGTCTCGGTGCTCGCCGCCGGACCGGCGGACAGCGCGGTCTCCCACGCGGTGATCGAGCCCCGTTTCTATCTGGAGAACCTGCTGCTGCCGCACGTGATCGCGGGCGTCCGCGAGGAGGGCGTACTGCACTACTCGCTGCCCAGCGGCTTCCCCACCTCGTGGGCCTCGCACCTGGACATCGCCGACGCCGCCACCGTGCCGTTCGAGCGCCCGGACATCGCCGGCGTGGTCTCCGTCGGCCAGTACCCGGGAGTCAGCGGAGAGGAACTGGCCGAGGCGTTCAGCCACGGCCGACAACGTGAACATGTACCGGGCCGTCGGCACACAGCCCGACCACTCGATCACCGCCGAACGCTCCGCCCAGAAGCGCATAGGGGTGACACCGCGGACCACGAGCCAGTGGCTGGCCGGTATCGATCTCTGACCGCCCGCCGTTACCGGTGGCGACACCATGGGAGACTGCTGCGGTGACGGCCCCAACTGACTCGCGCGACCGACGCCCGCGCCGAACCCCACGCAAGCGGGTGGTCGACACCCGTCGCCGGGACGAACTCCTGCGTCAGGCCGAGGCGATCATCCTGGCCGACGGCTTCACCGCGGTGACCATGGACGAGCTCACCCAGCGGCTGGGCTGCTCAAAGGCGACGCTGTACAGCCTGGCCTCCACGAAGGAACAGTTGGTACTGGCCGTCACGCGCGCCTTCTTCCGGGATGCGACCGCCGAGATCGAGCAGGCCGTCCAGGCCGAGCCCGACCCCCGGCAGCGCATCCGGGTCTACCTCACCGGCGTCGGCACCGCCATGCGCCGCCACTCCAACGCCTTCTACGACGACATGGTCGGCTACGAACCGACGGCGCAGATCTACCGCAAGAACTCGGCCGCCGCGGCGCACCGGGTGCACCAGCTGATCGAGGAGGGCGTGCGGGCCGGCGTCTTCCGCGCGCTCAACGGGCAATTCGCCGCCCAGGTCGTGGCGGTCACCATCGACGCGGTCCAGTCCGGGGCCCTCCTGGAGAGCACCGGACTGACCGCCGGCGACGCCTTCTCCGAACTCGGTGACCTTCTGCTGGACGGGCTCAGTTCGGGCCAGAAAGCGCCCTAGCCTCCCTCGCCCTATGGCCTGAGCACCGCCAGTACATCGTCGATCGAAACGGTGGTGGGGTCACTCATGTCGGCTCCATCGAACGTCTGCCAGACATAGGACGCCGTCCCGTCCTCCCTCAGCGGATGCAGGTCGGCCAACTCCGGGTCGTCCCGGAAGCTGTTGAACGCCTCCTCGGAGTCCCATTCAACGAGGAACAGCACCTGCCGTGGCGTGAGGTCACCGGCCACGTTGTCCCGGAAGCGGCCGAACGCCACCATGCGCCCACCGTATTGCGGGGCCACTTCGGGCAGCCGACTGAAATACGCGAGGTACTTCTCCACGTCGACCACGTCGAACATGTTCAGGGCGTAGAACTTCTTCTCCTGCGAGCTTGCACTCATGGCCACCTCCACGACGAAAACCGATCGGTCTCCCACATCGTAAACCGATCGGTTTCCGGCTTGCTAGTTCCTCACTCGGACGGTGTCGGCAGCACCACGCGGGACACCGCGCCGGGGGCGTGGTGGACGGTGTGGGTGCACGGCCGCAACTCGGTTCCGGTGCCGGGCGTGGCACTGGTGCCCTCGTTGCGTGCGTACCGGGGGTGGGAGCCGCCGGCGATCAGCAGGCGGATGCGGTGTCCGGCCTTGACCTGGTGTGCGCAGGCGTTGAGGCGTACGCGTACGGTCTGCACCTGGTCGAGGGGCGAGGCGGGATCCAGTCGGAGGAGTCCTTCGGCGAAGTTGCGGGAGACGCCTTCGGGGTCGACGTCGCAGAGCCGTACGAAGACATCGGCGTACGGGTTGTTCCTGGTGTGGGCCAGGTCGACGACCGGTGTTCCCATGATCTCCAGCGGGGCGGTCAGCGGTTCGGTGGTGAAGGTGAGTACATCGGAGCGGCTCTCCAGCTTCGCGTTGTCCTTGCTTCCGCCGTCGAGGGTGAGCAGGGGGCCGCCGAGGGTGGGGGTGGGGTTCGCCGGGTCGTACACGTATGTGGAGGGCGGGCCGCCGGTCGGCTCGTCGGCCAGGAGCCTGCCGTCCGGTTGCAGGTAGCGCACGGTTTCACCTCCTACCGGTGGCCACTCGGCCAGCTGTCGCCAGGCGCCCAGTCCGGTGACGTACACCTCGACTGGCAAGGCGGACCGTGCCTGTGCAGGCGCTTCGTCCGCGAGGTGCGTCTCCAGCCAGGCGAGATTGTCGCGGAGCAGGCGTCCCATGTCCTTCTGGCCCTGTTCCTGGTGGGTCCAGGGGCCGACGGTGAGGGAGACGTCGATTCCACGGGCACGCAGCGACTCGTACTGGTGCAGGGTCTGGTCGAGAAAGAGGTCCTGCCAGCATGCGGTGAGCCGCACCGGGACGTTCACCCGCTCGAGGGCGTCGTCGAGTTTGAGCCGGTCCCACACGGCGTCGTCGCGCTCCGGAGTGGTCAGCCATTCCCGGAACCACGGCGTACGGTGCCCGGTCGCCGCGTCGGCCGCGTCGGCCAGCGGGAGGGCGCCGAAGACCGGCGCCAGCCGCCGCTTCACGTTGAGCAGCCGGGGCACGCCCCGCAGCCCGGTGTACTTCTCCTGGTCGACCACGATCTCCGCGAAGGCAAGGAAGTCGTTCAGATGGAACGCTCCGCCTCCGTACACCCCCTCGTGCATGTCGTGCGGGGCCACGGCGATCAGGGATGTGCGCAGTTCGGGGGGCGGGTCCATCAGCAGTGCCCACTGGGTCCAGCCCACATAGGAACCGCCGGAGGTCGCGAGCCGCCCGTCGAACCACGGCTGGGTGCGCAGCCAGGCCACGGCGTCCTGGGCGTCGTCGGCCTCGTTCGCCATCGGGTAGAAGTCTCCCGTGGAGCCGAACGTGCCGCAGCAGCTCTGAACCAGAGGATCGGGACCAGGATGGCGAGTGCCGTCAGTCCGGTGCTCAGGCCCATGGCGACGGTCAGCAGCGCTGACGCGCCGGCCATCGCCAGCAGCCAGGGGGTGCGTCTTCCGAACCGGGACCGCGTGCGGTCCGACAGCGCTCCGCCGGCGGGCAGGGCGATCATCGAGGCCACCGCGCCCAGCGTCGTCAGCAGCGCCAGTTCTCCGACCTTGTGGTCGGGCGCGAGCTGGGCGACCTGCGCGGGCGAGAGGCGGGCGTCTCACAGACGACCGTGAGTTTCGTGCTGAACGGCAGGGACGAGCACGGCCTCTCCGCCGAGACCCGCCGTCGTGTGCTGGAGACGGCGAAGCGCCTCGGCTACGTGCCGTCGGGGGCGGGCCGCGCCCTGCGCAAGGGCCGCAGCAACGTCGTGTTCTGCGTGGTTCCTGACCTCCCCGTCGCGGAGGCCATGGAGCAGTTCAAGCTGGCCCTCGGCCGCTCGCTGGGCGAGGCCGGGTACACCTGCGTCTACCTGCACCACGCCGGGACGACCACACCTCTGTCCGAGCTGTGGCAGCACGTCCAGCCGGCGGTGGTCCTCGCGTTCGGCAGCCTGCCACCCACCGACGCGCAGTCTCTGCGGCAGGCGGAAATCCCCCTGCTCGACGGCGTGTTCACTCCGGACGGCACCGGCCTGACCGGGCTGAACCAGGAGGACATCGGGCGCCTGCAGATCGAGCATCTTGCCGCGCAAGGGCACCGGCACATCGGCTACGCCGCGCTCGACGACCCCCGGGAGCGGCCCTTCTGCCTGCCGCGCCTGGAAGGAGCCACCCAGGCCTGCCGTGATCTGGGGCTGCCCGCGCCGCAGGTGGTCACCATGCGCTACTCGCGGGCCGGCGCTCGGGACGCCGTCGCGGAGTGGACACAGGCCGCCACGCCGGTCACCGCAGTCGCCGCGTTCAACGATCTCATCGCTCTCGCCGTCCTGGCGAGCTGCCGCACGCAGCACGTCGGTGTCCCGGACGACCTGGCGCTCATCGGCGTCGACGACCTCCCCATCAGCTCACTCGCCGTACCGGCCCTGACCACCATCGGGATGGACCTCACCGCGGCGGCCCGCAATCTCACCGCCCGCATCCTCGCGACGGTCGGCGCTCCGGCCCCGGCAGCACCGAACCTTCCGAGTGCGGGCGAGATCCTCGCCCTTGTCCAGCGGGAGACGACTTAGCCGCTCCCTCCAGAAAATCATCGACGCCCGAGGTGGCGTCGGAAGTGGGGTTGTGGTCGATCACATCGGGGCGGACACCTCGTCCGCCCCGTCCGTGTTGCCGGTGTGATCGCCGGCTGACCGTGTCGCTCTTACGTCATGCCCTCTGTCCGTCTACAGCGTGCCCGTCCGGAAATCCGCGCTGCTCTTGAGGACCGCGGATTCCATGGTCCAGTTCTCCGGCTGGACCCTTTCCCAGAGGCTTCCCTTGCCGAGTTCCCGTCCCAGCTGGTCTTCCCGACGGAACCATTCCTCAGCGGTCTTGATCCGGTTGGGGTGAATTTCGTCGAGGAGGGCGTAGTCCCTGGTGATGATTCCGTGCTTCCACACGTTCCAGAAGCCCGTGAAATTGTCGCGGAAGCTCATGGTGCTTTTGTCGTTGGGGTCGGCGTTGTATCCGGCCGGGTGATCGGCGATTCCCGTGAGGTCCGGATGATTCCAGTAAGTTTCCAGATCCGTGTCGATGTACTGCGCCGGATGTCCGGTGACCTTCTCGAACGCCGCAGCCATATCGGCATAGGTCATGTGCTCGATGGCGACTTCCAGGTCCATGCCGTTGGCCCGCTCCGGATTGTCGAAGAGCCAGCGGACATAGAATCCGCAGTCGTCGAGAGCCACATGCGGAACAGCTCCGTCGCCGAGCGGGACACGCCACGTGACGACTCCGTCCTCGACGCTGGGCGTCATGGGCGTCAGCGGTGAGATCACCATCTCGATATAGGGACCCGACGTGAAGACCGCCGCTCCCATCCGGTCCCTGTTCTTCTCGTTCTGGAACAGCACCCACTCGGCCATGCGGCCCTTGCCGTCATAGTGGCCGGTGCGGAACCTGGAGTCGTAGCCGGACTTCTTGAGGGCGTAGTCGAGGTTTCCGTAGACGAAGAACTTGACTCCTTCCTCGATGGCGATCTCATAGCTGCGGAAGGCCCAGTAGGTCTCGGTCTTCTCGCCGGTGTTGAACCCGTCGATATTGACGAAGGCACCGTCGCAGCTGCGAAATCCCTCACGCAGCACGTCCTCGTCGGCGAACGAGCCTTCGACGATTTCGACATTGCCGAGCGCGAGAAGAGCCTGGGCCCGAGGGGAGTTCGCATCCCGGGTGAGAACGCGGACCGAGTATTTCTTGTCGGCGACAAGAGCGCGGACGATGGGCATCCCCTGGGCCCCCGTACCGCCGATGACGAAGATGGTGGAGGTGGTGTGAGAAGACATCGTCGTTGACTCCAGAGGGGCGCGGTCGGATCCGATCCGGATTCACGCGGAAACCGATCGGTTTTTACGTACGTTACACCGATCGGTTTCCAGACGGCAAGCGGGGGGTTGCCCGGGGCCGGGCCTGAGCGGTCGTAGGACGGATGGGCGCGCAGACGATTGCGTCGCAGCCATCGGAGGTTGGTCTGGAGCCGCCTGAGGCGCCTGAGCCGCCCGAGGAGACCGGGGACCGGGAAACCGGGACGACCGGCGGGGGAAACCAGGGAAAACTAGGGAAGCAACCCCTGTCGGCGTGCGGTGACGACCGCCTCGAAGCGGGTGCTCGCTCCCAGCTTGCGCATCGCGCTGCGCAGGTACGACTTGACCGTCTCCGGCAGCAGCGACAGCCTGCGACCCGCTTCGGCGTTGTTGCAGCCCAGTGCCACCTGCGTCAGGACGTCGAGCTCGCGGGGCGCCAGCCGCGGCCCCGGTGCCGAGTCGGCGGCGGGCGGCCTGGCCAGCCGCTGTGCCGCGTCGAGCAGCTGACCGCGCAGATCGCCGTCGGGCACCTGCTGGGCTATCCGGCGCAACTCGGCGTGGACCTGCCGGAGTTCCTCCAGCGGCACGCCCTGTGACCCGGCGACCGGGCCACCCTGCGCGGCCTCCAGCAGGCGCAGACGGTGGTCGACCTCGTCGCGGATGACCAGTTCGGCGGCCAGTCGCCGGGAGGCGTCGGCGACCGCGTCGGCAGCCCGGTCCCCGAGCGGGGCGGGCCCGCGGCTGGCCCCGTAGAGCACCGCGCGCACCACACCGGACACCACGACGGGCACGGCGACGACGGAACGGATGCCCTCCGTCAACACGGGCCGGTCGTAGTCGTGGGTGATCGAGCGCGCCGACCTGTAGTCCGTCACCCCGGCCGGCCGGCCCGTGGTGAGGACCTGGCCGCCAAGACCCGTCTCGGCGCGCACCCGGAGACCGCGCAGACCTGCCGTCCGCAGGCCGATGTGCTGCGACAGCCTCAGCAGCGCGTTCTCCACCTGGCCGCCGAACAGGACGGGAATGCCCGAGCTGTCGTGGACCTGACGGAGAACCTGCCGGAGCGCGTCGCCGTCGTCGGGCCGCAGAAGGGCGCCGGGTTGGGAGGGCATACCCGTACCCCTTTCCGGGGGTAGTCCGCCGTCGTCGTGACCCGGAGCATAAACCGCCGTAACACTCCCGCCATAGGGCAGCTCTGAATCGAAGAGCGTGATCGAAGAGCGGAATCGAAGAGGGGACGACGCGACCATGAACGATTCATCGGCTTCGGTGGGGACCAACACCGTCGACGGACCGCCGGAAGTGCGGGTGCGGGAGTTGCTCGGCCTTTTCGGTGCTCCGGACGCCTGCGCCGCCGAACTGCTCTGCGACCGGCATCCCGCGGACGCGGTGGCCTTCACGGTGGTCGAGAAGGACCTGACGGCCACGGACCTCACGTACGGGGACCTGCGCCGCGACTCGGCCCGTTTCGCCGCCGCACTCGCCGATCTCGGGATCGGGCCGGGGGACGCGGTCGCCACCCTGATGGGCAAGTCCGCCGATCTGGTCGTGGCCCTGCTGGGCATCTGGCGCCGGGGGTCCGTGCATGTACCGCTGTTCACGGCCTTCGCACCCTCCGCCGTTGCCCTGCGCCTCGGCGCGAGTGCGGCGAAGGCCGTCGTGGTCGACGCGGACCAGCGGGGAAAGCTGGCGCCCGGGGAGGACATGCCCGCAGACCGGCCGTGGGCGACCGTGGTCGCCGGGGGTGCTCCCGAGGGCGCGGAACTGTCCTTCGGAGAGCTGCTCTCCCGGTACTCCGGCGACGAGCCTGAAGGCCGCCCGGTCGCCACCGGCGCGGACGCTCCGCTCGTCCTGTTGTTCACCTCCGGCACCACCGGCGCGCCCAAGGGCGTCCCGGTTCCCGTCCGGGCGCTGGCGTCGTTCCAGGCGTACCTGGAGTTCGGCCTCGACGTGCGCGAGGACGACGTGTTCTGGAACGCGGCCGACCCCGGCTGGGCGTACGGCCTCTACTACGCGATCCTCGGCCCGCTGGCGGCCGGACGCCGCAGCCTGCTGCTGCACGCCGGTTTCGACCCCGCCCTGACCTGGCAGGTCATAAAGGCTTTCGGTGTCAGCAACTTCGCCGCCGCCCCGACCGTCTACCGCAGCCTGCTGGCCGCGCCCGGTCCGGTCCCCGACGGGGTGCGGCTGCGCCGGGCCTCCTCCGCCGGCGAGCCGCTCACCCCGGAGGTCGTCGCCTGGTCGGAGCAGGCCCTCGGAGTGGCCGTACGCGACCACTACGGGCAGACCGAGCACGGCATGGTCGTCGCGGCCGCCTGGGCCGATGCCGTACGGACGCCCGTGCCGCCCGGCTCCATGGGCCGCCCGCTGCCGGGCTGGTCGGCCGAGGTGCTGTACGAGGAGCGGGACGAACCCGCCCCGCCCGGCACCCTCGGCCGGGTGGCCCTCAGCGTGCCGGACAGCCCGCTGCTGTGGTTCACCGGCTACGCGGGAGCGCCGGAGAAAACCGCCGAGCGGTTCACCGCCGACGGCCACTGGTACCTCACCGGCGACGCCGGCCTCAGGGACAGGAACGGCTCCTTCTTCTTCTCGTCCCGCGACGACGACGTGATCATCATGGCCGGGTACCGCATCGGCCCCTTCGACGTCGAGAGCGTGCTCGTACAGCACGAACGGGTGCTGGAGGCGGCCGTCATCGGCGTCCCCGACTCCCTGCGCGGCGAGGTGCTGGAGGCGTTCGTCGTCCTGCGCCCCGGGACACCGCCCGACGATGCCCTGGTCGCGGAACTCCAGCAGCTTGTCAAGCGGAAGTTCGCCGCCCACGCCTACCCGCGGACGGTGCACTTCACCGACCGGCTGCCCAAGACACCCAGCGGCAAGACCCAGCGCTTCCTCCTGCGCAGACAGCGTGCGCAGACGACCGCCCGGACCCGGGAGACAAACTCATGACGGCGCACGTGTCCCGCCTGCTCCCCAGCCAGGAGGCGGCCGAACTGCTCGACCTGACCCGGGAGATCGCCGACGGAACCCTCGCGCCACGGGCCTCCGCCGACGAGCGGGCCGAACGCTTCCCGCGCGACGTCTTCCGCACACTCGGCCGGGCCGGACTGCTCGGCCTCCCCTATCCCGAGCAGTACGGGGGCAGCGCCCAGCCGTACGAGGTCTACCTCCAGGTCGTCGAGGAGATCTCGGCCCGCTGGGCGAGCGTGGGCGTCGGACTGAGCGTGCACACGCTGTCCTGCTTCGCGCTGGCCGAGTACGGCACCGAGGAGCAGCGCGAGAAGTGGCTGCCCGACATGCTCGGCGGTGAACTGCTCGGCGCCTACTGCCTGTCGGAGTCGCACGCCGGCTCCGACCCCGCCGCGATGCGCACCCGCGCCCGGCGGGACGGTGACGCCTACGTCGTGCGCGGCGAGAAGGCATGGACGACCCACGGCGGTCACGCGGACTTCTACCAGGTGATGGCCCGCACCTCCGACGACCGCACCCGCGGCATCTCGTGTCTCCTCGTCCCCGCCGAGTCGACCGGGCTGTCGGCCGACCCGCCCGAGCGCAAGATGGGGCTGACCGGATCGGCCACGGCGACCGTACGGTTCGACGACGTCCGGGTCCCCGAGGACCGGCGTCTCGGCGAGGAGGGGCAGGGTCTGCCGATCGCCCTCGCCGGGCTGGACGCGGGACGGCTCGGTATCGCGGCGGTCGCCGTCGGCCTGGCCCAGGGAGCCCTCGACGACGCGCTCGCGTACGCGAAACAGCGGGAGACCTTCGGGCAACCGATCGCCGCCCATCAGGGAGTCGCGTTTCTGCTGGCCGACATGGAGGCCGCCGTGGACTCCGCCCGGGCCACCATGCTGGCGGCGGCCGGCGCAAGGACGCGGGACTGTCGTACGGCCGTCAGGCGAGTATCGCCAAGCTCGTCGCCACCGAGGCGGCCATGCGGGTCACCACCGACGCCGTCCAGGTCCTCGGCGGTGCGGGCTACACCCGGGACTTCCCCGTCGAGCGCTATATGCGCGAGGCCAAGGTCATGCAGATCTTCGAGGGCACCAACCAGATCCAGCGCCTCGTCATCAGCCGCGATCTGGTCCGCGCCCGCACCGAACCCTCCCACCACGTGCTGCACACCGCGACCGAGGAGCCCCAGGCATGAAACTCACCGGATCCGCGGCCCTGGTCACCGGCGGCGCCAGCGGTCTCGGCCGCGCCAGCGCCACCGCGCTGTTCCAGGCCGGCGCCCATGTGGTCATCGCCGACCTGCCGTCCTCACCGGGGGCCGCTGTCGCCGAGGAGCTGGCGGCCGACGGCACCGGCCCTCGCGTCCGCTTCGTCCCCTGTGACGTCACCGACCCCGACACCGTGCAGGCGGCGGTGGACGCGGCGAGCGAACAGGGTCCCCTGCGCGTGGCGGTCAGCTGCGCGGGGGTCGCGACACCCGGCCGCATGCTCTCCCGCAGCGGCCCCCTCTCCCTGGACGCCTTCGCCCGAGTGGTCGGCGTCAACCTCGTCGGCACGTTCAACGTGTTCCGCCTCGCCGCCCAGCGCATCGCCGAGTCCGATCCCGTGGACGGCGAGCGGGGCGTCCTCGTCGCCACCTCCTCGGTCGCCGCCTACGACGGCCAGATCGGCCAGGCCGCCTACGCCGCGTCCAAGGGTGGCGTGGCCGCGCTCACCCTCCCCGCCGCCCGTGAGCTCGCCCAGCACCTCATCCGCGTGGTCTCGATCGCACCGGGCCTGTTCGACACCCCCCTCATGGCGGGACTGCCCCAGGAGGCCCGGGACTCGCTCGCGCAACAGGTCCCGCACCCCGCCCGCCTGGGCGACCCGGCCGAATTCGCCGCCCTGGTACGGCACATCACGGAAAACCCGATGCTCAACGGCGAGGTCGTCCGCCTCGACGGCGCCATCCGCATGGGGCCCCGCTGAGACCCGTGCCTTCGCAGGGTCTCAGCGGGCGGGGTGACGGTTACAGCGAGCTCATGCGCGGTCAGCACCGCGCCGCATTCAGCACTTCCAGGTCGCCCAGTACCACTTCCCCTTCATCTGGCCGTCCGACAGCCTCACCGGCGTGGTGGTCTGGACGCCCGTGGAGCCCTGGCCCGGGTAGTACCAGTAGTAGTGGCCGTGGTTGCGCTTGCCGTAGTGGGCCTCGATCCAGCCCTGGGAGTGACGCCAGTACGGCGCGAACCACCAGCCGCCGGCCTCATGAGGACCGACATGGCTCTCGAGCGACTGGGTGGCGCTGAGGGTGCTCCCCACCGTCCAGGTCTCCGTCTGCGTCGAGCTGGCGGACATGCCCGCCTCGATCTGCTTCTCGAGGCCGGCGGAGACCTCCACCGACGTCGACTGCTCGAAGGAGTACGACGTGGTGCGGTCGGTCCGCCACGTGAGGGTCTGGTCGACGGTCTGGCTGCCGGAGCAGTTGTAGACCGGGTTTCCCACCTCCCGGCGCTTGCCCAGCGCCGTCCACGCGTTGACCTCGTGGTACCAGCACTTGGCCTTGCCGTGGTTGCAGTCCCAGACCACGTCCGGCCGGTCGTCACCCCAGCCGGGGCTGGAGTTGGCACTGGCCGATCCCGCGGAGACGGGCACCAGGAGGAGGGCGAGGGCGGAGGTGAGGACGGCCAGTGTTCCGCGGCCGGTCTTCTTGGGGTTCACAGGGGTTTCTCCCATCGGGTCGGTCGACTCGGCGACAGGTTGATCCTCAGAGCCCAAAAGTTGATCGACCACCCGTTTCATCAGGGCTATCAATCCTCCGGGGAGGCGAATCAACCCGATCAACCCGATCAACCGCACACCCTCCGGTACGGGGCGTTCGGAACGTACGTCCGCCACTGCCCCCGCGTCAGGCCGGTGCCGCCCGCCCGCGCGCACGCCTGCGCCACGACCCGCTCGGGATCGACGACGTACCGCTGGAGCGGGACATGCGTGCTGCCCGCGTACAGGGTCGTGCCGTCCGGGCCGAAAGCGAGCGAGTCGAGATGTTCGCCCGCCGTGGTCAGCGGTCCGCCCAGCGGCTGCTGGGCGACCACGTCCCACAGCTGGAGGCTGCCCGCGTCACCACCGACGGCGAGGATGCGGCCGTCCGGACTCACGGCCAGAGCGGAGACCGCCTCGGGGGTGGTGCCGTGCACGGCGGGGAAGACGTTGCGCAGCACACCGACCCGGTGCCAAGCGTTCCCGTCCCACAGCGCGACCCGGCCGGTCTGGTCGCCCACAGCCAGCAGCGAGCCGTCGGTGTCGAAGGCGAAGGCGCCGATCTCGTCGCCCTGGACGAGATTGCGTCCGGTGACGGAACCGCCCGGAAGACGCGCGAGGCGGTTGTCCCCGGCCAGGAGCCGGCCGTCGGGGCGCACGGCCCGGTCGCCGCCGCCCAGACCGGGCAGGGTCGAGAGCCGCCGGCGGCGGCCGGTGTCCCACACCTCGTCGCGCAGCTCACCGACACCGGGCGTGCGAACGGCGTACAGCCTGCGCCCGCCGGAGTCCAGGGCCAGGCTGATGACGGCCTCGGCGGAGTCGCGGGTCGCCAGATCGAGGCTGGTACGTGCGCGTCGGCGGGACACGTCCCAGAGCGTGATCAGCTGGGGAGCGGCCTCATAACCGGCGATGTAGACGCCGTAGGCGAGTGTGCCGCTGTCCGGGTCGAACGCCATCAGGGGCGTGATGTCGCCGAAGACGACCGGGCGCGCGGGATCACGGGAGACGGGAAGAGGAGGGGACGGCAGCGTCCGTACGACGTGGCCGTCGATGGTGTCCCGGAGCTGGAAGCGGAAGCCGGGGCTGTCGCCCTTGCCCTTGCCGCCCTTGCCGACGCGTTCGGCGGTGGCCAGGGTGCGGCCGTCCGGGCTGAGCAGCACGTCGTCCAGGGAGTGCCCGCGCCAGGCGGGGGTGAGGGCCCGGGTCAGGTCGAGGGAGTGGACGGTGCCGCCCTCGAGGTAGCGCAGGGTCGGGTGGCCCGGGTCCCAGTACAGGCCCCGGTACAGGTGCTGCCCGTTGAGTGCGTGCCGGAAGACGGGGGCGTCGGGGGAGGACAGCCGCCACACCGTGACCTCTGTGCTGTCGGCCGTCGCCAGGAACTCCCCTTCGTCGCTGAAGGAGGTGTACTCCACGTCCGGCTGGTAGAGCTCGGCCAGCTGGTGTCCCGACCGGAGGTCCCAGACGCGGACGCCGTTCGCCGTGACCACGGCGAGCCGCCCCGAGCCCAGCACCGGCGAGGACTCGTCGTCGCCGCAGACGTCCGTGGCCTTCGTCCAGTCTCCGGGCAGGGCGCGGTGGTGGACGGTGTCCCATACCTGCGGTGCGGCTGACGCCGAGGGGCAGACGGCCATCAGCGGACCGTCGGGGCCCTGAGCGGCGGCCGCGTCGGCACCGGCCGACCGCGTGGCGAACAGCAGACGGCCGTCCCGTACGGAACGCAGCGAAGCCTGGTTGCCGCCGTCCACGGAGGACACCAGATACCCGACGCCGGTGATGTCGACGGTGGAGAAGATCTCCTCCGGACGGGCCCGGTCACCGGTCCATCCTCCGGTGGCCGTGTCCCACAGCCGTATGCCGTCGCTGGCGGAGAGCGCCAGCACGCGCGCGTCCTCGCTCACCGCGACCACCGTCTCCCCGGCGGGGATGCGCCCTGAGGCGGTGCGGCGGTGGGTGACCACGTTCCAGGTGCGCCAGGTGCGGCCCTCGACGCTGAGCAGTGTCCGGCCGGAGCCGGTGAGAAAGCGACCGGAGTCGTCGCCGGGTTCGGGGTCGGTGAAGGCGTCCGCCTCCGGCTGGGAGAGGGCGCCGAGCAGGGCGCGGTGGGTCTCGGGCAGCTCGGCCGTCCGCCAGGCGGCCACCCCGAGCAGCAGCGCGGCACGCGGGTCGGTCGTGCGCAGCGCGTCGGCGACATCGGCGATGTGGCGGGCCGCGTCCCGGGTGCGCCGGGTCCTGTTGTCGTCGTACTCGCGCCAGACGGCGAGGCCCGTCAGGAGGGCCACGGCCAGGACGGTGGACAGCGACACGGTCAGGAAACGGTGCCTGCGGCCGGCGCGGGCGGCTGCCCGGCGCTCCGACTCGCGGGCCTCGATCGCGCGGGTGAGGAACTTCCGCTCCGATGCCGTCAACGCCTGGTCCCGCTCGTGGTCGGGGAACAGCTCCTCGGCGCGGGTCAACCGGGTGCCCCGGTACAGGGCGCCGGGGTCGCTGTCGTGCTCCAGCCAGGAGCGGGCCGCGTCGGCGAGCATCCGGTGGTGGCGCAGCCGTTCGCGGTCCTGCTCGATCCAGGCGTGCAGCCGGGGCCAGCAGGTGATGAGCGCCTCGTGGGCGAGTTGGACGCCCTCCTCGTCGGCGGTCAGCAGCCGGGCACGGGTCAGCCGCTCCACCACGACCGTCGCGTCCGGGACCGCCCACTCCCCCAGTTCGGCGCGGGTGAGGGGGCGGCGGGTGTCGGGGGTGCCCTGGCCTGGCTCGACCATCCGCAGCATCAGGTGCCGTGCGGTGCGGGCCTGCTCCGGCGACAGGTCGCCGTACACCCTCTCGGCGCTCGCCGCGATCGCGCCGCGCACCCCGCCGGCGGCCTCGTAGGCGGCGAGCGTGAGCGTGCGGCCCCTGCGCCGGCGCCAGGTCTCCAGCAGGGCGTGGGAGAGCATCGGCAGTCCGCCGGGTTCGCCCTGGACCTCGTCGATCAGCCGGGCGGTGAGTGTCCGTTCGACGAGGCAGCCGACCGCCTGGGCCGGGCCGACCACCGCCTCCCGCAGCTCGGCGGCCACCATCGGCCCGAGCAGCAGCGCGGCATCTCGCAGGGCGTCCGCCAGGTCCCGGTGCTCGGCGCAACGGGCGTAGAAGTCGGCGCGTACGGCGACCAGTACCCGGAGTCTGCTGGCCGGGTCGCGTGCGGCGAGCAGCAGATCGATGAAGCGGGTGCGCTCGTGCGGGTCACGGCAGAGGGTGAAGACCTCCTCGAACTGGCTACGACGACCCAGCTCTCCGGCTCGCCCTCGGCCGGGGTGAAGAGGTGGCCGTAGGTCGTGGCGGGCGTGGGCCCGGGGGTCAGGATCCGCAGCTTGACGGGGTCGTGGCGCGCCGCGCTCATCTCCTGCAGCCGGGGGATCAGGCCGGCCCGCAGCAGGGACGACTTGCCGCTCCCCGAGGGACCGAACAGCACCGCGAACCGGTGCCGGACCAGCAGGTCCTCGACCTCACTCACCACCCGGTCCCGCCCGAAGAACAGATGCCGGTCGGACGGCTCGAACCGCGTCAGACCGCGATACGGCGACGGAACGTCCTCGGGAAGTCCGGCGGGGTCCCGTTCCAGCTCCGCCTCGGCCTCCTTCCACCGGATCTCCCACTCCTCGGGTTCGCCCCCGCAGGCGCGCGCGAACCCGAGGACGACGGCGAGCGAGGGCAGTCGTTCGCCGGCGGCGGCCTGAGACAACGTTGTCGAGGAGAACCCCGCCAGCGCCGCCATCGTCCGGTAGGAGGGACTGCCCGCGCCCCTGCGCAGCTCCCGCAACTCGCAGGCGAGCCGCTGCACGGGACCGGCCGCCGGGTCCAAGGGTCTCTCGGGACGCCCCATCTACTCGTACCTCCGTACACCTGGCGAAAAGAGACATCAGGAGCGATGACCATACGAGTCGCCCGGCGACGTCCGGATTGCCCCCGGATGACGACCAGGTGAAGCCGTCGATCCACCGACGCTCGCGAGGGTTGATCGAGGTGAGGAAAGGGGGGTGCCTATCAACTTGCCGGTTGCGAATCTCGTCGGGGCAAGGCCGGATCCCGGCACGCCCACCACTCAATGCCGACCCCCTGGAGAGAACAGCGCCATGTCCCGATTCCACGCGATCCGCAAGCTGTCCACCACGGCCGTCACGTCGGCCGCGCTCGTCGCGGTCGCCGTCACCGGCGTGAGCGGGCTCACGTCAGCGAACCACTCGTCTCCCCTGGGTTCGCAGGTCAAGCTGGTCGACAAGGAGGTTCCGACCGACGGTATGAGCTACGACATGACGGTCGGCGTCCACAGGGACTTCGCCAACCGCTTCGACGCCATCATCAACGACATCCGGGGACGACTCAGGGGCACCCACCTCTACCGCAACATCATCCTGACCAGGCCTGCGGACGACTACTTCCCGGTCACCCTGGCCATGGGCAACAGCCAGGTCACCCTGGTGATCAACGCGAGGAACCTGTACGTCGTCGGCTGGCGCAATGACAGCACGGACACGTACGGGCGGCTGCGCACAGGGCCGGAGACCTATGCCGGTGCGCGCACCCGGAACCTCGAGTGGGTCAACTACAACGACATGGAGAGGGCCGCAGGTGTCGGCCGGGACAGCCTGGGCATCTCCATGGGCACCATCCAGGGCGCGATCAGTGACCTGGGCAGCCCCAACAGCACGTCAGCCGGCCGGAACGAGGCGCGCTCCCTGCTGATCCTCACCCAGGCCCTCGCCGAGGGCGCCCGCTTCGACTTCATCTCCTACCGCATCAGCCAGGCGATCAGGGGCAGCTCCAAGTGGTACCCGGGAACGTCGTCGAGGATCAGCAGCAACGGGTCGAGCGGCAGCGGCATCGACGTGACGGGCATCCAGCTCGAGAACAACTGGGACGGCATCTCCAGGGCCGCCCAGAACGCGACCCACAATCACCGGGCCCCGAACTACCCCATCGGCGACGGCCACCTCTGGACGCTGGAGGCCATCGACGCCCAGTTGGCGGTGGCCGTCCACCACTCTCTGTGACACGGCGAGCCTTTTGCCGCGCCACGGCGATCCCTTGGTCCACGCCCCGCACCGGCCACCAACCGGAGCGGGACGCGGACGGAAGACGTCGGCGACTCCAACATCGCCACCGCCGGAAACCCACGGGCGCAGTCCGTGAACGCGCGGAATCATGAGGCATGCGCCCGGATGCCTGGCACCTCACCGATGACGTCGACCAATTCCTAGCCCGCGCAGGAGACTTCCTGCACTCGCGCCCCGCCCTGCATACCCTCCCACTGACGGTGACCGAGACGCTACGCACGCGCGGGTCGGACGCGTACGGCGCCAAAGCCCCCGTCCTCGGCCTGCTGGAGCGGGCGGGCCAGGTCCGGGCGACCTTCTTCCGCACCCCGCCCCAGCGTCTGAATCCGACCCCCCTCACTCCCGAGGAGGCCGACACCCTCGCCGCCCACCTCGCCGGCCTGGGCCGCCCCCTCCCCGGCGTCATGGCGGACCACGACACCGCCACCGCCTTCGCCGAGGCTTGGCAGCGGCACACCGGCGCGACACCGACGCTCCACAAGCGGGAGCGCCTGTACCGACTCGGCAGGCTCACACCACCGGAGCGGTTCCCGGAGGGCCGAGGTCGAATCGCGGGTGAGCAGGACCGCGAGCAACTCATGCGCTGGAAACGCGAGTTCGTCGCCGACATCGGAGGAACTCCCGCAGAGGACAGCGGCTCATGGGCGGACACGCGCATCGCCCACGGACGCGTCACGTTCTGGGAAACCCCGGACGGCACAGCCGTCTCCATGGCGGGCGTCACCCCGATGGTCGCCGGCCAGATCCGGGTGACCCCCGTCTACACCCCGGCCCACCTGCGCGGCCACGGCTACGCGGGCGCCGCGACGATCGAGGTGAGCCGGGCGGCACTGGCGGCGGGCGCAACGGAGGTGCTGCTGTTCACGGACCTGTCCAACCCCACCAGCAACAGCCTGTACCAGCGGATCGGCTACCGCCCGGTGACTGACTTCACGGTGTACGACTTCGACTAAAACAGCAGGTCAGACACCCTTTGCCACCGGCTCGAGGATGGCGACACACTCCACATGATGCGTCATCGGAAAGGTGTCGGCCAACCCTCCTGAAGCGAATTCGCAGGTCAAGAACCCTTTTACAGCACTCGCCATAAGCCTCGGACAGCCGAAAGCGTCAAACGAGCGTCACTACGCCAAGCTTGACGCTCAGCCGGAGGGTCATATAGTGCAAAGCCGAAGCGAAACTATGATGTCAGCGGTCGTACGAGAGGAAGCGCACGGGCTCGGCAAGCACAGCAGCGGCGGATTCCGTATCGGCCAGGCGGGCCGCCAACGTCGCCTCGGCGAGGCGTGGTGGAAGGGCCTCGCTGAACTTCATGCCGCGCAGTGCCCGTTCATCAACGGACGGGAGGCACAGGCGGTCCGTCGCGTCTCTCGTCGCCTCGCTCCAGCTGCGCGCGGTCACGTCCTCCCGGAGGCGGATCCAGCGGTCGTTGATGTGCTGCGCCGGGACGGTGATCTCGTCGAGGGTCGCGGCGAGCGTGGCGTTCGTGCGGTGCCCGGCCCAGGTCCACCAGCGCAGGTGGCCGCCCGCATCACGGATGATCAAAGTGCCGCCGGGGTGAACCCGCTCGATGTACTCCTCGCGTGCCTTCCGCAGTGCGTTGCTCGCCCTCTGCGTCAGGTTGACGGGCGGCTCCTCGCCCAGGAGGACCCGGCGTTCCGCGCGAGTGAGTTCGTAGGACCCGGCCAGGCCGAACCCGGCCCCGCTCCACTTCGCCTTGCCGCCACCGTCGACGGGTTCGACGAAGCAACGCCTGCGACGCCAGTCGATGTAGGTGACCTGCCAGCTCCGCCCGGCCAGCAGCAGACGTCGCGGGCCGTCGACCCGTTCGGTGAGCAGGCTGGGGTCTGTGCGGCCGATCTCGGAGCGCCCCTGCAGGACGGTGAACTGCGGTGGCGCAGTGAACACGGCGGTGAGGTTCATGAAGTGGCGGTGCCCGAAGCGTCGTTCGGCTTCCGGGCCGATGAACAGCATGCCGCCGTCCCGCTCCAGGTACCCCGAGTCGACAAGGTGGCGCACGATCGGTTCGGCGGACGTGCCGAACGGGCCGAGTCCGTTCCACCATTCCTGCCATAGGTGCTCACCGACACGATGCTCCTGCAGACACAGGGCAAGGAGTTGCTGGGCGACGATGTGCCGTGGCTCAGGCGGTGCCACGACGGGCTCCACCCAGCCCTGCGACCATGGCAGAAGCAGCCCCGCGGCCTCCAGCAACCCGTCCTCGTCGAGCGCGAGGAAGAGGCAGTTGCGTGCGGTTCCCTCGCGTCGTCCGGAGCGGCCGAGGCGTTGGAGGAAAGAGGCGACCGAGGCGGGTGCGTCAATCTGGATGACGCGGTCCAGGTCACCGACGTCGATCCCGAGTTCCAGGGTGCTTGTGGAGATGATGACGCAGTCACGGGCCTCGGCGAAGGCCGCTTCGGCGCGCCTGCGTTCGTCGAGCGACAGCGAGGCGTGGGAGAGGAACGTCGTTACACCCTTCGCCCGCAGCTTCTCTCCCAGCTCCTCGACAAATCGCCGTGATTCGCAGAAGACGAGCCGCTTCTCACCGCGGTGCAGGGCGGCGATGACGGTGGCCGCGTTGTCGAGCGAGCCGACATGGTCGAGCTGGATGTCTCCCGGCGGTACGGACGTTGCGGCACTGGTTGTCGCGGGTGTGGGCTCGGCAAGGTGCGGAGCGATCACCTGCCCCGGCCGTTTGGCCGCCCCCGAGCCCTGTAGCCATTCGAGCAGTGCGTCCGGGTTGCCGACAGTCGCCGACAGGCCGACCCTCTGAACCGGGCGGCCCGCTACGCGCTGCAGTCTTTCCAGTACGGCGAGGAGATGCCAGCCCCTGTCGTCTCCGGCGAAGGCATGCACCTCGTCGACGACAACGGCCTGCAGTCCCGAGAAGAACGAGGTGTGGTCGACGTTGACGCTCACCAGCATTGCTTCGAGCGATTCCGGTGTGGTGAGCAGTACATCGGGCCGAGCGGAGAGGATCCGTTTGCGGGCACCGGCCGTGGTGTCCCCGTGCCACAGGGCCGCGCTGCGACCGAGCCAGGAAGTGTAGGTCTCCAGCCTCGGCAGCAGGTTGTTGAGCAGGGCCTTCAGCGGGCAGACGTAGAGCACGGAGGTGCCGCTCCACCGTTCGCCGATCATCCGGGTCAGCAGCGGAAAGGCAGCCGCCTCGGTCTTGCCGCCTGCGGTGGGCGCGAGCAGGATGGCGTCGTCTCCGCAGACCAGCGGGGTGACGGCTTCTTCCTGGAGCGTGCGCAGGCTCCGCCAGCCCAGGGTGTTGACGATGTGGTGAATGAGCGCCGGATCCAGATTCCCGGCGCTCACGGCAGCTCCAGTTCGATGGCGCCTGCGTCGCCGGCCCCGGCCGCGGCCGCGTTGCGCTCGGTTTCGGTGAGTTCGGAGGCGGTGACGGTGAGTGCGTAGTGCTTGCGCGGGTCGAAGTCGTCGAACTCGTCGACCCGGTCGAGGACGTCGGCGACCAGCTTGCGCAGGAACACGCGGGGCGCGATGCCGACGTTTCCGCCGAGTCCGCCGGTGACGGCCTCGGCCAGCTCCATCAGGTACGTGTCGTCGACCCGGTCGGCGACGCGCCCCGGGCTGTGGGCGATCTGCACGTACAAGTCCCGTACGGTACGGCCGAGTTCGCCGAGCTGCGGCAGGTCGAAGCCCGCCAGTCGCAGTTGGACCGCGCGCGGGGAGTCGAAGCGCGGGTCGGTCGTGAAGTCGGTGGCGAGGCGTTGGGCGAGCGGTGGCAGCCGCTGCGCGCCCTGCTGGCCCTCGTAGAACGCCGGAGTTCCCGTGATGACCAGGAAGAGCCCCGGGAAGCGGCCCGCGTCGATTTCGTCCAGGAGTTGCCTCAGTGCGTTGAGGCCCTTCTCACGGACGTCGCCGCGAACCCGTTGCAGGGTCTCGATCTCGTCGAGGACGAGGAGGAGACCGGGGTGGCCGCAGTCGCGGAGCACGGTGAGCAGCCCTTGCAGGAAACCGAGGGCCGCGAAGTGGTCGAGGTCGCCGCGGACGCCCGCGCTGCGGCGGGCGGAGGCCGCGACCGACTTCTGGCCGCCGAGCCAGGCGATGAGCGCTTCGGCGGTCGCCCCGTCCCCGGCGGTCACGGCCCGTCGGTAGCCCCGCAGTGCGGCGGCGAAGGCGGGGGTGGTCCTGGCGACGTCGGCGAGTCTGCGTTCCATCAGCACATCGACGGCGGCGGCGAGCGACGCCTCGTCGTCCTCGTCCGTCTCACCGGCGTCGAGGACCTCCTCCTCCAGGGTGTAGAACCAGGAGTCGATGACCGGCCGTAGGGCGCTGGGCTGGTGCGTGGCGGTCGTCAGGCGTTCGGTGAGCCTCCGGTAGACCGTCTCCAGCCTGTGCAGGGGGGTTTCGGTTTCTGAGATCTGAACCTCGGCGGTGGCCAGCCCGGACCGTTTGGCCCGTTCCGCGAGCCACCGTGCGAAGAAGGTCTTGCCGGATCCATACTCGCCACGGATGGCGTGGAAGGCCGCGCCGCCTCGTGCGGTGGCGGCCAGGTCGTCGTCGAGCGCGGCCTCGAACCGGCCGAGGCCCACGGCGAGCAGGTCGAGACCTGACTGTGGGACCGTGCCGCGCCGCAGTGCGTCGATCACCTCGCGCAGCCGGACGGCGCTGGCCGAAGCCGCCGCGGTCATGGTGTCTCCTTGTTGGACAGGAACTGGTCCCGGAGCAGAGCGATGTCGAGTTTCACGGCGTGCCCGGCGTCGACGAAGCCCAGTACCGGGTATCCCTCGACATTGAGCAGGCGCTGCACGGTGGCGACGAAGCCCTCGATGTTACGTCGCACCCGGCCGGTCGCCGAGATCGCGGCGGCCAGGGCGGCCGGCGACATGGTGCCCCCGGCAGCGGCGAGCGCGTCGATGACTGCTGCGACGACCTTGCTCTCGGGCGCCTTACGGACGTACTCCTTCTGCGCCTCGTACACCTCGCTCGCGACCACGCGTCCGCCGAGGGTGGCAGGCGCGGTGGGTGTCTCCGGCGCCGGCTCGGGCCCCATGACGTCCTCGTTGCCGAACAGGCCCTCGCCCTGCTGGCGGGCGGGCTTCGCCTGCCTGCGCTTGGGCTGCGTGGTGTTCTCCTGCTCCGGTTCTCCCGCCTCCACAAGGCCGGCGGCGGTGGCCTGCCACCAGGAGGGCGCGGCCTGTTCGCGGGGCAGCGGTTCCCAGTCGCGCGGGGCGAGCTCCGTCGAGGGAACAAGGACGAGGACGGGAACGGTGACCTCGGCGAGGGCAGCACCACCGTGGTAGCCGGCGCGGCGTGCGGCGTAGCGGATGTCCTCGCGCCATGGCGTGGTGATGCTGCCGTTCCCTTCGAGGACGCGGGGTCCGCTCAGGACCACTTCGCCCTCGTCGGCATGGCTGCCCGGCTGCCAGCGCGCCGATCCGCCACCGTCGGCGGCAGGGGTCGCTTCGCCGCGACCGCGGTCGATGATGTGGCCGTGGTCGGCGACGAGTACGACGGGACGTGCGTAGCTGCGGGCGGCGGCCAGCATTTCGCGCAGGTAGGTGATGTCGCCGAGGGACCACACAGTGCGCTGTCCCTGCTGGCCGGAATCGAGGGCGTCGTCGATGGTGTTGAGGACGACGCCGACGACCGCGTCGGAGGCGAGTGCGGCGGTCAGTTCCTGGGCGAGGAAGTGGCCGGCGTCGCCCCCTATCGAGGCCTTGTGGAAGAGGGCCGCGTCCTTGCGCCGCTTCTTCCAGAACGCGGCGAATCCGGAGGCTTCCGTGGATTGCCCTCCCTGGACCGCCGTACCGGTGAGCAGGGACGCCCGGCTTGTCCGGGTGACCGAGGGCAGCATGGAGACGGCTGCGAGGCGTGTGGGCCGTTCGCCTGCGGCGGGCCGCGGCACGATCTCCCGCCAGCCTTCGCGTTCGGCCTCTTCGCCGAGTTGCGCGGCGACGGCGCTGCTCATTCCGTCGAGGACGATCACCAGGGGCGCCCCGCTGGTTGTCAGGGGACGTACGACGGTGTCGAGGACGTTCTCGACGACCAGGCAGCCTCCGGGCTGTTGGGCCGTGGCGTTCGGGACCCACTTGGCCAGGTACCGGGCGAACTGCTCGTCCAGGTGGTCGCGCTGTGCCCGCCCGTCCTCGTAGAGCTCGCGCAGGCTCTGCGCGGCGGCCGGGTCGCCGCCTGGGTCGCCGGCCCAGAGTACGGAGAGTGCCCGGTCGGCCCATCCCCACTCGGCGGCGTGCTCGCGCACGCCCGCGGCCACGGAAGTCACGGCGGGCGCTCCCTGACGCAGCCACCGTGCGAGGCGCACGGCCATCTCCGCGACGCGCACGCGGTCGCGGAAGAGTCCCACCAGCGCGTGCCCGGCCAGATCGGCGAGCGCGGCCTCGCCCTGGGCGGGCGACGTGCGGGCGGCCTCGACGACGGTGGAGAGCTGGGCGGCGAAGCTGGACGGGAGGAAGCGGCTACCGACGAGGCCCCCGGTGAGCCCGGCGTCGTGGGCGAGTTCGTCGGCGCGCTGCAGCACGGCGAAGACCTTGTGCCGTGCGTCGACGGACCCCGTGGCCTCGCCGATCCAGCGCAGGAGAGTGCCCTCCACCGCATCGGTGAAGGCGCCGAGTTCGCCTCTGCGGGGCCCTGCCTGGCCGAACAGCCCACCGACGGCCAGGACCACGTCGGGGCCTGCCCCCGGGTCGCGCAGCGCGGCGCCGAGCAGGCCGAGTGCCATGGCGTCGTGTCCTCGCCCGGTCTCGGCGAGGGAGAGCAGGACGGACACGGCGGGACCGGCGACCTCGCCGAGCCACTTCTTCAGCTCCGCGCGTTCGGTGTCGGCGAGTTCGGCGAAGCGCCGGGGTCCTGCCGGGGTGCGCGACCAGGCGAGCAGCGCGTCGGCGTCGACGGCGGGTTCCACCGTCGAGTTGGGCGAGACGTCCGGGTGATCGAGGCCGAGGCGCTCGACGACCAGGGCGCGCAGCGCGGCGTCCCGGGTGAGCACGCCTGCGATGCGCGGCCATCCCTGTCCGGTGGGTTCGGCGTCGACGAGGGCCTGGAGCAGCCAGTCCTCGCGGTACATGCGCACGTCCAACCCCGTCGCCCCGAACCGCTGCATCACGATCTCGGCTTTCTCGACGGTGAGGGTGCGCCGGTGCACCGCGTGTCCTCGCACGTCCCAGCCGAGCTGGTCGTCGTCGACGCCGGTCGTGACGACCAGCAGGTCGCCTGGCGCGGCCTCGTCGCGGTGGCTGTGCCAGGTGGCGAGGATGCCGAGGACGGAGGACTCGTCGCGTACGGTGACGCGCCGGGTCTGCTTGCCGACTTCAGCGGTGAAGGTGGTGGCCGAGCCGGCCGCGTACCGCCCGTGGACCAGCATGAGGCTGTGGTCGGCCAGTTTCTTGGCGTGCCGGTCGAGCAGCGCCTCGACGGTGCGCCGACCCACCTGCGGCAGTTGTGCCATCAGTGTCCGGTCCCCGTCTCGTCGTCGCTGTCTGCATTGGACTCCTCCGTGGCGAGCCCGTCCGGAGCGTTTTCGACGGCCCGCCAGGTGACCTGAACACGGGTGCCGGGGTTCGCGGCCAGGAAGCGGCGGATCTCACCGCTGAGCCCGTCGACGGTCGCGGCCAGCGTGGCCTCGAGCCGGGTGGGTTCGACGACGTACGCGGCAGCGGCGACGGCCGGCTCGGCCGAGAAGAGCAGCCGTGGGTCCCGCGTCACCGGGTCGTGGCTCGGGTTCCGGACCGGCTCCACGGACGTGGCGCTCGAGGATGCGCCCGCACCTGCGGCCACCGGAGGTGTGCCGTGCTCGGTGAGACGTACGTCCTCCGCGGTCGGCTCGGCGCGCGGGGCGGGCTCGACGGGCCGGGCGGCCTGGGCGAGCCGGGTGGCCTCCCTCATCAGGGCCACGGCGGACTCCTGCAGCGAGCCCAGCACGGGGATCAGCGACTCGTCCTCCTCATGGGCGTTCGCGGCCCGCCGTACGTTGTCGAGCAGTCGCGTCGCGCGGTCGCCGACGCTGTCGTCCCGGCCCGCGAGGTCGCGGACCATCTCCAGGTCGGACCAGTCGGTGTCCCGCAGCACCCGCAGCACTTCCGGGGCTTGCTTGAGGGCCGCACCGATCTGACTGTCCGTCACCTCATAGGTGGCGCCCGCCAGTTCCTGGGCGAAGAGTGTCGCGTCACCGGTGCGCAGCAGTCTGGCGATCAGGTCGGCGGCGGCCTTGGTGGATTTCAGCCGCGGTGCGTCCGCGCCACCGGGTCCTTCGAGGCCGAGCCGTATGGCGTTGTCGTGGAGCAGCGACCGGGTCTCCCCCACCGCCGCCCGGTGCTCGTCGGCGACGGTGCGCACCTGTGCGGCGAGCCGCGCGACGTTCCTGGCGAAGAGGACGGGCGACACGCTCTGCCCGAAGATCGCTCCGGCGCGTCGCAGCGCGGTGGCGAAGGTGTCCTCGTCGGGGAGGGCTACGGCGCGCAGGCCGTAGCCGGGGACGATCCGGTCCAGTTCGGGGGCCTGCGGGGCCTCCTGGGTCTGGTAGATCCAGGTCCGGTCGTCGAGCAGTGCGTAGGTGGCGATGATCAGGTTGCCGACGTTGCGGTCGAGGCCTTCGTAGCCGAGCTGGGTGATCCAGCCGCGGATCGTCTCGACCGCCAGGTCCTCGTTCGTGTCGGGGGTCTCGGCGGCCTTCTTGTTGATGCGCAGCCGCCAGTCGTTGGTCACGTTGAGCGGGCCGTCGTGGACCTCGCCGAGGCCCAGCGCGTGCACGATCTTCCGGACGACGGGCAGGTGATGGCTGTCCACGACGACCCGCCGGGATCCGTCCGCCATCGCACGGGTGATCCACTCCATGGTGGTTTTGAGCTCGCGCAGTGTGATGGCCTTGCGGGTCAGCCGGGGGTCGAAGTCGGGGTGTTTGGGGTAGCGGGCGGCGAACATGCCGTCGGCGAGCAGCAGCAGGTTCTGCTCGAAGCCGACCGACGGCTCCGGCCGGGTGCGGGTGAACCCCGGTTGCAGGGACACGAGATGCTGCCCGTCGGGCACGGTCGCCCCGACGATCTCCGGTTCGGCGCGGTTGATCCCGTACAACTGGAGCAGGGCCTCGGTGAGGTGGCCGCTGATGTTGTCGCGGGACACCTTGAGCTGGTTGCGGATCTGTGCCCGCTCCTCGACGGGGCGGGTCGCGGTGTGCTCGTCGAGCCGGTCGCGTTCCAGCAGATAGTTGATCTTCAGCAGGCGGCCGAGCTGCCGGGAGGTCTGCTCGGAGAGGAAGTCGGGCAGCCAGACGAGCGTGGGTTCGCGTCGGCCCGCCCGCTGAAGCTTGGCGACGCGCTGGAGGTCCTCGACCGGTCCGTGGTCGCCCTCGTCGAAGGGGTAGTCGAAGACGATGCGGAGGTTTCCGCGCTGCTGGGGCGCGAACTCGTCGTCGGGCAGGCGTGTGTCGCGCACATTGCCGAAGATGAACTCGACGGTCCGTTTGGTGCCGCGCCAGACGACGTCCCGTTCACAGACGAAGGGCTGGGTGTCCTGGATGCCGAGCTCGCGCCAGAGCTGGTCCTTGATCCACTGCCGTCGGTAGCCGAGCTGGTCGGCGACGCCCTGGACCTCTTCGAGGAGCGGTTCGACGTCGACATCGGAAAGATGCAGGTGGAAGACGGGGTCGGCGCGGTCGCCCTCGCTGCGCAACTCGCTGTCGAAGGTGATCTGCAGCTCCCGCAGCCGCTTGGCGGCGACGGAGCCGGCGTCACCTACCCGGGTGCGGATGGAGCCGTGGTTCAGCGCGGCGAGCCTGGTGCCGTTCAGCCGGGTCAGCGCGGGCACGTTGGGTGCGAGGGCCGCCAGGAGCAGGGTCTTCATCAACCGCTCGTCGGCCTGGAACCGTTTGTCGTCGGGAGATTTGTACTTGCGCAGCAGTTCCTCGCGCACCCGCTCGTGGAAGTCTCCGGCGATCTCGGCATCCTTGCGCAGCCGGGGTGTGAACGCCGCGCCGGAGCGTTTCATGATGACGTCCCACAGGTCACCGAGCGGGATGAGTTCGCCCAGCTTCAGGTCCTCGCGGCGGCGGCGCAGCAGTTCCTGCACGAGCTTGAGGCCGGTGCGCTCCCGCTGCAACGCGCCCGACAGGTCGACGAGCACGTTGAGCAGCGCCGGCGAGAGCGGGTACAGCTCCCGGAAGTCGTCCCATGACGCCTCGGTGCGCCCCTGCGCGTCCAGGAGGATCTGGCGCACCTCGTCGTTGGACGACTCGACCAGTTTGAACGCGTCGTCGCGCACCGACTCCATGCCCGGTTTCGGGGACAGCACACGGTGCTTGATGATCTCGACGAGGTTGCTGTCCTCGAGGTCGACGACGTCGAATCGCTCGGCGAGGTACTCGATCTGCTGCTCGAGGTTGCTGATATCGGCCCCGACGACATCGGAGCCGATCAGCTGGGACAGGTCACGCTGCCGGGAGACGAACGACACGATCGGGACGGGTCGGCCGCTGTCCCCCGACTCGATCAGCTTGACCAGTCGCTGCACCTGGTCGCGGACGAAGTCCTGATCGCCCATCTTCGCCTGGAGCCACAGAACCAGTTCGTCGAGGAAGAGGACGACTCCGGTGTAGCCGAGGGACTGGGCATGCCGGGAGATGACCTTGAGTCCGTTCTCCAGCGGCACGAACGCACTTGCCTCGCCGCGCACGCCCTGTGCGTAGGAGGCCATGGGACCGCTGAGCAGGGCGGCGACCAGCTTCTCGCGGTACGGGTCGTCCTGCGCGCTCGCGGCGAAGGCCCGGTCGAAGTCGGCGCCGGTCCAGGTCCCGGCGGGCAGCGCCTCCACCGCTCCGCCGTCCAGCATCGGCATGTCGTCCGGGTCGGCCTCCACGGGGGCGGTCCCGGTCGGGGCGAGGGCCGCGGCACCCTTGCCGAGCCACTGCAGGAACTTGGCGTCGTCGCCGAGGAACTCCCGCTGGGTACGGGCGTCGGCGAGGAGCGCGTCGGCCCGGTACACGGCGGGCAGTGGCTGGTCGGGGTGGAGTTCGCGGACGGTGTGGACATAGCCACCGAGGAGCGCGGAGTCGAGGTCGGCGGAGCCGACGAGGTGGTAGGGCACCATCAGGAACCGGCTCCGGCGCAGCCAGTCGTCGTGCGGCGCCACGACCTCCATGAGCCGAGGCTTGGCGCGCACCGCGGCGTGGTTGTTCAGCACGGCGTGCAGCACGGTCAGGAAGTGGCTCTTGCCGGAGCCGAACGAACCGTGCAGATAGGCGGCCTGCGAGTTGCCCGACCGGACGGAGGACGACACGATGCTCAGCGCCTGCCGGAAGGCCTCCTGGAGCTGCTCGGTGACCACGTACTCGGCCACCCGCGCGTCGGACTCGGTGAAACCCTGGGAGAGCTCGATCTTGAAGTCGCCGGCATGGACGTCCTCCTTGATGTCGATGACATCTTTGAGGAAGAGCTCACTGGTGGGCATCAGGCGATCAGTCCCTCTCTCGGCCGCACTGTTCTGCTGCGCTGTTCTATCGCGCTGTCTACTGCACGGTTCCGCTCAATGTCTCGCGCGCTGCTTTCGCGCTCCCCAATCCTGCCAGGTGGGACCGACATCGACGCCTCCCGGGCCGGATTCGCCGTATCGCACCGTGCCCGGTGGATCACCGCGGGTGCCCGCTGGGTAGGGTCTGCGCGGGATCCGTCGGTGAACGGGAGCGGGGGCGACGGCAGGTGGGGTGGCGCGAGGAGATCGCTACAGCCTTGGGCGAACTGGTCACGATCATGGGCGGTACGGGTAAACGGCCGCGCTGGCAGCGGGTCGGGCGCGCGGTCCGCACCGGGGAGGACGGCTGGTACGCCGTCGACGTGCGCGGCTCCGACATCGGACCGGACCAACTGGACAGTGTGCGCCTCGGGGGCCCGGATCCGGACGGCATCGAGACGAAGGGCTTCTCGGTCTCGGAGACCGTACAGAACGGCTCTCTGCTCACGCTGAAGGTCGCCGAGTTCGCCGACCTCAAGGATCCGTATCTGTGGATGCTCAAGCAGCCGCCGACCTTCCTCGTCGAGGCTCTGCGCGACGGCATCGCGGGGCTGGGCGAGGCCCCGCTGGCGAACGCGCTGGCTGCCGGCTCGATCGGCGGTACATCCTCCCCCGATCCCGACCCTCCCGGGCTGCATCCCGCCCAGGGTGATGCCTACCGCGCGTGTCTCGGCCAGGGTGTCCATCTGGTGTGGGGTCCGCCGGGCACAGGCAAGACGACGGTTCTGAAGCGGGCCATCGGTGACCTGATCGCCCGGGGAGAGCGTGTGCTGCTGGTCTCCGCCACCAACATCGCGGTGGACAACGCCCTGTTGGGCGTGGTGAAGGAGAACCGGCACGGCCCCGGTGACGTCGTGCGGGTGGGCCCTCCGCAACTGCGGGAGGTGGCCGACAACCCCGAGGTGTCGCTGCCGCTCATGGTCCGCGAGCGTCTCGCGGAGACGGCCGAGCGCCGTAGCCGGATCGAGGCGGCGCTGGTGGGCATCCGCGCGCGTGCGGCGGAACTGGCCGCGCTGGACACGGCACTCGTGCGCTTCGATCCCACGGCGTACTTCGACGCGCTGAAGCTGCTGCGCACGCCCGGCCAGGATCCGGTCTCCGTGCAGGACAGGGCGACCGAGGCCGCGGCTCTGGCGGAGGAGGCCGTGGCGCTACGGGACTCGGTGCGAACAGCGGCGGAGACGGCCCGGCGGCGCAGCGAAGAGGCGGAGGCGTCGCGCCGAGGGTGGGCCGAGGTCGACCGTCTGCGCAAGGAGCAGACCCGCATCCTCAGAGCAGCGGAGCGGAAGGAGGCCGACGTCCTGATGACCGACGACTACCTCCGCGATCTGCGGGAAGAGGCGAAGGAACTCGACGCCAAGGGCTCCATGGCACGGTGGCGCGCCCGTGAGAAACGGCAGCAAATCCGCGATCAGCTGGCCATCACGGCTGAAGACGCGGCCCGCGAGCGCCGTGCGGCGAAGGCCGCACGCATCACGGCGAACGCGCACATCACCGCGCTGGAGACCGAGGTGACAGCCCTTGTCGCCGGCATCGCCCACACCCCTCAGCAGATCAACACGCTGGAGCAGGCACTCACCTTGGCGCAGTCCACCGTCAAGTCGGCCCTGGAACTCGTGACCGCCCGCCGCGACAAAGCCACCCGCCTGGAGAAGGCTGTACTCCGCGCCCAGGAGGCAGCGGCGCTGACCGCCCTCGCCGAGCGGCAGAACTGGCCGACCGGGCACGCCCGCGCCGAGCGATTACGCCCCCAGGTGACAGCCGACGCCGCCCAACGAGCCTCGTTGGAGGAGCAGTTCCAGCAGGTCCAGGAGGAGTACGAACGCCTCTCCCGCAATGCCCAGGGCGAAATCATCAAGGGCGCCAGGCTGGTGGCCACCACCCTCGCCCGGTTCCGCACCAACAAGGCGGTCTTCGAGGGCCCGTACGACGTCGTCCTGGTCGACGAGGCGGGCGCGGCGACCCTGCCCGAGGTGATCCTCGCGACGGCGAAGGCGACCCGCACGGCCGTCCTGCTGGGTGACTTCATGCAGCTCGGCCCGGTCATCGAGTCGCAGCTCAAGGACCTCGACCGCCCGGACGTCAAACGCTGGCTGCTCCCGGACGTCTTCCAGCACTGCGGTATACGGGACCCGGAGGACGCGCGACGTCATCCGGCCTGCGTCGCCCTCGTCCAGCAGCACCGCTTCGGTCCGGCGGTGATGCGGCTGGCCAACTCGCTCGCGTACGGGGGAATGCTGGAGGGCGGCAAGCAGACCGCGGCGCCCAGGCCCGAGGACGACCCCGAGATCGTCATCGTCGACACCGACGGGCTCCACGAACTGGCCAGGCCCCACCTGACGGGCAGCCGCAGCGGCTGGTGGCCGGCCGGGTCGCTGATCGCCAGGGCGCTGGTGGAGTACCACCGCGCGAAGGGTGAGGAGACGGGCATCGTCACGCCGTACGGCGCCCAGTCGGACGCGACCCTTGAGGCCCTGCGGGACGTGGAGAGCGGCGGCGGCCCGCTCGCGGAGGTGGGCACGGCACACCGTTTCCAGGGGCGGGAGTTCCCCGTCGTCGTCTTCGACACGGTCGAGGGCGCCGACGGCAGGGACCTGTGGATGTCGATGGCGCACCGGGGGCCGGGCGCCTCCGACTGGCTGCGGGACGGTGTGCGCCTGTTCAATGTCGCGGCGACCCGCGCCCAGACCCGCCTCTATGTCATCGGCAGTTGGGAGCGCATCGAAGCCGCGAAGGACGGCACGGTCTTCGCGCACCTGGCCGCGCTGGTCAACACCCACGGAGTACGGCGGCTGCGGGCCAACCACCTGATCACGCCTCCCCAGGAGAACGAACGGAACCTGGGAGGTTTCGGCGCGGCCCTGGCCGATGTCCTGGCCAGGCATGTCGAAGTGACCGGCATCGACGACGAGTTGACCTTCTTCAGCACGTTCGAGGACGAGATCCGCAAGGCCCGTGCCTCGCTGTGGCTGTGGGCACCCTGGGTGGCGAAGCGCGTACGCGGCATCCTGCCCCTGCTGCGCGACGCCGCCGAACGCGGCGTACGCGTCACCGTGTTCCTCCGCGACGACACGGACCAGCTCCAGGCCCGCCCGGCCAACCAGAGCCTCATCGCCGACCTCCGGGCCGTCGTCCACACAGTCATCCCGGTCAACGTCATGCACCAGAAGATCGCGGTGATCGACGAGCAGACGGTGATGATCGGCAGCCTCAACACCCTGTCCCAGTCCTGGACCCGCGAGGTGATGCTGACGATGCGCGGCGGCCACTTCGCCCGCAAACTGCTGGAACACGAGCACGCCGAGCTGTTCACCCGCCCGCCGAAGTGCGCCCGCTGCGGCGGCACGAGCATCGAACTGCGCCGCCGGAAGAACAGCACCTGGTTCTGGCGCTGTTACGACATGGTGTGCAAGACGGGGGCGAATGGCAGGAGCGACGCGTGGAATCAGGACATTCGGTTGGGTGGTGGCAGGCGCTGAGGACCGTGGCTTGTTCTGTCACATGCTGTTGAGATCGACTTCGCCACGTTCGATGATGTTTTGCGGCGGCTTGAGGGGGACGTGCAGTGCTGCGGGGAAACGACGACGTATCGGTAGCTGCTTCATGAGGCATCGCATGCAACTTGCGTTGCAGATCATGCTGGTGCTTGTCGCGAGCCTGCTCGGCATCGCTACCAACTACGCCACCGGTACGGAGGACGCGCCCTGGTTGTTCCAGGCCATTCAGCGGGCGTCCGTACCCGCCATCGGCCTGCTGATCGTCGCCATGGTGGTCGGGCAAGTCGTCGTGTACCGGCTGGAGAATCCCGCGCCGCCGCCGGTGCAATGGCCACGCGATCGGGTGCCCTACCCCGGTCTTGACGCCTTCGTGGAGGACGAGGCGGCGGTCTTCTTCGGCAGAGAGGCGCAGGCAGCCGAATTGACGCGCAGGCTGCACACCTCGCCACAGCGGCCTGCCGACCGGTTTCTGGTGCTCGTCGGAGCTTCAGGCAGCGGAAAGTCCTCGCTGGTCAGAGCCGGTGTGATGCCGCGACTGCGGGACCGGCGCTGGACGGTCCTGCCCGCCTTCTCCCCCGGGCCGAACCCCCTCGGCGCCCTGGCTTCGACAATCGTGGCAGCCGGTGGAGGGCAGGAACCGGTGAGCGCTGTCCTGCGCCGTCTGCGCCAGGGCCCGGGTTCGCTGGGTACGGAGTTGTCGAGGCTTCGCGACGGCCGATTCCGTCGGACGTTGCTTGTGATCGACCAGTTCGAGGAGGTGGTCACTCTCGCCGGCGAACGGGAGCGGGCGCAGTTCCTAGAAGCGCTCCGTTCCTGTGTGGAACAGGATTCCGGTATCCACGTACTGGCCACACTCCGGGTCGACTTCCTGGGGCGGCTCCTTGGCACTGGGCACGCCGAGGTCGTCCAGCACCCCATCACCATCGGAACGTTGAGCAGAGGCCAGTTGGCTCAGGTGGTGGAGCGCCCTGGAGCGCTGGTGGATCTCTCCTTCGCTCCTGGCGTGGTCGACACGATCGTGGACGAGACGGGTACCGACGATGCCCTGCCGTTGCTCGCCTATCTCCTGCAGGAGCTCTACTTCGCCTCCGGCCCGGGAGAGACGGTCACCGAGGATTTGTACCGCCGCCTCGGCGGTGTGGCAGGCGCTCTGTCGCGGCAGGCGGACAACACTGTCGCGGAGCTCGGTCCGGGGGACGGAATCGACCACGTACTCCGAGTGCTCCTCAGATTCGTCACGGTCCAGGGGCAGGAAGTGGCCCGTCGGCGTGTGCCGTTGTCCGAGCTCGACGAGCGGGAGCGCCATGTCGTGGATGCCTTCGTAGATGCGCGGTTGCTGCGGTCCGGCGCGGGCGGCGACGCACTGTCCGGCCAGGAGCCCTATGCCGAAGTGACGCACGAGGCGCTGTTCCGCCGGTGGGCTCCCCTGAGGCAAGAGGTCGAAGCACGTGTCGAGCGGCTGCGCGAACGCGCCGAGCTGGAGCGGTGGGCCGAGGACTGGGAGCATTCAGGACGCAGCGACGACTACCTGCTGACCGGGGAACGACTGTCCCTGGCACAAAGCTGGCTGGCAGCGCTGGAAGAGGCGGGGCAAGCCTCCGGTCCGGCACGAGCACTCGTCCATTCTTCCCAGCGACGTGATCAGGCCTTCCTTCGCCGGGTCTCCGACAGCATCGGTCGGCAGGTGCTCGGCAGCGCGGAGACCCAGCCGGAGCGAGCTATTCTCCTGTCGCTCACCGCGCTCGACGAGTGCACTCCGACGCCGTCGGCTCGCCGGGGTCTGATGACTGCGCTGGCGTCCAGCCATCTTCGTATCCGGCTCGACGGACACACGGACACGGTCCGCCACATCGCCTGGTCCCCCGACGGGCAGCGGCTGGCCACGGCGTCGCGGGACGGCACTGGCCGGGTCTTCGACGCCCGCTCCGGACAGGCCCTGCTCGTCCTCCCCTCCGACGGTGCCATGGTGGAGTCGGTTGCCTGGTCCCCCGACTCCTCGCACATCGCCACTGCGGGCCGAGACTGCGTTGTCCGGATATGGAACGCCACCTCCGGCGCTCCCGTCCGGCTGCTGACCGGGCCAGTGGAGGCCGGCAGGCAGGTGGCGTGGTCGCCCGATGGGAGACATCTCGCCGCCACGTGGAAGGACTGTGTCGTACGCGTCTGGGAAGCCGAAACAGCCACACTCGTACACGAACTGCGCGGACATCGCGACGACGTCTGGGGCGTGGCGTGGTCCCCGGACGGCACCCGACTCGCCTCCGTCTCTCACGACCAGACAGCAATCGTCTGGAACCTGGCAACAGGCACGGTTGCGACGACCATGACCGGCCACTCGGACTTTGTCGAGGGCATCGCATGGTCTCCCGACGGATGCTCCATCGCCACAGGATCCGGCGACCACACCGCCCGCATCTGGGACGCGGAGACAGGTGACCTGCGGCTCCTCCTTCGCGGACACACCGACTACGTATGGAGTCTGGCCTGGTCCCCGGACGGTCGGATGCTGGCCTCTGCCTCGTCCGACCAGACCGTACGCGTCGTCAGCACCGAGGACGCGAAGGTCCTGGCCGTACTGCGTGGCCACACCGACACCGTCTGGGGAGTGACCTGGTCACCCACGGGCACACAGCTGGCCACGAGTTCGACCGACGGCACTGGAATCGTGTGGGACCTACGGCCGCGAGGAGCCGAGCAGGTACTCGCCCATGGGCACACCGGGCCCGTGAACCAGGCAGTGTGGTCCCCCGATGAAGCCCGTCTCGCCACCGCCTCCGACGACGGCACCGTGCGCGTGTGGGACGCGGCCATCGGGGCTCCCACGGGGCGTACGGCGCCGTTCGGCGACCGGGTCTGGAGCGTGGACTGGTCGCCACAGACCAACCGGCTCGCTCTCAGTACCAATGACGGCGTCTTCCGTGTGACAGACGATGCGGGCAATGTCCAGTTCGAACACCGGGGCGAGGTGGTCGAAGCCTGCGCCTGGTCCCCGGACGGCCGCCGCATCGCCACCGGCGGGCACGACGGCACCGTTCGCATCCGTTCGGCGCAGGGAGGTACCGAACTGCAGACCCTCACCGGGCACCAGGACTGGGTCGGCCGTATCGCGTGGTCACCCAGCGGCCGGATGCTCGCCAGCTCCTCCGACGATCGCACCTGTCGGCTGTGGGACGTCAGCGAGAACCGTCAGCTCACCGTGCTGCGCGGCCACGACAACTATGTGGACGATGTCGCCTGGGCGCCGGACGAGCGTCGGGTCGCGACGGCCTCCGGCGACTGGACGGCCGCGGTGTGGGACGTGGCCACAGGACGCCGAATCGATGTCCTCAAAGGCCACGAGGGGCGGGTCCGCGCCGTCGCCTGGTCCCCCGACGGCAGATTCATCGCCACCGGCTCCGACGACCGCACCGTACGGGTGTGGTCCTCCGCCACCTTCGAGGAGATCGCGATCGTCGGCGTCCACCAGGACAAAGTGACGTCGGCCGCCTGGTCACAGGACGGTACGAGGCTGCTCACGGCTTCCTACGACGGAACAGCCCGCGTGTGGTCCGCCGACCCCGACTTCGACCGGCTCGAAGCACACGCCCGGGGACGGGTCTTCCGCACGCTGAGCGAGGAGGAACGGCGTCAGCACCTGCTGCCGCCGCTCCCTCCTTCATAGTCCCCGCCTCTGCGGTCAGTACTGCACTTCGACCGTGCGGTCGTCGGTGTGCAGCAGGTAGTCGTCCGGGGCAAGGTTCATGGCCTCGCGAGCGGGTGACGCCCAGTACATCGCGTTACGGTCGGCGAACGTCTCCGGACCGTCGTAGGAAATCAGCCAGACGAACTGGTTACGCTCGCGGTCGACCCACGCCCCACCGATGGTGAACCCCAACTCAAGTCGCAACGGGACGATTTCCTCGCGCCACCGCTCAACCCACTCGTCGAGCAGGCCGTCACGGACGGTGTAGGTGCGCAGCTGGGTAGTTCTGGGCATCCGGAAGTCCCTCCCAAGGCAAGGCTCGGCGTGAGCACCCAGGCTATGCGCAACAGCGTCCCGGGTGATCGACTCCCAGCCGCGTTCCGTGCCCAGGAGCCCAGCCCCCGACCTTCGGGACCCCGCCCACCGGCGCGCGGGGCCAGGTGCCGGCGCCTAATCGGCGCGTGGTCGAGTACCCGACGCCTCAAAGCCCAGGCGCATGGCGCACTCGGCCCAGATGGTCTTGCCCGGGCCGACCCGATCGCAGACGCCCCATCGGGCGGCGAGCGCGTCGACGAGGACCAGGCCACGGCCTTGGTCCTCGTCCGGGCCTGGCGTCCTTCGCACCGGCTGGGCGGGGTGGGTGTCGGTCACCTCGATCCGGAGGACGCCCCGGCTCTCGTCGCGGGACAGGGACAGGCCGAAGTCCCTTCCGGGGACGCGGCCGTGGAGGACGGAATTCGCCGCGAGTTCGGCTACGACGAGGACAACGGTGTCGTGGGTCTCGGTGCCGTGGGGGTGGCCCCACTCGGCGAGCTGGTGCGCCGCCAGCAGGCGGGCGAGGCGGGCACCGCGCCGGGTGGCAGAGAAGCGCTGCGCGAACGTTCGTACGACGGTGGGGGTTTGGGTGTGTGGGGCTGGCATGCCGGCCAGCCTGCGGGGAGTTGCGGCCCCTTCGGCAGGTCCGGCGCTGATACAGATCGCGTTGTACTGGTTCACTCACTGGACTGGGTCGGTCGCTGTACGTGAGCATGGGTCGGTCGGGGCGTGGCGCAGCGCGGACGACGCACGGTACGGCACGGGTTCGGGCGGTCGCGGGTACGGCCCGGCGGCACGGAGGAAGGCGGCTGCGATGGCGACGGACGACAACGGCGGCGGGGCGGGCGGGGCCAGCGCCGGGCAGGGCGGGGGTTGCGAACCGGAACTGTCGGACAGTTTGAAGACGTTCGGCGCGGTCCTCAAGGCCCTGCGGGAGGAAGCCCGCCTGACGCAGGAACAGTTCGCGCCGCTGGTACGGTACTCGGCCGCGTACATCGCCAAGATCGAGCAGGGGAAGCGGTTTCCGCCGAGGGATCTGCTGGACCGGTCGGAGGAGGCGCTGGGGGCGGTCGCGGGGCGTGTACTGAGAGCGGCGGCGAAGAGTCTGACTCGGAAGGCGGGGCTGGCGTCGTGGTTCTTGCAGTGGGCCACGATCGAAGAGGAAGCCCTTTCGCTGTACGCATATGAAAGCCGAGTCATTCCAGGCCTGTTGCAGCCCGAGCCTTACATTCGAGCTCTCTTCGACCGTTACCTTCCTCCGCTCACCGAGGAGCAGTCAGAGCGGCAAGTGATGGCGCGGTTGGCCAGACAGCAACTTCTTATCGATCGTCCCAACACGACGTTCAGCTTCGTCTTCGAACAGGCACTGTTGGAGCGCCGCATGGGAGGGGCTGCCGTGACGAAGGCTCTCCTCGACCACCTCATCACAGTCGGCCGGTACCGCAACGTAGAGCTTCAGGTCATGCCCCTGCTCCAAGAGGAACACTCGGGCTTCGAGGGCGAGATGTACCTTGCTGAGACTGCCGATCACAGCTGGGTCGGCTACGTCGAGGGCCACGGCACCAGCATGCTCATCAGCGACCCGAAATCTGTAAGTCACATGCTTCAGCGCTATGGCAAGATGCGCTCGCAGGCTCTGAGCCATCAAGCCACGGTGAGCCTGCTGGAGCAGATGCGAGGAGCGCTATGAGCACCAGCGAGTTGGCCTGGTTCAAAAGCAGCTACAGCGGCGGTGGCGGTGACAACTGCATCGAGGTTGCACTACGCCCCAGCGTCGTTCTTGTCCGGGACTCGAAGGACACCGTGAGGCAGTCCCTGGCCGTCTCCCGCGAGGCCTGGTCGGCGTTCACGACACTGGCGTCCGACTCGCGCATCTGAACTTCCGGTGGGCCAGCGCCTGCCGCTGTCCCACCGAACACGGCACGCCTACTCCACGTCCGACGGGGGCTGCTTCGCCGCCGCCTTGCGGCCACGCGTCTTCCGCACCGGACGCCATGCTTTCAAGTCCTCGGCACTTGCCTGATGCTTGCGGAGCTGGTTCTCGTACTCCGCCTCCAGCTCGTCGGCCGGTACGTCACCCCACTCGTCGTCGTACTCGCCGTGCCACTGCTTGACCCACGGCATGACCTCATCGAGGCCGGCGAGGAGCGGAACGATCCGCTCGGAGCTCCAGCCGTCGCGCGTTGTGCGGGCCGCCAGCAGTTCGAAGAGTGCCTGCGCCTGGTCCTTGTGGTCCCAACCAGCCCACCCGAGCATCAGAGTCGAGTCGCTGTCGGGTCCTGCCTCGGGGTATGAGATGAACCGTTCCTTGGGCACGTCAAGCTTGCCGCGGTTCGACCAAAAGGAGACGCGGGCGAAGTCGGCGGACGTGTACTTGGGTGGTACGGGGATGTTGAGCCGCTGCCCCGTACGGTCCTCCTCGCGCTGCTGCTGCCAGACCTCTTCCCAGTCAGCGCGCTTACGCAGACCGGAATCCTTGTAGCGCATGGCTGCGAGGTAGGGCACGTGTTCGTCGGCGATCACCTCGGTCAGGACCTGCGCGAGCGGCAGGTCCGGCTTGTCGAGGTGGTCGGAGGCGTAGAGCGCGGCGACGGAGACGAACTCCTCGTCCGTACTGAGCTGGTCCGCAAGGTAGTTGACGGTCATCGGGCGGGGCCGCTTGAGCCCGTCCCGGACCTCGGACCACAGCGTGGACGCTTCGCACCGGTCCAGCAACCAATTTCGCAGCGCGGTGCGTTCCTTCTTCTCCCACGGCTCGGCAGACCAGCGGCGCTTACACTCGGGGCGCTCAATGAGGGCGATGTCCTTGCGGGCGTTGATGATGTCGATGCGCGCCTGAACGATGTCGCGGTACCAGTCGGGCCAGTGAGCGGGGATCTCCGTGACGGGCGTGGAACCATGCCGGGTGAACCAGGCGGTTTCGGCCTCACCGGCGGCCACCTTGCGCGCGAGCACGATCTCGAAGGCGCGCTCACCAAGTGCCACTTCGGGAGGGACGACGCCTTGGGTGGTCGCGACGCTACGACCCACGTCTGACGCGCTGAGCAGTCCGTATAGGCCGTACACCTGCCAGTCCAGCTCTTCCTGCTGGGCGATCAAGCTGTTTCGCTTGCAGACATAGTCGGCACGCGCTTCGTCGAGCAAGGCCCGAGAAGGGGCGCCCGCTTGGCATACGACGTTGGGCTCAAGGCCCGCCAACTCCTGGGCTAGGACATCCAGCTCCCGACTAAGCTCAAGCGGCAGCCTCTGTGGCAGAGGAAACTCCTGAAGCTTCGTTCCCGTGAACTCGTAAAATCGCTCCCACTCTTGGGATTTGAAACCTTCGTTGACTCCCTGACTTCCCTTGTCGTGACTTACCTGTTTCAGCCAGAAACAAGCCGTCGCAGAGTTCAACACCCCCAACAACTCCAAGTGCTCATCCTCCCCCAGATTGTCCGGCAATCTGATCACAGGTGCAGTCCGAATGAACACCTCCGAATTCCGGCGAAGCGCAAAGTGATTGTGGGTCGAAACGAAGGGAAAGCTGATCAGCCACTTGGCCCAATAACGTAGCGGCGAAAAACTGGAGTACTCGTACCAAGCCAAACCCTGCTCTTCCTGTGTTCCAGAAAGCGCCTTGCGCAGTTTCAGAAGCGTCCGATTAGGCCAGAGCTCCCGCAGAGTCAAGGCATCGCCCTCAGCTGAGCGCGAAGAATCCGAGTATGGAAAGATCGACTCGGTGCCAGGGCCGAGGTTCCAGTCTCGAACATCACCGCCACCAAGAATTGGTCGAGCCTGACCAGCCGAAAACCCTCTACGTTGCCCGAAACCACGTCCTACCAAATAAGCATCATCTTCCCTCGTAACCGCACAAAAACCAATATTCTCTACACGGTCACCGAGCCGAGCGCTCCGCACATCGTTGAGATGTTGCATCAGGGCACCTGCACCGCCGCCACTCAAAGACCACGGGAAATCTGCGAGTTGCGTGCGCCGCAAGTCATCGACACTCACCCATTCCGAGGCCTCACCTGGCCGACGAACCAGATTGACAATGGATTGCCAGACAGTCCCCTGAGAGGCAATCGTGGGCTGTTGCGGCTCACCCCGCAGCCCAAGCACAGCTCGCACGGCATTCCGCTCACTTGGAACTCGATTGCGCCCCACGAGGATCACCGTGGGGGTTCCGTGCCCTGGAATATAGGCACCGGAGGTGTCAATCACATGGGACAGCTCGGCACGCTCCCAAAAAAAATCCTCGATCAGCTTCTTTCCGAACTCCCGCTTCATGAAAGAGTTGGCAGTGATCTGCCCAACGAATCCGCCGCCGCCGACCATTCCACCGGCACCCTTTATCGCCAAGCCGAAGAGCCGTTGCGCGAAGGGAACAGAAAGGGCATACTGACCAATACAGGCATCATAGCCCTTTTTATAGTTCTCTTTCTCTTGCTTATCCTTAACCGTAATATAAGGCGGATTCCCCACCACCACGTGATAAGACCCCCGCCCCAGCAAATCCACCCGCTTCGCGTACTCCCAAACATCCTCCGTCGAGTACGCGAACGCCCCCTCCTCTCGCCCCACCGACATCTCCGCGAACAACGTGTCCAGGTCCGTCTGAATACCCGCCGCATCCCGCCCGTGCAGCAACGAGTCCCCCACCGCCACATTGATGGGGAACGCCGGCGCGTCCTTCAACCGCCCCGCCCCCGCAGCCCGCATCGCCGCAACCAGCAACCGGAAGCGGGCGATGCTCACCGCGTACGGGTTCTTGTCGCAGCCGTGGACGGACTCCAGGGACCGGCGTACCAGCGTCCACACGTCCGTACCGGGCTCGGCCGCGCGCCACTTGGCGAACAGGCGGTGGAAGATGCCCAGTAGGAAGTGACCGGACCCGCAGGCCGGGTCGATGGTCCGCAGCCCCCGCCGCTCCTCCCCGTTCGGGTCCTTCCACACCGGGTTCAGGCCGAACGCGTCCGTCGAAACCGCCGGTTCCAATGTCAGGTCGAGGATGAACTCCTCCACGAACTCCGGTGTCTGGAGCAGCGCGTACGTCTTGCGGGCGTGCTCGCTCAGGTCCTGGTACAGGTCACCGAGGAAACGGGTGTCCCACTCCGGGTCGGTGAAGTCGTAGCGGATCTCGCCCTCCGCGCCCCACCGCCGCCAGAACGACAGCAGCTCGGTCGCGGCCTCGTACCCCGGGGTGATGTCCCACAGCGGGTTGTGGGCCTCGTCGAAGAGGCCGGCGGCCGTGTCGTTCGCCGCGGCGAGGGCGTCGAACGCGGCGAACAGCCAGTCGCGGTTGTTCTTGGTCGGGTTGTCCCGGAAGAACGCCTCATGCCGGGCCTCCGCCTCCGCCAGCCGCTCCCCCGGGCCCGCGATGAACGGCTCGTCGATGAGGCCGTTGTCCTCACAGAAGCGGACGAACACGCAGGCCAGCACCCAGGCCGCAGCGGATTGCGTGACCCGCTCGTCGCGCCACGCCCCGTACGGTGCGGCCGTGCGCCGAGCCTCCCGGGCGTGCCGGTACTCGGCCTCCAGGCGAACGCGGATCTCGTCCACGGACTCGGTACGCGCCCGAAGATCGCCCTCCAGGGCCGCGACCTGCCGCTTCAGATCCTTGAGCAGAGCCGCCCGGTCCACACCAGCCTTGACGTCCGTCACGTTCCGCTTCCTTCTCGATGCACTGCACGTTCCCTCGCGGCTCCTGCCGCCGCCACGTTCGTCCGCGCTCAGAGTCCCAATCCTGCCAGGCAGAACATGACGGTCGCAGGGCGGCTGTCAGGCGCAAACACCTTCTTGCACGGCGATCACGCCGATAAAGTGATCGACGTGACGGCTCCGACCCCCTCCGTTGCCCCGCCTCCGGCGTTCAGGACGGCGAGCGGCAACCACTACCACACCGCCAAGCTGGCCGCCGGGAACCGGTTACCGATATCCGCCGACCATCTCGCGGGCCTTTCGGCGGAATGCGCGATCAAGGCGATCCTGCTCGACTACCTCGGCTCCCAGCTCAATCAGAAGAGCCGACCGTACAGCCCCGAGCTGATGGTCACGCCCCCGCCGGCCGCCCCCGGGCAGAAGGCGAAGAAGCAGGACCAGAAGGAATACCTGCACGAGCACCTGCCCGAGTTGTGGGGGCAGCTGAGTGCCATCGCCAACCGCAGGAAGGGCCGCGAAGCCGGTCCTGGCTTCATGCAGTTGATCCAGCAGAACCCGTTTCACGACTGGCACGTCGCCGGGCGATACTGCGACGGCACCACGATCACCGAAGCCGATCTCGCACGGCATCTGCAGGCCGCGTACGACCTCATCGCCGCTCACGAGCAGGCCCGCATCCTAGGAACCGGCACCCTCGCATGACCACCGAACAGCCAGCCCGTTTCGACGCGGCGTGGCAGGCCGCGCTCGCCCTCGCCGCTCAGGCCGCCAAGGGCGGACGAGACATCGTGCTGGCCCGCGACCTGCTGGGCCGGGCGTCCCTCCTCATCGACGACCGTGCCGAGCCCCTCGCACCTGACGATCCCGAACTCGTCTCCATTCGGACGGAGTTCATCAAGGCCACCCGGCCCTTCACCGGCCTGGAACCGACGCAGACGGCAAGTGCGCTCTTCGCCCCCGAACTGTTCTTCGACGTACCGGAGCTGACCGAGGTCACTCCCCGGGAGGACGGTGTCGGCAGAGTCGCCGTCCTCGAACGCACGGTCGTCGGTACGGACTGGCTCCAGGGCCCGGAGGCGGAGGGCGAGGACGACACCCGGGCGGCCACCGCGGAAACCCGGCAGGAGCGGCGTGTCGCGCTGTACGGGTTCAAGGGCGGGGTGGGCCGCTCCACGGCGACGACCGTCCTGGCTCGGTATCTGGCGGACCAGGGCCACTGTGTGCTCGTCGTCGACCTCGACCTGGAGTCACCGGGCGTCTCCAACCTGCTCGCCGACCCTGCGGGGATGCCGCGGCACGGCATCGTCGACCATCTGGTGGAGGCGGGAGTCGGCAACGCCGACGGCCTGGAGCTGGTCGCCCGTACCTCGGTTCTTCCCTACACCGGCAACGGGGAGGTGTGGCTGGCACCGGCAGGGGGCCGGCCACTGGAGAACGAACAGTACGACTACCTCGCCAAACTCAACCGCATCTACAGCGACCTCCCGGCGGCCGAACCAGGTGGGTCCCCCCGCCCGTTCGCCGTGCGCCTGGAGCACGCGATCGCCGCCTGCGAGGACCAGGTCGCCGAGCTGTCCCGTAAGCCCGACGTCGTACTGCTGGACAGCCGCGCGGGCATTCACGACATCGCGGCGGTCGTCCTGACCCGACTCAGCGGACTCGCCCTGCTGTTCGCCGTGGACAACCCCTCGACATGGGAGGGCTACCGGATGCTGCTCTCCGAGTGGCAGCGGCGGCCGGAACGCGCACGCGAACTGCGGGAGCGGATCAGGATCGTGGCCGCGATGTTCCACTCCGCCGGGGACATACGGCGGCTCAGCATCCTGCGCAAACACGCGTACGACGTGTTCACAGAGACGCTGTACAACCTGCCGGACGACGGCGACGACGACGCCGAGCCTTTCCTCGCCCCCGACTGGGAGGAGGACGACAGGCCGTACGCCCCCATCCCCATCCTCTTCGGCAACGACCTGGTCGGGCTCGACCCGCTGCGCAGCCGCGCCTGGCCGGAGCTGCCGTTCGTGGAAGCCGCGTACCGGACCTTCGTGACCTCCGTCGAACGCCTTCTGCTGCCGCGCCGCAAGGAGACGGCATGAGCGAGCCGACCGTTCACGACTACCGTGCCCTGCTGACCCAGGCGCTCGGGGCGCCGACCGACGCCGACACCGCCGGGCCGGACTTCCGCACCCTGTTCACTCCGTCGTCGCACCGCCTCGCCCTGGACCCGGACGTCACCGTCGTGCGGGGGTTCCGGGGCACGGGCAAGACTTGCTGGGCGAAGGCGCTCACCGACCCGGAGTTGCGCCGGGTCGCCGCCGACGCGTACATGATGCCTCGGCTCAAACGCACCGAGGTGCGCACAGGGTTCGGAACCGACCGGAGCAACGACCCCGCGTTCCCGGACACACGCACCATCCGTGGTCTCGTCGCTGCCGGTGTCAAGCCGGACGAACTGTGGTCCGCCGTGATCCTGAACGTCCTTGGCAACCCCGAGGTACGGAAGCTGGCCAACTGGACCGAGCGCGTCCGCTGGACACGGGAGAACTTCGAGGCCTACGGCGACGCGCTGCGCCGGGCCGACCGGGAGACGCGGGAGAAGAAGGAGACGCTGGTCCTGCTCTTCGACGGGCTGGAACACCTCCACACGGACCGTCGTGAGGCCGATCTCCTGCTGTCGGGACTCTTCCAGCTCGCGCTGGAGCTGCGCCTCACCACCGGAACACTGCGCGCCAAGATCTTCGTACGGCCGGACATGTACGACAGCGCGCCCAAGGCGTTCGCGGACGCCTCCAAACTCGGCGCGAACGCGACCAACCTCAACTGGAGTCGCGAGAACCTCTACGGGCTCCTCTTCCATCAACTCGGCAACCACGACGGTCCCGAGGCGAAGAAGTTCCGCGAAGCGACGGGAGAGTGGCACGCGGAGGGCGACGGACGGTATCTGCCCCCGGTGGCGCTCCTAGCCGACCAGAAGCGGCAGGAACAGGTCTTCATCACCCTGGCGGGGCCGTTCATGGGCAAGGACCGCCGCAAGGGCCACACCTACACCTGGATTCCGAACCATCTGCAGGACGGCAAAGCCCAGGTGAGCCCGCGCACCTGGCTGTCCAGCCTGGGCAAGGCGGCGCGGCTGACGGGCGAGCGCTGGGCCGGGCATCCCGTGCCCCTGCACTACGACGCCATCTCCGAAAGCCTCAGCACCGCCTCCGCCGTCCGCGTGGCCGAACTCAAGGACGACCTCGGGTGGGCCGCGCTCGCCGTCGAGCAACTCGAAGGCGAGCAGGTCCCGATGGAGGCGACCACCGTGCACTACGCCTGGCACGTCGGATCGCTCACTTCGAAGGTGCGGGCCCTGCTGGAGAGCGAGAAGGGAGGCAGCGGCCCGCACAATATCGACGATCCCGTGGCACTCCTCAAGGAGCTCGACGACCTCGGCGTCGTGACCAGGCGGGGCACGGACACCGTCGATTTGCCCGACATCTACCGTCTCGCCTTCGACATCAGCCGCAGGGGCGGCGTCCCCCGTATGCCCGTGTGACGGCGGACGGCAGCCGTCCTGCGGAGACGTGAGCCCCCATCACAGTGCACTGCTGCCAATCGACGACGCGGACTGCTTCAAGAACTCGCCGTCCAGGTAGGCCAGTTCTCCGTCATTGCGCAGCGCCTCGACCGTGTGGCCGTCCAGATGCGGATCCTGGGTGCTGGACTCCACCGGGCACAGCAGCCACAGGCCGTGCGGGCCCTTGGACGGAAGGCGGGCGGCGGCCTGGAGTGCGACCAGGAACGTACGGCCGCCCTCGTCCCAGTAGCGGGAGACCAGGCCCGCGTCATGGAGGAAGAGGACCGTGCGCGGCTCGGACGAGCGGGAGTCCAGGAGCTCGGCGACGCGCTGCCACACGACGCGGACGAACGTGGCCAGGCCCGGCTTGATACGGCCGGGGGCGGAGGCGGCGTCGGCGCGCAGGACCACCTGCCAGTCCTGGCCCTTCTCCGCCACGAGCCGTCTGAACTCGCGCAGGAACAGTTCCCCGAGGTCGACCGGTACAACGGGAAACTCTGCTGCGATCGTCTCCGCGGTGCCTGGCAGGCGGGCGGCCTTGACCGTCAGGGCGAGGAAGCCACCTCGGCGGACGCTCTCGGTGAGCTGCTCGCGCAGCGCGCCGTGCGGGTCGTCGGGCACGCGACGCGCGTGAACGCGGACGGGGGGCAGCATGCTGGTGTGCGATCCGGTGGAAGTCCAGGGGCCGGTCGACCTCGGCGCCGGGGGGTAGAAACGTCCGGCCTCGTCGTCGTGCCGCAGGTCGAAGCGGGCCGCCTGGAGTGCGTCCTCCAGTACGACGGGAGTCGGCTCACGACCGCCTGCCAGGACGTCGAGGTCCGGGAAGCGGGCTCGCACCCGGGCTACGAGTTCGGTCGCCGGGATACCCCGGTCGGCCCGCACCCCGGCCCCCGCCTGTGAGATGCGCAGCGCGCGCTCCAGGCTCAGGTCACGCCGGTACAGCTCAAGACGGGGGCTGCACTCCACCAGCGGTGCCACAGCGGCGGCCAGTGGCACCAGGCGGGTGTCGGCGAGCGGCGCGAAGCCCTCCGGCGCGGGCACCGCGCGCAGTTCGCGTACCACCTCGGCGCGGCCAGGGAGAGGCTCTCGGCGGGCGAGCTGTTCAGCGCTCGTGCCGAGGTCCGCGGCGTAGTCGGCCAGCTCGCGGGGGTTCGGGTCGTCGGTGCCCGGCAGCGACTCGGACGCCAGCAACAGTGTGTCGCCGTGCCGGTGCACGGCGAGCCGGGGCTCGTGCCCCTCCTCCTCACGGGTCTCGGCCTCGACAGCGGCGCGGACGACGGCCAGCGACCGGGCCAGGACACGTTCAGGGGTGTCGTCCTGTGCACCGTGCAGAGCGCGCAGTTCCTGAGCGGCCTGCGAAGCGGTCATCACCCGGCCGAAGTTTCCGACGATCTCGACCAGTTCGGTGCACACCGCCCGCAGCCACTCGGCCTCCGCCCACCGCTTGATCTCGGCGCGGTGGTGGCGGGAGACCGGCGGCTGCTTGATGCCCAGATGCTCGGCGATCCGCGCCTGCACGGGCCAGGGACCCAGTGGTGAGAGGCCGCCGTCCTCGGTCGGCAGCCCGAGGGTGAGGCGTACGACGTCGGCGCGGTGCGAGTTCTTGCGGCCGGGCGGCGGAGTCAGCAGGTCCGCCATGTCGTCGACCGACAGGATGCCGGTGACGCCCGGCTCCGGCTCCCCGCCCTTCGCGGGAGCGGCAGCCCTGCGTACGGCGGCGGCCCCAGCCGTCCTGCCGCGCAGTGCGGCCCCCCACTGGTTGCGGCGGCGGTTCAGCTCCTTGCGCACCAGCGGTCCTGCGCCCCGGGCCTTGGAGATGACGGACGGCTGGATCTCCAGCAGCTCGCCCACCTTGGTGGCGCCGAGACCGGCGGCGACCGTGACCGCGCGCGGGGACAGGCCGGCGAGCTCCAGTTCCGTATCGGCGTCGGCGGCCAGGGCCGCGCGGTCCCGTGCCTGCTCCGCGTCCTCCGCCTCGGAGCCCACGGTCGACGGGGTGGTAGGCGGCCGGTCCGTGTCGGCGTCCCGGAACACCTTCTGCCAGGCGTCCTTCATCTGCCGCAACGTGTCGAAGCGGTGCTCGATGTCGCGGTGCAGGGCGCGCTGGAAGAAGTCCGTCAGGCCGGACTGCAGGGGCCGGTGGAAGAGTTCACCGGCGAGGTTCAGCTCGGCGGACTCGTTGGTGAGCGGGTCTATGCGCCCGTCGCCCCACAGCGGCCGCTCGCCGCTCGCCATCTCGTGCAGGGTGACGGCCGCGGCGTAACGCTCGGCGTGGTCGTCGAAGTGCGGCCGGCGCACCGAACCGAGGAACGGGTCGAGATAGCCGCGGGTGCCGGCCTTCACATCGCGGTCGGAGGCGTCGGTCAGCGAGAAGTCGAACAGCTTCAGCTGCCAGGTGAAGTCCTTGCGCCGTTGGATGCCCAGGTTGTCCGGCTTGATGTCGCGGTGGCGGACGCCGTTCGCGGCAAGCTGGTCGAGGGCCAGGAACAGGTCCTCGCCGAACCGCTCCAGTTCGTCGTAGCTGAGCTGCCCCTTGCCGCGCAGCCGGGCGCCGAGGGACTGCTCACCGGCGTACTCCAGCTGCAGGACGGTACGGGGGCCGAACTCCCGCAGGCCCTCGCCGCGCAGGTGGACCACGGCGCCGCCACCGACCAGCTTCAGGGCGCGCTCCTCGGCGCGCAGCCGGTCGGCCTTCTGCTCGTCGAGCGCCACCTTGAAGACACGCTCTTCGACCCGGATCGTGCCGTCGTCGTCCTCCACGGCACGCTCCACGAGCAGTGCGCGTGCCGTGGCGCCCGTGCCGAGGACCCTGCGCACCGACCATTCGGTGTCCAGAGCCTGACCAGGGAGCGCCTCCAGCGGGTCGACGACGGGGGCGGCCGCGGAGTCGGGGACGACACCCGCCCGTTCCGCCTCGTCGAGGAGGTCCAGGAACTCCTCCGCGGAACTGAGCCGGTCGTTGGCATCGGCCCGAGTCGCCTTGAAGACCAGGGCGTCGAGTGCGTCGGAGACACCGTCGGCGACCGCGAACAGGTGCAGGCCCGACTCGGTGCGCAGCCGCTCCTTGAGGACACTGCGCTGCGGGGCCGGTGGCTTGCCGGTCAGGATCAGATAGGAGATGGCGCCCAGACCGAAGATGTCCAGGTCCCCCGGATCCGGGAACGGCTGGTCGGTCTCCGGGGCGAGATAGACGTGCGCCGCGTCCTCGATCAGCGCGGCGTCCAGCGCCGAGCCGCCGATGGACCGGAAGAACGTGGCGTTGCTGTCGAAGTCCCGGGCCGCGGTCTGCCAGTCGGTGATGCGCAGTTCCGGATGGGCGCCCTCACCGCGGAAGGACACGTACACGGAACGGGCCGCCAGCGCGCGGTGGTACAGGGAGCGGCTGTGCGCGTGGCGAACGGCCTCGGCGAGCTGGCGGACGAGGTCGAGGCGGATCTCGGGGGTGAGTCTGCCGCCGTAGGTGTCCAGGTACTGGTCCAGGCGCAGGTCGGAGTGGCGGTGGCGGAAGAGGATCGCCGGGCCGCCCTCGTGGTCGCGCAGTTCGACGGCGTCGACGATGCCCCGGTGCGTGATGCCCTGCAGCACCTGGTACTCACGGCGGGCCGCGCGCTGCGTGGACTTCCGGTCCGTGTCGGTCGCGCCCTGGCTGACCAGGTAGATACGGACGCGGCCCTCCTCCTGGGCGAGACCGTCGTCCCGCTTGGCGAGACGGTCCTCCCAGGACGCCCCGGCGTCGAGGGGGTGCGGTTCCATCTTCCAGGCGTCACCGAAGCGCAAATGGCCGGTGGACTGGCGAATGCCGATGGTCTTGAGCAGCTGCGGAAGCCGGTGCCGGGAGAACTCCTCGGTGATGCGCCGCTCAGGCCGGTCGGGCGGCAGACCGAGGAAGTCCTGCCAGATACGGCTCAGGCCGCTGCCGCCGTCGTCACGCCCGTACACCCGGAGGCGCTGGACGTCGTCGAGGTGGCTGACCAGGTCGGGAGCCGACAGGAAGACGGCCGGCTCGATACGCGGGACCATCCGGTCGGTCTTGTAGAGCTTGCGGGCCGCCCACTGGAGCTGGCTGCGCAGCTCCTTGGACTTGAGGTCGTTGAAGTGCAGCGGATTGTTGATGGTGCGGACACGGTCGTCGCCGCGGAAGTTCCAGGTCGAGCCAGTGTTGCGGAGCTCGCCGGGATGGCTCTTGATCTCCACGAGGAAGAGGCCGGCGGGGACGGCGACCAGCAGATCGCACTCGTTGACCCGGCCCGACTGGGCCGTGAAGGAAAAGGTCGCCCAGGCGCGGTAGGGCTCGGCCGCGGGCATGAGGCGCCTGACGTGGTCGAGCGCCTCCTGTTCCCAGGAGTAGGGAGAGGGACGGTCCTGGAACCACTGCTGAGCGGGCTTCGCCGGTCCCGGCTTGGGCACGGCCGATCCGGACCTCCGCGCCGGGTCCCCTCCCGTTACTGCCACTGCGCCGGTCTCCCTCGCCACTCGACACCCAAGGCCCACCAAATGCCCTGGTGGAGCCTACCGCCATGGACTGACAGAGCGATTCGCTCAGGCGAAACGAGCAATGACGTCAATGCCATTGAGCCCAGGAGCCAGCAGACACGAATTGCTCAGGCTTCCCGCCCCTCGGCCTTTCACCTGGCTCCGGACGGAGTACGCGCTGCTGCTCCGGATACAGAAGAAACAGTTGTCGTCCCCTCTCCGTTCTTTTCCGTCACGGACGAGCTGCTGAGGCGTCCAATGCCCCCTGAGCGGCAGCCAATGGGCACCTGGTGGTCAACCTCGGCCAGAGTGTCGGTACTCCACGCTGCGCGCCCAGCATGTCGTAGGGGGCCGCCGAACGGCAGGCGAGCGTCCGGCCCTGGTCCGCGCCTACGAGAAAGCTCCCGCCGCCCCACACAGCATGGGTCCGCGCTGCCGCTCGAGCCCGCCAAAGTGGGGGTTATGGCCGCTGGCCCACAGCCCCAAGTGTCCGCGCCGAAAGACCGGTCGGGGCATACGCCGAGGACCTCGCGCTGTACCGGGAAAAGTTTCGGCGCCGTGTGCCGGAGTCCCTGGACGAGTTGCACGGCCCCGCGCAGGGAGTCGTAGACCGCCCCTGCATGTGGCCTGGTCCGCAATGAACTCGTACGACCTGAGCAAGCCGCGCCAGCAAATGGGTCTGTACCGCACCGTCCTGCACGAGGGCCTGAGTGACGACCTGTCCCTATACCTCAATCAGGACCCGCGTCCCAGCTGTGGCCGGTGCTGTCTTCCCCCAACTCGCCTCCCGCGCCCGGCCAGCCGCGTGACTTGCCGGAACTGCACGCGCGGCTTCTGGCGAATGTGATCGCGCTTGGTTCTCCGTATGCGCTGGTCCTCACCGGGATACGCCGTCCGGGCACACCATCTGGTGAACCGCCCGAGCCAGGACCTCGATGTCGCCACCGAGAACCCTCCTCCCATGGCCGAAGCGCGGCCACGCTCCGCAACGGTCTTGAAACCCGAGGCTGGCAGGTGCAGACACTGAAGACCGCCCCTCTGTCCGCCCGCTTCACCGTGTTTGACCCGGCCACCGACGGGAGTGCGAGGTCGACATCCTCAAGGAGATCTTCTGGCGACCGGCCGCCAGAGCCCGTACGGACCCGTCCTCTCGGTGGAAGACGTGATCGGGACCAAGGTCCGCGCCCTCGCCGACCGTGGAGCCCCCCACGACCTGATCGACGTCTTCGCAGCTTCCCGCCGCTGGAGCACGGCCGGCCTCAAAGAATTCGGTCGTGGAGACGCTCGTGGCCGCTTCGAGCGGGGAGACCCGCAGGCCAGCCTTCACGGGCGCCGAGTGGAGGACGACGAGGCTTTCGCCTCCTACGGACTCGACGACTCCACCATCACTGCGCTACGCGCCTGGGCCCTGAATTGGGCCGACGCCCTTGCGACCTTGCTTCCTGGCGAGTCCGAAGAGCCGGACGTCGACTGACCGGAAGCTTCTGTCAAGCGCTCAGGACAAGCATCGTTTGAGCGTCAACCTTCCTGGGCTGCAAAGTGGAGCCGCTGCCAGCCTGGTCGCCGGTATCACGAAAAACGGCAGCTCAGAACACCGAAGACAAGAAGCCGACCAACTCAACCTGCTGGCTGACCGGAACCAGGTCGAACCACCCAGCCGTCGACGAAATCGCAGGTCAGGCCCCCTTGGTTACCGGCTCAAGGATCGCGACACACTCCACATGATGCGTCATCGGAAACAAATCAAAAGCCCGCAAAGTCCGCACCCGATACCCCCCATCCCGGAAGTACCCCAAATCCCGCGCCAGCGCCGCCGGATCGCACGCCACATACGCGATCTTCCGCGCCCCCAACCGCACCAGCTGCTCGACCGTCTTCTTCCCCGCACCCGCCCGCGGCGGGTCCAGGACGATCAGGTCGACCTCGGTGATACCCGTGCGCGGCAGAACCGCCTCGACCTTGCCCTGTTCGATGCGGACACGGTCGAAGGCGGCCAGGTTGTGCCGGGCGTCCTCGACCGCGCGCTTGCCCGACTCGATGCCGAGGACCGCGCCCTTGTCGCCGATCCGGTCGGCGAGGGCGCCCGCGAACAGGCCGACGCCGCAGTAGAGGTCGAGGGCCATGTCGCCCTTGCGCGGGAGCAGGCCCTGCATGACCGCCTTCATCAGCGTGTCCGCCGCCATCGGGTGGACCTGCCAGAAGCCGCCGCTGCCGACCCGGTAGGTACGCCCGTCGGCCCGCTCGCGCACGAACGCACGGCCGTGGACACGATGGATACCGCCGTCGTGCTCCTCGACGCGCATGACGGAGACGGGCCTGTCGAGCTCGACCAGGGGCAGGCGGGCGCCGGGCTTGGGCTCCAGGATGACCATGCGGTCCTGTGATCCGGTCGCGGCGATCGCGTCGACGGACTCCATCCCGGCCCAGTCGCGCTGCTCGATGCCGAGTTCGCTGACGCCCGGCGCCGCGATCATGCAGTGCTCGATCGGCTCGACCTCGTGCGAACGGTGGTGCCGCAGACCGGCGTTGCCGTCCGCGTCGACCGCGTACTGCACCCTCGTACGCCACTGAGGCACCTCGCCGGGCGGCAGTTTGTCGCCCTCGGCCGGCATCACCGTGCCGTCCCAGCCGGCCTCCTCCGGGGTCAGGCCGGCGAGCCGCTTGAGCTGTTCGGCGATGACCTCGCCCTTGAGGCGGCGCTGTGCGCCCGGCTTGGCGTGCTGCCAGTCGCAACCGCCGCAGCGGCCGGGGCCGGCGTACGGACAGGGCGCCTCGACCCGGTCCTTGGAAGCCGTCAGCACCTCCACCGCGTCCGCGCGCAGGAACCGCGCCCCTTCCTCGCCCTCCGTCACCCGGGCCACGACGCGCTCACCGGGCAACGTGTGCCGTACGAAGAGCACCTGCCCTTCATCCGTACGGGCGATGCAGTGGCCGCCGTGCGCGACGGGACCGACCTCGACCTCGTACTCCTGGCCCACCAGCGATTTCTTGGGTTCTGCCTGCATGGCGGGGTGACTCCAGGGATGAGAAAAGGGAACGGCCGGACAACAGCCCACCAGTCTACGTGGGCGTCGCCCGGCCGCTCACCACAAGTCCGTCGTACCGGACCCGGTCGCCGACAGCCGTCAGTCCTTCGCGCCCGGTTCCCTCGTCCGCTCCTCCGCGGGCCCGCGCCGCACGGATCCGGGGGCGTTCCACTCCTGCCGCTTGCGGGCCCGCTTCTTGGCCACCTCGGACGACTGGAGCTGGTAGGGCACCGACGTCACCATGACGCCCGGTGTGAACAGCAGGCGGCCCTTGAGGCGCAGCGCGCTCTGGTTGTGCAGCAGCTGCTCGTACCAGTGGCCGACCACGTACTCCGGGATGATCACGGACACGGCGTCGCGCGGCGATTCCCGGCGCAGGCCCTTCACGTACTCGATCACCGGCCGGGTGATCTCCCGGTACGGCGAGTCGAGCACCTTGAGCGGCACGGTGATCCCCCGCCGCTCCCACTCCTCCCGCAGCGCCTTCGTCTCCACCGGGTCGACGTTGACGCTGAGCGCCTCCAGGGTGTCGGAGCGCATCAGTTTCGCGTACGCGAGCGCCCGCAGCGTGGGCCGGTGGATCTTCGAGATCAGGACGACCGAGTGCACCCTCGAGGGCCGCGCGCTGTCGTCGCCCGGGCCCTCCGGGGCGGCGATCTCCTCGGAGACCCGGTCGTAGTGCTTACGGATGGCGGTCATCACGGCGTAGAAGATCACCATGCCGAGCAGTGCGACCCAGGCACCGTGCGTGAACTTCGTACCGAGTACGACGACCAGCACAAGGCCGGTGAAGAAGGCGCCGAAAGCGTTGATCGCGCGGGAGCGCATCATCTGCCGGCGCTTCACCTGGTCCTTCTCGGTGGCCAGGTGGCGGTTCCAGTGCCGGACCATGCCGGTCTGGCTGAGCGTGAAGGACACGAACACGCCGACGATGTACAGCTGGATGAGGCGGGTCGAGTCCGCCCCGTAGATCCACACCAGCAGGACGGCCGCACCGGCGAGCAGCACGATGCCGTTGGAGAAGGCGAGCCGGTCGCCGCGCGTGTGCAGCTGGCGCGGGAGGTAGCGGTCCTGCGCGAGGATCGAGCCGAGCAGCGGGAAGCCGTTGTACGCGGTGTTGGCGGCCAGGAAGAGCACCAGTGCGGTGGCGGCGGCGAGCAGGATGAAGAAGAAGCTGCCGTCACCGAACACGGCCTCGGCGACCTGTGAGATCACCGGGTTCTGGACGTATCCGGAGCCGACCTCGACCCCCTTGTCCAGCAGGTCGTGCGCGGGGTTCTCGGCCATGCGCACCTTGGTGGTCATGGCCAGCACGATGATTCCGCAGAACATGGTGACGGCGAGGAGACCCATCGCCGCGAGCGTGGTCGCCGCGTTCTTGGACTTGGGCTTACGGAAGGCCGGCACGCCGTTGGAGATGGCCTCGACGCCGGTGAGCGCGGCGCAGCCGGAGGAGAAGGCACGCAGCAGCAGGAACACCAGCGCGAATCCGGCCAGCCCCTGGTGTTCGGCCTTGATCTCGTAGCCGGCGGTCGGCGCACGCATGGTCTCATCGAGCACCAGGCCGCGGAACGCACCCCACGCGATCATGATGAAGACGCCCGCGACGAACACATACGTCGGAATCGCGAAGAGCTTCCCGGACTCCTTGACGCCCCGGAGGTTCATCAGCGTCAGCAGCACGATGACGGCGATCGCGCAGAACACCTTGTGCTCGACGACGAAGGGGACGGCGGAGCCGAGGTTCTCGATGCCGGAGGCGATCGACACGGCGACGGTGAGCACGTAGTCGACGAGCAGGGCACTGGCGACCGTGAGGCCGGCCTTGGGGCCGAGGTTGGTGTTCGCCACCTCGTAGTCGCCGCCACCGCTCGGGTACGCGTGCACGTTCTGCCGATAGGAGGCGACCACAGTGAACATCAGTACGACGACAGCGACCGCGATCCACGGGCTGAAGTGGTACGCCGACACGCCCGCGATCGACAGGACCAGCAGCACTTCCCCGGGCGCGTAGGCGACGGAGGAGAGCGGGTCGGAGGCGAAGACGGGGAGAGCGATGCGCTTCGGCAGGAGCGTTTCGCCGAGCCGATCACTGCGCAGTGCGCGCCCGATCAGGATCCGTTTGGGCACGTCGGTCAGTTTGGACACGGACAGGATCGTAAGCTCCCTGACTTGCTCTGAGCACATCCGGGTGAAATCCCGCCGGTCTGCCGAGTGAAATTCCGGCATGCGAGACAGGCGGACACCCCCGGGACCGCGTCCTCATGGCTATATGACGAAACCACCGCACTCCTTACGCCCGCTTTACCCCCCTTACTTCCGCCGTGTCCTCCAGGAGCCCCCATGCCAGATCTCGCCGCGGAACTGATCGGCGCCGGCGCCACTCTCGTCGCCCTCGCCCTGCTGACCCTGGCCAGCGTCCGCAGCATCAGCCGCAGGTAGAGGGGTGCCCTCCGGCGACCGTGCGTGTGAAGCTTGGGCGGGGGTCTGAGACCCTGTTCAAGCCAAGTCAACGGATGGAAGGACGGTCGTGCACATCGTCATCATGGGCTGCGGCAGAGTGGGCTCCGCTCTCGCGCAGACCCTGGAGCAACAGGGGCACACGGTCGCGGTGATCGACCAGGACCCCACCGCCTTCCGACGACTGGGCTCCGGGTTCGGCGGCCGTCGCGTCACCGGGGTCGGCTTCGACCAGGACACCCTGCGCGAGGCGGGCATCGAGGAGGCGGGCGCATTCGCCGCCGTCTCCAGCGGTGACAACTCGAACATCATCGCGGCCCGGGTGGCCCGCGAGATGTTCGGCATCGAGAACGTCGCGGCCCGTATCTACGACCCCCGCCGCGCCGAGGTCTACCAGCGCCTGGGCATCCCGACGGTCGCCACCGTCCGCTGGACGGCCGACCAGATGCTGCGTCGCCTGCTGCCGTCCGGCGCGGAGCCGCTGTGGCGGGATCCCACCGGGGGCGTCCAGCTCGCCGAGGTGCACGCGTCGTCGGCCTGGGTGGGCCACAAGATCAGCAGGATGCAGGACGAGACCGGCGTGCGCGTCGCCTTCCTCACCCGCTTGGGCGAGGCGGTACTGCCCACCTCGCAGACGGTGCTCCAGGAGGGTGACCTGGTGCACGTGATGATGCGTACGGACGACGTCGAAAAGGTCGAGGCGTCCTTCGCCGAGGGCCCTGAAGAGGAGGCCGGTCACTGATGAGGGTCGCCATTGCCGGTGCCGGTGCCGTGGGCCGCTCGATCGCGGGCGAGCTGCTGGAGAACGGGCACGAGATCCTGCTGATCGACAAGGCCCCCACGGCCATCTCGGTCGAACGCGTACCCCAGGCGGAGTGGCTGCTCGCCGACGCCTGCGAGATCACGTCACTGGACGAGGCCGCGCTGCAGCGCTGCAACGTAGTGATCGCCGCGACGGGCGACGACAAGGTGAACCTGGTCGTCTCCCTGCTCGCGAAGACGGAGTACGGCGTTCCGCGCGTCGTCGCTCGCGTGAACAACCCCAAGAACGAGTGGCTGTTCAACGAGTCCTGGGGCGTGGACGTGGCGGTCTCCACCCCGCGTCTGATGTCGGCCCTGGTCGAGGAGGCGGTGAGCGTAGGCGACCTGGTACGCCTGCTCCGCTTCAGCCACGGCGACGCCAACCTCGTCGAACTGACCCTCCCCCCGGAGTCGGCGCTGGCCGGTACCCGGGTCGGCGACGTGGAGTGGCCGGAGGACACGTCCCTGGTGACGATCATCCGCGGCACCCGGGTGCTGACCCCGTCCCGGGAGGACTCCCTGGAAGCAGGCGACGAACTCCTGTTCGTAGCCGCCCAGGCCAGGGAGGAACAGCTGGAAGACCTCTTGTCGGTCCGCAAGGAAGAAGCCCCGAGCTGACTCTCAGCCCGTCCGGCGTTTGAGGACGAGCGCGTGCAGCGCGAAAGGGGGGGTCTGGGGGCACAGCCCCCAGAAGGGATGGAACGGGTAGGGGCGGCGGGGGCGAAAATCCCCGACGCCCACCCCCACACACCGCCCTACTCGGAAGAAGAAGCCGCAGCCTTCCGCTGCTCCTCCGCCCGCTCCTCCGCCTCCATCTCCGCGAACACATCGATCGGCGCCGGCGCCTTCGCCAGGAACACCCAGGTGAGCCACACGGCCAGCAGGAACGGCGGGATCTTCAACGCCACCAGCACCCACCCGAGCGACGCCGTGTCCGCCCACCAGTACAGCGGGAACAGAATCGCGCACTTGGCGAGCAGAATCAGCCCCCACGCCCAACTGGCCTTCGCGTAGGCCTTCTTGCGCCCCGGATTACGCGTGCGCCAGGAGAGGTTCTCCTTGAAGACCGGGCCGAGGATCACCCCGAGCAACGGCACCCCGAACAACGTCGTGATGATGTACAGCAGCGCCAGCCCCAGCGTGTAGAGCATGCCGGGCAGATAGAAGTCCTTGGCGTTGCCCGTCATCATCGCGAAGACGACACCGAAGGCCACGCCGAAGACACCGCTGAAGGCGTGCTTGACGGTGTCCTTCATGACGAGGCGCACCACGACCAGCAGCACCGAGACACCGAGAGCCGCGATGGCCGACGAGTGCAGGTCCTTGTTGATCGTGTAGATCGTGACGAAGAGCAGCCCCGGCAGGACCGTCTCGATCATGCCCCGCAGACCGCCGAACGCCTCGAAGAGCGCGGCCTCGGTCACCGCCCTGGAATCGTGCTGGGCGTCTTCGGTCGGCTTGTCGAGCGACGTCACCGGCTACTCCCGTCCGAGAGGTCTCAGTTCGTATTTCGGATTGAACAGCACACGCCTGCCCCGGCTCATCGAGATCCGCCCCGACGCGATCAGCTTGCGCCCCGGCTCTATCCCGACGATGGAACGTCTGCCGAGCCACACCACGTCCAGCGCGGCCGAGCCGTCGAAGAGCTCGGCCTCCAGGGCCGGAACCCCCGCTCTCGGCCGTAGCGTGACCGTGCGCAAGGTACCAGTAACCGTCACTATCTGTCGGTCGTGGCAGTCACCGATGCGCGTACAGCCGGCGATCACGGTGTCCTCGCGCAACTCCTCGGACTCCAGGTCCTCCTGTGACGAGGACAGCCGGTCGAGCATGCGCCGAAACCGGCCCACCGGCTTCTCGGAACGAGGAACAGCACTCATAACTGAAGCGTACCGGCGCCCACCGACACCGACGTACCCGCTACCTCTCGAACCGATACCCCATCCCGGGTTCGGTGATGAAGTGCTTCGGGTGCGAGGGATCCGCCTCCAGCTTGCGCCGCAGCTGTGCCATGTACACGCGTAGATAGTTGGTCTCCGTGCCGTACGACGGCCCCCAGACCTCCTGGAGCAGCTGTTTCTGGCTGACCAGCCGTCCCGTGTTGCGCACGAGCACCTCCAGCAGATGCCACTCCGTGGGAGTCAGCCGTACGTCACGCCCCCCGCGGTGGACCTTTTTCGCGGCCAGGTCGACGGTGAACCCGTCGGTCTCCACCAGGACGTCGTCCTCACCGCTCCCGACGGGCTCGGCCCGGCGGACGGCCGCCCGCAGCCGGGCCAGCAGTTCGTCCATGCCGAAGGGCTTGGTGACGTAGTCGTCGGCGCCCGCGTCGAGCGCCTCGACCTTCTCGTCGGACGAGTGCCGGGCGGAGAGCACCAGGATGGGCACCCGGGTCCAGCCCCGGAGTCCCTTGATCACCTCGACGCCGTCCATGTCGGGCAGTCCGAGGTCGAGCACGACCACATCGGGGTGCCGGGCGGCGGCGAGTTCGAGGGCGGTGGCGCCGTCGGGGGCCGCGTCGACCTCGTACTTGCGCGCCCTGAGGTTGATCACGAGGGCGCGCACGATCTGCGGCTCGTCCTCGACCACCAGCACCCGGGTCATGACACCTGCCTCTCCGACTCCGCCAAAACCGCGGCCACCGCCGACTCCGCCGACACCTCTGTTCCCGCCGCCCCGGCCGCTGCCTCGGTCGCACGCACCGTGAGCACCATGCTCAGCCCGCCCCCTGGCGTGTCCTCGGCACGCAGGGTGCCGCCCATCGCCTCGGCGAACCCCCGGGCGACCGCGAGCCCCAGTCCCACCCCGGCCCCGCGCGGAGCGTCACCGTATCGCTGGAACGGCTCGAAAATGCGGTCCTTCGCCTCGTCCGGCACGCCCGGCCCACGGTCCACCACCCGCACCTCCACCCGCTCGGCGATGGCGCTGGCGGCCACCAGAACCGTCCGCCCGTCGGGGCTGTACTTGACGGCGTTCTCGACCAGGTTGGCCACCGACCGCTCCAGCAGCCCCGGGTCGACGGCGACCATCGGCAGGGTCTCCGGGATGTCCAGCTCGACACGGTCCTCGGGTACGCCTCCCAGCGCCATCGGCACGACCTCGTCGAGGTCGATCTCCCTGATCAGCGGGGTGACGGTGCCGGTCTGGAGCCGGGACATGTCCAGCAGGTTGCCCACGAGGTGGTCGAGCCGGTCGGCGCCGTCCTCGATGCCGGCCAGCAGTTCGGCCTGATCCTCCTCGGACCACGCCACGTCGTCCGACCGCAGCGACGAGACGGCCGCCTTGATCCCGGCCAGCGGTGTACGCAGGTCATGGCTGACGGCGGCGAGCAGCGCCGTGCGGATGCGGTTGCCCTCGGCGAGGGCGCGGGCCTGGTCCGCCTGGGACTGGAGGCGTCGGCGGTCCAGCACCACGGCCGCCTGGGCGGCGAACGCGGCCAGCACACGCCGGTCGGCGGCCGGCAGTACCCGGCCGGAGAGCGCGAGGGCCATGTGGTCGCCGACGGGCATGTCCACATCGGCGTCCTCCGGCCGCTCCACGGCCTGCCGGGTGCCGACGCTGCCCGCGCAGGTCCAGGGGTCGACATCGCTCGCCCGCTCCAGCAGCGCCACCGACTCCATGCCGAATGTCTCCCGAACCCGGTCCAGAAGGGCCTCCAGGCTGGTCTCACCGCGCAGAACGCTCCCCGCGAGGAAGGAGAGGATCTCCGACTCGGCCCGCAGCCGGGCCGCCTGGTGTGTACGCCGGGCCGCCAGGTCCACCACGGACGCCACCGACAGGGCGACCCCGAAGAAGATCACCAGGGCGACGATGTTCTTCGGGTTGGCGATGGTCAGCCGGTGGTACGGCGGCGTGTAGTAGTAGTTCAGCAGCAGCGAGCCGAAGGCCGCCGAGGCGAGGGCCGGGTAGAGGCCGCCGAGCAGGGCCGCCGCCACCGTGAGCGCCAGGAACAGCAGCATGTCGTTGGCGAGACCGAGGTCCACGGCGTTCAGCAGCAGCGCGAGGAACAGCGGGCCGGCCACGCCGACCAGCCAGCCGGAGATGATCCGCGCCCGCCCGAGCCGCGCTCCCCGGGCGACGGGCAGCCCTCGTCCCTTGCCGGCCTCGTCGTGGGTGATCAGGTGGACATCGAGGTCGGGCCCCGAGTCCCGGGCCACGGTCGCGCCGACCCCGGGTCCGAAGACGTACTGCCAGGTCTTGCGCCGGGAGACGCCCAGCACGATCTGCGTGGCGTTCACGCCCCGCGCGAAGTCCAGGAGGGCCACCGGGACGTCGTCCCCGACCACATGGTGAAACGTTCCTCCGAGGTCCTCGACCAGCGTGCGCTGGAGGGCCAGCTCCTTCGGCGAGGCGTTCGTCAGCCCGTCGCTGCGGGCGACGTAGACAGCCATGACCTCGCCGCCCGCGCCCTTCTCCGCGAGCCGCGCGGCCCGCCGGATCAACGTACGGCCCTCGGGGCCGCCGGTCAGCCCGACGACGATCCGCTCGCGCGAGCCCCAGATCCTGGAGACCTGGTGCTCGCTGCGGTACTCGGTCAGGTACTCGTCGACCCGGTCCGCCACCCAGAGCAGCGCCAGCTCCCGCAGAGCGGTCAGGTTCCCCGGTCGGAAGTAGTTGGCGAGAGCCGCATCGACCTTGTCCGACTTGTAGATGTTGCCGTGGGCCATCCGCCGCCGGAGCGCCTGCGGGGACATGTCGACGAGCTCGATCTGATCAGCGCGCCGGACCACCTCGTCGGGGACGGTCTCCTGTTGACGTACACCAGTGATCGACTCAACCACATCACCCAACGACTCAAGATGTTGAATGTTGACCGTCGATATCACGTCAATACCCGCCGCCAGCAGCTCCTCCACGTCCTGCCAGCGCTTGGTGTTGCGCGAGCCGGGGATGTTGGTGTGCGGCAGTTCGTCCACCAGGGCGATCTGCGGCCGGCGGGCGAGCACGGCGTCCACGTCCATCTCGGTGAAGACGGTTCCGCGGTAGGGCAGCTCCTGGCGCGGGATCTCCTCGAGCCCGTGCAGCATCACTTCCGTACGCGGCCTGCTGTGGTGCTCCACGAACGCGACCACACAGTCCGTGCCCCGCTCCACACGGCGGTGCGCCTCGGACAGCATCGCGTACGTCTTGCCGACGCCCGGTGCCGCACCGAGGTATATCCGAAGCTTGCCGCGACCCATGGCCTCATTGTCTTCCCGTGTCCACTGCTCACGCAGCGTCGACCCTACGTCCAACAATGTTGACAAAAGGGACGGCAGACAGGCCGGAGCACGTCTTTGACGCAACCCTGACGCACCGACGAACGCACCGCGCCCCATTCCGGGGCGAAGCCCGGAATGGGGCGCGGGGCTGTATCTGATCTGCGGCTCCGCCGCGGGGCGCGACCAGCCCCCACCTGGCCGGCGCCAGACAACCGACCTATCGAACCTCTGTGATCTCCGGCCCCCGCTGCAGCTGGCCCATGCCACCGCCGAAGCGCGAACCCTGCTCCTCCTGCTGGACACCCTCGGGCACCATCTGCGCGTCGTTCGGCAGCTTGAGGACGATCGGGTCGCGCGGAGCCATCGGCCCCTCGCCACGGACGACGACCGTGTCCCGGAAGATCTGCTCCAGCAGACCCGCGGCCTGCGGCTGCACGGCGCCCTGCCCGGAGATGACACCCCGCAGGAACCACCGCGGACCGTCCACACCGACGAACCGCACGACCTGGAAGCCGCCCGTGCCGTCCGGCAGCTGCACCGGCACCTGCGCCCGCAGCTCCCAGCCCAGCGGCCCCTCGACCTCGTCGACGATGCCACCCTGCTGGGTGATGCCGCCGGCGATCTCCTCGCGCACCTCGCCCCAGATGCCCTCGCGTTTGGGCGCGGCGAAGGCCTGGAGCTGCACGGCGCTGTCGCGCAGCACTACGGTCGCCGCGACGATCGCGTCACCCGCGACCTCGACCCGCAGCTCCATGCCGTCGACCCCGGGCACGAACAGTCCGCCCAGGTCCACCCGGCCCTCGCCGGGCTCGCGCACCTCGGTGTCGTCCCAGGGCCCGTCGGGACGCGGTTCCGGCTCCAGCCGGACGCGCGCACGCGAACCCGCTGCTTCGTCCGCCTCAGTGTCGACGCTGTCGACGACCTGCTCGGCCTCGCCGGCCGCGTCCTCGGCGGCACCCTTCTTCTTGCGACGTCCGAACACGTCACTGTCCTTCCCGGTCGGATACGACCGAAGCGTATCGATTCCCACCCGTTGTGCCGCCCACTGCGGCCTGACCGCTGTGACCGCTCGCACCGCCCACCGCCGCGTGACCGCCGGTGGAGCCGAAGCCCCCGTCGGCCCGCACCGAGCCGGGAAGTTCCGCGACCTCCCGGAAGCGGACCTTCTCGACCTGCTGGACGACCAGTTGGGCAATCCTGTCGAAGCGCTCGAATCGCACGGGTTCGTGCGGGTCGAGATTCACCACGATCACCTTGATCTCCCCACGGTACCCGGCATCAACCGTCCCCGGGGCATTCACCAGAGCGACACCGCAACGGGCGGCGAGCCCGGACCGGGGGTGCACGAAGGCCGCGTACCCCTCCGGGAGCGCGACAGACACGCCCGTGGGCAGAACAGTCCGTTCGCCGGGCGCCAGTTCGCACCCCTGCGTGGTCCGCAGATCGGCCCCGGCGTCGCCCGGCTGCGCATACGCCGGAAGCGGTACGTCCGGATCGACGCGGCGGATGAGGACGTCCAGAGGCTCCCGGCCCATGGGTGCGGTGCTCACGGGTTCACCTCGAATGCGCGGGCGCGCCGGACCTGGTCCGGGTCGCTCATGGCCGCCTGAATCTCCTCCGGGCTGCCGTTCTCGATGAAGTGGTCGACCTTGACCTCGATGAAGAGGGCGTCGGCGCGCACCGCGACGGGCCCGTCGGGGCCGCCGATGCGTCCGACGGCGGTCGAGTAGATCTTCCGCCGGGCCACCGCCGTGACCTCGGCCTCCAGATGCAGCAGGGTGCCGAGGGGCACGGGCCGGACGAACTCGGTCTCCAGCCGCCCGGTCACCGCGATGGTCCGCAGCAGCCAGTTCAGCGAGCCGAGGGTCTCGTCGAGCGCGCTGGCGAGCACGCCGCCGTGGGCAAGGCCGGGAGCGCCCTGGTGTGCGGCCCGGACGGTGAACTCGGCGGTGACCGTGACCCCGTCTCCGGCCCGCGCGGCCAGGTGCAGGCCGTGCGCCTGCTCACCGCCACATCCGAAACACTGTTCGTAGTGGGCACCGAGGAGCTCGCCCGGCGCGGGCGCGTCCGGGTGCCGCACGGGCGCCACGGCGTCGGCGGGAGGCTGCAGAGCTGCGGAAGGACCACTCACAGCCGCAGACCTTACCCGCGAGTCGGCCGTCGACCGACACCATGCCAAGCTTGGCTCCATGCAGCCTTCCGCCTCCCCCTACGAAGAACGCCTCACGGCCCCCCGTTCCTGGTGGCTGATCTCGTTCCTGGTCGGCGTCTCCTTCGCCCTGATCCTGCTCCCGTTCGGCACGCTGCCCCTGCTCGGCGGCCTGGTGGGCGGCACGGCGGTGGCCGCGGTGGCGGCGAGTTCGTACGGCTCGATCCGGATCCGGGTCGTGGGCGACGCGTTGATCGCGGGCGAGGCGAAGATCCCGGTGGCGGCCCTGGGCGAGGCGGAGATCCTGGGCCCGGAGGAGGCGCGCGCGTGGCGGACGTACAAGGCGGACACCCGTGCCTTCATGCTGCTGCGCGCCTACATCCCCACGGCGCTGCGCGTCCAGGTCACGGACCCCGAGGACCCGACCCCGTACCTGTATCTGTCGACGCGGGAGCCCGAACAGCTGGTGGCGGCGCTGGAGTCTGCGCGGGCGGCTGTCGCGCGCGACGCGGGCTGAGCGGTCCCGGACTGCGGCTCGGGCGGCGGCTGGACGCCTCGGCAAATTCTTCTTCCGTGGCGGGCAAAAGACTTCCCCGCCCGCCACGTGGGCACACCACGGTCACCCGCGTCGCCCCGCGGGCGCCTACTTCCCGAGTTCCTTCGGCCCGTTCCCGATGTCCAGCGCGTCGGCGGGCGGCTTGAGCGCGGGCAGTTCCGGGAGCTGGTCCCAGGGGATCTGGAACGTGCGCAGGTCCTTGCGGATGCGGTCCGCGAGCTTTCTGGTGTCGCGCCGGTTCATGACCGCGCCGACCGCGGCGCCCACCATGAACGGCATCAGGTTGGGCAGGTCCCGGACCATCCGCTTCATGATCTGCTGGCGCAGTTCGCGCTTCATCTGGCCCCCGAGGGCCGAGTTGATCGTCGACGGCTTCGTCACGTCGATCCCGCGCTCACCCGACCACGAGTTCAGATACGCGGTGCTGCGCTGCTTCAGGTTGCCCGGTGGCCGTGCGCCGTAGACCTCGTGCAGTTCGGCGATCAGCTTCAGCTCGATCGCGGCCACGCCGGTGATCTCGGCGGCCAGCTCGGTCGGCATGGCCGGTGGCACCGGCATCATCGCCGCGGCCCCGATGCCCGCCCCGACGGTCGCCGTAGCACTCGCGGCCCCCGCGACGAGTTTGTCCGCGAGCTGCTCGGGCCCGAGGCCCGGGAACTGCCGGCGGAGGGTGGCGAGGTCGCGTACGGGGATACGCGGGGCGATATCGATGACCCGGTCGGTGAGGTGGGCGAGACCCGCCCTGGCCCGGCTGCCGCCCTTACGGACGCCTTCCCTGGCCTTCTGCCGGATCGCCGCCGTCCGTCGCCCCGCGACGGGGACGGAAGGCACGGCCGGCACCGGGAGGTCGTCCCCGTGATCGGCCGGCCCGGCGGCCGGTTCGAGCGAGGCCGATCCGGGATCGGATGAGCCTCGCTCGTGGTCCGCTGCCCGCGAGGGCAGACGGCGCTTCCAAGGAGGGGTCGAGCCAGTCACGGCCGACCCTGCCTCAGTCGCAGTCGCGGCAGATCGGCTGACCGTTCTTCTCGCGGGCCAGCTGGCTGCGGTGGTGCACCAGGAAGCAGGTCATGCAGGTGAACTCGTCCTGCTGCTTGGGCAGCACCCGGACGGCCAACTCCTCGTTCGAGAGGTCCGCTCCGGGCAGCTCGAGGCCCTCGGCGGCCTCGAACTCGTCGACGTCCACGGAGGAAGTCGACTTGTCGTTCCTCCTGGCCTTCAGTTCTTCAAGACTGTCCGAGTCGACGTCGTCGTCGGTCTTGCGTGGGGTGTCGTAATCCGTTGCCATGTCGCGCTCTCCCCCTCTGGGTGTCTGCGGTGTCTCAGCGCAGGTAACGCGTGAGAGGCCGGACTTGTGCCCGACCTGAGGCGGAGATTTTGCCTCACATCAAGGTCTGTTACTCAATCGACACCCAACCGACCCCCTCAGGAGAGATCGGCGTGGATGGCGATCGGGACCGTACACGGTCCCTTTGCCACACTTCAAAGGCCCCCACCGTGTACTTCCCGTGATCAAGACCCCCGAAAACCCGGATTTACCGGGGCTTACGGTGATCTGCATGATCACGGAGAGTGGATGGGCCCACATTCGCCCTTGTGATCGATCGCACACGAAGTCGCCGGGAGGGTACCCCGGAAATTCCGCGCAAAGCGAACATCCTCGCGTGTCGGCGACATGATCTCAGATCGGCAGGGCGACTCGCATCACGAGCCCACCCCCCTCACGCGGCTGGGCCGAAATGTGACCGCCGTGAGCGCGCGCCACAGAGCGTGCGATCGACAGGCCGAGGCCCACACCCTTGTCACTGCCCGTTCGTTCCGTACGCAGCCGCCTGAAGGGCTCGAAGAGGTTGTCGATCTCGTACGCCGGGACCACCGGACCCGTGTTTGAGACGACCAGCACCGCCTGCCCGTGCTGGAGCACGGTGTTCACCTCGACCCAGCCGCCCTCCGGCACGTTGTACCGCACCGCGTTCTGGACGAGGTTCAGCGCGATCCGCTCCAGCAGTACGCCGTTGCCCTGGAGGACCGCGGGATCGCGCTTCCCCCGGAACTCGACCCCCTTGGCCTCGGCCTCGGCATGCGTCTGGTCGACGGCCTGCGAGGCGACCTCGGCGAGGTCGACCGGTTTGCGCTCGATGATCTGGTTGTCGCTGCGGGCGAGCAGCAGCAGCCCCTCGACGAGCTGCTCACTGCGCTCGTTGGTGGCCAGCAGTGTCTTGCCGAGCTGCTGGAGCTCCGCCGGCGCCCCCGGATCGGACAGGTGCACTTCGAGGAGCGTGCGATTGATCGCGAGCGGTGTTCTCAGCTCGTGCGAGGCGTTGCCGACGAACCGCTGTTGCGCGGTGAACGCCCGCTGGAGGCGCTCCAGCATGTCGTCCAGAGTGTCCGCCAGCTCCTTCAGCTCGTCGTCGGGGCCGTCCAGGTCGATCCGGCGCGACAGGTCCGAGCCGGCCACCGCACGGGCGGTGCGGGTGATCCGGCCGAGCGGCGTCAGGACCCGGCCGGCCATGGCGTAACCGAAGGCGAAGGCGATCACGGCGAGGCCCAGGAGCGTGAGCAGCGAGCGGCTGAGCAGATCGTCCAGGGCGTGCTGCCGCAGGGCGTCGTTACAGGCCTTGAGCGCGGCGTTGCGCTGGTCGTCGTTGTTCGCGGCGTTCAGCACCGGGCACGTGTCACTGGTGATGCTGATACCGCTGCCGGAGATCTGGAAGGACTGGTTGCTGCCCCCGCGGATGGCCTGGGCGGCCAGCAGATAGATGATCGACAGCAGCAGGATGCCGGCGATCAGGAACATGCCGCCGTAGAGCAGCGTGAGCCGTATGCGAATGGTCGGGCGCAGCCAGGGCAGCGGCAGCTGCTGCGGCTTCCTCGGATCCCAGGTGGGCTTCGGAGGCGCCTTCGGGGGAGCGGGTGTCGTGGCCATCGACATCAGATCCGGTAGCCGGAACCCGGCACGGTGACGATCACAGGAGGCTCGCCCAGCTTGCGGCGCAGGGTCATCACGGTCACCCGTACGACATTGGTGAAGGGGTCGGTGTTCTCGTCCCAGGCCTTCTCGAGGAGCTGTTCGGCGGAGACGACCGCGCCCTCGCTGCGCAGCAGCACCTCCAGGACGGCGAACTCCTTGGGAGCCAGCTGGACCTCCTTACCGTCGCGGAAGACCTCGCGACGATTCGGGTCGAGCTTGATCCCGGCACGCTCCAGGACGGGCGGCAGGGGCAGGCTCGTACGGCGGCCGAGGGCACGCACACGTGCCGTCAGCTCGCTGAAGGCGAAGGGTTTGGGGAGGTAGTCGTCCGCGCCGATCTCCAGCCCCTCGACCCGGTCGCTGACGTCTCCGGAGGCGGTGAGCATCAGCACGCGCGTGGGCATGCCGAGTTCGACGATCTTGCGGCAGACGTCGTCGCCGTGCACGAGCGGGAGGTCCCGGTCGAGGACGACCACGTCGTAGTCGTTGACGCCGATGCGCTCCAGGGCCGCCGCACCGTCGTACACGACGTCGACGGCCATGGCCTCCCGGCGCAGTCCGGTGGCCACCGCATCGGCGAGCAGTTGCTCGTCCTCGACGACGAGTACGCGCACGTCGTTGGTCCTTCCTCGGGTTCGCCCGCGAGCCGGGACGGCACGTTGGCGGAAACTGTTCGTGTGGTCAGGCCACCATCCTGCCGCTTTCGCCCGTAAACCGGTTGTAAGAGGCCCCGGCGACGGAGGCGGGAAGAATTCTCGGCGGGTTGAGGTTTCCCTCGGACGGAGCGGGGGGAGGACGGTTTTACACCCCGCGATCACGCTCTGCGTGTGCCATGACACCTAGTGGTACGCCGATCCGCTTCCGCAGAGCGGGCGTGGGTGTCCGGCACCGTCGCCGCCCAGCAGGGCAGCGCTGGGCACCCAGTTGGAGACGTGATCGCCCCTTCCGAACGGCACACCCCCGTGCCATCGACCCACGACCCAGGACGAGGGGGCGCAGCATGGACGCATTCACCGCAGGACTTCTGCAGCGCATAAGGGCGACCGAGACCGACCTGACGCGGGCTCGAGACGACGGCGACGACTTCCTCGTCGAGGTGGAACAGGCCGAGCTCGACGACCTGCGCCGCCTCGCCGCCGAACACGGTGTGGAGGTCGGCGCGGCAAGCGTCTGATCAGCCCGCAAAAAAGAAAAAGGGGACCCCGGCATCGATCCAGTGCCGGGGCTTCCCCCTTTTTTGGTTCGCTCAGTCGTGCCAGGCTCCGAAGTCCTCCAGGAGGTGTTGGAGGGGTTCGAAGACGCCCGGGGTGCCAGCGACCGTCAGGTCGCGTGAGGGGCGCTCTCCGGGGCGTCCACCGGTCAGCGCACCCGCCTCACGCGCGATCAGGTCGCCCGCGGCGACGTCCCACGCGTTGAGGCCCCGCTCGTAGTAGCCGTCCAGGCGGCCCGCCGCCACATCGCACAGGTCGACCGCCGCCGAGCCGCCTCGTCGGATGTCGCGCAACAGCGGGATCAGCCGCCGGGCCACCTCGGCCTGGTGGGCCTTGACCTCGGCGACATAGTTGAAGCCCGTCGACACCAGGGCCTGGTCCAGGGGCGGGGCCGGGCGGACGGCGAGCCGGCGCTCGCCCTCCCACGCGCCGCTGGCCCACGCTCCCCCGCCGAGCACCGCGTGGTACGTCTCACCGCGCATCGGCGCCGCGACCACGCCGACGATCCGCTCGCCGTCCCGCTCGGCCGCGATGGAGACGGACCAAGTAGGCAGCCCGTAAAGGTAGTTGACCGTGCCGTCGAGCGGGTCGACGACCCAGCGGATACCGCTGCTGCCCTCGCTCGCCGCACCCTCCTCGCCGAGGAAGCCGTCGTCCGGGCGATGGCTGGAGATCACGTCGGTGATCAGCTTCTCCGCCGCGATGTCCATCTCGGTGACGACGTCGATGGGGCTGGACTTGGTGGCGGCGACCGTGAGATCGGCCGGCCGGCCGTCCCGCAGCAGCTCACCGGCCCGGCGGGCCGCCTCCTGGGCGAGCCGGAGGAGTTCGGGCAGCAGGGGGTCGCTCACAGGAGTCCTCACGCGTACGGGCTGTCGGCGCCCGCGGCGGCGGGCCTGGGGGCACGGGATGGGCAGCAGCCCACGGGGCAGAGGTCCCGGGTCGCGCCGAGCGCGCCCAGGGCGCACGGCGTGATCTCCTGCCCGCTCTCGGTGGCGGCACGCTCCAGGACGAGTTCGCGGATCGCGGCGGCGAAGCGCGGGTCGGCTCCCACGGTCGCGGAGCGGCGCATGGGCAGGCCCAGTTCGGCCGCCTTCGCCCTGGCCTCCGTGTCGAGGTCGTACAGGACCTCCATGTGGTCCGACACGAACCCGATCGGCGCGATCACGACCGCCGGCACAGCGGCGCCGTGCAGCTCCTCGAGGTGGTCGCAGATGTCGGGCTCCAGCCACGGGATGTGCGGGGCTCCGGAACGCGACTGGTAGACGAGCCGCCAGGGATGGTCGACACCGGTCCGCTCGCGCACGGCGTCCGCGATCAGCCGCGCGGTGTCCAGGTGCTGCTTCACGTACGCCCCGCCGTCGCCGTGGTCCTCGACCGGCCCTGAGGTGTCGGCGGACGCGGTCGGGATGGAGTGGGTCGAGAAGGCGAGGTGCGCCCCGGTCCTGACGTCCTCGGGGAGCTCGGCGAGGGAGGTGAGCACGCCCTCGATCATGGGCTCCAGGAAGCCGGGGTGGTTGAAGTAGTGCCGCAGCTTGTCGACCTCGGGCAGGTCGAGGCCCTCGTTCTCCAGGACGGCCAGGGAGTCCGCGAGGTTCTCGCGGTACTGGCGGCAGCCCGAGTACGAGGCATACGCGCTGGTGGCGAGGACAAGGATGCGGCGTCTGCCGTCCTGGACCATCTCGCGCAGCGTGTCGGTCAGGTACGGGGCCCAGTTGCGGTTGCCCCAGTAGACGGGCAGGTCGAGACCGTGGTCCGCGAAGTCCTTGCGCAGGGCGTCCAGGAGGGCGCGGTTCTGGTCGTTGATCGGGCTGACCCCGCCGAACAGGAAGTAGTGCTGTCCGACTTCCTTGAGGCGTTCCTTGGGGATGCCCCGCCCACGGGTCACGTTCTCGAGGAACGGGACCACGTCGTCCGGGCCCTCGGGGCCGCCGAAGGAGAGCAGGAGCAGGGCGTCGTAGGGGGTGGCGTCGAGCGCATCTGGCATGGTTCCGATCCTGCCACCCCCCTCTGACAGCCGGGATCCCGGCCTGCCCCCGCGGGTGCGTCGGGTTCACCTGGTCAGTAAGCTGTATCGGCCTACTGCACGCCTTACTCGCGTGTCAGACACTTCTCACCGGATCGACCGGAGACCGCAGTGCCCAGCCCCTACCGCGCCCTGTTCGCCGCCCCCGGCTCCAAGGGCTTCACCGCCGCGGGGCTGCTCGGCCGGATGCCGATGTCGATGATGGGCATCGGTGTGGTCACGATGATCTCCCAGCTCACCGGCCGCTACGGGCTCGCGGGCGCCCTCGCCGCGACCATCGCTCTCGCCGCCGCGTCGGCGGGCCCGCAGATATCGCGTCTGGTCGACCAGTACGGGCAGCGCCGCGTGCTGCGCCCCGCGACACTCTGCGCGCTGCTCGCTTCGGCGGGGCTGCTGCTCGCGGCGCACTTCGCGTGGCCGGACTGGGTGCTGTTCGTGTGCAGCGCCGGCATCGGCTGTGTCCCGAGCGTCGGCGCGATGACCCGGGCACGCTGGGCGGCCCTCTACCGGGACACTCCGCGACTGCACACCGCGTACTCCTTCGAGTCCGTGATGGACGAGGTCTGCTTCATCTTCGGGCCGATCATCTCGATCGGACTGTCCACGGCGTGGTTCCCGGAGGCGGGTCCGCTGCTCGCCGCCTGTTTTCTGGCGGTCGGCGTCTTCTGGCTGACGTCCCAGCGCGGGACCGAGCCGAAGGCGCATCCCCGCGCGCGGGACAGGAGCGGTTCGGCGTTGCGCTCCCCCGGTCTCCAGGTCCTGGTGACCACTTTCGCGGCGACCGGGGCGATCTTCGGCGCCGTCGACGTGGTCACCGTCGCCTTCGCCGAGGAACGGGGTCACAAGGGCGCCGCGAGCGTCGTGCTGGCCCTTTACGCGGCGGGCTCCTGCGTCGCGGGAGCCGTGTTCGGGCTGCTGCACCTGTCGGGAGCCCCGGAACGCCGATGGCTACTGGGCATATGTGCGATGGCCGTGAGTATGATCCCGTTCCTACTGGTCGGAAACTTGCCGTTTCTGGCCGTGGCGCTGTTCGTTGCGGGTCTGTCCATCGCTCCCACGATGATCACGACGATGTCCCTCATCGAGCAGCACGTACCACGCGCGCAACTGACCGAAGGCATGACCTGGGTGAGCACCGGGCTCGCGGTCGGTGTCGCGCTCGGCTCCTCCGTGTCCGGCTGGGTGATCGACGCCGCCGGTGCGAGCGCCGGGTACGGGGTTCCGGTGGCGTCCGGGGCCGTCGCGGTCGCGGTCGGTTTCCTCGGGTACCGCCGGCTGAAGAGACCGGCTCCGCGTCGGGGAGGCACCGTTGAGCAGCACAGTGAGCGGCAAGAGCGGCACGTGGCGTAACTGGGCGGGCAACGTCGTCGCCCGGCCCGTCCGGGAGGTCACGCCCGCTTCCGTGGAGGAACTGTCCGCGGCCGTGCGGGCGGCAGCCGCCGAGGGCCTCAGGGTGAAGGCCGTCGGCACCGGGCACTCCTTCACCGCGGCCGCGGCCACCGACGGGGTGCTGATCCGCCCTCAACTGTTGACCGGCATCCGCAATATTGACCGCGACAACATGACGGTCACGGTCGAGGCGGGAACCCCCCTCAAGAGACTCAACAGGGCTCTCGCGCGTGAGGGCCTGTCGCTCACGAACATGGGCGACATCATGGAGCAGACGGTCTCGGGGGCCACGAGCACGGGCACGCACGGCACCGGCCGCGAGTCGGGTTCGATCGCCGCCCAGATCAGGGGGCTCGAGCTGGTGACGGCGGACGGTTCGGTGCTCGTCTGCTCCGAGAAGGAGAACCCGGAGGTCTTCGCGGCGGCCCGCGTGGGCATCGGCGCCCTCGGGATCATCACCGCGATCACGTTCGCCGTGGAGCCCCTCTTCCTGCTCACCGCCCGCGAGGAGCCGATGAGTTTCGACAAGGTCACCAGCACCTTCGACGAACTCTGGGCGGAGAACGAGCACTTCGAGTTCTACTGGTTCCCGCACACCGGCAACACCAACACCAAGCGCAACAACCGCAGCGCGGGGCCAGAGAAGCCGGTCAGCCCGATCAGCGGCTGGATCGAGGACGAGTTCCTCTCCAACGGCGTCTTCCAGGTGGCCCAGTTGGTCGGCCGCACGGTACCCGCCACGATCCCGACGATCGCCCAGATCTCCAGCAAGGCCCTGTCCGCGCGGACCTACACCGACATCCCGTACAAGGTCTACACATCGCCTCGCCGGGTGCGCTTCGTGGAGATGGAGTACGCCGTTCCGCGCGAGGCCCTGGTGGAGACGCTGCGCGAACTCAAGGCGATGGTCGACCGGTCGGACATGCGGATCAGCTTCCCCGTGGAGGTGCGTACGGCCCCCGCGGACGACATCGCGCTCTCGACGGCCTCGGGCCGCGACAGCGCCTATGTCGCGGTCCACATGTTCCGCGGGACGCCCTACCAGGCGTACTTCACCGCGGCCGAGCGCATCTTCACGGCGCACGAGGGACGCCCGCACTGGGGCAAGGTGCACACACGGGACGCGGAGTACTTCGCCGGTGTCTACCCCCGCTTCGGGGAGTTCACCGCACTGCGGGACAAGCTCGACCCTCAACGCCTGTTCCAAAATGACTACTTGCGGCGGGTTCTCGGCGCCTAGCGAAGCAATTGGTTCCGTTTCCGACGTTTACGCGAACTGCGCTGCGTCCGAGGTCACGGAACCGGCGGGAGAACGGCCAACTCGCACTCCCCGGCAGGAATTGGGTGGCGTGCCAATCCACGCACGTGGCCCAAATGGAGTACTGTTGCGAGCCCTGGGTCCGGTCTCCCGCCTGGGCGTCCGGGGCCTTCCAGGATCGCCAAGAGGGGGCTCGTTGCACAGGGTGACGGAGTTTGTCACTTAGCGTTGCGAATAGATAACCGTGGCATAACGGCGATCTCGGGCCCCTGCCCGACACGCCGGGCAACTCGGCAAGGTTGTGGCAGGCTGCACCCGGGCAGGCCACACTCGACTAGCGGAAGCAGCGACGCACGTGACGTCGGCAGGCACCACCCGGGAGGTCCCCATGCCCGAACTGCGTGTCGTGGCCGTCTCTAACGACGGCACACGGCTGGTGCTGAAGGCTGCGGACAGCACGGAGTACACGCTTCCGATCGATGAGCGTCTGCGCGCCGCCGTTCGCGGCGACCGTCCCCGCCTCGGCCAGATCGAGATCGAGGTGGAGAGTCATCTCCGCCCCCGCGACATCCAGGCACGTATACGTGCCGGCGCGTCCGCGGAAGAAGTGGCGCAGCTCGCCGGGATTCCGGTCGACCGCGTGCGTCGCTTCGAGGGCCCCGTGCTGGCCGAGCGAGCCTTCATGGCCGAGCGGGCCCGGAAGACTCCGGTCCGTCGGCCCGGCGAGAACGCCGGTCCTCAGCTCGGCGAGGCCGTGCAGGAGCGGCTGTTGATCCGTGGCGCCGAGAAGGACACCGTCCAGTGGGACTCCTGGCGCCGCGACGACGGCACCTGGGAAGTCCTGCTGGTCTACCTGGTGGCCGGCGAACCCCACTCGGCGAGCTGGACGTACGACCCGCCCCGGCGGCTCGTACAGGCTGTCGACGACGAGGCCCGCTCGCTGATCGGCGAGTCGGACGACCTCGCGGCGCCCGAGCCCAGTTTCCCGTTCGTACCGCGTATCGCCCGGCTGCCGCGCGACCGCCCGCTGGACCGTCCGGTCCCGCCCGCGCCGTCGGCAGAGCTGTCCGAGGAAGGCGTGAGCGCGAGCGAACGTGACTCGCTGACGAGCCTTCTGGAAGCGGTACCGAGTTTCCGCGGCGACATGGTCGTGCCGGAACGCGCCACCTCCACGGAAGCCCCGGAGGACCCGGTACCCGAGACCGAGGTGGAGGAGCCTCCGGCTCCCGCGGCCTCGGCCGGTTCCGCGTACGCGGACGTGCTCATGCCCCGTTCGGTCGGCGCCCACCGCGACCGGCTGGTCGGCGCCACCGACCGCCAGGCCGAGGCGGACGGTGTCCGTCCCGGCCGTAGAGCGGCGGTACCGAGCTGGGACGAGATCGTGTTCGGCACGCGCCGGAAGAACAAGGAGTAGCTCCGCCGGTCAGGCAGCTCGTTTGCTGCGGGCCGGTGGGGGCTGGTCGCGCGGTTCCCCGCGCCCCCGTTCGGGCGAACGGGGGCGCGGAGTTGCCGAGCTACTGCGGATCCGGGCCGACGGCCACCGGCCGTGCCGGGTCCCCCGACCACTCCGACCAGGAGCCGACGTACAGCGCGGCCGGGATCCCCGCGACCGCCAGGGCCAGGACCTCGTGGGCGCCCGAGACACCCGATCCGCAGTACACGCCCACCGCGGTGGTGTCCGCCGCGCCCAGGGTCTTGAACCGGGCTGCCAGTTCGTCCGAGGGCAGGAAGCGTCCGTCCGCCCCCACGTTCTCGTTCGTGGGCGCCGAGACAGCGCCCGGGATGTGCCCGCCGACCCGGTCGATGGGCTCGACCTCGCCCCGGTAACGCTCCCCCGCGCGCGCGTCGAGCAGCAGCCCGGAGCGGGCCAGCGCGGCGGCCCCGTCCGCGTCGAGCAGCTCGACAGCGCCCGGCACCGGCGTGAAGTCGCCCTCGGCGGGCGCGGGTACGTCCGTGTCGAGCACCCCCTCCCAGGACGGCAACCCGCCGTCGAGGACCCGCACGTCCGGGTGACCCGTCCAGCGCAGCAACCACCAGGCGCGGGCCGCCGCCCAGCCCTGCCCGCCGTCGTACACGACGACCGGGACGCCGGCCGAGACGCCCGCCCGGCGCATGGCTGCGCCGAACACCTCGGGGTCGGGCAGCGGATGCCGGCCGGCCGGTCCCGACGCCGAGGCCAGTTCCCGGTCCAGGTCGACGAACACCGCGCCGGGGAGGTGCCCGGACGCGTACTCGGCACGCCCGTCGAAGGGCGCCGCGCCGCCCGCGGCGGGCATGCTGAGCTGCCAGCGGACGTCGAGGAGAACCGGCGGTCGAGAACCGGCCAACTCGTTCACTAGTTCGGGTGCGGAGATGATGGTGTTCATGGCTCCATCCTTGCGCACGGGGTGGCCGCGACGGCCCGCTCGGGCTACTCTCCCGCCGGACAGGTCCGATCACGTGGCGTACGGGATCGGGCACGTGCTGTACGACCGATGGACAGTCCGCGGCGATCGCCCGGAAATCGGCGGGTGGCGACGGTTCGGGCACCCTCGGACGAGGACGTGCGGGGTCGGCGCGGCCCGGGGGCGCGGTACCGCGGGTGGTGCGAGCATCGGCACGGAGCGTCCGTGCACACGACACCGCGGCACGGCACACCGACGTACGCAACGGAGCACGCCCCACGAACGGCGTGCGGCAGATCCGCCGACGGGGCGGACAGCGGAAGTGACACGGCCACCGCGAGGGGTCGAGGAGAGAGTGACGATGACCGAGGCACGGGAGTCGGCCGGCCGGAGCAGCGAAACACATGCCCGGCACGCGCCCGGTACACCCTGCTGGGTGAGTCTGATGGTGCACGAGGTGACAGCGACCCAGGATTTCTACGGGGAGTTGTTCGGCTGGGAGTTCGAGCTGGGGCCCCAGCAGCTCGGTTGGTACGTACGGGCCCTGCTGGACGGCCATGAGGTGGCCGGCATCGGCCAGCTGCCGCCGGACCGCCACCTTCCCGTCGCCTGGACGCCCTACCTCGCCTCGGACGACGTGGACCTCACCGCGGGGATGATCCGGCACTCGGGCGGCACCGTGGGGGTGGGCCCCCTGGACGCGGCCGACGCCGGCCGGCTGGCGATCGCCTCCGACCCGATGGGGGCGGTGTTCGGCATCTGGCAGACCGCCGCCCACCTGGGCACGGGCATCACCGGAGTCCCCGGCACGCCCGCCTGGAACGAGTTGGTGACCCGCGACTCGTCGAGCGTCACCAAGTTCTACAGGACCGTCTTCGGCTACGAGGAGGAGCCCGTGGTGTCGGCGGACTTCGACTACGTCACGCTGCACGTCGAGGGGCGTCCCGTCGCCGGTGTCCACGGCGTGGGCAACTTCCTGCCCCGCGGCCGGGGCCCGCATTGGATGACGTACTTCGAGGTCGCCGACACGGACACGGCCGCCGCCCGCCTGGTGGACCTGGGCGGCCATGTCGTCAAACCGCCGCACGACAGCGAGCACGGCCGTGTGGCGACGGTGACGGACCCGGAAGGGGCGCTGTTCTCGCTGATCCAGGGGGCCCACTGACGGCCCCCCGGAGGGCCTTTACGCGGGACGCAGGACGCTGTGGATCGCGGCCTCGCCGGCGGCGAAGATCGAGTCCTCGCGCACCCGCGCTCCCGGGCTCGGCGCGTGCATCATCATTCCGTCGCCGACGAAGATGCCCACATGGCCGACATGGCCCGCGTCGCCGTGGAAGAACACCAGGTCACCGGGCAGGATGTCGGCGACGTTGATCGCCATGCCGGCGCTCGCCTGCTCGTGCACGGCACGCGGGAGCGAAACGCCGGCGGCCTTCCATGCGGCCTGGATGAGACCGGAGTTGTCGTACGACCCCGGCCCGGCCGCGCCCCAGACACACGGCCTGCCGATCTGCGCACGGGCGAAGGCGACCGCCTTCGCGGCCTTCGCGCCGGAGTCCACGACGAACGCGATGCCGTTGCCGATGCTCGCGCCGGCCCCGGGAGCGGTGAACGCGTCGGCGCCGAAGTAGTGCGTGCCCGTGCCGTAGGACGTCTGCGTCCCGTGGGGCGGTGTGTGGGTTCCGTACGACGCCTCGGTGGCGTACGACGTCTCGGTGGCGTACGACGCCTCGGTGGCGTACGACGTCTCGGTGGCGTACGACGTCTGAATGCCGTGGGGCGGTGTCTGCGTGCCGTAGGCCGTCTCCGTGACGGGGAACGGGTCGGCGACCGGGAACGGTTCGGTGACGAGGGGGAGTTCGGTGACTAGGGCGTAGTCACCGTCACGCAGTGTGCCCGCGTAGAGGGGCGTCCCCGCGTCGAGGGACGGGTCCGCGCTCCGGCCGACCGACTGGGGCAACTGCCATTCCTCGGCGGGCTGGGGGCGAGCCTGGTCCACGGAGTCGGGGAGGCGCCAGGTGTCCTCGGCGGGCAGCGCGCCGGTCGCCGGGAACGGGGTGGCGCTCTGGGTAGCCGTCGGGAACCAACTGGGCTCGGTCGAAGGCGCGTTCAGGCCCCCCTGGGCCTCCTGCCGAGGTGCGGGCACAGCGGGCAGGACGGTCGTGGGTGCGGCGGACAGCGCGGCGACCGGCGCGGGCGGCAGCGCGGCCATGGGCCCGGGTTGCGGCGTGGCCGTCGGCCCGGTGGGCAGTGCTGCGGTCAACTCCGGCAGGGGACGGGCGGTCGGCTCGGCGGGAGGAGCGGCGGGTCGCGCGGGCCGGGCCTCCGGCGCGCGGGCCGGTCTCCTGTCCGGCGGCAGCACCGCCGGCACGGTCGGGCCGAGTTGGGCGCGGCCCACGTCGAACCAGGGACGGGCGACCTCGTCGAGTGCGGGATCGGAGCGCCTGCGCGCGGTGTCGGGCACCGGTTTGACGCGCTTGCGTATCCCGAGCCTCATCGCGCGGGTGGCGTTGAAGGTCCCGGTGAAGCTTTCGGCCTGGTCGTAGAGGCTGTTGATCCGCTGCTGGACCTCCTCACGGCTCGGCCCATCATCTCGGGTTCGTTCCGGCGCCATGCGGGACGAGCTCCTTCCGTGTACGTCCTCCCGGCCAACCGTCAGGTATGTACGGCAGGTTCGGGAAGTTGTTCGGAGGTCAACTTAGCCAACTTGTGTGCTTCAGGTGAAGGTTGAAGCGCGAAATGCCCGATACGTTATTGTGACCTTCATCGTATCCAGAACGGCCGGAAAGAGCGCCCGGCAAGCACGATCAAGCCGAATTGACCGGCAGGACGTCCGGGGAGATGACGGAGGCGTGCGCGGAGGCGCTCGTCATACGGCGCCGGTGGTGGCGTCGGCACAGCACCTCGTAGCCGATGTCCGCAGCCGGGCGGTTCACATCACCGACGACGACCTGCTCGCCCTCCACGACCATCACGCCCCCGACCGTGCGGGCGTTGTGCGTGGCCCGCGCCCCGCACCAGCACATCGCCTCGACCTGAAGGGTCTCTATCCGGTCGGCCAGCTCGATCAGCCGCTGGGAGCCCGGGAAGAGCTTCGTACGGAAGTCGGTGGTGATGCCGAACGCGAAGACGTCCAGCCCCAGGTCGTCCACCACCCGCGCCAACTGGTCGATCTGGTCGGGCGCGAGGAACTGCGCCTCGTCCACGATCACATAGTCGACCTTGCCGCCCCTGGACATCTGGTCCACCAGGTAGGCGTGCAGATCCATGCCCACGGCCGCCTCGACGGCCTCCGTCACCAGACCGAGCCGGGAGGAGAGCTTGCCCTCCCCCGCCCGGTCGTCGCGGGTGAAGATCACGCCCTGCAGACCCCGGGCCGACCGGTTGTGCCCGATCTGGAGTGCCAGCGTCGACTTCCCGCAGTCCATCGTTCCGGAGAAGAACACCAGCTCGGGCATGGGAGGTTGAGCACCTTTCGGCGAGAGACGGGACTGTCGGGGCGGGACGGGCCTCAGGAGCGTACTTGCAGGAGCGGGACCAGTTGTTCCGCAGGGGTCATCGAACCGTGGTTGCCGACCATCGCCGACTCCCTCGGCTCCCGCTCCGAGGCGACGATCAGGACGTCGTCCCGGGCCGCCGCGACCACATCGCCTATCCGCGCGTACACGCGTTCGTCGACCGTCGGTCCGAACCAGCCCGCCGCGATCGCCTCTTCCCGCGAGGCCACCCAGAACTGCTCGCCGAGCACCTCACGCCAGCAGGTCAGTACGTCGGCCTCGGCGCCCGGCACGGCGTACACGTGCCGTGCCCGGCCCTCGCCGCCCAACAGGGCGACTCCGGCGCGCAGTTCCCAGTCCTCGTCGAAGTCGATGCGGTGCTGCTCGTCGAACGGGATGTCGATCATGCCGTGGTCCGCGGTGACATACAGCGCGGCGCGTGGCGGGAGTTGCTCCGCCAGTCGCTGGACGAGCCGGTCGACGTACATGAGCTGACCGCGCCAGGCGTCCGAGTCGACCCCGAAGCGGTGCCCCTTGCCGTCCACCTCGGCGTAGTACGTGTAGACCAACGAGCGGTCACCGGCGGCCAGTTGCTCCGCCGCGAGGTCCATGCGGTCCTCGCCGGTGAGCTTCCCCCGGAACGTTCCGCCACTGAGCGCGATCTTCGTCAGCGGGGTGTTCTCGAAGGTCGGTGAGGAGACCTGGGCGGTGTGCACACCCGCCCGGTCGGCCAGTTGGAAGACCGTGGGATAGGGCTGCCACGCGCGCGGGTCCGTCCACGGCTGCCAGCGCAGCTGGTTCATCAGCTGGCCGGTGGCCGGATCGCGCACGGTGTAACCGGGCAGACCATGTGCGCCGGGAGGCAGCCCGGTGCCGACGGAGGCGAGGGAGGTCGCGGTGGTCGCCGGGTAGCCGGTGGTGATCGGCCGCCCCGTGCCACCGCGCGAGCTGCTCATGAGCGAGCTCATGAAAGGGGCCTCGTCCGGGTGGTCCCGGAGCTGCTCCCAGCCCAGGCCGTCGATCAGGAACACGCAGTTCCGGTCGGCGGGTTCCAGCTCCGGGATCGCCCGGGACATGTCCGGTACGTCCATCCCGGCGGCCAGGGTGGGCAGCAGGTCGGCGAGCGAGCCCGTGCCGTAGTGCGGGACGGGGGCGGAGGAGACGGCCAGCGGCTCCGGGTGGTCCCAGGTGGTCGGGTGGGACATCAGCGCGTGACGTCCGCGGTCGCTTCCGAGAGGGCCTGCGCGAAGACGAGGGCCTGCCGGACCGTCTCCGGGCCGTCACCCGCCTCGCTGACGCGCAGGCTCAGGTCGTCGGCCGTCGAGTTGCCCGTGTAGCCGTGGTCCGCCTCGCAATTGGGGTCGCCGCAGGCTGCAGGCTCCAGGTCGATGCGGGAGACGGCTCCCCAGCCGATGGTCAGGACGACCTCGCGGGGCAGTGTGCCCGGCGTGTACGACTCCGGGTTGGCGACAACCCTGCTGACGACGACGGACGAGATCCGGCCCAGCTTCACGGACTCCGTGGACGTGGTGGCGTACGGCGTCGGGGACGTCGTGTCCTCGGCCTGCTCGTCGGTGTGGCTGACAATGAAACGGTTGCCCGTGAGGACGAGCACGGTCACGTGCCGACGCACCTCGTTCGCGTCGAATGTCGTCTCCTGGTGGACCAGGTACGACCGGATGGAGTCGCCGCCGATCGCGGCCTCCACCGCCTCGGCCACGAGGGCCGGGTAGTAGCCGCTGCGCTCGATCGCCGCTCGCAGCCCCTGGGTCGACGTACTGGTCTTGGCCATGTGCCCATCCTACGGGGGCACACTGACTGCGAGGCACCGCTCAGTACACAGGAAGTGTCCGGGGGCCCAGGTCGTCGCGCACGGGCGGCGGCGCCAGCCGCACCGACGCCCCGAGGACGCTCAGGCCGTGCTGCGCGACGACCACCGGCTCCAGGGAGACCGCGATGACCTCGGGATGGTCGTCGACGAGCCGCGACACCCTGAGCAGCAGCTCCTCCAGCGCCCCGGTGTCGACCGGTGCGGAGCCGCGCCAGCCGAAGAGGATCGGTGCCGTGCGGATCGACCGGATCAGCGAGGACGCGTCGCGGTCGGTGACCGGTATCAGCCGGTGCGCGGTGTCCCCGAGCAGCTGGGAGGCGGGCCCGGCGAGCCCGAAGGAGAGCACCGCGCCGGCCGCCGGGTCGATCACCGCCCGTACGACGGTGTCGACTCCCCGCGGTGCCATCCCCTGGACGACGGGCCGTACCTCGTCCGGGCTGCCGAAGAGGCCGGTCAGTTCGGCGTACGCCCGCCGCAGTTGCTCCTCGTCCGCGAGGTCCAGGCGTACGCCGCCCAGGTCGGCGCGGTGTCGCAGGTGCGGGGCGGTGGCCTTGAGGGCGACGGGGTAACCGATGTTCCGCGCGGCGGTCACGGCCTCGTCGGGGCTCGGGGCGGGCAGGGCGCCGCGCACCGGGATGCCGTAGGTCCCGAGGAGCTCGCACGTCTCGTCCGTACCGAGGGTGAGCCCCTGTCCGCGCGCGAGGAGCCCGCCGATCAGGTCGGCGGCCGCCTTCTCGTCGATGTCCTCGTAGCCGGGGACCTTGCCGGGCTCGGCGGCCTCCCGCCGCCACTGGGCGTACTTCACGGCTTCCCCGAGGGCCCGCACGGCACGCTCGGCCGCGGGGTAGGCGGGGATCAGACGCGAGCCGGAGCCGGGGGCGGCGGTGGGTACGGGCGCGGACGCCGGGGCCTGCGACGCCGGCGCGGGGGACGACTGCCTCGCATGCGGCGCGGTGCTGGCCGCGGCCGACAGGGCCTCCGCCAGCCCGCCCAGCTCGACGTGAACCACCAGCACCGGCTTCCCGGGCACCTCGGCCGCGGCCGACCGCAGCGCCTCGGCCAGGGCGGCGTCCCGGGCGCCGGCCTCCCCGACGGTGGGGATCGCGGTGACGACGACCGCGTCGCAGGTGTCGCTCGCCAGCGCCTGGGCCAACGCCCGGTGGAAGTCCTCCGGCGAGGCCCCCGTGGTCAGGTCCAGCGGGGCCGACGGCCGCAGTCCCTCGGACAGACACGCGTCGTACGTCAGCAGTCCGAGCGACTCCGAGTTGCCGAGGATCGCCACCCGGGGCCCGGCGGGCAGCGGCTGGCGGGCCAGCAGCAGCCCCGCGTCGACCAGTTCGGTGATCGTGTCCACCCGGATCACCCCGGCCTGGCGCAGCAGTGCGGACACCGTCGCGTGCGACAGCCGCGTGGCCCGTACGGCGTGGCCCTGGGGAGCGGCGCCGCTGTGCCGCGCCCCCTGCACGACCACCAGGGGCTTCGCCGCCGCCGTGCGCCGAGCGAGGCGCGTGAACTTGCGCGGGTTGCCGATGGATTCGAGGTACATGAGGACGACATCGGTGTCCGGGTCGTCGTACCAGTACTGGAGTACGTCGTTGCCGGACACGTCGGCCCGGTTGCCGGACGAGACGAAGGTGGACACACCGGTGACGCCGGTGACGCCTCCGCCGCGCCGGTGCAGCCGGGACAGTAGCGCGATCCCGATGGCACCGGACTGCGCGAACAGGCCGATCCGGCCGGGCCTCGGCATCTCCGGGGCGAGTGACGCGTTCAGCCGGACGTCCTCAGCCGTGTTGATGACGCCGAAGGCGTTGGGGCCGATGATGCGCATCCCGTACGTACGCGCGTGCCGTACGAGTTCACGCTGTCGCTCGCGTCCCTCCGGGCCGCTCTCCGCGTACCCGGCGGAGACCACGACGAGCCCCTGCACGCCGTGCTCACCGCACTCGGTGACGACATCGGGGACGTGCGCGGCCGGAACGGCGACGACGGCCAGGTCCACGGGGCCCGCGATGTCGCGCACCGACCGGTGGGCCGGTACTCCGTCGATGTCCTTCTGGTCCGCCGGGAAGGCGCTGTTGACCGCGTACAGGTCACCGGTGAAACCGGCGTCCCTGATGTGGTCGAGGACGCTGCGGCCGACACCTCCGGGGGCGCGGCCCACGCCGACGACGGCCACGGCGCCCGGGACGAGCAGACGCCGTACGGAGCGCGCCTCAGCCCGCTGCTCACGCGCGCGTTGCACGGCGAGCGAACGGTCGGTGGGCTCCAGGTCGAACTCCAGGCGTACGACACCGTCCTCGAAGCTGCGCTTCTGGGTGTAGCCGGCGTCCGTGAACACCTTGATCATCTTGGTGTTGGCCGGCAGCACCTCGGCGGCGAAGCGGCGGATCCCGCGCTCCCGGGCGACAGCACCGATGTGCTCGAGGAGGGCGGAGGCGACGCCCCGGCCCTGGTGCGCGTCCTGCACCAGGAAAGCGACCTCGGCCTCGTTGGCGGGACCGGAGGCGGGCAGTCCGTCGGCATCAATCCGGTCATAGCGTACGGTGGCGATGAACTCGCCGCCGACCGTGGCCGCGAGCCCCACCCGGTCCACGAAGTCGTGGTGGGTGAAGCGGTGGACGTCCTTGGCGGACAGACGCGGATACGGCGCGAAGAAGCGGTAGTACTTCGACTCGTCCGAAACCTGTTCGTAGAAGCTGACCAGCCGGTCGGCGTCGTCCACGGTGATGGGGCGGATGCGGGCGGTGCCGCCGTCGCGCAGGACGACGTCCGCCTCCCAGTGGGCGGGGTACTCGTGCCGGTCCGACGAGTTCTGCATGCGCCCCAGAGTACGGCTCGCGTCCGACAACGTCGCAGGGCAGTCTGTGGGGACCGAAGTCGGGCCCAGGCCGGGGTTCGAACGCGGTTCCGGGACGGGTCAGTGCCCGCTTCCCGGCACGCTTCACGCTATGGAACAATGGTCTAGACAACCCTGAGACAGTGAAGGGCAGCATCACATGGCTGAGCGCCGCGTCAACGTCGGCTGGGCGGAGGGCCTCCACGCCCGCCCCGCCTCCATCTTCGTCCGTGCGGCCACGGCCGCCGGCGTCCCCATGACGATCGCCAAGGCCGACGGCAATCCCGTCAACGCGGCCTCCATGCTGGCGGTCCTCGGCCTGGGTGCCCAGGGCGGCGAGGAGATCGTCCTCGCCTCCGAGGCGGAGGGCGCCGACGCGGCGCTCGACCGTCTGGCGAAGCTGGTGGCCGAGGGACTCGAGGAACTTCCCGAAACGGTCTGAGGAACCCTGCGGGGTCCTCGGTCGACGGTGGCGGCGAACGTCACCCGAAATGCACCACCCGCACACGTCGAAGGGCCCGCCCGAATATCGGGCGGACCCTTCGTAATTCCCGGTCACGGGCAGCAGAAATAATCCCCCGCGAATTCAACCCTCTTTGTATACGGCGCCCGTGTTAATGACGCAGGCCCATCATGTTTACGGGATGTTGCGAAGTCCTCACACGATCCGGACGGTCCCCGTCGCCCGGAAAGCGCAGCCGGTGCGCGAGGGTCGCCCGCTCGGTGTGCAGTGCCGTGACCGCCCGCGCGCGCTCGCCGTCGCCGCGCGCCACCGCGTCCACGATCGCCCCGTGCTCCGCCCAGGACTCGACGGGGTTGGGCGGTGCCTCCACCGCGTACATCCAGGCGATCTTGTGCCGCAGCTGGGTGAGCGTCGAGGCCAGGGCATGGCTGCCGGAGGACTGGGTGAGCGTCTCGTGGAACCAGCCCCCCAAGGAGCGCAGATCCTCGCTGTTGCCCCTTCTGGCCCGCTCCTGGCCGAGTCTGACCAGGCCGCGCAGCACCTTGAGATGGGCCTCGGTGCGCCGCTGGGCGGCCCGGGAGGCGCCCAGCGGTTCCAGGAGCATGCGCATCTCCAGCAGGTCGGAGGCCTCCTGCTCAGTGGGTTCCGCGACGCACGCGCCCGCGTGCCGCCGGGTCACCACGAAGCCCTCGGCCTCCAGGGTGCGCAGGGCCTCGCGGACGGGGACGCGCGAGACGCCGTACCGGCGGGCGAGCAGTTCCTCGGTGAGCCGGCTGCCGCGCTCGTAGACACCGGCGACGATGTCGTCCCGGATCGCCGTGCATACCGAGTGCGCCGGAATACGCATGTCCGACCTCCGCTTTAATCCCCGTGAAACGTCGACGATTGACGTGTGTTCAGTGACTCTATTGCAGAGAACCGGAATTTCCGACGGCAGGCCGGAATCCGTGGATATTTTTTGGACACAGGACACCCCGAAACGCCGAAAGCCCCGGCTGGAGGAGCCGGGGCCACGACGAGTGATGCGAAGAGGTGTCAGACGTTCACGCCGTGCGAGCGGAGGTAGGCGACCGGGTTGATGTCCGAGCCGTACTCCGGGGTCGTGCGGGCCTCGAAGTGAAGATGAGCACCGGTGACGTTGCCGGTGGCCCCGGAGAGGCCGATCTGCTGGCCCGGGGTGACCGTCTGGCCGACGGAGACATTGATGGAGGACAGGTGACCGTACTGAGTGTACGTACCATCAATCATCTTGATCACGATGTTGTTGCCGTAGGACCCGCCCCAGCCGGCCTCGACGACCGTGCCGGAGCCCACCGCGTGGACTGTGGTGCCGGACGCGGCGTGGAAGTCGACGCCGGTGTGGCTGCCGGAGGACCAGACGGCGCCGCCCGCCTTGTAGCCGGTGGAGATGTACGAGCCGGAGATCGGGGCGACGAAGGCGTTGAGGCGCTTGCGCTCGGCCTCACGGGCGGCGCGGGCCTTCACCTCGCGCTCCTGCTTGACGCGTTCCTCGGCCAGCTTCTTGGCGGCGGCCGCGGCCCGCTTCTCCGCGGCCTCGATCCGCTTCTCGGCGGCGGCCTGTTCGGCTGCCTGCTCCTGGGCGGCGGCCTGAGCGTCTATCTGCTCGGCGAGCGACTCACCGATGGAGATCACCGGGGTGAGCCCGGTCTGCTCGACGGCGGACTCCGTGGCGAGTGCCGGGGCGGCGAGGGCGCCCACGACGCCGGTGGTCGCGAGGGCCGCGACGCTGGCCGCGCGAGCGGTCGTACGGTTGACAAGGCTGGGGCGGCTGGGACGACGGTGCTTCCCGGTGGCGCGGGTGAACGCCATGTAGTGGTTGTTCCTTTCCTCCTTCTCGCCTACCGGGTTAGCTGACGGGTTCGGAGCAGGAAGGTCTCCTACGGGCTCCCTCGCGGCACGCGCGGGCGTCCGATTCACCCCAGGGACTGCACAACGTGGGTCCCCGGCTCCCCTGGCTCGCGCCGTACGGGGACTCGGCGATGACTGTCCGGTGCCGCGACTGCGGCGCACTGCGTGACGGACAGCCGGACAGACGCTAAGCGCGACTACTTTCAAATAACAAACCGATCACGGGTTTTGTCGCACATGCCACAGTGCAGACTGTCAACCTCTCCATCAATACGGGCAACTTGCGCATCAACATGGACAAACAGGGGCCCGGTGACGCTTCCGTCACCGGGCCCCTGCCGTCTACGACGTCTACGACGCCTCTGCGGACGGTGTCTCTACTCGGCGGGTACGACGCTCACTTCGCCGATGCCGAGAGCCCTGACGGGCGCCTCGATCTCCGCCGCGTCGCCCACGAGGACCGTCACCAGCCGGTCGACCGGGAAGGCGTTGACGGCCGCCGCGGTGGCTTCCACGGTGCCGGTCGCCGCGAGCTGGCGGTACAGCGTCGCCTGGTAGTCGTCGGGCAGGTGCTGCTCGACCTGGTCGGCCAGGGTGCTCGCCACGGCCGCCGCGGTCTCGTACTTGAGCGGGGCGACGCCGACCAGGTTCTGCACCGCGACATCACGCTCGGCGTCGGTGAGCCCCTCGGCCGCGAGCGTGCGCAGCACCTTCCAGAGGTCCTCGAGGGCGGGACCGGTGTTCGGGGTGTCGAAGGAGCCGCTGATGGCGAGCAGCGCGGCACCCGTACCGTCCGGAGCGGAGCGGAGGACCTGACCGAACGCCCGCACGCCGTAGGTGTAGCCCTTCTCCTCGCGCAGGACACGGTCCAGACGGGAGGTGAGGGTGCCACCGAGGCAGTACGTGCCGAGGACCTGGGCGGACCAGACCCGGTCGTGCCGGTCGGCGCCGATGCGGCCGATGAGCAGCTGGGTCTGCACGGCGCCCGGGCGGTCCACGATGACGACCCGGCCGGTGTCGTCGGCGGTCACCGGCGGCACCGGCCGCGGCTCGGCCGAAGTGCCCGTCCAGGCGCCCAGGGTGTCGCCGAGGAGCGCGTCCAAGTCGATGCCGGTGAGGTCGCCGACGACCACCGCGGTGGCCGTGGCGGGCCGGACGTGGCTGTCGTAGAAGGCGCGTACGGCCGCCGAGTCGATCTTGGCGACCGTGTCCTCGGTGCCCTGGCGCGGACGCGACATGCGTGAGGCCGCCGGGAACAGCTCCTTGTACAGCTGCTTGGCGGAGCGGCGGGCCGGGTTGGCCGTCTCGTGCGGGATCTCGTCGAGCCGGTTGCGCACCAGCCGCTCGATCTCGCTGTCCGTGAAGGCGGGCGCCCTGAGGGCGTCGGCCAGCAGACCGAGCGCCTTGGGCAGTCGCGACACGGGGACTTCGAGGCTGAGGCGGACGCCGGGGTGGTCGGCGTGCGCGTCGAGGGTGGCGCCGCAGCGCTCCAGTTCGGCGGCGAAGTCCTCGGCGGAGTGCTTGTCGGTGCCTTCGGAGAAGGCCCGGGCCATGATCGTGGCCACTCCGTCGAGACCGGCGGGCTCGGCCTCCAGGGGGGCGTCGACGAGCACCTCGACGGCGACGACCTGCTGGCCGGGGCGATGGCACCGCAGGACCGTCAGACCGTTGCCGAGCGTGTCCCGCCCGGGGGCCGGGAAGGCCCAGGGCTTGGCCTCGCCCGCCTGGGGCTGGGGGTGGAACTCCATCGTGGCGAGCTCGGTCACTTGGCCGCCTCCTCGTCGGTGTCGGTGTCGCTGTCGGCGCTCAGGGGCTCGTAGACGAGCACCGCGCGGTTGTCGGGGCGCAGTCGCTCCTTGGCGGCCTGCTGGACCTCCTCGGCCGTCACCTCGAGCACGCGCTGCACAGCGGTCAGCGCGAGCTGCGGGTCGCCGAACAGCACCGCGAAGCGGCACAGTTCGTCGGCGCGGCCCGCGACCGTACCGAGCCGGTCCAGCCACTCGCGCTCCAACTGGGCCTGAGCGCGCTCCATTTCCTCGGCCGTGGGGCCGTCGGCGGCGAACCGGGCGAGCTCCTCGTCCACGGCGGCCTCGATGACCGGCACCTCGACGTCCGCGGACGTCTTGACGTCCAGCCACCCCAAGGAGGGTGCTCCGGCCAGCCGCAGCAGGCCGAACCCGGCCGCCACCGCCGTACGGTCCCGCCGTACGAGCCGGTTGTAGAGACGGGAGGACTCTCCGCCGCCGAGGATGGTGAGCGCCAGGTCGGCCGCGTCGCACGCGCGCGTGCCGTCCTCCGGGAGCCGGTAGGCGGCCATCAACGCGCGCGAGGGAACCTCCTCCACGACGACCTCGCGCAGTTCTTCGCCGATGGCGTCGGGAAGGGCGCCGGAGCGCGGCGCGGGCTTGCCGTCATGTCCGGCGATGGATCCGAAGTACTTCTCGACCCAGGCGAGGGTCTCCTCGGGATCGATGTCCCCGACGACCGACAGAACGGCGTTGTTGGGCGCGTAGTACGTGCGGAAGAACGCGCGCGCGTCCTCCAGGGTCGCCGCGTCCAGGTCGGCCATCGAGCCGATCGGCGTGTGGTGGTAGGGGTGGCCCTCCGGGTAGGCGAGGGCGGTCAGCTTCTCGAACGCCGTCCCGTAGGGGACGTTGTCGTAGCGCTGCCGGCGCTCGTTCTTCACGACGTCCCGCTGGTTCTCCATGGACTCGTCGTCGAGGGCCGCGAGCAGCGAGCCCATGCGGTCCGCCTCCAGCCAGAGGGCGAGCTCCAGCTGGTGGGTGGGCATGGTCTCGAAGTAGTTGGTGCGCTCGAAGCTGGTGGTGCCGTTGAGCGAGCCGCCCGCGCCCTGGACCAGTTCGAAGTGGCCGTTGCCCTTCACCTGGCCGGAGCCCTGGAACATCAGGTGCTCGAAGAGGTGAGCAAGGCCCGTACGGCCCTTGACCTCGTGGCGCGATCCGACGTCGTACCAGAGGCACACCGCCGCGACCGGGGTCAGGTGGTCCTCGGAGAGCACCACGCGCAGCCCGTTGGCGAGGCGGTGCTCTGTAGCTGTCAGGCCGCCGGAGCCTGCCTCGGCTGTGGCCGTGTGACCCATGGGCATGTACGTCCCTTCGATCGCGGATGCGGTTGTTGCAACCGCTGTTTTCCTGCCGGTCCTGCCACTGTATGCAAGCGTGTGGAGTGCTGGCGAAGTTCCCGGCGGACGTACGCCTACAGCGAGATTCGTGAGGCGGCAGGCGGTACGTTTCAGCATCGTCGTCCACAGCCCAGCACCGCCTCAGGGACGGCCCTTGGTCCACGTTGTCAGTGCGGCAGTCCACAATGGTCCGCATCAGATGCCGTTCATGTCACCGATCTAAGCGCCGTGTAAGCGAACGACCAGGAAACAGAAGGAGCCGGCAGCGATGGCCCGCCGCAGCACGAAGACCCCGCCGCCCGATGACTTCGAGGAGCGGATCCTCGACATTGACGTCGTCGACGAGATGCAGGGCTCCTTCCTCGAGTACGCGTACTCGGTCATCTACTCCCGGGCCCTGCCCGACGCCCGCGACGGTCTCAAGCCCGTACACCGCCGCATCGTCTACCAGATGAACGAGATGGGCCTGCGCCCGGACCGCGGCTATGTGAAGTGCGCCCGGGTCGTCGGCGAGGTCATGGGCAAGCTGCACCCACACGGCGACTCGTCGATCTACGACGCCCTGGTGCGTCTCGCCCAGCCGTTCTCCATGCGCGTGCCACTGGTCGACGGCCATGGCAACTTCGGTTCGCTGGGCAACGACGACCCACCGGCCGCCATGCGTTACACCGAGTGCCGGATGGCCGACGCGACTTCCCTGATGACGGAGTCCATCGACGAGGACACGGTCGACTTCGCCCCCAACTACGACGGGCAGGAACAGGAACCGGTGGCGCTGCCCGCCGCCTTCCCGAACCTGCTGGTGAACGGCGCGTCGGGCATCGCCGTCGGGATGGCCACGAACATGCCGCCGCACAACCTCGGCGAGGTCATCTCGGCCGCCCGCCATCTCATCCGCTACCCGAACGCCGACCTCGACACCCTGATGCGGCACGTTCCGGGGCCCGACCTGCCCACCGGCGGCCGGATTGTCGGTCTCGCCGGGATCAGGGACGCGTACGAGACGGGCCGCGGCACGTTCAAGATCCGTGCGACCGTGTCGGTGGAGAACGTGACGGCACGCCGGATGGGCCTGGTCGTCACCGAACTGCCGTTCACGGTCGGCCCGGAGAAGGTGATCGCCAAGATCAAGGACCTGGTCGGCTCGAAGAAGCTCCAGGGCATCGCCGACGTCAAGGACCTCACCGACCGCAGTCACGGTCTGCGTCTGGTCATCGAGATCAAGAACGGCTTCGTGCCGGAGGCCGTCCTGGAGCAGCTCTACAAGCTGACGCCGATGGAGGAGTCCTTCGGCATCAACAACGTGGCGCTGGTGGACGGCCAGCCGCTCACTCTGGGCCTCAAGGAGCTCCTGGAGGTCTATCTCGACCACCGTTTCGAGGTCGTACGGCGTCGCTCGGAGTTCCGCCGCGGCAAGCGCCGCGACCGGCTGCACCTGGTCGAGGGCCTGCTCACCGCGCTCGTCGACATCGACGAGGTCATCCGGCTGATCCGCTCCAGTGACAACTCCGCGCAGGCGAAGGAACGCCTGATGGAGCGGTTCTCCCTCTCGGAGATCCAGACGCAGTACATCCTGGACACCCCGCTGCGCCGGCTGACCCGGTTCGACCGTATCGAGCTGGAGTCCGAGAAGGACCGGCTGGCCGCCGAGATCGCGGAGCTGACCCGGATCCTGGAGTCGGACGCGGAGCTCCGCAAGCTGGTGTCGGCCGAACTGGCCGCGGTGGCCAAGAAGTTCGGCACCGAGCGGCGTACGGTCCTGCTGGAGTCGGCCGGTGCCCCCGCCACCGCCGCGGTCCCGCTCCAGGTGGCCGACGACCCGTGCCGGGTCCTGCTGTCCTCGACGGACCTGCTGGCGCGTACGGCGAACGGCGAGCCGTTCCCGGTCGACGAGGACGGCCGGCGCGCGAAGCACGACCTGATCGTCTCCGCGGTCCCGGCCACGGCGCGGGGCGAGGTGGGTGCGGTGACCTCGGCCGGCCGGCTGCTGCGGATCAACGTCATCGACCTTCCCCGGCTCCCCGACACGATGGCGGCGCCCAACCTCTCGGGTGGCGCCCCCCTTTCGGAGTTCCTCTCCCTGGAGGACGGGGAGACGGTGGTCTGTCTGACGACGCTCGACGAGTCGTCCCCGGGCCTCGCGATCGGCACGGAGCAGGGTGTCGTCAAGCGTGTGGTCCCTGACTATCCCTCCAACAAGGAGGAGCTGGAGGTCATCACGCTCAGGGACGGCGACCGGATCGTGGGCGCCGCCGAGCTGCGCACCGGCGAGGAGGACCTCGTCTTCATCACGGACGACGCCCAACTGCTGCGTTTCCAGGCTTCCCACGTCCGCCCGCAGGGCCGCCCGGCCGGTGGTATGGCCGGCATCAAGCTCACGGACGGCGCCAAGGTCATCTCGTTCACGGCGGTGGACCCGGCGGTGGACGCGGTCGTCTTCACGGTCGCGGGCTCGCGGGGCACTCTGGACGACTCCGTGCAGACGACGGCGAAACTGACCCCGTTCGACCAGTACCCGCGCAAGGGTCGTGCCACCGGCGGCGTGCGCTGCCAGCGGTTCCTGAAGGGCGAGGACTGTCTGTCCCTGGGCTGGGCGGGCCCGGCACCCGCGCGTGCCTCCCAGCGGAACGGCGTCCCGGCGGAGCTCCCCGAGATGGATCCGCGCCGCGACGGCTCGGGCGTGTCCCTGCCGAAGACGGTGGGTGTGGTGGCGGGCCCGGTCTAGTCAGCCCGAAGTGGGCCCGCCTGCTTCCTCGGAATCCTCCGGGCTCCGCTCCGGTACGTACCTCAGGACGCCCCACATGCTGTGCTCGTCGGCGTGTGGGGCGTCGTCCATGCAGGCCTCCAGGTCCTTGCCGAGGGTGGGGAGCTGGATGCCGGTTCCGATGAGGACGAGCCGGCTGAGACGCTCCTCGCCGTCGGCCCAGGGCTCCGGGTAGAACCGCAGGAACCGCCCGACGGCGTGCACGGTGTACCGGTTGCGCGGGTCGTGCGGCCCGAAGTCGACGTACCCCTTGATGCGGTAGAGCCCTTCGGGCCGGCTGTCGAGGAAGTCCATCAGCCGGCGCGGGTGGAGGGGCGTCGAGGAGATGAAGGAGAGGCTGTCGTAGGCGGCGTGCAAATGCCCTGAATGGTCTCCCGTGCCGTTCTCGTCGTGACCGTCCTCGTCCTCGTCCTTGCCGTGATCGTGCAGGTCGTCGAAGGTCAGCTGACCGATGCGCTCCTCGCTCGGCCGGCAGTCGAAGAGGAACTCGGGGTCGACGCGCCCGTAGTCGGCGGACACGACAGCCGCCCGGTCGACCAGCCCGTGGACTGCGCTCAGGACGCGCTCACCGCCGTCGGCGACCTGCCCGACCTTGTTGACGACGACGAGATCGGCGAGGGCGAGGTGCCGGTCGATCTCGGGGTGCTTCACGCGCGTGACGTCGAACTCGACCGCGTCGACGACCTCGACGAGCCCGCCGTACACGACCCGGGGGTTCTCGCTGGCGAGCATCATCCGTACGAGTTCCTGCGGTTCGGCGAGCCCGCTGGCCTCGATGACGATGACGTCGATCCGGGCCGAGGGTTGAGTGAGTCGATCAAGATAGACATCAAGTTCGCTCGCATCAACAGCGCAGCACAGACATCCGTTGCCCAGCGAGACCGTGGAGTCCCCCAGTGCTCCCGCGACTGCCATCGCGTCGATCTCGATGGCGCCGAAGTCGTTGACGATGGCGCCGATACGGCTGCCACCGCTGCGGTGGAGGAGATGGTTGAGGAGAGTGGTCTTGCCGGAACCGAGGAAGCCGGCGAGGACGATGACGGGGATCTGCCGAGGGCTCTGGCTCGGACTCGGCTGACTCACTCTGCGACCTCTCTCACGCCGGCGCGCACACCGGCTCATGGCCTCGCACACGTACGAGGAACGAATGCCGCCCCAGGATACGAGCCAGAGAAATCGTCGCCGAGTGAGCGACCCGCGCGGTACCGCCCTCCTGGCCTCAGGCGGCGCCCGGTACCGCCACCGGGGGTACGGGCCCCACATACCGGGCCGCCGGCCGGATGATCTTCGAGTCCTCCGCCTGCTCCAGGATGTTGGCGCTCCAGCCCACCACGCGGGCCGCGGCGAACGTCGGTGTGAACATCTCGCGCGGCAGACCGCACAGTTCCATGACCACGCCCGCGTAGAACTCGACGTTCGTGTGCAGCTCACGGCCCGGCTTCAATTCGGCCAGGATCGCCTCCACCCGGCGTTCGACCTCGACCGCCAGATCCACCAGCGGGCCGCCGAACTGCTCCGCGATTCCCCGCAGCATGCGGGAGCGGGGGTCCTCGGTGCGGTAGACCGGGTGTCCGAAGCCCATGATGCGGTCACCGGCGAGGACGCGTTCGCGGATCCAGGGGTCGATGCGGTCCGGCGTCCCGATCGCGTCCAGGGTGTCCAGCGCGCGGCTCGGGGCACCTCCGTGCAACGGGCCGGACAGCGCTCCGACGGCTCCCACCAGACACGCCACCACATCCGCGCCCGTCGACGTGATGACCCGAGCCGTGAACGTTGATGCATTGAATCCGTGGTCAATGGTTGAGATCAGGTATTGCTCGATCGCCCTGGCGTGCAGCGGGTCCGGCTCCGATCCGGTCAACATGTACAGGTAGTTGGCCGCATAGGGGAGGTCACCCCTCGGCTCCACGGGGTCAAGGCCCCGGCCCAGCCGATACAGCGCCGTCAGCACGGTCGGTACGGCCGCCGAGGCGGCCAGTGCGTCCGCGCATCGCTGCTCGGCGTCGATGTCGTAGACGGGACGGAAGCCCTTGGCCGCGCCGAGCAGCGACAGCGCCGTGCGCATTCCGGCCAGCGGTCCGGACCGGCCGCTCGCCGCCGCGATCGCCGGCAGGGCCGCTCGCACCTCGTCGGGCAGCCGTCGCAGCGCCGCGGTCTGCGCGGTGAAGGCGGCGAGACGATCCGCGTCCGGCAGTCCCCCGTGGACGAGGAGATGCCAGACGTCCTCGAAGCTCCGGGTCTGCGCGAGTTCGACAGCGGAGTACTGGCGGTAGTGGTAAAAGCCCTCGCCCCCCCGGACGTCCCCAATTCGGGTGTCGGTGACGACGACGCCCGCGAGGCCCCGCGGTACGTCGACGGCGGCGGTTGCGGCGGTAGCGGCCCGGTTGATCGACATGTTTCCTCCTTGGACTTGATTCGACTGTCCATGATTGACTGAAACGATGTCAATATTGATCCAATCAATATACAGTCCAGATGGATACGGTGACACCCATGCGCGATCAAGAGCCCGCACCCGATCACACGAGCCGCCGCCTGAGCACCAAGGAGACCGCCGAACTGCTCGGCGTGAAGCCTGAAACCGTGTACGCGTACGTGAGTCGCGGTCAGCTCGACAGCCGGCGCGACCCCGGTGGCCGCGGCAGCACCTTCGACGCCCGCGAGGTGGAGTCGCTCGCCCGCCGCAACAAGCGGGAGAGCGGCGGAAGTCCGGGATCCGGCGGGGATCTGTCCGTACGCACCCGGCTCACCCTCATCGACAAGGACCGGTACTACTTCCGGGGCGTCGACGCCACCGAACTGGCCTCTCGCCACTCCTACGAAGAAGTCGCCGAGTGGCTGTGGACCGGCACTCTGCGTCCCGGAGTCACCTTCACCGCGCCCAAGGCCTTCGTCGCCGCCGCCCGCCGCTCCGTGAACGCGCTGCCGGAACACAGCGACCCCGTAGACCGCCTCCGGGTCGCCGCCATCGCCGCGGCCGCGGTCGATCCACTCCGCTTCGACCTCTCCGAGGACACCGTCCTGGGCACAGCCCGCACCCTCATCCCCACCCTTGTCGCCGCCCTGCCGCCACTGTCGGCCGGCCACCGCGACGAAGGCTCACTGGCGCACCGCCTCTGGGCCCGGCTCTCCGTCCGGATCGCCGACGAGGCCTCGCTGCGCACCCTGGACACGGCACTCGGTCTCCTCGTCGACCACGACCTGGCCGCCTCGACCCTCGCCGTTCGCGTCGCCGCGTCCGCCCGCGCGCACCCCTACGCAGCCGTCTCGGCCGGGCTCGGCGTCCTCGAGGGCCCGCTCCACGGCGCCGCCAGCGGTCTGGCGCACAGGATGCTCGTCGACGTGCTCGACGAGGGCGACGCGGCTCCCGTGGTCGCAGCCGAGCTGCGGGCGGGCCGCCGTGTCCCGGGGCTGGGTCACCGGCTCTACCCCGGCGAGGATCCACGCGCGCGTGCCCTCTTCGCGCTCCTGGAGGAGATGCCGCAGGCCGCTCCCGCCCTCGCCGCGGCCCACGACATCGTGACCACCGCCGCCCGCCACACCCCGCTGCACGCCAACGTGGACCTCGCCCTGGCCGTGTTCACCGTCGCCTGCGGCATGGGAGCGTCGGCAGGCGAGACGATCTTCGCCGTCGCCCGTACGGCGGGCTGGATCGCGCACGCCCTGGAGGAGTACGGCGAACGTCCGCTGCGGATGCGCCCGTCCGGAACCTACGTGGGTGAGCGCCCTCCGCAACCGCTCCCGGAGTAGCCGGATGGGGCTGGACCACCCGTTCCGCGCGGCTGGAAGTCGCCCCACCCCAAGTCAGGTTAGGCTCACCTCTGTGAGTAGGTGCGCAACCGTCTCCCGGGACCTCGACGAGCCCATCGCGGGAACCGCGGCGACCGCGAGGACCTGGCTGCTGGTGGAGCAGCCCGGACCGTGGGGTGCCCAGGCGCTCACCATGAGCCATCTGGACCCTGCTCTCGGCCGCGCCCTCGAGAAGGCCGCCGAGGGAACCGGCGTACGGATCGCCCTGATCCGCCGCCCAGGCCGGCATGCCGACTTCGGGCCATCCGCCGTACGGCAGGTGTACGCGGCCCACACCACGCCCGGAGACGTCTGGCTGCACAGTGCCACGACATGTGACCCCGAACAGCTGCTCGACCTTGACTTCGCCGCTCTCGGTGAGGGCGACCCACGCACCTTCGACACGGTGCTTCAGGGGCGGCCCCACACCGGCGACCCCCTCGCCCTCGTCTGCACCAACGGCAAGCGCGACCGCTGTTGTGCGCTGCTCGGCCGCCCTCTCGCCGCCGAGCTGGCCGCCTCCGGGGTCGAGGGCGCCTGGGAGGTCACGCACCTCGGTGGTCACCGCTTCTCCCCCACGCTGCTCGTCCTTCCGTACGGATACGCGTACGGCCGCGCCCAGGCCCCGCACGTCAAGGAGATCCTCCAGGGCGTGCGCGAAGGGCGTCTCGAGGTGGAGGGCTGCCGCGGCGGCTCTGCCTGGGAGCGGCCCGGACAGGCCGCGGAACTGGCCGTCCGCTCGGCGGTGCACGAATACGCGATGGACGCACTCAGCGTCGAACACACAGACGGCTCGGCGCCCCACTGGGAGGTGACCGTCGCCCACACGGACGGCCGTCGGTGGAGTGTCGCCGTGACGCAGGGCGCCTCGCTGCCGCCGCGCCCGGAGAGCTGCGGATCCGCGTTGGGTTCACCGGCGCGGCTGGACGTGGTGGCGGTGCGCGAACTGGAGTCGGCGGCTCCGCCGCGCTGACCGCACGGCGTCAATCCGTACGCGTCAATCCGTACGGCGTCGACCCGGGCGGCCCACAGTCCACCCGTCAAGCACCCGTACATATCCGCGCACGGTCTGTACACGCATTGATCAAGCGATCCACGTCACCCCACTACGGCCTGGGCCGCTCGTCCCCGTACCGTCATGGGTATGAGCCCCACTCCCCCCGTACGCCGCCTGCGCCTCGGTCTGCCGAAGCGGATGTTCTCGCAGGTGCTGCTGATGCAGGTGGCGATCGCCGCGGGAGTGGCGGTGCTCGCGACCGGGCTGTTCCTCGCGCCGCTCAGCGACCAACTGGACGACCAGGCGATGCGCCGGGCGCTGGCCATCGCGCAGACCACCGCGGCCCAGCCGCAGATCGCCGAAGACCTGCAGGACAGCAAGCCGTCGGTCGACGGGCCGGTGCAGGCCGAGGCGGAGCGGATCCGGAAGGCCAGCGGGGCCGAGTACGTCGTGGTGATGGACATGCGGGGCGTGCGCTGGTCGCACACGGATCCGAAGGAGATCGGCCGGGTGGTCTCCACCGACCCCCGCCAGGCGCTGGCGGGCAAGGAGGTCATGGAGATCGACAGCGGCACCCTGGGCCGCTCCGCCCGAGGCAAGGTGCCGCTGCGTGACACCGGCGGCAGGGTCGTCGGGGCGGTCTCGGTCGGCATCGAGTACGACAGCGTGCGCGCCCGGCTGTTCCACGCGATCCCGGGGCTGCTCGCCTACGCGGGCGGCGCCATGGCTGTGGGCGCCCTGGCCGCCTGGCTGATCTCCCGACGGGTGCAACGACAGACCCGCGACCTGGCCTTCTCGGACATCGCGTCGCTGCTCGCGGAGCGCGAGGCCGTCCTGCACGGCATCCGCGAGGGGGTCGTCGCCCTGGACCGCGCGGGCCGCGTCCGGCTCCTCAACGACGAGGCACAGCGCCTGCTGGGCATCGGCGAGGAGGCCGTGGGCCGCTCACTGGACGAGGCGCTCGGCGCCGGACGTACGACCGATGTGCTGGCCGGCCGCGTGACCGGAACCGATTTGCTCACCGTGCGCGGCCAGCGGGTGCTGGTCGCCAACCGCATGCCCACCGACGACGGCGGCGCCGTGGCCACCCTCCGTGACCGGACCGAACTGGAACAACTCGGCCGCGAGCTCGACTCCACGCACGGTCTGCTCGACGCCCTGCGTGCCCAGGACCACGAACACGCCAACCGCATGCACACGCTCCTGGGCCTGCTCGAACTGGAGATGTTCGACGACGCCGTGGAGTTCGTGGGCGAAGTGGTGGGCGACCATCGGGCCACCGCGGAGCAGGTCGCCGAGAAGATCCGCGATCCGCTGCTCGCGGCTCTGCTGGTCGGCAAGGCGACCGTGGCGGCAGAGCGCGGTGTCGCCCTGCTCGTCTCGGACCGGACACTGCTCCCGGACCGGCTGATCGATCCCAGGGGGCTGGTCACCGTCGTCGGCAACCTGGTCGACAACGCGCTGGACGCGGTCGCCGGTACCGCGCACGCGCGCGTGGAGGTCGAGCTGCGCGCGGAGGGCCGTACGGCGATCCTCCGGGTGCGCGACACGGGGCCCGGAATCCCGGCGGAACAGCGCGAGTTGATCTTCACGGAGGGGTGGTCCACGAAGAAGCCGCCGGCGCACGGCAAACGCGGGATCGGTCTCCCCCTGGTACGTCGGCTGGCGGAGCGGCAGGGCGGAAGCGCGCGCGTGGCCGATGCCGACGGCGGGGGCGCCGAGTTCATGGTCGTACTGCCGGAGGCACTCGCCGAGCCGGACCCGGCGCCGCAACCACGCCCCGGCCGCGCCCCGGAGGCGGAGCACGCGCGCGTCCCGGACGCACCACCACCACTGGAGCCGGCCGCTACTGCGGACACGGGCGCCACCGCCGCCGAGGAGGAGCCGCGATGATCGAGGTACTGGTCGTGGACGACGACATCCGCGTGGCGCGCGTCAACGCCGCCTACGTGGAGAAGGTGCCCGGTTTCCACGTCGCCGGGGAGGCTCACAGCGCGGCCGAGGCGCTGCGGCAGTTGGAGCTGCTCCCGCACCTGGACCTCGTCCTCATGGACCACTATCTGCCCGACGACACGGGCCTGTCGGTCGTCCAGGAGATGCGCCGGCGCGGCCACGAGACCGACGTGATCATGGTGACGGCGGCCCGGGACGTGTCGACTGTGCAGGCGGCGATGCGGCAGGGGGCGCTGCAGTATCTGGTCAAGCCGTTCGCCTTCGCGGGGCTGCGCTCCAAGCTGGAGGCGTACGCGGAGCTGCGCCGCACCCTCGACGGTGGCGGCGAGGCCGAACAGGCCGAGGTGGACCGGATCTTCGGCGCCCTGTCCTCCGGACCCGAGCCCGAACTGCCCAAAGGGCACTCCCCCACCACCGCGGAACTCGTGCGCCGCGCCCTGGTGAACGCCGAAGGCCCCCTGTCGGCCCAGGAGATCGCCGAGCGGACGGGGGTGAGCCGCCAGACCGCCCAGCGCTATCTGAAGCTCCTGGAGCGCACGGGACGCGCCAGACTGACGCTCAAGTACGGCGACGCGGGCCGCCCGGAGCACCGTTACGTCTGGGCGACCCGCTCCTGAGGCACAGGGGGACCTGACGGAAGTGTGAAGATCTTGCCCGTGCGCCGTAGTTCGATGGCGGAAGGAATGGCGTATGCCACAACATCGGTCTTCTGGACGCGAGTCGTTCTTTCGTCTGCAAGAGTCTGTTGTGCTCGTCGGCCCTGAGGGAGAGGCCCGATGATTGACGTCCTGGTAGTGGACGACGATCTTCGCGTCGCGGAGATCAACGCCAGATATGTGGGAAGGGTTCCCGGCTTCAGGGTCGCCGCCCGTGCGCACAGTGCCGCCCAGGGCCTGGCCGCCGTGCAGCAGGGCACCATCGACCTGGTCCTGCTCGACCACTACCTGCCCGACCAGACAGGGCTCGAACTCGTCCACCGCATGCGGGAACAGGGCCACTGCACCGACGTCATCATGATCACGGCGGCAAGCGACGTCGTCACTGTGCAGGCCGCGATGCGCGTGGGAGCACTGCACTACCTGGTCAAGCCGTTCACCTTCGCCGCACTGCGCGCCCGCCTGGACTCCTACGCGGCCCTGCGCCGCACGGTCGACCGCGTCGGCGACCGGGACCACACCGGCCAGGAGCAGGTCGACCGGATCTTCGGCGCGCTGCGCACCCCGCCGGCACCTTCGGCCCCCGGCCTCCCGACCGGCCACTCGGAACCGACCACGGACCTCATCTGCGGAGTGCTCCACCGCGCCGGCCACCCGCTCTCGGCTCACGAGGTGGCCGCCGAGACAGGATTGAGCCGCTCCACCGCCCAGCGCTACCTCCGCCACCTGGAACAGGCGGGCCGACTGCGCCTCTCCCTCAAGTACGGCGACACAGGCCGCCCCGAACACCGGTACGCATGGGTGGCCCCCTGAGCGTCCTGCCTCCACCGCAGGGGGCCTACGAGCCTGACATCACCGCCCCTAAACGGCGCCCGCTCCCGTGAGCGACCGCACCTCGGTCTCCGCGTGCTTGGCCTTGTCCGGGTCCTCCGCCGAGGTAACCGTGCCGAGCCAGCCGGCGAGGAATCCCAGCGGGATCGAGACGAGACCCGGGTTCTGCAAGGGGAAATACTGGAAGTCCACTCCCGGGAACAGCGAATCAGGGCTGCCCGACACCACCGGCGACAGCAGCACGAGGACCACCGACGGAACCAGCCCCCCGTACACCGACCACACCGCACCCCGGGTGGTGAAGCCGCCCCAGAACAGGGAGTAGAGCAGCACCGGTAGATTCGCGGACGCCGCGACGGCGAAGGCGAGGCCCACCAGGAAGGCGACGTTGAGGTCTCGGGCCAGCAGACCGAGGGCGATCGCGACGACGCCGATGCCGACCGCCGCGGTGCGGGCCACGGCCACCTCGCTGCGCGGCTTGGCGCGCGGGCGACGCAGCGACGCGTACAGGTCGTGGGCCACTGATGCCGAGGACGCGAGCGTGATGCCCGCGACCACGGCGAGAATGGTTGCGAAGGCGATGGCGGCGACGATCGCGAACAGAACCGTTCCGCCTGTGGAGTCCGCGCCGCCGCCCAGATCTAGGGCCAGCAGCGGAACCGCCGTGTTCCCGGCCGCGTTCGAGCCGCGGACAGCCTGAGGTCCCACGATCGCTGCCGCGCCGAAGCCGAGGACGATCGTCATCAGATAGAAGCCGCCGATGAGCCCGATCGACCAGACGACCGAGCGACGCGCTGCCCGAGCGGTCGGCACAGTGTAGAAGCGGGACAGGATGTGCGGCAGTCCGGCCGTCCCCAGCACAAGGGCGAGCCCCAGGCTGATGAAGTCGAAACGCGAGGTCCAGTCACCTCCGTACCTCAGCCCGGGGGCGAGGAACGCGTCACCGTGTCCACTGCGCTCGGCCGCCGTGCGCAGCAGTTGGTCGAAGTCGCCGTGGAAGCGCACCAGCACCAGCATGGTCAGTGCGATCGCTCCGCCCATCAGCAGGACCGCCTTGACGATCTGGATCCAGGTAGTGGCTCGCATCCCTCCCAACGACACATAGATCACCATGAGCGCGCCGACCGCGATCACCGTCCAGGACTGTGCTGCCTCGCTGGTCCCGCCCAGCAGCAGCGCGACCAGGCTGCCCGCTCCCACCATTTGCGCCACCAAATAGAGAACGGACACGGTGACCGACGAAGTTCCCGCCGCGATCCGCACCGGCCGCTCCCGCATCCGCGCCGCGATGACGTCGGCCAGCGTGAACCGCCCGCAGTTACGCACCAGTTCGGCGACCAGGAACAGCACAACCAGCCAGGCCACCAGGAATCCGACCGAGTACAGCAGCCCGTCGTACCCGAAGAGTGCGATGAGGCCGGAGATGCCGAGGAAGGACGCGGCGGACATGTAGTCACCCGCGATGGCAAAACCATTCTCCATCGGGGAGAAGAGCCGACTTCCCGCGTAGAACTCCTCCGCCGAACCCTGACGGTGTCGGCTGACCCACGTGGTGATGCCCAACGTGACGGCGACGAAGGCGCTGAAAAGCGCCAGCGCCAGCATCTGATGGTTGCCGGTCACGATCCACCACCTCGGAGGCCACGCGTCAGTTCCTGGGTGTCCCAGCGCAGATCGAGCGCCGCCCGGTCCCTGCGCAACCGTGCGTGCCGCGCATACGCCCAGGTGAACAGGAAGGTCGTCAGGAACTGCCCGAGTCCCGCCAGCATCGCCACGTTCACCGCGCCCACCACGGGCCGCGCCATGAACCCGGGCGCCGTGGTCGCGGTCACCACATAGCCCACGTACCAGGAGAAAAAGACCGCGGCGCCGGGAATCACGAACCTGCGGTACCGCCTGCGCACCTCCTGGAAGGCCGCGCTGCGCTGCACCTCCAGATAGACGTCGGCCGCACCGCAGCCCCGGTTCTCCTGCTCCCGGCGCATGGGCGGGACAACGGGAGCGGGTGCGCCCGTCCCGTCCAACTCGCCCCAGCCAGAGGCGAGCGCGTCGTACCAGGGGTCGTCGAACCGCGTGTCCCCGCCCGTCTCCACATGGGTCGGGACGGCGGCATGACCTTCGTGGGTCTCGGCCGAACTCTTAGGACCGCCCCCGCGCCTGCGAGGACGACCGGTGCTTGACTGCATGCCCAAGGATGGACAGAACGGGAAGATCCCCGACTCTTCTTCGCCACGGTGTTCACCCCATTAGGTGATTCACGCTGTGGGAGGCCGCACCAACCCCTTTCCATAGGCGTAACGCACCGCCTGCGCACGGTCCTTGATCCCCGTCTTGGCGAAGAGGTTGTTGATGTGAGTCTTCACGGTCGCCGTGGAGACATGGAGCTTGAGCGCGATCTCCTGATTGCTGAGGCCGTCCGCGATCAGTATCAGCACTTCGGCCTCCCTCGTGGTGAGCCCGTCGGGCGGCTCCGCGGGCGGGGCCGGCTTATTCTCGGACTCCGTCAGCCGCTCCAGGAGCCTTCGTTGGATGCTCGGCGCCAGCCCCGCGTCCCCGGACAGCACGCTGTGCACCGCCCTGACGATGTCGTCGCCGTCCGCGTCCTTGGTGAGATAGCCACGCGCACCTGCCCGCAACGCGCGGAACAGCGACTCGTCGTCGGCGAACGTCGTGAGCACCACGACCTGGGTCCCGGGGTACTCGGCCCTGATCCGCCGGGTCGCCTCGACGCCGTCGCAACGCGGCATGCGCAGGTCCATCAGCACAACATCCGGCGCGAGTTGTGCGACGAGCTGGACGGCCTCGTCCCCGTCCCCTGCCGCTCCGACGACCTCGATCCCTGGCAGCAGGCCGAGCAGCATCACGATGCCTTCACGTACGACGGTCTGGTCGTCCGCCACCACGACCCGCGCGGGTTCCCGCCCGGCATCCGCCGTCATGTCGGCACCCTCAAGGTCACCACGAAACCCTTCTCGTCCGGCCCGGCATCCAGCGAACCGCCCAGCAACTCGGCACGCTCGCGCATGCCGAGCAGACCGTACCCGCCGCCCACCCCCGTGAGTTCGCCCGGCGAACCGCCCGAGTCCCTTACGTCGAGCGTCACTTGGTGCTCGCTGTAGTCCAGCCGCACCTGGACCTTGGCGCCGGGAGCATGCTTGCGGACGTTGGTCAGCGCCTCCTGGGCCACCCGGCGCACGGCCTGTGACGCCTCCGCCGGCAGCGGTCTGCGCTCACCCGTAATGGTGACGCCCACATCGTCCGTCACGCCGACGATTTCGCTCAGGTAGTCCTCCAGCGGGGACATCTCGCCCCTCAGCGCGGACAGGGCCTGTCTCGTCTCGGCCAGACCGTCACGGGCCATTCCCCGCGCCGCGACCACCCGTTCGAGTATCCGGTCCCGGTCGGCGCCCCGCTCGATCAGCAGGCGGGCCGCTTCCAGGTGGACCAGTTGCGCCGAGAGGCTGTGCGCGAGCACGTCGTGGATCTCCCGCGCGATCCGGGCCCGTTCCGCGAGCGCCGCCGACTCCGCTTCGGCTGCCCGCGCGGCTCGTTCCTGGGCAAGCAGCCGCTGGGCGTTGCCACGCGCTTCGGCGTCGAGCCTCAGAACGTACCCGGCGAGCGCGAGACCGATGCTGGTGACGGCTGTGGTGAGCAAGGGGTCGTTATCGACCACCGCGTACGAACCGAGGGCTACCACGCTCGTGGGCACTGCGGCTGACAGGGGCAGTCTTTCCAGCGCCGTGATCGCGCACCCGCACCACAGGACGAGTGCCGGTACCCGGAACCCCGCAGCCTGACCCGCGACCGCGAGGCCCTGAAGCAGCAGCAGGAGCGCCAGAGAGGGCCACAGTCGGTGTTGGAGCGTTGTCCGGTGGAGCGCCCAGGCGAGCAGGGCGGCGAGGAGAACTCCCCCGACGGCCAGAGCCGAGTCGCTGCCCCGGGGCGGGCTGCTGCTGACGGTTCCCCACAGCAGCATGCCGAGGATCAGCAGCCGGGTGGCCCAGGCGAGCCGACGGCGGTTGGGGGTGCGGCCCTCGCGGCCGAGCGCCTCCCTGGAAGGCCAGCGCAACCAGTCGTTCTTCGTCACAGGTGCTCCTTCCGCAGAGGCACGCTGTCACCGTAGGCCGTGTTCTGCCGTTGCGCCGAGGGCGTGGACGCGGGGCGAAGCGAATCCGGGTGCGGGGATGTCGCACGCAGGGAGTTCGATCGCCAGCGCAGGATTCCGGCGCGGAGCAGAAGGGTCGCCGCGAGAGCGAGGAGCAGTGCCGAAGTGCCCTGATGGACGCCGAGCGCCGCGCTCAGGGCGAAGAGGCCGGCACGGAGACCGATCCCGATGATCCACACGGCTACGCTCGCCTTGGTGCTCCGACTCCACACCTCGCCGCCCGGTTCGGCCCAGACGCGGGTGGTCCAGGCCCAGCCGGCCCCGGTGGCGAGGCCGATGAACAGCTCGGCCGCGAACAGACTGATCGACTCCGCTCGATGATGGGCGTCGATCAGGCCGGGCTCACGCAGTGCCACGACGGCCAGGATCACGGGCACGACCCACCAGCGCCGGTCGCCGTCTATCCGGCGGGTGCGGAACAGTCGCACGACCACCAGGCCGGCGACGGCGACGATCAGCAAGGCGTCAGCAAGCCCGGACATGCAGGCCTCCGTGGACGAAGAAGGGGCGACGCCGGCAGCGGGTGCTGTCGACGCCTTCGACGCTACGGAAAACGGCACGTCACAGGATCGGAGCAGGGGTGGACGGAGGGTGGATTCACAGCGGCACCGACCTCCACCCGGGGGTGGAGAAACGGCGCCGGGGCGGCACGTGGAAGTACCGCCCCGGCCGCGAGTCCCGAATGGATCACGCGTCGATTCGAGACCTGTCCAGCGTGGCAGCCGAACTGGAGATGAACTCCTTGCGAGGGGCGACGTCGTTGCCCATCAGAAGGTCGAAGACCTGCTCGGCCGACTCCAGGTCGGACAGGTTGATCCGGCGCAGTGTGCGATGGCGCGGATCCATCGTGGTCTCGGCCAGCTGGTCGGCGTCCATCTCGCCGAGGCCCTTGTAGCGCTGGATCGAGTCCTTGTAACGGACCCCCTTGCTCTGGAACTCCAGCAGCCTCTCGCGCAGTTCACGGTCCGAGTACGTGTAGACGTACTTGTCCTGGCCCTTCTTCGGCTGGATGAGCTCGATGCGGTGCAACGGCGGCACCGCGGCGAACACCCTGCCCGCTTCGACCATGGGCCGCATGTAGCGGTGGAACAGCGTCAGGAGCAGGGTGCGGATGTGGGAGCCGTCGACGTCGGCGTCGGTCATCATGATGATCTTGCCGTAGCGAGCCGCATCGATATCGAACGTACGACCGGATCCGGCCCCTATGACCTGGATGATCGCGCCGCACTCGGCGTTCTTCAGCATGTCCGTCACGGACGACTTCTGGACGTTGAGGATCTTGCCCCGGATCGGCAGCAGCGCCTGGAACTCCGAGTTCCGGGCGAGCTTGGCGGTACCGAGCGCGGAGTCGCCCTCCACGATGAACAGTTCGCTGCGCTCGACGTCGTCACTACGGCAGTCGGCGAGCTTGGCGGGCAGCGAGGAGGATTCCAGGGCCGTCTTCCGGCGCTGTGCGTCCTTGTGCTGACGAGCCGCGATGCGCGTACGCGCGGCGGCCACAGCTTTCTCCATGACCACCCGGGCCTGGGCCGCCGCGTCCCGCTTGGTGGAGGTCAGAAAGTCCTTGAGCTCCTTGGACACCACATTCGTCACAATGCGTCGGGCCGCCGAGGTGCCGAGCACCTCCTTGGTCTGACCCTCGAACTGCGGCTCGGCGAGGCGAACCGTGACGACCGCGGTGAGGCCCTCCAGGGCGTCGTCCTTGACGATGTCGTCCTCGGCCACGCGCAGCATTTTCTTGGTGCGCAGGACCTCGTTCATCGTCTTCGCGACGGCCTGCTCGAAGCCCGCGACGTGGGTGCCGCCCTTGGGCGTGGCGATGATGTTCACGAACGACTTGAGGTTCGTGTCGTAGCCCGTCCCCCAGCGCAGCGCCACGTCGACACCCAGCTCGCGGGTGACCTCGGTGGGTGTCATCTGACCGTGGTCGTCCAGGACCGGGACCGTCTCCTTGAAGAGGCCCTGTCCGGAGAAACGGAGGACGTCGCAGACGGGCTTGTCGGCGGCCAGGTACTCGCAGAACTCGCTGATGCCTCCGTCGAAACGGAAGGACTCCTCCCCCTTGCTGCCGCCTTCGCCGAGCCCGAACTCGTCACGCACGACGATGGTGAGTCCGGGCACCAGGAACGCGGTCTGCCGGGCACGCTGGTGGAGGTTCTCCAGAGAGAGCTTGGCGTCCTTGAGGAAGATCTGGCGGTCGGCCCAGTACCGCACGCGCGTGCCGGTACGGGTCTTGGGGATCCGCTTGGTCTTGCGCAGGCCGCCGGTCTCGAACGTGGCGTCCGGACCGACGGCGCCGAAGGAGCCGGGCACGCCGCGGCGGAAGCTGATCGCGTGGGTGTTCCCCCCGCGGTCGACCTCGACGTCCAGGCGGGCCGAGAGAGCGTTCACCACCGACGCGCCCACGCCGTGCAGGCCGCCGGAAGCGGCGTACGAGCCGCCACCGAACTTGCCGCCGGCGTGCAGCTTGGTCATGACGACCTCGACACCGGAAAGGCCGGTCTTGGGCTCGACATCCACAGGGATGCCGCGGCCGTTGTCCCGCACCTCGACGGAGCCGTCATCGTGCAGGATGACGTCGATGTGGTCGCAGTAGCCCCCGAGGGCCTCGTCCACTGAGTTGTCGATGATCTCCCAGAGGCAGTGCATCAGGCCGCGACTGTCGGTCGACCCGATGTACATGCCCGGACGCTTGCGCACTGCCTCGAGCCCCTCGAGGACGAGCAGGTGCCGCGCGGTGTAGTTGGAACCGTCCCGGTCTGCTCCTGCCAGCAGCGCTGTGGACGGCACGGACGTATCGGCGGTCACGCGGTTCGCTCCTCGCTGAATTTCAGTTGGGGCCCTGGTGGGTAAGGGCCCGGCTTCGGTCACCGCTCAGAGGGTACCGAGGCCTGGTAGAGCCGATGTAACGCCACCCTCGTCTGAAACTCAGACTAAACCAGAGTCGCATAACCGTTCGATCCCTCGTTGGAGTGAAGTACATATCACGTTCCCTTCCAGGCATGAACCATTTAGGCTCCGGGCACGTCCTCAAGAACAACCGGCAACCCAGCCGGGAGGACCAACACCCCTACAGACGACAGACAGCGCGAACCCGTACAGACACAAAGACACGCAATACGGCACATTCGCCGCCAACCGGCAGCAGACAGCCGTCTCGAAAGATTTTTTCGAGGAAGAGCCACGAGCGGGAACGTTTTCGGCCTGGTTGGATGTTGACCCTGGTACGACAGCTCGTCGAGCTAGAGAAGAGGCGACGTGACTACTGTTCTGACCCCCGCGAGCCCGCTGACGGCCGCTGATCGCTGCGACCGCTGCGGCGCCCAGGCATACCTTCGCGTTGTCTTGGCGAGCGGCGGAGAACTGCTCTTCTGCGCCCACCACGGTCGCAAGTTCGAGCCGGAACTCAAGAAGATCGCCGCTGAGATACAGGACGAGACGGAGCGACTGACGACCGTTCCAGCCAGCTCCACCGAAGAAGACCGCTGATACCGCGCTTCGACGACGAGCCACCCCCGGCACAGGCCGGTTGATTCGGGCGGCCACTCCTGCACTCAGGAGTGGCCGCCCGCTTCACAAGCCCCGCTTCACAAGCCGCTCACGGCCCACCAGGCCCAGTCGAGCGGGCCAGCGCTGCGAGGTCCCTCGGAATCCGCACATGGACACTCAGCCGCCGTTACCGGGAGCAGCGGGGGTATCCCACCCCAGTGTCCGTACGACGTCCGAGAGCCGCGTGTAGACGCCCGGGCTGCCGGGCCGTCCGCAGCCACTCCCCCAGGACACGAGCCCGACCAGTCGCCCCTGGGCGACCAGCGGCCCTCCGCTGTCCCCTTGGCAGGCATCCGGCCCCCCGACCGCCTCACCGGCACACAGCATGCTGTCCGCTCGATACGTCCCGTCGGCGCTGCCGGGATAGGCCCGCTCGCAGAGCGCGTCGGACAGCACGTGCACGCGCGCGGCCCGCAGCCTGCGCGCGTAGTCCCCGCCGCCCGTGACGTCGCCCCAGCCGTAGACCGTGGCGCTCGTACCGGGCCGATAGGCCGGATCGCCGGCGCCGGCCATCCCGATGACCGAGCCCTGCGGGAGGGCCTCGGCGAGGGTGAGCACGGCGAAGTCCCCGGCATTGCTGATCTTGTCGTAGCCGGGATTGACCCAGGTGTCGCGGACTGCGATCTCCTTGCCCTGAGTCGACGTCAGGTCGGTGCGCCCGGTGATGACCTTCAGATCCCGAACACGGTTGGGCGGCGCTCCCAGGACGTCCTCGCCCATGCAGTGGGCCGCCGTCAGTACGGTGGTCCTGCCGACGGCCACGCCGCCGCAGAACTGCCCCACCCTCGTACCACCGAACCGGTCACGGCTGGACAGCGCCACCGTCCACGGGCCTTCGGACACCTCGACCGGGAATCCGCCGACGACGACGCCGTCGGCAGCCACCGGGGTGGCGGATGCCAGCGGTATCACGGCCGCCGCGGCCGCCAGAACCAGCGACCGGGTCAGCGTCCGGGACAGGGCCCGGACAAAGGGGTGACGCATGCGCGCTCCTCACTCTGGGGTGATCACGAGAAACCCAGAGTGATCCAACCAGCTCGGCCCCGCACGCGCGGGCCACGAAAGAGGGACGCCGCCGACTGGAGCACTTCATCGCGCACGCGCCGGGCAGCGCTCCTCGCACGCCGGTGCGACGAGCCGCACCGCTCAACACGAAGGCCCGGTTCCCCTGAGGGGAGCCGGGCCTTCCGTGTCGTACGACCGCGTCCTAGTCGAGGTAGTCGCGCAGCACCTGGGAGCGCGACGGGTGACGCAGCTTCGACATGGTCTTGGACTCGATCTGGCGGATGCGCTCGCGCGTGACGCCGTACACCTTGCCGATCTCGTCGAGGGTCTTCGGCTGACCGTCGGTGAGACCGAAGCGCATCGAGACGACGCCTGCCTCGCGCTCGGAGAGGGTGTCGAGGACCGAGTGCAGCTGCTCCTGGAGGAGCGTGAAGCTGACCGCGTCGGCCGGGACGACCGCCTCGGAGTCCTCGATGAGGTCACCGAACTCGCTGTCGCCGTCCTCACCCAGGGGGGTGTGGAGGGAGATCGGCTCGCGGCCGTACTTCTGGACCTCGATGACCTTCTCCGGGGTCATGTCGAGTTCCTTGGCCAGCTCCTCCGGGGTGGGCTCGCGGCCCAGGTCCTGGAGCATCTGGCGCTGCACGCGCGCGAGCTTGTTGATGACCTCGACCATGTGCACCGGAATACGGATGGTGCGGGCCTGGTCCGCCATGGCGCGGGTGATCGCCTGACGGATCCACCAGGTGGCGTACGTCGAGAACTTGTAGCCCTTGGTGTAGTCGAACTTCTCGACCGCGCGGATCAGACCGAGGTTGCCTTCCTGGATCAGGTCCAGGAAGAGCATGCCGCGGCCGGTGTAACGCTTGGCCAGGGAGACCACCAGACGGAGGTTGGCCTCCAGGAGGTGGTTCTTGGCGCGGCGGCCGTCCTCGGCGATGATCTCCAGCTCGCGCTTGAGCTTCGGGGCCAGTTTGTCGGCGTTCGCCAGCTTGTCCTCGGCGAAGAGACCCGCCTCGATGCGCTTGGCGAGCTCGACCTCCTGCTCGGCGTTGAGGAGCGGGACCTTGCCGATCTGCTTGAGGTAGTCCTTGACCGGGTCCGCGGTGGCACCGGCCACGGCGACCTGCTGGGCCGGCGCGTCGTCCTCGTCGTCGTCGGAGAGGACGAAGCCCTTGTTCTCGCCACCCTCCTCTTCCTCTTCGCCGGGCTTGACGTCCTCGAGGACCTCGTCCTCGATGCCTTCGGCGTCGTCCTTGCCGGCGGTCGTCTTCTTGGCCGCCGTCTTCTTGGCGACGGTCTTCTTCGCGACCGCCTTCTTGGCGGTCGTCGTCTTCTTGGCTACGGCCTTCTTCACGGGCGCCTCGTCCTCGGCGGAGGACTCGGCGACGGGAGCCGCCGGGGTGGCGGTGGCGGTGGCCTTCTTCGTGGTCACCGTCTTCGCCGCGACCGTCTTGGTGGCGGTGCGCTTGGCGGGACTCTTCGCTGCGACGCTCTTTCGGGTGCGCTTGGGCTCCGCGGCACTGACCATCAGCGTCACACCCTCTTCCTCGAGGATCTGGTTGAGGCTGCGCAGTACGTTCTTCCACTGAGTGGCCGGAATCTGGTCAGCTTCGAAGGCCCGACGTACGTCGTCGCCGGCGATCTGCCCCTCAGCCTTTCCCCGCTCGATGAGCGCCATGACAGAGACGGACTCGGCGATCTCGGGCGGGAGCGTACGGGATGTGCTGGCCGACACGAACAACCTCTCGGAACGTTGGAAAACGGCTTCCGGCCCCGTCCACTACGGACAGGGGCCGACGACCGCCGACTGGGGATGGGCCGACGGCGCGGGCAAAGGGCCGGGAAGATGCACAGCGCCTTGAACGGCGTCCGTATTCCTTCCGCGGCTGTCACCTCTTAGGTCATCGCGCTGCTTCCGCGAGCGTTACGCCCAATCTGCGTGGCCCGAGTCACACCCCGTAAGCACTCAAAAGCGATCAGATGCGGCTAGAAGTGGTCGGTCTTGGTCGCAACCAGACCGTCCCGACCTCACTGTGCCCGCCCCGACAGCTGTCGTCACAGCCCTGGCGGACGTTTGCGGACGGTCCGCCCCCACTTCGTCCCGCTACCGGACCCCACCGAGCCCTTTCGGGCGCCGACGAGGCCCGGCAGTGGCAGTTCGCGAGCGAGCGATGTTGCCGGAGAGTGACCCGGTTCCCGATCGGCGCCGCCCTCGGCGCGATCAGTGCTCGCGCGGGGCCGGGACCACGCGCTCGACCTCGGGGTGCACGACGAGGAGCTGCCGCATGGCCGCCTCCGCCGCCGCGCCGTCGCCCGCCGCGAGAGCGTCGACGATCCGGGCGTGGTGCGCCAAGGACGCCTCGGTGGGCCGGTCGCAACCGGTCATCGGACCGCCGGACACCTGGAGGGCGGCGGACACGATCCCGGAAAGGTGTTCCAGCATGCGGTTGCCGGCGAGCTGGATGAGCAGCGAGTGGTACTCGGCGTCGGCGCGCGAGAACGTCAGCGCGTCACCCTGGTTCATGGCGTGGCCCATGATCTCGACCATGTCGACGAGCCGCTGCTGAGCCTCCTCGCGCCCGTGCCCGGCGGCCAGACGGGCCGCGAGCGGCTCGATCGTCCAGCGCAGCTCGCTGAGCTCACGACGCTGGTCGTCGCGCTGCGGCCCGAAGGCCCGCCACTCGATAATGTCGGGGTCGAGGAGGTTCCAGTCGCTGACGGGACGCACGCGCGTGCCCACGTTCGGCCGGGCGCTCACCAGGCCCTTGGCCTCCAGGACGCGGAGCGACTCACGGACGACGGTGCGGGAGACCTCGAAGCGCTGGCCGATCTCCTCGGGCACTAGGGGGCGGTCCGCGCCCAGGTCACCGGAGACGATCATCTGGCCCAGTTGCTGGACGAGTTGACCGTGCAGTCCGCGACCGCGGCTGCCCGCGCTGCGGCGGCCGACGCGGCCCAGCTCCGGGTCCGCGGCGTCCCAGGAAGGAACTCCCACGCGGCCGGCCCCGGGGGCCTCGGCGTAGGGGTAGCGGTCGAGTCCGCCCGGGCCGACGAGACCGGAGTCTGCGGAGCGGGCGGCGGTCATCATGGTGTGCGCAAGGGTACTCACGGATCCTTTGTCGGCTCTGCCTCCAACTCCCTTGAGGTCTTTGGTGAAAAGCACACGAAAGGGTGATCGCTCACCCCGTCGCAATTGACGCCTTATCGGAAAGAAACGGGCGTTCCTCGGGGAGTTGTGCGCAGGGCAGGACTCGAAGGGTGCGGACGATCGTCATCGGACCCTGCTTCGCAGGGTGGTGACCAGATACGCGCACAGCAGGGCAGTCAGCGACAACGCGAGCGCGCCACCCACGGGTTGGGCGATCATCCGCGCTGCGGCGGCCAGATACCGCTCGCCCCCGAACGGCCACTGCGCCAGGAACAGTTCCCGCAGCCGCACGGAGAACCCGGCCGCACTTCGCACGGACGGTCCCTCCACGGCCTTCTGCACAAGGGGCACCACGAGGACCGGTACGGCGACCACCGCCGCGAGCCCGGCGGTGGTGGACCGGAAGATGCCCGCGGCCAGCACCCCGGCCCAGGCGCAGCCGATCACGAGGCCGATCCAACTCGCGGTCAGCGGGAGCCACTCCGCGGGAACCTGTGCCAGGTCCCGTCCGTAGACGAGGTAGAGCACTTCGGCGTCGCAGCCCACGGTGAGGAATGCCAGCAGCAGCCCGGTGATCGCGGCGACGAACAGCTTGGCGGCGAGCAGTCCCAGCCGACGGGGCACAGTGCCGCGGTCCACCGCCAGGGCGGGATGGCGGAACTCGTCACCGAAGGCGATGGCGCCGAGCAGCCCGGCGCCGATCGCCGCGGGCGGCAGCGGCAGCTCCCGCGGCCAGGCGGCCAGCAGGCGGTGCTGCGGAGTGTGGCCGATGCGGGCCAGGAGTACGGCGACGAGCGCGGACGAGACGAGCACGGCGGCCACGGTCAGAAACCCCGTGCCGACACCACCGGCGCGGCGCAGTTCGTAGCGGAGAGGACGCAGTGGGCTGGGAGCGGGGCGGACGGAGATGGGCGGTGGGAGCGGAGGAAGACTGTCGGAGGTGAGGGCGTCGCAGGGGCGTGGGCGGGCGCCCTGGGTGCGTGCGGACGTTGCCGTCGCGGAGGCTCCGCCGGCTGTCGAAACCTCTGTCGGCGCTGGGGCGGCAGAGCCCCGACCCAGGGCAGCAGCGTCCTCGGGCATGGCCGTGGCGGTTTCCCGTCCTGTCGCACCGTCGACCTCGCCGACTGTCCGGGGTGCCGGTGTCTCGCGGTGATCCTCGGGCTCAGGTTGGCGGGCCGAGTCGGCGCCGGACCCCATGTCGCCGACCTCGTCGGCGAGTTGGTGCACGAGGATGCCGTGCCGGAACGCGGTCTCACCGATGTCCGCGCACGTACTGCCGTACACGGAAAGCCGGTTGTCGGTCTCCTGTACGACTTCCACGGAGCGCTGCGCCGTGCGGGCCTCTTTGGTCAGCAGGGCCGCGAGACGGGTGGCGTGCGGGCTGCGGACGGCGACACGGGGGCGCAGTCGGGTGCGGGAGAATTCCGCGGCCCCCTGGTCGGCGACGAGTCGCCCGTGATCCAGAGTGATGATCCGGTCGGCGGTGCGGGCCGCCTCCTTGGCGTCGGTGGTGGTGCACAGGACGGTGCCGCCCTGGGTGGCATGCGCGCGCAGCATGCCGTGCAGCCAGTGGCGTTCGCGAGCGGACAGACCGTCGGTGAGGGCATCGAGTACGAGCGTGTGCGGGTCCGCCAGCAATGCGCAGGCAAGACCGAGCCGGCGGTCCATGCCGCGTGCCAGAGTGCCCAGGCGTTCGTCGCGCAGGCTGACCAGGCCGACCACCTCGAGAACCTCGTCGGCACGACGGGCCGGAACGCCTGCGGCCGCGCACAGCATGCGGAGTTGGCCTCGGACGGTACGCGCGGGGTGCCCCGGCACATCACCCAGGAGAACGCCGATCTCACGTGACGGGTGGGCGATGCGATGCAGGGGGCGGCCTCTGAAGTAGGTGATTCCACGGCCTGGTTGGAGCTCGAGCATGAGCCTGAGCACCGTTGTCTTACCGGCGCCCGGGGTACCGAGGATCGTGGTGACGCAGCCCGCACGTGCCTCGAAGGAGACGTCGTCGACGGCGGGCGGTAGCTCCTTGCGAGGGTTGCTGGACAGTCCGAAGGCCTGGATCACCCGTAGCAAGATAGCGCGTTATGTCCGTTTTACCGGGTGCGGCGGGGGCCGTGTCAGACCTCGGGACGCAGCATCGGAGGGTTGAGCAGGGTGGCGCCTCCGGCTCGGAAGAGCTGGGCCGGGCGCCCGCCCTGCCGGGTGGTCGTACCCCCGGTGGGGACGAGGAAGCCGGGGGTGCCCGTGACCTTGCGGTGGAAGTTGCGCGGGTCGAGGGCGACGCCCCACACGGCCTCGTAGACCCGGCGCAGCTCGCCGACGGTGAACTCGGTCGGGCAGAACGCCGTGGCCAGCGACGAGTACTCGATCTTGGAGCGGGCGCGCTCCACGCCGTCCGAGAGGATCTGGGCGTGGTCGAAGGCCAGTGGGGCCGCCTGTTCGCCGTCCCGGCCGTAGCCGCCCTGCTGCAGCAGTTCCTCGACGGGTGCCCAGCGCGCGCTGTTGGCGTCGCCGCCCGCCCTGGGGGCGGGCAGGTCGGGGGCGAGCGCGAGATGGGCGACGCTGACCACTCGCATCCGGGGGTCGCGCTTGGGGTCACCGTAGGTCGCGAGCTGTTCCAGGTGCGCGCCGTTGTCCTGAGCGGGGGCGATCGGATCGTGGGCGCGCAGGCCTGTCTCCTCGGCCAGTTCCCGTGCTGCCGCCTGCGACAGGTCCTCGTCGGCCCGCACGAAGCCACCGGGGAGCGCCCAGCGTCCCTGGAAGGGCGGCTCACCCCTGCGCACCGCCAGCGCGCACAGGGCATGACGACGCACGGTCAGCACGACCAGGTCCACGGTGACGGCGAAGGGCGGGAAGGCTGACGGGTCGTAGGGCATGCCGTGATCATAGTCGTCTGCCTGACGATAAACACTCCCTACTCCGGCCGCACCCATGGCTGATCCACAGTGGTCGGGGACGTGCGCCACCGGCCGCTTCCCTTCTCCTGACAGGTATCTTGTACGAGGTCACGCCCCCAGTTGCAGTCCTGCGGCGGCCTCCTCGACCATGGCGACACCGAGCCGACCGACCCGTACGGAGAAGGGGGCACCGGCGATCCGCAGCCCGGTCAGGCTGATCTCGCCCAGGGGCACGCTCCGTACGGGGCGGAGCCTGACCGTGCTCGCCGGGGCGTCCGGCCGGATGCCGGCCAGGGTGGCCAGCAGCAGCACCCCCGAGGCGGCTGCGGTCGCCGAGGGTCGGCAGGCCGCCGGGTGGGGCAGCGGGGCGCCCGGGTCCGTGCGCTGCTCCCCCGCGTACATCTCCGGCAACCGGAACTGGAACGCCTCGGCGGCCGCCAGGATGCCGCGCAGCAGCGCGCTCGCCTCCTTCTCGTACCCGGCGGTGGCCAGTCCCGCGACGGCCACCGCGGTCTCCTGGACCCGCACGGCTCCACTCCGGTGGCCGAACGGGTTGTATCCCGCCTCCTTGACGCCCAGGCCGCGCAGTCCCCAGCCGGAGTCCACGGCCGGCCCGCCGAAGAGCCGGGCGAGCTGTTCGGTCTGCACCTTGTCGAGCAGCCCGGGGGCATGTTCGCCCGCGCCCAGCAGGCCGGTGTCGAGGAGATGGGCGGCGACGGCGCCGAAGTGCGGCACGGTACGCCCGTCCGGAGTTCGGGCAGCCGCGGGTCTGCCGCCGCTCAGGTCGTCCATCCAGAAGTCGGCCCGGAACGCGATGCGCAGCTCCTGGGCCCACTGCCGCAACCCGGCACCGCCCGGCCGGCCGTAGGCGTCGAGGAGGTCGGCGCCCAGAAGGGCGGCGCGGTGTGCGTGAGCCTGCGTCTCGCAGCGCACCGGGCCGCCGGGCTGCGGATCGGGCAGGTAGGTGCCCTCGTCCACGGTCCCGCGCAGCCAGGTGAGACAGCGCTCGGCGGTCGGGAGCAGTTCCTCGATCGTCTGTTCCGGCAGCCCCCAGCGACGGGCCTCGGCCAGGAGCACAGGGAAGAGCAGTGTGGCCTCCGTACCCGTGCAGCCCGGTGGCAGGTGTGGGCCCGCGTCCCGGCGTGGTCCCGGGAGCATGCCGGATCTCGGTCCCGGACCCGGGAGTTGGGTGCGGGCGAGGGTCCGCAGCGTGCCCGCGGCGAGCCCGGTGCCCAGAGGCAGTGTCATTCGGGCGGCGGCAAGGGCTTCGGTCGGGGCCATGCCGCAGCGCCAGGGTGCTCCTGCCGCGAGATGGGTGTCGGAGGGATGCGCGGAGTCACGCAGAAGCAGGGCCTGCAGGTCGTCGATGCTGGTTTCGAGGAGCGCCTCGACGCGTGGATCGTCGCCGCCGGCCCGTGCCGACGCGAGAGGGCTGGTCGCCGCACGGCCCACGGCTCGAACGGGTCCCGCCCCGTCCTGCCGTATCCGCAGCTCCAGGGTCGAGGAGCCGCCCGGGGGCAGTTCGAGTTCCCACCGCAGCAGACCGGCGGAGGCCAGCGCGTCGGCGGGTGGCGGGTCGGCCGTGACGGCGACGCCGCCGGTGGCGCCGGACCAGCGCAGGCCGAAGGCGTGCACGCTGGCGGGCAGTTCGGGGCCGGCGGTGCCGGCGGCGATCATGCCCAGATCGGCCAGGTCGGTACCGAGTGACACCTCGACCGGCAAACGCAGCGGGCGCGGCGCCGAACTGCGCAGGGTGATTCGCTCCGTGCCGTCCGCGTGACGGATGCGCTCGACGACGACGTCAGGGTCCGGCCCGCCGTCCGGGGTCGCGCGTAACGTCCCCACGAACCGGGCGCGGTCGGCGGCGGTCATGCGGGCTTGTACCGGGAGAGGCTCACGACCAGCCACGCGGACCTGGCATCGGGCGAGCAAGCGCCTGCCCCCGCGATAGAAACCCTCCAGCCCTCGGCCCGTGAGCTGCCCTTGATCCGTGGAGATCGCGAGTCCGGGGAGGGCGACGCAGATCAGGGTGGTGTGGGTGGGGGGCAGCTGGGTGGGACGGTGGGCGGCAGGTGCCGCAGCAGAGGGTGCTCGAGGGGGAACAGGCGGCGCGGGCGATGGCAGTGCGCCCCTCGGCAGAGGTGCGGAAGGGGGCTCGCTGACCGGAAAGCGCGGCTGCGAGCCACGTGGAGCGCCACCGCTCCCGGGCGCTCCGCCGCCACCTCCTCGCAAGGGCGGTGCGGGTGTGTTTGCAGCCCGCCGGTCGTCGTCGGCGGCCGAGGGCGGGTGCGGCGGATGCATGGGCGGCTTCTTCTGCTCTCTGGGCGCCGAGGGCGCGCTCGGCACCTGGCAGGGGGCCTCGGCGGGACGGGGGTGATGCGGCGGCTCGGCCCGTCCAGGGGTTCCGCCACTCAGGTGAACGGACCAGGGCTTCCCCGAGTCACGCCTCCGGCGGGACAAGCCGACCGAATGGCGGTGAGGCGGAGCATGCGTCCGGCCCGCGCCGGAACGATCGCGTCGGCTGTCCGTTGTGGTCGGGAAGGAGAGGCGTCCGTGAGCCGTCCTGGCGTCGCTCAGTTGTACGTGGGCGGCACTGCCGTTGCTCAATCGCCGGCGGCGTGTTCCACCGCTGCCGGACCGCCCGCTCACCGGCGCTCGGCCGCGTTGCCGCCCGGCAGTCGTGCCGTCACCGGCGGATCGCTCCTCAGGCGTTCCGCCGCTGCTCGGTCGTCGGTAGCCGGTCCGCTCATCGTGCGCACGCCAGGTGTCTGTCCCGCCCCCGCCGGCCCGCTCGCCCGGCGCCCGCTTCCCGGCCGGGCGCCCGTCAACCACCCCGCCCCTCTTCACGCGTCGTTCCCCCTCGTCCTCCCGCGGCGAGGAGCGGTTCCTTCCGCGCCGGCGCTGGGTCGACGTACGACGGGCCTGCCCGAGGTCTGAGGACGAGTACTGCTCGTGCCCGTGGCACGGGGGCGGGTATCGGCGCCGTCTGTCGGGCCTACCCGCCGTCGACGCCTCGTGGCCGATTCCAGCGCCCGGGCGGCGCCGGTGACCGACGTCGAGCAGGACGGGGGGCCCGCGACATCGGACGGCGTGGCGGGTTCGGTGCCGTCGATCCGGCCGTCGCGGTCCATCCCCTGCCCGTAGTCGGCCCCGCTCGGTCCTCCGAGCCGCTCCGCGGCCTCGAACCCTTCCGGGTCCTCGTCCCAGCCGACGCCCATTTCCTGATCCCGGCCGGGGCCCCTCTCGTCGTCCCAGCCGATGCTCGTCTCCTCGCCCGCGTCGCCAGTCCCGGTCCGCTCGACGGACGGACTCGTCCGGGGCGGTCCGACTGCCGTGTGTGCTCGGCCGCCGCGCTCCGCGCGCAGACAGCGGCGGATCGACTCCGGGTCCAGACCCTCGTTGCAGGCCTGGTGCAGCAGGCGGGCGAACAGGTAACCGGGATCCGCACCCAGCGCCATGGCCAGGGCTTCCCTGGCCTCCAGGTCGTCGCCGGTGGACCAGGCGACCCAGCCCGCGAGTGTCAGAGGCGCCGCGGCGTGCTCGCGGTACGGCCCGACGCAGCGGCGCGCGAGAGCCCTCCAGAGGCGCAGGGCGGGCGCCGCCTCGTCGCCTTCCATCCACTCCGCCGCCCGATCGCGGGTCGTACGGTCCTGCAGGCCCAGAATCAGCGTGGCGGCCTCGTCGTGCGTGAGCAGTTCGTCGTCGCGGAGGTCCGCCAGGAACGTGCCGGACACGGCGGGGGCCTCGGCGAAGCGGCTCCTGACCCGGTGTGCCTGTCGCAGGGTCTCCTCGGCCACGTCCGCACGGCTCGCGCTGTCGAGGATGCGCGGGACCAGGCGGGCGTTGGCGGTGTCGAGCGCGTGTTCCTGTTCCAGCGCCGCAGCGGTCTCCCAGGGATGGAACCTGGCCCGCAACTCGCTCAACGTGCCTCGCACTTGTAGGCCGGCATAGGTAGCGGCAGCGGCCAGCACCGAGGTCCCGGGCAGGCCCATGGGCACCCCTTCGTCCGGACAGCACTCGGGCGTCACACAGCAGTAGGACCAGAACCGGTTGTCGGCGATGCACAGTGCCTCGACCACGGGTACGTCGAGACGACCGCACGCGGTGCGCAGCAACTGGGCGAGCGGGCGCAGCCGTTCCCGCACCTCGTGCCGGGCCTCACCCTTGGCCGGTTCCTGGCAGAGGTACACCACCATGCTCTCGGGCCGTGCTCCTCTGCGCTCGCTGCCGGTCACCAGACCGTGCGTCAGTTGCTGTGCAGCGGCGGGCCAGTCGTCCGGGTTCGCGGGAATGCCGAGCCGGGCGCGACCACCGAACCGGCCGCGGCCCTCCCTGTCGTGCAGCGCGACCAGAACGATGCTGTCCTCGGGGTGGTAGCCGAGCAAATAGGGCAGGGCGTCGGCCAGTTCGGCCGGGGTGCGGAGGGTGACCTGATGCGTTTCGCCGTGATTCGTCATGCGGTGACGATCTCGCGGATCTCCAGATTCCGCTTGAGCCTGTGGATAACTTCGATCAGGGGCACATCAAAGTCCACGCCGGGCGGAGGATGTGTGCTCAGCGACGGCCCACCCCGCTCACCCGGCCACGGCAAGGGTGAGCGGGAGTACCTGCTCGGCTCCGTTCTGGCGCAGCAGACGCGCTCCCACGGCCAGGGTCCAGCCGGAGTCGGTGTAGTCGTCGACGAGCAGGACCGGGCCGGGGGTGGCGGCCAGGGCGGCGGCAAGGCTCGCGGGCACGGTGAACGAGGCCGCCAGGGCGCGCAGACGCTGGGCCGAGTTGCTGCGGTGCGCCGCGTACTCGTCTGCCTGCTCGGTGTAGGCGAGGCTGCCCAGCAGCGGAAGTCTGCCGACCCGGGCCAGGCCCCCGGCCAGGGAGGCGACCAGCTGCGGGCGAGTGCGGGAGGGGATGGCGACGACGCCCACCGGTCGCGCCATCGCGTCGGGGGAGCCGTCGGCCCAGCCGCCCGGCGAACGGGCCCAGTCGGTCACCACCGTCACCACGGCGGCCAGCACATCGTCCGGAACAGGTCCGTCGGCGGCCTGCGCCGACAGCAGCGGACGCAGACGGTTGCCCCAGCCGATGTCCGAGAGACGGCCCAGTGCGCGCCCTGCGGCCGCCTGCTGGCCCGCGGGGATACGGCCCTTGAGGTCGATTCCGACGGCGGACATGCCCGAGGGCCACATCCGGCGCGGCTCGACCTCGACCCCCGGACGGTCCAACTCGCCGGTCGCCGCCGCGAGGGCACCCGGCGAGACGGCGGGGTCGAGCCAGGGCCCGGCGCAGGTGTCGCAGCGACCGCACGGGACCGCCTTCTCGTCGTCGAGCTGCCGCTGCAGGAACTCCATCCGGCACCCGTCGGTGGCCACATAGTCCCGCATGGCCTGCTGCTCGGCGGCCCGCTGTTTGGCGACCCAGGCGTAGCGCTCGGCGTCGTACGCCCATGGCTGCCCTGTCGCGGCCCAGCCCCCCTTGACGCGCTTGACGGCCCCGTCCACGTCCAGGACCTTCAGCATCGTCTCCAGCCGCGACCGCCGAAGATCGACCAGCGGTTCCAGCGCCGGCAGCGACAACGGGCGCCCCGCCTCCTCCAGAACCGTCAGCGTGCGTCGTACCTGCTCCTCGGGAGGGAAGCCCACCGACGCGAAGTACGCCCAGATCGCCTCGTCCTCCCGCCCGGGCAGCAGCAGTACATCCGCATGATCCACACCACGTCCCGCGCGCCCCACCTGCTGGTAGTAGGCGATCGGGGACGAGGGCGACCCCAGGTGCACCACGAATCCCAGGTCCGGCTTGTCGAAGCCCATCCCTAGCGCCGAGGTCGCCACCAGCGCCTTCACCCGGTTCGCCAGCAGATCCTCCTCCGCCTGCAGCCGGTCGGCGTTCTCCGTCTTCCCCGTGTAGGAGGCCACCGGATAACCGCGCTGCCGCAGGGACGCCGCGACCTCCTCCGCCGCGGCGACCGTCAGCGTGTAGATGATCCCCGAGCCGGGCAGCTCCCCCAGCCTCTCCCCCAGCCACGCCAGCCGGTGCGCCGCGTCCGGCAGGGCCAGCACCCCCAGCCGCAGGCTCTCCCGGTCCAGCGGCCCGCGCAGCACCAGGGCGTCCTCGCCTCCCGTGCCCAGTTGCTCGGCCACGTCCGCCGTCACTCGCGCGTTCGCGGTCGCCGTCGTGGCCAGCACCGGTACCCCGGCCGGCAGCTCCGCCAGCATCGTGCGCAGCCTGCGGTAGTCCGGGCGGAAGTCATGGCCCCAGTCGGAGATGCAGTGCGCCTCGTCGACCACCAGCAGGCCGGTCGTGGCCGCGAGTCTGGGCAGCACCTGATCACGGAAGTCCACGGAGTTGAGGCGCTCCGGACTGACGAGGAGAACGTCGGTCTCGCCGCGCTCGACCTCCCCGTAGATGGCGTCCCACTCCTCCGGGTTGGCCGAGTTGATCGTGCGTGCCCGGATTCCGGCCCGCGACGCCGACTCCACCTGGTTCCGCATCAGCGCCAGCAGCGGCGAGATGATCACCGTCGGACCGGCACCCCGCCTGCGCAGCAAGGCCGTGGCGACGAAGTACACCGCCGACTTGCCCCAGCCGGTGCGCTGCACCACCAGCGCCCGCCGACGCTCCTCGACCAGGGCCGCCACGGCCTGCCACTGGTCCTCCCGCAGCCGCGCGGACCCTCCCGGGGCACCGACCAGCTCGGCAAGGATGGCATCGGCCTCGGCTCGCAGCTCCTGGTTGTTCATGCCCCCATGCAACCCCACAGCACTGACAACGGCCCAATCGGCCGACCGTCCCGGCGGTGACGAGACGCGCACGACCGATCACAGGATCCGTCAACCGCGTGAGGCGCGGCCACGCGCGCGTACATATCTCTGAGGGACAGTCCGGAAGGGGCGCATTCCAGCCGGATAACAGGCCTCCACGGAACGCACGTTGAGGCGTTCGCCCGGCAACAGCGGCCTGTGACTGAGGGCCTGACTCAGTGTGCGGGGAACGTCACCACTGGTCCCCGCCCCGCAGCCTGATGACGGGAAGATGAACCAAGCCGAACAAGCGGACCAACGGCCCGTTCCCGGGCACCCCAGGCATCTACAAATGACACACCTGGCAGGGATATAATCCACAGATCACCAGAAGCCGGTCGGTGGCCCCATTTGCTCGTTGCCGCAACCCAGTTCGACAGCAAGAATTGGAGTCCGCTCCCCGCACGGCGTGTCCGTGGTCCGGCAGGGCTCCGCCGCGGTGTGCGCTCCCCAAGTCCGATCTCCCGCCCGTAGTGGGCGTGTAGCCGAAGGGAGGACCGTGACCTTCGGATTCGCTCCGTCCCCCGCGGCATCCATGTCGACGTCTGCCGACCTGTCCGCCGCTTCCACCAACTCAGCAGCCCGCATGCTCGAACCCGCGGAGTGGGCCGCAGCCGGGATTCCCCTGCTGCGCAATCCCCGCGAGGTCGTCAGCGGTCTGCACGCCCGGCACCGCCCGGGGCCGGCGACCGCCATCGTCGCTGTCCTCGATCCGGACGAGCGACTGCGGGCGAGCGCCTCGTTCACCCGTCGCTCGGCTCCGGCCGACGGCTGGATGTTCCGGAACTCGCTGCTCGCGCAGTTGCGCCGGGTCATCCCTCACGACCTGCGCCGCCGTACGCCGGTGCGCACCGCCGTGTTGCTCTACTGCCGTGACGGCGACGCCCGATGGACGCAGGAGGACGGCGCGTGGATGTGGGGACTGCGTGACGCCTGCACACTGCACGGGCTGCGCTGCGGCGCGTACATCACGCTGACCCGCGACGGCTGGCAGGTGCTGGGCGAGGGCCGCGGCGGGCGCCGCCCGAACGCGGATTCGCCGCCTGAGCCCTTCGCCATGTCCGAGGCACCTCCGCCGTTGCCGATGCCCCGCACGGGAGGCGCCGCCTCGGACATCCTGCGCCGGGCGGCAGCCCGCTGACCCCGGCGCACATCGACCGACCCGCGTGACCTCTCCGGCGTCTCGCCGGCCTCTGCCCCGCGCGGCCACGCCTGTCGGCCAGGAGTGACGGCCGCGGCGTGCAGTAAGTCGTACACAGAGAACGTCACCGCGGACAACGGCGTCCGCCGGTCGACGTACGGCAGCGGTACAGCACGCGCGTACGCACGCGGGCACACGACCACGCTGGACGGCAGGCAGCCGACGCGCCCGACAGCCGCACGCGTACGCGTGCTCCTGTCGGCACGGCATGCCCGCGTCCGGGAACGCCGAAGCGCCCACCGTGCGTTACCGCTTCAGCGACCCGCCCTCCGCCGGTCCGGTGTCGCTGGACCGGCCGTCCCCGGGACGGTTCCCGGGGCCGCTCGGACGAACCGGAACCGGTTCAGACGCGCGCGCCCAGCACCGAGTTGATCTGCTGCGGGTCGCCGCAGACGATCAACAGGGCACCGGCTCGGCCGAGGGCCGGCGGAAGGGCGGCAGCGGCCGTGTCGGCACCGCCGTTGACGGCGACGACGACCACGGGACGGGAGGCGGCACGGCTCAGAGCGGCGGCGTCGGCGTAGAAGACGTCGTCACCCGCGTCGTGCTGCGCCCAGTACGGCGCCTCGCCGAAGGACAGCTCATGCGCGGCCCACGGGTGCGGATCGCCGGTGGTGATCACCAGCACCTCGCCCGGGGCCCGACCCGACTCCAGGAGCAGGTCGACGGCTTCCTCGGCAGCGTCCAGCGCGCCCTCGGCCGAGGCCGGGATCAGCTGGATCTGCGGGGTCGCCGGGGCCTGGGAGGCAGGGGCGGAAGGGACAGGGGCGGCCGGAGCCGCGGACGGCCCGGGCTTGGCCGCGCCCGCGGTCGAGGCCACGGCCGCTGGCGCGTCGTGCGGTGCGCGCTGGGCCGGCGCCGTGGGCCGGAAAGGCCCCGGACGGCCGGGACGCGGCACAGCCACGGGGCGGGGACCGGGTACGGGACGAGGGGTCTGCGCGGTACGGCCACTGGCCGGAGCTACGCGGGGACCCTGGGCACTCTCGTGAATCTGAGGCTCCTCGGGAATGAGAGGCATGACCTGATATTTATCAAACGCCGGTGCGACTCGCGTCGGCGGGTGGCACATGAGTGCGGACGGAATTGTCAGAAGTCGAAGCCGAGCTGGCCCTCGATCTCCGGAACGCTCCCGACCGCCCAACTGCGGGCCTTCTTGAGATGCCGCCACTGGGGCAGCGCATCAAGATACGCCCACGACAGCCGGTGGTACGGGGTGGGCCCCCGCTCCACCAGCGCGGCCTTGTGCACGGGGGACGGATACCCGGCATTGGCCGCAAAACCGAAGTCTGCATGGTCGATACCCAGTTCGGCCATCATTTTGTCGCGCTGGACCTTGGCGATCACGGACGCCGCCGCGACCGCCACACACGACTGGTCACCCCTGATCACCGTGCGGACCTGCCACGGCGATCCCAGGTAGTCGTGCTTCCCGTCGAGAATGACCGCGTCGGGACGGACCGGCAAGGCCTCCAGGGCACGCTCCGCGGCGAGCCGCAGCGCTGCGGTCATCCCCAGATCGTCGATCTCCTCCGGAGAGGCGTGTCCCAACGCGTACGACGTGACCCAACTCCGCAGCACTTCCGCGAGTTGGGTACGCCGCTTGACCGCGAGGAGTTTGGAGTCGGTGAGTCCCTCGGGGGGCCGGCGGAGACCGGTGACCGCCGCGCAGACGGTGACGGGACCGGCCCACGCGCCCCGCCCGACCTCGTCGACGCCGGCGATGACCTTCGCTCCGGTCGTGGCGCGCAGGGAGCGCTCGACGGTGTGGGTGGGTGCTTCGTACGGCATGGCGCTCTTAGACTACGCCGCCCGGAACCCCGCTCGACACCCCGGTTCCCGCAAGCGACTTCACGCCCTCCCCGCCCGCAGCAGTGGAACCATCAGCTGGTCGATCATCTCCTCGATGTCCCGCTCCCCCCATTCGCTCCCGCACACCTTCGCTCGGTACATCATCATCGCCGGGATGGCGTCGAAAACGTAGCCGTTCGCGGCGTCGGGACGGGTCTCCCCCCGCTCGATTCCTCGGTTGAGGATCTCCCGGAGAAGCCTGGCGGCCGGCTCGACGAAACCTTCGAAGATCACGCTCTGGAAGCGCTCCACCTGCGGGCTGTCGCATTCGTGAATCACCGAGCGCAGTGCGAATCCGGGGCGCGAGAACATCGCCGCCCGCGCCTGCCGGCACAGCTCGACAAGGTCGTCCCGAACGCTCCCGAGGTCGGGCGCCCGGTCGAAGCGCGGCAGTCCGGCCTGGAGCGCGTCCGCGACGAGGTCCTCCTTCGAGGGCCAGCGCCGGTACACCGCGGCCTTGCCGGTCTGCGCTCCGGCGGCGACGCCCTCCATGGTGAGCCCGTTCCAGCCGACGGTACTGAGTTGTTCCAGCGCGGCATCGAGGATCGCGCGTTCGAGCACGGCGCCGCGCCGGCGGGGGGAGGCCGGCCGAGCGGGGGCGGCCGTCCAGCGCGAAGTAACCATCTGATCTGTCTCCAGCGGGCAAGGGGGAGCGGGGAGTGCGAGGATTATCAGGATTGTCGGTATTGCCATGATCGCCGACGCGGTGAACCGCAGAGATTACCCGGGCGACCGACAGGCGACCCGGCGGACGAGTTCAGTGAACGCTTGCGTTCACTGTCGGGGACTCACTACCGTTCGACGCGACAGTGAACGCAAGCGTTCACTAGTGCTCTTATGGGGGACCCAACAGTGACTACGTCTTCATTGACGAAGGACCAGAAACCAGGTGCGGCCCGCCGGGAAGGGCATCCCGGCATAGCGCTCACCGTCATCGCGGCCTGCCAACTCATGGTGGTACTCGATGCGACGATTGTGAACATCGCACTGCCGCACATTCAAGACGCCCTCAAGTTCAGCACCACCGACCTCACCTGGGTGGTCAGCGCCTACACCCTCACCTTCGGCGGCCTGCTGCTGCTCGGCGGCCGGGCCGGTGACATCCTGGGCCGCCGCCGTGTCTTCATGACCGGCATCCTGCTGTTCATCGCCGCCTCCCTGCTGGGCGGACTCGCCCAGGAACCCTGGCAGTTGCTGGCCGCGCGGGCCCTCCAGGGCGTCGGCGGCGCGATCGCCTCGCCCACCGCGCTGGCGCTCATCACCACCACGTTCGCCGAAGGCCCGGAGCGGAACCGGGCGTTCGGGGTCTTCGCCGCCGTCTCGGCCGGCGGCGGCGCCGTCGGCCTGCTCGCCGGCGGCATGCTCACGGAGTGGCTGAACTGGCGCTGGGTGCTCTTCGTCAACGTACCGATCGGCATCCTGATCGCCGTGCTCACGCCGATGTACATCGCCGAGTCGGAACGTCATCCGGGCCGCTTCGACATCGTGGGCGCGCTGACCTCGACGCTGGGCATGGCGTCCCTCGTGTACGGCTTCATCCGCGCGGCGGAGGAGGGCTGGCGGGACGGTCTGACGCTCGCCTCCTTCGGCACGGCGCTGGTCCTGTTGGCCGTCTTCGTCTTCGTGGAGATGCGCGCGAAGGAACCGATCACGCCGCTGAAGATGTTCGCCGACCGCAACCGGTCGGGCACCTACGTGATCATGCTGAGCCTGGCCGCCGCGATGTTCGGCATGTTCTTCTTCATCGTCCTGTTCGTGCAGAACGTCCTGCTCTACACGCCGATCGAGGCGGGCCTCGCCTTCCTGCCCGTGACCGTCGCGATCGCCACGGGCGCGGGCCTCTCACAGCGGTTCCTGCCGGTCCTCGGGCCCAAACCATTCATGGTCGCCGGATCGACACTGGCGGCGCTCGGCCTCACCTGGCAGGCTTTCATCACCCCCGACAGCTCGTACGTCGGCGGGGTCCTCGGCCCGATGGTGGTGTTCGGCTTCGGCATGGGCCTGAACTTCGTGACGCTGACCCTGACGGCGGTCTCCGGGGTCGCCGTGCACGAGGCGGGCGCCGCGTCCGGGCTGCTCAACGTCACGCAGCAGGTGGGTGGTTCGCTCGGCCTGTCCATCCTGACGACGGTGTTCGGCTCGGCCAGCCGCGACGAGGCGACGAAACAGGTGCCCAAATTCCTCGCCGAGGCCACGCCTGAGCAGAAGGCGGAGTTCGCCAAAACCAAGCAACTCCCCGCCCCCTGGAGCCACGAGGTACTCGCCCACGGCATCTCCACGGCCTTCATCCCGGCCGCCGCGATGGCCGTCCTGGCCCTCGCCACCGCCTGTTTCGTGATCCGCGTCCGCAAGAGCGACCTGGAGGCCCTGGCAGGCACGGCGAGCACCGCGGGCCCGGCGGGCGGCTGATCTCCCGACAGCGGCTCCCCAGTCGCTGCTCACGGCCCCACGCGGCCCGAGCGGCGTTCGGAAAGTGGTTGCGCGATCGCGATGGGGGCCGGCCGTCGATAGATCGCCTCGAGGAGCCGGAAGGCCTCCGTTCACCCGCCGCGTGAGCCCCCGGCAGCCCCACGCCGCACGCGCGCGCGTGCTACGCCCCCGCAGGCGCCCACAGAGGCAGTGATTCCGTCCGCTCCAGCCACGCCGAGGGCGGTGCCCCGGCCTTTCCCGCAGCGAGTACGCCGCCCACGATGGCGCAGTTCGTGTCCACGTCGCCGCCCACCTGGGCCGTCGCCCAGAAGGCGGCCTCGTAGTCACCCAGCGCACGCGCGGCCGACCAGAGCGCGAACGGCACGGTGTCGTGCGCCGTCGTACGCCGGCCACAGCCCAGTACGGCCGCGACCGTGCCGGCGTCGGCATAGTCGAGCATGTCCCGGGCACGTCGCAGCCCCGCGGAGACCGCGCTTCTCGGGATGAGCGCGAGCACACCGTCGAGGAGTGCACCGGCACTCACCGGACCGCCCGGAGCGGCCACCAGGGCGGCGGCAGCGGCGACCGCCATGGCGCCGACGACGGCCTCGCGGTGCTGATGCGTGGGGTAGGCGGAGATCTCCGCCTGATGGGTCGCCTGCTCCGGATCGTCCGCGTACCAGGCGCCCAGAGGGGCGATGCGCATGGCCGCGCCATTGCCCCAGGAGCCCTGCCCGTTGAACAGGGCGGACGCCAGCTCACGCCAGTCGCCGCCCTCCCGGACCAGTCGCAGGAGGCGGTTCACCGCTGGCCCGTACCCGCGGTCGAAGTCGTGGTGCCGCGCGAAGGAGTGGGCCAGCGCGTCCTGGTCGATGCGATGGTGCTCGGCCAGCACGGCCAGCACGGAGCATGCCATCTCCGTGTCGTCCGTCCACTGCCATGGACCGGGCGGCAGCTCGCGGAGCTTGAGCAGGGGGTGGTTCACGGGTACGAAGAACTGCGACCCCAGCGCGTCCCCCACCGCGAGCCCGCGAAGGCTGGCCAGGGCGCGCTCCAGGCGCTCGTGGGAAGAGGAATCAGCAGTCATCGCCCTGTCACTCTATCCGGTGATTCCGTACGATTCCGGCTCGCACCAACGCTCGAACGGGCGGTCGAGGGTGTACCTGCCGTCGCTCCCGAGAACGAGCATCCGCATCTCCGCGTTCCCCGGATTGGACAGCGACTCGAATTCCCCGACCGTCCAGTGGAACCAGCGCATGCAGAACAGCCGCATCGCCAGGCCATGGGTCACGAGCAACACGTTCGGCGGATGGTCAGGAGCCTCGAAGCTGCGGTAGAGGCTCTCCAGGAACCCGCCGACCCTGTCGTACACATCGGCACCGGACTCCCCCTGGGCGAAGCGGTAGAAGAAGTGCCCGTAGGCGTCCCGGTACGCCTTCTGCAGCCGTACATCGTCCCGGTCCTGCCAGTTGCCCCAGTCCTGCTCCCGGAGCCGGGGCTCCTCGCGTACGCGTATGTTGTCGGGGTTCAGGCCGAACGCACGCAGGGTCTCGAGCGTTCGGCGGTAGGGGGAGACGTACACGCTGACCTGCTCCTGCCCGAACACCTCGCGCAGCCGCTTGCCTGTCTCCTCCGCCTGTCGCCAGCCGCGTTCGGTGAGGGCGAGGGCATGGTCCGGCTCGCGCTCGTAGACGGTGTCATCGGCATTGCCCATTGACTCGCCGTGCCGGACAAGGACGATGCGCCGTGGTCTTACCATGCCAAAACCCTAGATCGGGTCGGCGCCGACCGGACACTTGCACGACCCCTATACGGCGTATGTCACACATGTCGTGCGCGTTGGAACACACAGCGTTGCGTCTCGGGCCGTCCGAATCGGCCGTCCGGCTCAGACTATCCAGCTGGGTTCCAGTTCGACGATGTCACCGGCGAGGGCCGCGACGTCCGCCTCCAGCTGGGCCCGCAGCGCCAGTCGCTCCACCCGCTCGGCCCGGTACTTGCCGTGCTCGGCGGCAGATCGCCACATCGACAGGATCAGGAACTCGTGCCCCGGCGCCTCGCCGAACAGGCCTCGCACCATGCCGGGCGAACCGGCCATCGCCGGGTTCCAGACCTTCTCCTGCATCAGCGCGAAGTGCTCGGCGCGCTCCTCGTGGACGCGGCAGTGTGCCACCCGTACCAGGTCGGAGTCCGTGAAGCGCGGCTCGAAGCCGGTCTTCACGTCGAAACGGTGATCGAACAGTTTGACCTGCTGGTCCTTGAAGGTGCCCGACTGGGCGGTGGCGAGCCGGTCATGGGAGCGGGCCATGAAGGAGTCGTAGAAGGCGCGGCTCTCCCAGAAGGCGAAGACGTGCGCCACGCCGGGACGCCCCCGGCTCCAGCCCCCGCCCTGCCCCCGGAATCCCGGCTCCCCCAGAAGTCCCGCCCACTTTCGCTGCCCCCGTTCGAAACCGCGGCGGTCCACCACGGTGCAGCGAATCCACTTGACCAGCACCGCGCCATCGTAAGGGCTCGGAGCGTGGCGTCGGTCACGCTCCGGCGGACTGCAACCGCGCGAGCGCCCCCGCGCGCGTGGCACGATGGACAACCAGCTGTGATGTACCGGCAGTTGGGGTGAGAGCCCACGGCGAACGGGGAAGGGAAGTCTGGTGAAGGCCCTCAACAAGGGGATCCGCAAGGCCGAAGTCTCACTGAAGTGGGATCCGAGTCCGGCCGGGCAGCCGCCCACCGATCTCGACATCGTTGCCGCGACCTACCCGGCGAGCGATCCGTACGGCGATCCCGCCTATGTGGTGCATTTCGACAGCCGCTCCCCGGACGGCACGATCACACTCAACCGGGACAGCAAGGACGGCAAGGGCTTCGGCTGGGACGAGGTCATGACGCTGGAGTTCGACCGGCTGGGCGCGCAGTACGCGCGCGTGGTGGTCGGTGTGATCATCCAACAGCGTTCCACGCACCGGACGTTCGTGAGCGTCCTCAGTCCCGGCCTGCGCATCCGCGAGGGCTACACCGTCCTGGCCGAGGACGACTTCGGCGGCGTGCTGGGATCCACGGCGGCCACGGTCGCCGAGTTCGTCCGGGACGAGTCCGGGTCGTGGGACTTCCACTCCGGTGTCCAGGGCTTCGAGGACGACCCCGCGACATTCACCGAGGAGATGGGCCGCACGCGTCAGACCTGATCCCTCCCCGAAGGGGAGGGCAGGTAGGGGGTGACGATCGCGAGGGTGGCGGCCAGGGCGTCGAGTACGGCCTCCCGATGGGTGACCGTGCTCGGCGGGCCGTCCTCTCCCGGCGTCAGCAACCCGCGGTCGGCCAGCAGGTAGAGCATCCGCAGCGTGCGCATGGTGTTCGAGGCCCACGGGGGAACCGGCCCCGGCTCCCCCGTCCGGAACGCCGCCGCGACGGCGTCCAGCCATCCCACCGACTCGGCGGCACCGAGCCCGGGCCGGCACAGGATCCTGGCCAGCGCACGAGCGATGCGGTCGTCCTCCTGTGCGTCGAAGACCTGCCCGGTGTCGGCCAGCAGGCGCGCGACGATCAACGCGAGCAACGGTTCGGGGCTCTGCTGCGGGCGCCGCGCGAGAGCCGCCAGGAGATCGGCCCCGTGGGCGGCGGCATGGACCCAGCCGAGCACGGGGTCGTACCCGCGCAGATCGGTCTCGCCGGGGTACCACCCGGCGAACGCCTCCCACCACTCCTGCCGCCAGTCCCCCGCGTCGACGATCCGGGCCAGGACGAGCGGAGCGAACGCGCGCGCCTGAATGTCGGGATCGTCGAACAGTCCGGCCATACGGTCCCCGAGCCACCGCCGCTCCGCCGAGTCGAGGCCGGGTGTCCAGCGGACGGCCGTGACGTACGCCTGCTCGTCCCGCACGACGGGATCCGGGGAGCGGAGATCCATGACCAGCGCCTCGAGAGCCGCGGCCCGGGCGGCCCCCGAGAGCTCGCCCATGTCCCCGTCATGACGCCGCAACTCGTTGTCCATGGACGGAGGTTACGCGACCCACGACACGACGAAGGAGGGGCACCGGCACATGGCCGGCACCCCTCCTCCTTCACTCACCGGTCAGGGACCGTCGGTCGGGTCAGCTGCAACCGCTGGTCGACCCGCATCCCTCGCAGATGTAGCAGGAGCCGGCCCGCTGCATCTTCGTACCGCAGGAGAAGCAGAGCGGGGCGTCCGCCTGGATACCCAGCTGCATCTCCACCAGCTCGGCGCTGGTGTGCACCTGTGCCAGCACGGGCTCCGGCGCCTTTTCGGCGGCGGTCGTCGGGGTGGCGACGGCCTTCAGTTCCTGGGCTCGGGGCGCCGACTGGGCCAGGCCCTCGATGTCGACCTCTTCCTCGGTCGGCTCGTAGGACCCCGTCTCCAGGTGGCGCTGGCGCTCGTCGGCGGAGTGGATGCCGAGGGCGGAACGCGTCTCGAAGGGAAGGAAGTCCAGCGCCAGGCGGCGGAAGATGTAGTCGACGATCGACTGGGCCATACGGACATCGGGGTCGTCCGTCATACCGGCCGGCTCGAAGCGCATGTTGGTGAACTTCGAGACGTACGTCTCCAGCGGAACGCCGTACTGCAGACCCACCGAGATGGCGATCGAGAAGGCGTCCATCATGCCCGCGAGGGTGGAGCCCTGCTTGGACATCTTCAGGAAGACCTCGCCGAGACCGTCGTCCGGGTAGGAGTTGGCGGTCATGTAACCCTCGGCGCCGCCGACCGTGAAGGACGTGGTGATGCCGGGACGGCCCTTGGGGAGGCGCTTGCGGACCGGCCGGTACTCGACGACCTTCTCGACGGCCTCACGGATCGTCGCCTCGGTCTTCGCGGTCACCTCGGCCTTCTCGTCCTCCTTCTTCTTGGCGGAGAGCGGCTGGCCGACCTTGCAGTTGTCGCGGTAGATCGCGAGCGCCTTGACGCCCATCTTCCAGGCCTCGAAGTAGATCTCCTCGACCTCCTCGACGGTCGCCGACTCCGGCATGTTGACCGTCTTGGACAGGGCGCCGGAGATCCACGGCTGGATCGCGGCCATCATGCGCACGTGGCCCATCGCGGAGATGGTCCGCTCGCCCATGGCGCAGTCGAACACCTCGTAGTGCTCGTGCTTGAGGCCCGGGGCGTCGATCACATGGCCGTGCTCGCCGATGTGGGCGACGATCGCCTCGATCTGCTCCTCCTGGTAGCCCAGGCGGCGCAGGGCCTGCGGGACCGTGCCGTTGACGATCTGCATCGAGCCGCCGCCGACGAGCTTCTTGAACTTGACCAGCGCGAGGTCGGGCTCAAGACCCGTGGTGTCGCAGGACATCGCGAGACCGATGGTGCCGGTCGGGGCGATGACGGACGCCTGCGCGTTACGGAAACCGTTCTTCTCGCCGATGCGGACGACGTCCTGCCAGGCCTCCGTGGCGGCGGCCCAGATCGGGGTGTCCAGGTCGTCCATCCGGACGGCCTTGTCGTTCTCGTCGGCGTGCTGCTTCATGACCCGCAGGTGCGGCTGCGCGTTGCGGGCGTAACCGTCGTACGGGCCGACGACCGCGGCGAGTTCGGCAGAGCGGCGGTACGACGTGCCGGTCATCAGGGAGGTGATCGCACCGGCCAGGGCGCGGCCGCCCTCGGAGTCGTACGCGTGACCGGTCGCCATCAGCAGGGCGCCGAGGTTGGCGTAGCCGATGCCAAGCTGGCGGAACGCGCGCGTGTTCTCGCCGATCTTCTCGGTCGGGAAGTCGGCGAAGCAGATGGAGATGTCCATCGCGGTGATGACGAGTTCGACGACCTTCGCGAAGCGGTCGATCTCGAAGGACTGACGGCCCTTGCCGTCGTCCTTGAGGAACTTCATCAGGTTCAGCGAGGCGAGGTTGCAGGACGTGTTGTCCAGGTGCATGTACTCGCTGCACGGGTTCGAGCCGTTGATCCGGCCGGACTCCGGGCACGTGTGCCAGCGGTTGATCGTGTCGTCGTACTGGATGCCCGGGTCGGCGCAGGCCCAGGCCGCCTCGGCCATCTTGCGGAAGAGGGCCTTGGCGTCGACCTCCTCGATGACCTCGCCGGTCATCCGGGAGGTGAGACCGAACTTGCCGCCCGCCTCGACCGCCTTCATGAACGTGTCGTTCACCCGGACCGAGTTGTTGGCGTTCTGGTACTGGACGGACGTGATGTCGTCGCCGCCCAGGTCCATGTCGAAGCCCGCGTCGCGCAGGGCGCGGATCTTCTCCTCTTCCTTCACCTTGGTCTCGATGAAGTCCTCGATGTCGGGGTGGTCGACGTCGAGGATGACCATCTTGGCCGCGCGGCGGGTGGCGCCGCCCGATTTGATCGTTCCTGCCGAGGCGTCGGCGCCGCGCATGAAGGAGACCGGGCCGGAGGCGTTGCCACCGGAGGAGAGCAGTTCCTTGGAGGAGCGGATCCGGGAGAGGTTCAGGCCGGCGCCGGAGCCGCCCTTGAAGATCATGCCCTCTTCCTTGTACCAGTCGAGGATCGACTCCATGGAGTCGTCGACGGACAGGATGAAGCAGGCCGAGACCTGCTGGGGCTGAGGCGTCCCGACGTTGAACCAGACCGGGCTGTTGAAGCTGAAGATCTGGTGCAGGAGGGCGTACGCCAGCTCGTGCTCGAAGATCTCCGCGTCAGCCGGGGAGGAGAAGTACTTGTAGTCCTCACCGGCCTTCGTGTACGTCTTCACGATGCGGTCGATGAGCTGCTTGAGGCTCACCTCGCGCTGCGGGGTGCCCACAGCACCGCGGAAGTACTTGCTGGTGACGATGTTGACCGCGTTCACCGACCAGAAGTCGGGGAACTCGACGCCACGCTGCTCGAAGTTGATCGAGCCGTCGCGCCAGTTGGTCATGACGACGTCACGGCTCGCCCACTCGACCTCGTCGTACGGGTGCACGCCCGGGGTGGTGTGGATCCGCTCGATGCGCAGGCCCTTGGCCACCTTCGTCCCCTTGGCTCGGGAACTCCGTGCCGGACCGCTCGCCGTCTCTGTCATGCCGCCTCCCTGTATCGGGCAAAACGCCCAGAAGTGTCACGTTGTTCCCATGACACGGTGTTGTTTCTTGCGCTGCGGGCACTCTCTTGCCTGCCGCCCGCAGCAGGTCTTCGCCTGCCGTGATCCGGGGCCGGGTCCGAACGCGCCGTCCGGTTCCGGCCCGCCGGTCAGTCGGCGGCGTGGGCGGGCACGGGGACCTGAGCAGTCCCCCCGGACCCGCGGTCGTCTTCCTGGCGCCCCACATCCGGGTCTTCGTCGTCCACGGCGGGGCGGCGCGGCGCTTCCCTGAGCTCCGCGATGGCGGCCTCGAAGTCGTCCAGCGAGTCGAACGCCCGGTAGACGGACGCGAATCGCAGGTAGGCGACAAGGTCGAGTTCCTGCAGCGGACCGAGTATGGCCAGCCCCACGTCGTGGGTGGTCAGCTCGGCACTTCCGGTGGCGCGCACCGCTTCCTCGACACGCTGGCCGAGTTGGGCGAGCGCGTCCTCGGTGACGGGTCGTCCCTGGCACGCCTTGCGCACGCCATTGATGACCTTCGTACGACTGAACGGCTCGGTGACTCCGGACCGCTTGACCACCATGAGCGAGCACGTCTCGACGGTCGTGAACCGGCGAGAGCAGTCGGGACACTGGCGGCGCCTGCGGATCGACGTGCCGTCGTCGGTCGTACGACTGTCGACGACGCGGCTGTCGGGGTGCCTGCAGAAGGGGCAGTGCATGTTCTCCAACCCTCCCTCACAGCAGACTCAATGGCCTCGCAAGGACCCTTGAGCCCCTCGAAGCAGCCCCCAGCATAGGTGATGCCCGAGGGACCGAAGACCCGGGGGACCACAACTTCTGGGCTACGGCCGTAATCCAACCACTACATGTGGGGATTGGCCCGTACATCCACCGCACACACGCGTGTCGCAACGCTATTGGCATGTGCCGCACGGCCATACCGCTGCGGAACTTGCGGAGATACGGTGAGAACCGCGCGCAGCGAGGGCCGCTCCCCGGCTGACGGGGTTCCGGGTGGCAGACTTGACCACCGGCCCACGAGGTCGCCACCCCGGCGGTGAAGGGTACAACAATCAGCCCTTTTGTCCGCCCGGCAGTTCGTCAGCCATACACCCAGAAATCTGATCGCGGCAGGCCATCGCCAATTTTTCACTCGAACGTGTGTTTGGCGCAACCTTTCGAAAGCAACTACCGTTGCACTGCACGGGAGACCATCGAGAGGGGCCGACGTGACCACCACCGCAGACAGTGCCACCATCACCGCCCAGGACCGCTCCCAGGGCCGACTCGAGCCGGTGCATGCGATGAACGAAGCCACGAATCCCGAGGGACACAAGCGGTCCCTCCCTGGACGACCTCCAGGAATCCGAGCGGACAGCTCGGGACTCACAGACCGGCAACGGCGCGTGATCGAGGTCATCAGGGACTCCGTGCAACGACGCGGTTACCCGCCGTCGATGCGCGAGATCGGGCAGGCAGTCGGCCTCTCCAGTACTTCATCGGTCGCACACCAGCTCATGGCCCTGGAGCGCAAGGGATTCCTGCGCCGTGACCCGCACCGCCCGCGCGCCTATGAAGTACGCGGTTCCGACCAAGGGGCTTCCGTGCAGCCCACGGACACCGCGGGCAAGCCCGCCGCGTCGTACGTCCCCCTTGTGGGCCGTATCGCCGCCGGCGGTCCCATCCTCGCCGAGGAATCGGTCGAGGACGTGTTCCCGCTCCCCCGCCAACTGGTGGGTGACGGAGAGCTCTTCGTCCTGAAGGTCGTCGGTGACTCGATGATCGAGGCGGCGATCTGTGACGGCGACTGGGTGACGGTGCGCCGCCAGCCGGTCGCCGAGAACGGCGACATCGTGGCCGCGATGCTGGACGGCGAGGCCACGGTCAAGCGATTCAAGCGCGAGGACGGCCATGTCTGGCTTCTCCCGCACAACTCCGCGTACCAGCCGATCCCCGGCGACGAGGCGACGATCCTCGGCAAGGTGGTGGCGGTTCTCCGCCGCGTGTGAGAGCTGCGGGAGGTGGGCCTTCGGGCCCACCCCTGGCCGGGCCCCGGAACCCCTGCGCCGGTTCCGGGGCCCTGTGTTGTCCCGTGTTCAGGCGCGCGAATGTGCCGGGCACCGACCGAGGTCGGTGCCCGGCACATCGGTGTCTAGGCCTCCGCCGCCTGTTCGGCCTCCTCGGCCGCCGGCGCGTTCTCCGTCTGCTGCGCCGCGGCATCGATCGCGGTCAGCGAGCGCCGGACCACGTTGGGGTCCGTGGTGTACCAGAAGTCCGGCAGCGAGGCCTTCAGATAGCTGCCGTACCGGGCCGTGGCCAACCGCTGGTCGAGTACGGCGACCACACCGCGGTCCCCCGTCGCCCGTACGAGGCGGCCGGCGCCCTGCGCCATGAGCAGCGCCGCGTGCGTGGCGGCGACGGCCATGAAGCCGTTGCCCCCGGCGTCCTCGACGGCCTTCTGACGAGCGCTCATCAGCGGGTCGTCCGGGCGCGGGAAAGGGATCTTGTCCATGACGACCAACTGACAGCTGGCGCCCGGGACATCGACTCCCTGCCAGAGCGACAGCGTGCCGAACAGACAGGTCCTGGGATCGGCCGCGAAGTTCTTGATCAGCTCGCCCAGCGTCTCCTCACCCTGCAGGAGGATGGGGAACTCGGGGATGCGGGAACGGAGTTCCTCCGCGGCGAGCTGAGCGGCCCGCATCGAGGAGAACAGGCCGAGCGTGCGCCCACCCGCCGCCTGGATCAGCTCCGTGAGCTCGTCGAGCATGTCCCCGCGGTCGCCGTCGCGCGCGGGACGAGCCAGGTGCTTGGCGACGTACAGGATGCCCTGCTTCGGGTAGTCGAAGGGCGAGCCGACGTCGACGCCCTTCCACTGCGGAAGGTCGTCGCCCGCAGTGCCCTCGGGGGCGAGCCCCAGGGAGGCCCCGACGCCGTTGAAGTCTCCGCCCAGCTTGAGTGTCGCCGAGGTCAGGACCACTGAGCGGTCCGTGAAGAGCTTCTCCCTCAGGAGGCCCGACACCGACATGGGGGCCACCCGCAGGGACGCACCGAAGCGGTCGTGCCGCTCGTACCAGACGACGTCCCACTCCGAGCCGTTCGCGATCCGCTCCGCGACGTCGTGCACGGACTCCACCGAGGCCAGCGCCTGTTTGCGGACCGCGTCCTCGTCCTGGACCGACTTGTCGCGGGTCGCGCCGATCGCGGAGATCACCGTGCGGGCCGCGTCCCTCAGCGCCATCAGCGCGTACCCGAGGTCTTCCGGAACCTCCTCCAGGCGGCCCGGCAGGGCCAGTTCCATCACCCGCTCGAAGCCCTCGGCCGCCGTCTGGAGCTGGTCGGCGGCCTTCTCGTTGACGAGCTTCGCCGCCCGGCGCACGGCACGGTTGACCTGGCCGGGGGTGAGCTCCCCGGTGGCCACTCCGGTGACCCGCGAGACCAGTTCGTGCGCCTCGTCGACGATCAGCACCTCGTGCTGCGGCAGGACGGGCGCGCCCTCGATGGCGTCGATCGCGAGCAGCGCGTGGTTCGTGACGATCACCTCGGCGAGCTTGGCGCGCTCGCGGGCCATCTCGGCGAAGCATTCGGCTCCGTACGCGCACTTCGAGGCGCCGAGGCACTCGCGAGAGGAGACGGAGACCTGAGCCCAGGCCTTGTCGGAGACGCCGGGGGTGAGGCCGTCACGGTCTCCGGTCTCGGTCTCGTCCGACCAGTCGCGCAGGCGCAGCAAGTCCTGGCCCAGCTTGCTGGTGGGGGCGGCCGCCTCGAACTGGTCGAAGAGACCCTCGTCCTCGTCCTGCGGCACGCCTTCGTGGAGGCGGTGCAGGCACAGGTAGTTCGATCTCCCCTTGAGCATCGCGAACTCGGGGCGGCGGCGCAGCACCGGATGCAGGGCGTCGACCGTCCGTGGCAGGTCGCGCTCCACGAGCTGCCGCTGCAGCGCGAGGGTCGCGGTCGCGACCACGACCCGCTCGCCGTGCGCGAGCGCGGGTACGAGGTAGCCGAGCGACTTTCCGGTGCCGGTGCCTGCCTGGATCAGCAGATGGGAACCGTCGTCGATCGCCTCCGCGACGGCTTCGGCCATGGTCACCTGGCCGGGGCGCTCCGTACCGCCGACAGCGGTGACGGCAGCGTGCAGGAGTTCGTGGAGTGAGGGCTTCGTCATAGCGCGACCACCCTACGGGGCGGCACTGACAATCGGGTGATCAAGGCGGGAGCGCACAGTGGGATCAGAAGGGGCACAGGGGGTCTACAGCGCATCGCGCAGACCCCGGTCCCGGATCATGAGAGCGGCCCGCTTGACGGGCAGATCCACCTCGGCGGCGAACCGGAAACCGGCGCTCAGAAAGGCCGACACGGAGGGAGTGTTGCGCAGATCCGGTTCCGCGACGACCCGCGCGCAGGAAGGACGGTTGTCGAGAACGAGGTCGGCGACCGCTCTGAGCAGGATGCTGCCGAGGCCGCGTCCACGATCGGCGACACCGCCGAGCAGGAGGTGCACTCCGGTGTCGTGGGGCCGGGCGGGGTAGTGCCGGGCCAGTGGGTCGAGGTCGGCGCGGTAGACCTCCCAGTAGCTCATCGGGGTCCCGTCCAGCAGGCCGAGACAGGGGACGCTGCGTCCGTCGCCGTCCAGCTGGGACCGCAGGTGAGCCTCGGTCACGCACTCGGTGCCGGCCAGCTCCCAGAAGGTGGCCACGGTGGGGTCGTTTATCCAGCGGCCGATCAGCGGCAGATCGCGCTCGACCTGGACGGGGACCAGGTGGAACGACCCCGCTGGCGTGCGGCTCGGTCCCCAGTTCCCGATGCGGTCAAGGAGATCGTCGGCACTCTCGCCGCTCTCGGTGTATCTCGCGACGAACTCGGCGGGCAGACGCAGCTCCAGCGTGTCCTCGCTGTTCTCGGCGGTCGGGGCGGTGGTGAAGTCGGTACGGGCGTCGGTGCTCGCGTCGACGGAAGGCACGGGACGCTCCTCTCGGGAGATGGGGTGTGTCGGTTTCCTCGGGGGTGAAGGTGCGGGGGAGTCGCTGTCGTCGCGGGTGTCAGGAGTGGAGGGGGTTGGCGATGGTGACGTAGACGGACTGGGTGTCGACCGGGCCGACGAGCTCGTCCAGGCCGTGCAGCCGGGTGAGCAGATTGGCCTTGCAGCGCACGACGGGTGAGTCGAGCAGGGAGCCGGGCAGGGACGTACGCGGTCGGGCGGGGCCCGAGGCGATGTCCTTGAGGAAGCGCCGGAACGCGGCGAGCAGCAGCTGTTCGTCGGCGAGGCGCTGCGAGCCGAACGCGCCGATCAGGCCGAGGACGTTGTTGATGCCCAGGTAGTAGGCGAAACGCTCGTCGGTGACCTCGTCGGAGACGAACGTGTCGCTCTGTTCGCCGATGCCGGGCAGCCGGGCGTCGAGTTCGGCGCGCCGGGACTCGCGGAAGTAGTACCCCTGGTTGTCGCGGTAGCGGCCTCCCCGGGGCCAGCCGTCGCCGTCCAGCAGGAGCAGGGTGTTCTGCTGGTGCGCCTCCAGGGCGATGCCGGCCTCGCTGTCCAGCCAGAGCACGGGCCGGACGACCTGCTCCAGGTACCGCAGGAACCACTCTGCGGCGACGGCGCCGCGCGGGCGGCCGGTTCGTACGGCGAGCCCTGTGACGACCTCGGCGAGCCGGGACCGCAGGACCGGTCCCTCCGGTCGCGGGTCGGTCGTGCTGCCCAGGTGGGGGCGAGGGCGGGGCGAGACGAGTCCGGCGACGCAGGTCACGTCGTCCGCCGGGTGGAAGGGGTTGTGCCGGATCATCACGTCGAGGCCCTGGACGGGGCGGCCGTCCGGGTCGTCGACGGCGAGCCAGGCCGGGTCACGGACGATGTCGAAGGCCGGGTGGATGGACTGCCACTGCTTGGCCAGTCCGCCGCGCAGCAGCCGGTGCACCTCCACGCCCCGGTGGAGTTCCTTGCGGAGGTTCTCGCGCCGGGAGTTGGTGATGCGCAGGCCCAGCGAGAGCTTCAGCATCGCGGGGGCACCCGAGCGGTGGACGGTCCGTACGGAGGAGGTGGGGTGCCAGGGGGAGCCGTGGGTGCACAGGTCTCGGAGCAGCCCGGCTTCGAACAGGGAGGCGATCTGTGGGCGGTGCCGGGTCTCGCGGATCTGCCAGGGGTGCAGGGGCAGGGCCGCGTAGCCGTCGGGCAGGGGCAGTGCGGTGCCGATGAGCTGAGCGGTGAGCTGTTCGGCGCGGATGGGACGGCCGCGTTCGGTCCAGGCGGAGTCCGTGGCGAGTACGGAGGGGGCCACCGCCAGCCAGTGGAGAGGGAAGGCGCCGCGCAACTCCGGGGAGTAGAGCCGGGCTTCGGCCTCGGCGAGCCCTTCGCGGCTCTTCGGGGTCGGATGCAGGGGGTGGCCGAGCAGGAGCGCCTGCTCGGCGGTGAGGAAGAGGTCGGGACCGTCGGCCGGCTGTGCGCGACGGTCGCTGATGAAGACGGCGGTCCGGCGAACGGAGTCGGCCACACGTGCGACCAGGTCGACCGCGTCGGAGGGCAGCACGGAGGGAACGGCAGCCGATGAGTCCGGCTCGCCGAGCGCTGCCGGGATGGCGTCCACGTCGGTCGAGGCCCCCTCGGTCACCGGGTCGCCGTCCGACGTGGTCGGCTTCGGGCCGGCGTACGCCTCCCTCGCGAGCAGGGTCGCGACGGTGACCGCGTCGGCGGCCGGGGCTCCCATGGGGGCGTCGGCCAGATGGGGGAGGCCGAAGCGGTGCCAGCCGGTCGGGGACCAGTAGTGGACGGGGGCCAGCAGGGCGGTGCCGCTGGCCGGGAGGGGGATGCGGAGGACGGCGTCGCCGGGAGCGGGGAGGTCGTTCTCCCGTACCCAGCAGCGCAACAGGTTCTCGGTGGCAGCGGCCTGGGCCGCGGTGTGGGGGTCGATGTGTTCGAGGAGATCGGCCGTGGCACCGCGCGCCCACTCGGCTCCACCGACCGCCCCCTTCTGCCGGGGCACGGTCTCCTTCCCGGGCTCCTTCCCTGGCCCGCGACCTCGCGCGGGGGTGGGGTGGGAACGGCCTTCGGGTACGGGGGTGCTGTTCAAGACGGTTCCTCGTGGAGTTGTTCGAGTGCACGTGCGGGAGTGGACCGAGGGGTTCGGGGGGTACGGGCGGGCGGTGGGCCTGGACTACCCCGCTCGCTCGGAGCGAGTGGCGTGAGGGCTGCCGGGATCGGTGTGGCCGCGTGCCACCGCTGCCACGGCGTCGGCCAGCCGGTCGACGACGGCGGCGGCCTGTTCGTCGCTGATGGTCAGCGGAGGAAGCAGCCGGACCACGCTCGCCCGGCGTCCGCCGAGTTCGACGATCAGTCCCCGGCGCAGGCACTCCCGCTGTACGGCGACGGCCAGTTCGGGCGCGGCAGGGTGCGGCCCACCGCCGACCGGGCCGGGAAGGACCTCGGGATCGGTGCCTCGATCACCGCCGGCGAAGTCCGCGGTGGAGCCGGTGCCCCGCTCCTCCCCGGGTTCGACCAGTTCGACCCCGATCATCAGTCCCCGTCCGCGCACATCGCCGATGATGGGGAACTCCGCCGCCAGTTGCCGGAGCTGGGAGAGCATGCAGGCCCCCAGGGTGGCCGCGCGGTCGGCGAGGCCGTGCTCGCGGACGTACCTCAGTGTGGCCGTGCCCGCGGCCATGGCGAGCTGGTTGCCGCGGAAGGTGCCCGCGTGGGCGCCCGGTTCCCAGACGTCGAGATCTTCGCGGTAGACCACGACTGCCAGCGGCAGGCTGCCTCCGATCGCCTTGGACAGCACCATCACATCGGGGGTGACCCCGCTGTGCTCCACCGCCCAGAAGGTGCCGGTACGGCCCACTCCCGTCTGGATCTCGTCGGCGATCAGCGGGATCGAGCGGGATTCGGTGATCCGTCGCATGCGCCGCAGCCAGGCGTCCGGTGCGGGAATCACCCCGCCCTCGCCCTGGACGGGTTCGAGGATCATCCCGGCGGGCAGAGGTACGCCCGACTTGGTGTCGTCGAGGACGGACTCGGTCCAGCGGGCGGCGAGTTCGGCGCCCCGGTCGCCGCCCATCCCGAAGGGGCAGCGGTAGTCCTGGGGGAACGGCAGCCGGGCGACCCGGACATCGGTCGCGTGGCCGGAGGCGCCGAGCGAACCGGCGGTCATCCCGTGATAGGCGCCCGCGAAGGCGAGCATCCCGGTCCGACCGGTCGCGGCGCGCACGAGCTTGAACGCGGCCTCCACCGCGTCCGTACCGGCCGGTCCGCAGAACTGCACGCGCGCGTGGTCGGCGAGTCCGGGCGGCAGAGTACGGAACAGTTCGGTGATGAAGGCGTCCTTGACCGGGGTCGCCAGGTCGAGGACGTGCAGCGGCGCCCCGGAGTCGAGCACCTTGCGGATCGCCTCGAGCACGACGGGGTGGTTGTGACCGAGGGCCAGTGTCCCCGCGCCCGAGAGGCAGTCGAGGTAGCGGCGCCCGTCGGCGCCCTCGATCGTCATCCCGCGTGCTCGTACGGGGACGATCGGCAGGGCGCGTGCGTAGGTGCGTGCCGATGACTCACGCGCCGACTGGCGCCGCAGAATCCCCTCGTGCGCTCCGCGCGCGTCGGCGCACATGTCGACCTCGGCGTCCGCTCCCGCTTCCGTCTCCCCCGTCTCCATGGACTCCCGCAACCCCAATGCCCCGACTCCCCACTGCTCCGCCGCCCGCCGAACACCAACTCGCCGATACACCCCTCCCGTTACCAACACCTGGTGCGCCATGGGAGTCACGGGTCGGCTCAAGATCCTTGCGGCGACGGGGCGATGGCGTGAGCGCTGCTGAAAAAGCACGGGAACGGGCGGCAGCAGCGCACCAGAGGAGGCACTTCCGAAACAGTGATGACAAGCCGTCACATGGGCGGCCCGCACGACGATCAGCAGATCAGGAGCCCGTAGCGAAACCGTTGCGGTTCCACCGGTCGGCCCCCACAGCGACCGCATTAGTGTGTGGTGCCGTGCGGGGACAGCACACGGTTCGGCCACGCCAGGGGGAGTCAGCTCATGCGACCCATACGTTCACCCTTCACCACCCGCCGAGGGAGGAACACGCGTCGCGGCACCTCCCCCGTGCCGGCCGCCGTCGGCCTCGCCGTGGCGCTCGCACTCACCGCCACCGCCTGCGGTACGGGCTCCGGAAGCGCCGACGCGAGCGGGCAACCCTCCGCGTCCGCGGCCGACGACGGGGCCGGGAAGATCACGATCCCGGACGGGCTCAAGGACAAGCTCAAAGAGCACGGGATCGACATCGACAAGTGGAAGAACGGCGCCTGGAAGAACTGGGACAAGGACGACTGGCTGCGCAAGGCCGAGGACTACGTCAACCCGATCATCGAGGGCCTGTGGGACACGGACCGGATGCGGGACGCCGACGACCCCGAGAAGAGCATCGACGCGGGCGACCTCTCGGGCGACCAGGGCGTCACCGACCCGACACCGCGTGCCGTGACGGCCAGGGCGGTGCCGCCCGCCTACCACTCCAACTCGCCCGAGGCGGGCAAGGTGTTCTTCGACGCCCCGGAGGGCACGATGGTCTGCTCGGCGACCGTGGTGGCCGACCCCGCTCACCCCGGTAAGTCGAACCTCGTCTGGACGGCGGGCCACTGTGTGCACGCCGGCAAGAAGGGCGGCTGGTACCGCAACCTGGCCTTCGTGCCGTCTTACAACAACGCCGGCGTCTCGAGCGCCGAGGTGGAGAACGCGCCTCGCACGGAGATCGCTCCCTTCGGCGTCTGGTGGGCCGACTGGGCCCAGACCTCGGACCAGTGGATCAAGCAGGGCGGTTCGACGGGCGGCGACGGGGCTCCGTACGATTTCGCGGTCATCCATGTGACGCCGGAGAAGGGCGGCAGCGGCAGGTCGCTCGAGGAGACCGTCGGTTCGGCTCTGCCGGTGGACTTCGACGCGCCTGCTGTGTCGCGGGTGGGGAGCATCACGGCGACCGGGTACCCGGCGGCGGCTCCGTTCGACGGCGAGACGATGTACCGGTGCCAGGACAAGCCGGGCCGGCTGTCGATCGTCAGGTCCGACCCGACGATGTACCGGATCGGATGCACCATGACCGGCGGTTCCTCCGGCGGCGGCTGGGTCACCACGGGCTCGGACGGCAACCCGGCCCTCGTCTCCAACACCTCGATCGGCCCAGTGAGTTCAGGCTGGCTGGCAGGCCCCCACCTGGGCAAGGTGGCCAAGGGCGTCTACGACGAGGTAAGCGCAAAGTTCGCCACCCAGTGATGAAAGAGGCCCCCATGCCGAAGGCATGGGGGCCTCTTTCAGGGGCGCGGGGAACTGCGCGACAAGCCACAAGGCACCCGCAGACAAAAACGCACCCCGGCGGAGCCTAAAGCGTCGCTGCCGCCGGAACATACGGCGCAAGTTCCGCCGCCAGTTCCTCATGCACCCGCACCTTGAGCAGCGTGCCCTCCGCCGTGTGCTCCTCGGAGATCACCTCGCCCTCGGTGTGGGCACGGGCGACCAGCTTGCCGTGGGTGTACGGCACGAGCGCCTCGACCTCGACCGAGGGCCGGGGCAGCTCGTTGTCGATCAGCGCGAGCAGCTCGTCGATGCCCTGACCGGTGCGGGCGGACACCGCGATGGAACGCGTCTCCATCCGCATCAGTCGCTGAAGCGTCAGCGGGTCCGCCGCGTCCGCCTTGTTGATCACGACGATCTCGGGTACGCCGGTGGCGCCGACGTCCCTGATGACCTCGCGCACGGCGGCCAGCTGCTCCTCCGGCGCCGGGTGCGAACCGTCGACCACGTGCAGGATCAGGTCGGAGTCGCCGACCTCCTCCATCGTGGAGCGGAACGCCTCGACGAGGTGGTGCGGCAGGTGCCGTACAAAGCCGACGGTGTCCGCCAGCGTGTAGAGGCGCCCACCGGGCGTCTCGGTCCGGCGCACGGTCGGGTCGAGGGTCGCGAACAGGGCGTTCTCGACCAGGACGCCCGCGCCCGTGAGGCGGTTGAGCAGCGAGGACTTGCCGGCGTTGGTGTAGCCGGCGATGGCGACCGAGGGCACCTTGTTGCGTCGGCGCACCTGCCGCTGGATGTCGCGGCCGGTCTTCATCTCCGCGATCTCCCGGCGCATCTTCGCCATCTTCTCGCGGATCCGGCGCCGGTCCGTCTCGATCTTGGTCTCACCGGGACCACGGGTGGCGAGGCCGCCGCCCTTGCCGCCGCCCATCTGACGGGACAGCGACTGACCCCAGCCTCGCAGCCTCGGCAGCATGTACTGCATCTGCGCGAGCGCGACCTGCGCCTTGCCCTCTCGGGACTTGGCGTGCTGGGCGAAGATGTCGAGGATCAGGGCCGTACGGTCGATGACCTTGACCTTGACGACGTCTTCGAGGTGGATCAGCTGGCCGGGGCTCAGCTCACCGTCACAGATGACGGTGTCCGCGCCCGTTTCGATGACGATGTCCCGCAGCTCGTTGGCCTTGCCGGAGCCGATGTAGGTGGCCGCGTCGGGCTTGTCGCGGCGCTGGACGACGCCGTCGAGCACGAGCGCGCCTGCGGTCTCCGCGAGAGCGGCGAGTTCGGCGAGCGAGTTGTCCGCGTCCCGGATGGTCCCCGTGGTCCACACGCCGACGAGTACGACCCGCTCCAGGCGGAGCTGGCGGTACTCGACCTCGGTGACGTCCTCGAGCTCGGTGGAGAGGCCCGCCACGCGGCGCAGGGCCGCGCGCTCGGAGCGGTCGAACTGGTCGCCGTCCCGGTCTCCGTCGATCTCGTGGCTCCAGGCGACGTCCTCTTCCATCAGGGCATCGGCCCGAAGACCTTCGGGGTAGGTGTGCGCGAAGCGCTCAGTGTCCTGGGAAGGGGAAGAAGAGGAGGTCATTGGGTCCTTACGTCGATGGGGTTTCGTGTGCGGTGACGGAGCGAGCCCGTCACTGATCACAACGTACGAGCACCCCGGGAGATTCCCGGAGGCCGTCGCATGCGGCCGGGGGCGGCGCCGCCGACCTGAAGATGGTCGCACGGCACGCCCCGTCTCGTCACGGTGTTATTTCGCGGCGCTATGTCGTGGGCGCGAGGGACTTCCAGTCGGGGCGTCCGGGCATCGGCGGGGTCTTCTCCGCGTACAGCCATGCCTGGAAGAAGGCGCCCAGGTCCCGCCCCGCGATCTCTGAGGCGAGGCGCGTGAAGTCTGCGGTGCCCGCGACACCGTCCTTGTGGAGGCCGACCCAGGCCTCCTCCAACCGCTGGAACGCCGGGCGGCCGATCTCCTGGCGCAGGGCGTAGAGGGCGAGGGCGGCCCCGTCGTAGACGTTCGGGCGGAAGATGCCGATCTTCTGTCCGGGCTTGGGCGGCTTGGGGGCGGCCGGTGGTCCGCCGGCGGTGCGCCAGCGGTCGGAGGACGCGTATGCCGCCTTCATCCGGTCCGCCAGCTTCCGGCCGGCCTTCTCCTCCGCGTAGAGGGCCTCGTACCAGGTGGCGTGTCCTTCGTTGAGCCACAGGTCGGACCAGGTGCGGGGGCTGACGCTGTCGCCGAACCACTGGTGGGCCAGTTCGTGCACCATGATCGAGTCGACGTACCACTCGGGGTACGCGGGCTCGGTGAACAGCCCTCTCTCGAAGAGAGAGAGGGTCTGTGTCTCCAGTTCGAAACCGGTCGACGCCTCGGCCATGAGCAGCCCGTACGTCTCGAACGGGTAGCGGCCGACCTGGTTCTCCATCCACTCGATCTGCGCGGGCGTCTTCTTCAGCCACGGCTCGAGCAGCGCGCGGTCCTTGGTGGGCACGACATCGCGCAGGGGCAGGCCGTGCGGTCCGGTGCGGTGCACCACGGTGGAGCGGCCGATGGACACCTGGGCCAGCTCGGTGGCCATGGGGTGCTGGGTGCGGTACGTCCAGGTGGTGGCCTCGCCGATCCGGTCGACGCCGGTGGGCAGACCGCTGGCCACCGCCGTGTAGGCGTTCGGGGCGGTGACCCTGATGGTGAACATCGCCTTGTCGGAGGGGTGGTCGTTGCACGGGAACACCAGGTGCGCGACATCGGCCTGGTTGGCCATCGCGAGCCCGTCGTCGGTGCGCACCCAGCCGCCGTCCCGGCCTGGCGCGGACACGGGGTCGCTGGTGTGCCGCACGGTGATCCGCGTCCAGCTCCCGGCGGGCAACGGTGTCCGGGGCGTCACCACCAGGTCCTCGCCCGCACTGGTGAACGATGCGGGCTCACCGTCGACCTCGACCGACCCGACCGTCCCGTGGGAGAAGTCGAGGTTGATCTGTTCGAGTCCGGTGGTGGTCCAGGCGTCGATGGTCGTGACGGCGGAGAGCGGCTTGCTGTTGCTTCCGGGGTAGGTGAAGGCGAGATCGTACGACGCCACGTCGTACCCGGGGTTGCCCAGGTGCGGGAAGAGGCGGTCGCCGACGCCCAGGGGGGCCGCGGGGGCGCTCGCGGCGACGAGGCAGACGGAGACGGCGGAGGCGAGCAGCGCCGACGTGAACCGGGTGCGGGGGTTGAGCAGCATGCACCACCGCTACCAGCGCCCGCCCGCCCCATGACGGCGACTCGCACCAGGCCCACCCGAAAGGGTAGGTCAGGGAACCGCCACGTGATGCTGCGCGCGGCTCACGTCGTACACGCCGGGCACGTTGCGCATGGCCCGCATGAGTGCCGGAAGGTGCGCCGCGTCCGGGAGTTGGAGCGTGTAGGTGTGGCGTACGCGCTGCTGGCTTGGGGGTTCGACGGTCGCCGAGACGATCGCGACGCCCTCCAGGGCGATGGCCTCGGTGAGGTCCGCCAGCAGATGGGGCCGGCCGAACGATTCGGCGACCAGGGTGACGCGGGCCTCGGTGGTGTCCCCCCAGTGCACGCCGACCTCCGCGCGCCCGGTGCTCTTCATGCGCGCCACCCCGGCGCACTCCACCCGGTGCACGGTCACCACTCCCCCGCGCACGGCGAAGCCGGTGACCTCGTCGGGCGGTACGGGCGTACAGCAACCGGCGAGTCGTACGGTCGCGCCGGGCTGGTCGACGACGGCGGTCGCGGCGGGCGGGGACTCGTCGGAGCCGTCCTGCGCGGCTCGGGCGTCGAGGGCCGCCCGCGCGGCCTCGGCCTCGGAGGCGTCCGCGGAGGACTCGGACGCGTGCGCCGGGTCGTCCTGGGTCGGGTGGGCGGCCAGCCAGCGCTGGATGGCGATCCTGGCAACGGGCGTGTGCGCGTGCTCCAGCCACTCCCTGGAGGGCTCGGAGGCCGGGTCCTGGCCCATGAGGAGTTGGACCGTGTCGCCGTCACGCAGAACCGTGCTCAGCGTCGCCAGCCGGCCGTTGACCCGGGCGCCGATACAGGCGTGCGCGTCCTCGCCGTACTGCGCGTACGCCGCGTCCACACAACTCGCGCCCTCGGGGAGCCCCAACGAGCCCCCGTCGGCCCGGAAGACGGTGATCTCGCGGTCCTGGGCCAGGTCCTCGCGCAGCGTCGACCAGAAGGTGTCGGGGTCGGGCGCGGCCTCCTGCCAGTCGAGGAGCCGGGACAGCCAGCCGGGCCGGGTGGGGTCGACGCGCTCGCCGTCGAGGTCGGCCCGCGCCCTGTCGCCGTCCGTCTGCTCCTCCGAAGGAGGAGCGTAGGGATTGCCGAGCGCGATGACGCCGGCCTCAGCGGCCTTGTGCATCTGGTGGGTCCGGATGAGGACTTCGGCGACCTGGCCGTCCGCGCGGGCGACGGCGGTGTGCAGCGACTGGTAGAGGTTGAACTTGGGAACGGCGATGAAGTCCTTGAACTCCGAGACGACGGGCGTCATACAGGTGTGCAGCTCGCCCAGTACGCCATAGCAGTCCGCGTCCTCGTTGACGAGTACCAGGACCCGCCCGAAGTCGGAGCCGCGCAGCCGGCCGCGTTTGCGTGACGCGCGATGGAGGGACACGAAGTGCCTTGGCCGGATGAGGACTTCGGCCTGGATCCCCGAGTCGCGGAGCACCACGCGTACCTCGTCGGCGATCTCGGCGAGCGGGTCGTCCGCGCGGGAGGCGTTGTCGAGGATCAGCTGCCGGGTGTGCTGGTACTCCTCGGGGTGCAGGATCGCGAAGACGAGGTCTTCCAGTTCGGTCTTGAGTGCCTGGACGCCGAGCCGTTCGGCGAGCGGGATGAGCACGTCCCGGGTCACCTTGGCGATGCGCTCCTGTTTCTCGGGCCGCATCACGCCCAGGGTGCGCATGTTGTGCAGCCGGTCGGCGAGTTTGATCGACATCACGCGGACGTCGTTCCCGGTGGCGACGAGCATCTTGCGGAAGGTCTCGGGCTCGGCGGCGGCGCCGTAGTCGACCTTCTCCAGCTTGGTCACGCCGTCGACGATGTAGCAGACCTCGGCACCGAACTCCTGGCCGACCTGATCCAGCGTCACATCGGTGTCCTCGACGGTGTCGTGGAGCAGAGATGCCGTCAGGGTCGTTGTCTCCGCGCCGAGTTCGGCGAGGATCAGCGTCACGGCGAGCGGGTGCGTGATGTACGGCTCGCCGCTCTTGCGCATCTGGCCGCGGTGCGAGGACTCGGCCAGGACGTAGGCCCGGCGCAGCGGTTCGAGGTCCGCGTCGGGGTGGTGGGCCCGGTGCGCCTCGACGACATGGCCGATGGCGTCGGGCAGCCGGTCGCGGGTAGCGGAGCCGAGGAACGCCGCTCTGCCCAGTCGGCGCAGGTCGATCCGGGGGCGGGTCCGCCGGCGGGGCGACGGGGGCCCGTCCTGTTCCAGCGAGGCCGCGAGCTTGTGCGAGGGCGTCACAGCACCTGGGCTCGCGGGATTCGTGGCCTCCGCACTCATGGGCACCTCCGGCTACCTGGACCGGCGGACGGGATACCCCATGGCGGACGACGGCTCAGGGGATGGTGTCGTTCCCCCGTCCGGGCCGGTGCTTGATGCTACCGAGCCCATCACGCGCGACTGACCACCTCTCGTCGAGCGTGAAACGGATCACCCATTCGAGCGATGGTTCGAGGGTCTGTGCATTCGAGCCACCCGTCCGGCTATCACCCCTGATCTCAAGCCGGACCGAGCCCGGTGGCCAGGGTTTCCATACCCCACCGGGCTAGCGACCTGCGTTGTCAAGCCGCCGATCACTTCAGCTCCGCACGGTTTCCAGCCACTCCGCGTCGATCTCGCCCTCGGCGACGATCACCGCGGGCCCCGTCATCTCGATCTCCCCGTCGGCCCTCTCGGTGATCACCAGGCGCCCACCGGGCACATCGACGGTGTACGTCACCGGAGTTCCGGTCACGGCCGGATCGGCGCCGTCACGCCGCGCGGCGGCCACGGCGACGGCACACGCGCCCGTGCCGCACGACCGCGTCTCACCGGCGCCGCGCTCGTGCACGCGCAGCGCGACATGCCGTGGGCCCCGGTCGACGACGAACTCGACGTTGACCCCGTCCGGATAGACGTCGGCCGGGCTGAACGGCGGCGGGGTGAACAGGTTTCCCGCGTGCGCGAGATCGTCCACGAAGGCGACCGCGTGCGGGTTGCCCATGTTCACGTTCCGCGCGGGCCAGCTGCGCTCGTCCACGCGCACGGTGACCTCGCCTTCGGGGAGGAGTGCCCTGCCCATGCCGACGGTGACGTCACCGTCCTTGGCGATGTGTACGCGCTTCACGCCCCCGCGGGTGGCGACCGCGATGTCCCCCTCGGTCACCTGTCCGGCCCGCTGGAGGTAGCGCGCGAAGACCCGCACCCCGTTGCCGCACATCTCCGCGATCGAGCCGTCGCCGTTGCGGTAGTCCATGAACCACTCCGCCTCGGCCGCCATGCCCTTGGCCTCGGGGTGCGCGGCGGACCGCACGACGTGCAGCAGTCCGTCGCCCCCGATTCCCGCACGCCGGTCGCACAGGGCGGCGACGGCGGCCGGGGGGAGGTCGATGACGTTCTCGGGGTCGGGGACGATCACGAAGTCGTTCTCGGTCCCGTGGCCCTTGAGGAAGGCGATCCGCGTGCTCATTCCTCGATCGTACGGCGTCCGCTCTAGCGCAGACGGGCCACTCTGAGGACGGCGAGCGCGATGACGACGACCACCGTCACGACGTACGCCAGTACGACCCGCCAGTCCCGGCGGCGCTCCTCACCGAGTCCCGGTGCCGTGTAGCCGACCCGGCGGGCAGCCATCATGCCCCACCCGGCGGCGCAGGAGCAGATGAGCAGCCCCAGCATGGCGATGACGGCTCCGCTGTCGCCGAAGTCGAAGGCGAGCGGGAAGGCGAACATCAGGGAGCCGACCGCGGCCAGGACAACGATCGGGGCGAGCTGCCAGATGCGCAGCCTGCGCTGCGGTCGCAGTTCGACCTCGACCTCGGGCCCGAGGAACATCTCGTCCGGTTCGGGACCGTCGTCGGTCACACCGCCCTGTGTCTCGTCCGGCCCGTCCGGGCTCAGACGGTCCTCGCCCTGTTCCGTTTCGCCACCGTCACCGGTGACGTTTCCCGCGCCTTGTGCGGTGTCGCGAGGGCCGGCCTCCATCGCCACGCGCCCTCCCAACTCGGACTCCACTTGGTCGATCGAAGCTCGATGATGGCACGGCGCCGGAGGCCTGGATGACGGCCTGAGCGTCCCGATGCCATGACGTGATCAGGCTGTGACCGGTCGTTCGACCAACGCCAGTGCGAGGTGAGGAAGTTCCGTGAGATCCGCCGCAGCCCCACTCAACCAGTGCACCCGAGGATCGCGCCTGAACCACGAATCCTGACGGCGCGCGAAGCGCTTGGTGGCACGTACGGTCTCGGCGCGCGCGTCGTCCTCGCCGCACTCCCCGGCGAGCGCCGCGAGCACCTGCTGGTAGCCCAGCGCGCGCGATGCCGTGAGCCCCTCGCGCAGGCCGTGCGCCTCCAGCGCGCGCACCTCGTCGACGAGCCCCGCCGCCCACATCCGGTCGACCCGGCGGGCGATGCGCTCGTCCAGCTCGGGGCGGGACACGTCGACGCCGATCTGCACGGTGTCGTACACGGAGTCATGGCCCGGCAGGTTGGCGGTGAAGGGCTTGCCGGTGATCTCGATGACCTCCAGCGCCCGTACGATACGGCGGCCGTTGCTGGGCAGGATCGCCAGCGCGGCCTCGGGGTCGGCGGCGGCCAGACGGGCGTGCAGGGCGCCGGAGCCGCGCAGGGCGAGCTCCTCCTCTAGGCGGGCCCGCACCTCCGGGTCGGTGCCGGGGAACTCGAGGTTGTCGACGGCTCCACGGACGTACAGACCGGAGCCGCCGACCAGGATCGGCCAGCGTCCCTCGGCGAGCAGCGCGTCGATCCGCTCGCGCGCGAGGCGCTGGTATTCGGCGACGCTCGCCGCGACGGTCACGTCCCAGATGTCCAGGAGGTGGTGCGGGATGCCGCCGCGCTCCTCGGGCGTCAACTTGGCGGTGCCGATGTCCATCCCCCGGTAAAGCTGCATCGAGTCGGCGTTGACGACCTCTCCGCCGAGACGCTGGGCCAGAAAGACGCCCAGATCGGACTTTCCGGCTGCGGTGGGGCCGACGACGGCGATGACTCGGGGGGTGGGGGCTGCGCTGCTCACCGCCCCAGTCTCGCAAACCCCGGACCCCTCCTCGAACGAGTTACGTGACGGCACGGGCCCGGGGTCGTTCCCAGTTGCGAGGTTCGCGCCGCCGGATTCGGGAGGCGGTGACGGGGGCGACGCAAACGGACGCACCGGGCGACGCGGGATTTCGCCCGCACGAGTAACGTATGGAGTGGATATGGGCGTTTTTGCACGGCTTCTCGGACGGTCGAAGACTACGGAAGAGGCGTCGACCGCCGACGAGCAGTCCGTCGAGGTGACGGACGAGCCCGCGGCGGAGGAGACGGAAGCGGCGAAGGGGTCGCCCGAGGCCGACAGCGGTGCCGAGACGGAGATCACGGCGGAGAAGTCGGAAGCCGTGGCCGTGGTCGCCACCGAGGGCGTCGAGATCCCCAAGCAGCAGTCCGCCGAGGAGGCCGCCGACAGCGAGGCCGGCGAGGGCGCCCGCAAGTAACTGCCCGCGAGGGAAGGTGAACCATGGGTCTGCTGGACAACTTGAAGGCAAAGCTCACCCCGGCCAAGGAGAAGGTCTCCGACCTCGCGCAGCAGCACGGGGACAAGATCGAACGGGGTATCGACAAGGCCGCGAAAACGGTCGACGAGAAGACCAAGGGCAAGTACAGCGACAAGATCCACACGGGCACCGACAAGGCGAAGGGCGCCGTGGAACGAATGGCCCACAAGGACGGTGGCTCGCGGGACGACATGTTCACACCGCCACCGGACGCGCCTCCACCTGCTTCCTGACGGGCACGCAGGAACGAACAACAGCACGACACATCGACGGACGGCTGCAGAGCACTCGCTCCCGGCCGTCCGCCGTGTCACGGCGACGGCAACGGCAACGCCGCGGCTACGACCAGGCCGCGACCACGTATCCCACACCGTAGGGCGCGTCCTCGTACAGCAGCGTGCCCGCCAGGCCGGCGCCCTCGGCCGCGCCCGCGAGGACCTGCCAGGGCGCCCGCCCCGAGACCTTCAGCTCGTACGCCAGTTCCGCGTCCAGCGCCTTGAGTGCCGCCACGTCCGCCGTCCCCAGCGCGCGTCCGGCCGCCTCGTCGAACCCCGCCGCCCGCTCGTCCAGGTACCCGGGTGCCTTGAGCGTGCGACAGGCGCTGGCGTCGCCCATCACCAGCAGGGCCACCCTCTCCGCCCGCCCGGCGGTCTCCCGCCCGACCGCGACGCACCGATCGGCCGCCAGGGGTTCCCCCACGCCGAGGCCCTCGACGGGCGGGTGCGACCAGCCGGTCCGCTCCAGCAGCCAGGCGGCGACGGCCAGTGACGTCGGCAGTTCTCGCTCCGCCTTCTCGTCCCTCCCGGCGCCCAGGCGTACGTCGAGGTCCACCCCGAAGCCCCGGAACGAGCCCCGGGTGCCCTCTGGGTGCGGCCCGCGCCCGCTCTGTTCGGCGGGCCCGACGACCAGCAGCAGGTCGGGGCGGGCGGCCGCGAGCACGCCCAGCGCGTCCGTACAGGCCGCGCGCGCCGCGTCCAGTTCCGGTGCGGCGCCCGCGGCCACCTCGGGCACGAGGAGCGGCGGACAGGGGCAGACTGCGGCGGCGACAAGCATGATCGGCAGCGTAGCCCCGCAGGACGACCCGGTGTCAGTCCTCGCCCAGCGCATCGGCCGGGTCGAGGAGCGTGCACACGGGCACGACCGGCTTGCCGTGCTGCGGCGGGCCGTCAGTCGCAGCCGCAGCCGCTCCCCGCGGCCACCGGCTGCGCAGCCGGCGCCCCGATCCCCGGCAGGCCCAGCATGACGCCGGCCGGTTTCGCGGCCTCCACCGCGTTGCGCTTCTCCCAGGCGTCACCCGCGCGCGTGGGACGCACGTCGAGCACGGCGCCCTCGGCGAGCAGGTGGTGCGGGGCGGCGTAGGTGATCTCGACCGTGACCACGTCCCCGGGGCGCACCGCGGTGTCCGGTTTGGTGAAGTGGACCAGCCGGTTGTCCGGAGCACGGCCGGAGAGCCGGTGGGTGGCACCGTCCTTGCGGCCCTCGCCCTCGGCGACCATCAGCTCCAGGGTGCGGCCGACCTGCTTCTTGTTCTCGTCCCAGGAGATCTCCTCCTGGAGGGCGGCGAGCCGCTCGTAACGCGCCTGGACGACCTCCTTGGGGATCTGGTCGTCCATCGTGGCGGCCGGGGTGCCGGGGCGCTTGGAGTACTGGAAGGTGAACGCCTGCGCGAAGCGTGCCTCGCGCACCGCGTGCATCGTCTGCTCGAAGTCCTCCTCGGTCTCGCCGGGGAAGCCCACGATGATGTCGCTGGTGATCGCCGCGTGCGGGATGGCGGCCCGCACCTTCTCGATGATGCCCAGGTAGCGCTCCTGGCGGTACGAGCGGCGCATCGCCTTCAGGATGGTGTCCGAGCCGGACTGCATGGGCATGTGGAGCTGCGGCATCACGTTCGGTGTCTCGGCCATGGCGGCGATGACGTCGTCGGTGAAGTCGCGCGGGTGCGGGGAGGTGAAGCGGACCCGCTCCAGGCCGTCGATCTTCCCGCAGGCCCGCAGCAGCTTGCTGAAGGCCTCGCGGTCGCCGATGTCGGAGCCGTACGCGTTGACGTTCTGCCCGAGCAGGGTGATCTCGGAGACTCCCTCGGCGACCAGCGCCTCGATCTCCGCGAGGATGTCGCCGGTGCGGCGGTCCTTCTCCTTGCCGCGCAGGGCCGGGACGATGCAGAAGGTGCATGTGTTGTTGCAGCCGACGGAGATCGACACCCAGGCCGCGTACGCGCTCTCGCGCCGCGTCGGCAGCGTCGACGGGAAGGCCTCCAGCGACTCGGCGATCTCGACCTGCGCCTCTTCCTGCACGCGCGCGCGTTCCAGCAGGACGGGCAGCTTGCCGATGTTGTGCGTACCGAAGACGACGTCCACCCAGGGCGCCCTCTTCACGATGGTGTCGCGGTCCTTCTGCGCGAGGCAGCCGCCCACGGCGATCTGCATCCCGGGACGCTTCGTCTTCATCGGCGCGAGCCGGCCGAGGTTGCCGTACAGCCGGTTGTCGGCGTTCTCGCGGACGGCGCAGGTGTTGAAGACGACGACGTCCGCGTCACCGTCGGCACCCTCGGGCGCTCGTACATAACCCGCGTTCTCGAGCAGTCCGGACAATCGCTCGGAATCGTGGACGTTCATCTGGCACCCGTAGGTGCGCACTTCGTATGTCTTGACGCCCACGGCCTGGCTCCGGTCACTGCTGCTCATGCGACAAGGGTAGGCGGTACGTGAGGCAGGGCCGTACGGGTTACCTTTCGCCCGCCTTCCACCCCTGGCCGCGCAGGACCGCTCCGACGTCCGGGGCCCGGTAGTGGTCGCCCTTGAGCACCTTGCCGTCGGCCCTGCGGGCGACCAGGCCGTCAGGGCCCAGCTTGGTCATGTTGGCGCGGTGGATCTCCGCGATCACCGCGTCGAGGTCGATGCCGTGGACCAGAGCCGTGCCGTACGCGACGTAGACGACATCCGCCAGTTCGTGCGCGAGCCGGTCCAGGGGGCCGGTGACCGCGACCTCGGCGACCTCCGCCGCCTCCTCCGCGAGCAGCTCACCCCGGTGCGCCGCGAGCTGCGGGGAGACCTCGGTGGGCGTACTGCGGGTGTCGAGTCCGAAAGCCAGATGGAATTCCCGGACGAGGGCAGCGGGCGAAGAGGGAGAGGTTGCGGTGGAGGGGGAGGCGGGGGTTGAGGGGGCAGGGGTACCGGGACGCATGCGGGGACTCTAGCGATCTCGCCCTTTCTCCTGGCCAGCACCGGGGCCCTACTGGCAGGATCTCGCGCATGTTCACGGTGCTCCGGATCCGCAGGCGACACGCCCTCATGGGGTCGGCCGCCGGTTTCGTGGTCTTCGGGCTGCTGCTGTGGTGGCTGCTGCCACTGGACGAGGCGCCCCCGGGCGGGACGATCAGGTTCAGCACCGGAACGCCCGCCGGCGTCTACCAGCAGTACGGATCGAGGCTCAGCACGGCCTTCGCCAAGGACATGCCGGACCTGGACGTCCAGATGATGGACAGCCAGGGGTCCCAGGAGAACGTCAGGCGTGTGGCGACGGGCGCGGCGGACTTCACCATCGCGGCGGCCGACGCCGTGGAGACGTACAAACTGCAGCGGCTGCCGGGGGCCGACAAACTGCGCGGAGTCGCACGTCTGTACGACGACTACATGCAGCTTGTCGTTCCGCGCGACTCGAAGATCAACACCGTGGAAGACCTGCGGGGCAAACGCGTCTCGATAGGGCCGGAGAGGTCGGGCGTACGGCTGATCGCCGACAAGATACTCACCGCAGCCGGCCTCGACCCCGCCACGGACATCAAACCCTTCGCCGACGGCATCAGCACCGGGCCCGGACGGCTCCAGCGGGGTCAGATCGACGCCTTCTTCTGGTCGGGCGGGCTGCCCACGAACGGTCTGGTGCAGCTGGCGAAGAGCTTCCCCTTCCGCTTCATCCCGATCGACGGGGACCTGGTCACCAAGCTGCACGAACAGGGCGGGGCCTCGCGCTACTACCGGGCCACCAACATGCCCGAGTCGGCCTACCCGTCCATCCAGGACGGCTCGACCGTGGCGACGCTCGCGGTGGCCAACCTGCTCATGACACGCGAGGACGTGGACCCGAGGCTCACCGAGTGGCTCACCCGGTCGGTGATCAACAGCCGGGACCGCATCGGCGCCCATGTCCACTCGGCGCAGCTCGTGGACCTGCGGACCGCCATCTACACCGACCCGCTGACCCTGCACGACGGCGCCAGGCGCTACTACCGCTCGGTCAAGCCATAGGGCCCGCGGGCGCGCCGGCCCTCAGGACACCGGGCCCGACCTCGGCACCCGCACCGTCACCTTCAGACCGTGCGGCTCGTGATGCCCGTACGAGATCGTGCCGCCGCCCGCCGCCAGCAGGACGCGCGAGATGGACAGGCCGAGGCCGGACCCCTTGACGTTCTGGTGCCGGCCGCTGCGCCAGAAGCGGTCGCCGATACGGGCGAGTTCGTCGTCGGTGAGGCCCGGGCCGCCGTCGGTGACCACGACCGTCGAGGTCTCACCGTTCGACGCGACCGACACACGCACGCACTCGTCCTCGGACGTGAACTTCACCGCGTTGTCGATCACCGCGTCCAGGGCGCTGGACAGCGTGACCGGGTCGGCCCACGCGGTGGTGGCCGGGCAGTCGCCGACCAGGCGAACCCCCTTGGCCTCGGCGAGCGGGGTCCAGGCGGCGACCCGCTCGGCCGTCAGCGCGCCGATGTCGGTGAGGACGAGGTCCGCCTCGGCGTGTTCGGCCAGCGCCAGGTCGAGGAGGTCGTCCAGGACCTCGGCCAGGCGCTTGCCCTCGGTGCGGACCGATGCGATCTCCTCGTTTCCCTCCGGCAGTTCGAGTGCGAGCAGTTCGATGCGCAGCAGCAGCGCCGAGAGCGGGTTGCGCAGCTGGTGCGAGGCGTCGGCGACGAAGGCGCGCTGCTGCTCCAGCACGTCCTCGACGTTGTCGGCCATCTCGTTGAACGACCGGGCCAGCCGTCTGAGTTCCGGCGGCCCGCCGGCCACCGCCACCCGGGACTTCAGGCTGCCGGTCGCGATGTGGTGCGTGGTGGCGTCGAGGACGCGTACGGGCTTGAGCACCCAGCCGGTGAGGCGCAGCGCGGCTCCCACGGCGAGCAGCATCGCGGCGATCTCACCGGCGCCGACGACGAGCCAGCCGTGCAGTGTCCGTGAACGCATCTGCCCGGTGGGTGAGTCGGTGACCACGACGGCCACGACATCGCCGTCCCGGATGACCGGTGAGGCGACGACGAGCCGGTGGTCCTGCCAGGGCCAGACCTGCTGGGGGTCGTGGCTGCGGCGCGAGAGGAGCGCTTCGGCGAACGCGTCGCGCACCTCGCCCGTTTTTGGCAGGTACCAGTCGGCCGGCGCGTTGGCCATGGGAGCGTCGTTGCGGTAGAAGACCCCGGCACGGATGCCGTAGACGTCGTAGTAGCTCTCGAGTTCGCGCTGGAGGGTCTCGCCGCGCTCGTCGGTGACGGCGTCCTTGACCCGGGAGCCGACGGGCCGGTCGGTGACGTACTGGGCGAGCGCGGCGAAGCGCGCGGTGTCGTCGATCCGGTCGACCACGACCGTCTGCTGCTGGGCGCCGGCCACGCTGATGGCGAGCGGGATGCCGAGCGCGAGCAGGACGGCGGCCATCAGGACGATGAGCAGCGGGAGAAGGCGTGTGCGCACCCGTGCCCGCTACTGCGTCGGGGCGACGAGCCGGTAGCCCACGCCGCGGACGGTCTCGACCAGCGCCGGCATGCGCAACTTGGCACGCAGGGACGCGACATGCACCTCCAGAGTGCGGCCGGTCCCCTCCCAGCTGGTGCGCCAGACCTCACTGATGATCTGCTCCCGGCGGAAGACCACTCCGGGACGCTGCGCGAGGAGGGCGAGCAGATCGAACTCCTTGCGGGTCAACTGGACGACCGAACCGTCCACGAGCACCTGCCGGGTGGACAGTTCGATCCGCAAGGACCCCAGGAGCAGCGCGTTCTCACCGGCGTCGGCGCTGTCCTCGTGGACGTTGCGCCGGCTGACGGCGTGGATCCGGGCGAGCAACTCCCCGGTGTCGTACGGCTTCACCACGTAGTCGTCGGCGCCGAGGTTGAGGCCGTGGATGCGGGAGCGGACGTCGGAGCGCGCGGTGACCATGATCACGGGGGTGCTGGTGCGCTTGCGGATCTTGCCGCACACCTCGTAGCCGTCCTGGTCGGGCAGGCCCAGATCGAGCAGCACCACGCCGAAGCCGTTGCCCTCCGGGACGAGTGCCTGGAGGGCCTCCTCGCCGCTGCGGGCGTGGGTGACGTCGAAACCGTGCCGCGCCAGGACCGCGGAAAGCGCGGCGGCGACGTGGTTGTCGTCCTCGACGAGGAGCAGTCTCATCGCGACCCCTTTCGGTTTCGTCGGATTCGGTCGTGGTGCAACCGTGTGTCAAGCGGAGTACACCACGTGGACCCCCACGCGCGCGTGCCTCGTCCCGGTTGCGGACCGCATCCGTTATCCAGCCGGTACGCCTGTTTATCCAGCCGCTACGTATCTTTCGAATGGCGCTACAAACTGTGTTGACCTGACATCAGATCGTTATCCTCAAGTTCCCCTCAGATGTAATGACGCTGGTCTCGGGGGGTCACTACTGTCCTCCGAAACCGAGGTGGACGGAGCCAGTAAGCGATGACGGAAGTATCGGTTGCCAAGGACGACGCGGCCGCGACCGGCGATCTGGTTGTCCTGAAGAGCGTCAACAAGCACTTTGGCGCGTTGCATGTTCTCCAGGACATCGACCTGACCATCACCCGTGGCGAGGTGGTCGTGGTGATCGGACCCTCGGGGTCCGGTAAGTCCACCCTGTGCCGCGCCATCAACCGTCTGGAGACCATCGATTCGGGAGCCATCTCGATCGACGGCAAGCCACTGCCCCAGGAGGGCAAGGAGCTGGCCCGGCTGCGCGCCGACGTCGGCATGGTCTTCCAGTCCTTCAATCTTTTCGCGCACAAGACGGTCCTCGAGAACGTGATGCTGGGCCAGGTCAAGGTCCGCAAGGCCGACAAGAAGGTGGCCGAGGAGAAGGCCCGCACCCTGCTCGACCGGGTGGGCGTCGCGACCCAGGCGGACAAGTACCCCGCGCAGCTCTCCGGCGGCCAGCAGCAGCGTGTCGCCATCGCGCGTGCCCTGGCCATGGACCCCAAGGTCATGCTCTTCGACGAGCCCACGTCGGCGCTCGACCCGGAGATGATCAACGAGGTCCTCGAGGTCATGCAGCAACTCGCCCGCGACGGCATGACCATGATCGTCGTCACCCACGAGATGGGGTTCGCCCGTTCGGCCGCCAACCGGGTGGTGTTCATGGCGGACGGCCGCATCGTCGAAGAGGCTGTGCCGGACCAGTTCTTCAGCAACCCGCGCAGCGACCGCGCCAAGGACTTCCTGTCCAAGATCCTGCACCACTGACGACCTCCGCGTTCCCGGCGGGCCTCGCCCGTCGGACCCGCACGGCACCGACGGCCCGCGTCACTCCACCAGCCAAAGGATGTTCACCATGAAGCTCCGCAAGGTCACCGCCGCCTCGGCCGCAGCCCTCGTCCTCGCACTCACCGCCACGGCGTGCGGGGGTGACAGCGACAAGGACAGCTCCGGCAGCGGCTCGGGTGACGGCAAGAAGATCACCGTAGGCATCAAGTTCGACCAGCCCGGCATCGGCCAGAAGACCCCCCAGGGCTACACGGGCTTCGACGTCGACGTCGCCAAATACGTCGCCAAGGAACTGGGCTACAGCGAGGACCAGATCGAGTGGAAGGAGTCGAAGAGCGCCGACCGCGAGACCATGCTGCAGCGCGGCGACGTCGACTTCATCGCGGCCTCGTACTCGATCAACGACAAGCGTCTGGCGAAGGTCGACTTCGCCGGTCCGTACCTGTTGGCCCACCAGGACGTCCTGATCCGCTCCGACGACGACTCGATCAAGTCGCCGGCGGACCTCAACAGCAAGAAGCTGTGCTCGGTGACCGGCTCGACCTCGGCTCAGAACATCCATGACACGCTGGCGCCCAAGGCCCAGCTGCAGAACTACCCGACGTACTCGGCCTGCCTGTCCGGTCTGCAGAACAAGGCCATCGACGCGCTGACCACGGACGACTCGATCCTCGCCGGCTACGCCGCGCAGGACGCCTTCAAGGGCAAGTTCAAGCTCGGCGGCTTCAAGATGACCAACGAGAACTACGGCATCGGCGTCAAGAAGGGCAGCGATCTGAAGGCGAAGATCAACACCGCCCTCGAGAAGATGGTCTCCGACGGCTCCTGGCAGAAGGCCGTGGACGCCAACCTCGGCCCGGCCGGCTACAAGAACGAGCCCGCGCCGAAGATCGGCGACATCAAGAGCTGAATCAGCGCCTGACGGGGTGCGCCGGTCCTCAGGCCGGCGCACCGGGGCCCTCGACACGCGGAAGCGCGGGAGATCGTGTTCGACTTTCTTGAAGGTTACGACCTGCTGGGTGCCTTCTGGGTGACTGTCCAGCTCACCCTTCTCTCGGCCGTCGGTTCGCTGGTGTGGGGAACCATGCTGGCCGCCATGCGCGTCGGTCCGGTGCCGCTGATGCGCGGCTTCGGCACCGCCTACGTGAACATCGTTCGGAACATCCCGCTGACCGTGATCATCCTGTTCACCTCACTGGGTTTGAATCAGACACTCAGCGTCACCATGGGCGCACCGAACAACTTCGAGACCCTGAACTTTCGGCTCGCCGTGCTGGGTCTGATCCTCTACACCTCGGCCTTCGTGTGTGAGGCCCTGCGCTCCGGCATCAACACGGTGCCGGTCGGCCAGGCGGAGGCGGCGCGTGCCATCGGCCTGAACTTCACCCAGGTGCTGACCCTGGTGGTGCTGCCGCAGGCGTTCCGTTCGGTGGTCGGCCCGCTGGCGAACGTCCTGATCGCCCTCACCAAGAACACCACGGTGGCCGCGGCGATCGGCGTCGCCGAAGCAGCCCTGCTGATGAAGACGATGATCGAGAACGAGGCCCAGCTGATCCTGATCTCCGCGGTCTTCGCCTTCGGTTTCGTGTGTCTGACGCTGCCGACCGGTCTGATCATGGGCTGGGTGGGCAAGAAGGTGGCGGTGAAGCGATGAGCTCCGTTCTGTACGACGCCCAGGGTCCCCGGGCCAAGCGGCGCAACGTCCTTATCACCGTCGTCTTCTTCATCGCCCTCGCGGCAGTGCTGTGGTGGGTGTTCGACGCTCTCCAGGACAAGCAGCAGCTGGAGTGGGCGAAGTGGAAGCCCTTCCTCGGCGGGACGGAAGCCTGGTCCACATACATCTGGCCCGGACTGCAGAACACGCTGAAGGCTGCGGCGCTCGCCATGGTCATCGCGCTGCCGCTCGGGGCGGTCTTCGGTATCGCACGGCTCTCCGATCACGTGTGGGTACGTGTACCGGCCGCCGTGGTCGTGGAGTTCTTCCGTGCCATCCCGGTACTGATCCTGATGATCTTCGGGGTCGCCCTGTACTCCGAGTACACGAACGTCAGCTCGGACGACGTGCCCTTCTACGCGGTTGTCACGGGCCTTGTGCTGTACAACGCGGCGGTCCTCGCGGAGATCGTCCGGGCGGGCATCCTGGCACTGCCCAGGGGCCAGTCCGAAGCCGCCATGGCGATCGGTCTACGCAAGAGCCAGGTCATGCGGACGATCCTGCTGCCGCAGGCGGTCACCGCGATGCTGCCGACGATCGTCAGCCAGATGGTCGTGATCGTGAAGGACACGGCTCTCGGTGGCGGCGTCCTCACGTTCCCCGATCTGATCGCCGCGGTGAGCCCGATGAGCTCCTACTACGGCGCCAACATCATCGCCAGCTTCACGGTTGTCGCTCTGATCTTCATCGCGATCAACTTCGCTCTCACGACCTTCGCGAGCTGGCTGGAGCGGCGCCTCAGGCGCGGCAAGAAGAGCACCGGCGTGGTACTCGATCCGAACGACGCGTCGATCGCGGGCGCTGCGGGAACGGGAGCCGCCGGCGGCACAGGCGGCCTCTGACGCTCAGTCAATCGGCGTGCAGCACACGGAGGGCAGTGGCATGATCGCCACTGCCCTCCGTCACTTGACGCAAGCACCCGCAATCTGTTGCATACGTTCTGTGATCGTGCACCCCGCTCCAACTTCCTGTTCACTTGTTTCGATGAAAACGTCGCTCTGGGCAGGGGGCGCCGCGCCATGGACCCGGTGATCATCGTCGGCGCGGGGCCGGTCGGTCTCACGCTGGCGCTTGCGCTGGCGCGTCAGGAGGTCCCCTCGGTCGTTCTCGACGAGGGGCCGGGCAAGGACGACCAGCGCCCCGCGCGCACGGTCGTGCTGCGCGAGGACACCGCCGCGCTTCTGGAGCGGCTGTCCGGTGTGCCGATCGCCGACGCCGGTTTCCGCTGGGCCGGATGGCGGTCGATGCGGCGCAAGCAGGTGATGCGTCGGATCTCCTTCGGCGGCGAGGAGCCGGACGGGCCGGCCGACACGCCCCCGCCGGGACCGACCTCGCAGCCCGTCACCGAATCCGACGCCCCCCTGCACATCGCCCAGCACATCGTGACCGGCGCACTGCGTGCCGCCATCGCGCGCGAGCGGCTCGTCAAGGTCGCCGTCAACAGCCGCCTCGATTCCATCGAGCAGGAACCATCCGGCATCACGGCCCACACCCGCGGCCCGGCCGGCACCTGGTGGCGCGGCAGTTACCTCGTCGGCTGCGACGGCCCCCGCTCCACGGTGCGCAAACTCCAGGACATCCGCTTTCCCGGGCGTACCGCCGTCGAACGACACGCCGTGGCCGCGCTGCGTACGGAACTTCCGTGGCCCGGCGAGGCGTTGTTGCACCGGATGCCTCCGTGGCGGACGTCCGGCCCCTCGGCCGGGGAGATCACCGCCCGTCCTCTTCCCGACGGCGTGTGGCGCCTGGACTGGCTGATGCCGCCCGGCAAGGACCTGGTCACGCCCGAACTCCTCGTGACCCGCGTCCGGGAGACCCTCGCGGGCTGGAGCGACGGTTCCACACCGCCGTACGACCTGCTCGACACCGGTGTCCACATCGTCCACCACCGGCTCGCCCGGCGCTGGCGGGCCGGGCGGGTCTTCCTCGCCGGGGACGCCGCGCATCTGCTCGGCACGCTCGGCACCCAGGGGCTGGACGAGGGGCTGCGGGACTCCGACAACCTCGCCTGGAAGCTGGCCCTGGCCTGGCATCACGGCCCGCACGAGGCACTGCTCGACAGCTATCAGGCCGAGCGTCGCGCGGCCGTCTCCGCCCGACTGCGCGCCGCCGACCAGGCACTGCCGCTGCTGCGCGGCGGCGGAGGGCTGCGGTCGTACGTCCCCGGGTCGGCCCGCGGACACGACGGGCTCCTCACGGACGGTCACCTGGGGCGTGGCATCCTGGGCGCGCCGGGGGCGTACGCCCTTTCACCGCTGTCGCCCCAGCACATCGAGGCGGAGATCTCGGTGGACACCCCGCCCGGCTCCCAGGTGACGGACGTACGGGTCACCGCGGAGGACGGTTCCTTCGTACAACTGCGGGAACGGCTGGGCCGGGGCGCGCTGCTGGTGCTGCTGGTCGCGCCGGGTACAGGGGTGTGGGAGCGCAAGCACTGGGTGAGCGCCGGGATCATGCCCCGGCTGGCGGCCGCGGTGGCGGCGCTGCCGCATCCCGCCGAGCTGCTGGTCACCGAAAGCTATCCGGGCGCGGCAGCCCACACCGTGCTCCTGATCCGCCCGGACGGGCACCTGGTCACGGCGCTGAACGGGGTACGGCCCGCAGACCTGTACGCGGCGGCCGAGGCAACCCTGGGCGGCCCCGTGCAGGACAGGGCGAAGGCCAGGGCCGAGGCCGAGGAGGCGAGCGAGGCCGGCGATACGAACGAGACATCGGACACGACGTCGAACACGGAAGCTGCGGCTGGCAGGCGCTGACACCTCCCCTTTCCCGCGCCCCCCCTACGCCCCTCTCCTCGCGCGAGTCCACATGGTGAGGCGGAGTTGACCGCTCCGCACCGTCATGCTGTACTCCGGAACGTGACCAAAGTCGACACTGATGTGCGCCTGTGGCGGAGGGTCCACATGGACCTCGTCCGCTACGCGGGCTGCGTGTGTCGTCCGTCCTGCTGATTCGCATCCCACTTTCCCGCGCGCGCCGTTCATCCACGCCATCGCGCGCTCCCCGCGAACGTCACCAGGACGGTACCCGTGTCCGTGTCACCCTCCGTATCCGCACCCGCACCCGCTCAGGCCGCCGGTGCGCCCAGGACCCCGACCCAGGCGGAACTTCTCGGCTTCGTACGGCGTACGGCCGCCGACGCCGAGCTGATCGCCTCCCTGCCGCTCGACCCCGAAGGGCGTACCTGGGTGCGTCTCGAGGGTCCCGGTGGCAGCGAGGCCTGGCTGATCGGGTGGCCGCCCGGCACCGGTACCGGCTGGCACGACCACGCCGACTCGGTCGGTGCCTTCCTCACCGCGGCCGGCGAACTCAAGGAGAACTCGCTCGCCGCCCGGCTGCCCACCGACGGCTGGAAGACCCTCGAACTCTCCGAGGACGTCGACCGGGAGCGACGACTGGCGGCCGGCCAGGGCCGGAGCTTCGGCCGCCACCATGTGCACGAGGTGCTCAACGAGTCCCGCGACGAGCACGCGATCTCGGTCCACGCCTACTACCCGCCGCTGCCCCAGATCCGCCGCTACAGCCGCACGGGACCGGTGCTGCGCCTGGAGCACGTGGAGCGCCCGCAGGACTGGCAGTGAGCGAACAGCCGCTCGGCATCGACGAGTTGCTCGACCGCGTCCGCGACACCTACGCGCGCGTGGAGACACCCGAGGCGTACGAGGCCGCGCAGGCCGGCGAGGCACTGCTGGTGGACATTCGGTACGCGGCCCTGCGGGAGCGGGACGGTCTGATTCCCGGCGCGCTCGTCATCGAGCGCAACGAGCTGGAGTGGCGCCTGGATCCCCGGGGCAGCCATCGCGCCCCACAGGCGACCGGCCATGACCTGCGGATCGTGGTGATCTGCAACGAGGGATACGCGTCGAGCCTCGCGGTCTCGTCGCTGCACCAGTTGGGGCTGCGGCGGGCGACCGACCTGGTCGGCGGGTTCCAGGCGTGGCGGGCGGCCGGACTTCCGGTGACCTCCTAGGCGTACCGGAATCTGCGTGCGCGAAGTCGTCGTTGTCGTCGTTGTCGCTGTCGTCGTTGTCGTCGCTGTCGTCGTTGTCGCTGTCGTCGTTCCGTCCGTCCGGCTCTGAACGCGGTCGGCGCCCCCGCGCGTCCACCGTGTTCAGAGCCGGGGACGTGGACCCCCCGAGCACCCGACTGCCGCTCGGGACGGCCAGACCTCGGCCCAGCAGGGCTCAGTACCCGTCGTCAACGAGGAACTCGGTGTCCTCGCCGTCCTCGCCCTCCTCCTCCAGCGCCTGGCGGACCACCCGCAGGGCCATGCCCTGGGAGTAGCCCTTGCGGGCGAGCATGCCCGCCAGGCGCCGCAGCCGTTTGTCGCGGTCGAGACCGCGGGTCGCACGCAGTTTGCGGGCGACAAGTTCACGCGCGGTCGTCTCCTCCTGCTCGGAGTCGAGCTGTCCGACGGCCTCGTCGATGAGTGTCGGGTCCACGCCCTTGGTGCGCAGTTCCTGTACGAGTGCCCGCCTGGCCAGTCCCCGGCTGTGGTGCCGGGATTCGACCCAGGCGTCCGCGAACGCGCTGTCGTTGATCAGTCCGACCTCCTCGAACCGCGACAGCACCTCCTCGGCCACCTCGTCCGGGATCTCGCGCTTGTGCAGGGCGTCCGCGAGCTGCTTACGCGTACGCGGGGTCCCGGTGAGCAGGCGCAGACAGATCGCCCGCGCCCGCTCAGCCGGGTCCGCCGGGGGTTCCGCAGTCTCGGCCCTCGACGAGGAAACGGAACCTCCGTCCTGTGGGTCGCCGCCCGCCTCACCGAAGCCGCGCTGCCGACGTCGTCCACGTCCACCACGTGAGCCGTCGCCACGCGAGTCGCCCTCGCCGTACGGGCCGCTTTCGCCACTCGGGCCACCAGCGCCACGGCGCTTTCTGCCGCCCGGAGAACCGTCGCCCCTGCGTCGGCCGTCCCCCGGCAGATCCTCTCCGCGACGCGCGCCGGCGCCGAAGTCACCTTCGCCGTCACCCTCGTACGACCCGGCGCCCGCGCGGGCTCCGTGGCCACCCCCGTATGGCCAGGCCTCACCGTGGCCGCTGTAACCGCCCCCGGCAGGGCCCCCGTGGCCCCGGTCTTCCGAGGCACCGGGGTTTACGTACTCCGCCCAGTCGGTTCGTCGTGTCACGGGCTAGCTCTTGACCGCCGTGGCCTTGGCCTTGGTGGTCTTGGCCGCCGGAGCGGGCACCGTCTTCGCGGGATCGTCCGAGCCGGCCGTGACCGCCGCGTCAGTGCCCGGCTCCTCGGTGGGCTTCTCCGACCGCCCGCCGACGCCCAGCTTCTCGAGGATCTTCTTCTCGATCTCGTTGGCGAGATCGGGGTTGTCCTTCAGGAAGTTGCGGGCGTTCTCCTTGCCCTGGCCGAGCTGGTCGCCCTCGTACGTGTACCAGGCGCCGGCCTTGCGGACGAAGCCGTGCTCCACGCCCATGTCGATCAGACCGCCCTCGCGGCTGATGCCCTGCCCGTAGAGGATGTCGAACTCGGCCTGCTTGAAGGGCGGCGCGACCTTGTTCTTGACGACCTTGACCCGGGTGCGGTTGCCGACCGCGTCGGTGCCGTCCTTCAGGGTCTCGATGCGACGGATGTCGAGCCGCACCGAGGCGTAGAACTTCAGCGCCCGGCCACCGGTCGTGGTCTCCGGGGAGCCGAACATCACGCCGATCTTCTCGCGGAGCTGGTTGATGAAGATCGCGGTGGTCTTGGACTGGTTGAGCGCACTGGTGATCTTTCGCAGCGCCTGGCTCATCAGACGGGCCTGAAGGCCGACGTGGCTGTCGCCCATCTCGCCCTCGATCTCCGCGCGCGGGACGAGTGCGGCGACGGAGTCGATGACGATGAGGTCGAGGGCACCGGAGCGGACCAGCATGTCCACGATCTCCAGCGCCTGTTCGCCGTTGTCCGGCTGGGAAAGGATCAGGTTGTCGATGTCGACGCCGAGCTTCTTCGCGTACTCGGGGTCGAGGGCGTGCTCCGCGTCCACGAACGCGACCTGGCCGCCGGCCCGCTGCGCGTTCGCCACGGCGTGCAGGGTCAGGGTCGTCTTACCGGAGGACTCCGGGCCGTACACCTCCACCACTCGGCCGCGCGGCAGGCCGCCGACGCCGAGGGCTACGTCGAGCGCGGTCGACCCGGTGGGGATGACTTCGATGGGCTCGTTCGGCCGCTCGCCCAGGCGCATCACCGCGCCCTTGCCGAACTGTCGTTCAATCTGTGCGAGCGCGGCGTCGAGCGCCTTCTCGCGGTCGGTTCCTGCCATGGGTTCCACCCGATTTGCTTGTGTCGATCGCTTCACGTCAAAGACGCTAACGCCTGCCACTGACAATGCGCCCCGACGCCCGTCCGGCCTGTGGATAACTCGGGCACATCTCCATGGAAACCCTGACGAAATCCCCGTCGAGAGCCTCGCCGGAACCTCCATCAGAATGGATGTTCGATTTTCGTGTCAAGCGCAACACCCTGCACGTTCGGGACCGGGTTCGCGGTACGTCAACGGTCGGGATGTCGGGTTCGACCCCCTCGGGGACACCTCTGCACACCGTCGGACGAGCTACCCGACGCTCATCAGCGGCACCGCGACACGAGCAACGCTTTTTACGAGCGTCCGGAGCCTTCCCCCGACGACGAATCGGCATCCGGCCCTGAACCCGACCCCGGTTCCGGCTCCTCCGCGGAGGGCGCCCGGTGGTCGGCGCCGGCACCGCGCCGCCCCTCCAGCAGACCCCGCAGCCGCGTGAGGGCGCCCGCGCCGCGGCTGCGGTGCCCCTGGACACGAGGGTCGTCCGTGACGTCGTACCGCTTCACGTATGCCCCCAGGAACGCCTGGAGCGTGGCGATCGCCGGAATGGCGATCAGCGCGCCGACGGCGCCGAGGAGTGCGGTGCCGGCGATGACCGAGCCGAAGGCGACGGCGGGGTGGATGTCGACCGTCTTCGCGGTCAGCTTGGGCTGCAGGACGTAGTTCTCGAACTGCTGGTAGAGCACGACGAAGACCAGCACCCACAGCGCGTACCAGGGATCGACTGTGAAGGCGATCAGCATCGGCAGGGCGCCCGCGAGATAGGTGCCGATGGTCGGGATGAACTGCGACACCAGTCCCACCCAGACGGCGAGCACGGGCGCGTACGGCACGCTGAGGATCTCCAGCAGCACATAGTGGGCCACCCCGGAGATGAGCGCCATCAGGCCGCGCGAGTACAGATAGCCGCCGGTCTTGTCGACGGCGATCTCCCACGCGCGCAGTACCTCGGCCTGCCGGGCGGGCGGCAGTACGGAGCACAGCGCACGGCGCAGGCGCGGCCCGTCGGCGGCGAAGTAGAACGCGAACAGTGTGATCATCAGAAGCTGGAAGAGGCCGCCCAGCACCTGGGCGGAGACATCCAGGACCCCGGTGGCGCTGTTCTGGACGTAACTGCGCAGCCAGTCGGAACGGAGCAGGCCCTCCTGGACGTCCACCCGCTTCAGGTCGGTGTTGAAGTGCGCGTTGACCCAGCTGATGACGGAGTCGAGATAGCTCGGGAAGTCCTCGACGATCTTGATGATCTGGCCCGCGAGCATGGACCCGAGCAGGGTGACGAATCCGGCGATCGCGATGAGCAGACCGATGAAGACGAGGAAGGTGGCCAGCCCCCGGCGCATACCGCGCGACGCCATACGGCTCACCGCGGGTTCGATCGCGAGCGCCGCGAAGAACGCGATGAGGATGTTGATCAACAGGCCCGTGAGCTGGTGAAAGGCCCAGCTGCCCAGCTGGAACGCGCCGACCAGGGCAAGCGCCAGCATCATGGCGCGCGGCAGCCAGCGTGGCATGCGCGCGCCCTGCCCGGCGTCATGCCCGACCGGGGGTGCGGGCGGCTGCGCGCCGAACTGGGACTTCTGCTGTCCGAGCTGCCCGGTCTCGTCTGTGGATGCCACGGTCCAAGTCTCGCCCACGCCGCCGACAATCAGTCGCCGCCCTGCGCTCTTTGTGGCCGACAGGCGCCGTTTCAGTGCGATTTCACCGGTTCTCCGACGGAACGTTCATCGCCACGCACACCACACGCCACACGTCCTTCGCCTCCCAGCCGGCGTCCAGGGCCTCGTGCACGGTCCGGCCGCCGAGCTCCGTCATCACGTGATCGCGCGCGAAGGTGTCGGCGTAGCCCGAACCGAAGTGTTCCGCCATCCGCTGCCAGAAGACCGTCAACCGCATGACTTCAGTATCCCGCCCCTGAGGGTGGGCCCGCGCCGGGACCGCTCGCCAGGGGTGCTTTGCGCCCTACGGTCTGACCCATGGCCGAAACAGGAGAATCCCCACTTCCCCCGACGCCTCCGGCGCGTTCCCCGCTCTTCCGTGCCGAGCACTTCATGTGGCTCACCGCGCGCGTGCTGGAACAGCGCCGCTTCGCGTACCACTTCCTGAACGGAGGCGCCGACGCGGTCGAGACCGCGCTGGAGGCCTATCGCAACGAGGACGGCGGATACGGCCACGCGCTGGAACCCGACCTGCGCGGCCCCGTCAGCCAACCCCTGCACGTCGGACACGCGCTGCGCGTCCTGGACGCCATCGGGCGCTGCGGCGGACAGCGGGTCGAGCGTGTGTGCCGGTATCTGACGTCCATCTCCACTACGGACGGCGCGCTGCCGGCCATCCATCCCAGCCAGCGCGGCTATCCGGCGGCGCCGTTCGTCCCGATCGTGGACGACCCGCCCAGCGAACTCCTCGCCACCGGCCCGGTGGTGGGTCTGCTGCACCGCAACGAGGTATGGCACGCCTGGCTGTTCCGGGCCACGGATTTCTGCTGGCAGGCGGTCGACTCGCTGGAGAAGTCCCATCCGTACGAGGTCGAGGCCGCCGTGGCCTTCCTGGACTCGGTTCCCGACCGCTCGCGCGCCGAGGCGACGGCCGACCGGCTGGGCCGCCTGGTACGCGAGCACCGGCTCGTGGCACTCGACCCGGAGCGACTCGACGCCTCCCCGGTGGCGTCCGGCTACGCCCCGGGTGAGCACCACTTCCCGTACGACTACGCGAAAACGCCGGGCTCACTCGCGCGCGCGTGGTTCACGGACGAGGAGATGGCACGCTCCCTGGACTTCCTCGCCGGCGAGCAGTGCGAGGACGGCGGCTGGCCCATCCGCTGGCGCGCGTGGGCACCGGGCACCGCCCTCGAGGCACGCCCCATGGTGACGGTCGAGGCACTGCGCACCCTGAGGGCGTACGGCCGCCCCATCGGCTGACGCCACCACGATCGGGGGTGTCCGCTTCCGCTTCGGCCGAGGACGGACACCCCCGGCTCGTCCATGGCCCCGCCGCCTCACGGCACCGCCCCACCGTCGGAGGCAAACGCGCAGGTCAGCGCGATTGTCAGTGGTGGGGTGCAGGATGGACGCATGGTCAGCTCCGCACACCGAGCCCTCGATGGCTTCTCCCCCGCGACCAGTGGCTGGTTCACGGGGGCCTTCTCCGCGCCCACCGCCGCCCAGGCCGGGGCGTGGCGGGCCATCGGTGAGGGCTCGGACGTGCTGGTGGTCGCCCCGACCGGCTCCGGCAAGACCCTGGCGGCGTTCCTCGCCGCACTCGACCAGCTCACCTCGACACCCCCGCCCGCCGACCCCCACAAACGCTGCCGCGTGCTCTACGTGTCACCGCTCAAGGCCCTCGCGGTCGATGTGGAACGCAACCTGCGCAGCCCCCTCACGGGTATCCGCCAGGAATCCGTACGTCTGGGCCTGCCCGAACCCGAGGTCAAGGTGGGCATCCGCTCCGGCGACACCCCGCCGGCCGAGCGCCGCGCCCTGGCCACCCGCCCACCGGACATCCTGATCACCACCCCGGAGTCGCTGTTCCTGATGCTGACGTCGGCCACGCGCGACGCGTTGACGGGCGTGGAGACGGTGATCCTGGACGAGGTGCACGCGGTCGCGGGCACCAAGCGCGGCGCGCATCTCGCACTCTCCCTGGAGCGGTTGGACGAACTGCTGCCCAAACCCGCCCGGCGCATCGGGCTCTCCGCCACCGTCCGCCCGGTCGACGAGATCGCGCGGTATCTGTCCCCCCGTCGCAAGGTGGAGATCGTCCAGCCCACGTCCGACAAGGAGTTCGACCTCTCGGTCGTCGTCCCGGTCGAGGATCTGGGCGAGCTGGGCGGCTCCCCGGTGGCCGACGCGAACGACGGGGCCGAACGGTCGTCCATCTGGCCGCATGTCGAGGAGCGGATCGCCGATCTCGTCCAGGCGCACCGCTCGACGATCGTGTTCGCCAACTCGCGCCGCCTGGCGGAGCGCCTGTGCAACCGGCTCAACGAGATCGCCTACGAGCGGGCCACCGGTGAGCCCCTCGCCGAGCACCACGCTCCCGCCGAGCTGATGGGCGGCTCGGGCGCGGCCCAGGGCGCCCCTCCGGTCATCGCCCGGGCCCACCACGGCTCGGTCTCCAAGGAGCAGCGCGCACTCGTCGAGGAGGACCTCAAGGCGGGCCGGCTGCCTGCCGTGGTGGCCACCTCCAGCCTCGAACTGGGCATCGACATGGGCGCCGTGGATCTGGTCGTCCAGGTCGAGTCGCCCCCGTCCGTGGCCTCCGGTCTGCAGCGCGTGGGCCGCGCCGGACACCAGGTGGGCGCGGTCTCGACGGGCGTCGTCTTCCCCAAGTACCGGGGCGACCTCGTCCAGGCGGCCGTGGTCACCGAACGCATGCGCACCGGTTCCATCGAGTCCCTGCGGGTCCCCGCCAACCCCTTGGACGTCCTTGCCCAGCAGCTCGTCGCGATGGTGGCGCTGGACACGTGGCAGGTCGACGATCTGCTGGCCACTGTCCGCCGAGCGGCGCCCTTCGCCTCCCTCCCGGAGTCGGCGTTCACGGCGGTCCTGGACATGCTCGCGGGGCGCTATCCGTCCGACGCGTTCGCGGAGTTGCGCCCGCGTGTGGTGTGGGACCGCGTCGCCGGTACCGTCACCGGCCGCCCCGGCGCGCAGCGGCTCGCCGTGACCTCCGGGGGCACGATTCCCGACCGCGGGCTCTTCGGTGTCTTCCTCGCCGGCTCCGACCCGAAGAAGGGTGGCGGCCGGGTCGGCGAGCTGGACGAGGAGATGGTGTACGAGTCCCGCGTGGGGGACGTCTTCACACTCGGTACGAGCTCCTGGCGTATCGAGGACATCACGCGCGACCGCGTCCTGGTGTCCCCGGCTCCCGGTGTTCCCGGCCGCCTCCCCTTCTGGAAGGGCGACCAGCTGGGGCGCCCGCTCGAACTGGGCCGCGCGGTGGGCGCGTTCCTGCGCGAGGTCGGTTCCCTGCCCGAGGACGACGCCCGCCTCAGGCTCCTCGCCGCCGGGCTCGACACCTACGCGGCCGGCAACGTGCTCTCCTACCTGGCCGAACAGCGTGAGGCCTGCGGCCACATCCCGGACGACCGGACCATCGTCGTGGAACAGTTCCGGGACGAACTCGGGGACTGGCGGGTCGTCGTCCACTCCCCCTTCGGCGCCCAGGTCCACGCCCCGTGGGCGCTCGCCCTCGGCGCCCGTCTCTCCGAGCGGTACGGTATGGACGCCCAGGTCATGCACGCCGACGACGGAATCGTGCTGCGTCTGCCGGACGCCGACCTGATGAGCCTGGACCTCCTCGACCAGGAGCCGATGAGGGCGGGCGCCCCCCTGAGCACGGAGTACGACGCCGAGCAGGCCCCCGTGGGCGCGGCGGACGTCGCTTTCGACAAGGGCGACGTCAACCAGATCGTCACCGACCAGGTGGGCGGCTCGGCCCTGTTCGCGGCCCGTTTCCGCGAGTGCGCCGCCCGGGCCCTGCTCCTGCCGCGCCGCAATCCCGGCAAGCGCACCCCGCTCTGGCAGCAGCGCCAGAGGGCCTCCCAACTGCTTCAGGTGGCAAGCGAGTTCGGTTCCTTCCCCATCGTCCTCGAAGCGGTCCGCGAGTGCCTTCAGGACGTCTTCGACGTGCCCGGGCTCGTGGAGCTGATGGGCGACATCGAGTCCCGCAAGGTGCGCCTGGTGGAGGTCGCCACCCCGGAGCCCTCTCCCTTCGCCCGCTCCCTCCTCTTCGGGTACGTCGCACAGTTCCTGTACGAGGGCGACTCACCGCTGGCCGAGCGGCGCGCCGCCGCCCTGTCGCTGGACTCGCGGCTGCTGGCCGAACTGCTCGGCCAGGCGGAGCTGCGCGAACTGCTCGACGCCGATGTACTGACCGAACTGGAGCGAGAACTCCAGTGGCTCACCGAGGACCGACGCGCGAAGGACACCGAGAGCGTCGCGGACCTGCTGCGTCTGCTCGGCCCGCTCACCGACGTCGAACTGGCCGCGCGCGGCGCCGATCCACAGTGGGCCCGGGAACTGGCGGACGCCCGCCGCGCGATCCGGGTCCGCATCGGCGGCGTCGACCACTGGGCGGCGATCGAGGACGCGGGACGCCTGCGCGACGCGCTCGGCACAGCCCTGCCGGTCGGTGTCCCGGAGGCCTTCACCGAGCCGGTCAAGGACCCCCTCGGCGACCTCCTCGCCCGCCACGCCCGCACTCACGGCCCGTTCACCTCTGCCACGGCGGCAGCCCGTTTCGGCCTGGGCGTGGCGGTCACCGAGGGCGCGCTTCAACGTCTGGCGGCGAACGGTCGCGTCGTACAGGGGGAGTTCCATCCGGCGGGCATCGGCCAGGAGTGGTGCGACGCGGCGGTGCTGCGCCGTCTTCGGCGCCGTTCCCTGGCTGCCCTGCGGCACGAGCTGGAACCGGTGCCGCCCGCGGCGCTCGCGCAGTTCCTGCCGCAGTGGCAGCACATCGGCAAGGGTCACGGGCTGCGCGGCATCGACGGACTGGTGCGCGCCGTCGAGCAGTTGCAGGGCGCCTCCGTGCCCGCGTCCGCCCTGGAGAAGCTGGTCCTGCCGTCCCGGGTGTCGAACTACGCCCCCGCGATGCTCGACGAGCTCACGGCAGCCGGGGAGATCGTCTGGGCCGGGGCAGGCGCCCTCCCCGGAAAGGACGGCTGGGTGTCCCTGTACCTGGCAGAGGCGGCCCCGCTGCTCCTGCCACCGCCCCACCCCCTGGAGCCCACCGCGCTCCACCAGTCCGTCCTCGACGCCCTCGGCGGGGGGTACGGGCTCTTCTTCCGCCAGATCGCCGACCAGGTCCGCGCCACCGCGCACCCGGACGCCACGGATCCCCAACTGGCCGACGCCGTCTGGGACCTGGCGTGGTCGGGCCGGCTCACGAACGACACACTCACCCCGATGCGCTCACTCCTCGGCTCCGGCCGCACAGCGGGCTCGACGGCGCACCGGGCCAAACGCGCCGTGCCGCGCGGCCGGTACGGCTCGCTGACGGCTGCCGCCCGCCCCGCCTCTCGCGGCGGCCCCCCGACCGTCGCCGGCCGCTGGTCCCTGCTCCCCGGGCATGAGCCCGACCCCACCGTCCGCGCCCACGCCCTGGCCCGCACCCTGCTCGACCGCCACGGGGTGGTGACCAGAGGTGCCGTTTCCGCGGAGGGCGTCGAGGGCGGCTTCTCAGCCGTGTACCGCGTCCTCTCCGCCTTCGAGGACAGCGGTCAGGCCCGGCGCGGTTACGTGGTGGAGGGCCTCGGCGCCGCCCAGTTCGCCATGGACGGTGCCGTGGACCGCCTCCGGGCGACAGCGAACGCGCGTGATCGCGGCGACTCCCGGCCCGCCCCGGCCCCCGGCACTGGAACTGGCACCGCCCCGGCCGATGCCCACGGCGTCGCGTTTCCCGCTGACCACGGTTTCGCAGAGGACTTCGACCTCGATTTCAGTTCCGCGTTCCCCCACACCCCCGCCGCACAGACCAGGCACGCCTCGGCCCAGGGTTTCCCCGGAAACACCGGGTCCGGAGCTCCCTCCTCCGACGCCGCCCGTGCCGTCGTCCTCGCAGCAGCCGATCCGGCGAACGCGTACGGTGCCGCGCTCCCCTGGCCGGAACCCCCGACCGGCGCCGGCCACAAGCCGGGCCGCAAGGCCGGATCGCTGGTGGTACTCGTGGACGGAGAGCTGACGCTGTACATGGAACGAGGCGGCAAAACCCTGCTGGCCTGGCCCTCCGAACCGGACGGCAGACCCATCGAGGACCCCCGGCTGCGCGCGGCGGCGGAGGCCCTCTCCGCAGCGGCCCGCGCGGGTTCCCTCGGCACGGTCACGGTGGAGCGCGTCAACGGTGCCTCGGCCCTGACCTCGCCCATCGGGGCCCTCCTGGAAGGAGCGGGCTTCATCGCGACCCCTCGCGGACTGCGCCTGCGCGCCTGAGCGAGTCCCCGCCCCACCCCGCCGTGCCCCACGACATGCCACCCTGGACCCATGCCCGAAGGTGACACGGTCTGGCAAGCCGCGAGGCGACTGCACAACGCGCTCGCCGGCAAAACGCTGACCCGTTCCGACCTCCGGGTGCCCAGGTACGCCACGGCCGATCTCACCGGCCGCACCGTCCTCGAGGTCACCCCGCGCGGCAAGCACCTTCTCACCCGCATCGAGGGCGGCCTGACCCTCCACTCCCATCTACGGATGGACGGTTCCTGGAAGGTGTACGAGAACGGCCGCCGCTGGAGCGGCGGCCCGTCGCACCAGATCCGCGCCATCCTCGCCACCACGGACCGCACCGCCGTCGGCTACCGCCTCCCCGTACTCGAACTGCTCCGCACCACCGACGAGCAACGGGCCGTCGGCCACCTCGGCCCCGACCTCCTGGGCCCGGACTGGGATCCCGACCAGGCTCTCGCCAACCTCGTCTCGGACCCCGCCCGCTCCCTCGGCGAAGCGCTGCTCGACCAACGCAATCTCGCCGGCATCGGCAACGTCTACAAGAGCGAGCTGTGCTTCATCCTGGGTGCCACACCATGGCTCCCCATCGGCGGTCTGCCCGCCGACCGCGCCGCGATGCTGCCCGCGCTGGCGAAGAAACTCCTCGAAGCCAACCGGGACCGTCCGATCCGCAGCACGACAGGACACCGTGGCCAGGACCTGTTCGTGTACGGCCGCGCCCCCCGTCCCTGTCTGCGCTGCGGCACGCCGATCCGCGTCGCCGACCAGGGCGACGGCTCCCGCGAACGCCCCACCTACTGGTGCCCGACCTGCCAACTGGGCCCGGCCCCCGCCCCCGGCGCCACCAGAGCTCGCCGGAGTTCACCCCCGTACAACTGACAGCGCACCTGCACCCGATCACGACCTCGCCCGGAGTGCCCAGAACCGAACCCCGCACGACAATTGACGACCCGTCAGAAATACTCGTACCGTCCCACCATGCCCGTACAGGCGTACGACCTCACCGGACGCACCGCATTCGTCACCGGGGCCGCCAGCGGCATCGGACGCGCATCCGCCGTGCTGCTCGCCGAAGCCGGCGCCACAGTGCACTGCGCAGACCGGGACGCGCAGGGACTGCACGAGACGGCGACGCTGATCAAGGGCATGGGCGGCACGGCCCGTACCCACCACCTGGATGTCAGCGACCGGGCCCAGGTCCGGCAGGCCGTGGCCGCGTGCGAGCGGCTGGACGTCATGGCGGCGGTGGCCGGGATCATGCACAGCAGCCCCGTGCTGGAGACCCGCGACGAGGACCTCGACCGCATCCTGGGCGTCAACTTCAAGGGCGTCCTGTACGCCTGTCAGGAGGCGGCCCGTCTGATGATCTCCGGGAACACGAGGGGCAGCATCATCACCATGGCCTCGGGCGCCGTCGACACGGGGAGCCCCGGCCTGCTCTGCTACGGCGTGGCGAAGGCAGCGGTCGTGCAGTTGACGAGGACGCTGGCCGCCGAGATCGGGCGCCACGGCATCCGCGTGAACGCCGTCGCGCCGGGCTGGATCCGTACGCCCATGACCGACCGCCACGACGACGAGGCACAGGCGCACACCGAGGCACTGATGGCCCGGATGGCTCCGCTGGGCAGGGTCGGCGAACCGGAGGAGGTCGCCCACACTGTGCTGCATCTGGCGTCCGACGCGTCGGCCTTCACAACGGGCCAGATCCTCCGCCCGAACGGCGGCGTGGCGATGCCCTGGTAGCTCCGGCACCCACTCGAACGCCCCCGCCGACCGTCCCCGGCCCCACCACGCCCACGACCCCCGAGGCCCTCACCGCCCGCCCCTTCGGCGCACAGTGCACCGGCAGCAGGCTCAGCCCCCACCCCCCGGCCGCGACCGCCCCCTCCAGCACCCCCGCGCCGGGGGCCAGCGCGAGCCGCAGAACGGCCCACCACCACACGGCTCCGAGCCCCAGCAGCACCCCCCAGCGCACTGTCCGCACCGCCATGGCTCACCTCCAGCACCACGCTAGAACGCCACGCTCACCCGCAACCAGGGCGCATCACCGGCACAGAGGCGCACCGCCTTCTCTGAGCCGGCGGCCCGGTGTACCCGGACGCGGCCGACTCCTCCCCACCATGACCGCCCCGGGACCCACCGGCAAACGGACCCGGAAAGCGCCCCGGAGAGTGCGCACAACGCGAGAGCCCCGACCGCGCCCCTCCGGGTTTCCCCGGAGAGGCCCCGGCCGGGGCTCTCACACACTCGCTACTCGTGCACCCTCAGGCGGCGACGACATCCACCGCCTCGGCGGGCGCCTTGATGGTCACCCGTTCCGGTGGCACACCGGCCACCGATACGGAACCCAGCATGGGACGCACCGGCGTGGGTACAGGCTCGTTGGCCGCAGCAGACTGGGCCAGCTCCGCGAGGGCGAGCTCGTCGCTCACTTCCCGCATGAGCTCGGACATCCGTACGTCCAGCGCGTCGCAGATAGCGGACAGCAGTTCGGAGGATGCCTCCTTCTGCCCCCGCTCCACCTCGGAGAGATAGCCGAGTGAGACTCGGGCGGACGAGGAGACTTCGCGCAGAGTACGGCCCTGGCGCTGGCGCTGCCGACGCAGCACGTCACCCAGCAGGCGACGGAGCAGAATCATCGGTGGCTCCCTCCTCGGACCGCGTAGCCGCATCCTTCACGCCCCACCGTACCGCCTTGCGCCGCGGCCGTGCGGGGAGCGATGTCGTGTTCACTCAGGGCTGCAAACATCAGGTCCCCCCGTTCTGTTCCGTATCCTGTGCCCGCTCGTTCCCGGTCTGTTCGCCCGCGATCTCCTCCAGGAGGAGTGCGAGTACGCTCCGTACACTCTCCATACGAATTTCCGCCCGGGAGCCGTTCAACCGCAGCGACGCCACTTTTCCGCCAGATTCGGCCCCGGCTTCCGCCGCGAAGGGGCCGGCCACGGCGACGAAAACCGTCCCGACGGGCTGCCCGTCCTGCGGATCCGGGCCGGCGACGCCGGTGGTCGCGACGCCCCAGTCAGCACCGAGAACCCTGCGCGCGCCGGCCGCCATCTGGGCCGCGACCTGCGGATCCACCGCTCCTCTACCGGCCAGCAGAGCGGCGTCGACACCGAGCACCTGGTGCTTCAAGTCGGTTGCGTAGGCCGTCACCGCACCCCGGAACACCTTCGAGGCTCCGGGCACCGATGTGATCTCCGCCGCAACCAGTCCGCCCGTGAGGGATTCCGCGACAGCGAGCGTCTCGCCTCTCACCGTCAGTAGTCTCACCACGTCGGCGGCCGTGGAACTCACCGTTCCGCCTCCGCCGACGCGGCCTCGCGCTCGGCGATTCCCTGGCTGCGCAGCACAATGGCCTGTCTTACATAGTCGAGGCCGGTCACGACGGTCAGTACGACCGCCGCGGCCATCACCCAGAACCTCAGAGTCGCCAGCGGACCTGTCAGCGCCAGCACGTACATCCCGACCGCGACGCCCTGCGTGAGCGTCTTGAGCTTGCCGCCGCGGCTCGCGGGGATCACGCCATAGCGGATCACCACGAAGCGCAGCAGGGTGATCCCGAGTTCACGCCCGAGGATCACACCGGTCACCCACCACGGCAGATCGCCGAGCGCGGAGAGACAGATCAGCGCCGCCCCCATGATCGCCTTGTCGGCGATGGGGTCGGCGATCTTCCCGAAGTCTGTGACGAGGTCGTACGTACGTGCGAGGTGGCCGTCGAAGATGTCGGTGATCATGGCGATGGCGAAGGCCGCCCAGGCGAGCGAGCGCCACGCCGGGTCGTATCCGCCGTCCGTCAGCATCAGGGCCACGAAACCCGGCACCAGCAGCAGACGGATCATCGTCAGAATGTTCGCGATGTTCCAGAGGCTGGCCTGATTGACGGCCGCGGCCCCCAGCTTCCCGCCGCGCACCGCCTTCGTGCCCCCCTGATCACCGGAGACCCGGGAGTCGCCGGACCCCACAGCGGAGCCGGCAGCCCCGGGAGCGACCGGAGAGCCGGCGGCCCCCACCGTGCCCGGCACACCCACCGCACCCGGCACGCTCTTGGCGTTCCGCGCACTGGAGGGGCCGCCCGCTGCGGATGCCGGGACTCCGGTCATCTGGCCGCCTCCTCTGACGCCGAACACGCGTGCGAGCCGAGCGAGCCGGGAAGCAGCTCAGCCACCAGGTCGACACCTTCCGTACCGACGACCTTGGCCTCGACCATACGGCCGACAGTCAGCTCCTCGCCGCTCGTGAAGCCCTCGAACTCGGCGAGGTTGGTGAACAGCACCTGCCCGTCCGTCTCGGGAGCCTGGTGCGCCGCGCGGCCATACGCGCCCTCCTCGCCGCCCACCGACTCGACCAGCACCTGCACCGTCTCGCCGACCCGCTCCTCCGCTCGCTGCGAGACCAGTTCCTCGGCCAGCCGCGAGACCCGGGCGAGCCGGGCGGCGACGACGTCCTCGTCCAGCTTGTTCTCGTACGTCGCCGCTTCCGTGCCGTCCTCGTCGGAGTACCCGAAGACACCGATGGCGTCCAGGCGCGCGTTGCTCAGGAACCGCTCCAGCTCCGCCAGGTCGGCCTCGGACTCGCCGGGGAAGCCCACGATGAAGTTGGACCGCACACCGGCCTGCGGCGCCTTGCTCCGAATGGTGTCGAGCAGTTCCAGGAAGCGGTCGGTGTCACCGAAGCGCCGCATCGCGCGCAGCACGTCGGGCGCGGAGTGCTGGAAGGAGAGGTCGAAGTAGGGGGCGACCTTCGGGGTCGACGTCAGTACGTCGATGAGTCCCGGGCGCATCTCGGCGGGCTGGAGGTAGCTCACGCGCACGCGCTCGATGCCGTCGACGTCCGCGAGCTCGGGCAGCAGCGACTCCAGCAGCCGGATGTCGCCCAGGTCCTTGCCGTACGAGGTGTTGTTCTCGGAGACCAGCATGACCTCCTTGACGCCCTGCTCGGCGAGCCACCTGGTCTCGTTCAGCACGTCGCTCGGGCGGCGCGAGATGAAGGAGCCGCGGAAGGACGGGATGGCGCAGAAGGTGCACCGCCGGTCGCAGCCGGAGGCGAGCTTCACCGAGGCAACGGGCGCGCCGTCGAGCCGACGGCGCAGCGGCGCACGGGGACCGGAGACCGGGGCGACGCCCTCGGGCAGATCGGCGGGCGCCTCGACCGGTTCCACCGGCCCGGCGACCGAACCGGCGTCAGCCTCCGTGGCCGTACCGTGCCCCGGAAGAGCGACCCCGGCACCGGCACCCTGCCGCTCTGCCGGGCTGATCGGCAACAGCTTGCGCCGGTCGCGCGGGGTGTGCGAGGCGTGGATGCCGCCGTTGAGGATGGTCCGGAGGCGGTCGGAGATGTCGGCGTAGTCGTCGAAGCCGAGCACGCCGTCGGCCTCGGGCAGGGCCTCGGCGAGTTCCTTGCCGTACCGCTCGGCCATGCAGCCCACCGCCACGACGGCCTGGGTTCTGCCGTGCCCCTTGAGGTCGTTGGCCTCCAGGAGGGCGTCGACGGAGTCCTTCTTGGCGGCCTCGACGAAGCCACAGGTGTTGACGACGGCTACGTCCGCTTCCTCGGCGTCCTCCACGAGTTGCCAGCCGTCCGCCTCCAAGCGGCCTGCGAGCTCCTCCGAGTCCACCTCGTTACGGGCGCAGCCAAGGGTGACGAGTGCGACGGTACGGCGTTCAGGCATGGGCTCAAGACTACTTCGTCCCACTGACACCCCACGTCGACGGGGCTGGCCGTTGCCGGCCAGCCCCGTTTGTGTCAACCCCGCGAGTGCGGTACCGCTCAGCCGACCTCGGGGTCGCCCTTCGTGTAGGTGAGCCGTTCGACGGCCCCCGGCTTGAACTCGTCCTCGATCTTCTTGCCGTTCACGTACAGCTGGATGGCGCCCGCGTCACCCAGGACGAGGTTGATCTCCTCGTTGTCCTGGAAGGTCTGGGACTGGCCCTGCTTGAGCAGGCCGTCGAAGAGCAGTCGGCCGTTGTGGTCCTTGGCGGAGATCCAGCTTCGTCCGTCCGCGGCGCTCACCTGGACGGTCACCTTGTCGCGCGGCGCCGCCGCGATCGCGCTGTCCGACGGTTCCGGCTTCGGGTCGGCGGGCTTGTCCTTCTTGGGCGTGGGCGAGGCCGGGCCGCTGGGCGTGGGCGAGGCGACCTGCGCCCGCGCGTTCGCGTCCCCGTCGTCGCCCTTGACCAGCGTGAAACCGGCGAAGCCGATCACCGCGACGATCGCGGCGACCATCGCCGCGGTCCAGTTCGGTCCGCGTCGCTCGGGGCGGATGCGTTCCGCCTCGAACAGGGGCGCGGCCGGAGTCGGTGCCGGACGCCCGCCGTGGGCGTCGGCGAACTGCGCGAGCAGCGGCTCGGGGTCGAGGTGGACGGCACGGGCGAGGGTCCGGATGTGCCCGCGCGCGTAGACGTCTCCGCCGCAGGGGGCGAAGTCGTCCTGCTCGATCGCGTGCACGATGGCGATGCGGACCCGGGTGGCGGAACTGACGTCGTCGACGGTCAGCCCGGCCGCGATACGCGCCTGCTGGAGGGCGCGACCGATCGAAGGGCGGGCTGCTTCCTCGCGATCGTCACGGTCTTCTTCGAACGGACGCTCGTCTTGTGGAGAGTTGCCGATGGACACGGGGGCGCCTTTCGAGCGTTTAGCCACCTGTGCTGGAGGTTCAGTTTAGGGGGGTTCGGGAAGGGTCGGGCAACCGGGCGGAGGGACTTTGTACGCCATCAGAATGGCCAGGACACGCTGATGGTGAGGTCATTGGAGAGGCAAGGATCTGTTGCCTCCCTCAACTTGACGTACGAGGAAGGGAAACGGTTGCTCAATGATCCCTTACGAGTGAGTCACTTTCGACCACCCGGTTGCCGCACACACAGACGCCGACACGCCGGACGGCTCCCTACGCCTCAGTCTCCCCACGAATCACCGCGAGCATCTCGTCCAGACCGTCAGCCTTCACAAGAACGTCACGAGCCTTGGACCCCTCGCTCGGCCCGACGATCCCCCGCGTCTCCATGAGGTCCATCAGCCGCCCCGCCTTGGCGAACCCGACCCGCAGCTTGCGCTGGAGCATCGACGTGGACCCGAACTGACTGCTGACGACCAGTTCGGCCGCCGCACAGAGCAGTTCGAGGTCGTCGCCGATCTCCTCGTCGATCTCCTTCTTCTGCTTGGTGCCCACGGTGACGTCGTCCCGGAAGACCGGTGCCATCTGGTCCTTGCAGTGCTGGACGATCGCGGCGACCTCGTCCTCGGTGACGAACGCCCCCTGCATACGGGTGGGCTTGTTGGCGCCCATCGGCAGGTACAGTCCGTCGCCCTTGCCGATCAGCTTCTCGGCGCCGGGCTGGTCGAGGATGACCCGCGAGTCGGCCAGGGAGGAGGTGGCGAAGGCGAGCCTCGACGGCACGTTCGCCTTGATCAACCCGGTCACCACGTCGACGGACGGCCGCTGCGTGGCGAGGACGAGGTGGATGCCGGCCGCGCGCGCGAGCTGCGTGATACGGACGATGGCGTCCTCGACGTCCCTGGGGGCCACCATCATCAGGTCGGCCAACTCGTCGACGATCACCAGCAGATAGGGGTACGGCTGCAGCTCGCGCTCACTGCCCTCGGGCAGCTTGACCTTGCCGTTCCTGATGGCCTCGTTGAAGTCGTCGATGTGCCGGAATCCGAACGCGGCCAGATCGTCGTACCGCAGATCCATTTCCCGTACGACCCACTGGAGTGCCTCCGCGGCCCGCTTCGGGTTGGTGATGATCGGCGTGATCAGGTGCGGGATGCCCTCGTACGCGGTCAGCTCGACGCGCTTGGGGTCGACGAGGACCATGCGGACATCCTCGGGAGTCGCCCGGACCATGACCGAGGTGATCAGACAGTTGATACAGGATGATTTACCCGAACCGGTCGCACCTGCGACGAGCATATGGGGCATTTTTGCGAGGTTGGACATCACGTAACCGCCCTCGACGTCCTTGCCGAGCGCGACCAGCATCGGGTGGTCGTCCTCGGCGGCGTCGGCCAGCCTGAGCACGTCCCCCAGGTTGACCATCTCGCGGTCGGTGTTGGGGATCTCGATGCCGACCGCCGACTTGCCGGGGATCGGGCTGATGATCCGGACGTCGGGGCTGGCGACGGCGTACGCGATGTTCTTGGTGAGGGCGGTGATGCGCTCGACCTTCACCGCGGGGCCCAGTTCGACCTCGTACCGCGTGACCGTCGGGCCACGGGTGAAGCCGGTGACCGCGGCGTCGACCTTGAACTCCATGAAGACGTTCGAGAGGGAGGCCACCACGGCGTCGTTCGCCGCGCTGCGGGTCTTGCCCGGTCCGCCGCGCTCCAACAGATCGAGGGACGGCAGCGAGTAGGTGATGTCCCCGGAGAGCTGCAGTTGCTCGGCACGCGGCGGCAGGTCGCGCATCACCTCCGGCGGCGCCTTCGTGAGGTCCTGCACGGCGGCCTTGGCCGGCTCCGCCTTGAGCTTTTCCTGCTTGGGCCGCGCCGCCGGAACGGGAGTGGGCGTCCGGGCCGTCTCCTCGCGATCTCCGGCCGAGGTCACCCCCTGGGTGAGGTCGGCGACGATCGGCGACGGTGGCATTCCGTGCAGGACGGCCCCGTCGAGGGCGGCAGCGGCGGCCGCGGCGACGTCCACGGCGTCCATGGGCCGCCCGGGGTCGGGCTGCCGCACAGCGGAGCGCCTGGGGCGGCGCCGGCGCTTGGAGAGCGCCTCCTGCTCGGCCTCGTCCGGGTCATACGCCTCGGGGGCGGACCCGCGTCTGCGCGGGCCCGCGGGAAGCGACTCGCGCCACTGGTCGTCGTACCGCTCGTCGTCCTCGGAAAGAGCGTCCTCCTCCGGGTCGCGAAGGATCCCGAGCCGGATCCCGAGCTGCCGCAACCGCTGCGGAATCGCGTTGACGGGCGTCGCGGTGACGACGAGCAGCCCGAACACGGTGAGCAGCACCAGCAGCGGTACCGCGAGAACCTCGCCCATGGTGTACGTCAGCGGGGTCGCCGCTCCCCAGCCGATGAGCCCGCCGGCGTCCCTTATGGCCTGCATGCCGTCGCTGCGGGCGGGGGCGCCGCACGCGATGTGGACCTGCCCGAGCACACCGATGACGAGCGCGGACAGACCGATCACGATCCGGCCGTTGGCATCCGGCTGTTCGGGGTGCCTGATGAACCGTACGGCGATGACCGCCAGCAGTATGGGCACGAGCAGGTCGAGGCGTCCGAACGCGCCGGTGACCAGCATCTCGACGAGGTCACCGACGGGCCCGCGCAGGCTGGACCAGGTACCCGCGGCGACGATCAGCGCGAGGGCGAGCAACAGCAGTGCCACGCCGTCCTTCCGATGGGCCGGGTCGAGGTTCTTCGCACCTTGTCCTATGCCCCGGAACACGGCACCGACGCCGTGCGCGATGCCCAGCCACAGCGCGCGTACGAGGCGGTAGATACCGCCGGTGGGACTGGGGGCCGGAGGGGGCGCGACCTTCTTCGCCGCGGCCTTCTTGGCGGGCGCCTTCTTCGCGGGGGCTTTTTTCGCCGCGGCCTTCTTCGCCGGAGCCTTCGCGGGCGCGGCCGCCTTCTTCGCGGCCGCCTTCTTCGCGGGCGGCTTCTTGGCTGCGGAAGGACGTGAGGCCATGGGTGTGAGGTTACCGGTGGAGACGACAGCGGACACGTGCGCCTACTGCTTCACCCGTTCGTGTCGCGTTGCGTGAGCACGAAACTGACGCGCGCTCACGCGCAACTACGTTCGATGTCGGGGTGAGTTCTGGGTCAGTTCTGCGACGGGAGCGCGGGCGCCCCACTGCCCGTGCCTGGTTCGAGCGCGTCCAGTGCCCGGCGCAGACCGGTCAGTTTGCGTTCGAGATGGGCCGCCGTGGCCACCGCCGCCGCGTCCGCCGACTCGTCGTCGAGCTGCTTGGACAGCGCCTCGGCCTGTTCCTCGACGGCCGCGAGCCGCGCGGACAGTTCGGCGAGCAGACCCGCCGGCTCCTTGGACGCGCCGACCGCCGTCTTGCCGCCACCGCCCTCCAGCTGAAGCCGCAACAGGGCTGCCTGCTCCCGGAGTTGGCAGTTCTTCATATACAGCTCGACGAACACCGAGACCTTCGCCCGCAGCACCCACGGGTCGAACGGCTTGGAGATGTAGTCCACCGCACCCGCCGCGTACCCCCGGAAGGTGTGGTGCGGACCGTGGTTGATCGCGGTGAGGAAGATGATCGGGATGTCCCGGGTCCGCTCCCTCCGCTTGATGTGCGCGGCCGTCTCGAAACCGTCCATGCCCGGCATCTGCACGTCCAGCAGAATGACCGCGAAGTCGTCCGTCAGAAGCGCCTTGAGCGCTTCCTCCCCGGACGATGCCCGCACCAGTGTCTGATCCAACGCAGAGAGGATGGCCTCCAGCGCCAGCAGATTCTCCGGCCGGTCATCGACCAGGAGGATCTTGGCCTTCTGCACCATGGCCCGCCCTCCTCGCCCCGGCTTGGGGCCTCCCCTGTCCTCAGGACTTGAGGCGGCACCACCGGGTACCGCCCCAGCGGACGGCTCCCTTGCGCCGTCCGTCCTCGTGCCGGTCATGGTAGCCGCACCCTGCCTGTCGCCACACCCTGTCACCGCGATGTCACTGTGCACGTAGCAGAAACGTAGCGGGAGACCAGAAGGTTCCCCGAATCCCGTACTTCTACACGGCTTCGGCCACACTGAGTCAGCAACTCCGTGTGAACACCGGGGTTCCCGTCCGCGCGACGGAAACACCCAGCTCAAACGTCACTCCGCCCGCATCCACTGCTCCATCACCGACAGCAGGTGGTCGGGATCGACCGGCTTGGTCACATAGTCGGAGGCTCCCGACTCGATCGCCTTCTCCCGGTCGCCCTTCATCGCCTTGGCGGTCAGCGCGATGATCGGCAGCCCGGCGAACTGCGGCATCCTGCGGATCGCCGTGGTCGTCGCGTAGCCGTCCATCTCGGGCATCATGATGTCCATCAGTACGACCGTCACATCGTCGTGCTGTTCCAGGACTTCGATGCCTTCCCGGCCGTTCTCGGCGTACAGCACCGACAGCCCGTGCTGCTCGAGAACACTCGTCAGCGCGAACACGTTACGGATGTCGTCGTCGACGATCAGCACCTTCTCGCCTTCGAACCTGATCCCCGGGCGCGGCTGCTGCGCCACCTCCTGCTCGCCGCCCGCCCAATGGCCGTTCGCCCGGGAGGATGCGTTCAGATCAGCCACCGACACCGCCCTGCGGCGCCGCCTGAAGAGCGCGGCGGGCCCGTTCTGCGCCTCCTGGTACGACTTCACCTCGGCCGGCGTCCCGAGGTCCGCCCCGGCACGCTCCGCGTCGGAGGCCAACAACTCGCCGACCTCCAGGGAAGGCGCCAGCTGCGCATAGCCCTGCGGGGGCAGTTCACTCGGGTGCAGCGGCAAATAGAGCGTGAACGTCGAGCCCCGGCCCGGCTCGCTCTGCGCGTGGATCTCACCGCCGAGCAGCCGCGCGATCTCCCGCGAGATGGACAACCCCAGGCCCGTACCGCCGTACTTGCGGCTGGTCGTGCCGTCCGCCTGCTTGAACGCCTCGAAGATCACCCGCATCTTGCTCGCGGCGATACCGATACCGGTGTCGGTCACCGAGAACGCGATCAGGTCCGCGTCCGCGTCCCGCAGCGAGCCCGCCTCGAGCAACTGCTCCCGGATGGCCACCGGAACCTCCGCGCCGGCCGGCCGGATCACCAGCTCCACCGCTCCCGAGTCGGTGAACTTCACCGCGTTGGACAGCAGGTTGCGCAGCACCTGGAGCAACCGCTGCTCGTCGGTGTGCAGCGTGGCGGGCAGATCCGGCGAGACCCGCACGGAGAAGTCGAGGCGCTTCTCCGCGGTCAGCGGCCGGAAGGTGGCCTCCACGTAGTCCACGAGCTGGACAAGGGCGATACGCGTCGGCGAGACGTCCATCTTGCCCGCCTCGACCTTCGACAGGTCGAGGATGTCGTTGATCAGCTGGAGCAGGTCCGAGCCCGCCCCGTGGATCGTCTCGGCGAACTCCACCTGCTTCGGGGTGAGGTTGGTGTCCGCGTTGTCGGCGAGCAGCTTGGCCAGGATCAGCAGCGAGTTGAGCGGCGTACGCAGTTCGTGCGACATGTTGGCGAGGAACTCGCTCTTGTAGCGCATCGACACGGCGAGTTGCTCGGCGCGCTCCTCCAGGACCTGCCGCGCCTCCTCGATCTCCGTGTTCTTGACCTCGATGTCGCGGTTCTGCTGGGCCAGCAGTTCGGCCTTCTCCTCCAGCTCCGCGTTGGACGACTGAAGCGCCTTCTGCCGGTTCTCCAGCTCGGCCGAACGCTCCCTGAGCTGCTCGGTCAGCTCCTGCGACTGCTTCAGCAGCACCTCCGTCTTGGTGTTGACGGAGATCGTGTTGACGCTGGTCGCGATCATCTCGGCGATCTGGTTCAGGAAGTCCTTCTGGATCTGTGTGAACGGCGTGAACGACGCCAGTTCGATGACCCCGAGCACCTTGCCCTCGAACAGCAGCGGCAGCACGATCACCTGCGCGGGCGGCGCCTCGCCGAGCCCCGAGGAGATCTTCAGATAACCGCTTGGCGCGTTCTCCACCAGGATCGTGCGCTTCTCCTGGGCGGCCGTCCCGACCAGCGCCTCACCGGGCCTGAACGAGGTCGGCATGGAGCCCATGGAGTAGCCGTACGACCCGAGCATGCGCAGTTCGTACGCGTTCTCCGGAGCGCTGCCCGCCTCCTTGCCGTCTACCGTCTGCATCGCCAGGAAGAACGCGCCGTGCTGGGCGGTCACGACCGGCGTCAGCTCGCTCATGATCAGCGAAGCCACGTCGTCCAGATCCCGGCGGCCCTGCATCAGGGCCGAGATACGGGCCAGGTTGCCCTTGAGCCAGTCCTGTTCCTTGTTGGCGATCGTGGTGTCTCGCAGGTTGGCGATCATCTTGTTGATGTAGTCCTGCAGCTCCTGGATCTCGCCGGCGGCGTCCACGTCGATCTTCAGGTTGAGGTCACCGCGGGTCACCGCCGTCGCCACGCGCGCGATGGCACGCACCTGCCGGGTCAGGTTCCCGGCCATCTCGTTCACCGACTCGGTGAGGTCGCGCCAGGTGCCGTCGACGTCACGCACGCGTGCCTGGCCGCCGAGCTGGCCCTCCGTACCCACCTCCCGGGCGACCCGGGTGACCTCCTCGGCGAAGGACGACAGCTGGTCAACCATCGTGTTGATCGTCGTCTTGAGCTCGAGGATCTCGCCCCGAGCGTCAATGTCGATCTTCTTCGTCAGGTCACCCTTGGCGATGGCCGTCGTCACCATGGCGATGTTGCGCACCTGGCCGGTCAGGTTGGACGCCATCCCGTTCACCGACTCGGTCAGGTCCTTCCAGGTGCCGGCCACACCCGGCACCCGCGCCTGCCCGCCCAGGATGCCGTCCGTACCCACCTCACGGGCCACCTTGGTGACCTGGTCGGCGAACGAACTCAGCGTCTTCACCATGGTGTTGAAGGTGTCGGCGAGCTGCGCGACCTCACCACGCGCCTCGATCGTCACCGTCCGCGTCAGATCGCCGTTGGCGACGGCCGCCGCCACCTGGGAGATGTTCCGCACCTGCACGGTCAGGTTGTTCGCCATCAGGTTGACGTTGTCGGTGAGGTCCTTCCAGATGCCCGTCACGCCCGACGCATGGGCCTGACCACCGAGGATGCCCTCCGTACCCACCTCGCGGGCCACCCGGGTCACCTGCTCGGCGAACGACGACAGCTGATCGACCATCGTGTTGACCGTCGTGACGAGTTCGAGGATCTCGCCCTTCGCGTCAACAGTGATCTTCTTCGACAGATCGCCCTTGGCGACCGCGGTCGTCACCTCGGCGATGTTGCGCACCTGGATGGTCAGGTTGTTCGCCATGAAGTTCACGGACTGCGTGAGGTCCTTCCAGGTGCCGGAGACACCCTGCACCTCGGCCTGACCGCCGAGGATGCCCTCCGTACCCACCTCACGCGCCACCCGCGTGACCTGCTCGGCGAAGTTCGACAGCTGGTCCACCATCGTGTTGAGGGTGTTCTTCAGCTCCAGGATCTCGCCACGCGCGTCCACACCGATCTTCTGCGACAGATCACCCCGGGCCACCGCCGTCGCGACCTGCGCGATGTTGCGCACCTGGGAGGTGAGGTTGCCCGCCATGCCGTTCACGGAGTCGGTCAGGTCACGCCACACACCGGCGACACCGGGCACCTGCGCCTGGCCGCCGAGCCGACCCTCCGTACCCACATCACGGGCCACCCGGGTCACCTGCTCGGCGAAGGCACTGAGCTGATCGACCATGGTGTTGATGGTGTTCTTCAGTTCGAGGATCTCGCCGCGCGCGTCGACCTCGATCTTCTGCGACAGGTCACCCCGCGCCACCGCCGTCGTCACCTGCGCGATCTGCCGCACCTGGGACGTCAGGTTGCCCGCCATGAAGTTGACGGAGTCGGTGAGGTCCTTCCAGGTGCCGCTGACGCCGTCCACCCGCGCCTGACCGCCGAGCCGGCCCTCCGTACCCACGTCACGCGCCATACGCGTCACCTGGTCGGCGAAGGTCGACAGCTGATCCACCATCGTGTTGACGGTGTTCTTCAGCTCGAGCATCTCGCCGGAGACGTCCACGGTGACCTTCTGCGACAGATCGCCGTTGGCCACCGCCGTCGTCACCTGCGCGATGTTGCGCACCTGACCGGTGAGGTTGCGGAACGCGGTGTTGACGGAGTCCGTCAGATCCTTCCAGGTACCGGCCGCCCCGGGCACCTGAGCCTGGCCGCCCAGCTCACCCTCGACACCGATCTCCCGCGCCACCCGCGTGACTTCGTCACCGAAGGAGGACAACTGGTCCACCATCGTGTTGACGGTGTTCTTCATCTCCAGCATCTCGCCGGCCACATCGACGGTGACCTTCTGCGACAGGTCACCACTGGCCACGGCCGTCGTCACCGACGCGATGTCCCGCACCTGGGTGGTGATGTTGCGGAAAACCGTGTTCACCGAATCGGTGAGGTCCTTCCACGTTCCCGCCGCACCCGGCACATTCGCCTGACCGCCGAGCCGCCCCTCGCCACCGACCTCATTGGCGACCCGGGTCACCTCGTCCGCGAACGTGCGCAGCGTCTCGGTCATCTGATTGATCGTCTCGGCGAGCTGCGCCATCTCACCGCGTGCCGAAACGGTCACCTTCTGCGACAGATCACCGTTGGCGACCGCGGTCGTTACCTGCGCGATCCCGCGCACCTGGGCCGTCAGGTTGCCGGCCATGAGGTTCACCGAATCGGTGAGGTCCTTCCACACCCCGTCCACGCCGGGCACCTGCGCCTGCCCGCCGAGCTCGCCCTCCGTACCCACCTCGCGCGCGACTCGCGTCACCTCGGAGGAGAAGGACGACAGCTGGTCCACCATCGTGTTGACGGTGTTCTTCAGCTCCAGCATCTCGCCGGCCACGTGAACCGTGACCTTGCGCGACAGATCACCCTTGGCGACCGCGGTCGTCACCAGCGCGATGTCCCGCACCTGCGCCGTCAGCCGGTACGCCATCGTGTTGACGGAGTCCGTGAGATCCCGCCACGAACCGGACATCCCGCGCACCTGGGCCTGACCGCCCAACTTGCCCTCCGTACCGACCTCACTGGCCACACGCGTGACCTCGTCGGTGAACGTCGACAGCTGGTCGACAAGATTGTTGACCGTGCGCCCGACCTTGAGGAACTCCCCGCGCAGCGGATGCCCGTTGCCGTCCGCGACATGCGCCCGCAGCTCCATACGAGGGGAGAGGTCCCCCTCCGCGACGGCGCTCAGCACCCGCCCGACCTCGGAGACCGGACGTACGAGATCGTCCACGAGCGCGTTCGAGGCCTCGATCGCGGCGGCCCACGAGCCCTCGCTGACCCCCACCTCCAGCCGCTCCGTCAACTTCCCCTCGCGCCCCACCATGCGCCGTACGCGCGACAGTTCACCCGTCACATGGAGATTGCGGTCGGCCACCTCGTTGAAGACCGCCGCGATCTCCGACATGACGCCGTCGCCGGACACCGTGAGCCGTTTCCGGAAGTTCCCGTCACGCATCGACTCCAGCGCCGACAGCAACCGATCCAGGGAGGCCGTGTCCACCTCGATCGTCCCATTGCGTGGTTTACGCCGATTACTGGGGTACTGTCCGCCTTTCGCGCGCGCCTTTGTGCCCCGCGTCGCTGCGCCAGACTCCACTGTGTCCCTCCCGAAGGGGTCGACCGTTTCTGCTCTGTGTGCTCTGCCATCACCCGGGCGTACCCGGATACTGCCAGCCGTGCTCAGACCTTCTCCTGGAGCCTGCCCAGTGTTTCACCCCGTCCGAACCCGGCCATAACAGTTCGGCACCTTCGCACACCGTCCGCACACTCTCGGGACGTAAACACTGCAGACCTGCATCCTCAGGGACCGCGAAGGTAAGTAACCTTGCATACGGCTGTCCAGCCACACCGGTCCGTCCGGTCTGGGCGGTGGCACGACCACGAGCGGGCAGGCATCGGAGGGGCACCGCACCATGACCACCGGACTGCGTCCCGGGGAATCCCCCCAGGATCCCCGGGCGACGGGGAACCCGCCTCTGCCCAAGCAGGAGCGGAACAGCCCCGGCACGCCGCATGCCGACAACCGGACGAGGAGTTCTGTGATCACCGCGCGCGCGGCAGCCAGCTTCGACCCCGTGGGGCGATCGGTCGCGACCGCCCGCTCCTTCGTCCGCGACACCCTGCAGGGCTGGGGCTTCGCCGACATCGTCGACGACGCCGTGGTCCTCACGAGCGAACTGGTCACCAACGCCGTGATCCACGCGGGCACCTCCGCGGACGTCCTGTGTCTACGCAGTGACGACGGCGTACGCGTCGAGGTGGCCGACCGCTACCCGGAGCGGGAGATCCCCCTCCAGGGTTCGCCCGTCAACATGGGCAGCCCCGACCGGGAGGGAGGCCGCGGCCTCCAGCTGTGCGCGGCGCTGGCCGGACGCTGGGGCGTCGAGTACACGCCCACACAGAAACAGGTCTGGTTCCAACTCGACCTTCCCGAACGCGCGGTGGGCACCCGCTCCGCCGGCCCCTCCCTGCCGGCCGCTCTCCTCCCGCTGGCCGACGGCCGGGTCAGGGTCGCGGTCATCCAGATCGACCGCGCCGGATCCATCGCGGCGTGGAACGAGGACGCCGAGGAACTCTTCGGGTACGCGCCCGAGTCCGTCATCGGCAAACCCCTCACCGATCTCGCAGCGTGGCCGCACACCCCCGGCACCAGCACCGGCATCGCCGACGCCCTCCAGCTCTCCCGCTGGGAAGGCAGCTACGGCATAAGGGGCGCCAACGGCCGCGTCATCCCGGTGTACGCCTCCCACCTCCGCGTCCGCGACACGGACGGCGAGCCCTCCACGGTCTGCCTCCTCGTACGCGACCACGAACGGGCGGTCCTGCAGACCCCGCTCCGCGGCAGCTCGTCCGACACGACGTCAAGCTCGGAGGGCCCGAACACCGACCCCTTCGAGGTGTTCATCGGCTCCCCGGCACCGGACGACCTCGACGGCCTGCTCCAGCGCACGGTGGAGCGCGCCCGGGACATGCTCGACGCGGACTCCGCCTTCCTCCTCCTCGCCACCGACGACGAAACAGAGCTGGAGGTACGGGCTTCCACCGGTCTGCCCTCCGCCCGCCAGCGCTTCGCCCGCGTCCCGGTCGAGGCGGGCCCCGGCCGCTACGGCTCGGCCCGTATGCCGGCCGTACACGACGACCTCTCGGCCGTCCCCGGTGCCGTCCCCCTCCTGAGCGGCACGGGCATGCGCTCGGTCGTCACCGTCCCCCTGAAGGTGGAGGGCCGCCTCACCGGCGCCCTGGGCGTGGCCGCCGAGTCCCCCGGCCGCTACACGAACGAGGAGGCCCTCCGTCTCCAGTTCGCCGCCGACCGCATCGCGTTGGCGGTGGAGTCGGCCCGCCTGGGAGAACTGGAACGACTGCGCCGAGGCTCCCTCAGCTTCCTGGTGGAGGCCTCCGATCTCCTCGCGGGAACGCTCGACCGCGACCAGACCCTGGCTCTCATGGCCCAGATGACGGTCCCGACCCTGGCCACCTGGTGCGCGGTCTACACGATCGCCGACCAGGCCTCCGAGCCCTACCTCTCGTACGTCCTGCACGAGGACGAGGACCGCATCGACGGCCTCAAGGCCCTCCTGTCCAAGATCGCCCCGCCGGACCCGGTCCCCACACCGGGCGCCCGCGTCTGGTCGGCCCCCGCGGCAGCCGCCCACCAGGCAGCCCTGCGTACGTCCATGCGCAGCCTGGGCCTCAACTCGCCCACCACCACGGTCAGCTCGGGCATCGGTACGACCCTCGCCACGGCGGCGGCAGTCGGCGGCGAGACAGTCGTCCTCCCCCTGGTCGCCCGCAACCGTGTGATCGGCATGCTCACCCTCGGCAAGCCGACCGACGAACACTTCCGCCAGGAGATCCTTGAACTGGCCGAGGATTTGAGCCGCCGGGCCGCCCTGGCCCTGGACAACGCCCGCCTCTACTCGGAACGCACCGCCATCAGCCAGTCGCTCCAACGCAGCCTCTTGCCCCCGGAGTTGCCGGAGATCGACGGCGTGGAGGTGGAGGTCATCTACCGCGCGGCCGGCGAGGGCAACGAGGTCGGCGGCGACTTCTACGACCTCTTCCCCATCCGCGACGGCGCCTACGGCTTCGCCATCGGCGACGTCTGCGGTACGGGCCCGGAGGCCGCAGCAGTGACAGGCCTGGCCCGCCACGCCCTCCGCCTGCTCGCCAGGGAGGGCTTCGGCGGCCCGGCGGTCCTGGAACGCCTGAACTCGGCGATCCTCGACGAGGGCGCCCGCAGCCGCTTCCTGACTCTTCTGTACGGCGAACTGTGGCCGCAGGAGGACGGCAGCGCCGTACTCAAGATCGTCTGCGCCGGCCACCCCCTCCCGCTCCGCCTGCGTCAGGACGGCACGGTGGAACCGGCAGCCGAACCCCAGCCGCTCCTGGGCGTTCTGGAGGACCTGGAGCTGTACGAGCAGACGATCACCCTCGACCCCGGCGACGTCCTCCTCTGCGTGACGGACGGCGTCACCGAACGCCGCGAGGGCGCCCGCATGCTGGGCGACGACGGCCTGACCGACGTCCTGACGACATGTACGGGCCTGACGGCCGGCGCGGTCGCGGCCCGCATCATGCGAGCCGTCGAACGCTTCGCCTCCGACGCCCCGTCCGACGACATGGCGATCCTCGCGATGCGTGTGCCGGGCCTCCAGAAGAACTGACTGCAGACATGCAGAAGGCCCCGCCCGATTGGGCGGGGCCTTCTGTGTGGAGCCCCCCAACGGAATCGAACCGTTGACCTTCTCCTTACCATGGAGACGCTCTGCCGACTGAGCTAGGGGGGCCGGTCACCTTTCGAGGTTTCCCTCGCGGCAACGAAATAGATCATACCCCGAACAGGCCCGTGCTCCCAACTACGCCCGCGCAATCAGAACGCGGGCTGCAACAGTCCCCCGAGAGAGTTGCACGCCGACACGATCCGCTGCATTTCCCGTTTGGTCAAAGAGGCGTCCACCGGCAACGCCAGAGTCTCGTCGACCGCCAGCTCGGTCTCGGGCAGCGAGACACAGGACCTGAACACCGGCATGCGATGCACCGGCGCCTTCACCGGCACCCGGCAGTCAACTCCCCTGGCCCGCAAGGCGCGGGCGAAGGCATCCCGATCGGGCCGCCCATTGCCGGGCACTCGCACCACGTACTGCTGATACGTGTGCCCGTCCCCGTCGTGGGGCGTACGCACACCCCGCAGCCGCAGATCGAGAAACGCCGCGCGCTGCCGCCGCTGAGCGATCTCGCCGTACGGCGCCTCGGACTCCCTGTGCTGCAACACCAACAGCCCGTGCCGCTGCCCGACCTCGAGCAACCGCCCCATGTCGGCAGGCCGGCCAAAGCGGTGTACGACAACGACGGCCGCGGTCCGCGCAGTTGTGGCCGCCTCGACAGCTGCCGGGTCCAGGCAGTACGTCACGGGATCTATGTCGGCGAACACCGGTGTCCCACCGGCCGTGATCACCGCCTCGGTGACTTCCACGTTCCCGAAGGCCGACACGACGACCTCGTCGCCGATTCCGACTCCGGCGGCCCTGAGCATTTCAGCGGTACCCATGCTCTGGATGTTGGGCTCGCGACGTGAACGTCAAGTGACGCACAATAAAAAAGGGTTGGACCCCGAACCGAAGTTCAGGATCCAACCCTTTTTCAATATTTGTTCGGCGGTGTCCTACTCTCCCACAGGGTCCCCCCTGCAGTACCATCGGCGCTGTGAGGCTTAGCTTCCGGGTTCGGAATGTAACCGGGCGTTTCCCTCACGCTATGACCACCGAAACACAGTGAAACAACTCAACCGCACCACCACCCGTGACCATGGGCAATGGGGTTGTTCGTGGTTTCAGAACCAACACAGTGGACGCGAGCAACTGAGGACAAGCCCTCGGCCTATTAGTACCAGTCACCTCCACCCGTTACCGGGCTTCCAGATCTGGCCTATCAACCCAGTCGTCTACTGGGAGCCTTACCCTCTCAAGGAGGTGGGAACACTCATCTCGAAGCAGGCTTCCCGCTTAGATGCTTTCAGCGGTTATCCCTCCCGAACGTAGCCAACCAGCCATGCCCTTGGCAGAACAACTGGCACACCAGAGGTTCGTCCGTCCCGGTCCTCTCGTACTAGGGACAGCCCTTCTCAATGTTCCTGCGCGCGCAGCGGATAGGGACCGAACTGTCTCACGACGTTCTAAACCCAGCTCGCGTACCGCTTTAATGGGCGAACAGCCCAACCCTTGGGACCGACTCCAGCCCCAGGATGCGACGAGCCGACATCGAGGTGCCAAACCATCCCGTCGATATGGACTCTTGGGGAAGATCAGCCTGTTATCCCCGGGGTACCTTTTATCCGTTGAGCGACGGCGCTTCCACAAGCCACCGCCGGATCACTAGTCCCGACTTTCGTCCCTGCTCGACCCGTCGGTCTCACAGTCAAGCTCCCTTGTGCACTTACACTCAACACCTGATTGCCAACCAGGCTGAGGGAACCTTTGGGCGCCTCCGTTACTCTTTAGGAGGCAACCGCCCCAGTTAAACTACCCATCAGACACTGTCCCTGATCCGGATCACGGACCCAGGTTAGACATCCAGCACGACCAGACTGGTATTTCAACGACGACTCCACAAGCACTGGCGTGCCCGCTTCACAGTCTCCCAGCTATCCTACACAAGCCGAACCGAACACCAATATCAAACTGTAGTAAAGGTCCCGGGGTCTTTCCGTCCTGCTGCGCGAAACGAGCATCTTTACTCGTAGTGCAATTTCACCGGGCCTATGGTTGAGACAGTCGAGAAGTCGTTACGCCATTCGTGCAGGTCGGAACTTACCCGACAAGGAATTTCGCTACCTTAGGATGGTTATAGTTACCACCGCCGTTTACTGGCGCTTAAGTTCTCAGCTTCGCCACACCGAAATGTGACTAACCGGTCCCCTTAACGTTCCAGCACCGGGCAGGCGTCAGTCCGTATACATCGCCTTACGGCTTCGCACGGACCTGTGTTTTTAGTAAACAGTCGCTTCTCGCTGGTCTCTGCGGCCACCCCCAGCTCGGAGAGCAAGTCTCCTCACCAAGCGTGGCCCCCCTTCTCCCGAAGTTACGGGGGCATTTTGCCGAGTTCCTTAACCATAGTTCACCCGAACGCCTCGGTATTCTCTACCTGACCACCTGAGTCGGTTTAGGGTACGGGCCGCCATGAAACTCGCTAGAGGCTTTTCTCGACAGCATAGGATCATCCACTTCACCACAATCGGCTCGGCATCAGGTCTCAGACTATGTGGTGTGCGGATTTGCCTACACACCGTCCTACACCCTTACCCCGGGACAACCACCGCCCGGGATGGACTACCTTCCTGCGTCACCCCATCACTCACCTACTGCA